>NZ_JBHTBU010000002.1:0-987697 GCF_042664955.1 Herminiimonas glaciei
TTCTGCGACGGGAGCCGAACTATAGCAAAGCTTCTTTGAAGTTGGCAAGCGCTTTCCTGAAATAATTTTGAAATACTTCAATTTAGTTTTTTCAGGCGCTATTAACTGTTCTTGAAATGCGCTGCGCGCTTCTCTATAAACGCCTGCATTCCTTCCTTCTGGTCCGCTGTAGCAAAGGTGCTGTGGAATAAACGGCGCTCGAACTGCACACCTTCGGCCAGCGTCGTCTCGTATGCACGATTAATAGACTCTTTGACCATCATGACCATAGGCAGGGACATATTGGCAATAACAGTTGCCGCCGCCAATGCTTCTTCATGCAACTTATCTGCAGCCACTACGCGCGAAACCAAACCCGCACGTTCTGCTTCCGCCGCATCCATCATGCGCGCAGTCAGGCACAGGTCCATCGCTTTCGCTTTGGACACTGCGCGCGGCAAACGCTGCGTACCACCGGCGCCGGGAATAATGCCGAGCTTGATTTCAGGCTGGCCGAACTTGGCCGTATCCGCCGCAATGATGAAATCGCACATCATTGCCAGTTCGCAACCACCACCCAGTGCATAACCGGCAACTGCCGCGATAACCGGCTTGCGCACACTGCGGATTTGCTCCCAGTTACGCGTGATGTAGTCGCCTTTATATACATCCATATATGTATAAGTAGCCATCGCACCGATATCAGCACCGGCCGCAAAGGCTTTTTCACTGCCGGTAATGATCATGCAGCCTATATCGTCATCGCCATCGAAGGATTGCAGCGCCAAACCCAGCTCATCCATCAATTTGTCATTGAGCGCATTCAGCGCAGCAGGACGATTCAAGGTGATCAAGCCAACCTTGCCGTGGATTTCGACCAGAATATTTTCGTATTGCATGAAATCGCTCCTTATATAGATGGACTGCGTAGACTACATTCTTATTATTCAGACATCACTTAGGCAATAGCACCCACATCGTACCGCGCTGCTTCATGCGGCCAGCCTGCTCACCGGCCTGCGCGCCAAAACCCCAGAAGTAATCAGCACGCACGGCATTCTTGATGGCGCCGCCGGTGTCTTGTGCCATCACCAGGCGTTGCAATAAGGCATTACTGTTCGGTTGCGTCGTCGAGAGGAAGACCGGCGCACCCATCGGTATATATTGCGGATCGATCGCGATTGAGCGTTGCGGCGTCAAAGGTACGCCCATCGCACCTTTCGGCCCGACACTTGGATCCGTCACTTTTTCTTCCTTGAAGAAGACATAGCTAGGATTCGCATTCAGCAATTCCTGCTGGCGCGTCGGATTGGCGATCACCCAGGCCTTGATGCTCTGCGCCGAAGCCTGGTCCAGCGTCATTTCACCTTTGTCGACCAGGTAGCGACCGATGGATTTATACGGCTGGCCATTCTGATCTGCATAGGCGACCCGCACGATTTCCTTGCCGTCGGCCAATTGCACGCGGCCCGAACCCTGGACTTGCAGGAAGAAAGCTTCAATCGGGTCATCGACCCACAGGATTTCCTTGCCGGCCAGCGAATTCGATTGCGCCATTTCCGCACGTGATGGATAGGCCACGACTTTATTGCCGACCAGGCGGCCGCGCAAACGCATGCCTTTGAGTTCCGGATAGACGCTGGCCAGTTCAATCGTCAGGATATCGTCCGGCGTACGATGCAAAGGCGTCTGGTATGGACCGCCGCGTTTACGCGAGCCACGCAACAAAGGTTCGTAGTAACCGGTCACCAGGCCATTATCCGAGCCATCCGGATTACGCACTTCGTACGGTGTGAAGTAAGTTTCAAAGTACTGGCGGATTGCTTCGCTATTATTAGTGTCTACATTCGCTGCTGCAGTACATGCGCTCTTCCAGTTCACACGACGTATCAGCACCGAGCACGATGACGCGTAAGCAGGCCATGCTTCGCGCAGATTATCCTGACGCCATCCCGGCACGGCGGCATAGGTAGTCGGGCGCAGCGTCGGCCCGATCTCGGTTTTCGGCAAATCACCCGGCGTGACTACTGGTTTCGGCGGCACCACCGGTTTTTCCGGCGGAGGCGGAAGCGTGGAACAGGAAACAAGGCCGAGCAGGAGGGATGCGAGTAAACTAAGGCGAATAAATGACATAGGGGTAATAAGCAATGTGGCTATTATTGGTTGAAGCGGGAATCGCGCTGTTTTTACTGTTCTTTATAGTGTGGTGGACCATGTTTTCCGGCAGAAAGCCAACACAGCCACCAGCACAAAAGTCTTTACCGCCGCAGGAAGACGGCCAGAACAAGTCGCAGGATTAATGCAGGGTACGCGGCAGGGACAAGACAAACTCGGGAATTTTCACTTCAAACTGCTCGCCATCCTCGGCAACGCAGAAATAATCCCCGGCCATGGAACCCTGCGGTGTCGCCATCGACATACCGCTGGTGTATTCATACTGCTCACCCGGCTGCAATAAAGGCTGATTCCCCACCACCCCAAGGCCGCGCACTTCCTGCACATGGTTGTTGGCGTCTGTAATCAGCCAGTGGCGCGAAATCAACTGCGCCGCGACCTGCCCCGTATTCTTGATCGTCACTGCATAGGCAAATACATAATTGGAACGGGCCGGATCGGACTGTTCCTCCAGGTATTGCGTATTGATAGTCACGGTAAATTCATAAGATGCCATTTGATTCCTTTTGCGCTGCAAGTTCCCTGCTTCTCTTATATAGGTCGTTCCGCCGCTGCCCAGGTTCATATATATAGGGCAACAAGCCATTGCACACGAAATTCCCGCAGCATGCAAGGCGGCACGGCGGAGTCGCGGGTAAAATAGCGGCTTCTTTAGCAAAGTCACGACCATGCCAAACTACCGCATCGCCCCCAGCATCCTCTCCGCCGACTTCGCCCGCCTTGGCGAAGAAGTACGCAATGTCGTCGCGGCCGGCGCCGATATCATCCATTTCGACGTAATGGATAACCATTATGTTCCTAATCTGACCATCGGGCCCCTGGTCTGTGAAGCGATCCGCCCGCATGTGCAAGTGCCTATCGATGTGCACCTGATGGTCAAGCCGGTAGACCGCATTATTCCTGACTTTGCCAAGGCCGGCGCCAATATCATCACCTTCCATCCGGAAGCGTCCGAGCATATCGACCGCACGCTGCAATTGATACGTGACAACGGCTGCAAAGCCGGCCTGGTCTTCAATCCGGCCACACCCTTGAACCACCTGGAACACGTGATGGACAAGCTCGACATCATCCTGATGATGTCGGTCAATCCGGGCTTTGGTGGTCAATCCTTCATTCCGCACACACTGAAGAAAATCGAAGCAGTCCGCAAAATGATCGATGAATCCGGCCGCAACATCATGCTGGAAGTTGATGGCGGCATCAAAATCGACAATATCGAAGCGGCTGCACGCGCCGGTGCCGATACCTTTGTCGCCGGTTCCGCAATTTTCGGCAAGCCGGATTACAAAGCGGTGATCGACGCGATGCGCAGCGAATTGGCGAAAGTCTGAGCTTGAGCACTGTAGCTGAAAATAAAATGTTGCACGGCATACGCGGCGTCATTATTGATCTCGACGGCACCATGCTGCATACCGCGCAGGACTTGCACATTGCCATCAATCGCATGCGTGCAGGGCTGGACCTCGCGCCATTGGACCTCGAAACGGCGATCAGCTTTGTCGGCAAGGGTGCAGAGAACCTGGTGCGCAAGACCATAGGTGTTGATTTCTCTGAAAGCGAGGTCGAGCGGCGCTTCGCAGAAGCCATGGCCTTGTTCGAGCAGCATTATTTCGATGTGAATGGTGAATTTGCCACCGCTTATCCCGGTGTGCATGAAGGTTTGCAGGAAATGCGGGCCAAAGGTTTGCGCCTGGCCTGCGTCACCAACAAGCCCATCGCCTTCACGCTGCCGCTGCTGAAAAAGACCGGCCTGCACGATTACTTTGAAATCATTTACGGCGGCGACTCCTTTGCAAAAAAGAAGCCGGACCCCATGCAATTGCTGCAGGTCTGTGCCGATTTTGAGCTGGCACCGGCGCAAATCGTCGCCATCGGCGATTCGGTCAATGACTCGCAGGCCGCACGGGCTGCGGGTTGCAAGGTTCTGGCGGTGCCGTATGGCTACAACCACGGGCAGGCTATACAAGACGTCGATTCGGATGGTATAGTTTCTTCGCTGCTCGAAGCAGCCCACCTAATTTCAACATAAACATCATGTTTCTCAACAAAAAACGACTCGCATCACCAGGCGCCCATGAGGCTTGGCTATGGCGACGCTGGCAAATCTGGTCTTAAACACCAATTGCCGCTGATCGCCTGCGCCCATTGCGCGATCAGCAACGTTTTTTGAACTACCACGCCGCTCGACTACAATAGCGGTCCGGAGAGAAACATGACTGAACTCGAATTCAAATCGTTGGCCGCGCAAGGCTATAACCGTATTCCACTGATCGCTGAAGCTTTTGCCGATCTGGAAACACCGCTCACGCTCTACCTGAAACTGGCACAAACCCAGAATGGCGGGAAGAATTCCTTCCTGCTGGAGTCTGTCGTCGGCGGTGAGCGTTTCGGTCGTTATTCCTTCATCGGCCTGCCCGCAAATACCCTGATGCGCAGCTTCGGCACGCGCATAGAAGTCGTCAAGAATGGCGCCGTAATCGAAACCAAGGAAGGCAATCCACTCGATTTCATCGCGGAATTCCAGGCTCGTTACAAAGTAGCTATCCTGCCCGGCATGCCACGCTTCTGCGGTGGCCTCGCTGGTTACTTCGGTTACGACACGGTACGCCACGTTGAAAAGCGCCTCGCACATACGACGCCGAAGGATGATCTGGGCCTGCCGGAAATCCAGTTATTGCTGACCGAAGAACTGGCTGTCATCGACAACCTGTCCGGCAAGCTGTATCTGATTGTGTATGCCGACCCGACCCAGCCGGAAGCCTTCAGCAAAGGCCGTCAACGCCTGAAAGACTTGCGCGCCATGTTGCATCGCGCTGTCGAGTTGCCTGTCACCACCGCTTCGGTACGCACTGAAACGATACGTGAGTTCGATAAGGAATCGTATCTGGCGGCGGTTGCCAAAGCCAAGGAATACGTGATGGCAGGCGACCTGATGCAGGTGCAGATCGGTCAGCGCATCAAGAAACAATATGTTGATTCGCCGCTCACGCTGTACCGCGCGCTGCGCTCGCTGAATCCATCCCCGTATATGTATTTCTATAATTTCGGCGATATGCAAATCGTCGGTTCATCGCCGGAAATCCTGGTCCGCAACGAGACTGCTTCGGAAGATAAAAAGAAAATCACGATACGTCCGCTGGCTGGCACCCGTCCGCGCGGCGCGACACCGGAAAAGGATGCGGCACTGGCCAAAGAATTGCTGGCTGATCCGAAAGAGATCGCCGAGCACGTGATGCTGATCGACCTCGCACGCAATGACATCGGCCGCATCGCGGAAACCGGTAGCGTGCAAGTCACCGATAAACTCGTGATCGAGAAATACTCGCACGTACAACACATCGTTTCCAATGTCGAAGGCACGCTGAAATCAGGTTTGTCGAATCTGGATGTATTAAAAGCGACCTTCCCGGCCGGTACCTTGTCCGGCGCGCCGAAAGTGCGCGCAATGGAAATCATCGATGAACTGGAACCAACCAAGCGCGGCATCTATGGCGGCGCTTGCGGCTACCTGTCCTTTGGTGGCGAAATGGACCTGGCGATTGCGATCCGTACCGGCGTCATCAAGGATGGCATGCTGTATGTACAGGCCGCCGCCGGCATCGTCGCCGACTCGGTGCCCGAGATGGAATGGCAGGAAACCGAGAACAAGGCGCGCGCGGTATTGCGGGCAGCGGAGCAGGTACAAGACGGTTTGGACGGGGAGATTTAAATGTTACTGATGATCGATAACTACGACTCGTTCACCTACAACCTGGTGCAATACTTCGGCGAATTGGGCGAAGACGTGCACACCGTGCGTAATGACGAGATCACACTGGAACAAATCGCAGCGCTGAATCCTGAGCGTATCTGCATTTCGCCCGGCCCTTGCACACCGCATGAAGCCGGTGTGTCGGTACCTATCCTGCAGCAATTCGCAGGCAAGCTGCCTATCCTCGGCGTCTGCCTGGGGCATCAGGCGATCGGTGCGGCATTCGGCGGCAAGGTAGTGCGGGCACAGCAAGTCATGCACGGCAAGACCTCGCAGATCACACATACCGGTGTCGGCGTATTCAAGGATTTGCCATCACCATACACCGTGATTCGCTATCACTCGCTGGCGATCGAACGCGCATCGCTGCCGGACTGCCTGGAAGTCACCGCATGGACAGACGACGGTGAAATCATGGGCGTACGCCATAAGGAATTCGATATTCAGGGCGTGCAATTCCACCCTGAATCGATCCTGTCCGAACACGGGCATGCGCTGCTGAAAAACTTCCTCGTACGCTGAGATGGATATTGCAGCGAGTCATTTGAATACAGAAAGCATCGTCATGCCGATCACCGAACAAGAAGCTTTATTGCGCTGTATCGATCATCGTGAAATTTTCCACGATGAGATGCTGCATTTGTTCCGCAAGATCATGAGTGGTGAAATGTCGCCGGTCATGATCGCCGCATTGACGATGGGCCTGCGCGTCAAGAAGGAAAGCATAGGCGAGATCGCAGCAGCGGCTCAGGTCATGCGCGAATTCTCTACCAAGGTACCGCTGACCGATACCACCAATCTGCTCGACATCGTCGGCACCGGTGGCGACGGTGCCAACACATTCAATATCTCCACCGCATCGATGTTTGTCGCAGCCTCGGCCGGTGCGCGCATCGCCAAGCATGGCGGCCGCAGCGTCTCGTCATCGTCAGGTAGTGCCGACGTGCTGGAATCGCTGGGCGCGAATATCAACCTGAAGCCGGAACTGGTCGCCGAATCGATCGCGCAGACCGGAATCGGCTTTATGTTTGCCCCTAACCACCATGCTGCGATGAAACACGCCGCGCCGGTGCGCAAGGAGCTCGGTGTACGGACCATCTTCAATATCCTCGGACCGCTGACCAATCCTGCGGGTGCGCCGAATATCCTGATGGGCGTTTTCCATCCGGACCTGGTCGGTATCCAGGTACGCGTCCTGCAACGCCTCGGCGCGCAACATGCGATCGTGGTCTGGGGCCGTGACAATATGGATGAAGTGTCGCTGGGTGCTGCCACCATGGTGGGTGAACTGGTGAATGGCGAAATCCGCGAATATGAAATCCATCCGGAAGACTTCGGCCTGCAAATGATCGCCAGCCGCAACCTGAGGGTCGCGAATTCGGTGGAATCGAAAGCCAAGATATTTGAAGCACTGGATAATGTCGACAGCCCGGCGCGCGATATCGTGGCGCTGAATGCAGGTACCGCCCTGTATGCTGCCGGCGTCGCCAGCTCCATCACCGACGGTTTGGCAAAAGCGCGCGCGGCCATTGCATCGGGTGCAGCACGCGCCAAGCTCGAACAATTCGTGCAGGTTACGCAAGCGCTCGGCAAAGCCTGAGCAGCACCCGCCATTTAAGGTAGCAATAACATCTATGTCCGATATCCTCAATAAAATCCTCGACGTCAAAGCCGACGAAGTCGCTGCTGCGAAAAAATACCGCAGCCTGGCCAGCCTGCGCGACGAAGTGGAAGGCAATAAAGAAGCGCGTGCAGCTATCCGTGGCTTTGAAGCCAGCCTGCGCGCAAAGATAGCCGCAGGACAGGCCGGCATCATTGCCGAAATCAAAAAGGCTTCGCCATCCAAAGGCGTGATACGCCCCGACTTCCATCCGGCCGATATCGCTGCCAGTTATGAAAAGAATGGCGCAGCCTGTTTATCGGTGCTGACCGACGTGCAGTTCTTCCAGGGCGCACCGGAATACCTGAAGCAGGCGCGTGCCGCCTGCGCCTTGCCCGCACTGCGCAAGGATTTCATGATCGATCCGTATCAATTGTATGAAGCGCGTTCCTGGGGTGCCGATTGCATCCTGCTGATCGTCGCGGCACTGGATCACGGCTTGATGGCAGAGCTCGAAGCCTGCGCGCATGAACTGGGTATGAATGTTTTGGTGGAAGTACATAATGCAGAAGAATTGACTGCTGCATTGAAACTAAAAACCAGCCTGCTCGGCGTTAACAACCGCAACCTGCGTACCTTTGAGACTTCATTGCAGACGACGCTGGATTTGCTGCCGCGCATTTCGCCGGACAAACTGGTCATTACCGAATCGGCGATTGTTACGCCCGATGATGTGAAGAAAATGCGTGATGCGGATGTACACGCCTTCCTGGTCGGTGAAGCCTTTATGCGTGCGCCGGATCCGGGCGTCGAACTGGCCCGCCTGTTTAACTAACAAGCACCTCATTCAGGTGCGCGTCGGTCGCGCACCTGCTTCCCTGCCTTAATCCTGCAAATTCAGCCATGCTTTACGCAAGCGCAAAGCCGCTGCCGGCTTGCCGTCACCCTTCAGCGTAACTGCCGGCACATCCGATGCTGCCAACACTGCATTAAAGATCATCAATTCATCGCGTCGGAAGGCATGTACGCCTATCGTTTGCCCAACCCGATAACGACCCAGCAAGCTATCCAGATTGGTCGCGGACACGCGCAAGCCATCGATGGCCACCAGCACGTCACCGGCAGACAGGCCGGCCTTGTGCGCAGCACCACCTTCATACACGCTGGCCACCTTGCAGTCGTTGCCTTCACGCACCGTGCGCAAGCCCAAACCCGGTTTCGCATTCTTGCGTTCATCGCTAAAGTCGACGCCGAAGGGTGCGAGCAATTTAGCCAGCGGAATATCTTCGGTACCACGTACCCAGCGATCCAGTACCCGTTTCAACTTGAGGCCGGTAACGCTATCGAACAGTGCATCGACTTCCGCTTCAGTTACGCCACGCCCGGCTTTGCCATCCTGATAGAAATCACGCCCGTATTGCTGCCACAAGGCTTGCATCACATCATCCAGCGATTTCTTGCCCTTGGTTTGCTCGCGTATGGTGAGGTCGAGTGCCAGGCCGACCAATGAACCTTTGGTGTAATAGCTGACGATGGCATTCGTCGCATTTTCATCCTGGCGATAATATTTAACCCATGCATCGAAGCTGGATTCCGCCACGCTTTGCTTGTGGCGGCCACTGCCGCGCAATACGTTATTAACGGTTTTTGCCACCAGTTTGAGATAGGCCGCCTCATCTATCACACCACTGCGTACCAGCATCAGGTCATCGTAATAACTGGTGAAGCCTTCGAACAGCCACAGCAATGGCGTATAGCCTTCCTGCGTCAGGTCGTAAGGTGCAAAAGCGGCAGGCTTGATGCGTTTGACATTCCATGTGTGGAAATACTCATGGCTGCAAAGACCGAGGAAGGTGCGATAACCATCGGTCATTTCCTTCTGCCCCTTAACCGGCAGGTCAGCACGTGAACAAATCAGGGCGGTCGATGCCCGATGTTCAAGGCCGCCGTAACCATCGCCCACCACCATCGTCATAAAGACATAGCGATCTACCGGTGCCCTATGCGTCTTGGGTTCAAATAGGGAAATCTGTGCTTCACATATCTTCTGCAAATCTGCCCCCAGGCGCTGCAGATCCAGATTCGGCACACGGCCGGTGAACACCATATCGTGCTGCACACCATGCGCCTTGAAACTCGCTAGGGAGAAGGTACCGAGCTCAACCGGGTGATCGATCAATTCATCGTAGTTCGATGCAATATAGGAACCGAAGCCATAACGCTTGGCTTTCAACTGACGCATCGCGGTGGCCACACGCCATTTGGCATAGGCTTCGCCTTGCGGCTTCTGGATATCGACTTCATGCACGCGCTGTTCCTGGCCATCCACTTGCAGGAAGACACTGGTGCCGTTGAAGAAACCATGCGTCTGATCCAGATGCGCGGTACGCACCGATAAATCCCATGCATAGACTTCGTAGTAAACGGTCAATGGACCAGTGCAGACATCCGCCAGCCAGGTATGCTTGTCCAGCTTGTTCAACGCAACTTCATAGCCACCTGACTCAGCACGTATGCGCACGATGTTCCTGGCGAACTCGCGGATCATGTAGCTGCCAGGTATCCACGCCGGCAAGGAAAAGCGCTGGCCCGCAGGATCAGGCTGGTTCACTGTCACGCTGACTGCATATAAATGCGCTGCCAGATCTTTCGGGACTATCGTGTATTGGATTGCGTTTTTCATGCTGTGCCGCCGTTAAGTGTAAGTACGCTAGTTTAGCTGTATCTGCCGCGCCGCGCAGAGTATGCGCCAGCAGTCGTCCGAAGAATGCGGATACAAAAATGGCCACGCAAGCGTGGCCATCGGAAAATCTGTAGCAGCGTGATTACTGTTTGATCGAAGACAGCTTGGCTTCCAGTGCCTTCGCATCTATCGCACCCGGAATGCGGGAGCCGTCAGTGAAAATAATGGTCGGCGTACCGGTTACACCCATTCTTTGTCCCAATGCCAAAACCTTTTCATGCGGTGTCGTGCATTTATCAGACGCTGGCGCCGGTGCTTTGCCATTCAGCATCCAGTCATCCCAGGCTTTATTGCGATCGGCCGAGCACCAGACATTGCGTGACTTGGCGATCGAGTCCGGCGACAGGATGTTGTACATGAAGGTATAGACAGTGATGTCATTGATGCCTTCAAGGGTCTGGCGGAAACGTTTGCAATAGCCGCAGTTCGGGTCTTCAAACACGGCAATGACGCGCTTGCCATTGCCCTTGACCTGCTTCATCGCAGCTTCCAGCGGCAAATCGCTGAATGCAACCTTATTGATTTCTTCCAGGCGTGCCTTGGTGTAATCCTGATAGGTCTTGGTATCAACGATACGACCTACGAATAAAAACTGCGCCTTGGCATCGGTATAAATGATGTCGCCGTTCACTTGCACTTCAAACAAGCCGGAATACGGGGTTTTGCTCACAGCCACCACTTTGGCATCTTCGCCCAGACGTGGTTCGATTGCTTTACGTACCGCAGCTTCCTGTGCAGTTTCCGCAAAAGCAGAGACACAAGCCAAGCCCAGCAATGCTGCAGCGGCAGCCTTGATTAATTTCATATTGATTCCGTTTAAGATTTTTTAACTGAAGTTACGGCAACTTTTACAGGGACTTGCCCAGTGCGTGCCCTATCAGGCGTCTTTTTAAGACAGGCAATTGGTTCACCAAGTTCAAACCAAAATTGCGCACTACTCGCAAAGGCTCCAGATCCGTGCCAAACAATCGTGCCAGGCCATCAGTGGTTAATTGCATCAGCAGTATATCTTCCTTGCGCGAACGTGCATAACGCGACAACACGCGTGCATCACCGCAATCCCGATGCTGCCCACGCTCGCTGACCGTTTTGATCAAAGCGGCAACATCTGCAAACCCGAGGTTCATGCCATGTCCGGCCAAGGGATGCACCACGTGCGCCGCATCACCGATCAGGGCCACACGCGGCGCGGTAATCGCATGCGGACGCAATAGAGATAAAGGAAATGATTTTACGGCTTCAGGTTGCAAAGGCGACAAGGCACCGAGTTTATCCCCGGCCAGTTGGGTCAGGCGCGCTGCAATTTGCGTCAGCGGCTCTTTCAGCAAGGTGTCGGCCAGCGCATCCGGCGCCGACCATACCAGTGACAAGCGTTGACCGGGCAGGGGGAGCAGGGCAATGATACCTTCCGCCGCCGAAAACCATTGGTAGGCGACGCCATGGTGCGGCTTTTCACAAGTGAAATTGGAAACAATGGCACGCTGGCCATATGGCCGGTAATCGAAATCGATATTGCATTGCGAGCGCACCCAGGATTGTCCGCCATCGGCACCAACCACTAATTCGGCATCCAGGGTATCGCCATTCGCCAATTGCACGCTGGCGACCGTATCGCTTACTTGCAGGCTGCTGGCGCGACCCTGCACGACTTTTACATTGGAAGCGAATTTCAGCGCGGCATCCAGCGCCTGGTTCAGATTGCGATCTTCCACTATCCAGGCCAAGGCACCCACCCGTGCCCCATATGCATCGAAGGCCAGTTCACCGGCAGTCGCACCATCGCCATTGACCACCATCGCATCAACCGGCGCGACGCGCGATGCGTCCAGTGCTTCCCATACTTTGACCGAGGACAGCAAGGCATGTGCGACATGATTGACCGCATACACGCGCACATCCCAATCTTCCTTGGGCGCAGTGGCAGGGGCTGACGCCGGGCTCAATAAGGCAACCTTCAGTCCGGCCTGCGCAAAACCAAGCGCGGCCGCTTTACCGATGGCACCATCGCCGATAATACAAACGTCGCTTTGCACATGCATAAAGCAGAATATCCGTGAAAAGAAGAGGTAGAAAACTACTAGCGTGCGCTCATTATAGCGGCTGCCAACAATTTAAATTGCATCTAGTACTTGCAAATCCCAACAGCTTTGCTATACTTGCGCGCCTTGGCCTGGTAGCTCAGTCGGTAGAGCAGAGGATTGAAAATCCTTGTGTCGGTGGTTCGATTCCGCCCCGGGCCACCAAGAAAATCAAGCACTTAGCCCATCCTCACCGGTGGGCTTTTTGCTTTCTGGCATTTGCTGTCCATCCACGCATTTTTGCGCCAGTCGCTTCCTTCGCATAAAAAATTAAAAAATTTCTCCATCCTTGATCCTGGCGGAAATATTTTTAATATTGCCATTGCCAAAAAGATATTTGCTTCAATACCGCAGATAAAAAAACAGGCCGACGCAAAGCGACAGCCCGTCAAACCTGAAATGCACCACCACATCCGCATCGACCTGGTGCAATCAAGTGGAACACACGAATACAAGCATTACCCGGCCGGATCGCCGGAACCTATGCATGGCAGGAAAATTAGAAGTGCGCCTCCAGTTGCACTATCGGCGTCGATACATGCCCCGCCTTATTGACCATGCCCTGATAACCGGCGGCACCTTCATCGGTACCAAACTTGTTGTTCCAATAGCGATAACCGATGCCCGCAAAGAAGGTGTCTTTTTTGCCGGCCAGCGAACCGATATCAAACATCACCGTTGTATCCAGCAAGGTTTCGGTTTTGGTCAGCATGCCCTTGGGACCGGTCACCGCAAGGAAACCCTGCAGCTTGGCCGGGATGCCGGCATGAAACGGCACGCTCCAGGCAGCAGCGAGCTGTGCAGTCCAGTCATAACTCACACGCCCCGGCGGTGATAAAACTTTTCCGCTGGTGTCGGTTATGCCGAAGGCTGTATTGTTCGATTCCTTATACGCCAGCAAGCCGACATTGAAGAATCCGGCGGGCAGCGCGAAATGAAAAGTCGGGCCCAGCGCCACAGCACGTGTCGCCGCACCGTTGAAATCATTCTTGGTACTCAGGTTAAAGCCCGCCGTCAAAGAAATATCCTTGACCGGGCCGAATTTCAAATCCCGTCCGCTGACTGCACCCAGGCTCAGGTTGTGCCGGTACATACCGAACACTTCCACCGCACCGCTACCGGTGCCGGGAGCCGGGCCAAAGGGCAAGGTCCCGTCGTCGGCCGGATTATTGTTATCCGACTTGATAAAGTTAACATCGAAAAAATTGCTGCCGTATTTGTAGCCGCTGACATGCGTTAACTGGATGATGCTTTTTGCGACATCCAGGGGCCGGTTATTACTATCCAGGCTGAAGCCACTTTCCTGCGGCAGGTAGCGATAACTGATAGAGGTATCACTCCAGTCTGCGGCATATGCCGGCAGTGCGCCGGACAATAGCAGGCTGCCGCCCAGCGCCATCAGGCGCGGCCGTATCATTGTTTTCATCTTTGTCTCCTACAATCACTCGAAATAGAACTGCTTTTTTTTATTCATAGTTGATTGCACAAGACACCGGCGCCAGTGTCGTCTCAATCACAGGGTTGGAATATGACTCTGGTCGGCGCACCTCCTGTTCTTATGATTACCTGCGTCAATAAGTGCAATGGATACTCAGAGATCCAGCACAAGTTCATCACCACGGCAGCGCGAGACGCACAAGAGCATTTGTTTGCCACTCGCCTTTTCTGCATCCGTCAGGTACAGGTCTCGATGTTCAGGCTGCCCGGACAAGACATTTGTCAGGCAGGTACCGCACACACCCTGTTCGCACGAAGTGGCAATCGCCAGCCCGGCTTCCGCCGCCGCCTCGACGATGCTCTGTCCGACCGCCACCTGGAATTCCAGCTTGCTGTTGGCGCAACGCACACGGAATGGCCGTTCGCCGCCATGCTCCACCTGATTGCTGAAATACTCGACATGGATGGCGTCTTCCGGCCAGCCACATGCACGTGCGGTATCTACCACCGTTGCTATCATCGGGCCCGGCCCACAGGTATATACATGTGCACCTTCCGGCCTTTGCTGCAGCAGCTGCCTGATGCGCGTTGCCGTTGCATCGACATCGGCGCCATACACCATGCCGTCCGCCTGTTGCAGTGCCGCGATCTCTTTACTGAAGGCGGCATGCAAAGGAGAACGACAGAAATAGTGCAGTGCATACTTCTCCCTGCACGCAGGATCGGCCGCCAAGGTCCGTGCCATCGCCAGCAAGGGTGTAATGCCGATGCCACCGGCAATCAGCAAGGTCGGCCCACCCGTTTTCCGCAGCGGGAAGTTATTGCGTGGTGGCGATATCTGCAAAACGTCACCTTGTTTGACCAGCTCATGCATCGCAGCCGAACCACCGCGCGACTTGGGTTCACGCTTGACACCAATCACATAGCTGCAGGCACCGGCGCGGCAATCCGTCAGTGAATACTGCCGCACCAAACCGTTCGGCAGGTGCACATCAATATGTGCACCTGCTTCAGCAGGCGGCAATGGCGCGTTTTCATCATCGGCATTCACCAATTCGAATGCCGCCACTTCTTCTGCGCACTGCCATTTGTTTTTGACTCTTACTCGCATTGTGCTCATATTGCTCACCTTGGCTTTACTCCTGCATTAATGCGAAGTCGTCGCGCTATCGCGTATCACTTGCTCTGCTTCCGCCGCCGAAATACGCCCGTTGGATAGGTAATTCAGCACAATCGCGGAAATGGCACAGAGCGCCACACCACTGTTGAGCAAAGTGCCGATATCGCTCGGGAAGCGTGCGAAGAATTTGTCCGACACCATCGGGATCATGCCCATACCGAGGCTGACCGCGACGATCATGACGTTATGCCGCTTGGTACGGAAGTCGACCGATTGCAGAATGCGCACACCGTTGGCCGCCACCATGCCAAACATCACCAGGGTTGCGCCGCCCAAGACAAAGTCCGGGATCGACGCGACAAAGATCGCCAGCTTCGGTATCAAGCCGAGCAAAATCATCATGAAGCCGGCAGCGACGCAGACGAAGCGACTGCGCACACCGCTGACATCGACCAGGCCTATGTTTTGCGAGAAGGTGGTGTAAGGAAAAGTATTGAAAATGCCGCCTATCAGCGCACCCAGTCCATCAGTGCGCAAGCCGCGTTTGACATCATCCTGGGTCGGCTTCTTGTCGATGATTTCACCCATTGCAAATATGCCGCCCATGGATTCGATCAGCGTCACGATCATCACCAGCGTCATTGACGTGATCGCCAGGATATCGAACTTGGGCATGCCGAAATGGAATGGGAATACCGGCGCAAACCACGCTGCTTCCGACAAGCCACTGAAGTTCACCATGCCCAGCGCCGCAGTCAATGTAAAGCCTATCGAAATCCCGACCAGTACCGAAATATTGCCGATGAAGCCGCGCACAAAGCGACTGATCAAGACTATCGATACCAGCACGAGGAAGGCGATGCCTATGTATAAAGGCGAACCGAATTCCTTGGCACCATATCCGCCTCCGGCATAAGTAATGCCGACCCCCATCAGCGAAACGCCGATGACGAGGATGACGGAACCGGTTACCACTGGCGGGAAGAAACGCATCAAACGGCTCATCAGTGGCGCAATCAGGAAGCCGATGACACCTGCCACCATGACGGAGCCGAAGATGCCTTGCAAACCCAGCTCGGGATTTAGTCCTATAGCGATCATCGGGCCGATGGCGACGAAGGTAACCCCCATCATCAACGGATAGCGAATGCCGAATATCCCGAAACCCAGTGACTGGATGATGGACACTACGCCACCCGCAAACAGATCGGCGCTGATGAGCAGGGCCGTGGTTTCCTTGGGCAAACCCAGGGCTCCTGCCAGTACCAGGGGTACTGTTACCGCACCTGCATACATTGCAAGTACATGCTGCAAACCAAGCATGATTAACTTGACGAGAGGTAGCCGCTCGTCAACGGGATGTGCTTTGCTTTCCATGTCTCCACCATTTTGGTTAGTTATATTTTGAAAAACTGCTGCATCAAACTTTGGAATGAACGGCTGCCTGCTGCCAGCCGCGATCTTTGCCTGCTCCTTTATTTACAGGCTTACTGAACCGGCCATACTCATGGCCGATACTGATTGATGAATGCAGCCGCTGACCCGGCCTGCTCGCGTGCTGCCGCTACCGCCATCCGTTCCGCGTACAGCTCCCTGACATACCGTCCAAGTTCACAGCTGTCTTCATACATGTTGTACTTCCAGCCCACGCCATAGGCAGACAGGTTGATGTTGTCTATGGTCATGATGCGCATTGCCGAATCCGGATTGCCGATGTAGTCATCGATGACCTTGCGCAAGGCTTCCTTGGTGCACGAGAGTTTGTAAGCATGCCAATCGGTATCCAGCCATTCATCCGGCCCCGGCTTGCGGAATGGGTACTGGATGCTGCGGCCGGGGCGATCATTGCCGATACCTTCAAAAGGACCGCTTTCAAATGCGAGCCAGTTGCGCGGACCATTCGGCGCCGCCGGGCGTACCTGGGTCCAGTGCACCATGTTTTGCGCCAGCCATTCATCGCAAAAACTGTCGTCATTGAAGGGATCAAGCCTGCGTCGCGCTTCGGCATCGCGACGTATGCCAGAAACTGCTTGCTCGACTTCATTTTCAATCTTGAAAATGCAATGGCTGTAATCCATACAAAAGTTGAACGGCACACCATGCTTCCTGACTTCTTCCGCCACCTCGGTGATACGGCGTACATCTTCCGACCACATATCGACGTGCACTTCATATGTAATGGTGATGCCCAGGCGCTCGGCTTGTGCATAGACGTCCAGATAGGATGCGACGATTTCCTGATTGCTCAGGATGTGGCCGTCAGCATGGCGCGCCCACACCATCAGGTTGTGATATTTCGAATCAACCTTCTTCGCGCGTTGCAGATTGGCGGTGATAACCGCTTCATCTTTTCCCAGCTGATAAGTCCAGCTACCGGACAGCACAGGCACATCATATTTTTCTATCGCTTTGACGAACTCATCCAGATTGTCATCGGTCGGGATGCGGTCAAAGAAATCCCAGATGCCGGCTTCCTTCACCAAACGGAACTGGGTATCCACCGGCAATTCGTCTTCACTCACCGGATGGCTTTTCGAAGAGGGCTGTATTCCGCGACCGGCACATGCCATTAAAAACATTTTTTTCACATTCATTCCTTTTAGCTGATCAATGCCAATTCAGACGGCGGCTACCTGGGCTTGCGCCACACTTGCGATTGGTGGCTCGACGATGTCGGTGAGTAGCGCGCGTTCGAATTGCTCTTTCCCTTGTAAGGCGGCCGAAGCCAGTTCACGCTGCCATTTGCGGTACTGGATTGATACCTTGTCCGTCACGACCGAGATCTCTTCAGTACAGATGTGGTGTGGGAATTGCGATTCGATTACCGGCTGGTCTTCAGCCAACACCTGCTTCTGGAACGCGACATGGGTAGCGTCATCATCGTCGGTGTCGGCGCGTGCAATGATCATGAAATTGCGGCATGTCATGTCATCGATAGGGCATGAGGTGGTCCACAGGACGAAGCGCTCCGGCTTCCGATACAGCGCAATTTCAAGATTGACCGTATATGGCATGGTGCAACGATAGTTGAACGCACCCAGTGGCGAATGCTCAGGTAACTGTTCCAACATTTCCTTCGGCGGTTCTATCGAAAAGCGAAGTTCCCCATTTACCCGGTTGACCGGCGCCATTGGCGGCCGCGCAAATGCCGAGTCGTATAAGGTGCCGGGATGGACAAAAGCAAAGTGCGAGAAGTCCGTGAAGTTTTCCCAGCGACGCTCGGCCGAGGTTTGCCATACATAAGAGTCGACCACCACCACCCGCATGCCTTCCTCTTCCCAGTCACTGAAGAGCGGGATCTCGGTAACACCGAAGGATGCATCCAGCCGCACCCAGACAATGTCATAACGGACTTCGCACTCAAAAGCATCGCTGCGTGCCTTTTTAGGTATCGGCAGTTCAGGACAGGCAGGGATAGTGCGACAAGCCCCGTCCTTGTCATATTGCCAGCCGTGATAAGGACATTCGAGACGGTCGCCGGCTGCGCCCTGTTTCACACAACCTTTTGATAATTTGGCAAAGCGGTGGGCGCAGCGATCGCGCATGGCAGCAATCCTGCCGTCCAGTTTCGCCAGCACGATATCTTCGCCGAGCAATTTGACTGCCATCGGGCCGATTCCCGCAGGCGCTGATTCTGTAAATTCCTTGAGGGTGCAAACCGGGTGCCAAAAATGGCGCAGATAGGACTTATCCGCTAAAAGCGCTGTAAAGCTCATTTCATCTCCTTTGTTGTCGATCCATAACATTTTGCATACTATTTTTATGTATTGTATGCAATTTAAACGGATAGTCAAACAAATTGTGGAAAAACTGCACAAGGAGTTATCATGGCTACATCGTTCAGCACTTCTTTCTATCCCTTATGCCCAGTCCGGATTTAGCTACCCCCACCCAGCGCATCGTCGATGCCGTCACCGAAGCCGTACTGGCACAACGCCTGGTTCCCGGAACCAAGTTGAACGAAGCCGAAATGGCGGATATTTTTGGCGTAGGCCGGACCGTGATACGGCAGGCATTGATACGCTTGTCGCAAGACAAGCTGGTGACGATCGAACACAATCGCGGCGCGCACATCACCGAATTGAGCGACCTGGAAATCAGGGAAACATTTGAAGTGCTGGCGATGCTGGAATGCGCAGCGCTGGAGAAATTCATCAAAACCATTACGGCTTTTGATATCGCGAAGTTACGCCAGCACATCGCCCACCAGAGCGGTGCGCACCAGCATCACGATATCGACCAGGAATTCAGGTTGGGTCCGGATTTTCATGTGCTGATCGTAGGTTTGGCGCATAACCGCGTGCTGGAAGATATCCACGGCAAGCTGACCGCACAGGAACGCCTGATCACTTCGCAATACTATGGCGAATTCGACCATGTCCACCTGTGCCAGGATCACTCGCAACTGATAGACCTGATTGAAAGCGGGGACCTCGCACGTGCACAGCAACTGCTGATCGGGCACTACCGCACGCTGGAAAGTTATTGTATAGGACGCAAGCAACGCAAGGCCATGATCCCGCTGAATGTAGCGTTTCGCGACTTGGTCGATACAGGCAATAACGCGGCGTAGTTAAACGCTGTCGTTCAGGTAATCAGGAAATTACAGCCGGCATTGCACCGGCGTTACCCTCATTAATCCCGGTTGTCGCAAAACGTTCGCGATACACCTTGGGCGTAATCCCAAGTCGTTTCTGAAATACGCGCCGCATGTGATCGTCATCGGTGAAGCCACTCAGCGCCGCGATTTTTTTGATCGGCAAAGCCACATCTGCCAATAATTGTTTGGCCAATTCGAGGCGACTCGCCTCTATGAATTCCTGCGAACTCTGCCCGACTTCCTGCTGGAATACGCGCGCAAAGTTGCGCACGCTCATCATCGCTTTTTGCGCCAGCGTTGTCGACGACAAGCGCTGATCGAGGTTTTCCAAGATCCAGTTCTGCACTTCGCGGATATTCGGCCTTGCGGTTTTCTGGCTCAGCAAATGCGTACTGAATTGCGACTGTCCACCCGGACGTTTCAGATACACCACCATATCGGTCGCCACATCAAGTGCCAGTTCACGACCAAAATCTTCTTCGACAAAAGCCAGCGCCAGATCAATCCCGGCAGTCACACCGGCCGAGGTCCACAAGTTACCGCTACGCACAAAGATCGCATTGGCATCAACTTCGATTGCCGGGAATTGCTCCTGCAACATTTGCGCCACGCTCCAGTGCGTAGTCGCGCGCTTGCCTTCCAGCACACCAGCCGAAGCCAAAAAGAAAGCACCGGAACATAGGGCTGCGAGACGATTGATGTGCGGATGGACTGCGACTACCCAGTCGACGATAGGTCCTGCATTTTCCAGTGCTCCCTGGATATTCCGCGCACCAACGATGATGGCGTCATCCGGCAGGGCCAGGTTGCTGACCGCTTTCGCCGCATGCAAGACCATCTGGGTATCTGATTGGACCGGTCCGGCGCTGGTAGATACGAAGCGCACATCATAACCATTGCCTTTGCGCTGCCGCTGCAGGTGCAGGTTGGCGTATTCGAATACCGACAGCGGACCGATGGCTTCCAGCGCCTTGAAGCCCGGATAAATAATGATGTCGACAGTTCTGGGAGTGTGCGGTTTCAATGCATTCATGGCTTGTTGGTCGCAGTACAAATGCGCGGTGTGGATTATTGCCCGGGAGCAGAAATGTGCAGTTGCACATCACGGCGTCACAGTTCATCGGCCATTAAATTCGGGTCATTATGGCAGCATTTTCGGCCATTCATGCATAGGCTTTCCCATATATCGGAATTGATCAATGACAATCACTGACGTTCTTGTAGCTGATTCTTTTACCGATAATAAAGAGGCAAAAAAATGAAAACCAAAGCAGCCGTTGCGTGGAAAGCTGGCGCGCCATTGACCATCGAAGAAGTTGACCTGGCCGGACCAAAAGCCGGCGAAGTATTGGTCGAAATCAAAGCCACCGGCATATGCCATACCGATTACTACACACTGTCCGGTGCGGACCCGGAAGGTATCTTCCCCGCTATCCTCGGCCATGAAGGCGCCGGCGTGGTAGTCGATGTCGGTCCCGGCGTGACGACGCTGAAGAAGGATGACCATGTCATTCCGCTGTACACCCCGGAATGCCGCCAATGCAAATTCTGCCTGTCGCGCAAAACCAATCTATGCCAGGCCATACGCTCGACCCAGGGTCGCGGCCTGATGCCGGATGCAACCAGCCGCTTTTCGCTGGATGGCAAGCCGCTGTTCCATTACATGGGTACATCGACCTTTTCAAATTACATCGTGGTACCGGAAATCGCACTGGCAAAGATACGCGAAGACGCACCGTTCGATAAAGCCTGCTACATCGGTTGCGGCGTCACCACCGGTGTTGGTGCGGTCGTGTTTTCGGCCAAGGTCGAAGCCGGTGCCAATGTGGTGGTGTTCGGGCTCGGCGGTATCGGCCTGAATGTGATCCAGGCGGCGAAGATGGTTGGTGCCGACAAGATCATCGGCGTTGATATCAATCCGGGCCGCATCGAAATGGCACGTAAATTCGGCATGACGCATTTCGTCAATCCGAAAGAAGTCGAAAACGTCGTCGACCACATCGTGCAACTGACCGATGGCGGCGCTGATTACTCGTTTGAATGCATCGGCAATACCACCACCATGCGCCAGGCGCTCGAGTGCTGCCACAAGGGCTGGGGCCAATCCTTCATTATCGGCGTCGCCGCCGCCGGCCAGGAAATCAGCACCCGTCCGTTCCAGCTGGTGACCGGTCGTGAATGGAAAGGTTCGGCATTCGGCGGCGCACGCGGTCGTACCGATGTACCGAAAATTGTCGACTGGTATATGGAAGGCAAACTCAATATTGACGACCTGATTACCCACACCTTGCCATTGGAGCGCATCAACGAAGGTTTCGACCTGATGAAGAGCGGCGAATCCATACGTTCCGTCGTCCTGTATTAAGAAACCGACGGAGGCCGCGATGTTAGAACTGATCAGCGAACATGGCTGCTATGGCGGGGTGCAGAGGTTTTATCGGCACCAATCCACTGCTACAGGATTACCGATGCGCTTTTCGGTGTTCTTGCCGGCACAAGCCAGCGCTGCCCAGGTCCCGGCCCTGTTTTATCTGGCCGGGCTGACCTGCACTGAAGAAACCTTCGTCATCAAGGCAGGGGCACAGCGTGTCGCGGCCGAGCTCGGCATGATCCTGATCGCACCGGATACCAGCCCGCGCGGTGCCGGTGTTCCGGGTGAAACGGATAACTGGGATTTGGGTGTCGCGGCCGGTTTCTATCTTGATGCCACTGCAGCACCGTGGAATACGCATTACCGGATGTATAGCTACCTGCTAGAATTGTATGAGCTGGTCATCCGGGAATTCCCGGTACAAGCCAATCGTATCGGTATTACCGGTCATTCGATGGGCGGCCATGGCGCACTTGTGATGGCCTTGCGCAATCCGGACAGGTTCCGCAGCGTCTCCGCCTTTGCACCGATTTGCGCACCCAGCCAATGTCCGTGGGGCATCAAGGCTTTCTCCGCCTATCTCGGCAGTGATCAGCAATCCTGGCGTCAATATGATGCCAGCGCACTCATGCAGCAAATGAAAACACCATTCCCCGGCGGCATACTGATCGACCAAGGCTTGAGTGATCAATTTTTTCCTGATCAGTTATTGCCGCAAGCCTTCAAAGCAAGCTGCCTGCACGCGCAACAATCGTTAACCTTGCGCCGGCACGCCGGCTATGACCACGGCTATTATTTTATTTCCACCTTCATCGAAGACCACCTGCGCTTCCACCATAAAAATTTGCAGGCGGATCGCAAATAAACCACCTCACCTACAGCGACATCTGCGCTTTACTCCCGGGCAATTAACAATTGTTAATTGTAATGAGAATGCCATCTTTTTGATTTAGTATGGCCGAAGTGGGACGGACTCGCGCCCCATTTCGTGCCGACACTATGCCGACACGACCGGTATGGTTTGTTTTTTCGGAGGGTGTGATGGGATTACTCGATCAACTGGCAGGACAGGTAATGGGCTCGCTCGGCGCGCAAAAGCAGGATCCGGTACCGCAGGGCGATTTGATGGGCAGCATCATGGAACTGGTAAACCAGGCAGGTGGCGTACAAGGTTTGCTGGAAAAACTGCAAAGCGGCGGCCTGGCCGAGCAAGTCGCTTCATGGATAGGCACTGGTGAAAACCAGCCGGTCTCCGGCGACCAGATCAAGGATGCATTGGGTGCCGACAACATCCAGCAAATCGCACAGCAGGCAGGCATCGCACCGGAACACGCAACAACCGGCCTCGCGCAACTTTTGCCGCAAATCATCGACCAGCTCACACCGAATGGACAGGTGCCGCAAGGTGATGACCTGTTGCAACAAGGGCTGGGCTTACTCAAGGGTAAATTCTTCGGTTAAGCCTTGTTCCGGGCAAAGTTGCAGGTCGCGACAGAAATTGTGGTGCCGACGTCAACTGGATAGAGTTTCAGGTCGTTGTAGTCTAGGCAGCATCGTTGTTTTCATATCAATACTAATAAATGTTTTCCGACTCCCTTTCTTGAGAGGTTCCAATGAATAAAATTCTAGCGTTTCTCATCTCAGCCGCCTTTGCCAGCTGCGCGTTTGCAGCCGATCCTGCACCAGCCGCTCCGGCCAAGGAAAAAACCGCGCAGCAAACCAAGATGACGACCTGTAACAAGGATGCCGAAGGTAAAAAGGGCGACGATCGCAAAGCCTTTATGAAGGATTGCCTCAGCGGCAAACCAAAAGTCAGCGCCGCGCAACAAGCGCAACGCGACAAAATGGCGAGCTGTAACGTGGATGCAAAAGATATGAAGGGCGACGATCGCAAGAAATTCATGAAAACTTGCCTGGCTAAAAAATAAGCCGGCTGGCCGTCACCGTACGGCCTGGTCAAAGCAAAGGGCGGAACTGCGAGCAGTTCCGCCCTTTTTCATTTCAGTTCAAAGTAAGCTGTGTTGCAGCCTATATCGCAAACAGGATTTCGAGGAAGGTAACGGCTCCCAATGTAACCAGTGGGGCGCCGACCACAAAAGCGGCAATTGGAGCAAGGTCGCCGTCTGCATCTACTTTTTTGGCGGATTGGACAACGTCAGTCAGGTGCCATGAATTCAGGTCTTTAAATTTCATGATTGCCTCCGGTTTGTTCCAACGTTAACTTTCTCGGGATTGCATCTTTAGTATAGGAAATAAATATGCGGAAACAAGTGTTTTCCTTTTCTGCCAACGTATGTTGACGTGATAAATGTGAATCCACCCGCTTAACAATTACGTATATCAAGAAGACACACATTTTGCGTATGTCACAGAAAATGTGCATCACTGCATGCTGAACTAATGCACTCTTGTGCAGTATTTGAGTCTATTTTTCACGAACGTTAAGGTAACTTTTATCGTAGGCATGAGTCAGAAAAAGACTGACATGATGCAAAAAAACCATAAATGTTTGATATTCACGCTCGTATTTTGTGAAATATTGTCACATCGCAATCCTTGAAGACCCAGCATGGGAATACTTTGTTAAATTAGAGCAACGAAATACAACTCGCTGTCCAAAGCGCCAAAAATATGCGAATTGCCGTACTCGATGATGACCGCAGCCAGACAGACTTAGTCTGTCAAGTGCTCAGTGCCGCCGGCCATTTCTGCCATCCCTTCCAGAGTGGCAAGGAATTGTTGAATCAATTGCGCCGTGAAAGCTTCGATATGTTAATTATCGATTGGCAGGTTCCAGATCTGAGCGGTGCCGACGTTTTGCGCTGGGCACGCGAAAAGCTGCCGACCAATCTGCCGGTGCTGTTCATGACCAGCCGCTCGGGTGAAGATGATATCGTGGCCGGCCTCGCAGCCGGTGCAGATGACTACATGATCAAGCCTATCCGCCGCGGTGAGTTGCTGGCACGCGTACAGGCCTTGTTGCGCCGGGCTTATCCGAGCCAGAATCCGATTGAGCAAATCCAGTTCGGCAATTTCATTTTCGAAGCACGTACCGGTCGCCTGACCATGTCCGGCGCTCCGATCGAAGTCACGCAAAAGGAATTCGACCTGGCCTTGCTGTTCTTCCGCAACCTGGGTCGCCCGCTGTCACGCGCCTATATTTTGGAAGCAGTGTGGGCCCGCGATGTAGAAATTCCATCGAGAACCATGGATACCCATGTATCCAGAGTCCGGAGCAAGTTACAATTGCGTCCAGAACATGGTTTTCGGTTGGCTCCGGTGTATAGCTACGGCTACCGCCTGGAGCAAATGACAGGCTAGCAAGGCGCACCAGGGTTGCGCGGAGAACAAGCATGCGCATTACCCTTCATAAATTGATGTTGGTTCTGGCACTGGCGATAGGGCAAACCCCTATCGTATGGGCGGCTGCATCCACGGCCGCACCAGGCAGCATTACTGTCCAGTCATCCGGCATTACCTATTACGCCCAGGCCGGCGACACCCTGATGTCGATCGCGCAGCGCCTCACCACCAAAACCGGCAATTGGGTCGCCCTCGGCACCATCAACCGTATCAGCAAAGACAGCAATATCCCGATCGGCACCGGCATTATCATCCCGACTGAATTGCTGGCTGACGAGCCGACCGATGCAACTGTCATTGCACGTAACGGCAATATCATCGCAACCGCAGCGGATGGCCGCGCCATGACAATCGATATCGGCAGCAAGGTTGCCGAAGGCATGCGCATCACGACCGGCAGCAATAGCTTCCTGACACTGTCGCTGGCCGATGAGTCACGTATTTCGATACCGTCGAACAGCAATGTACTGCTCGCCAAATTACGCAAATCACTTTACACCGCCAGCCCGCGCACCGAGGTCAAACTGCTGCGTGGCCGCGTGGTCTCACGCGTCTCACCGCTGGATACCAACAAGGGCCGCTTTGAAGTGCGGACTCCGGCCTCGGTTGCCGGTGTGCGCGGCACGCATTTCCGCGTCGGCCTGAATGGCGACAAGGTGGCGACCGAAGTATTGGATGGTCACGTCGCGGTCGGCTTGCCGCAGACTCCCGAAGCCCGCATGCTCGACAGCGTGAAAGGCAATATCATCGCTGGCCATTCAGTCGGTCGCGCGGTTGACTTGCTGCCTGCACCGCAATTGGCGAACATGCCGTACCGCCTGAATGGCAATGCGCAATTCACGTTTACCCCGGTGAAAGGTGCACGCGCGTATCACGTACAACTGGCACAGGATGCCGAAACCCTGCACATGCTGGCCGAGACCAAAGGCAATTCACCAGAAGTCGTACTGGAAAATATCCAGGAAGGCAATTACTTCGCACAGATATCCGCCATCGATGAGCGCGGCCTGGAAGGCATGCCGCGCACGCTCGCCGTCACCATCAAGAATCGCCTGGCGCCGCAGAAGGAAGCCGCAGCGCAGGATGCACCGTCGGTCGTCAACAACTACAGCAAGGAACTCGAATTGCGCTGGAACGGCTCCGCCACGCAAAAGTACAATATCCAGGTGGCACGCGATGTGGAATTTACCTGGTTGCTTTTCAACAGCAATGTCACCGGCAATGAAATCAAACTGCCGCGTCCTTCATTCGGCACGTATTTCACGCGCGTGCAAAGTGTGAATGCGGATGGCAGCAGCAATCCTTACTCCTCTGCACAAACCCTGATCGTTACCGATCAATGGATCATCAACGACGGCCACCCATTGCGCGGCAAAGAAGCTGCAGCGCGCGACGGTAACCGCGCGACAGACCGTCAGTAAGCGCCAGTACCAACTGATGAAAATCCGCTGGCTCTCTCCACTCGTGCGGCGCCTGGCACTGCGCGAATGGTTAATGCTGTTCATCGGCCTGCTGACGCTGGCCATTGCATTGGGTTGGCAAAATGGTTTGGGCCGTCTCGACCAATCGCTCTACGATTTATTCCTTTCCATTGATGACAACAAGCCGGTACGCGAAGACATCATCATCGTTGCCATCGATGACTATAGCCTGGCCGAACTAGGGCGCTGGCCCTGGCCCCGTACACTGCACGCCGACCTGATCAACAAACTAAATAAAGCAAAGCCGCGTGCCATCGGCCTCGATGTCATCCTGTCCGAAGAATCAACAACACAAGCGGATGGCCAGCTGGCAGCCGCCATCATGCAAAACCAGCATGTCGTGCTACCGGTGGTCCTGAGCAATGCCGGCCAGGGCTTAAGGGCAGGCTTGCCGATATCCTTGCTGGCAAATTCGGCGCACGCCCTTGGCCATATCAATCTCGAACACGATAGCGATGGCGTCGTGCGCAGCGTGTTCCTGCGCGAAGGGCAGAATGGCAAAGATTGGCTGCATTTTTCCGCCGCCATATTCAGTACCGGCAGCGGCATGCAATACAGTGGCACCACGGCTTTGCCCGTCCCGAAGACCGCATCGCTGATTGACACCTGGCAACGCGGCGACCAACTGTATATTCCGTACGGAGGCGGCATCGGTCATTTCAAATCCGTCCCTTATGTCGCGGTATTGCGCGGTGAAGTGCCGGATGAATTTTTCACCGATAAATATGTGCTGATAGGCGCGACTGCACTCGGCATGGCCGATTCTTATCCGACCCCGGTTTCCGGCAACGCGGGCGCGATGCCGGGTATCGAGATCAATGCGCATGTCCTGGCCAGCCTGATCGATGGCGAAGAAATCCATATTGCGGCCGCGTGGCAAACCGCCTTCTTCAATGCGATCCCGGTATTCATGGCCTTGCTTGGCTACTTGCTGCTGTCACCGCGTTTTTCCCTGTTTGCGACCGGCATCTGGATATTGGTCACGCTGGTCGCCAGTTACATCGGCTTGCGCATGGGGATCTGGATCGCACCGGCAGCAGCGGTCATCACGCTGATTATTTCCTACCCGCTGTGGAGCTGGCGTCGACTGGAAGCGGCGATTACCTACCTGGGCCAGGAATTTACCCGCCTGGACCAGGAACCACACTTACTGCCGGAAGAAAAAACCACGGTGTCGCAAAATGAAATGGCCGACGTACTCGAACAACGCATCACCGCGATGAAGAACGCGGCACGCCGTGTACGCGATTTGCGCCAGTTCGTATCTGACAACCTAGATAACCTGCCGGATGCAACGCTGGTCACCTCGGTCGAAGGGCAGGTGCTGCTGGCAAACAAGCATGCGAATGACTACTACCGCTCGCTCGGCATCGATAATGTACTGGGTCACAATATCATCGACCTGCTGGCACAACTGAAGAACCCGCAGCCGGTTGACCAGGCCGCCAACCTGTCTTTCGACTGGCCCGATTTACTCGACATCCAGGCTTCACAAACCCTGCACAACGGCATTTCGACGCAAGATCAAAAAGGCCGCGACCTGCTCGTAAAAAGCAGCCCCTGCAATTCGGCGACCAATCTGTTGACTGGCTGGATCGTCAGTGTGCTTGATATCTCCACGATACGCGCCGCCGAACGCAGCCGCGATGAAACCCTGCGCTTCCTGTCGCACGATATGCGCGCACCGCAGGCATCCATCCTGGCGCTGCTGGAGCTGCAAAGTGAAACTTCATCCGCCTTGCCACAGGCGGAATTGTTTTCCCGGATTGAAAAAGCCTCGCGCAAAACATTGGGACTGGCAGATAACTTCGTGCAATTGGCGCGCGCCGAATCGCATGAATACCGTCTTGAAGAAGTCGACTTCCAGGACGTGCTGTTCGATGCCACCGATGAAATGTGGTCACTGGCGAAGAGCCGCCACATCAGCGTGGAAATGGCAATCAGCGACGGTGAATACCCGGTCAAGGTTGACCGTACGCTAATGACGCGTGCGCTGGCCAATTTGCTGTCCAATGCCATCAATTACAGCCCGGACCATACCAGCATCGAGTGCTCGGTCTGGCTGGAACGGGATGGCCCGCAGCAACACGTGGTTTGCCGCATCTTGGATCACGGTTACGGTATCGCCGACGCCGACCAGGGCAAGCTGTTCCTGCGCTTCCAGCGTGTCGATTTACCGAACCAGCCACGCCATGATGGCGTAGGCTTAGGATTGGTATTCGTTAAAACAGTCATCGAAAGGCATCAGGGTGATATAAGCTTCATGAGTCAGGCCGGAGTAGGAACGAGTTTCACGCTAAAGTTGCCGGTCTGTCACGAAGTCGAACTGCCCTGAGGCAACAGCCTCGTGCCAAAGTGCAACAGGCTATAATGTATCGCTATTCAACCACTGAATATTTGTGCCATAAATGCAACTCCTCGCCGTCGGCCTTAACCACACTACCGCGCCTGTCTCACTGCGCGAAAAGGTAGCCTTTCCCGCTGACCAGCTCGGTCAGGCGGTGGCTTCCGCACGTAGCTGGTATGGCCGCAGTGATGCCACCACTTATACTGACGAAGCGGCGATCCTGTCGACCTGCAATCGCACCGAGTTATACGCTGCCAGCAATTTGCCGGGCGGCGTGAACGAAGCGATCGATATCACCGCACACTTCCTCGCCGATTATCACAAACTGCCTTACGCGGAACTGCGCCCTTATCTGTACGCGCTGCCGCAAGACAATGCAGTACGCCATGCCTTCCGTGTCGCGTCCGGCCTCGACTCCATGGTCCTCGGTGAACCGCAAATCCTCGGCCAGATGAAAGATGCAGTACGCCAGGCGGAAGCTGCCGGCGGGCTCGGCACCTATTTGCACCAGATGTTCCAGCGCACCTTTGCAGTAGCAAAGGAAGTACGCAGCACCACTGAAATCGGCGCGCACAGCGTATCGATGGCAGCCGCCTCGGTACGTTTATCGCAGCGCATTTTCGACAAGATTTCGGAACAGAATGTATTGTTCATCGGTGCCGGCGAAATGATCGAGCTCAGCGCCACTCATTTCGCAGCACAAAATCCGAAGTCGGTCACCATCGCCAATCGCACGCTGGAGCGCGGCCAGACCCTCGCACATCGCTTCAATGGCAAGGCCATCCGCCTGGCGGATCTGCCGGATCAATTGGCCACCTATGACATCGTCATTTCCTCGACGGCTTCATCCCTGCCTATCATCGGCCTCGGCATGGTGGAACGCGCGATCAAGGCACGTCGCCACAAACCGATGTTCATGGTCGACCTCGCCGTGCCACGCGATATAGAAGCCGAAATCGGGCGCCTCGACGACGTCTTCCTGTACACCGTGGATGACCTCGGCAGTTTTGTACAGACCGGCGTCGAAAATCGCCAGGCGGCAGTCGCACAAGCCGAAGCCATCATCGAAACCCGCGTACGCTCCTTCATGCACTGGATAGATGCCCGCGCCGTGGTACCGGTAATCCAGGATTTGCATGAAACCAGCGAAGCCATGCGCATGATAGAACTGGAACGTGCACGCAAGCTGCTGGCCAAGGGGGAAGATATCGATGCGGTACTCGAAGCCCTGTCCAAAGGCTTGACCGCAAAATTCCTGCATGGCCCGCAACAGGCCCTGAATAACGCCCAAGGTGACGAACGCGCCCGTCTCGCCGCCTTGCTGCCACAGCTGTTCCGCACCAAGCGCTAGCGACGCTCTTCCTGCCGGTCAGCCCTTGCGCCGACCACACCATTGCATCCTGTCCGACACGGCGATGCACAGCAACAAAATCAACCAGAACCAAGATAAAAATATGATGAAACCATCGATGCTCGCCAAACTCGATCAATTGACCGAGAGACTGGACGAATTGAATGTGCTGCTGATGCAGGAAGACGCGACGTCCAATATGGACAACTACCGCAAGATGACACGTGAACACGCCGAGCTCGGGCCACTGGTCGCGCTGTATGGCAACTACCGGCAAGCCGAAAGCGACATCCAGGATGCGCAGGGCATGTTATCCGATCCGGATATGAAGGAATTTGCACAGGAAGAAATTGCCGCCGCCAAAACGCGCATGGAGCAGCTGGAAATCGATTTGCAAAAAATGCTGTTGCCGAAAGATCCGAATGACGACCGCAATATCTTCCTCGAAATCCGTGCCGGTACCGGCGGCGACGAAGCGGCACTGTTTGCCGGCGATCTCCTGCGCATGTACAGCCGCTTTGCCGAACGCAATCGCTGGCAGATAGAAATGGTGTCGGAGTCGGCGTCCGAAGTCGGCGGCTACAAGGAAGTCATCGTACGCATTATCGGTTTCGGTGCTTACTCGAAACTCAAATTTGAATCCGGCGGCCATCGCGTGCAACGCGTGCCGGCAACGGAAACGCAGGGGCGCATCCATACCTCGGCCTGTACCGTCGCCATCATGCCGGAAGCTGACGAAGTCGAAGACGTCAACATCAACCCGGCGGATTTGCGCATTGATACCTATCGCGCGTCCGGCGCCGGTGGCCAGCACATCAATAAAACCGATTCCGCGGTCCGCATTACACACCTCCCGACCGGCATCGTGGTCGAATGCCAGGATGACCGCAGCCAGCACAAGAACAAGGCTTCCGCCCTGAAAGTGCTGGCGGCGCGCATCAAGGATGTCCAGTTGCGCGAACAGCAATCGAAGGAAGCGGCCACACGCAAATCATTGATCGGTTCCGGTGACCGCAGCGAACGCATACGCACCTATAATTTCCCGCAAGGGCGCATGACCGACCATCGCATCAACCTGACTTTGTATAAACTCGACTTCATCATGGATGGCGATTTGACCGAGTTGACCAATGCACTGGCAGCGGAACATCAGGCAGAATTGCTGGCGGCGCTCGGCGATGCAAATTGATGCAATGATCCGGCAACTATTTCGGTAATCCTTACTCTTAACGTGCATCCTTTTTTGAGAATCCAGCAATGAAAAACTCCAAACCCGTGCTGCTCGCCGTTGCCTTTGTGTCACTGGCCCTGTTGGCGGTCGCACTGTATCTGCAACATGTAGAAGGCATGCTGCCTTGCCCGCTGTGCGTGATCCAGCGCTATGCCTTCGCCGCGATTGCCATCATCTGCCTGATCGCAGTCTATCTGCCACGTGGCGCAGCCAAGGTCGCCACCGGCCTGGCAGCACTGTCGGCGATAGCCGGAGCCGGTGTCGCCGGCTGGCACATCTATATCAAGGCCAATCCGACCGTATCCTGCGGTATCGATCCGCTGGAAACATCGTTGAATACGATACCGACCGCCAAGCTGCTGCCTTTCCTGTTCCAGGCGGATGGCCTGTGCACCACCGAGTACGCACCGATACTCGGCTTGTCTTTGCCACAATGGGCATTGGTCTGGTTCGCCGTGATCGCTACTTATCTGATTTACACCACCATCAAGAAGAATTAATGAGCGCCAAGGATGCAAGCGTCGCTGCCGGCACCACCATCGCTGCGATCATGCAGCGGGCGCCGATCGCACAATTGGAAGCACGCATCCTGCTCGGGTATGTCACGCAACTCTCGCGCGTGCAATTGATTACCCAATCGGAACGCGCACTGACGGCAAGCGAAGCGCAACAGTTATTGCAACTATTTGCGCGCCGCTGCGCCGGTGAGCCGATCGCCTACCTGACCGGGGAGCGCGAATTCTTTGGTTTGTCGTTTGACGTCAACCCGGCCGTACTCATCCCCCGTCCTGATACCGAATTGCTGGTTGAACTGGCGATACAACACCTGCCACCACAAGGCCGCGCGCTGGATATGGGTACCGGTTCCGGTGCGATTGCGATTGCACTGGCACATGCACGCCCCGATGCCAGCGTCACGGCACTGGATGTCAGTGCTGAGGCACTCACCATTGCGACAGGCAATGCCAATAAAAACCAGGTCAAAGTGGATTTCCTGCGGAGCGACTGGTTCAGCGCACTGGATGCACAACGCTTTGATTTGATCGTGTCGAATCCACCCTATATCGTCGCAGGCGATCCGCATTTGTCCGAAGGTGATTTGCGCTTTGAACCGGTCGATGCACTAACCGATCATGGCAACGGTTTATCCGATCTGCAAACCATCACACGCGGCGCAAGGCCATACCTGGCACCAGGAGCGTGGCTATTGATGGAGCATGGTTACGACCAGGCGACGGCCGTACGTGAAGCACTAAGCGCGCACGGCTACACGGAAGTGCAAAGCTGGCGCGACCTGGCAGGTATAGAGAGAGTCAGCGGCGGCAGGTACAGCGCTGTTTGATTAAGCTGACAGCATCAAGCTGCCAGCGCTTTTTCCAGCAATTTATGCAAGGCGGCAAAATCGGGTTCACCGACATAGCGCTTGATGACGTGGCCATCTTTATCGACCACTAGGGTCGTCGGCGTCAGTTTGATATCACCAAATGATTTTGCCAGATCGCCCTGGGTATCGAGTGCGACCTGGAACGGCAATTTGCGTGTCTCTACAAAATTCAATACATAGTTAGGTGGATCGTAAGCCATCGCCACCGCGATGAATTCCAATCCATTGTCCTTGTACTTATTGTAGGTGTCGACCATCTCCGGCATTTCCTTGACGCAGGTCACACAGGATGTCGCCCAGAAATTAATCATCACTACCTTGCCACGCAAATCCTGCGAAGTAAATTTCTTGCCTTGCAGATTGGTAAAGGTCACGTCCGGGATCGCATCCTTTTTGGATACCGACATATAGCCGACCACTGCCAGCGCCACGATAACGAGGGCGGCCAGGACTTTAAGCCAGGTACGCTGGGGTGCGGCAGGAGATGCTTGCATGATCGACAATCCGAAAAATTCAGTGTGCCTATTATAGTCAGGTCCTGTGTTGCATGTTTAATCGAAAATACCGACACATGCAGTACGCTCAGGACAGGGAGGCGGCAGGCCAGCCGGTATTCGTATACACCGCGGCAACTGTCGGCGGCATAGGCGCTTCCAGTGCAGCGCAAATGGCGCGCAAGAGATCGGCCAGAGGCAAGGGTAGTGCTGCCTGCTCGCCGGCTATAGCCAGCAGGGATTTGATCAATGCCGGATTGGCCAGGGGCGCCAGTTGATTCAGTTTATCCAGCGCGAGCTTGATGCGGCTGTAACTCAATGCATCTATCCCGGACACATCTTTTTCCGACAGCGCCAACGTCGGCGACGCATGGGCTGCGCGCATGAATAAGGATGCGACAGCTTCTTTGCGCAAGGGTGCGGCCACATGTGCCAGCAACGAGAATAACACCAGGCACTCTGCCCTCAATTCATTAACAGTCGCATACTTAATCCGCACTGCACGATTCGCCTGCGCCGCCAGGCGTCGCACCAATACCGTTTGCAGTACAAATTCATGCAGGCTCACACGCTTGTCACTCGCGATCATGCGCTGGAATTGCGCCAGCATGGCGTCACGTTCCGGTACCGATAACTGCCGCAAGGCCGGCATCATCAAGTCAAGCAAGGGTAGACGCGCATTCTCGGGTAATTGCACGATGGCAGCAGCCAGCCGCTTTACCTGTGCAATCTGATTCGGCATATGTTCCAGCAAGTATTGCAACTGAGGACTCCGCTCGTCGGCAGGATTCAGAAAAAGTGCATACAGCAGCAACGGTGCTTCAGCCGGATCATGCGCGACCCTATCTATCTCCGGGCTCAATCGGATCTGCGCCAACGTGCCATCGCCATATGCGTGCGCCGCCGCCAGCGCGATCGCCGTACTCGCTTCCTGCAAGTCCGTCCGCATGGCTCTCAATGGCGTGCTGGCATAAGCGAGCGCCGGCAAGGCATCAGACGGAACGGGAAAGTTGCGCACATCTTGCACACGCAACTCCTGCTCATCCGGCATCTCGACTTCTCGGCCATAGATGCGTCGCAAGCGTTCCTGCAAGGGTGGATGCGTGGCAAAGAAGCCCGCCATCAAATGCGGCCGCACCGCACTCACGAATAGATGCGATAGCTGCTCTGCATTGCGATGACCGATATATGCGCCGGAAAAACCCTTATCACTCAACGCAGCAATCTTGCGCAAGGCATTGCCGAGACCATCCGGATTCCGCGTGAATTGTATGGCACTCGCATCGGCCAGATATTCCCGTTGGCGTGAAACAGCGAACTTAATGACGCGGCCAAAAAACAAGCCGATATAACCAATCACAAAAAATGCAAAACCAAATATGAAAGCGATAATGCGAAACACTGCCAGCTTGAAGCCAGCCTCGATGCCATCCGAGTTGTACCAGGCAAACTCCAGCGCCTGCCGGCCGAAGTCACCCACCATCTCGATACCGAAGGTCACACCGAGCAACTTCAGGTTCAGGCGCATATCGCCATTCAGGATGTGACTGAACTCATGCCCGACCACGCCCTGCAATTCATCACGCGTGAGACGCGTCAATGCCCCTTGTGTCAGCACTACAACCGCTTCATTCGGGTTATAACCTGCGGCAAATGCATTGATCGACTCTTCCTTTGCCAGCAGGTAAACCTTGGGGCAAGCAATACCGGATGCCAACGCCATCTCTTCGACGATATTGAGCAGGCGGCGCTCATGCAGGTCTATCGTATTTGGTGATACCTGGCGCCCACCCACCATGCGCGCGACAGCATCACCGCCGTCACGGAGATTGAAGATCTCTATCATCGTGCCACCACAAATCAGGAGCACGGTAATGCAGGTATTGGTAAAGAAGAAACCGTGCGGATAATGATGCGCACCAGCCAGTGGCTGGCCTTGCAACAATATCCATAGCAAGGCCATGACAATATTCACTGCCAGCACGATGGCGATGACAGCCAGTGCGAACAGCAGCACCAGCATCCTGCTCTGCCGCCTGGCGTGATCCTGTTGCTCGAAGAAATTCATTTCAATTGTGGTTTCAACTGCAAACAGGAACGAAACACATGCATGTCATCGGAAAGAGAATTGAAGGCGGGACTAAGCTCAGAAAGTAACCTTGATGGCTTTGCGTTCTTCCGGCGTTTCCGTCGACTCCAGCAATCCTGCCGTCTTGAAACCGAAGGAATTCGCGATCATCGAACCAGGGAATTGCTGGATTGCGACGTTGTATGACATCACGCTATCGTTGTAAGCCTGCCGCGCAAAAGCGATGCGATTCTCGGTGCTGCTGAGCTCTTCGCTCAATTGCATCATGGTGTGATTGGCCTTCAAATCAGGATAGGCTTCCGACAACGCAAAAAATTTACCCAAGGTCGCATCCAGCGCGTTATCCGCGATCACCATGTTTTTAAACGCCGCGGCATCAGCCGGATCGCCGTCGACCTTTTTGTTAGCATCGACCGCATGGTTGCGCGCTGCAATCACCGCTTCCAGTGTGTCGCGTTCGTGCGCCATATAAGCTTTGGCGGTTTCCACCAGATTCGGGATCAAATCATAACGACGCTTGAGTTGCACATCGATTTGGGAAAAGGCATTCTCAAAGTAATTGCGCAAAGCGATGATACGGTTGTAAACACCGACACCCCAGAATACGACGATAGCAACAATAGCCAGGATAACGAGCACTGCTGTCATGGTTTCTCCAAAAAGAAAAAGCCGCGTAACAATTGTCACGCGGCCTCAATATAGCATTACACAAAAGCAAGTTGTTAAGCGGCAAGCATTTTTTCAGCGCCTGGCCCTTATTTGGAAACCAGTTGCCGCATGCGCTGGCGTAGTTCCTTCTCTATCCGTTGCTCTTCTTTCCAGTCTTCACGTACCGCGCGCCACAGGGAAATCGCCATCAACGCGACCACTATCGTGAACGGCAAGGCAAAGACAATAGTCGCAGTCTGCAGGGCGTCAATACCGCCGGCCAGCAACAGGCTGGTGGCAATCCCGGCAATCAGGACACCCCAGGTGATCTTGATGCGTGCCGACGGATTGCTGTCACCACCGGTACTCATCATGCCCAGCACCAGTATCGCCGAATCGCCGGAGGTGACAAAAAACACCAGCACCAGCAGCGTCGCAACCACCGACATGATCAGACCAAAAGGCAGTGCATCCAGCATCGTAAACAAGGCCATCGACAGGTCCGCCTTGGCCGCTGCCGCTATCGGCACCCCTTGCCAGATTTCCATATGCAGCGCGGTGCCGCCGAATACCGAGAACCAGATGAAAGCCGCAATCGAAGGTGCGACTACGGTGCCGACAATGAATTCACGTATGGTCCTGCCGTGCGAAACGCGGGCGATAAAAAGTCCGACAAAAGGCGACCATGACAACCACCAGGCCCAGTAAAACACGGTCCACTCGCCGACCCATTCGCTATCGCGGAAAGGCATCATGCGCAAACTCATGCGTACCAGCTCACTGATATAACTGCCCAGCGTATTGGTGAAGGTATCAATAATCACAACCGTGGGGCCGAGCACAAATACCATTAGGGTCAGCAAGGCCGCCACCAGCATATTGATGGATGACAGCCATTTGACACCCTTGGCCACACCACTGACGGCAGAAGTAATAAACAGGGCGGTTGCAAAGATGATGATGCCGACCTGCACATACTGATTGATCGCCACGTGGAACACGGCAGCCAGGCCACCGTTGATCTGCATTGCGCCCATGCCCAGCGAAGTGGCGACGCCAAAGGCAGTAGCAATTACGGCCAATCCATTAAACAATCCGGACATGCGCTGTACCGGGCGCCACGGCAGGGATTTGGTCGATTCACTGATCAAGGCCACACCCTGGCGTCGATACTGGAAGAAAGCAATTGCCAGTGCCACGATGCTGTAGACCGCCCATGGATGAATGCCCCAATGGAAGAAGCTGTAGCGCATCGCCATATTGGCGGCTTCCGGCGTGCGCGCGATCGTGCCCGGTGGACCTTGTGTGAAATGTGACAAAGGCTCGGCGACGCCCCAGAACACCAGGCCTATGCCCATGCCGGCGGCAAACAGCATCGCAAACCAGGCAGGCAATGAAAATTCCGGTTCATCGTCGTCCTTGCCCAGCTTCAGGTTGCCGTAGCGACTGAAGGCGAGGAAAGCGGAAAACAGGACCAGCCCCAATACCACCCACAGGTAGAGCCAGCCGAAATTTTTGGTAATCGCATGCATCGCGACATGGGAGATCGTACCCAATGACTCCGGGGAAAATATTCCCCACAGGACCACGATCAAGATCAATCCGACAGGAAAAATCAGTTGCATCTTTTCTCTCCCCAAAAGAAAAGCCGCGCAGCAATTTGCTGCGCGGCTTTAATATACACCCCGCATGAATCTGGCAGGGAATGATTACTTCTGTTGCGACTCCGGCGTCGTCGTCAGCATGCGATATTCATCATCGCTGATGTATTCGAATACTTTCACGACTTTTTGCACACCGCTCACACCACGTGCGATATTCGCTGCCAGGTCGCCTTCTTTTTCCGTGACACGTCCCATCAGGTAGACGATGCCGCGTTCGGTTACGACCTTGATCGAGTTTGCGTACAAGGTACGGTTATCGACGATCGACGCTTTTACCTTGCCGGTGATCAGGGTATCGTTGGAACGCGATCCGAAACCGGATGCACCCGATACCGCCAACTCGTTGACAACCGATTGCACGCCTTCAATCTTGGCTACTTCACGCGTCGCGGCTTCTTTCGCTGCTTCACTCGGTACTTCGCCGGTCAGCAAGACTTTACGGTTAAAGCTGGTTACATTCACGTGACCGGCATCGCCGACCACCTTAGGAATTGCGATTTCACCTTTGACGGCAATCGATTTATCTTCCGTCTGCGCACCGAGAGTACGGCGATCAGTCGCTGCCAGCGTACCGGCCACGACACCACCGACCATTACGCCGACGCAACCCTGCAGGCTGATAGCCAGTGCGCCACCGACCAGGGCCAGCGCCAACGGGCGCTTTGCAGCATGCATCAAACTCTTCAAATCAGTCATTCTCATCTCCTCCAAATAGTGCAACGTCGATGCCGTCACACAAACAATGTATCGTTAATAAATGTACTTCCTGTATCCGTGCAGTCCTGTCATGCGGCACGCAAATATGCACGTCCGCATCGGTCAATAACTTGGCTGTAGCGCCACCGCCTTTACCGGTGAGCGCCACTACGCGCATATCGCGTTCCAGCGCGGCTTCAATCGCGGCGTTAACGTTGGCTGAGTTACCGGAAGTCGACAATGCCAGCAACACATCGCCGGATTGTCCAAATGCCTGGACTTGCTTGCTGAAAATTTCCTGATAACTATAATCGTTGCCGATCGCAGTCAGGATGGAAGTGTCGGTCGTCAGCGCCATGACTGGCAGCGGCAAACGTTCACGTTCGAAGCGCCCCACCAGTTGTGCTGAAAAATGCTGGCAATCTGCTGCCGAACCGCCATTGCCGCAAGCAAGAATCTTGTTCCCATTAGACAGGGCGCCGAACATTAGTTCCACAGCCTGCTCAATTGGACGCGCCAATACCGAGGCGGATTGGATTTTCAGCTCGGCACTTTCATGGAAGTGACTAAGAATACGTTGATTAATCATGGTGGGGGAATTATAGAGCAGTCCATCGCCAAGAGTGGCGCAAGACCAGGGATTTCAGGTTTCAATTGCATTTTTCAGCCATGTCATTTTCTTGTCATCAAAAGCAATGACATCGAAGCGACACGGCGGTGGCATCTTGTAACGTTGCAGATAAATCTGCGCGGCAATGATCAGGCGTTTTTGCTTGGCGCTGCCGATACTGGCGGCGGCACCGCCAAATTTTTGCTCGCTGCGCATCCTGACTTCGACAAAAATCAGGCTTTTGCCATCCTGCATGATCAGGTCGATTTCGCCACCCTTGCAACGGAAATTCCGCTCCAGCAATTGCAAACCTTGCTGCTGCAAGTAGGCCAATGCCTGGTCTTCACCGATCTGTCCGGCCAGTTGTTGCGCAGTGCGCGGACGCAGGAAAGCCGGTAGCCGCATGCGCGGGCTTACTGCACTTCCAGCGGCTGCACCGTACCTTCACGATAGGTCGCAGGCTGCAATACCCGCTCAAAGTAAGGTGCGCCACGACCAAAGCGGACTGTCAGCTTGCCGGTTACGCCGTCCAGGCTGAATTCATTTTGCTTGATCGCGATATTCGCCGCCACCCGGTATGCGTCTATACCCAGGGCATACAGGCGCTCGACGTCCGGACTGCTGCGCTGACCGGTAGCTTTTGGCAAACGCGGATAAGCCATCACCGCGGCATGATCGGCCTGCAATTGCCACGGCATATCGACCAGACGCACACCTTCCAGATCGACGATGCGATCGGCATTGGCCCAGTCATCCAGCGCAAACGGATTCAATTGCGAAACGCCGTACATGGTGACTTCACCACCGATCGCCAGGCGCAATTGAATTGCCTGCGCCGCATCCAGCGCGACAAAAATCAATGCCGGTTTTTCTGTCTGTATGCGTTTTTTCAGTTGCACCAGCGCGTTGGCATTCATAAAGCCACCGCTCATCGTGAGCTCCATGACTTCCGCTGTCATACCGAGCTGGCTCCATTGCCCAGCAAAAGCGCTGACGGCACGGCGTTGCCATGCGACATTGGTAGAGAGGGCGAACGCCTTTTGCTTGTTGCGATTCTTGCCAACCCAGTTCGCCACCTGGCGCGCTTCGTCTTCAATCGACAAACCCATGACCAGCATATTGGTTGGCACCTTTACTTCAGGCTCGCCCGCTGCATTCAGTTGGGTCAGCGCAATCGTCGGCTTGGTGACCGCGTGGTTTTGCACAATTGCCGTGGCGCCGCTACGTGTCAGGGGGCCGACCACAATGTCATTGCCTGCGGCTGCTTCGGTATAGCCGGCAAGCACGTCTTGCGCGGAATCGCCGGTTTCAACCAGATTGACAACATTATTGCCGGGCTCATGCTGGAATGCCGCCATAAAACCGGCGCGTACTGCATCCGAAACCTGCGCCAGCGATTCTGAGCGGCGTGGCAACAGCAGTGCGATCCGTACCGGTGGCAAGCGGGTCGTGATGACAGGCACTTCAATTGGCTCGACGATAGGCTCGTCGAGTGGTGCACTCATGGCTTCAGGCAGGGCCAGATCAGTTTGCGCCAATTGCATCTGGTCCAGCGATGACCGCTGGGCCTGAATGCCGGGTACACTGGCAAAGCTGTCAACGGCCACGTCGGCAGTTGTATTTGCCAGCACAGGCGAGCACAATCCGCTGATGAAGCTTGCCAGCACGAACATTCTCGCTAAATTTCCCAACATCCGACTCTCCCAATGACTGAACCAAGCAACAGCCTTTCCACACTCTTGCCGATTATGCACGATGTGTCACATCAGACCTATCCTTCGGCAACATTATATGTGGTGGCTACCCCGATCGGAAATGCAGGCGATATATCGTTGCGCGCTTTGCACACTTTATCGATAGTCGATGCGGTCGCTTGTGAAGATACGCGCAATACCGGCCATCTTCTGACACGTTACGGTTTGTCGAAGAACCTGATTGCCGCGCACCAGCATAATGAGCGCGAAGTCGCGGACAAATTGATAGCCCGTTTGCAGGCAGGTGAACGCATTGCGCTGGTGTCCGATGCCGGCACCCCTGCCGTTTCCGATCCCGGTGCCCGCATCGTCGATGCAGTACGCAATGCAGGTTTGCGCGTGATACCACTGCCCGGCGCATCCGCTGCAGTGACTGCACTATCGGCCAGCGGCTTGCTGAACGATCAATTCTATTTTGTCGGCTTCCTGCCGGCCAAAGCCAAACAGCGCGAAACCGTCCTCTTCGGTTTGCAGGCAATTGCGGCAACCATGGTGTTTTATGAAGCCCCGCATCGCATCACGGAAACCGTCGCGGCACTGGCTGCTGCCTTCGAGCCGACCCGGCATATTGTTTTCGCGCGTGAACTCACCAAGCTGTTCGAAGAAACACATAGATGCACGCTGGCCGAAGCGGTCACATGGATCAATGCGGATCCAAACCGGCAAAAAGGTGAATTTGTGCTGTTATTGGAAGGTGCAGCCAACGCCGGCGATCAGGATCAGATCGAAGCTGAACGCATACTCGGCATCCTGCTCGAGGAATGTTCAGTCAAGCAGGCGGCCGCCCTGGCCGCCCAGATCACCGGACAAAAGAAGAATGCCCTGTATGAACGTGCACTGCAGATGAAAAACGCGAGCGAACAGGGCGAAGATTAACGCTGCACGATAAATGGTTTGTTGACGCCGCTCTGCTCCACTTGCAAGGCGGCGGCAGCTGCTTCACCACGGCTGGCAAACGGACCGCTATACAAGCGGTACAGATTATTCGATGGCTCCACCTTCAGTTGCGGCAGGCTCTGCCCGACATTCTGCATCAGGCGTGTTCGTACCGCCTCGGCATTCGCCACCTGCGAAAAAGCACCAAACTGCAGATAGAAACCAGCCGGCAAAGCTGCCTGCGTTGCCGGGTCCTGTGGTGCAAGCGCTGTACTATTTTGCGGCAGCGGTGCCAGGGCCACTGCCTCTACCGCAGGCGGCTGTACCGGCGACGCATCCGAAACCAGCGTTGCAGCACCCTTGTTCGCATTGATACGTTCGATATCCGCCGGCAATAAACGCTCGACTTCCAGCTCCGCGCTACCGTGTCCGATGTAACCCAGCTTCAGGGCTGCGGTATAAGACAGGTCGATCACGCGGCTCGAATGGAAGGGGCCACGGTCGTTCACGCGCACAATCACTTGCTTGCCATTGCTCAGGTTGGTGACGCGTGCATACGATGGAATCGGCAGGGTCGGATGTGCCGCCGACATCTGGTACATATCGTAAGGCTCACCGGATGAAGTTTTCTGGCCATGGAATTTCTTGCCATACCAGCTGCCACGTCCACGCTGTTTGAACGGGCGCTCGTCGCTGATCGGTACATATTGCTTGCCGAATACGACATAAGGTTTATTGCCGCGATTCGCATACGGTTCTACCCGTGGTTCCGCGTCCGGCAAATTTTCCAGGCCGTCCGGGATGTCATCACCCGGGCCATCGTCCTTGTAGTAGCCGCCGCGACCGGAACCGGCAGGCGGCAGCACCGGTGTTGTCGACGAACGTGTGGCAGAACTGCCGGATGGGGATTTGCTGCCGGATGGCGTGGTAAGCGGAGTGGTACTGCAACCGGCTAAGGCGACGATAAATGATATCGCCAGGACTTGTAATACGCTGCGAAATTGCATCGCTTGCTCCTGATGATGACGGCCCCGCGTACGTTGCACGCAAGGCTATCGATAAACGGTGACATCAGCTTTGCATTAATTTCCTGTGCCGCTGAATGCTCATCAAAATGCCGACGCCCAAACCGAGCGTGACAAAGGCGGTGCCGCCATAACTGAAAAAAGGCAAAGGTACGCCGACGACCGGAAGAATACCACTGACCATGCCCATATTCACAAATGCGTAAGTGAAGAAGATCAGCGTAATCGCGCCAGCCAGCAAACGACTGAACAGGGTCGGTGCATTCGCCGCAATAATCATGCTGCGGCCAATCAGCAGCAAATACAGGAAGAGCAGCACACAGTTGCCGATCAGGCCGAACTCTTCGGAGAATACGGCAAAGATAAAATCGGTAGTGCGTTCGGGGATGAATTCCAGATGTGCCTGCGTACCGTTGAGCCAGCCTTTACCGGTAATACCGCCGGAGCCTATCGCAATGGTCGACTGGATGATATGGAAACCTTTACCCAGCGGATCGGTGGTCGGATCGATCAATGTCAACACACGTCCACGCTGGTAATCATGCAGCATCGACCACACTACCGGCAAACTGGCCGCCACCGAGATTGCAGCCGCGACCAGGACTTTCCATGACAAGCCGGCCAGGAAAATCACATAAAAACCTGCCGCCAACACCAGCAACGATGTGCCCAGATCCGGCTGGCGCATGATCAGGCCGACTGGTGCAATCAGCATCAGGCCGGCCACCAGGAATTCGCGCCAACGCGTCACGCCTTCGCGCTTCTGGAAGAACCAGGCCAGCATCATCGGCATCGCGATCTTCATGATTTCCGATGGTTGCACGACCACGCCCAGATCGACCCAGCGTCGCGCACCATTACGAATCAGGCCGAACTGTGCGACCGCCACCAATAAAACAATACCGGTGACATATAAAGGTACGGCAAAACGCATCAGGGTCTGCGGTGGAATCGCTGCGGCGATCCACATCACGACGAAGGCGATCACGATGTTGCGCACATGGTCTTCGACGCGCCCCGGGAAATCGATGCCGGCCGAATACAGGGTCACCGTTCCGACCGCCAGGATCATGCTGACGATCAGGATCAGCGGCACATCAAACATCTGGATGTAAGGCTGGATGATTTGCCCGAGCGAGCGCTTGTTCATCTGGTCACTCATTCGACGAACTCTTCCTTCACTTCTTTCTTCGGCTTGGCCGGTGTCTTGTCGTCAGGACGCTTGCCCAGCAGGTAGAAATCCATCGCCTGTTTCGCAATCGGCGCTGCGGCAGCGCCACCGAAACCACCGTTTTCCACAATGATGGCCAAGGCTATACGCGGATTGTCGGCAGGTGCAAACGCCGTGTACAAAGCGTGATCATGGTGACGATCGGAAATCTTGCTGGAATCGTATTTCTCGTTTTTCTTGATCGCAATCACTTGTGCAGTACCGGTTTTGCCTGCCGACACATACTCGGCTCGCGCAAATGCACGCGCACCGGTACCTTCCTTATTGACGCCGACCATTGCATTCTTGATGACGTCGATGTTTTCCTGCTTCAGCGGGATGCGGTAACTTTCTTTCGGCACCGTCAGCGTGCGCTGGCGGGTAGTGCCGTTCTCGATCATTTTCACCAGATGCGGCTTCATCACTACGCCGTTGTTCGCCAGGATTGCGGTCGCGTGCGCCAGTTGCAAAGGCGTGAACGAGTTATAGCCTTGTCCAATACCGATGGAAATTGTTTCACCGGCATACCATTTCTTTTGCTCCGGCTTGCGATAAGCCGCGGCCTTCCATGCGGTCGATGGCAACACGCCGGTGCGCTCGAAGCGCAAATCGATGCCGGTCTTCTGGCCGAAACCGAATGGCTTCATGAAGTCATGGATCGCATCGACGCCGAGATCGTTCGCCAGCATGTAGTAATAGGTATCGCAGGATTGCACGATCGATTTATACATATCGACGAAACCGTGTCCGCCTTCTTTATCGTCACGGAATTTATGGTTACCGAACCAGAAATAACCCGGATCGGAAATCGCATCCGACGGCTTGCGCTTGCCCAGCTCCAGTGCGGCCAATGCCATGAATGGTTTATACGTCGAGCCGGGTGGATAGGCACCGGACAGCGGACGATTCAGCAAAGGATGGTCCGGCGAATTATTCAGCGCGTCCCAGTTTTGCTGGTCGATACCTTCAACAAACAGGTTGGGATCAAAAGTCGGCATCGACACATAGGCCAGCACGTCACCGGTCGATGGCTCAATTGCAATCAAGGCACCACGACGGTCACCAAAGGCTTGTTCAACCACCTTTTGCAATTCAATATCGATAGACAGGATCAGGTTGTCGCCCGGTGTCGCCGCGGTACGCGACAAGGTGCGGATAGGACGACCACCCGCCGACACTTCGACTTCTTCGTAGCCGGTGCGACCGTGCAATTTGTCTTCGTAATTCTTTTCTACGCCTTCCTTGCCGATATGCTCGGTACCGCGATAGTTGGTGGCGTCGTCGCCCTCGTCAATTTCCTTTGCTTCACGCTGGTTGATGCGGCCGATATAACCGATCACATGGGAAGCAACCGAGCCGAGCGGGTATTGGCGGAACAGGCGCGCCTGGATTTCAACGCCGGGGAAACGATAACGTTGCGCGGAAAAACGTGCGACCTCTTCATCGGTCAGGCGCACACGTATCGGCGAACTGGCGAGATTACGAGATTCTTCCTGCAGTTTCTTGAAGCGCCTTCTGTCCTTCGGCTGGATATCGACCAGCGTCGCCAGCTCGTCGATCAGCGTTTCCAGGTCACCATTGATTTTGGACGGGGTGATTTCCAGCGTGTAAGCCGAGTAATTGCGCGCCAACACCACGCCGTTGCGATCGACGATCAGGCCACGATTCGGCACTACCGGCACCACCGAGATGCGATTGTCTTCAGCTTGCGCTACATAGTCGTTGTGTTTATATACCTGCAACCAGATGAAACGCGCCAGCAGACAGCCAAACAAAATGAACACCACGAAGCCCGCCACCGACAGGCGCAGGCGGAACAGGTGTAGTTCGCGTTCGGTATTTTTTAATTCAGTCATGCGGTTTCAAATACCGGATAAACATCAGAACAGCAGTGGCCGCTTACAGCGGGCGCGTGTCGTCGCGATTGATCGCACGACGTTGCGGTGCCAGCAAGATCCAGGTCACGACCGGCCATAAGAGGGCGGCGACGGCGCTTTCGGCAAAATACAGCCAGCCGGGGAAATTCCCGCCGACAAACAGACGCACGATCAATTGCACCAATTGCGTTCCCAACAACAGCAGGAAGACGTGCAAGGCCTGCGTTCCATTCGGGAACCACAGTACGCGCCGGTGGATCATGATCGCGAAATACGACAACAGCGTGTACGCAAGCGCATTCTCACCCAGTACCGCAGCATCATGTACATCCATCATGATGCCCATGAAGAAAGCTACGCCGATACCGACTTTGCGCGGCTGGTGCATGCTCCAGAACACCAGCAACAGGGCGACAAAATCAGGCACGCCTATCCATTGTCCCCAGGGCAGCAAGTTCAACAGGAAGGCGACGATCAGGCTCAGCGCGATAAACGCCGGACTCGCGGGCAAAAGAATGTAATGGGGCTGGTGGTTCATCGCGGTGCGGTCGCTGGCTGTGCTGGCGGTGGAGGAGCGGGTTGTAGATCGATACCCTTGCCCGAAGTTCCATTGGTGCGGCTGGCAGCATGACGCAGGATGCCTGCCATCTTGGCATTCTTGTCTTTTGTATCATCTGCTGCGCGCGGTTCCAGTTTGTTCTCCGTCAACAGGATCAACAACTGGCGGTTCCGATCTATGCCTGCCGTCGGCTGGCAAATGATGCGAGCAAAAGAATCAACCGATTTATTTTCCACCTGCGCGACAGTCGCAACGGCCAGGCCCGGCGGGTAAATACCGTCGATACCGGACGTCACCAACACATCACCCTTCTGGATATCGGCATTGGTCGGCATGAAGCGTAAATCCAGTACATTCGACTGCCCACGTCCGTAGGCGACGCTGCGCAAACCATTGCGTACCACTTGCACCGGGATGGCCTGGTTCTTGTCGGTCAGCAGCGTCACTTCCGAGCTGAACGGGAACACGCGCGTCACCTGCCCGACCACGCCGACATGATCGATCACCGGCTGCCCGAGTGCGACGCCATGCTGCGTACCGCGATCAAGCACGATCTTGCGGGTGAAGGCATCGCGGGTGTCATACAGGATTTCACCGAGTACCGATTTGACCGGCAGGCGTTCGCTGGTACCCAACAATTCTCGCAGCTGCGTATTCTCGGCCAGCAATTGCTGTCCTTGCTGCAGGGTACGCGCGTTGAGGGTTTGCTGTTGCTTGAGCTTTTCGTTTTCCGTCTTGATGTCGGACAGCGAGGTGAAGTAATCACCAACATAATAGAGTGCGTCGCGTGGGGCGAGGGCAACCACCTGCAGCGGATAGAGTGCCGTCGAGATGACCTGCCGCACCACCGCGAGTGAGCGCATATGCGAGTCCACTCCCAGCAGCACCAATGCGATCAAGGCGAAGAACACCATCTTTGCACGTGCCGAGGCACCTTGTTTGAAGAGTGGTGGTGGACTGTATTCCATGTATTACTTGTTGGCGAACCTGCCGAGGATGTCCACAACAAACCGCGCTGCCGGGACGATGTGTCCGGCAGCGGCAGCCTGTGTTTCGAAATGTTGTGCTTTCATGACATTGTTCATGTCAGCCAGTCGGATGGGTAATGCGGTTAGAGAGCGATTATTCGTAAGAGAAAATCGAACCCAGCTTATCCATACGTTCCAGCGCCATGCCGGAACCGCGCACCACGCAAGTCAGAGGGTCTTCGGCCACGATCACCGGCAAGCCTGTTTCTTCCATCAACAGACGGTCCAGGTCGCGCAGCAAGGCGCCACCACCGGTCAGCATCATGCCTTTTTCAGCAATATCGGCACCCAACTCCGGCGGGGTTTGTTCCAACGCGTTTTTCACGGCGGAAACAATGTTGTTCAGCGGGTCGGTCAGTGCTTCCAGGATTTCATTGCTGGAAATCGTGAACGAACGTGGGATGCCTTCGGACAGGTTACGGCCCTTGACTTCCATTTCACGCACTTCGGAGCCCGGGAAGGCCGAACCGATTTCTTTTTTGATCGCTTCCGCGGTTTGTTCACCGATCAGCATGCCGTAGTTGCGGCGGATGTAATTGACGATCGCCTCGTCGAATTTATCGCCACCAACACGGATCGAGCCTTTATAGACCATACCGCCCAGTGAAATGATGCCGACTTCGGTGGTACCGCCACCGATATCGACCACCATCGAGCCGGTTGCATCCGATACCGGCAGACCGGCACCAATCGCGGCTGCCATCGGCTCTTCGATCAGATAGACCTGCGCCGCACCTGCGCCCAGCGCGGATTCACGGATCGCACGGCGTTCCACCTGGGTGGAGCCGCAAGGGACGCAAATGATGATACGAGGGGAAGGTTTGAAGAGTTTGGTGTCGTGCACCATGCGGATGAACTGCTTGAGCATTTGCTCGGTAACGGTAAAGTCGGCAATCACGCCGTCTTTCATCGGGCGGATCGCCTCGATATTGCCCGGTACCTTGCCCAACATCTGTTTGGCTTCCTTACCGACGGCCATGATGGTTTTTTTGCCATTTGGGCCGCCTTGCTGGCGAATTGCCACTACAGAAGGCTCATCCAGCACGATTCCTGCGGTACGAACATATATCAGGGTGTTGGCAGTACCCAGATCGATTGCCAGATCATTCGAAAAATAACTACGTAAAAATCCAAACATGAATTGTCCTGGTGCGCAGCAGTGGTGCGCTTAAGTAAAAAAAGGGGTTTATGGCCGCGGCGACCCCAATATCGGCGCCAGCAAGGCATTAACCCGATATTCTACCTTATAATTTACCTTAATTTAGTCGTCTAAAAAGGCAAAAATATCCGCTGGATGCGCTATTTTGCAAAGCTTTTGCCAACACTAGAAGACTTTTGCACCTTCCGATTTTCTTAACATTGAACAGCGGCCCGACCGCAATCCGACCATGTCCCTCGAACTTTCCGATGTCAAACGCCTGTCAACGCTCGCTCAAATCGAGCTGACCACCGAGCAATCCGCGCAAACGCTGGACAAGCTCAATGGCATTTTTGCGCTGGTTGAACAGCTGCGCGCCGTCGATACCACCGGCATCGAACCCCTGAACCACCCGATCGCGACCATGCTGCCGGATCTCGCACTGCGCCTGCGCGAAGACGTTGTCAGCGAAGCGAATCGCCGCGACGATTACCAAAAAGTCGCGCCGGCCACGCAGGACGGCCTCTATCTGGTACCAAAAGTCATCGAATAAATCGCCGGCACGCCATACAGATGTGCACGCGGGGTAGCGCGCTGCCCCACCCACCGAACACCAGAAATTGATTATGCATACCAAGACCCTAAAAGAATTATCTGCACTGCTGCATAGCAAACAGATTTCCGCGACCGAGCTGGCGCAACTATTCCTTGATCGCATTGCGCACAGCGACCTGAATGCATTCCTGCACGTTGATCCTGCGCTGACACTGAAGGAAGCGGCATTGGCCGACCAACGCCTGGCCAGCGGTGACACGACTGCGTTGACCGGTATTCCGATTGCACACAAGGATATTTTCGTGACGCGCGACTGGCGCTCGACTGCCGGTTCCAAGATGCTGGAAAACTATGTCAGCCCTTTCGATGCAACCGTAGTCGAACAATTCAAGCAAGCCGGTATGGTGCATCTGGGCAAACTGAATTGCGATGAATTCGCGATGGGTTCTTCGAATGAAAATTCCTATTTCGGCGCAGTGAAAAATCCGTGGGACAAGACAGCGATCCCGGGCGGCTCATCCGGCGGTTCTGCTGCCGCGATTGCTGCGCGCCTGACGCCGGCGTCGACCGCTACCGATACCGGCGGCTCGATCCGCCAACCGGCCGCACTGTGCGGCGTCACCGGCATCAAACCAACCTATGGCAGCGTCTCGCGCTTCGGCATGATTGCGTTTGCATCGTCGCTGGACCAGGGCGGCCCGATTGCAAAAACTGCAGAAGATTGCGGCTTGTTGTTGAACGCGATGACCGGTTTCGACCCACGTGATTCGACCAGCATCGAACGCGCGAAAGAAGATTTCACACGCGACCTGAACCAGCCATTGCAAGGCTTGAAAATCGGTTTGCCACGTGAATACTTTGGTGACGGCCTGGCCGCCGATGTCGAACAGGCGGTACGCGCCGCACTCAAGGAATACGAAAAACTGGGCGCAACCCTGGTCGATATTTCGCTGCCGAAAACCGAACTGTCGATCCCGACCTATTACGTTATCGCACCAGCCGAAGCATCGTCCAACCTGAGCCGTTTCGACGGCGTACGTTACGGTTATCGCGCCAAGGATTACAGCGACTTGTCCGACATGTATCGCAAGACACGTGCCGAAGGTTTCGGTGAAGAAGTCAAACGCCGCATCCTGGTTGGCGCTTATGTACTGTCGCATGGTTACTATGATGCTTACTATCTGCAGGCACAAAAAATCCGCCGCCTGATCGCGCAGGATTTCCAGCAGGCATTCACACAATGCGACGTCATCATGGGGCCGGTATGCCCGACCGTGGCATGGGATCTCGGTGATAAAGCAGATGACCCTATCGCCAATTACCTGGCCGATATCTTCACGCTCTCGACCAGCCTCGCAGGCTTGCCGGGCATGTCGATTCCTTGCGGCTTCGGCCAGGGTGAAAAGAATTCCAAACGCCCGGTCGGCCTGCAAATCATCGGCAATTATTTTGCCGAAGCGAAGTTGTTGAATGTTGCGCACCAATACCAGCAAGCAACCGACTGGCACTTGCGCCAGCCAGCCGAATAAACGCTATCAAGTACATCGCGAAAACAGTTAATACGCTAACAAGCGAGTAAGGAAATATATGCAGTGGGAAGTGGTAATCGGTCTGGAAACGCACACGCAGTTGACGACCCAGACAAAAATTTTCAGCGGCTCACCGACCCAGTTCGGCGCTGAACCAAACACCCAAACTTCACCGGTCGACCTGGCCTTGCCAGGCGCATTGCCGGTCATGAATCGCGGTGCAGTCGAACGCGCGATTCAATTTGGCCTCGCCATCGGTGCCACCATCGCGCCGCATTCTGTGTTTGCACGCAAAAACTATTTCTATCCTGATTTGCCGAAGGGTTACCAAATCAGCCAGATGGACCTGCCTATCGTACAAGGCGGTCGCGTTTCCTTCGCACTCGAAGTCGACGGCAAAACCGAAATCCGCTCGGTGCAACTGACACGCGCGCATCTGGAAGAAGACGCCGGAAAATCGCTGCACGAAGACTATCAGGGTATGACCGGCATCGACCTGAACCGCGCCGGCACGCCACTACTGGAAATCGTGACTGAACCGGATATGCGTAGCGCGGCCGAAGCAGTCGCCTATGCGAAAGCCCTGCACACGCTGGTAACCTGGCTCGGCATTTGCGACGGCAATATGCAGGAAGGTTCATTCCGCTGCGACGCCAACGTCTCGGTACGCCCGGTCGGACAGAAGGAATACGGCACCCGTTGCGAAATCAAAAACCTGAACTCCTTCCGTTTCCTCGAAGATGCGATCAACTATGAAGTGCGTCGCCAGATCGAATTGATCGAAGACGGTGGTCGCGTGGTGCAAGCAACCCGTTTGTACGATCCGGACAAAAAAGAAACCCGCGAAATGCGCAGTAAGGAAGACGCGCACGATTACCGCTACTTCCCTGACCCCGACTTGCCGCCACTGGTCGTCAGCGCGGAATGGATTGCCCGTGTACAAGCTGCGATGCCGGAATTGCCTGGCGCAATGCGTGAACGCTTTGTCCGTGACTATGCATTGTCGGAATACGATGCCGCAGTGCTGACGCAATCGAAAGGCATGGCAAATTATTTCGAAGCGGTGGTTGCCGCCGCCGGCAAGGAACAGGCCAAACCTGCAGCCAACTGGCTGATGGGCGATGTTGCATCAACGCTGAACCGTGAAGGCATAGAGATCGCCGCTGCACCAGTCGCTGCTACGCAACTCGCATTGCTGCTGCAACGCATAGCGGACGGTACGATTTCCAACAAGATTGCGAAGGAAGTATTCGGTGCAATGTGGGAAGCCAAATCGGATAGCACCAAGCTGGCGGATGACATCATCGAATCCAAAGGCCTGAAACAAATCTCCGACAGCGGCGCACTGGAAAAACTGGTCGACGATGTATTGGCAGCGAACGCCAAATCAGTCGAAGAATTCCGCGCTGGTAAAGAGCAGGCGATTAACGCATTGATGGGTCAGGCGATGAAAGCCAGCAAGGGCAAAGCCAATCCGGCACAGCTGACTGAATTGCTGAAGAAAAAGCTGACTGCTTAATTCAGTCTGCCCATAAAAAAACGCGCTCCGTAAAACGAGCGCGTTTTTTATTGCAGCAATCAACTATCTAGATTACGCCCTTAGAAACAGGGGTATCCGTAGCGGCTGGAGGAAATAAGTATTTCTTTATGTGAGGACACACATTCTCCATGTCGCATTTCTTTTCGCCTTTTACATGTGGCTCTAGTTCTGCTTTAAGTTGAGTAGCATTGAAAATCTTAGGTGGATTTGCTTTTATCGGAGCTTTAAGCAAACGGATATCTGCTTCAAAGTATGGTTTTGGCGCCGTCTCCATCGGGATAAATATCATCTGAGCTTTGATAAAGGGTGAAGATTCTTCCACCCGTCCCAAGGCAATCGGAGACAGTATTTCAAAACCGTCAAATCCCTTCTCCAATGTCAGCTCTGTGGCCCTGTATAACCAATAAGTCTGAGCAGTTTCACGAGTGGCATAGCCATTTGCTGAAAAAGAGACCCGGTAGACGTCCTCGGCAACATGTTTGTCTCTATATCCCCCGGATAAGCTAGAAGACTGATAACTCGTGGCACAACCAGCAAGTAAAACCGAAACGACAATAAAAAATATATTCTTCAAATGCTTCTCCCTGTTGCGAATTAGTATTATTAAAGTATTGGCTCAATGAATCTGAGGCTTGTTCAATATTACTCGACAACACACATACCTTTCCACACGCCAAGAAAATTCGCAGCAAACAATTCAGCACTTCGGGTTTTCTCTGATATCACGAAAGGACTTTAAAAATCCCATCATCAATTTGAAGCCGTCGTCGTAATCTCACGATAGCGCCGCAAGATCTGATCATACTTTTCATTCATCTGCGCCAGCTCCGCCTCGCCGTCCTTGATGTGCTTGTGCAAATCACGCACGCTCTGGTCGTTGCGATCCAGTTTCGCCTGCATAGACGGTGACAGATTGCCTTTTTGTTTGCGCTCCAGGCCTGCAGCCTGTTCTTTCTCTGCACCATGCAGCGCAGCTTTGTATTGCGTGATCTGGATGCTGACCAGGTCGGTATCGCGCTTACGGGCGGCGGCAATATCGTCTTCGCTGCGATAGCGGGCCGAAAGGGCGCGGTCAGATCTTTTTTGTTCAGCTGCGGCCAGCTGTTCTGCTTTTTTCTTTTCTTCCTGCAATTCCAGCGCCCGCTTTTGCTCGGCCGTCAGTGGTGCCGCGAGCTCTTTGCGGGTATTGCCGTTATTGCTGTACTCACGCACGGGGCGGTCCGCACATTCCGGAATCGGGCGGTCGGAGGAGAGTGTCTTGCCTGATGCATCCTTGCACATATAAATCTTGGCATGGGCATGTATCGCTATCCATATCGAGAGAAAAAACAGTGTCTTGACTGCACCTTTCATTCCACTCCCCGAGAAAAAAGTTTGTTATGCCACGCCGTACCTCTGGCGGTAAGCAGCGACGGCTTCCTTGTATTTCGCCTGTTCCGAATCCGCACCGGCATTCGACAGGTATTCAAACAAATCCGACAGATTGCCGATCGACACTACCGGCATGCCGTAGGTATTACTGACTTCCTGCACCGCCGAATGAGCAGACAAGGCACCGTCTGCACCCGAGCGTTCCATGCGATCCAGCGCAATCATGACCGCGCATGGTGTTGCACCGGCAGCGCGGATCATGTCGACCGATTCACGCACCGAGGTACCGGCGGAAATCACGTCATCAATGATCACCACGCGCCCTTGCAATTTGGCCCCGACCATCGTGCCGCCTTCGCCATGGTCCTTGGCTTCCTTGCGGTTGAACGCGAACGAGACGTCACGCCCCTTGTTCGCCAGCGCCACTGCGGTCGCCGAAGCGAGCGTGATGCCTTTGTAGGCCGGGCCAAACAACATATCGAATTCGATACCCGAATCGATCAGGGTTTGTGCATAAAACTCGGCCAGCGTTGCCAGCGTGCCACCCTGATTGAACAGGCCGGCGTTAAAGAAATAGGGCGATGTGCGACCAGCCTTGGTCACAAACTCGCCGAAACGCAATACGCCGGTCTCAACCGAAAATTTGATGAATTCTTGCCGTAAATTGTTCAAAACGACTCCATAACGGATAAAAGTGACGAAAATTGTCGTTATTTGCTCGACTGAGGCCACATTTTAAAGCGTTATCGGGTCTGTATGCCTGTAAATGCAAAGGATATGCCTGCTCCCGACGACAGCCGCAAGCCTGAAGGCAAGCCACACTGCGGCGAATCGGTTATCCTGATCGCCTCATTTTTTTGAACGACGCTATGTTGAAAATTGTCTCCGCCAACCTGAATGGCATACGCTCAGCCGCTAAAAAGGGCTTTTTTACCTGGATGGCCAGGCATGATGCAGACTTTATCTGTGTACAGGAACTGAAAGCCCAGGCACCTGACATGACACCCGAATTCCTGACGCCACCGGGCTATACCGGCTATTTCCACTATGCCGAGAAGAAAGGCTATTCCGGTGCCGGCGTGTACTGCAAAACCGTACCGGACAACGTGCAGATCGGTTTCGGCTGCGCCGAGTTCGATGCCGAAGGCCGCTATGTGCAATGCGATTTTGGCAAGTTGAGTGTGATTTCGGTGTATTGCCCGTCCGGTTCGTCCGGCGAGGAACGGCAACAGGCCAAGTTCCGCTTCATGGATGTGTTCCTGCCGCACTTGCTGGAACTGAAAGCGCAAGGACGTGACTTCGTCATCTGCGGCGACTGGAATATCGCGCACAATGAAATCGACCTGAAGAATTTCAAAGGCAATCGCAAGAATTCCGGCTTCCTGCCAGAAGAACGTGCATGGCTGTCACGCGTATTTGATGAAGTCGAGCTGGTCGACGTGTACCGCCGCCTGCATCCGAATACCACCGACGAATGCTACACATGGTGGAGCAACCGCGGCCAGGCATATGCGAAGAACGTAGGCTGGCGCATTGATTACCAGGTGGCAACACCGGCACTGGCAGAGACTGCACGTAGCGCCGCCATCTATAAAGATGAGCGCTTCAGCGATCACGCGCCGCTGACAATAGATTATGACTGGAAACAGTGATGACATGGCCGCTTTTCACGAAGCGGTCATAAAGCATTTTTATAATCCCCGACTACGCGGGGGATCGCACGACAATTTCCAAAAACTCATTTCAACCCTATCCGTACATGCGGATAGGGTTGACAAGGGTTAAGCTTGCGGCCACCGGCGCATCGCAACTCAACCATCCTGGAAATAGCCATGTCCGATCAGCCACAGCCATCACGTCGTCAAGCTCTTAAGTTCCTCGCCAGCGCACCTTTGTTGCCGCTGGGTGCATCATCCGCTTTCCTCGCTGCCTGCAGCACAGCCGCACCATCCAGCGCCAAAGAATACGTCGCCACCAGCTTCACGCCTATGGCAGCACCATCACTGGCCGATGCAGCTGCGATGGCGACCACAGCAGTGGGCTCCACCATGAATGTGCACTATGCCGACAACTCGGTATTAGGCTACCGCCTCGCCTATCAACCATTCTTCATCACTGGACAAGCTGTGCCGGATGGCAAGGGCGGCACCATCATCAGCGGTGGCTACTACGACATCAATAACAAGCCCATCATCGATCGTTCGGTCGCGGGCAAGGAAAGACAATTTTTCTCCGACTCGCCGGACGGCACTTCGCTGCTCGCGCTGCCGGATGCGAACGTTGCCAACATCAAGGGCAAGGCCGTGTTCGGCGTCGTGCAGTTTGAATACACCACCCGTGACCAGGCAGGTGCAGCCAGCGGCAAGAATAATGCATACGGCACCTTGCCATCACCGATAGCGGTGCTGACGCTGGACCAGGATCAAAGCAACGGCAAACTGTCGCTGGTCAAATATCATAACGTCGATACCTCTTCGGTACATGGTTTGTGGATCACCTGCGGTGCCAGCCTGTCGCCATGGAATACGCACTTGTCGAGCGAAGAGTACGAACCGGATGCGCAATTCATCAACGACAGCCCCTTCTTCAAAAAATTCAGCAAGAATTTGTTTGGTGATGAGAACAAAGCCAATCCATATCACTACGGCCACTTGCCGGAAATCACCGTGCATGCAGATGGCAGCGGCAGCATCAAGAAGCATTTCTGCCTCGGTCGCATTTCTCACGAATTGATACAAGTAATGCCGGACAATCGCACAGTGTTGATGGGTGATGACTACACCAACGGCGGCTTGTTCATGTTCGTGGCCGACAAGGAGAAAGACCTGTCAGCCGGCACTTTGTATGTCGCCAAGGTCGGCGCAGGTTTCTCGGTTGATCCTGCTGCACCAGGTGCCGCACTGAGCTGGATTAAATTGGGTCATGCCAGCAGCGCAGAAATCGAAAAACTGGCGAACACCTTGAAGCCGTCCGACATCATGCACAGCGTCAAAGCTGATCCGAACGACGCCAGCTACACCAAGCTATATGCCGACGGTATCGCGAACTGGGTCAAGCTGAAACCGGGCATGGAAAAGGCTGCAGCCTTTCTCGAAACACATCGCTACGCCAACCTGGTTGGTGCCAGCATGGGCTTCACCAAGATGGAAGGCACGACTGTCAACATCAAGGACAAGATCGCGTATTCTGCCTTGCAGAATATTCAGAACTCGATGGTGAAGAATGATCCGGCATGGAATCCGGCCAGCAACATTACCGTCAACAAAGCCATCGTTGCCGGCGGTGTATTTGCACACAAGCTGACAGGCGGCCAACGCGACACCAGCGGCACAGCGATAGTCAGCGAGTGGGTACCGGTACAAACCCGTGCCTTGTTGATCGGCGAAGATATCGCCGCAGACGCTTTGGGTAATCTGGCGAATCCGGACAAAATTGCGAATCCGGACAACCTGAAGTTTTCAGAAAAAATGCGCACATTGTTCATCGGTGAAGACAGCAGCACACACGTCAACAATTTCTTGTGGGCCTACAACGTAGACACTAAAAAACTGGCGCGCATCATGTCTGTACCAGCAGGTGCCGAATCCACCGGTCTGCACGCGGTCGATGAAATCAATGGCTGGACTTACATCATGAGTAACTTCCAGCATGCCGGTGACTGGAGCGGCAAATTGCACAGCAAGGTCAAGGACAAACTCGATCCATTGATCAAGGCCAATTACAACGACAGGTTCAGCGCAGCAGTGGGTTACCTGACGGCGGAGCCTATGCAACCGAAATTGTCCAAGGCTTGAGCCTGATTGAGATAAGCAATCTTGCAAAAAAAAACAGGCGCACAGTTTGCGCCTGTTTTTACATCTGCCATACGCGATCAGGCTGAACGCAATACAATTCAGCATTGCGTGCAAACGCAACCTTTCTGCGTCTAGTTATCCGATGTCCACTGAATCCCTTATATCCGCTGCACCCCGCTTTGCCCGCTTGCGCGCTGCCGCCACGCCCTTTCTCTTTATCTTGCTGGGTGTGATCTATGCGTCATGGGCGGCGCGTATACCGGCGATCCGCGATGCCTTGCAATTGAATCCGGCGCAACTGGGTATGGTATTGCTCGGCGGCGGTTTCGGCGCAGTCGCGTCCTTTCCCCTGGCAGCATGGCTGGTGGGCCGCTTTGGCGGCCGGCGTGCCGCCTGGTACTCCGGCCTGGGCCTGATCGTCGTTTTGCCTGCATTGGCATTGGCACCCAGCATGACATGGCTGGTGATCGTCGCGGTCGCACTGGGTGCAGGTTCCGGGTGCTTCGATGTCGCCATCAATGCCATCGGTACCGAGCAGGAAAAACAGGCAGGGCGCTCAACCATGTCGCTGTTGCATGCGTGGTTCAGTGTCGGTGCGGTCAGCGGTGCCTTGTTCGGCAGCCTGATGGCAGGCATAGGGATTACACCGACCGTACACTTTACCATCGCCGCCATCGCACTATTACTGCCTTTGTATGTGGCTTATCAGGCATTGCCGCCGGATCAGGTAGAACATGTGGCCAGCAAGCAATACTTCGCGATTGCACACGGTCCTCTCGTGGCGCTCGGCATCATCGGTTTTTGTGGTGCGGTCGCAGAAGGCTCGATAGCTGACTGGAGCGGCGTCTTCATGAAAGACAGGATGGGTGCGCATGACGGTGTCGCACCCTTGGCCTATGCCGGCTTTGCTGCACTGATGCTGGCGGCGCGCCTGGTGTGCGATCGTTTCAAAGACCGCTACGGCGCACGTCGCGTAGTGGCCTTCGGTGCATCGCTGGCTGCGTGTGGCATCTTCATTGCGGTTTCGGCCGTCAACATCCCGCTCACCATCCTCGGCTTTGCACTGGCCGGGGCCGGCTTTGCTTCGGTCTTCCCCTTTGTGTTCAGTTCTGCCGGTCGACATGGCGCAACGGCATTGGCGGCGGTAGCCACCTTCAGTTATAGCGGCGGCCTGATCGGGCCGCCGGTGATAGGCTTCCTGGCACAAGGTTGGGGTATGCAAGTCGCGCTTGGCCTGATCGGTGTCATGGCTATCGCGATTGCCATCTCGGCCAGCCGTGCACGTTGGCTAGAATAAAATCAATGACGTTTGGATACACGTTGCCGGTTTCTGAACCGCAAGGCAGCGGCTGCCGATAGATACAGCAAGACCAGTCCGCCGCTCAACAACAATTCATCCATCCAGTCAAAGCGCTCATCAAATGCATCACCGATGATCGCGAGTGTCAGCAACACCAGGACCAGGTGTGCGCAAAATACCGGCAATGAAGCAGCACCCATCGTCTCCAGGAATTTGAAGCGGGGAAGTTCTATATGCCTGGCACTGCCGACATGCATCACGATCACCAACAGCGCCAAAAAATTCAACAACCGTAATGGCCCGACCTGCCATTTATCCAGCCAGAGATTCAACGTTTCATTACCCGGGAACGGTATCTGCCCGACCATATGGCGCCACGCGAAAAACGTAAGCGCCAGTACGACTGCAGTCCACACCAGGCGCGGTGAAAATGATTTGCGCCGCTGCAAAACGCCACTTGCATCCAACGATCCCAGCCACAAACCAAATACCCACAACAATTGCCAGGCAAACGTTTCAAATGATCCGGTCTCGCGAAATGGTATGGGCAAACCCGTCACGGCAACCAATATGCCGTACAGGAAAGATGACAGGCCGAATTGTGCCGCCAGCCATAAGGCTGTGCTGACGATAAAAATGCCACGCCAGCCATGCCGCATGCCATGCGCCAGTATCCATGGGCTAATCAGCAACAACATCACATACAGCGGCAGGATATCCAGCAAGGGCGGGTTGTAAATCAATAACATGCCGCCCAGCAAACCCGACACTGGATTTTCCAGGTAGTAGCCAATCAGGTTTTTCAAACCGGGCTGATCAAATTTCAATCCCAATGCGGCAATCAGGGTAAATAGCAGGAGCAGGCAAGCGACGTGACAGGCGTAAACCGTCAGCGTGCGCCTGAAGAAAGCCTGGCGCATGGCGTCCACGCCATTCCTCAAAGCCTTGCCGGTATAAATCATGCCGGCCATAAAAGCAGACAGCATGACAAAGCCTTCCGCCGCCGACACATAACCCAGCGTCTGCCCGAATCCGATACTGAAACGGGTCGGCAGATGGGTGGAAAACATCATGACCAACATCAAGCCGCGCAGGGCATCGAGCTCCCAGCGGCGCTGTATTACTGTATTCATGGATAGCGGCAGGCATATGCCGAGAGGCAACAGCAATGCCCGCTTCGTTCAGTCAAGAACGACGGTAGACCTGTGTGTGCATCCAAGGTTCACACAATATGGAGAAATCAGGAGATAGATGCGAGCGGCAAGTTCAACAATAAATTCTGCGGCTTGATACGCAACAACTCTTCACTATTCATCGCGCAAGCCATATACACGGGACGACCGGCGACATCGGCACGTACGACTGCAGGATCAACGAAGTCGAGCTGGAACAGCGACAGGATGCGGCGATTACGTTCTTCTTCCAATTCGGTGCCGGCGTACAAATCATTCAGGATGGCGCTGGCTTCCGCATCCAGGCCTATATGCCAGGCCCAATGTTTGGCTTCGATCGCGCGCAAGGGACGCACCACCACGGCGACGCCGTAGAAGTGTTGTATCCATTTTTCCACGACGCGACAAAATGCGGTTAAAGCAGCACGGCCGTATGCAAAGCTGACGACCGTATCATGTCGCTCGTTACGCGCCCAGTAAGTGTCAGCATTCTCCTGGTCCAACACATCCAGCTCGACGCGACGCGGTTTGGTATTGGCTTCTATCAGCAAGCGCCCTATATCACCGTAATTTCCGCCCGTCGCGTGCAACTCTACGGTGTCCGCATCGGCCAGCATCACGGCACCGTTTTCTATCGCCACTTTTTGTTTGCGGAAAAATAATTCGGCGGCACGTACTTGCAATGCTTCTTCGCTGCCATCCAGCATGCCATGCACGATCATCTGCGTCAGTTGATCGATGAAAACCGGCGGCACATTGATGCTACCCGCGCGGAACAGATCGAGATACGCTGCTTCCAGCGTAGGCGCTGCCAGCAAACGATCGCGCCATGCCAGCAGAATGCGATAGTTATCCTGCGCATCAGCATCCTGCAAGGCGCTGATTTCTGCGTCCGTGACGACACGACGCGGCTCTGCCAGCAAAGCAGTATGCAATGCACGTTCGCGTTCGCAGGATTCATCTATAGGCGCCACTTCCGGCCGGTGCCACCAGGCACGCAACAGATCATCGCTTAACAGCAAACGGCTGTCGCCATCGCGACGGGTCAGTTTGTAACCGGAATGCGGCCAGAACTCCTGCCGGAACTGGGCCGCCATTATTTGCACGCCCTTAGATCGTCTGTTGTCAGCTCACAGTGCACACGGCTCTCCATTACAACAAATCATCCGGCGGCTCATCGCCGGCCAATACACCATAGTTGAACGGCAAACCTTCGCCCTTGCGGATCAACTCGTCGGCCGTTTCGTACACATTGGGGCAACCTGTTTCCGCAATCAGCGCCTGCACAATGGCGACTTTCCAGGCATCGACGCCTGCCGACTGGAATTCGCAAATCAGGTAGCCCTTCTGGTCACCATACCAGTCCACCAGCAAACCCGACAATTCATCTTCATCGCCGATTACCAAAGGCAAACGTTTGGCCGCGCCAACCCGCTTGCCCTTGGCCGCAGCGACGCGTTTCTGGATTGCTGCCTTGACACGGCGCTTGATCAGCGCGTGATCGACCGGCTGCGCCTCATCGAAAGTCCAGACCCGTGCCTGGATCTGTGATTTTGGTGCGTGCGCAGCACGTGCCAGGAATTTACCCGACGACGAACGCACCAAAGCCGTTGCGCCGGCCTTCATGCGCTCCGCCGGCTTGCCGTCGACCCGTTCCACCGCTGACGCATAAATCCATGGCTGGCGTTCGAGCAGGCTTTTTTCTTTGCCTTGTTTAATGGTGATGATCAGCATAGGGGTAAATACACGTCGGTAACAAGAAGGCCTCCATGATAAACCGCCCACAGCCCGAATGCGTCGCTGCTTTGATGCTTGCGGCGTAAAAGCAGCCAAACACGGCATTCCCGCGACAAGCGCCGTCGCATCGCTTGCTGCACGGCCGCTCTTGTGTCAGCATCTCAGCCTGTCGGCACAAGGTCGGCGCTCCCTTCTTCAAGGTCTTAAAAGATGATTTTTCGCAACAGCGATGCAAGCCGGCGTTCATGGTCAGACACGTTCAAGGTCTATCTGGAAACCGCCACCCTGCGCATGCTGTTGCTGGGTTTCTCGGCCGGATTGCCGCTGATGCTGGTACTCGGCACCCTCAGCTTCTGGCTGCGTGAAGCCGGCATCGACCGCAGCACCATCGGTTACCTGAGCTGGGTAGGCCTGGCCTATGCGTTCAAATGGATGTGGGCACCGCTGGTCGACCGCATGCCGATCCCGCTGTTGACACGCTGGATGGGGCGCCGCCGCAGCTGGCTCCTGCTGTCGCAACTGGCGATCATGGCCGGCCTGGTCGGGATGGCGATGAACGATCCGCATCTGGCACTGCAACCCGTCGTCTGGTGCGCACTGATGGTCGCCTTTGGCTCCGCCACGCAGGATATCTCGCTCGACGCCTTCCGCATTGAATCCGCCGATACCGACCGCCAGGCTGCATTGGCCGCCAGTTACCAGACCGGTTACCGGCTGGCGATGATCTGGGCCGGTGCCGGTGTGTTGTGGATCGCGGCACGCGCGGAAATTACCGGCAGCGGCAGTTACCAGCCGGGCGCATGGCGCGTCGCCTACCTGGTGATGGCGGCCTCGATGCTGGTCGGCGTGATCACGGTATTGTTTTCGGCCGAGCCGGCACGCCGCATCCTGCCGCCGGCCAAGAATGTCGCAGCCTGGCTGGATGATGTATTGATAGGCCCGTTCCGCGAATTCATCGTGCGTTATCGCTGGCAGGCGCTGTTGATCCTGGCCCTGATCGCGACCTATCGCATCAGCGATGTCGTCATGGGCATCATGGCGAATCCGTTTTATGTCGATATGGGCTATAGCAAGGACGAGGTTGCAGCTGTAACCAAAATCTTCGGCATCATCATGACGCTGGTTGGCGCGTTTATTGGCGGTGCCTTATCGATGCGCTTCGGCATGATGCGCATACTTGCACTCGGCGCCATCCTGAGTTCGGCCAGCAACCTGCTGTTCGTCTGGCTGGCCGGACATGGCCATGATGTACAGGCTTTGGTATTGGTGATTTCAGCTGACAACCTGGCCAGCGGCATCGCCAGTGCCGCATTCATCGCCTACCTCTCCAGCCTGACCAATATCAGTTACTCGGCCACGCAATATGCCTTGTTCAGTTCGATGATGTTGCTGCTGCCGAAATTCATCGCCGGTTACTCCGGTGCTTATGTCGACAGCTTCGGCTACGCCAGCTTCTTCACCGGCACCGCCTTGCTCGGCTTGCCGGTGATCGTCCTGCTGTGGTTCGCGGCGCGGACAGCGCCAAAAACTGCCGCGACGACGACACAGGACAGTTAAGCCTTATCGCTTTTTACGCAGGCGGAATACGGCGAGGCTGCCGCGCCAATTCGGCAGGAAGTCGACCGGCTGGCCCTCATTCAGGGCGACGCATTCGAGCACTTCGAGCCCGACTTCATTCGCCAGTTCTTCAAAATCCTTGATCGTCGCGCAACGCAGGTTGGGCGTGTCATACCATTCGTAAGGCAGGCTTTTCGATACCGGCATACGACCGCGCAGCAAAGCAAGGCGATGCGGCCAATATGCGAAATTCGGGAAAGACACGATCGCATCCCGGCCAACGCGTGAAATATCGCGCAACACGCCTTCGACATCCTTCATCATTTGCAGCGCCGACAAACACAAGACCGTATCAAATGCATTGTCGGCAAAGATTGCCAGGCCGGCTTCCAGGTCACGCTGGATAACGGATACGCCGCGTTCGATACAGAGCGGGATTTCCTTGTCATCGATCTCTATGCCATAACCACTGCATTGCTTGTCCGATTGCAGGTAATCCAGCATCACGCCGTCACCGCAACCGAGATCCAGCACCTTGGTGCCGGGCTTGATCCAGTGCGCGATAAAAGCGAGGTCGGGACGCAATGCGCTTAATTGTTGGAAGTTCATGCGCTTGCTCCTGCTTTCAGACTGCCGCCATCAATTTCTTCATACGCCCGTTCAAAATAAGAACGCACGACATTCATGTAACGCTGATCGTCGAGCAGGAAGGCATCATGTCCGTGCGGTGCATCGATCTCGGCATAGGTGACGGTGCGATTATTGTTGACCAGCGCCTGTACCATTTCATGGCTGCGCTCAGGAGAAAAACGCCAGTCTGTCGTAAACGACACCAGCAGGAATTTCGCGAGGGTATTCGACAGGGTCTTGGTCAGGTCGCCGCCGAAATCCTTGGCCGGATCGAAATAATCAAGCGCTTTGGTAATCAGCAAATAAGTGTTGGCGTCGAAATAGGTCGAGAATTTATCGCCCTGATAACGCAGGTAAGACTCAATCTCGAAATCGATGCCAAAGCCAAATTGGTAAGAGCCGGAACGCAGCTCGCGACCGAACTTGGCCGCCATATCATCATCCGACAAATAGGTGATGTGACCCAACATGCGCGCCACGCGCAAACCATTCTTGGGCACCACGCCGTGCGCATAGAAATCACCGCCGTGGTAATCCGGATCGGTCAGGATCGCCTGCCGTGCCACATCATCGAAAGCGATGTTCTGTGCTGTCAGCTTGGGAGTCGACGCAATCACCACGCAATGACGCAAACGTTCCGGGAACAGGATGCTCCAGGCCAGCGCCTGCATGCCGCCCAAAGAACCACCCATTACCGCGGCAAATTGCTTGATACCCAGCGCGTCGGCCAGGCGTGCCTGCGATTGCACCCAGTCTTCCACCGTCACGACCGGAAAATGCGCGCCATATTGCTTGCCGGTGGCCGGATTGATATGCATGGGCCCGGTTGAACCAAAGCAGGATCCCAGGTTGTTCACGCCGATAACGAAGTATTTATTCGTATCCAGCGGCTTGCCCGGACCGACCATATTGTCCCACCAGCCGGTGGTGCCGGCATCTTCGCTATAGGTACCCGCGACGTGGTGTGATGCATTCAGCGCATGGCAAACCAGCACTGCGTTCGAATGATCGGCATTCAGCGTGCCGTAGGTTTCATACACCAGCGTGTAGTCGGTAATTTGCGCGCCACTCTGCAAAGGCAGCGGCGTATCAAAAAACATGGATTGCGGTGCAACGATTCCGATTGAGGTCATGTTATCTATTCAGGAGAAGGGCGCTTGCATGCACTGGTTTCTCTGGCATTACAAAAAACAAAAGCCCGAAAGCGATCCGCTTGTCGGGCTAAATTCGAGACTCAGTTTTGAGCACGCTTTAGCCGTATTTATTATGCGCCCGCAAGCTGATGTCAAATCGGCGCAATGCCATAAGAATAAACAAGTCGCCCCGCGCCGTCAAACGACAGCGCGATTCGGCCCTGAAATCGATGTGGAAGCTAAGTTTCCGAGAAAAATCACTATAACAATGGCAAGAATCCCGCATACACTCACACAAAATTGATGACATCAATACAACATAGTGCCTCGCTAGCAGCGAACAATAGCCATATAATCACGGGCACTTCGGAGCGAATAATGCTTGTTGTAGACTAAAAACCAGCCCCGGATGAGATACTGTATATACCAGCATCAGCGAATGAATTTTGGATTGAAATAGGCAAAAGGTATGGAACATAAGAAGACGCTGAATTCCACCCCACCTGAAAGTGGGCAAAAAAGCAAAGCGCTCGCAACAGCAATGCCGTCAACACCAACCCTGACGATCGCCGTTCTGACCAAGAATGAAGCGCGTCGCATCAGCAGTTGCCTGCAAAGTGCAGCCTTCGCGGATCAATGTATCGTAGTTGACAGCGGCAGCACTGATAACACCCGTGAATTGGCGCAAGCCGAAGGCGCTGAAGTTTTCAATTATCCGGATTGGCAGGGTTTTGCCGTGCAGCGCAACAGGCTGTTGCAGCACGCCACCGGGGACTATATTTTTTTCCTTGATGCCGACGAAGTCATCACCCCTGAACTGCAAGACGAATTACTAAATGCAATAAAATCCGGTCCACGGGCAGTATGGAAAATCCAATGGCGCATGGTGGCGTTCGGCCATGAACTGAAATATTTCCGTTCACCATCCAAGGTGGAACGTCTATTCCGCCGCGAGCTGCTGCGTGAATACACCGGAATCATACATGAGCAGGCCATCCTTACGACGGAACCTACGCCGCGCCTCCTGCTGGACAGCCCGCTGTTGCACTACTCTCGCGATACCGTGCACGACAGCCTGGAAAAACTGGTGCAATACGTCATGCTTGGTGCCGCCAAACGTGCGGAAAAGGGCAAGCGTGGCGGCGTACTACGCGGCCTGGCGTCCGGCACGTCCATGTTTCTGCGTTTATATATAGGCCAATTGGGCTTCCTTTGTGGCGGTGCAGGTTTCCTCTATTGTTTTTTTGTGGCGCTGGAAGGATTCCTTCGTTACGCCGCACTAGAATATGATCGCGACAGCTTGCGCGCGTACATCGTCCGTTGAGCAAGCATGGCATGAGTATCCTTACCAGCAAGCGCAGCACCTTACAAAGTGCGGGACTATATTTATTTGCCGTCCTGGTAGCATTGGGTCCGCTGAACTCTAAAATTCTTGCGGCAGCGTGGTTGTTTTTTTGGGCATTTGGATTCTGGAGCGCATTCAAAGCGCGTAGTACTCCCCCCTCGCTTGCCAACGCCGATACGCTTCCCGCCGCATCGGCGTGGCTGATCGCTTGTATCATCTCCTTTGTTCTGGCCAGCATTTGGGCATTAATTTGGAGTGAACCAGTCGATACCCTCAACGCACAATTCCGCTTGTTGCTACCGGCTGCAGGCGCATTGTTTTTAGTGCGTCTGGGGCGCCCACTGTCCACAGATGTACGCACCACCTTGTTACATGCGATTGCATTGGCATGCGCAGTTGCATTTGCATGGACGATCATCTTGACGGTACAAGGCTCAAGTGTGCGGACCTCATTGGCTACCAACGCCATTCCATGGGCCGTCGTCATCAGCTTCTATACTTGCCTGTTATTGCCCGCCGCGTTAACAGAAAAAAATTCCCGACTTTATCGACTGATCTGGTTGTTTGGCGTCACATGCGGCTTGGGCGCCGTATTGCTGTCGCAATCCCGCGGCGCATTCCTGATCATTCCCTGGTGCGCACTGGTATATGCGTGGTTCTGGTACCGCAAATGCGCTCAGGGCGGAAGTTTGCGCCGCACATTGGTGCGACTGGTCAGCGCCATAGTTGTTGTGCTGATCTGCTCATGGTTCGGCCCCGGCGATATATTGCGCATGCATCAGGCGGCACAAGACATCAAGCAAGTCCAATTGAGCGAAAACTACAATACTTCCACCGGGGCTCGTCTATATCTGTGGGAAATGGCCTGGGATGGGATACAGCAATCGCCGTGGATAGGCATAGGCAGTGCCGAGCGCATACGCCGCATAAAACATGCGGGAGAAGGCGGAACGGAAGAGCAACTGAATAAACTCCAGGGTGTGCGCGTACTCAGCCATGTACATAATCAATACCTTCATTCTGCATTGGATGGCGGCCTGGTCGGACTAGCGGCGTTTTTGTCCCTTTTGATCGGTCTTTTAATCGCAGTTCTCCGATTAAGATCGGTCGACCCTATCGCTGCATGGCAGTTGGGCGGCGTGCTATTCATGCACGCCACTTCAAATCTGACCAACGTGAATTTTTTACATAATTACTATGTCGTTGCACTATCACTAGCGGTGGTACTGCCACTGCTCGGTGCGCGTCGAGGCTGCGCTGACAAAAAGATTTCCTAATGCATATATTGATCGTAAACCGCAGCCCCATTCCAGTCTTTGCCTACGGTGGCACCGAACGCGTTATTTGGGACCTGGGACGTGCGCTGATAAGGGCGGGACATCGCGTCAGTTATCTGGTGCCCTTAGGTTCGCATTGTGATTTTGCGCCGGTATTTCCATTACAGGAAGACCTGTCCTGGGAACAGCAAATACCGGATGGAATTGACATAGTACATTTTCAGTTTAATCCCGGCACCGAGGTAAGCGTCCCGCATTTGATGACACAGCATGGCAATTCACAGGAAAACGTGCCGTTGCCACTCAACACCGTGTTTGTGTCACGCGACCACGCACAGCGCCATGACTCGCAGGCCTTTGTCTACAACGGCCTCGACTGGTCGACCTATGGCGCAGTGGACTGGAAACAGCCTCGTGACTATTTCCACTTCCTGGGTAAGGCGGCCTGGCGCGTCAAGAACGTGCGAGGGGCCATCAATGTGACACAGGATGCGGGCATGCCGCTGGCCGTGCTCGGCGGTGACAGGCTTAATATCAAATGTGGCTTTCGGTTTACCTGGTCACGCCATGTCTCCTTCCATGGAATGGTAGGAGGCACGGAAAAGCTACGCCTGCTCAATGCTTCACGTGGCTTGGTGTTTCCGGTTTTGTGGCATGAGCCATTTGGATTGGCGGTAATAGAAAGTATGTATTTCGGCAGCCCCGTATTCGCGACACCTTATGGCGCATTGCCAGAACTCGTCACTTCGGAATGCGGCGTTCTATCGGCAAACCGGACAGCCTTGGCCGAGGGAATCAGGTCCAGCAATTTTGATCCGCATGCCTGCCACGCACGCGCACTTACTTTTAATGCGGATACCATGGCGGAAAATTATCTCGCTGTTTATAAAAAAGTCTGCGCCGGTGAAACATTACATACTTCATCACCGGTACTACAGGGCGAAATCAAACATTTGCCCTGGATAGAATAACGCTCATCCGGATAATCGCCTGCGAAATCCGGTAAGGCAAGTACCTGTCCGGCCCCAAGGCGGGCTACTCACCGCATCACAGGATCGACTATCATTGTCCATCATCCCTCATCCTCCCACTTCTTTAAATGAACAAACTACCAGACGAAGATGGGCGCTTCCATGAGGGATTAACTCCCTCGAGAGCCGGGCCGGCATCGCTGGCCGACCTCTTCATCTCTTTCACACTGCTGGCACTGCAAGGCTTCGGTGGCGTGCTTGCCATCGTGCAGCGTGAACTGGTGGAAAAGAAGAAATGGCTGACGCCGGAAGAATTTGTCGAGGACTGGGCGGTCGCGCAAATCATGCCAGGGCCGAATGTCGTGAATATGTCCATCATCGTCGGCGGCCGTCACTTCGGCTTGCCCGGTGCCATGGCAGCCTTGGCCGGCATGTTGTGTTTGCCCTTGCTGCTGATACTCAGCATCGCCATCGTGTATGCGCCGTTTGCGCACTATCCGCCGGTGGTCGACGCCTTGCGCGCGATGGGCGCGGTTGCGGCCGGACTGATCCTCGCCACCGGCGTCAAACTGGCGCGCGCCCTGAAAAACAATCCACTCGGCCCACGCTTGTGCGCCCTGCTATGCCTGCTGTGCTTTAGCGGCATCGCCTTGCTGCGCCTGCCCCTGGTTTATCCATTGTTCGGCCTCGGCTTCATCGGCTGCCTGCTGGCTTACCGAAAGCTCGCACCGTGAACAATACTTTGCACCTCACGATGCAAGCCAGCGACTGGCTGCACCTGTTCCTGCATTACGTGTCGCTCTCCTTGTTGTCCCTCGGCGGGGCGATTGCTGCCGCGCCAGAGATGCATCGCTACCTGGTAGATGAACAGCACTGGCTGACCGACGCCCAGTTCAGCACCTCGATCACGATTGCACAAGCTGCGCCCGGGCCCAATGTATTGTTCGTTGCCTTGATGGGATGGAATATAGGTTTGAATGCCGGCGACATGAGCACGGGACTACTCGGTATGGCAGTGTGCATGGTAGGGATCCTGCTGCCCAGCACCACCTTTACTTACCTGGCGACACGCTGGGTGCATCGCAATCGGGAATTGCGCTCCGTGCGTGCATTCAAGTTGGGGATGGGACCTATCGTGGTCGGCCTGGTGTTTGCAACCGGCTGGATACTTGCCAGCGCACACAGCAAACCATCCGAAGACTGGCCGCTATGGCTGATCACGGTTGTCACCGTGTTGCTGATGTTGAACACGCGCATCCACATCCTGTGGCTGCTGGCAGCGGGTGCCCTTATCGGTGCGCTGGGCTGGACTTAAAGAAAACAGGCAGTCACAACTGCCGGTGCGAGCGGATTACAAAGTACGCAGTTTTTCCACCGCTTCATTAATCGCTTTCGGCTCGAAGATACGGGCGATTTTGCGCGTCACCGGTTCCAGCACGCTCAGGTCGCTGTTCAGGATTTCATTTTTCACAGACAGCAATTGCGACGGATGCATCGAGAATTCGCGCAAGCCCATGCCCAGCAAAAGACGCGTCATATTGGTATCACCGGCCATTTCACCACACACCGAAATCGGCACACCGGCTTTGGCGGCAATCGCTATCGTGCTCGACAACAGGTACAACACCGCCGGATGCAAAGGATTGTACAAATGCGCCACTTCGTGATCGACGCGATCGATGGCCAGCGTGTACTGGATCAAATCGTTGGTACCCAATGACAGGAAATCCATGCGCTTGATAAACAGCGGCAGGGTTAATGCCGCGGCCGGAATCTCAATCATTGCACCGACTGGCAAAACCGGATCAAACTTGATTTTTTCTTCGCGCAGCTGCGCCTTGGCCTGCTCTATCATCAGCAGCGTCTGGTCGATCTCAAACGCATGCGCGAGCATCGGCACGAGCAATTTGACCGGACCAAAGGCGGAAGCACGCAGGATCGCGCGCAATTGCGTCAGGAACATTTGCGGCTCGGACAGGCAAAAGCGGATTGCGCGCAAACCCAGCGCCGGATTAAGCGCTGTCTGTTCGGCAAAATCCAAAGGCTTGTCAGCACCGATGTCCAGCGTCCGTATCGTGACCGGACGGCCCTTCATCGCGATCACCGCGCGTTTATAGGATTCAAATTGTTCATCTTCCGACGGCAGTTTGTTTGCATGACCGGTGCGGCCCATGAACAGGAATTCGGAACGGAACAAGCCTATGCCATGCGCACCGGCATCCATCGCATGCGCGCAATCGTCAGGGAATTCGATATTCGCCAGCAGCGTGATCGGCGTGCCATCCAGCGTCAGCGACGGTGTTTTTTTCAGCTTGCCGAGTTTCTTGCGGTCGCGGACCTGGCGCGCCTGTTTCTCGCGGTACTGGTCCAGTACTACCGGCGTCGGGTCTACCACCACTACACCGGCATCGCCGTCGATGATCAGCCAGTCACCTTGCACGATCAACTCTGAAGCATTGGAAACGCCAACTGTCGCCGGAATATCCAGGCTACGTGCAACGATGGCGGTATGCGAGTTTTGGCCGCCAACATCGGTGATGAAACCATTGAAGGCACGATTGCGGAATTGCAGCATATCGGCCGGCGAAATATCGTGTGCCACGACGATCATGCTGGCATTGCCTTCGCTGCCATCCACCTTTGGCAACAGGTTGGCGCTGCCGGTCAAGACCTTGAGCACGCGCTCGCCGACTTGCTGGATATCGGCACGGCGTTCGCGCAGATAAGGATCTTCTATCTCTTCAAATTGTGCGGACAATTCCTCGATCTGCGTAACCAGCGCCCATTCGGCGTTGTAGTAACGTGAACGAATGATATCCAGCGGCATTTCTGAAATCATCGGATCGGACAGGATCAGTGCATGCACATCGATGAATGCACCAAGCTCGGCCGGTGCATCCTGCGGCAATTCATTCCAGATGGTTTGCAACTCGGCGTGCACAGCAGCGATGGCGGATTGCAGACGCGAGACTTCGGCTTCGACCTGATCGTCAGCAATCAGGTAATGCTGTACATCGAGCGCTGCCGGCGCAAGCAGATGGGCGCGGCCGATTGCTATGCCGCGCGATACTGGAATGCCGTGTAGCGTGAAAGAAGTCATCGGGGTCGGTCCGAAGCTAGGGAACAACAATACGGAATGAAGGCTAGGGAAATACGGCCCATCTTACAAGCAAGGTGCTTGCCAAGTTTATCGGCTTATTCGCCTTCGCCGAATTTATTTTGAATCAGCAACTCTAGCGCATCAAAGCATTCTTTTTCATCCGGCCCGTCCGTCTCCAGTGTGACCTTGGCGCCCTTGCCGGCGGCCAGCATCATCACGCCCATGATGGACTTGGCATTGACGCGGCGCTTATTGCGCGTCATCCAGACTTCGCTTTTATACTTTGCTGCCAGTTGTGTGAGTTTGGCTGATGCGCGCGCATGCAAGCCGAGTTTGTTGATAATTTCGATTTCTTGTTCGATCATTTTTCTTATAGATTTGAGTTCAAATTAATTCGGCGAAAGTCGAACACGGTTGTCTACCCTGACCGCGCCGCCCTGGCCACCCGCCAGCGCCATTTCCACTACAACATCAAGGGTGTCTTGCCGATAGGTAATTGCGCGCAACAACATCGGCAAGCTGATACCTGCAATGACGGCCACATTCTCGACATTGCACAAACCCAAAGTACAGTTGGATGGCGTACCGCCCATCACATCGGTAATGACCAATACACCGGAGCCATCGTCCAGGCCGGCAATGGCTTTCTTTGCCAGGCGCTCAACTTCGCCTGTGTCCTGGTCCGCATTCACATCGACTGCGTCCAAATGTTCCGGACGCGTGCGGAAGACATGGGTCGCAGCCGAGATAAAGGCTTGCCCCAGCGGTGCGTGCGTCAATAACAAAATACCGACCATCTATTTAATCCGAACCTTTTTCACGCCAGAATCCACCCGGCAAGGGCAAATTCTATCAATTACTCAGGAATTCCAGGTTTCAACATTTTTTTCCAGCGCATCAATAAACATTCCGGCAACATCAAAGCCGGTTTGCTGTTTGATTTCCTGGAAGCAAGTAGGGCTGGTTACATTTAATTCAGTCATGTAACTACCAATTGCGTCCAATCCTACCAGTAACAAGCCTCTTTTTAACAAAAGTGGCGCCAAAGCCTCACCGATTTCACGATCACGCGCCGATATTTCACGCGCCACGCCGATTCCGCCCACTGCCAGGTTACCGCGTATTTCAGTCCCTTGCGGAATGCGCGCCAGGCAGTAAGGCACAACTTGTCCACCTATCAACAGGATACGCTTGTCGCCGTCCGTGATTTCCGGGATGTAACGTTGCACCATGATGGTCCGGCTGCCGTTATCGGACAGGGTTTCGATGATGGAACCCAGGTTCAGCGCATCGTCCTTGACGCGGAAAATCCCGGCGCCGCCCATGCCGTCCAGTGGCTTCAGGATGATATCGCGATGTTCCGCATGGAAAGCGCGGATGCGCGCGGCATCGCTACTGACCAGCGTCGGCGCTATATATTGCGGGAATTGGGCAATCGCCAGCTTTTCATTGAAGCTGCGCACCGCTTCCGGTTTATTGAAGATGCGCGCACCTTGTTGCTGCGCCAGTTCCAGCAAATACGTCGCGTAGATGTATTCCATATTGAAAGGCGGATCGGTACGTTCCAGGATCGCGTCGAACGCAGTCAATTCCTGTGCCGTCGGTGCATCCTGCCGATACCAGTCTTCCTGTCCGCCGCCGGTCAAGGTCACGCGCGAAACATTGGCGACGACTTTGCCGCCTTCGAAAGCCATATCCTTGTGCTGGAATACATGGACGGTATGGCCACGCCGGGCCGCTTCGGCCATCATCGCGTAAGTAGAGTCCTTGTAGATCTTAAAACCCGCGAGCGGATCGGCAACAAAGGCTATTTTCATTCAACACATCCTGAAAAGCGCGCTGCCCGACTGAGCCGGGCAAGCAGGTAATTGGTGGACACTGCAAAGGACTCAATTGTGACACCAAGTCGGATTTTTCACCGAAAGTGAAATCGCCACCGGCGAGGGTGGCGATTCGGGTCTTAATATACTTCCGGATTGGGATCGGTCTTTTCCATCTCCAGCGATGCTGCCAGCAAGGCCAGGCGGGCGACCACACCGTACATATAGAAACGGTTGGGCGCCACAGTGCCCGGCTTGGCCTGGTAATCCGGCAAGGCATGCTGATGCGCAAAGGCCAGCGGCACGAAATGCGCGCCCGGCGCATTCAGGTTTTCATGATTGCCGCGCTCGGAATGGACGCGGTAGAAACCGCCGACCACATAGCGATCGATCATGTAGACCACCGGCTCGGCGACCGATTCATTGATACGCTCGAAAGTCGGCACACCTTCCTGCAAGATGACATCAGTCACTTCCAGGCCATCCTTGACGACCGACATCTTGTTCCGTTGCTTACGGTTCAGGTCTTTGACTTCACTCGCATCGTGCACGGTCATGATACCCATGCCGTAGGTACCGGCATCGGCCTTGATGATGACGAAGGGCTTTTCCTTGATGCCGTATTCCTTGTACTTCTTGCGCATCTTGGCGAGCAGGGTATCGACATTCGATGCCAGGCAATCTTCGCCGGTATTGTCATTGAAGTTGATGCCTTCGCATTTCATGAAAAAAGGATTCAGCATCCATGGATCGACATCGATCAGCTTGGCGAATTTCTTCACCACTTCATCGTAGGCGGCGAAGTGATTGGTCTTGCGACGCACCGCCCAACCGGCATGCAAAGGCGGCAGCAGGTTTTGTTCATTGACGTTTTGCAGGATGGACGGCAAACCGGACGACAGGTCGTTGTTCAGCAGGATGGTGCAGGGATCGAAGTTTTTCAGGCCGACACGGCGACCATTTTGCGAGCGCTCAAGCGGCTCCAGCGTCAGGGTCGTACCATCCGGCAATTCTATCGGCGTCGGTCCGGTCACATCCGGCGACAAGGAACCGAGACGTACATTCAAACCGGTCTGGCGGAAGATTTGCATCAGGCGCGCGACGTTTTGCAGGTAGAAGGTATTGCGCGTGTGGCCTTCCGGCACCAGCAAGAGATTCTTGGCATCCGGACAATATTTCTCAATCGCTGCCATCGCCGCCTGTACCGCCAATGGCAGCATTTCCGGTGAAAGGTTGTTAAAACCACCAGGAAACAGATTGGTATCGACCGGTGCCAGCTTGAAACCGGCATTGCGCAAATCGACGGAACAATAAAAAGGAGGGGTATGTTCTTGCCATTCCAGCCTGAACCAGCGCTCGATGGCGGGGGTGGCGGTCAGGATTTTCTTTTCAAGGTCAAGCAGCGGACCGTTCAAAGCCGTGACGAGATGCGGAACCATATAAACCTTTTGTGCTGAAACTATCGTTAATTGAAGCTGATTCTAACGGGAAATGCCGCTTGCGTCGTCCGCATTGCGAGCAGATTTGCTCAATTTGGCACACGTAGATTAGGGCTGAAAGGCGTTTTTAAAGTCCCAAACAAGCCCGTAAATGAAAAAAGCGCCCCCCGAGGAGGCGCTTTTTTGGAGCCCCGCTTACGCGGGGCCATCACGTAAGAACTGTTATCAGGAGTGATAAGCCGTTTCACCGTGGCTGGTAATGTCCAGGCCTTCGCGTTCTGCTTCATCCGAAACACGCAGACCGATGACCAGGTCAACCAGTTTGTAGATGATGAAGGCAACCACAGCCGTCCACACTACGGTGATCAACACAGCTTTGAACTGCACCATCACTTGGTGAGCGATCGAGAAGTCCGCTGCGCCGGTACCACCAAACGATGGAGCCGCCAACACACCGGTCAGGATCGCACCGACGATACCGCCGACACCGTGCACACCGAATACGTCGAATGCATCATCCGCACCCAGCAGGCGTTTCAGACCACTGACACCCCATACGCAGACTGCACCAACGATCAGGCCGAGGACGATGGAACCCATAGGACCGACGAAACCGGCAGCCGGCGTGATACCAACCAGGCCAGCAACCGCACCCGAAGCAGCACCCAACATCGAAGCCTTGCCTTTGAGCATGGATTCAGTAGTAATCCAGGCCAGGGTTGCAGCGCCGGTTGCAAGGATGGTGTTGATGAATGCCAGGCCGGCGATCGGGTTTGCACCCAAAGCGGAACCGGCATTGAAACCAAACCAGCCCACCCACAGCAGCGATGCACCAACCATCGTCAATGTCAGCGAATGCGGAGGCATAGCTTCCTTGCCGAAACCGATACGTTTGCCAACCATGTAAGCACCCACCAGGCCAGCTACACCGGCATTGATGTGAACCACGGTACCGCCCGCAAAGTCGAGTGCACCGTCAGCGAACAACAGGCCGGTAGGAGCCCACACCATGTGAGCGACCGGGATGTAGCTGAAGGTGAACCACAGGATGCTGAAAGCCAGCACTGCAGCGAACTTCATGCGTTCCGCGAAAGCACCTACGATCAGTGCGCAAGTGATGGCAGCAAAGGTCGATTGGAAGGCAACGAATACATACTCAGGAATCGAGCCCGACAAGGTGTCTGGTTTGATGCCATTGAGGAAGAGCTTGCCAAAGGTTCCGACGAAGGAGCCACCATCCGCAAATACCAGGCTGTAGCCGTACAGGCACCACAACACGGTAATCGTCGAGAAGATCACGAAGACCTGCATCAGTACCGACAACATATTCTTCGAACGGCCCAGGCCGCCGTAGAACAATGCGAGGCCAGGGATGGTCATCAGGATAACCAGCATGGTCGATGTCAGCATCCAGGCGGTATCACCTGTATTCAATACAACCTCAGGTGCTGCCGGAGCCGCTGGCGCGGCAGCAGGTGCCGTTGTTTGTGTTTCGGTGACGACCACTACCGCTTCAGCCGCTGGCGCAGCTGCCGGAGCTGCTGCATCTTCCGCCGCCATCGCCGGCGCCGAGAATCCGACTGCCAGCAACAGAGCACCTGTGGCAAGGGCACTTGTGAACATTTTCTTCATACTCATCTCATTCCCCTTAAAGTGCTTCTTTACCGGTTTCACCGGTGCGGATGCGGACGACTTGTTGCAGGTCATAGACAAAAATCTTGCCGTCGCCGATTTTGCCGGTTCTTGCCGCAGTCTCGATTGCTTCGATCACGCGATCAACGATCGCATCATCCACAGCAGCTTCGATTTTTGTCTTAGGCAGGAAATCAACGACATACTCAGCACCGCGATACAACTCGGTGTGACCTTTTTGGCGACCGAAACCTTTAACTTCGGTAACGGTGATACCTTGCACGCCAATCGCAGACAAGGCTTCCCGCACTTCATCCAGCTTGAAGGGCTTGATAATGGCAGTAATCAGTTTCATGGGAACCTCTTACGTTATTTTTAAAATTAGAATGCTTTGGAGATCGACAATACACCGGTAGTGCCGGCAGTTTTCTTCGATTTCCCGCTTGGGCTGGTCACTACGCCGTCACCACTTACGTCAGTACCGACGATAGCCAGGCCAATCGTTGCGAAACCAAAGTCACGAGCCAGCGAGACTTTATAGTCGGTGTAATCCAGGTCACTGTAATGACGCACTTTTTGATGACCAACGTGGAAACCCAACGTGGTTTTCTCTGCGACTTCAAACGCTGCGTTCAACTCGAGGTAACCCGAGCCTTTTGAATCTGGCGTACCGAAGAAATCCGAAACTGTGCTGCTGTATTTGGCGGTAAACCATTTGTAGCCGATCGAACCGTACAATTCAGTCGTGTTGTAACGTTTGCCGCCAACGATCTGCGCGCCTGGGTAGTAGTAGTACAAAACACCGACATCAGCGGTTACGTCAGGTGTAATATTGAATTTGTAACCACCGTACAGATCCATCTCGATGGAGCCGTCGGTAAATTGGTTGCCACTTACGTTCGAGTTCCAGTTGCCGACGTAAAAGCCGCTCGAGTGTGCGTAATCGAAACCGCCTTGTACGGCTGGTTGTTTAAAGGTTTGTGAAACACCACGGAAACGATAGTCGCTGACTACAGAAAGGTTGCCCGTGAACGAATGTTCTGGAATGACGTCCTCAGCGTGCGCCATACTACCGGCGAATGCACCCATTACAGCAACCGCGATAATCAGTTTTTTCATGATCTTCCCTTTAAAGTTGAATGTAGAAACCAAACGTTGGTTATCTTCGATACCTATTTAGCAGGACTCATGCCAGCCTTCTTTGGGCTGCTTGTACTATCATTTTTATCGTTTACGGTTGCTGACTGATATATTCCCTCCCGGAAAATACAGAAATATGCACTTTTATAGCACGCGCAAAAGCAAATCGCACTGTTATGGTGCTAAATAATTTTTACTCAGAGGATCACATGGAAAAGCCTAACTTCTTTAATGAAATGCAAGACAAGATCAATCAGGTACTGGAGAACTCACCAGCCAAGGATATTGAAAAAAACGTGAAGGCCATGATGAGCCAGGGCTTCTCCAAGCTGGATCTCGTGACCCGCGAAGAATTCGATGTGCAGGCACAAGTGCTGGCCAATACCCGCGCCAAACTCGAAGCACTGGAAGCACAGGTTGCGGCCCTGGAAGCGCAACTGAAAAAGTAAGACACTATTAATAACCGTCGCATACGATACAGGCAGGTCCGGCATCCTGCCCTTATCGTTTGCGGCAGGCAGTATCGATTCAAAGTCGGCATCGGCATCCCATTCTTATAAAGGAGCAAGCCATGCGTATGAGCGATGAAGAGTACTTCCGTAGCTGCGTCTCCAAGGAACGCCATCTGGCCCAATTAATGGGTTGCCATAATGTTGAAGAGTTTTATGAAAATGCCGGCTCACTATGGAACAACGGCAGACAAATCCCAAAATGGACGCGCGACTGGCAAGCCTGCGGTCCCCTGATTGCAACTTATGAGTTAGCAATCACTTACCAGCAATCCCCCTCCGATCCTCACGGCAAAGCCATCCACATCGGCAACACCGTAGTCCACATCTCAGACCACCCAAGTAAAGACCAAGCCTTGATGTTTGCCATCGTCAAGGCGACCATCGCACATCTGGAGCATCTCAAACACTGCAAGCACCAACAGGAGTTACAAACTCAACTATCAAAAGCATGAGTACCACCGCTGACTTTTACAAGTAGATAACCCTTCAGGAGATACAAGATGACCGCTTCCTCATCCCGCTTCGCCTTGGTATTGATGTTGGCAGTGACAGCGCTTTTGAGCGGCTGCGCCGCACCGGCACAACCCGGAAAGCAAATCCTCTCAAGCAGCAAAATGTATCCGGCGGTCGGCCCGTATTCGCAGATGGTGGCACATGGCGACACTATCTATTTGTCCGGTGTACTGCCATTGAATGCGGCTGGTAACGCGATTCAGGGCAGCACTATCGAGGAACAGACAAAGGCCGTGCTTGATCACATCGGTGAGAAACTGAGATCGCAAGGTCTGACGCATGACGATGTCCTGATGAGTACTGTCTATATGAAAGACCTGAATGACTTTGCCGCAATGAATCGCGTCTATGGCGAATACTTCAAAACCAATCCGCCGGCCCGCGCCACGGTACAGGTAGCGCGCATTCCAAGGGATGCCCTGATTGAGATTGCTGTCATCGTGGGCAAGCGCTAAAGAAGCACAGGGGAGCTATGAGCCTGGCAGTTTTGACGAGTCGTGGCTTAAGCGGCATGCAGGCACCGGAAGTCACGGTAGAAGTGCATCTGGCGAATGGTCTCCCTTCCTTCACTATCGTTGGCCTGCCGGAAACCGAGGTCAAGGAATCCAAAGACCGCGTTCGCGCCGCCTTGCAAAATGCCGGCTTCGAATTCCCGGCGCGCCGCATCACCGTCAACCTCGCACCGGCAGATCTGCCGAAAGAGTCCGGGCGTTTTGATTTACCGATAGCACTTGGCATCCTGGCAGCCTCACAACAAATGCCGGCGGATACACTGGACCAGTATGAGTTTGCCGGAGAGTTATCGTTGTCAGGTGAACTACGCCCGATACGCGGCGCGCTGGCAATGACTTTTGCGATGCACCGTCGTGGTGACAAAGGTGGCCAACAACGTGCATTTATCCTGCCACGCATGAATGCCGACGAAGCGGCACTGGTTGGCGAAGTACGTATCCTGCCTGCTGATTCCTTATTGCAAGTCTGTGCCCATTTTGCCGCCCATGATCCGGGGGCACGCCTGGATCGGCACATTGCCGCTCCCGCCAGCGCACGTCCCGATTATCCGGACATGGCCGAGGTGAAAGGACAGGCGCAAGCCAAACGGGCATTGGAAGTCGCGGCGGCGGGAGGACATAGTTTGCTGATGGTCGGGCCGCCGGGAACAGGTAAGTCCATGCTCGCTGCGCGCTTCGCCGGAATCCTGCCACCGATGACAGATGAAGAAGCGCTCGAATCCGCCGCAGTGCAATCGCTGACCAGCGGTTTTAGCAGCGCTCGCTGGAAGCTCAGGCCATTTCGCGCACCGCATCACACCGCGTCCGGCGTCGCCCTGGTCGGCGGCGGCGGAACTCCACGTCCCGGTGAAATTTCACTGGCGCACCGCGGCGTACTCTTCCTCGATGAACTGCCGGAATTCAATCGCTCCGTGCTGGAAGTCTTGCGCGAACCGCTGGAGTCCGGCCGCATCACGATTTCACGTGCCGCACGCCAGGCCGATTTCCCCGCGCAGTTCCAACTGATTGCGGCAATGAATCCTTGCCCCTGCGGTTACCTTGGCCATGCGTCCAATAAATGTCGCTGCACGCCCGATCTCATCACCCGTTATCAAGGCAGGATTTCCGGCCCCTTGCTGGATCGCATCGACATGCAAATCCAGGTTGGTGCACTGGCACATGAAGACTTGCTGAAGCAATCTGACGGCGAAGCATCTGCCGATATCGCACAGCGGGTTGCGGCCGCGGCAGTGAAACAAACCGCACGCCAGGACAAGAGCAATAACTTGCTGTCCGGCAGCGAGATCGAACTGCACTGCACGCCGGATGACAGCGGTGAACAATTGCTGCGCACCGCGATGACGCGCCTCAACTGGTCGGCACGTGCCTATCATCGCGTACTGAAAGTCGCACGCACCATAGCCGATCTCGCCGATGCGCCGGCCATCAGCAAACAACATGTCGCGGAAGCGATCCAATACCGCAGGGCACTACGTGAACAATAACGTTCACAATCAACCCTGACATGTCACTGGCATAGTAATTGCTAACTCAACGAGCGATGTCTTCCAATGAAAGTCTTCGACGAAATTGGAATGAGTGAGAATTGCCTGCGTGTTCGCACACGCCGTGAGAATGTGCAAGCTGCCGGGTATGTACCGGCCTTGAAACAAGTTTTGCGTGATGACGTTGCCGGTCGATATTCTTCCCTTTTATCGACCGGCAATCGAGCGCTTTCGATTTGTGCGCTATTAACGGGCGTCGACAATCTCCGGCTCACCGTTCGGATAAGGATGCAGGCAATACACTTTGCCGGTCTTGCCCTGCATATGCGCCTGCGGCCACTTGCCGCGTATCTTGTACAGGATGTCACCGGCAAACAGCACCGGACCTTCAATTACTTTCGGATTTTTCAAGCCACTTTTTTGCAAACAAGCTTGCTTCGTCGAGCTGTATAAGGCATCCCATGCCGCAGGTGAAGAAGCTGCCGCCGGCAGGCTGAAAGCGGCAACGATACCGAACAATAAAATGTGACGCATAGCTGGCCCTTACACTTATTTAGTCGACTGGAACGATCCTTGTTTCATACAGCCTGGCCAAAGGCTTCTTCGCCTTGGCCCATGCCACTGCCTGTTGCGCTTCGGCCAGGCTCATGATCGTAGCCTTGTCTTTGCTGCGGATGAAAGAGACGCCTTCAAATACGCCTTCCTTGCTCTTCATCAGCTTCGCATATACCGGCAAGTCTTTTTCCTGCGGGCCGAGTTTGCGTTGTTCGATGAAGTAGCGTTGTTCTGTATCAGTCATAAAAATTCTTTAAATTAAGTGCTCGGGTAACTAGCCCACTTTGCTTGCATCAAACGCCAGCATATTCCAGGTCACGCCCATACGTACATCATCTTTCAGTGCGACCAATTGTCGCGACATATAAAGCTGGTCTTTATCCCTGCGCAGCTTTTCACCGAGCGTGTCCTTGAGGATGCCGGCACCGGCCATGATGCGATCTATATTGCCGTAGCTTTGCAATAATTTGGCTGCGGTCTTCACGCCCACTTTGGAAACACCCGGGATGCCGTCCGATACATCGCCCATCAAAGCCAGCAAATCAGTCAGCATTTCCGGCGGGACGCCAAATTTGGTTTCCACCCATTTGCTGTCGTGCCATTCACCCTTGAAGTGATCCCAGACCACCGCGCCATGCTCGATCAGGGTATGCAAATCCTTATCGGTGGAAGCGATGATCGCTTCGCCGCGTCCTTCACCCAACCAACGCAGTACGCCGGTCGCAATCACGTCATCCGCCTCAACTTCGGGCACGGACACCACGTGCAAACCCAGCTCCGCCAGTTGCAGGTAAAAATCAGGCAAACGCTCCTTCAAACCATCCGGCATCGGCGCCCGGTTTTCGCGATAGCGTGGGTACAGATCATGGCGCCAGGTATGGCCGCCAAAATCGAAAGCCGGCAAGACGTGTGTCGGCAAATGCGTAGTCAACAGTTTGCGGAAGGAAGCGAGGGAATGGCGCAAGGCGGCGTCCGCTTTGGCAGCCGAGTCTTCTTCCATATTCGCTTCATAAACCCGCCGCACAATATTAAGGCCGTCAATCGCGAGCAGTTTTCCCATGAGTCGAAGCCTTATGCAAAACGAGCACCTGAAATTCCGGCGCGGGTAAAAATTGGCATTCTACAAGCCTTTATCCGGCATACCCGGGCTATGGATTGTAAATAACATAAGAAAACTCCGACATATATGTTGCATATATGGTGAAATTTTACAAAACTTAATGTTTCCACATGGAAATATTACTTATTTCCGTCGATAATACCCATCGATTTACTGCAAAGCCACGCCATCTTCCGGCATCGGCTAACTTCTTGTACATCCCGTCGCAAGACAGTCGCAAGCAATCCACCAGCTTCAACGTACGCCACGCAGCTTTACCCTTCACCCTGCCGTACCTTTGGAACACACATATGAAAATTACGAATCTAAAAATCAGTACGCGCCTCAGCTTCGGCTTCGCCTTACTGCTTACCCTGATGGTCATGATGACCGTCGTTGGCATCCTGCGCCTGCAGGAAGTCGGCACCTCGGCTGACGTCATGACACAAACCATGCTGCCGAAAGAACGCCTGGCACAGGAATGGCTGTCAGCTGTAGACGTCAACGGTGCACGGACGCTGGCTTCGGCCAAAACGACCAGCGCCGAAGACCAGGCGTTCTTCCAGAAGCAAATGGATAAAACCAGTGTCCGCGCCACCGAGTTGCAGAAGGAAATCGAAAGCATGATCAAGACGCCGGAAGACAAGCGCTTGTTCGAAGAATTGGTAGTGGCACGAAATGCATATCGCGACATCCGCCAGGCTGTTTTCAAGCTCAAGGCAGACGGCAAGATGGCCGAAGCACAGTTGTTGATCAACGAAAAAATGCTGCCGGCAATGAATGCCTATAGCAAATCGATCGACGCTGTATTGCAAAATGAAAAGAAGATGATCGATGAAGCCGGCGCGAGCATACAAACCGCCTTCCTGTCCGGCCGTAGCTTGCTGATTGGCTTGCTGGCTGCGGCGGTAGCACTCGGCGTTTTCTTCGCATGGCGGCTGGCGATCAGTATCACACGCCCATTGAATCGGGCAGTCACGGTGGCTCGTACCGTGGCTTCCGGTGATCTGTCGGCGAAGATTGAAGTCAGTTCCAACGATGAAACCGGCCAGTTGATGCAGGCATTGAAAGATATGACGCAAAGCCTGAACAAAACGGTTTCCGAAGTACGCAGTGGCACCGAAACTATCGCCACCGCATCGCGCCAGATCGCATCCGGCAACCTTGACCTATCGTCGCGCACGGAAGAACAAGCCAGTTCACTCGGCGAAACTGCGGCATCGATGGGGCAACTGACTTCGACTGTGCGCCAGAACGCAGATAATGCACGCCAGGCCAACAGCCTGGCAAGGTCGGCATCCGACGTTGCCGTGAAAGGCGGCTCGGTCGTCTCCGAAGTTGTGGACACGATGGAATCGATCAATGAATCGGCCCGCAAGATTGTCGACATCATCAGTGTCATCGATGGCATCGCCTTCCAGACCAACATCCTCGCATTGAACGCCGCAGTCGAAGCAGCACGTGCGGGTGAACAAGGCCGCGGCTTTGCCGTAGTCGCTACCGAGGTACGCAACCTCGCGCAACGTTCGGCCGCGGCCGCCAAGGAAATCAAAATACTGATCGGTGATTCGGTCGGTAAAGTCGAGGCCGGTAGCAAACTGGTCAATGAGGCCGGTAGCACAATGAATGAAATCGTCGATAGCGTGAAACGCGTGACCGACATCATGGCGGAGATCATGGCGGCCAGCCAGGAACAGAGCTCGGGTATCGATCAGGTCAATCAGGCCATCGGACAAATGGATCAGGTCACGCAACAGAATGCCGCGCTGGTCGAAGAAGCAGCCGCAGCAGCTGAATCATTGCAAGACCAGGCCGGCAACCTGGCGCGCGTGGTCAGCCAATTCAAACTCGATGGCAATCACCTTGCCTACGCCAGCACGCTGGATGACATCCCACTGGTACGCAACACTAAGCCGGCTATCCGTACGCAAGCCGCCAAGCCCTTGCTGTCCAATCCGGTGCACGCACCGAAGCGTGAAAAGGCAACGGCCGGAGCCGATGACTGGGAAGAGTTTTAATCGCTCCTTCGAGCATGTTCAAGGCCAGCCTCGCGCTGGCCTTTTTTATTGTCGCCTTCTGCGGTGTACCATAGCCATCCAATTGCCTTCATCCGCCAACGTTCATGAAACCTGTCCTTCGCTCCCTTTGCAATATCGCATTGCTCGGCACCGCTTTTGTATTGACGGCCTGCTCACCCAAATTTGACTGGCGTGAAATCCGCAGTAACGATGCGCCGTATGCGGTAGCCATGCCCAGCAAGCCCAACACAGTGACACGTCAGATTGATTTGAATGGCACCCAGGTTGCCATGACGATGACGGTATCCACCGTTGACGGCGTGACATTCGCGGTAGGCAGCGCAGAGCTGCCGGATGCCACGCAAGCACAAGTTTCATTGAACTCTATGAAAACTGCGCTGGTCAAAAATATCGTCGGCACCGTCAAGGAAGAAAAAGTGCTGACGATGCCGCACGGCACGGCAGGCGGCCAGTTGGCCGTGACGGAAATACAGGCGCTCGGCGCTGCCGGTGCCAATGGCGACGACCAGGTACGGGTGCTATTTGCCAGATTCGTGGCAAAAGATAAACGGGTATATCAACTGGTCGTTACAGGTGCAGAAAAAGTCGTCAAACGTGAATTGGTGGATACTTTCTTTTCATCCTTTAAATTGAACTAAAAACCACCGTTAACCATCGCCACACAGCAAACATAACTTCGCTACAACACTTACAAAAATCGTGCTAAGGTTTAAGCGTCGTTCACTTCAAGGAGGCTGCTCATGTTAATTACGTTCAAATCCAAAGCCGCAGCCGAGGTACTGATGTATGAAGAGCATGCAAAACGCATACTCGACCTTCTGCATAAAGACCATAAGCGTGGTGTCATTACCGCAGCAGAAACAGCAAATGCCATCAAATTGCTGGAGCAGGAAATCACCGAAAGCAAAGCCCATTTCGCCTCTGAAGCAGTACAACGCGATGTCGTCGCACATCATGGCGAAAACGGCGACGACAATGAACACGAACAACCGGAACCGGTACGTTTCTCCTCGCGCGCCTATCCTTTGCTGGAAATGCTGCGTGCCGCCCGCGCAGAAAACCAGGATGTGATGTGGGGCGTGTAATACTGACAGGGCTTGAATAAAGCCTTCCTTCCAGGCAAAACCAGTCTCCAACGGCAAACGCGGAGCAGTTTGCATCCGGCAACTGACTCCGCGTTTTCTATCCAGCCGACCGCAATAGCCCCCTCTGGCCCTGATATTCCTGCTTTTTTTCGATTTATCTGGGCCGCAAACGCGTTTCGTGCGCACACCCCGCTACAATCACGTCATTGAAAAATTCAGGAACCGGTATTTATCGGTTCTAGCTGGACCATGTAGCGCAGATAAATCATGCGCGTACGCATCAGCTTTAACGAAAATCTAACGTGACCACCATCAATTTAAAGCCCGATTCCCTCGCCTTCAGTTTGCATGGCGCAGCACAAGCGGTGGCTGCCGTCGGACGCGGCGTTGCCTTGCCGCAGGCACTCGCGCAAATCTTTGCGCAAACCCATGCGACACCACAGGCGCGCGGCGCGATCCAGGACCTGTCCTATCACTGCATGCGTCATATCGGCCGCGCCGAAGCCTTGCTGAATGCGATGACCACCAAGCAAACCGAACCGGCAATCCTGCATGGTTTGCTGTGTTGCGCATTGGCCCTCATTTCAGATCCGAATGAGCCGGAGTCGGAAGCACGCTATAGCGCCTTCACCGTGGTTGACCAGGCCGTGACCGCGGCGGCAGCCGATCCCGATATGGCGCATGCCAAAGGCATGGTCAATGCTGTCTTGCGCCGCTTCCTGCGTGAACGCGACGCGCTATTGAAGAGTGCCGGTGGCACACAATTCGCGCGCTGGAATTATCCGGACTGGTGGATAGACCGCATGCGCTCGGCGTATCCGCAAAACTGGCAAGCCATACTCGAAGCAGGCAATGCCGCGCCGCCGCTCACCTTGCGCGTCAATCGTCGCAAGACTACGGTCGAAGCTTACCTGGCCATGCTGGCCGAACAATCGGTCGCAGCCAGTCGCATCGGTCCGGATGCCGTCAAACTGGCGCAGCCGACACCGGTCAGCCAGATTCCCGGCTTCAATGACGGCCTGGTCTCGGTGCAGGATGCAGCGGCGCAATTGGCCGCGTCATTGCTGGATCTGCGTGACGGCATGCGGGTGCTTGATGCCTGCGCCGCACCGGGTGGCAAAAGCGGGCATATTCTGGAAAGTGCCGATGTCGAACTGATCGCGCTGGATAATGAAGTCCGTCGCATGCCGCGTATCGCGGAAAATCTGGAGCGCCTGCAACTGCAGGCAAGCTTGTTGACCGGCGATGCCAGCGGCACCGACTGGTGGGACGGCAAACCGTTTGATCGCATCCTGGCCGATGTGCCATGTACCGCTTCCGGCATCGTGCGCCGCCATCCGGACATCCGCTGGTTGCGCCGTAAGGGTGATACAACACAACTTGCGGCAATTTCTGCCACAATCCTCGACAATCTTTGGCAGATGCTGCAAGCGGATGGTAAATTGCTGTTTGTCACTTGTTCGCTATGGCCGCAAGAGTCGGAAGCACAGGCCGCCGCATTTGCCGTACGTCATAATGCGACCCGCCTGCCTGCGCCCGGCCAGCTATTGCCGACAGCGAATGCAGAAAACGATCACGATGGTTTGTTTTATGCGTTGTTTCAAAAGACCATGTCCTGATCCTGTACTCTGATTTTGTTTTAGCTCAAGCAACTTAACTTATCGGGCAGTTTGTTCTGCCTTCCCAAGACGCGTGAAACGAAAACTTTTCTTTCCCCTCTACTGGCTGTGCGCCATCATGTTGCTGGCGTTCTCGCTGCAACATAGCAGCGCACATGCGGCGGAAAGCATAGAAATCGTCGAAGCCCACCTCGAAGACAGCACCGAAGGCTATCGCCTCGCAGCAACTTACTCCTTTGATTTGAGCCGCGGCCTGGAAGATGCATTGACACGCGGCATCCCGCTTTACTTCACCACCGAAATCGAAATCAACAAACCGCGCTGGTACTGGTTCGACGCCAAAGAAGTCAGCGAAAGCCAGACCATACGCATTTCCTATAACGTCCTGACCCGCCAATACCACGCCGCCATCACCGGCCGGCTGCAACAAAGCTTTGCCACGCTGGACGATGCCTTATCCATGGTGCGCCGCCCGAATCGCTGGGTGATTGCCGACCGCAATACTTTGAAGGTCGGCCAGACCTACGAAGTCGCGGTGCGCATGCAACTGGACGTGGCCCAATTACCCAAGCCCTTCCAGGTCCATGCGATGAACAGTAGCGACTGGCGCCTGTCATCGAACTGGAAACGCTTTACTTATACGGCGGAACGTCAGTGACCCGACTCCTTCGGTATCTGCTGGTGGTCGGCGGGGCGGTAGTCAGTATCTTGTTGTTCCTGCTCGCGTCTGCCTCTGAAAATTCCAACCTGTTTGAACAAAACTATCCGTGGCTGCTGATCCTCAACGCAGTCGTGGCCGGCGCCTTGCTGCTACTGGTGATCCTGTTGCTGGTACGTTTATACAAGCGCTACAAACGCGGCAAATTCGGCTCCCGCTTGATGGCGCGGCTGGTACTGCTGTTTGCCGTCATCGGCATCCTGCCGGGCGCCGTGATTTATACGGTATCGGTGCAATTCGTTTCACGCTCTATCGAATCCTGGTTCGACGTGCGGGTTGAGTCGGCGCTGGAATCCGGCCTCAACCTCGGCCGCGCCGCCCTCGATTCTTCGCTGAATGATTTGCAAACCAAGGCGCGCAATATGGCGCTGGAACTGTCCGACCTGTCGGATGCCATGCAAATCACGCAGCTGTCGCGCATGCGCGACCAGAACCTGCAGCAGGAAGCCGTGATTGTGACCAGCAACGGGCAAATGATCGCCAGCTCCGGCTCGCAATTAAGTTCGCTCTTGCCCGACCTGCCGACTGCGGCGATGTTGCGCCAGGCGCGCGTGGCCCGCTCCTACGCGACGATAGAAGGCAATAACGAATTCCAGGATGACAGCGGCAAATCCGCGACCAATACCACGCCGGTCGCCAATACCGCCAACAGCATGTACCTGCGTGTCGTGGTTGAAATCCCTACTTCAAGTAAGGCCTTGTTGCTGCAAACCGATAGCCGTTACCTGCAGCTACGGCAGCCGGTCCCCGAACAATTGGCGACCAATGCGGAAGCCTTGCGTGTTGCGTATAGCGAATACCAGGAGCGTTACCTGGCCCGCACCGGCCTGCGCAAAATTTATATCGTCACCCTGACGCTGACCCTGCTACTGGCAATCTTTGGCGCCATCGCCGGCGCCTTCCTGATCGCCAGCGATTTGGCAAAACCGCTGCTGCTGCTGGCGGAAGGGACCAAGGCGGTGGCGGAAGGTAACCTGTCGCCAAGGCCTATCGTCGCTACCTCGGATGAGCTGGGCACGCTGACGCAGTCATTTAATACGATGACGCGGCAGCTGTTCGATGCGCGGGCGTCGGTGGAAAAGAACCGTTTCGAACTGGAAAACGCCAAAGGCTATCTGGAATCGGTGCTGGCGAATATGTCAGCCGGCGTGATGGTCCTCGATCGCAACTTCAAATTAGTCACATGCAACGAATCCGTTGAGCGCATACTGCAGCACGACTTTGCCCAGCACATAGGCAAACCATTGAAAGACATTGAAGGTCTCAGCACCTTTGCCCAAGTGATCACGCAATCCTTTTCCGAACAGAGTGCGCAATCCGCCGCCGGCCGCGCCGGCAAGGAAAGCCTGCATTGGCAGCACCAGATCGATGTCCCGCGCCGCATGGGCGGGCCGGAAACCGAGAACGATATCTCACTACTGGCACGCGGTTCGCGCCTGCCGGGAGCGCGGGAAGGTAGTTATGTCGTCGTGTTCGATGATATTTCCGATGTGATTTCGGCGCAGCGCTCGATCGCCTGGGGTGAAGTGGCACGACGCCTGGCGCATGAAATCAAGAACCCGCTGACGCCGATCCAGTTATCCGCGGAACGCCTGCACATGAAGCTGGAAGGCAAGTTGAGCGACGCCGATGCGCAAGTGCTGGAACGCAGCACCGCGACCATCGTCAACCAGGTCACGGCGATGAAACGCATGGTGGACGATTTCCGTGATTACGCGAAAACACCACCGGCAGTATTGTCTTCACTGGATTTGAATGCACTGATAGAAGAAATCCTGCATCTCTACCTGAGCGGCGATGACAGGGATATCATCCATGCCAGCCTGGCGCAGGACTTGCCACTGATTATGGGTGACCCGACGCAGCTGCGCCAGGTCATCCACAACCTGCTGCAAAATGCGCAGGATGCGGTGGCCGACCGCGGCGAGCAGGCAGCACCGGCGCGCATTGATATCATTACAGAAGAGATTCATTACCGCAGTTCAGACGGTGCCGTCAGCAATGCAGTGCAGTTGACCATCACCGACAATGGGCCGGGCTTCACGCCGAAGATCCTGGCGCATGCATTTGAACCGTACATCACGTCGAAACCGCGCGGCACCGGCCTCGGTTTGGCGATGGTGAAGAAAATCATCGAAGAGCATGGCGGGCGCATAGATATTCAGAACCGCAGTGATACGAACGGTGCGAAAGTGGCGATTTTGCTGTTAAAGTTATCCTCCGAATGAAAGCTGAAATAAAACACAGCACATTGGGAGGGCAATCAAGATGAGGGAGGGAAACAGATGGCAAATATTCTAGTTGTTGACGACGAAATGGGCATACGCGAATTGCTCTCCGAAATCCTCGGGGATGAGGGGCATGTCGTGGCAACCGCAGAGAATGCACAACAGGCGCGCGAACTGCGTGCCGCCGCCAAACCCGATCTGGTCCTGCTGGATATCTGGATGCCCGATACCGACGGCGTCACCCTGCTCAAGGAATGGCAACGCGATGGCATGCTGACCATGCCCGTCATCATGATGTCCGGCCATGCAACAATAGACACCGCCGTCGAAGCAACCCGCATCGGTGCCCTCAACTTCCTCGAAAAACCGATTTCGCTGCAGAAATTATTAAAAGCGGTGCAACAGGGCCTGACCCGCGGCCAGGAAGTCACGCGCATTGCCAGCATGCCGGTGCGGGCGCCTATCGCCACCACGGACAGCCATCACCTGCCGCAAGACAAAGTGCTGCCAACCAGCTCCAGCCAAATGTATCCGCCTATCGCCAGCACGCCGCTGATGTCGGCCGATACCCAATTCTTTACCGCTTCCTTCGAGCTGCCTTTGCGCGAAGCACGCGATGCCTTTGAACGTGCCTACTTCGAACACCATCTGGGCCAGGAAGGCGGCAGCATGACGCGTGTGGCGGAAAAGACCGGTCTCGAGCGTACCCACCTGTACCGCAAACTCAAGCAACTCGGCGTCGAACCCGGGAAAATCGCAAAAAAAGGGGTATGACACTCACCTCGCTGGTGCTGGGCGGACGCGCCGCCTCCCGTGAAGCCGCGATACACAGTCGTATTGATGCCAGTCAAGATACCGCCATCATCCTCGAAGGTTTGCCCGACGGGCGCAGCGACCTCGACGCACTGCCAGCTTCACCCCTCCTGAAAATCGTCCGCATCGCCCCCGGCTGCATGCATTGCACCGGCAACCTGGTCATGCGCGTCACCCTCAATCGCATCTTGCGCGACAAACCGGCACGGCTCTACATCAGCGTCGCCAACACCGAACACCTGGACCAGCTGCGACTATTCCTGACACAAGCACCTTATGACGCCTGGCTCACACTGGATGCTGACCTGGTGTGTGAAGCGTAAGCGGTCCTCCCCGCGGCATTTGTAGAAGATAGTTAATCTTTCCCGCAGGAACTTTATTTCTTTTGTTACGTGCCGTTACCAACTTATGGGCGGAATCCCTGTCCAACACTTGAAATTGCTCCGAACAACGCCATTTCCCTATCAACGCGATGATTTCTTCATTGCAATAGCGACAGGAGATTATATGAACGTGATCTACAACAGCGAGCAGTACAGCGTCGTAGAATTCGGTGCTGATGACGGGCAGGACGCCCTGCGTTTTGGTGGCTATGAAATCATGGATAAGCCAGCCAAACGTGAAATATTCATCGCCGGTGCCTCGGCCGAGTCTTTCCGCAAAAATGTGCGGGACCTGATCGCAACCGAACCCAGCGTCGAAGAAATTGATGACTTCCTGGCAAATTACGATGCTTTCATGAGCCAGGCCCTGACGATACATTAAGCCGCTGTTTTGATGCCTGCATAGTTCTTTGCGGACTATGCAGGCATAATTTCGTCTTCTTCCATAGCGTTTCATCGCGATGCACGCGAATTCCCATTTCATCGTCAGCCGACAAACCGATGCCCACGCACAATTGCATGCGCAAGTTGAGCGGCACGCTAAGCACCAGTTCCAAAAACCGATCACGGCCTACAACCGCAGCGCCTTCGAGCACAGCATCGCGCGCTGGCAAGCCGTCGGCGGCAAACCACTGATCCTGGACGCCGGCTGTGGCGTCGGCCTCTCCACCTTCAACCTGGCCACGCAATTCCCGAATCATTTCATCATCGGCGTCGATCAGTCAGCTGATCGCATCGCACGCAATACACAGTGGCCAGGTGCGATTCCAGACAATTGCCTGCGTGTACGCGCCGATCTGGTCGATTACTGGCGCCTGCTGCTGGACAGCGGCATACGCCCGGCCCGGCATTACATCCTGTATCCGAATCCATGGCCGAAGATAGGGCACCTGACGCGGCGCTGGCACGGCCATGCGATCTTCCCGACCATCGTTGCCCTGGGCGGTACGCTCGAATGCCGCAGCAATTGGGAAATTTATATAGAGGAATTTGCGGCCGCCCTGCGATTGCTGACGCAACAGCAGGTGGCCAGTGAACCGTACACGCCGGAACATTGCATCACGCCGTTCGAGCAAAAATACCTGGCGTCCGGCCATGGCTTATGGCGCTGCCGGATAGAATTCGCCCACACCTGATTGCCGGTTATTTCCGCTCGCGCAGGATGTTGAGCAGCTTCTGTCCACCTACTTCCAGTGCACCGCTGTTATCCAGTCGTATCACCTGCGCCTGTTCGGATGGGGCAAATTCCTTCGCACGCTTGAGGCGCTTCAATAAGGCCGGACCTTGCTCGCGCTGGCGTGCTTCCAGGCGTTCACGCAACAGGTCTTCATTCGCCTCTATCCAGATCACTATCGCATCCGGAAAAGCCTGCAAGAGTTGCGGCACGTAGGCGCGCGAACCATTCACAACCACATCGCGCCCGGCTTTCAGGTCCGCTTCTATCCCGCGCCGTACGCCGTAGCACAGGTCATTCGCCTGCCATACCATCGCGAACTGGCCACCCGCCGCGAGCCGCCAAAAGCTCGCGGTATCGACGGCTTCATGCGCTTCATTGGCTTGAGTCGCGCGGGTAATCGTCCTTTGCGCAAACACCAGTTTCTCGTCACCTGCGCTATGTTCACGCACCCAATTCAACAAGCTATCCTTGCCAACACCCGATGGGCCGACACAGAAAAATATGCGCCCACTGTGCGGCATCGTTGCACGTTCACTTAGACCGGAAAACGGAATCCTTTGCCATTCGACGAAAGGCGCACCCGGATATTCTTCGCGTGCTATGGTCAGCGCATCTATGGTCAGCGGTGCCGCAGCAATGGCGGCTGCGAAGTGTTGCTCGGCCGCCTTGCGCACCGTAAAGATCACGTCGGCATCAGCATGCATCAACGCATCCGTCAGCGTCATATGGAAGCGGTAAAACTCTTCGGTGTATGGATAACCCCAGCGTTGCAGCAATGCGCTCTGGCGCGCGTTCAGGCCGGCACGACGGCGCTTGGCCAGTTCCGGCTCGGTCAGCGGCGCCCGCAAAAGGTCGAAGTAAGTCACGCACCGCATCGCCAGCCCGCCTATCTCATCCAGCGGACCATTCACCTGCAAGGCGAGGAAATCCATCAGAGGACGCACGCGCACTTCATCCAGCACGATTGCTTTCTGCGCGGAACAGAACGCACGCGCCATCTGCAGCAAATGTTCTTCGTTAAAACCTTCGAATAAACGAAAGGGCGCCTTCAGCGTCGCATGGAAACCATAGCGACGTGCATCTGCAGTCAGGCTGGACAGCAGTAAGCGGGGAATGCCGGGGACATTGACTTGCGGTACCGGCTCGGGACTCGCAGGATGACGGCCCAGCCAGCTGCTGCCGGCCTGCGCCCATGGCGAGTCGTCAACAGGCGTAAAGTAAAGGGCATAACGTGTCATGCTTTCAGATGATACTCGCGCGACCGGCAAAGGGTTTGCCTGATCGTCGGCAGGACGTGTGCCCTGCACGAAACCGGTACTGCCATGCATCAGCATATCCCGAGTGCGCATACGTCACCTGAATGTGGGTTGGTTGCAGCCATGCTAATCGCCGATTATGACAACACTTTGACATCGGACCACCATTCAGCCGCATTTCGCCTCGGAGTGAAATAAATACGACAACGCGCTTGGCCAAGACGGCAGTCACATGTCCGTCATAATATCGGCTGTTGCCGGCAGGCAGCCCTGCAGTCGTGATACTGTGTGGATTAATCCTGATTAAGCAATTATTAAGAGCGTAACGAAAATTCATGTGCCAGCTTCTTGGAATGAACTGCAATGTCCCGACTGACATTGTGTTCAGCTTTACCGGCTTTGCCACCCGTGGCGGCCGTACCGATGTCCACAATGACGGGTGGGGCATCGCATTTTTTGAAGGTGCAGGTGTGCGCCACTTCGTCGACCACCAGGCGGCGATCGAGTCGCCGGTAGCCGACCTGATCCGACGCTTCCCGATCAAATCAAAGAATGTCATTGCGCATATCCGCAAGGCGACCCAGGGTCGGGTCGCGCTGGAAAACTGCCATCCGTTCGTACGCGAACTATGGGGCCGCTATTTTGTATTCGCCCACAATGGCGACCTGAAGGATTTCAATCCTGAATTGAACGGCCCTTACCAGCCGGTCGGCACCACCGATAGCGAAGCTGCGTTTTGCTACATCCTGCAGGAATTACGCCGCCGCTTTGATGATGCCTTGCCGATGCTGCCGCAATTGACGGCTGCCATCGCTGACCTGACTAAAGAAATCTCGCAGCACGGCACCTTCAATATGATGCTGTCGGATGGCTCTGCGCTATTCGCGCATTGCTCGACCAATCTGCACTACATCGTGCGCCAGCATCCATTCGCCGAGGCAACCCTGTGCGACGAAGATGTGAAAGTGAATTTTTCGGAAGTGACGACGCCGAATGACCGCGTCGCCATTATCGTGACGGAACCGCTGACCACGAATGAAACATGGACCGCGTTCAATAGCGGGGAACTGAAGGTATTTATCGATGGGGCACCGCTGGACTGAACGGATCTGACCGTCCAGCCCGGCGGTTTGCATCAGGACAGGTTAGGTGCGAGCCAGCGTTCTACATCTTCCTTGCTAGCACCGCGTCGCTCGGCCATATCGACGACTTGGTCGTCGCCTATCTTGCCGACCACAAAGTATTTCGCTTCCGGATGCGCGAAGTAAAAACCCGACACCGCAGCACCGGGGAACATCGCATAGGAATCGGTCAGCATCATGCCGATCTCTTCCGCCTGCAAGGTCTGGAACATTTCCTTCTTGACCGTATGTTCCGGGCAAGCCGGATAACCGGGAGCAGGGCGGATACCGCTGTACTCTTCCTTGATCAGCGCTTCATTCGTCAGCTTCTCGTCGGCCGCATAACCCCACAAGTCTTTACGCACGCGTTCATGCAAATGCTCGGCAAAAGCTTCCGCCAGGCGATCCGCCAGCGACTTCAGCATGATCGACGAATAGTCATCGTACGCATCTTCAAAGCGCTTTTCATACTTTTCGATACCGAGGCCGGCAGTGACAGCGAACAAGCCTATGTAATCAGCCACGCCGGATGACTTCGGTGCAATGAAATCGGCCAGGCATTGATTAGGGCGCGCAACGCCATCGATCACCGGTTTCACGGTTTGCTGGCGCACGCCATAGTAGGTGAATGCGACTTTGCTGCGCGTCTCGTCGGTATAGATTTCGATATCGTCGTCATTCACTGTATTCGCCGGCAGCAAGGCGATCACGCCATTGGCTTGCAGCCAGCGACCTTCAATTACTTTCTTCAGCAAGGCCTGGCCTTCGGCAAATACCTTGGTCGCCGCTTCACCGACTACTTCATCCTTGAGGATCGCAGGATACGGGCCGGCCAGATCCCAGGTCTGGAAGAACGGACCCCAGTCTATGTACTGTGCAATCGTCGCCAGGTCGACATTCTTGAACAGGCGACGGCCTATGAATTTCGGTTTGACCGGTGCGTACTTGCCGGTGAATTCCAGCTTCATCTTGTTTGCACGCGCTTCAGCCAGTGTCAGCATAGGCACGGCTTTTTTGTTTGCATGCTGTTCGCGTATGCGTTCGTAATCGGCCGCTATTTCCGCGATGTAGGCATCACGCTGTTCCGGCGTCAGCAGCGATTGCGCAACTGACACCGAACGTGATGCATCCGGCACATACACGACCGGGCCATCATAGTTGTGTGCAATCTTGACCGCGGTATGCGCGCGGCTGGTGGTTGCACCACCGATCAGCAAAGGCGTTTTCAAACCACGGAAGTATTCGTCCCGTTGCATTTCCTTCGCGACGTAAGCCATTTCTTCCAACGAAGGTGTGATCAGGCCCGAGAGGCCAATGATGTCTGCATTCTCTTCCTTGGCCTTGGCCAGGATTTCCGAACACGGCACCATCACGCCCATGTTGACGACTTCGAAGTTATTACATTGCAGCACCACCGACACAATGTTTTTGCCGATATCGTGCACGTCACCTTTCACGGTGGCGATGACGATCTTGCCCTTCGGCTTGCTGACGATGCCGGTTTGCTCTTGCAGCAAACGCTTTTCTTCTTCGATGAATGGAATCAGGTGGGCCACCGCCTGTTTCATCACACGCGCGGATTTCACCACCTGCGGCAAGAACATCTTGCCCTGGCCGAACAGGTCACCGACGATGTTCATGCCGTCCATCAACGGACCTTCGATCACATGGATAGGACGACCGCCATTGCCCAGTAATTCCTGCCGCGCTTCTTCGGTATCTTCGACGATCCACTGCGTAATACCCTGCACCAGTGCATGCGCGAGGCGCTGCTGCACGGTACCGCTACGCCATTCGAGCGTCGCTTCTTCTTTCTTGTCACCAGCTTTCAGTGTCGATGCGATTTCGATCATGCGCTCGGTCGCATCTTCGCGGCGGTTCAGCACGACGTCTTCCACGCGTTCACGCAATTCTGCCGGCAGATTATCGTAGACGCCAACCATACCGGCGTTGACGATACCCATCGTCATGCCGGCCTTGATCGCGTGATACAGGAATACCGTGTGGATCGCTTCACGCGCCGGATCGTTGCCGCGGAAGCTGAAGCTGACGTTGGATACACCGCCGCTGATTTTTGCGTGCGGCAGGTTTTCCTTGATCCAGCGTACCGAGTTGATGAAATCAACTGCGTAGTTATTGTGTTCTTCGATACCGGTCGCAATCGCGAAAATATTCGGATCGAAAATGATGTCTTCCGGCGGGAAGGCGACTTCATTCACCAGCAACCAATAAGCGCGTTCGCAAATTTCAATTTTGCGTTCGAAGGTATCAGCCTGGCCTTTTTCATCGAAGGCCATGACGATCACGGCAGCGCCGTAACGACGGCACAGCTTGGCTTCATGCAGGAATTTCTCTTCGCCTTCCTTCATCGAAATCGAGTTGACGATGGCCTTGCCCTGCACGCATTTCAAGCCGGCTTCAATCACCGACCATTTCGATGAATCGATCATGATAGGGACGCGTGCGATGTCCGGCTCGGAGGCAACCAGGTTCAGGAAGCGCGACATCGCCGCCTGCGAATCCAGCATTGCTTCATCCATATTGATATCGATGATTTGCGCGCCGTTCTCTACCTGCTGCCGTGCCACCGCCAATGCTTCATCGTATTGCTCGTTGATGATGAGGCGTGCGAATGCTTTCGAGCCAGTGACGTTGGTACGTTCACCGACGTTGACGAACAAGGACTGGTCATCAATGATGAAAGGTTCGAGGCCGGACAACTTCAGGGTCGGCTCTACCGTCGGTATCACGCGTGGCGCGATCGTCTTCACAGTTTCGGCGATCGCCTTGATGTGGTCGGGCGTGGTACCGCAGCAACCACCGGCAATATTGACGAAGCCGCTCTCGGCAAAATCCTTCAGCAGCGAAGAAGTGACGTCCGGCGTTTCATCAAAGCCGGTATCGCTCATAGGGTTGGGCAAACCCGCATTCGGATAGATACAGACATAGGTGTCGGCAATCTTCGACAACTCTTCCGCATACGGACGCATCAGTGCCGCACCCAGCGCACAGTTCAGGCCCACGGTCAGTGGGCGCGCATGGCGGATCGAATGCCAGAAGGCAGGTACGGTTTGCCCGGACAGGATACGGCCCGAGGCATCGGTCACGGTACCCGAAATCATGATCGGGAAACGCTTGCCGGATTCTTCAAAGAATTGATCGATCGCGAACAGGGCCGCCTTGCAGTTCAGCGTATCGAAAATGGTTTCGACCAACAGTACATCGGCACCGCCTTCCACCAGGCCACGCGTCTGGTCCAGGTAGGCAGTGACCAATTGATCAAAAGTGACGTTACGTGCCGCCGGATCATTCACATCCGGCGAAATCGAAGCGGTCTTCGGTGTAGGGCCAAGGGCGCCGGCAACAAAGCGTGGCTTGTCCGGCGTTGAATACTTGTCGCATGCAGCGCGCGCCAGGCGTGCCGACGCCACGTTCATTTCATAGGCCAGGTGGCCCATGTGGTAATCGTCCTGCGCCACGGTGGTGGCACCGAAAGTATTACTTTCGATCAGGTCGGCACCGGCGGCCAGGTATTGTTCATGGATCTGGCTGATGACGTCGGGACGTGTCAGCGACAGCAATTCATTATTGCCCTTGACGAAAATTTCCTTGCCCGGCACCGCGAAGTCGGCGAAGCGCGTACCGCGATAATCCTCTTCCGTCAGCTTGTATTGCTGAATCATGGTTCCCATTGCGCCATCCAGGATCAGGATGCGGCGCGCCATCAGGTCGCGCAAGAGAACTTCGGTAGGGCAGAGTGCGTCGCGTTTCATCGTCAATTCTTTATCAATTCGTTATCGGTACAGCCACATAAAGACAAAAACCCGGACACAGGCTGCGCCGGGTTGTACATGCTTGAAAACTAAGGACAAATTATACGCCAAAGCCCCTGCTCTTAGCCGCTTCCTGCCTTGTATATTGGTCTTTTCCCAACATATGGCAGGACTCTAAAATACCGGGCTGGGCTCCGCCACGAGGCCATTGCCGGCAGCTACTTGCTGCGCCGGCCGTGGCTCATTCATTTTCAGGGTCAGGCATTTGGCGGCACCGCCGGCCTTCATGAACTCGGTCAGCGCGATTTGGCTCACGCTGAAACCCCATCTTTCCAGTTGGGCATTCAGCGCCGGCGAAGCCTGGTTCAGAAACACATGTTTGCCGCTGTTGACTGCGTTGCAGGCAAAGTTGAGTGCATCCTGCTGCGTTACCGCAAAACGCTTATGCGACGGGACACGTGCGGCAATGCGCTCCTGCGCCGCCACATCAAAAGCCGCCGGGTAGTACAGCAGGTAACCACCCTGCAATGGACAAAAGCAGGTATCCAGATGGTAGAAGCGTGGATCGACCAATTGCAGCGGCTGCACTTCGATGCCTAGCATGTCGGCAATCACCGGCGCACAAGCCAGTTCCGAACGATGGCCGTAACCCAGCCACAGTAAGTCACTGCCGCGATCCAGCAAGGCATCGCCGGCTCCTTCGAAGTGCAAACCGTGCGGCATGCGCAACACCTGCAAACCGCGCGCGGCAAACCAGGCGGCGAAGTGTGCTTCTTCCGGCTGCCGTTCCACATGTTTGAAAGCCGACAGGATCACCTTGTCACCCAACACCAGACCCCCGTTTGCGGTAAACACCATATCCGGCACGCCGGCTGCGGCCGGCATGCAATCGACGCGTGCCACCGTACGCAAGGCATGCACGAGTTCCTGCCACTGCCCTTGTGCAGTCAGGCGGTCGCCATGGGCAATATTGCCCTCCATCCAGGGATTGATGATGTAAGCCACCTCGAAATGTTCAGGGGCGCACATCAGGAAGGTGTCGGGCGCGAGTGTTGTCATGTGCAAGCCTCCATATGTGGCGTGGGCAAAGTTGCGAATACGTGTTCGATGATGCGCAGCGCCGCATCGATTGCCTCAGCAGTGATAACCAGCGGCGGCGCAAAGCGCACCACCGTGTGATGCGTCTCTTTCGATAGGACGCCGTTTTCCATCAGTCGTTCACAGAAGCTGCGCGCCGTAATCACTTGCGGGTCCAGTTCCAGTCCGATCAGCAAACCCTTGCCGCGCACGCTGCGTATCGCCGGATGCCGCAACGCATTCAGGCCCTCACGCAAACGCTGTCCACGTTGCTCCGCGGCGGCGATCAATTCGCCGTCACGCAATAGCGACAGGGCGGCATAGCCGACTGCAGCAGCCAGGGGATTACCGCCGAAGGTGCTGCCGTGGTCGCCAGGTGTAAACACATCCATCACCTCGCTGCGCGCGAGGAAAGCGGAAACAGGCAACAAGCCGCCACCCAGGGCCTTGCCGAGTATGAGGCCGTCCGGCCGGATGCCTTCATGGTCACAAGCGAGCAAACGTCCGGTGCGTCCCAGCCCGGTTTGCACCTCATCGCAAATCAGCAGGATATTGCGACGTGTACAAATCTCACGACATTGCGCCAGGTAAGCGTCCGGCGGCACGATGATGCCGCCTTCGCCTTGTATCGGCTCCACCAGGAAGGCTGCGGTATGCGGCGTGATCGCCGCTTCCAGCGCGGCCGCATCGCCATATGGAATCGTCACGAAGCCGCCATCGAAAGGACCAAAACCTTCGCGATACTGCGCTTCCGAAGAAAAGCCGACGATAGTAGTGCTGCGGCCGGCGAAGTTACCGGCACACACAATGATCTGTGCTTGCTGGTCGGGCACGCCTTTGACTTTGTAAGCCCATTTACGCGCGGCTTTCAATGAAGTTTCCACCGCTTCGGTGCCGCTATTCATCGGCAAGGCTTTGTCCATGCCGGTCATCTCGCACAGCAATTGCAAAAACCTGCCGAGCTGATCGGTATAAAAGGCACGTGAGGTAACCGCCAGTTGCCCGGCCTGCTGCGTCAGCGCCTGCACCAATTGCGGATGACTGTGGCCGAAACTGACCGCGGAATAGGCGGACATCATGTCCATATAACGCTTGCCGTCTTCGTCCCACAACCAGATGCCGCGCCCCTTGCTCAAGACCACCGGCAAGGGTGCATAGTTGTGCGCGCAATAGCGATCTTCCAGTGCAATGCGTAGGCTGCCCACGATAGCGCTCTCCACAGAAGGATTCACCCTTACATGCTAAAGCCAAAGCAGTGAAATGTTTCTGCGTTATTGCACGGCATTCAGGTATAAAGTGAATGAATCGTGCATCCAAGGAGGCATTCATGGAGAAATTCGACCGTTACGACCGCATCCTGCTGGAAACCCTGCAGGGCAAGGGGCGCGCCTCGAATGTGGAATTGTCCGAGCGCGTCAATTTATCGCCGCCGCAATGCTATCGGCGCGTGCAAAGGCTGGAACAGGAAGGGGTGATCCGCGGCTATAGCGCGCAAGTCGATGCGGCTGCCATCGGCTTGGGTGTGACCGCTTTTGTGAACCTGAATATTGCGCGCGAACAATTCAAGCAGGTACGTGAACTGGAAAAGGCGATCCGGCAATTTCCGGAAATCCTTGAGTGCTACACCATCTCCGGCGACTTTGATTATTTGCTGAAAGTCGTCGCGGTTGACCTCAAATCACTATCGTCTTTCTTGACCGACAGGCTGATGCAGGTACCCGGCGTGGCCGGCGTACGTTCTATGGTCTGCCTGGAAGAAATCAAACCGGCCAGCCCTTTGCCGCTGCCGGATTAATTACTCCATCAAGCGACCACGCTCGCCGCAACCCTGCAGCTTGCGCTTGCCCAATGTGACTTCGGCGGTCCATGGATACTGCGCACCCGACATATTGTCGATACATGTTTGCTGCAGCATACGGATTTGTATCGAGGTGCGTGCATTCTTCGCCGCGAAGGTACGCGCAGTGCCATCGTTATCGAACTGCTTATAGCTGAAGTATTCCGGTTCCTCGCCCAGGCTCTCGAAACGCAGCTTGCCGGAATCGGCAGTGAACTTCCAGAACGGCTCATTGCCATGCGCCCACCAGATCACGACATTCGCCATCAAGAGATTTCGTTCCGGCACTGGCTCGGTATTTTTTTCACGAACCGCATCCGGGTTTTGACAGGCCGCCAGCAACAAGGTGAGTACTATCAGCAAAGCGCGCATCGCATATCTCCAATCAATACCGATTGAACAAATTGTCTATTGGAAGCGCTTGTCTTCCAGCGTAAAACCTTTGAGGAACTCTACCGCAGACAAGCGCTTGCCACCCGGTTTCTGCAATTCGGTCACGCGCAATGCGCCGTCACCACAAGCCACCAGCACACCGTCATGCGGGTTCGCCGCAATCACCTGGCCCGGCGGCAATTGATTCGAAGCCGGTACCGCTTGCGCATGCCAAAATTTGATCAGCGTACCGTCGCAAGTCGCTGCCGCACCGGGGAAGGGATTGAACGCACGTATCTTGCGCGCCAGTTGTTCGGCCGGCTGCGTGAAATCCAGCGTCGCTTCTTCTTTCAAAATCTTGGCTGCGTAATTCGCGCCATCCGGCTGCGGCACTGCATGCAAATCGCCTTGTTCCATCTGGCGCAAGGTTTGCACGATCATCTCGCCACCCAGCGTCGCCAGTTTGTCGTGCAGGCTGGCCGTCGTGTCATCAGCTGTAATCGGTAAGCGCTGCATCGCCAGCATCGGCCCGGTATCCAGGCCTAATTCCATCTTCATGATGGTGACCCCGGTTTCCGCATCGCCGCTTTCTATCGCACGATGGATAGGTGCGGCACCGCGCCAGCGTGGCAAGAGCGAAGCATGGATATTGATGCAACCGCGCGGCGGGATATCGAGTATCGATTGCGGCAGGATCAGGCCATAGGCGGCGACCACCATCACATCATGCGGCGTCGCCTGCAGCAATGCATGCGCTTCTGCTGCGACTTCCGGATATTTACCGTCGAGGCGCAGCGATACCGGTTGCGCCACCGGAATGTCATGCGCCAATGCAAACTGTTTGACCGCCGACGCTTGTAATTGCATACCGCGACCGGCAGGCCGATCCGGCTGCGTCAGTACCAGCGGGATTTCAAAACCTGCTGCGTGCAATGCCGCAAGGGCGACTGCCGCGAATTCCGGGGTGCCGGCAAAAATGATTTTCATGGGAAGGATTGTAGTACGGGCAGCGTCGGATGCGAACCCATATGTGCCCGCTGGTATTGCAGGGAAACACGAACCCGGGACAGGGCTCGCGGACAGCTATCAGCGTTGCGCGACGCGCTGCTTGTTGGCGCGCGTCAATTCACGCTCTTCCTTCAGCATCTTGGCCTTGATGCGATTGCGCTTGAGCGGCGACAGGTATTCGACGAAAACCTTGCCTTTAAGGTGATCCATTTCATGCTGGATACACACCGCCAGCAAGCCGTCGGCATCCAGTTCAAATTGTTTGCCATCGGCATCAAAGGCGCGCACCTTGACTTTGGCATGGCGCTCCACGCCGTCATAGACGCCGGGCACCGACAGGCAACCTTCATCGTAGACCTGCATTTCCGGGCTGGCCCAGATGATTTCCGGGTTGATATAGGCGCGCAGTTCGGTATGCGTTTCCGAGGTATCGATCACGATCACCTGCTCATGCACATCGACTTGCGACGCGGCCAGGCCCACGCCGGGGGCGTCGTACATGGTTTCCGCCATGTCGGCGACCAGGGTTTTGATGCGTTCGTCGAACACGCTGACTGGCTTGGCAACTTTATGCAGCCGTGGATCGGGGTAACGCAAGATATTTAATATGGACATACGTGCTTTTGCGCAACAAGGCGGCAGGTTGGGAGCGTGGTTCTTCTTGCTACTTCAATGATTTATGTGCAAAATTTGATTCAATTTGGCAAGTTTTTTTACGAATTACTTGATTCGTTATTAACATGCAGCAGCACAGTAATGGCGTCACAATTGGTCAAGCTCACCGGACAAACCATGAAAAATTTTAGCACAGCTGCACTCTTCCTCGCATTTGTCTCAGCCGTAATACCCGTCAGCGCACTATCCCAAACGCCAGCCAACGCCACTTCGGGCACTGCCCGCTGCGCTTTTTTGCCGAATGCACCTGACCAGCACGTGGTTGTCCGTGGCGATACCTTGTGGGACATTTCTGGAAAATTCCTGCAACGCCCATGGTGCTGGCCACAAGTCTGGGACATGAATCGTGAGCAAATTCGCAACCCGCACTGGATCTATCCGGGCCAAACCGTGTATTTCGACCGCGTCGCCGGTCGCCTGCGCCTGGGCAAGGAAGTCGGCGGCGATAACAGCGGCATGCCTACCGTACGCCTGTCACCGCAAGTGCGCTCCACCGATGCCGCTTCGGGGGCGATTACCACCGTTTCCTTTAAATCAATCGAACAATTCCTGACCAAACCGCTGATCGTCGAAGTCGATGAATTGAAAGATGCGCCACGCATCGTCGCCACACAGGAAGGCCATGTCTTCCTCGCCAGCGGTGACAAGGCCTATGTGCGCGGCGACCTGAAAGATCACGCGACATTCGAGGCCTTCCGTCCGGGCAAGCCATTGAAAGATCCGGTCAGCAAAAAGATTATCGGCTACGAAGCAATGTACCTCGGCACCCTGAAGGTACAGCGCACCAGCAAGGTCGAACTCGAACCGCATACGCTCGTTGTGCTGACTGCCAAGGAAGAAATGGGCGTGGGTGACCGCCTGATCCCGACCGAACCGGTACCTTTCATCAATTACGTACCGCACGTACCGCCGCAGCAGACTGATGCGCGCGTGGTCTCGGTTTATGGTGGTGTCTCGCAAGCCGGGCAGAACCAGATCGTCGCCATCAATCGCGGCAGCAAGGACGGCATCGATGTCGGTACCGTGCTGGACCTGCGTCGCCTTGGCCTGATGGTGCCGGATCGTACCGTCGGCAACGGCCGCGGCCTGATCAAGCTGCCGGATGAGCAATACGGCGAACTGTTTATCTTCCGCGTCTTCAACAGCATTTCCTACGGCCTGGTGATGCAGGTACAGGATACGGTGCAGGTTGGCGACATCGCCACGTCACCGGAATAAACCACCTCAACGGGTAGCAACGATGCCTGCACCGGACGATCTCGCACACTGGCTCAGGCTGGAGCGGGCGCCCGGTGTCGGAGCCGGAACGGCACGCAAGCTGCTGACGGCATTCGGACCGCCGCAAAATATCTTTTCAAGCAGTCTCTCCGACCTGCAGGAAGTCGTCGTTCCGGCAATCGCACACGCATTGCTGGCCACACCTTCTGCGGCCACGCTGGCCCTGATAGAACATACGCAAGCATGGGCGGCGCAAAGCGAAAACCATATCTTCACGCTGGCTGACGCCGACTATCCAAGCGCGTTGCTGGAAATCCACGATCCGCCTATCCTGCTGTACGCCAAAGGACGCATCGCCTTACTCTCCCATCCCGCCATAGCCATCGTCGGCAGTCGCAACGCCAGCGCTCAAGGCATCACCAATGCAGGGCAATTCGCCGCCAGCCTCAGTTCATCCGGCCTCACCATTATTTCCGGCCTCGCACTCGGTATCGATACCGCCGCCCACCAGGGCGCGCTGCAGGCACTGCAAACGAGTGTCAACGCAGGCTCCACCATCGCCGTGATCGGGACCGGCATGGACATCGTCTATCCGGCCCGCAATCGCCAGCTCGCACACCAAATCGCGGAAAACGGCTGCATCCTCAGCGAATACCCGCTCGGCATGCCGGCCGTCGCCGCCAACTTCCCGCGTCGCAACCGCATCATCAGCGGACTCGCGCGCGGCGTACTGGTGGTGGAAGCAGCGCTGCAATCCGGTTCACTGATCACGGCGCGCATGGCGGCCGAGCAGGGACGCGATATGTTTGCGATCCCGGGCTCCATCCATTCGCCGCTGGCAAAAGGTTGTCACCTGTTAATCAAGCAAGGCGCGAAACTTGTGGAAACGGCACAGGACATCCTCGAAGAGCTGGAGTATGCCGTCATACCGGCCACATCAGGCGAACGCGCCACGCCGCCTGCGGATGCGCCGTACGCGCATGGCTTGCACAGCATGGGCTATGACGCGGTCGACGCGGACACACTGGCGCAACGTTGCCAACTCGATATTGCCGAAATCCATACACATCTGTTGACACTTGAACTCGACGGCCATGCGGAAATATTGCCCGGCGGTTTATACCGGCGCATTGCCTGAAGTGCATTGCTCATTTCAATTTGTCATTGCCTGACGCAACAAAAATTCCGCGCCCTATAGTCAGCTTCATTTTTAGTGGTATCCTTCTTCTCAGTAAGCGCTGTTTTTGATCTGCCGCTGTCGTAACACCTCTTTGTAGTGTGTGTTGTGTAAAGAGCGTGATTCATACGCATCCGATCCTGACGGCACCAAATGGTGACGTCTTAACCCAAGCGCTACGGTGAAGCCATGTTTGACGTCCTAGTCTATCTGTACGAAACCTATTACCGGCCCGATGCCTGCCCGGACTCCGAGGCGCTGGTAAAGAAACTGTCCGCTATCGGCTTTGAAGAAGAAGAGATCGCGAAGGCTCTCGGTTGGCTGACTGCGCTGGCTGAGACCACCAACGAACTCTCCGATTCCTATCCGCACCAGACGGCGTTCTCGTTCGGCATCCGCATCTACGCAACACAGGAAATGGATGTGCTGGGCACGCCTGCAGTCGGCTTTATCCAATTCCTCGAATCGGCCAAGCTGATTAATCCGGTGCAACGCGAGATTGTCATCGAACGCGCACTGGCGGCCGGCGAGTCGCCAATTTCGCTCGAAAAGCTGAAAGTCATCGTGCTGATGGTGTTGTGGAGCCAGGGCAAGGAACCTGATGGCCTGATTTTCGACGAGCTCTTCGTTGACGACGAAGATGCGCCGCCACGGATGTTGCACTAAGCGACAGGCCCGACAGGCATGCCCGTCCACGCCGGACATGCCTCTTCAACAACACCCGTTTTTGTCTCCCGCTTGCGGATTTCCCAGCAACGCGCTTATCATTGGCCGCTTGACGGCTATGCAATTATTATATTAGGCGGCTTTTTCATGGGAAATTGCCTCTGCAATATGCTGCAAGTCGCCGCATATTGCGCACATGGCGCCTATATAGACGTCCCCCTTTCGAGATCCTATTTACTATGACAAAGACCCTCATCATTGCCGAGAAGCCATCCGTCGCGAACGATATCGCGAAGACGCTCGGCGGCTTTACCAAGCACGATGAGTACTTTGAATCCGACGAATACGTCCTTTCTTCCGCGGTCGGCCATCTGGTCGAAATCACCGTGCCGGAAGAATATGACGTCAAACGCGGCAAATGGACATTTACCCATTTGCCGATGATTCCGCCGCATTTCGCACTCAATCCCATCGCCAAGACTGAATCCCGCCTGAAAGTGCTGAACAAGCTCATCAAGCGCAAGGATGTCACCGGCCTCATCAACGCATGCGATGCCGGGCGCGAAGGGGAATTGATTTTCCGCCTGATCGCGCAATACACGAAGGCCAAGCAACCGATCAAACGCCTGTGGCTGCAATCGATGACGCCGGGCGCGATCCGTGAAGCATTCAAGAATTTGCGCAGCGATGAAGAAATGCTGCCGCTGGCTGATGCTGCACGTTGCCGCAGCGAAGCCGACTGGCTGATCGGCATCAACGGTACCCGCGCGATGACCGCTTTCAACTCGAAAGAAGGCGGCTTCTACCTGACCACCGTCGGCCGCGTACAAACGCCGACGCTGTCCATCGTGGTGGAACGCGAAGAAAAGATTAAGAAGTTCGTCCCGCGCGATTACTGGGAAGTGCGCGCCGAATTCATTTGCGCCGCAGGTATCTACCAGGGGCGCTGGCTGGACACCGCCTTCAAGAAGGATGAAACCGATCCGGAGCGTCGCGCCGAGCGCCTGTGGAGCAAGGCTGCCGCCGAATCCATCGTCGCCGCCTGCCGCGGCAAGCAGGGCAACGTCACCGAAGAATCGAAACCGACCACTTCGATGGCGCCGGCACTGTTCGACCTGACCAGCCTGCAACGCGAAGCCAATGCACGCTTCGGTTTTTCCGCCAAGAACACGCTGGGCCTGGCGCAGGCGCTGTATGAAAAGCACAAGGTCCTGACTTATCCGCGTACCGATTCGCGCCACCTGCCGGAAGATTACCTGCCGACCGTGTTGCAGACGCTGGACGTGATTGCAGAAAACAATAATTACCACCAGTTCGCAAAACAGATCACAGACAACAAGTGGGTCAAGCCGAACAAGCGGATTTTCGATAACACGAAAATCAGTGATCACTTTGCGATCATCCCGACCACGCAAGCACCGAAGAACCTGTCCGAACCGGAACAGAAACTGTACGACCTGGTGACGCGTCGCTTCATGGCGATCTTCTTCCCGGCTGCCGAGTTCCAGGTCACCACGCGCTTTACCGAAGTTTCCGGCCATCAGTTCAAGACTGAAGGCAAGGTCATGACCAACCCGGGCTGGCTCGCAGTCTACGGCAAGGAAGTCATCGACGAAAAAGATCCGGAAAACAGCGGCACGCTGGTCCCGGTCGCCAAAGGCGAGAAAGTCAAAACCGAATCGGTCGTGGCCAACGGCCTCGTCACCAAACCGCCGGCACGCTATTCTGAAGCGACGCTGTTGTCGGCAATGGAAGGCGCCGGCAAGCTGATCGATAACGATGGCTTGCGCGACGCGATGGCCGGCAAGGGCCTGGGTACACCGGCAACCCGCGCCGCCATCATCGAAGGCTTGCTGAACGAGAAATACCTGCTGCGCGAAGGCCGGGAAATGATCCCGACCGCGAAAGCATTCCAGTTGATGACCTTGTTGCGCGGTTTGGGTGTGAGCGAGCTGACCGCACCCGAGCTGACCGGTGAATGGGAATACAAGCTGTCGGAAATGGAACGCGGCAAGATCAGCCGTGAAGAATTCATGCGCGAAATTGCACAGATGACGCAAGTCATCGTCAAGCGCGCCAAGGAATACGACAACGACACCATCCCCGGCGATTACGCGACACTGAAAACGCCGTGCCCGAATTGCGGCGGCGTGGTGAAAGAAAACTATCGTCGTTTCGCCTGCACCAAGTGCGAATTCTCGATGAGCAAAACACCGGGCAGCCGCCAGTTTGAAATCGCCGAAGTCGAAGAATTGCTGGCCAATAAAACGATAGGACCGCTGCAAGGCTTCCGTTCGAAAATGGGCCGCCCGTTCGCCGCAGTACTGAAGATTTCGCGCGACGAAGAAATCAAGAACTACAAACTGGAATTCGATTTCGGCCAGAACGACGATGACGAAAACGCTGAAGCAGTCGACTTCAGCGGCCAGACTTCGCTCGGCCCTTGCCCGAAATGTGCCGGCGGCGTGTATGAACTGCCTTTGTCCTACGTCTGCGAAAACTCGGTAGCGAAACCAAAGACTTGCGATTTCCGCAGCGGCCGCATCATCCTGCAACAGGAAATTCTGCCGGAACAGATGAGCAAATTGCTCAATGAAGGCAAGACCGATTTACTGCCTGGCTTTGTCTCACAACGCACACGTCGTGCGTTCAAGGCTTACCTGGTGCGCGGCAAGGATGGCAAAACCAGTTTCGAATTTGAGCCACGCAAGGAAAAAGCACCGGCCAAAGGCAAGGCTGCGGCCGTCGCTGACGACGCAGCAGAGGCGGGCGACGACACTGCGGTAGCAGCGAAACCGGCGAAGAAGGCTGCGGCCAAACCCACCGCCAAGAAAGCCGTAGCGAAAAAGAAAGCCCCGGCTAAAAAAGCCGCCGCCAAAGCCTGATAAAAACCGGCAATACTGCGCATCGTTCCGCGATGCGCAGTACACTCTTTGTATCTGGTCAGATAAAAACAAGTACGCGCATACGCAATACACGGCTTTGCAGCATCCGTCCACGACGGTATATATGCATCTGTTTCGACGTTAATCTTGTATCAGCTACCGAGGGGAATTCTCATGGATCAACTTGAACCACGCGTCCCAAGCAAAGACGAATGCAATATCGCGATGCTGGCCCACTTGCTGGGTATCTTCACCGGCTTCCTCGGCGCACTCATCATCTGGATCATGAAAAAGGATGATTCCGCCTATATCTCCGAGCAGGCAAAAGAAGCGCTGAATTTCCAGATCACCATCACCATCGGCTTTGTCATTGCCTGGGTGCTGGCATTTATCCTGATCGGCCTGATCTTCTTTCCTATCCTGCTGGTCCTCAACCTGATTTTCTGCATCATCGCCGCCATGGCCGCATCCAAAGGACAGGCGTACCGCTACCCGTTCACGCTACGTTTGGTACAGTAGAGCCTTGCCGGGCAGCGTCACCTGCGCTGCCCATCCACTCTTTCATATCCAATACCATGGCCGATAATCTGCTCGCCCTACCTACCGACCTGCCCGTGCCACAAGACGACGGTGCCTGTGGCCACCTGCGCGGCATGCAACTGCCTGCGTTGAATCTGCTATCGACTTCGGGCGCAACAGTAGATTTGGCGCAGCAGGGTAATCCATGGGTCGTCGTGTATTGCTATCCGCGTACCGGCCAGCCGGGCCAGGAATTACCCGGTGGTGCAGATGCCTGGAATGCGATCCCGGGCGCACGCGGTTGTTCGCCGCAATCCTGTGCCTATCGCGATCACTACAGCGAATTGCAAGCGCTGGGCGCAACTGTATATGGCCTCAGTACGCAAGACAGCGATTATCAAAAGGAAGCGGTACAGCGGCTGGAATTACCCTTCCCTTTGCTCAGCGATGCACAACTTGAATTCGCGCACGCCTTGCGCCTGCCAACCTTCAGCTTCGCCGGACTGGATTTGATTAAACGCCTGACGCTGATCATCCGCGCCGGCAAGATAGAAGAAGTGTTCTATCCGGTATTTCCATCCGACTCCGATGCCGGACATGTGGTAGCCTGGCTCACAGCCCACCAGGGCAAGTAATCAATTTACCACCACGCCTTCCAGCGCCAGCAGGAAGCGTTTGCGTTCCAGCCCGCCGGCATAACCGGTCACCGCACCGGATGAACCGATCACGCGGTGGCAGGGCACGATAATCGATACCGGATTCTTGCCGATGGCGGAACCGACGGCGCGCAAGGCCTTCGGATTGCCGAGGCGTTGCGCGTGCTGTGCATAGCTGACGCTGGCACCAAACGGGATCGCACTCAACTCATGCCAGACTGAACGCTGGAACGCTGTGCCGCTCATATCCAGCGCCACATCAAACTCGGTGCGCCGGCCGGAGAAATACTCATCCAGTTGCCGCGCCGTCTCCTGCAAATGCTTGTTTGCAGCTGATTGTGCAGACGCAGCTTGCCAGCCATCCTTGCCTTTGAAATGCTTGTGTTCTTCAAAGTAGATACCGGCAATACCTTGCCCGGTCGCAGCCAGCAGCAGGATGCCCACCGGGCTCGGGTGTTCAATGTAATAAATCATGATGCTTCCTTTATCAAAGCGAATGCCATAACAACAAAGCCGTATATGCACGCCATGGCGACCAGCCGGCAGCGCGCAGCAGCAATTGCTTTTCCTTCAGGCGCGTACCGCCTGTCACTTCCACCGCGGCCTTTTGCAAACCCAGGTCGCCGGCTGGAAAGGCGTCAGGAAAACGCAGTGCGCGCATCGCCACATACTGCGCAGTCCACTCACCGATACCGCGCACGGTCTTCAGGCTGCTTACACATTCATCCAGCGACGCTCCCGGCTTCATCTGCAAGCCACCCTGCACCGCGAAGCGGGCGACGTTCTGGATGGTCTGTGCACGTGAACCAGGCATGCCCAGCGCGGCGATCTCGCCGATGTCCGCGGCGGCCAATCTTTCCGCCGTTGGGAAATGATGATTAATACCGATGAAAGGCGTATCGGCCGGTTCACCAAAGGCTTTCACCAAACGACCGGATACCGTGGTCGCACCCGCCACACTGACTTGCTGTCCAAGCACCGCACGGATCGTCAGTTCAAAAGTATCGAAGGTGCCCGGTACGCGCAAACCCGGTGCCAGCCTGATCTGCTTTGCCAGCAAAGGATCTGCCGACAGGTGGGCGGCAATGATTTCCGGATTCGCATCAAGGTCGAACTGCTTGCGTACACGTGCAAGCAAAGGCATGAGTACCGGTGCAAGATTGGCCGGCAGCGACAATTCCAATTGCTTGCGCGCCGGCAAATGCGTTACACGCAACCAGCCTGCGGTGTTATTCAGCATGACGCTGCGTACATAAGATAAATTGCCGGGCGCTTCCTCGACCACGCCCTCCACACCCGGTATCGCACGCCCGGCCAGATATGTCAGCATGGGCTCCCAGGCATACGGCGGGCGATAGGCCAGGCGCAGCGTGATCGCATCTTCGCCCAGCTTGGATGGCACGCCTGCGGCGCGTCGTATGCTGGTCGGCGCCATGCCATAGCGTGCCAGGAAGAGTGCATTGAAACGCCGTATGCTGCCGAAGCCCGCCGCGTAAGCCACATCACTCATCGGCAAGCCGGTTTCCTGCAACAACTTCTTCGCGAACAGCAGGCGCTGTGTTTGCGCCAATTCAACCGGTGTCACACCGAAGTGTTCGAGCAAGACACGGCGCAATTGCCGCGATGACAAACCGACTTCAGCCGACAGCCTTTCGGTATCGCCGTCATTCAAGGCACCGGCGGCTATCCTTTGCCACACCGCATAAGCCAGGTTTTGCTGCAGGGCATACGGCGCGAGTTCGGGACGACAACGCAGGCAGGGGCGGAAACCGGCAGCCTCGGCAGCCGCTGCGGTGCTGAAGTAAGTACAGGATGATTCGCGTGGGGTTTTGACGGAACAGACAGGGCGGCAATAAATGCCGGTCGTTTTCACGCCGACGAAAAACACACCGTCGAAACGCGCATCCTTGGCCGCCAATGCACGATAGCAACTCGCCGGGACGAGTTGGCTGGTATCTGGCACAAGGTGGGGGTTTTGCATATCCATGGCGTATTTATACGCGTTGACATATGCATCGTCTAGCCGTTTTCGGACAAGATCCCCGGACGGCTTATTGCAGGCTTATGCGAGCCGACCAGATAAAAGTAGGTTGAGTGCCCGGTAATTATTTATCGGCGCCAGCCTGCTTCTGCATCTGGAAAGCCAGGGAGATATGCGCAAATTCAATCAGGATGGCTTGTGTGCCGCCATTGAAAGTGCTGAAGGAATTGCCGGTGCGCACCACCAGCCGCGGCGGGAACAACCAGCTGACAAATGGTATGCCTATCATCTTCGCACTACGGACATCACGCCATTCGACCTGGCGGTTATACAACCAGGTTTGTGTAATACCTTTTTCATCTATCGTAATCGTCGAACGCAGGAACCAGTAATAACTGACGATCAGCATCAGTGCTGCACACAGCAGCAATGCCTTCACGCTGAAGCCATATTCCAGCAGTGGAAAGCGACGTGTAATATCGATCGCGTAGACGAACAGGCCGATGGAAAATATCGTGGCAAAAATTTTGAAGCCGAAACTGTAGGACGGGCCGGTCACGGTTTTTTCCGGCTTGTAGAAATTCATTGTCATATTATTACTGATCGATTCATGGACGTGGCCGCATCATCGCACATCTGCCCGCCGCAGTCGAAAATACCATCCGCTTCAGCGTCGCAGCGCATCGCGCCGCCGGATTACCTCGGTCCAGATTTGCCGCCTGCGCTGGTCGTCAACAGCACCCCATACGGTAATTTCGTCTATGGTGCGCATGCAGCCGGTGCAAAACGTCGTGCGCGCATCCACCCGGCAAATACCTATGCAGGGCGAAGGCACAGGCGTCGCGTCCGGATCAAGGTAAGAGATCAGGGTGTCGAGATCTTCGGGACGCGCGGGTTTCCTGCGCATGGTGGATGGCCGGGATGATGGTAGATGCCCGATAGTATAAGCGGCCGCCGGCCGGAATTGGCGGGCAACCGCTTAAAGTAAACAAGCGCAAATGCGTCAGGCAGCGATGGCCAGCGGCAAGGAAGGACGCAACAAGACCGGTATCGATTTCGAGGTCGGCGTATTGCACACATCACCAACGCTATTCAGCGGCACCAGCGGATTGGTTTCCGGATAATAGGCACCGATACAACCGCGCGGGATATCGTATTCGACCAGCAGGAAGCGATTCGCATGGCGTTCTATGCCATCGTCCCACACCGTACTCATATCGACCCAGTCACCAGCCTTGAAACCCAGCATCAGCAAATCCTGCGGATTGATGAAGACCACACGACGCTGACCGAAGACACCGCGATAGCGATCATCCATCGCGTAAATCGTGGTGTTGTACTGGTCATGCGAACGCGTTGTCATCAAAGTCATCAATTGTTCGCCATGCTGTTGCTTGGCACGACGGATAGGCGTGTCCTGTTCAACATTGTGGACAATGAAGTTCGCCTTGCCGGTCTCGGTCAACCACTCACGTTCACGTGATGCGACACGCAAATGGAAGCCGCCCGGTTGCGCAATCCGTTCGTTGTAATTTTCAAAACCGTCGAGCACGCTTTCGATCGCATCGCGCACCAGCGAATAATCGGCGGCATAGCCGAGCCAGTCGACCTTGCCGGAGCCCAGCGTAGCATGTGCGATATTCGCGACGATGGCGGTTTCCGACATCAGGTTCTTCGACGCAGGTGTATTCATACCGTAAGAGATATGCACCATGCTCATCGAGTCTTCCACCGTCACGCCTTGCGCCACGCCGTTTTGCTTGTCGATCTCGGTGCGACCCAATGTCGGCAGGATCAAGGCATCCGTGCCATGTACCAGATGGCTGCGATTAAGTTTGGTCGTGATGTGCACGGTCAGATTGCAGGAACGCAGCGCATCGAAGGTACGCGGCGTATCCGGCGTCGCCATCACAAAGTTGCCGCCGAGGCCGATGAATACCTTGACATGGCCTTCCAGCATTTCATGTATGGTTTCAACCACATCGTAACCATGACCACGTGGTGGTTCGAAGTCGAATACCTTGCCGAGACGATCGAGGAATTCCTGCGACGGCTTTTCTTCGATACCGACGGTACGATTGCCCTGCACGTTCGAATGGCCGCGTACCGGACACAAACCCGCACCTTCACGACCGATATTCCCGCGCATCATCATCAGGTTGGACAACATGTGTACGGTTTGCACCGAATTCTTGTGCTGCGTAATACCCATGCCCCAGGTTGCGATCACGCGCTTGCCGTTGACATAGATGCGGCTCAGCTTTTCGATATCGTCACGCGACACTCCGGACTCATCCACCAGTTCCTGCCAGTCCTGCATGCGCAAGTCGGCGGCAAAGGCTTCAAAGCCCAGGCAATGCTCTGCAATGAATGCCGTATCCAGCACGCGTTCCGTACCCATCGCTACCGCTTCATCGTCGAGCTCCAGGGTACGTTTGGCGACACCTTTGATCAATGCAAAGTCACCACCCAGCTTGGGCTGGATAAAGGTCGATGCAATCTTGGTGCTCGACATGGTCAGCATCTCGACCACGCTTTGCGGATCGGCAAAACGCTCGAGGCCGCGTTCGCGCAAAGGATTGATCGATACGATCACCGCACCGCGCTTCGAACATTCACGCAACTCACCCAGCATGCGCGGATGATTGGTGGCAGGATTCTGGCCGAAGATCAGCAAGGTGTCCGCATGTTCGAAATCGTCCAGCGTCACGGTACCTTTGCCGACACCCACGGTAGACGGCAAACCACGGCTGGTCGCTTCGTGGCACATATTCGAACAGTCGGGGAAGTTGTTGGTGCCGAACATGCGCACGAACAATTGATAGACAAAGGCCGCTTCATTACCGGCACGACCCGAAGTATAGAAAGCGGCTTGATGCGGGTTGTCGAGTTGATGCAGATGCGATGCGATTAGCTTGAATGCATCGCTCCATGCCACCGGCACATATTTGTCGGTCTTCGCATCGTAGCGCATAGGTTCGGTCAGGCGCCCATGCTGCTCCAGCTCGTAATCGGATTGCTCGAACAATGCCGCGACCGTATTCTTTTCAAAGAAGGCAGTCGTCACGCGCTTGCTGGTTGCTTCAGCTGCTACCGCCTTAACACCATTTTCACAAAACTCGAATGTTGACGCATGCTGACGATCCGGCCAGGCACAACCGGGGCAATCAAAACCCTCGGGTTGATTCTGCTTGAACAGCGTACGGTAATTACCGCCGGCGACTTTTTCCTTGATCAGGTTAATGGCGACATATTTCACCGCCCCCCAGCCACCGGCCGGATGATCATAGGTTTCAATAGTGCCTTGCGACTTCGACTTTTCCACTTTTATTTCCTTTGCTTCGGCACGCCGCCACGCATATTGCTTCATGCATGATCAGCTTGGGTGCCATGTAATCGAAGCTTAGGGCGCAAGGTCGTTTTGCAAAGCGTACACATAGCTTGAAATAAAAAGAGTACAGTTTGAATAGCGACGAATCTGTACTTGATTTCCTGCTTGAGTAAACAGCAAGAAACATTGGAGAGCCGCATGGATACTAGGTTATTCGACCAATGAATATAAGTCATTACAGGCGAAAAAATTAACATGACAAGCATCAGGGGCATTTGTGAAGCTGTATGAAAAGCTGGCAAAAGATATTGAAGAACTGATAGCGAACGGTGTGTTCCGACCGGGTGAACGCCTGCCGTCGATACGCCAGACCAGCCAGCATCATCGCCTCAGTATCACCACTGTCGTGCATGCGTTCCTTTTACTGGAAAGCAAAGGCGTGATCGAAAGCCATCCGCAATCAGGTTACTTCGTGCGCGTCACACCACAAACGGCAAATGGCAAAGTGCCGCAGGAGTTGCGTACCTCGCAACCGCTGGCAATCTCGTCGCAAGTCGACGTCAGCCACCTAGTGCTATCGACGCTACGTTCGATCACCAACGATGCAGTTCCACTCGGCTCACCGTACCCTGATCCCAGCCTGTTCCCGTCGGAAAAAATCAATCGCTACGCCTACGGCATTACACGAAGGAAAACCAAGTGGGGCGTTACCGATGCGTTGCCGCCCGGTCATCCGGACCTGATCCGCCAGATCGCGCGACGCTATCTGGAAAACGGCAGCGCAATCGACCCGAATGAAATCGTGGTCACGGTCGGCGCCACCGAAGCCATCAATCTTTGCCTGCAAGCGGTGGGCAAAGCCGGTGATATCGTCGCGGTCGAATCGCCGACCTTCTATGCGATGCTGCACGCGATCGAACGCATGGGCATGCGCGCGATTGAAGTGGCCACGCATCCGCGCGATGGCATAGACCTCGCAGCGCTGGCGGAAATACTCGAACAGCACCAGATTGCCGCTTGCATGGTGATGCCGAACTTCCAGAATCCACTCGGCTTCCAGATGCCGGATGAGAAGAAGCGCGCCCTGGTCGAACTGATCACCAAACACCAGGTGCCGGTCATCGAGAATGATGTGTATAACGAGTTGTACTTCGGTGACGCGCATCCGACTTCGCTCAAGTCCTATGACACCGAAGGCCTGGTCCTCCACTGTGCATCGTTTTCCAAGAGCCTGACGTCCGCCTATCGGATCGGCTGGGCGATGCCGGGGCGGTACCGCGACCAGGTCGAGAAACTGAAATTCCTCAATACCCTGACGACGCCGACCATCCCGCAATTGGCGATCGCCGAATACCTGGAACACGATGGCTACGAGCACCATCTGCGCCATATCCGCAAAGTCTATGCGCAACAAGCGAACATCATGCGTGCTGCGGTCAAACGTTTTTTCCCGGAAGGGACGCAAACCTCGGAACCGAAAGGCGGGTATGTATTGTGGGTCGAATTGCCGCCACAAGTTGATTCGATGAAGCTGTACGAGCTGGCCTTACAGCAGGGCATCACCATCGGTCCCGGCTATATGTTCTCGGCCGCCAAGGGCTATAACAACTTCATCCGCCTGAACTATAGCTATCCATGGTCGACCGGCATCGAAGACGCGATCAGGACCGTCGGCAAACTGGCAGCCGATTGCATACGGCAGGCGGAACGCGCGGTTGCTGCGCGCACGCGCGAAAACTATAATATCTAGCAGCACCCGGCGTGAATGCGGGTGCAAGGCTGACGCTCCACAGAGGGCGCAGCGGAGACGGGATGTTCGATGGCAATACTGGTCGCTTGTCGGCCGGATCGGACATCAGCACATGTGCATAAAAAGGACGACCATCATCATGGCCAACGCGGATAACCCATCGCAACACGAGGACGAACTGGATCCTGTCAAAGTCACCATCCTGCGCCACTTATGGGAAGCGTCGCAAGAAAGCGATGGCAAATCGTGGTCGCTGGCCAAACTCAGCAAACGCTCATGCATACCGATGAGCACCTTGCGCCGCACCCTCAGCGAATTTGAAGATGCCGGCATCGTCGACGTTAGCACGCATGAAGACGGACGTATTTTTGCGACGCTGAATGCGACCGGAATCGAAATTTTCCCGACGCTGTTTAGTACCCAATAAGCCGGGGCCGCCTGCTATCAGGTACGTGGCGCAAACAGGATGATGCCCATGCCCGCCAGCGTCACAGCGACGCCGACGAAATCCCAGTTGCTCGGCTTGATGCCGTCAACCACCCACAGCCAGGCCAGTGCAACAGCAACATAAGCTCCGCCGTATGCCGCATACACACGGCCCGCAGCTTCCGGATGCAGCGACAGCAACCAGACAAATATTCCCAACGCAAAAGCAGCCGGCACCAAGAACCAGATTGAAGCACCCTGGCGCAGCCACAAGTAAGGCAAATAACAGCCGACGATTTCCGCGATCGCGGTCAATACAAATAGTGCTACGGTTTTAATTTCAAACATTCTGCTTTCCTAATACAACTTGATCATTCGTCAGTTGCCATGTCCACATCTGACCATCTTCCGGATGCTCGAATGCACCAACAAAGCGGAAGCCCAGTTTCTTCAATATTGCATTCGATGCATTTTCTTCATTCGCCGTATGCGCAACAAGCTTCAGTTGCGGCTGCTCGGCACGCGCGATTTGCAGCAATTGTCGCACCATCGCAGTCGCCACACCTTGCCCTTCAAAACCGGGGAAGGTGAGATAGCCGATTTCCACTGCATCATCCGCCGGTGCTGCCTTGAACGCACATGCACCGACCAGCTTGCCATTCTTCTGTGCGAGATAACCGCACCATGGCGCGACAAAGCCCGCATCAGCATACAAGCGCGTCGTCGCGGCACATACCTGCCGTGCAATGTCGTTCAAGGTACCGACCTTGCCCTGCGGTTTTCCGTGCACATTGATTTGAATCAGATTGATATCGGACATGGCTTGGTATCCACTCACTTTTTGTAAGCGTCGCGTAAGGAAATAGACAGCAATGATCGCACGCAAAAAATATTTGGACCATTTAAGCAGAATAACTGCAGCGCGCCAAATGCATGTTTATGACATCTCAGTGCTCGCCACTTTGGTGCACACAAGCTGACATGAAGCTGACACGATGTAATTAACAGCCGCAAAAAATGAGGCATGAAAATTTGTATTTCCCCCTATGAAAAACGGCACATTTCCGACATGAGAAATAATGTGACAAATGACGATTCAAATGTTGATGGATGGCGCGAAAAATATTTAACAGATCAATTTTTTGTATCGTTTCTTCAAAAAGAAAATTGAAAAACCAGGTCCCACTTGTTGCGATGCAACTTGACTTATGCACACGAAAGCGCATTCTACGCACGTCAGTACTGCCGCCATTAAAAATCAATGGATGCTACCTGTCGGTTGATGAATCAAAGTGATTTCTAAAAAATATAAAAGGAGATACACAATGAAGAAAAGCCACAAGCAGAGTCAGACGCCTACCTCCTCCCGCCGCAAATTCCTGGGCACAGCAACAACAGCAAGCGCAGCAGCCGCACTTAGTTTCCCAATGATTTCGACAGCGCAGACTGTCACCCAAATGCGTTTCCAAAGTACCTGGCCTAGCAAAGATATCTTCCACGAGTACGCACAGGATTTTGCGAAGAAGGTCAATGATATGACCGGCGGCGAACTCAAGATTGAAGTCTTGCCGGCAGGTGCGGTGGTACCGGCCTTCGGCCTGCTCGATGCAGTCTCGAAAGGTACGCTCGACGGCGGCCACGGTGTGATGGGTTACAACTACGGCAAACAAAGTGCAATCGCGCTCTGGACTTCGGGTCCGGTGTTCGGCATGGATGCGAACATGGTATTGGCCTGGCATAAATACGGCGGCGGTAAGGAATTGCTGGAAAAACTCTATACCTCCATCGGTGCCAACGTCACTTCCTTCCTGACCGGTCCGATGCCGACCCAGCCACTCGGCTGGTTCAAAAAGCCGATCACCAAGAAAGAAGATTTACAGGGCCTGAAGTTCCGTACCAACGGCCTCGCAATTGATTTGTTTACCGCAATGGGCGCTGCAGTGAATGCGCTGCCAGGTGGTGAAATCGTACCGGCGATGGACAGGGGCTTACTGGACGGCGCCGAGTTCAATAACGCCAGCTCGGATCGTGTACTCGGCTTCCCTGATGTCTCCAAGGTCTGCATGCTGCAGAGCTTCCATCAAAGTTCCGAGCAATTCGAGATCAGCTTCAATAAAACCAAGTACGAAGCACTGCCACCGAAAATGAAAGCCATCATCGCGAATGCGGTGGAAGCTTCATCGGCAGACATGTCATGGAAAGCCATCGATCGTTATTCGAAAGATTATCGCGAGATGCAAACCAAGGACGGTGTCAAATTCTACAAAACACCGGATGCGATCCTGCAAACCCAGCTCAGCATCTGGGATGATGTCGTCGCGAAGAAAGGCGCCGACAACCCCTTGTTCAAGGAAGTTGAGAAGTCGCAAAGAGCCTTCGCCGAACGTGCCATGAAGTGGGACATGGACACCAACAATAACAGGCGCATGGCATACAACCACTATTTCGCGCGCACCGCTCCAAAGAAAGCTTAAGCGGCATCGATCGCGTTTCTCATCACACCATCCAGAACACCGGATGGTGTTTTATTGAGCGCAGACAAACGTCGCACATGCGACTACATCCCCTGTCTTTGAATCGGAGCCTTTATGCAGAACCTTTTATTCTTCATCGACAAGGTCAGCAGCTGGGTAGGCCAACTATTCTCCTGGCTTATCGTTATTTTGACCTTTCTTATTAGCTGGGAAGTATTCGCTCGTTATGCGCTGAACAGCCCGAACCCCTGGTCTTTCGACCTGATGATCATGGCTTATGGCACAGCCTTCATGATGGCCGGTGCATACACACTGGCAAAGAACGGCCACGTACGCGGCGACGTTCTATACGGTTTCTTTCCGCCTCGCCTGCAAGCGGGACTGGATCTCACACTGTACTTCGTCTTCTTCATTCCGGGCGTGATTGCACTGGTCTGGGCTGGTTACACTTATGCCGCCGAGTCATTGGCCATCAAGGAACACTCGACCCTCACCGCGAACGGTCCGCCGCTCTATCCGTTCAAGATGGTGATTCCGATCTCCGGCGCCCTGTTGTTAATGCAAGGCTTTGTCGAAATCATCCGCTGCATCATTTGCCTGAAGGAAGGCGAGTGGCCTTCACGTGAGAAAGACGTGGAAGAAGTCGATGTCGACAAACTCAAGGCGATGGTGCACGTAAAAGACAAAGACATCGCCGAAGTCGACCAACTCATCGTCAACAACGCAGGAGGCAAGCCATGAGGAAAGAAGTCTGGTTCGGCCTATCCATCCTGATTGCCATTGTTATTGGCTTGTTCGTCCTGATGCCGTCGCCCGAGCATATGACCAATGGTCATCTTGGCTTGCTGATGTTGGCGCTGGTAGTGGTTGCCATCATGCTGGGCTTCCCCACCGCCTTCACACTGATGGGCATGGGTGTGATGTTTGCGTGGTTTGCCTTCTACAGTCGGGACCCCAATCTCGCCACGCAACAGACGCTTGACCTGATGGTGCAACGTGCTTACTCGGTCATGGCCAACGATGTCCTGATATCCATCCCGCTATTCATTTTCATGGGATACCTGGTCGAGCGCGCCAACCTGATCGAGAAGCTGTTCAAGAGCCTGCATATTGCCATGGCACGTGTGCCGGGTTCACTGGCCGTCGCCACCATCGTTACCTGTGCCGTGTTCGCGACGGCAACCGGCATCGTCGGCGCAGTGGTCACGCTGATGGGCTTGCTCGCTTTGCCGGCCATGCTAAAGGCCGGCTACAGCACACAGCTGTCAGCAGGTGCAATCACTGCCGGCGGTTGCCTGGGCATCCTGATCCCGCCGTCGGTCCTGCTGATTGTGTATGGCGCGACAGCCGGCGTTTCGGTAGTCAAACTGTATGCTGGCGCCTTCTTCCCCGGCATCATGCTGGCAGGCCTGTACATCGGCTACGTGATCGTCCTCGCGAAACTGAAACCCAGCGTCGCTCCGCCCCTGTCGGCGGCGGAACGGCACGTGGACCTGCCCGGTTTTGCGGAAAAAATCTCCACCACCATCAGCAACAATGTTCTGCCCGGGCTGCTGGGTGCGCTGAAGGGACGTCGCAACGCAGATGTCCCGACCCGAACTTTGTTGCAGCAGCTCGGCATCGCCTTGTTGCCGGCGCTGGCCTTCGCACTTGCCATGGGCCTCACCTATCGCATGGTGACCAGCCCTGAAGCAGCTCCGGTGGAAATCATGGAGATGGGCGTAGGCGCTGAAGATCTCGGTGGCGAATCGACTTCCCTGAACGATGGTTTCGGTGAACCACCGGCGGAAGGCGGACTCAGCGAACCACCGTCAGAAGCTGCTCCGATGGCCCAGTCCGGGGGAGGCGAGCCGAAAGCGGCAGCGCCAAGTGCTCCGGCTGAAGCCGCCGCACCGGTAACGACTGCAGCACCGGCGGCACCACATGCCAAGGCTGCACCGACCAGTTACTGGATCGCCTTCGGCATAGGCTTCGCGGCAATGGTGGTGTTCTATGCCTTCTTCACTTTTGCCCGCCTGGAAATCTTCAAGATGTTGCTGGGATCCCTGTTCCCACTGGCATTCATGATTCTTGCCGTATTGGGCAGTATCGTGTTCGGCCTGGCGACACCAACGGAAGCTGCAGCCATGGGTGCATTCGGCGGCATCGTGCTGGCTGCATGCTACCGACGCTTCAACTTCAGCATGTTGAAAGAGTCCGCCTATCTGGCGACCAAAACCAGCGCGATGGTGTGCTGGCTGTTTGTCGGCTCCAGCATTTTCTCGGCATCGTTCGCTTTGCTCGGCGGGCAGGAAATTATCAATGACTGGGTGCTGTCGCTGGATATGACGCCTTTGCAATTCATGATACTGGCGCAAGTCATTATCTTCTTGCTGGGCTGGCCGCTGGAATGGACCGAGATTATCGTGATCTTCATGCCTATCTTCATTCCACTGCTGCCGCACTTCGACATCGATCCGCTGTTCTTTGGCTTGCTGGTTGCGATGAACCTGCAAACAGCCTTCCTTTCACCACCGGTGGCGATGTCAGCCTTCTACCTGAAAGGTGTAGCACCGGCACACGTGACATTGAACCAGATCTTCCTCGGCATGATGCCTTTCATGGCGATACAGATTTTTGCCCTGATCCTGCTGTACATGTTCCCGGCCATCGGTTTGTGGTTGCCGCAGGTGCTGTACAACTAAGCAAGCACGCAATACAAAAACGGGATGCAAGCTTAAAGCTGCATCCCGTTTTTTATTGGAACTACGCTTGCCTTGATCAGTTGCAGCCCGGTGTGCGTTTCGCGGCGATTGCATTGCCGGCACGGCTGACGGCCTTGCGTCCCAATTTATCGGAAATGAACTGTCCCGCATCCACCACCGCATCAAGGTCGATGCCGGTTTCTATGCCGAGGCCCTGCATCATGTACAACACGTCTTCGGTGGCGACATTGCCGGTCGCACCTTTCGCATACGGGCAACCACCAAGGCCGGCAACCGACGCGTGGTAAATCGAAATGCCGACTTCGAGGCTGGCATAAATATTCGCCAGTGCCTGGCCATAGGTATCGTGGAAGTGGCCGGATAAACGCTCTATCGGGAATTCATCTATCGCACGCCGCATCACCACTTGCACATGACGTGGTGTCGCCACGCCTATGGTGTCGGCGATATCGATCTCATCACAGCCCAGCTCACGCAACTGCCGTACTACATCAGCCACGCTATCAGCTGTCACCTCGCCCTGATACGGACAGCCAAAGGCACAGCTCAAGGCACCACGCAAACGCAGATGATGTTGCTTGGCCGCTTGCGCGACGTCGCGGAAGCGCGCTATCGATTCTGCGATCGAGCAATTGATATTTTTTTGCGAAAAAGCTTCCGATGCCGCCGCGAAGATCACCACTTCATCGACACCTGCCGCCAGTGCGGCTTCAAAGCCCTTCATATTCGGCACCAGCGCCGAATAGAGTGTGCCGGGACGGCGCGTAATACCGGCCATCACTTCGGATGAAGTCGCCATCTGCGGCACCCATTTCGGCGAGACGAAAGAAGCCGCTTCCACATTCGGGAAGCCGGCTTGCGACAAGCGGTTCACCAGTTCTATCTTGGTCTCGGCGCTGATGGTTTGCTGCTCATTCTGCAAACCGTCGCGCGGGCCGACTTCGATGATTTTGACGGATGCTGGCAGTGGCTGGGCAAGATTCAATTGAGGAACCTCAACATGGCGGTGGAAGGAAAAACGGCCGGTCGAAAGTATCAACCGGCCGCATCAATTTCAAACGTTACGAATTACGACGGTGTCACATCGCAGCGCGCATCGATAGCTGTGCTGCGGGTATGCATGCCGAGTTTTTCCAGCAATTCCTGATCCGCCATCGCTTCCGGATTACCGGTGGTCAGCAATTTATCGCCGTAGAAAATCGAATTGGCACCAGCGACAAAGCACAGTGCCTGGATTGCTTCACCCATTTCGCGACGACCGGCGGACAGGCGCACACGTGCCTTGGGCATAGTGATGCGGGCCACTGCAACGGTACGCACGAATTCCAGCGGATCGATAGGATCGGTGCCATGCAGAGGCGTACCTTCAACCTGCACCAGGTTATTCACCGGCACCGATTCAGGGTAAGGATCCATATTGCACAATTGCGCGATCAGGCCGGCGCGTTGCAAACGCGATTCGCCCATGCCGACGATACCGCCACAGCACACCTTGATACCGGCACCGCGTACACGGCCGAGCGTGTCGATACGGTTTTGGTAATCGCGGGTCGAAATTACGTTCGAGTAAAACTCGGGCGCGGTATCCAGGTTGTGGTTGTAATAGTCGAGGCCGGCATTTTTCAATTTCTCGGCCTGGCCTTCGCCCAGCATGCCAAGGGTGGCACACGTTTCCAGGCCCATGGCCTTCACTTCGCGCACCATCTCTTCGACTTTTTCCAGGTCGCGGTCTTTCGGTTCACGCCATGCCGCGCCCATGCAGAAGCGGGTCGCGCCGTGTGCCTTGGCTTCACGCGCTGCGGTCAGCACTTCTTCCAGTGGCAGGATTTTTTGTGCGGTGACGCCGGTATCGTAGCGCGCTGCTTGCGGGCAATAGCCGCAATCTTCCGGGCAGCCGCCGGTCTTGATCGACAACAAGGTCGCCAATTCAACTTCCGTCGGATCGAAGTTTTCGCGATGCACAGTTTGCGCACGGAAGATCAAATCGTTGAACGGCAGGTTGAACAAGGCCAGCACATCATCCACCGGCCATGCGGTTGGAATGATAGGTGCGACAGGCGCTTGGAATGTTACTGGTTGCGACGACATCGAAAAACTCCTGACTATAATTTAAATCGGGTATCCGCCAGATCAGGCTTTGGGCCAGTTCGGCAAACACGAAAAATCCAGATACGCGGCAGCAGCGGCTGGCAGCGGTGCCGCCAAGCGCGGCACACAACCCAGCAGCGGCGCGGATAAACGCGCGGCCAATGCAGCTACATTATCCTCGGCAAACGGCATGCCGGCATCAACTGTATTTGCCACCCAGCCCACCAGTTTCAGGCCACCCGCGGCAATCGCATCAGCGGTCAGCAGGGCATGATTCAGGCAGCCCAGCCGCAGCCCGACCACCATTATGACGGGCAAAGCCAGTTCCCGGGCTAAATCCGCAGTATCAGCATGGTCGGACAAAGGCACGCGGAAACCGCCCACACCCTCGACCACCACCGCCTCCGCCATCTCACACACCTGCGCATAACAGCTCTTAATATGCGCGATATCTATCGCAACGCCCTGCAACTCCGCCGAAACATGCGGCGCGCAGGCTTCACGCAACAAATACGGCGTTGCCAATTCACGCGGCAAAACCACATTTGCAGCCTGCGCCAGCGCGTCGGCGTCGTCATTGTGCCAGACCTCACCCTCATTTGTCTGAATTGCCGTCGCTCCCGCCGCCACACTTTTGATGGCCGCCGCCTTTACCCCTTGTTGCACCAGGGCATGCAGCAGGGCGGTGGAAATCATGGTTTTACCGATTTCGGTATCGGTCCCCGTCACAAAACAATTAAAAGTCGCTGTCATTGCTATCCTGTTGTTCCAGTTGTTGCAGCACCCCGACCAGTTGCGTGACCTGCTCGGCGGTATGCGCCGCCGACAGGGTCACGCGCAGTCGCGCCGTACCGGCCGGCACAGTTGGCGGCCGGATCGCCGGTACCCAGATATTTTGTTCATACAAGGCGGCGGCGATCTTCATCGCTTCATCATTCGCACCAATCACGACCGGCTGGATCGCGGTATCCGAAGCCAGCGCCTGCCAGCGCTGCAATTGCAGCGCACTACGCCATTGCGCAATCAGTGTTTGCAAGTGTGCACGGCGTTCCGCGCCTTCCGCGCCACCGATAATCTCCAGGCTGGTCAGCAATGCATGCGCGACTGCCGGTGGTGCTGCGGTGGTATAGATGTAGGGACGCGCGCGCTGCACCATCCACTCGATCACGCTCTTGTGCGCAGCGACAAATGCGCCGGCTACACCAGCCGCCTTGCCCAGCGTGCCCATATAAACCAGGTTGGGCGAACGCAGTGCAAAGTGTTCCAGCACGCCGCGACCATGCTCACCCAGCACGCCGAAACCATGCGCATCATCGACCACCAGCCACGCACCATGCTGTTCGCACAAGGCCAGCAATTGCGGCAGGGCGGCCAGGTCACCATCCATGCTGAAGACACTATCGGTCACCACCATCTTGCTGTCGGCAGTGCTGGCCGCCAGTAGGGAGGCGAGTTTATCCAGGTCACCGTGCGGATACACCTGCACATTGGCACGCGACAAACGCGCACCATCAATCAGCGAAGCATGGTTCAGCGATTCTGAAAACAAGTCGGCACCACTACCGGACAGCGCGCTGAGTATCGCGATATTCGCCATATAGCCGGTACAGAAATACAGCGCACGCGCATCGGCGATCTGTGGCGCGACAAATTCCGCCAATCGCTCCTCGAGTTCCGCATGCGCACGCGAATGCCCGCTGATCAAATGCGAAGCACCGCTGCCGGCACCGTACAGGCTGGCACCTTGCTGCAAGGCGTCGACGATGCGCGGATGCGCGGCCAGGCCGAGATAATCATTGCTGCAAAAAGCCAGCATCGCACGACCATCGACTTGCACGCGTGGTGCACACGGCGATTCCGTCGTACGACGGCGACGCCGCAGGCTTTGCGCATCCAGTTGCGCGAGTTGTTGCTCCAGTCCTGCAATCAACTTGTTCATCCGCGCATAACCTTTTCAAAGACGGTTTGCGTACGTGCGGCCAGGCCATCGATCTCTTCATTGTTCAGGATGTAAGGCGGCATCAGGTACACAGTCGAGCCGATAGGGCGCAACAACAATTCATGTTCCAGTGCAGTCGTGAAAAAGCGGCGCGAGAAAGTCGATGCAGCTTCCGCGTTATCAATCACCGCATCGAAAGCCCAGATCATGCCGCGCTGGCGGAAATTGCTGACTTGCGGATGCGCAGCCAGCGGTGCGAGGGCTTCCGTCAATCTCGCTGCACGCAAGCGGTTTGCATTGATGACGTCGTCTTCTTCAAAGATAGCCAGCGTCGCCAGTGCGGCGCGACAAGCCAATGGATTGCCGGTATAGGAATGCGAATGCAGGAAGCCGCGCGTCACATCACCGTGATAAAAGGACTGATAAATTTCATCGCGTGTCATCACCAAAGACAAAGGCAGGTAGCCGCCGCTAATACCTTTCGACAGGCAGAGAAAATCAGGCCAGACCGCCGCCTGCTCACAGGCGAAAAAAGTACCGGTACGACCACAACCAACTGCGATCTCATCTGCGATCAGATGCACCTGGTACTTGTCGCACAAGGCACGCACTTCCTGCAGGTAAACCGGGTCATACATCGCCATGCCGGTCGCACATTGCACCAATGGTTCGACGATCAGGGCGGCAATATGTTTCGAACGTTCCTGCAGCAGGGTTTCCAGCGCGGCGGCGGCGCGGCGCGCCACATCGGCGGCAGTTTCACCATCGCGTGCAGCACGTGCATCCGGACTCATCACCACATGCGCATGCTGCAACATCGCGTCATAGGCATCGCGGAAGATAGGGACATCGGTCACCGCCAGTGCACCTATGGTTTCACCGTGATAACTGCCTTTCAGGCAAACGAATTCACGTTTGTCACTCAAGCCATTATTACGCCAGGAATGGAAGCTCATCTTCAAGGCGATCTCAACCGCCGACGCGCCATCCGAAGCGTAGAAGCAATGACCGAGTACATGATTGGTACGTGCTGCCAGTTGCTCCGACAATTGCACCACCGGCTCATGCGTGAAACCGGCCAGCATCGCATGCTCCAGCATATCGAGCTGCGAGCGCAGTGCGCTATTGATGCGCGGATTCGCGTGGCCAAACATATTGACCCACCATGAACTGATGGCATCCAGGTAACGCTGGCCATCGGTGTCGTACAACCATGCACCGCGACCGTGGCTGACCGGTATCAGCGGCAGGGTTTCGTGGTGCTGCATTTGCGTGCAGGGATGCCAGACGCTGCGCAGGCTGCGCGCGACCAGATCGCTGCCAGGTATTTTATTGACTGCACCCGTCATGGATAGTCGCCTCTCTGCAATAATTTATTCGGGGAATACGCCGTCTATATAAAACCAGCGCCCATCTTCTTTTACGAAACGGCTGACTTCGTGCAAACGTTGCGCACGGCCGCCGGTTTTCGAGCGTGCCACAAATTCCACCGTCGCCTCGTCAGCTCCCGGTGCAAACTTGCGCACTTCGAGTCCCAGCCACCTGGTCGATGCGTCATGTACGAAATCGGGCAATGGTGGTCGTGTCGATGCATGCCAGCTCGCGTGCACATAGTGCATCAGCCCCAACGCATACGCGCTGTAACGCGAACGCATCAACGCTTCGGCAGTCGGCGCAGCCGTACCGTCATGATACGGTTTGCAGCAAGTTGCATAATCGCCTTTGCCGCAAGGGCAGGCACTCGTCATTGTTTTTGCCATCATCTGTCCTGCTTGTTCAAGTTGCAATGACGGAATCCGGGCGAACACCGTAGAATGACGTCATGCATTTCCGTCGGCTATTGTAGGCGCGCCCACCGGGAATGTGAATCTTATTGCCTTGACACGGGACCGCGATGAATTTGCTTGAAGCACAACTAGCCTATCCATTTGACGACACGTTGCCAGACGTTGGCAGCACGTTCGAGATTATGCCCGGCATCAAGTGGCTACGTATGGGCTTGCCCTTCGCCCTCAACCACATCAACCTGTGGTTGCTGGCCGATGAATTCGAAGGTGAGAACGGTACGGTGCGTGGCTGGACCGTCATCGACTGCGGCATCTCCAACGATGCCACCCGCGCCGCCTGGGAAAGTGTCTTCGCCACGCAATTGGAAGGCTTGCCGATAGTGCGCGTCATCGCCACCCATTGCCATCCCGACCACGTCGGCCTGGCTGACTGGATCTGCAGTCGCTGGAACGTACCACTGTGGATGACAACAGGTGAATACACCTTCGCTCGCATGATGTCGGCCGCCTTGCCCGGCTCGGACGGCACCTCGATGTTCCCCTTCTTCAAACGCCACGGCCTGGCTGATCCGCAAATGCTGGCCGAGCTGGAAGGCCGTCGCAGCTATTACCCGACGCTGGTACCGAGCGTACCGACGTCCTACATACGCATGCATGACACGCAAAGCTTCCGCATCGGCGGCCACGCATGGCGCGTCATCACCGGCTTCGGTCACGCACCGGAACATGCGGCCCTGTACTGCGCAGACCTCAACCTGCTCATCTCCGGCGACATGGTCTTGCCGCGCATCTCGACCAATGTCTCGGTCTTTGCAGTGGAACCGGAATCGAATCCGGTACAGCAGTATCTGGATTCCTTATTGAAGTACAAGGACTTGCCGGAAGACACACTGGTCCTGCCATCACACGGCAAACCCTTCCGTGGTTTGCATACACGGATACAACAGTTATTCGATCACCATGCAGCGCGACTGGAAGAAGTATTGAAAGCCTGCGTCACACCACAATCGGCAGCGGACATCGTGCCGATCATGTTTGTGCGCAAGCTGGATTCACATCAGCTGAGTTTCGCGCTCGGTGAGGCGCTCGCGCATTTGCACAAGCTTTGGAAGGATGGGATGTTGAAGCGGATTATTGGTTCGGATGGGGTGATTCGATTTCAAACATACTAGGAAATTTATGGACGATATCAGTTCAATTCATCAAGAATTTCAAAGACTTTTTTCAGACATACATAGCAGTGACACATTTCCAGAAAATCGCCCTTTATTGGCGCACTACACATCCATAGCTACTCTTGAATGCATCATGAAAAATGATGAAATGTGGTTGAGTAATCCACTTTTAATGAATGATTTCCAAGAGTTACGCTTTGGAATTATTGAAGCAGCGCGTGCTTTCAGATTACATGATGGTATTCGTGCGGCCTGCGGTGGAGGTGAAAACTCCAACTATCAAACACTACTTAGCATCTTTGAAGAGAAGTTAGCAAAAGTTAGTAGTGAAGATTCTTTTGACACATATCTTGTATGTTTTTCAGAACATCAAAGAAACAATAAAAATTCTGATGGTCTACTTTCCATGTGGCGCGGTTATGGAGCAAACGGCACTGGTGCCGCCATTGTCTTTGACACTGAAAAAATTACGGCATTAGAAGAATCTCCACTTATCTTAGGCAAAGTTAAATATGCTTCAACAAATGATCGTCTTCAATGGATAACCGAAAAGCTCAACCAATTTGCCGATCTTTTGAAGGAATTGAACCTCTCTCCTGATAAGTTCTATATTGCTATCCATGTATTACTTGAGCGATTCAAACTGTTTTCGTTATTTACAAAACATGATGGCTTCGAGGAAGAACAAGAATGGCGCTTGGTTTACCTTAAGGATAGAGACAGAAGTGGGAAATTAGAGGGCATGCTCGACTACGCGATCGGACAGAACGGCATTGAACCAAAGCTAAAACTAAAAATAGGGCCTGTTGAAGGCATTATGGGCGGCCCACTTTCACTAAGAAGCATAGTTAGCCAAATCATTCTTGGGCCATCGATTTCCAATGTCCTGACATTAATGACCGTTAAACGCATGCTGCGAAAGTTAGAAAAAGATGAGCTTGCCGAACGAGTAGTAATGTCCACGACCCCATTTAGAGCCACGACCTAAAGAGTCACGAATCACTTGCTCTTGTTTTTGAGTTCCGCTTTGACGCTGCCGTTTGTGCGAGACAAAAAATGGAAAAAGAAGTGGACGTTGTTTGAGCGTAGCGAGTTTCGTCCGCTTCCCATTTTTTGACTTGCACAGACGGGAACCCCGAAGGGGCTGCGGCTTCGCGGTCGCCTTTCTTTGCTTACTTTCTTTGGCGAAGCAAAGAAAGTGAGTGGCCGCCGGGCCACCCCCGGCAAGTCACCACGAAGAGCCTACGCATCTAGCTAACTAGGAAGTACTAAAACTTCCGAGCCTTCCTCGGCGCATTAGCAAACAAAAAATCATAAGCCCAGTTAGGCAGCAACCTAAGCACCTTAGCCACCACCCCCATCTGCCAAGGAATCACCCGATAGCTACGCCCCGCAGCTATCGTGGCAGTCGCCACTTCAGCAAACTTTTCCACCGGCATCAGGAAGGGCATCGCATAATCATTCACCTGCGTCATAGGCGTATCGATGTAGCCGGGCGCTATCGTCACGACCTTGATCCCTGACTTCTTCAACTCCACCCGCAGCGATTCGCAGTAGCTGATGACAGCAGACTTCGACGCACTATAAGCACCCGCCCCCGGCAAACCACGTATCCCCGCAACACTGCCTATGCCGACCAGGCGGCAGTTAGCATGCCCCGCAGCGGCTTGCGCCTGCATAGTCGGGATGAAGGGTGAGAAGGTAGCAACAGTAGCCGTGACATTGGTAGCAAACACCTGCTCAAAGACTTGCAGGTCTTCCGCATATTCAGTCAGCGTACCGCGCGAGATACCGGCATTCGCGATGACGATGTCTATCCCTTGCGCATGACTGATGAAGTCAGCAGCAGCCTGCGCCAGTGCCGCATGGTCGTTGACATCGAGTGCATAGACTTGATGCTCAGCCGCATTCGGCAACGCAGCTTTCAATTCCTGCAGCACTTCATTACGCCTTGCGACCAGGCCTAGCACCGCGCCTTGCTGCGCATATTGCCGTGCGAGGGCGGCACCCAGTCCGCTGGATGCACCTGTAATGAATACGCGTTGCCGATTAGCCGTCATATCAATTCCCAATAAAAAATCCGCAATCTTGCGAGTTGCGGATTTTAATCATACTGCGATGTGCTGACTATTCAGCACAGTGATTTTATTTTGCCGATTTGGTAACCAGCCAGTCCATGACCTGCAAGGTTGCTTCGTGCAGGATGGCTTCCGGTCGGTTGCCCAGCGATGCGCCGACGATGGATGGCGAAGTGATGTAACGGCCGTCAATCGCGATCATAGGAACACCGTCAACCTTGTAAGCGCCTTGCAGTTGCGTCGCGCGCTGTACCTTGGACTGGATGCCGAAGGAGTTATAGACTTCGGCGAATTTCTTCGCGTCCACGCCTTGCTTGGCGATGAAGTCGGCGATTTGCTTATCCGTGTCCAGCGGCTGGCGTTCTACGTGGATGGCGCGGAATACTTTACCGTGCAGGGAGTTAACCAGGCCCAGTGCTTCCAGCGAGTAGTAGAGCTTTTGCTGTGGAATGAAGGAGTCGCGGAAAGCCACCGGTACGCGCTTGAAGTTGATTTTGTCACCCTGCTTTTTCACCCATGCTTCGAGCGATGGTTCCAGCGCGCTGCAATGCGGGCAGGAGTACCAAAAGAATTCGGTTACTTCGACTTTCTTGCCGCTGTCGACTTGCTGGGCTTTTTCCAGCGTACGGTAATCGGTGCCATTGACCGGTGCGGTCGGCGAAGCGCCGGCGGTCGCGGCAAACAAACTCAGACTTGCGACTGCCAACAGGTGTTGAATAAAACGCATGTGATCCCTTTCAGTTATTTGCCGATGCGCACCACTGCGACATCGACGCCGTTATCAGACAGCTTGCCACGCACTCGGTTCATTGTTTCCAATTGGCCGAACGGACCGATACGGACACGGTGCAGTGCACCGGTATCGGCTTGATAGGCAGAGACGCTTGCTTCGAAACCCAATAATGCCAGTTTTGCCTTCATGTTTTCTGCATCGGCACGTTCACGGAAAGCGCCCGCCTGCAGATAATAAATCCATTTTTCGTCGCTTTCAGCCTTGGCAGCAGCTTCGACCTTGGCCTGGGCTTTTTCCTTGGCTGCTGTCGATTTGTCTACTACCGGTGCACCCGGCGTAGTCGCCGTGGCCGGTGCCGCAGGTGCGGCCGGCTCGGTCGCTTCTGCCGGTTTCGGCTGCTTCTTGCCATACAAAGGCTTGTTCGGATCGGACAAGTCATTGGTGGCCGGTGGCAGCTGCGTCGAGCGTTCCGGTTGTGCACCGGTTTTATTGGTGAACGGCAGCGGCGTTTTGGAAATCATCAGCGCCACGCCGACCGCAATACCCAAACCGATAATCAGGCCGAGGATGAGGCCGAGCAAAGTACCGCCGGCCTGCTTTTTGATATCCCGGTGTTTCATATTCTTAATCATAAATTTCCTGTTACATGCGTGCCGGCGCGGAAACACCGATCAGGGCCAGGCCGTTACGCAATACTTGTCGTGTTGCACTCATGAGGGCAATACGCGCCATTTTCAGTGCTTCATCATCTACCAATACACGTTCTGCATTGTAGTAGCTATGCAATTCGCCTGCTAAGTCGCGCAGGTAGAAAGCGACCTGGTGCGGGCCGAGTTCTTCCAGGGCTTTTTGCAGGGTTTCCGGATATTCGGCGAGCTTGGCCAGCAGGGCGGTTTCGCGCGGCGCGGTCAATGGCGACAGATCAACTTTATCGAGGCTGGCTTCATCGCCGTCCGTCCATTGCGCGAGTACCGAACAGATGCGCGCATGGGCGTACTGCACGTAGTAGACCGGGTTTTCATCGCCTTGTGTCAAAGCGATATCGACGTCGAACACGAATTCGGTGTCGGCCTTGCGCGAGATCAGGAAGAAACGCACCGCATCGCGGCCACGGGTCAGGTCACGCACTTCGCCATCCACTACTTCACCATTCGACCATTCGATCAGGTCGCGCAAGGTGACGTAGGAACCGGCACGTTTGGAAATTTTCACTTCCTCGCCGTTACGCATGACGGTCACCATTTTGTGCAGCACGTAGTCGGGGTAACCTTGCGGGATACCGATGTCGAGTGCCTGCAAACCGGCGCGTACACGGGCAATGGTGCCGTGGTGATCGCTGCCCTGCACATTGATCGCTTGCGTAAAGCCGCGCTGCCATTTGACGGTGTGATAAGCAACGTCCGGCACGAAGTAGGTATACGTACCGTCGGATTTTTTCATCACGCGATCTTTGTCATCGCGGTAGTCGGTGGTGCGCAACCACAGCGCGCCATCGAGTTCATAGGTCTTGTCAGCCTTGATCAATGCGTCGACGGTTTTCTCAACCTTGCCATCCGCGTAGAGCGAGGACTCGAGGTAGTAGTTGTCGAACTTGACGCCAAAGGCCTGCAAATCCAGATCCTGTTCGCGACGCAGATAGGTCACCGAGAACTGGCGTATCGATTCGATGTCGTTGATGTCGCCGCTGGCGGTGACCGGCTCGCCATTGCTGGCCGAAACAGTTTTCTTCGCCAGGAAGTCGTTCGCGATGTCCTGGATGTAGTCGCCGTTATAGGCCGACTCCGGCCAGCCTTCGACGCCCGGTTTCAAACCCTTGCCGCGTGCCTGTACCGACGTTGCCAGCGTGGCGATTTGCACGCCGGCATCGTTGTAATAAAACTCGCGGGTAACGTCATAGCCTTGCGCCTGGAATAGCGAGGACATCGCATCACCCAATGCGCCCTGACGTCCATGACCGACGTGCAGCGGACCAGTCGGGTTCGCGGAAACGAATTCGATGATGACTTTTTTATCGTTGCCGAGATTGCTTTTGCCGAACTCGGCACCTTGCTGCAATACGGTTTTGACCACGGCCTGGCGCGACGCTGCGGTCAGGCGCAGGTTGATGAAGCCCGGACCGGCGATGTCTGCCGCTTCGATCAGGTCACGGTTGGCCGGATTGTCGAGCAGGGCAGCGACCAGCGCCTGCGCTACTTCGCGTGGATTTTTCTTGAGCGGTTTGGCAATTTGCATTGCTAGGTTGCAAGCAACGTCGCCATGGCTGGAGTCGCGTGGACGTTCCAGCGTGATGGTCGGCTGCAAATCGGTGCCGGCCACCAAAGGGGCGACGGCGGCTTGGAAGAGTTCGGTGAGGCGTTGTTTTTGTGCTGCGAGCATGGTTTGTTTCTGACGGTACAAGACCGAATATTGAATTGGAATAAACGTAGACGGAATTATACTGGCTAGCCAGCCCTCATCCGCCCAATTTGTCGCTGCAATACGTCCCGATAAAACGCGACATCTGGAAAGCCTGCGGTTCCCACGGCAAGCCGGAAAGACGCTGTTCAGCCAAAAAGATGTAAGTACACGCTATCGTGGTTTCGCCTGATTCTATTACAACATTGACTGTTTCGCGGCGATATTCGTTACCTTCGAAAGCATCCAGCGCAGCGAGGTCCTGCGGCGCCACATCATAATAAAGTACGCCTTCCACCGAGGCTTCGGCCTGCGCCACCATGCCGGGGTAAGTATCGTCGGCCAGCGCATAGCGGGCAAAACCGGGCAGCGTTGCCGTTGCCGAACGGTAATTGCCGCGCACAACGCGCTGCCAGATCTCCGGAAACATCAGGGAGCCGTAGGTGAATATATGCATAGGGACGAATACGCTGATTAGTTGGCGGAACCGGGCGAAGCACCGCCGCCGACTTATGACCGGATATTCTAAGGGAAGTGCCCTACCGCAGTATGACAATGCGGAAAGCCATACAAATAGGGGATACAAGGAAATGGCACACGCAGGACGGGCCGCATGTGCCGGTGTTTCTTAATGCGCGGCCGGATCCGGCAGGATGGCCTCATGTTCGGCCAGCACGCCTTGTTGCGCCGCGACCTTGCGCGCCAGGCCCTCTGCGCTATCGACCAGGCGCTCGGTCGCTTCGCTCACCAGGTTCACATTGCCATAAGCTATCGCTTCGGCCACGCCCGCATGCAGCAGCGCGGTGACTGACAGGTAATCGAAACTTTTGTAATGGCAAAACCAGAAGCGCCGTGACAAGCCCTGGATGGAACGCAGGCTGTCAGTAAGGAATTCATTACGCGCGCAGTTCAGGCACAGCTCATTGAACTCTTTATCGTTACGGATGAAGAGCATTTTGTCAGCGGCCTGTGATGCGCGCCGGAAATTTTCACCGAGCAGTGCGAACTGGCGGCGCTGTTCAGGTGTGGCGCGACGCGCTGCATTCTGGAACACCAGGCGGTCTATTTCACGGCGCACTTCCAGCAGGCGCAATTGCGCGACCGGATCAACTTCCGTCACATATATACCGCGCTTCGGCTTCACCACCAGCAAATGTTCGAAACACAGCTTGCGCACCGCTTCACGTACCGGCGTGCGACCGAAACCGGCGACATCGCTGAGGAAGGCTTCATTCACATCACTGCCCGGCTGGATTTCCATCGTGACGATGGCTTCCTCTATCCGCAGGTAGGCGCGCTCGGCTGAACTCGCGACCGAAGGCCGCGGCGATGGCAACGCTTGCCGCGCCGGTTTGAAGTCGGGGCCGGCGGGAACAGGTTTAACGGGAATGCGGTTGGTCGACATGTATTTTTCTCTGCAATCTAAATCAGGCAAGTCTGGTCTCCACCCATTTGACGATACCGTCCAGGGTGCGGAAATCTTCTGCCGAGCGCGCCTCCACTGCAACGCCCAACTCATCAAACATGCGGCTCAAGGCGCGGCCGGGGCCCAATTCCAGCACCACGGTAACGCCGCGTTCCACTGTCGTATCCATGCAATCCTGCCAGCGCACCGGCTCGGCAATTTGCGCCGACAGGGTATCCGCTATCGTGCGTTCCGGTTCGGACAAACCATTGATGCCGGCCAGCACCGGTGCCGTCAGTGCATGTGCGGGTGTGGTTTTCAATAAATGCCGGAACGGTTGTACTGCTGTGCGCATGAAGGAAGTGTGCGATGGAATCGCGACATCCAGCACCTTGCACCAATGCCCCGCTGCGGTGATATCTGCCGACGCGGTTTCGATATTGTCGCGTACGCCACCCAGCACGAAGTGATCCTCAGCATTGATGATGGCCAATTCCAGTCGATAACGTTTGCAGATGTCATCTATCGCCGCGGCACCCACACCCTTGATCGCCAGCATGCCGGCATTCTTCGGTGCGACCTGGTCCATCAGCAAGGCACGTTGCGGTACCAGCAAACCCAGCTCCTTGACTGTCCATGCACCGGCGCAACCATATGCCGCCAGTTCACCGACGCTATAACCGATGAAGAGTTCCGGTGGCGGCAAGCGTTCCTGCAATGCGGTCCACGTCGCAATCTCGGCGCCGCATATCAATAACTGCGCGTTACGATTGCTGAATAAATCCTCACCTTGCGCAGCCAATGCGACGACATCCACCCCGGTCGCGGCCGAGTATCCGGCCAGCCAATCGCGCGCACGCTCCGACTGCAAGGCCAGCTCGAACATCTTTGGATGTTGTGCACCCTGCCCCGGACAGGCGATCGCGAGCCCGCTCATGCACCGACCGCCCGTTCCGTGACAGCAGCGATGAAGAGGGTCGCCGCCAGCAAGTCAGCCGAACCACCCGGGCTTAAACGTCGAGCGACAAAAGCATGATGGATCTGCTTCGCACGTTGCAGCCAGTTCGCGGCGAACACGCCGCCTTCCGCCAGGAAGGAAATCGCCGAGGTGCGCGCATAGTGCAAACCTTCAACACCGGCGCGATGCAAGAGATTGGTATCTTCCAGCGCCGCCATGATGGCAAAGAAAGACTGGCAACGCGCAGCACCGACACTGCCATCGGCCAGCCGGATCGCGGTGAGCGTCGGCAAGCCGATTTTAAAAACGTGCGGGAATCCTGCCGCTGCTTCACCGCGTGCACCACCGACTGCATACTTGCGGCACACCAGGTTGCCATGGCTGGAGCTCCGGTCCTTGCTGTCCGCCAGTTTGATATCGGCACCCCAGCTATCAACCACGATCTGCGCCAGGTCCGCAGGCTCGTCGGCAACGTCGGCTTTACCCAACGCGGCGCACAGCAAACCAAGATTGAAGATCGCGCCACGATGTGTGTTGACACCTGAAGTCGCACGCAACATCGTGGCTTCTGCCGCCAGCCCCAGCCGCGTCAGTTCGGCAAAGTCGGCATTGCGCGCACCGGCTTCATAAATCGCTGCGAAGTAATGGCGCAGGCTGAACAGGCTTTTGATGAAAGTGGCCGCCTGCATATCATCGTGGCTGCCGTTATCTGTCTTGCTGACCAGGCCCGGCTTCGGGTACAGGCACATTTCATCGTACAGGGCGCGCACCGCCGCGCGCGCTACCTGCTGCGTGCGTAGTGGGTGTGCCGCGTTCGCTATCAATGCCATGCCGATTGCTTCCATACTGATTCCAGCGTTGCCAATGCGATGCCTTCCGCATTCTTGACCATGACCAGGCGCGTATTCGCCAGTAATTCTTTCCATGCGACCGCACGTCCGTCCGGGAAAATCATTTCGCCATCCAGTCGTACGCGGCCTTCTTTTTCCACCGCTTCCAGCAAACGCAAACCGGCATGCGCCTGCTCCAGCGAAGCGGGTGCCAGCAACAAATCGATATCCGAGTTATCCGCCAGGTAAGGAGTACCTGTCGCGCATTGCCAGGCCAGCGAACCGTAGATGCGCAAGGTCAAATCCAGTTGTGCCGCATCCGCCTGCAAATGCATCAAGGTCTCATACCAGCCACCGGGCAAAGGTGTTTGCTGCGACAAGGCTTCCGCCAGGCTCAGCGCATCTGTCGCTTCGCGCACTGCGGACGACGGCACACAAAAGGCCAGCGAACGCGGGCTGCTACTGCGCGGCAGGCGCAAACCCAGTGCCACCATGCCGGGCAGGTCGCCGGGTTGACGGCTGCGCGCGACGAAAGGCAAGCCGCGTGCAGCGTGTTGATGGATCGCATCAAGCTGTACGCCATCCTGCAAATGTATCAGCCCGGCGGCTTCCGGCCAGTTAAGCCAGACCCGCGCATGGCGCTTGAATACGTAGGAAGATGATTGCGGCGCGATCATGGCGGCCTCAGTGTTCGCGCACCAATTGCGCAATTCGTGCCGCACCGGTACGACCGCCACGGCTGGCGCCCAGTTCACGCCGTTTATCCAGATTGTTTTTCTTTGCCAGTGCCGCCAGCAGGCACTGGTCCAGCGGACCTTCCCAGATTTCTTCGACTGCACCCAAGGCGACAAAGTTATGCGCTCCGGGTCCGAGGATAGGTGAAGTGCGGCACAGGGCTTCCAGTTCTTCCAGCGGCAGCTTGGTAATGCGCGACATTGCAGGCAAAGCCATCACGCGTATCTGTGCACCCGGCACTGCGTAGGTTTCATCCGCAATCATGCCGAGCGAGAGGAAGCCACCGCTGACCGCTTCGCTATACACCACGCTCAATAATTGATGGCCACGGGTGCGGGCAACGGCAAAGCATTTCGCCAGGTGTGCGAGGAAAGGACTGTTGCCCAGTAATTCATCACGCCGCGACAACTGTTGACCCTGGGTATCGACCAGCATCAGGATAGGTACACCGGGCTGCCGGTTCATGATGTCGATCACGGCTTCGGATAACTGCAAGGCGATATCGACACCGATGGCGGCATGATCCCGGGTACCGACCACGGCGACGGTTTCATCACCTACGCGTCCCTGTCCTGTAACAACCTGACCGTCGGCTTTTACCGTATGTCCCTGCGGGAACAACTGGTCACATAATTCTTTCCACTCAAGCATGTTCTTCCCTCCGCACATGTGCGCTCATTTCCAGGAATTCGGGTATCTCTGCCAGCGGTACATTCTTTGCATCCGCCACGCCCAGCTCTTGCCAGATTTGCGTCGCATCGGCACAGGCGGAGAAACGCTGCATGCGGCTTTGCAATGCCTGGTGTTCCTGCGTAATACTTTCAAGTGCCAATGGACGCGAAGCGCCGAGCAGGCTGATCGCAGCATCACGGAAAGCCGCAATATCATCAGGCACGATGAGGTCGGCATCACCCATCAGGTAACGATGCTTGCCACCCATGGTGCGCCAGACCAGCGCGCGATCACGCGCATCGAACTCTTCGACGCCTTTCGCCGCTTCTATGACTTCCGGCCCCGAGACCGACAAACGGCCTTCTTCCGAGATGATCATGTGATCGCAGCATTTGGCGACGATGCCTATGCCGCCATAGCAGCCATTCGAACCGCCGATCAGGACGATCACTGGAATACCGGCATGCCGGACTTCAAATACCGCGCGCTGGATTTCTGAAATCGCAATCAGGCCGGCATTCGCTTCATGCAAACGGACGCCACCGGTATCGAGCAACAGCAATACCGCAGCAGGGCGCTGCTGCACGGCGCGTTCCAGTAAACCGGTCAGTTTGGCACCGTGGATTTCACCAACCGAACCACCCATAAAGGCTGGCTCTTGCGCCGCAATCAAGACCTTCGCACCACTGAGCAAACCGGAACCGATGACGATGCCGTCATCAAACGCGACCGGCTGGCCGAGTACCGGCAGGTGCGGACTGAAGTGACGTTCCGCCGGTGGCAGGATTTCGCTGAAACTGTCGCTGTCGAGCAGGTCGGCAATGCGCTGGCGTGCGGTTCGTTCAAGGAAGCTTTTATGTGCACCGCTCATAGCCCGCTCCGGAATTCTTCGACCGCCTGCATCAGGCGCAGGCTGACAACCGCCGGCGTCGCACCGGCATCATTGATGGTGATGACCAGGTTCGCGAGGCGATAACGTTCGGCACAGCTGCGTGTAACGGCTTGCCAGGTTTCATCGAAGCCATGTACCGAGGTTTCGATGACGAACTTCACTTTGTCATTCAGTTCCGCCGGTTCGAACAGGACTTCCAGGTTGCCGGAACCGACGACGCCGACCAGGCCGCTGCCTATGCTGCGATCAGGGTTGGCACAAGGACCGACTTCAAATTCGAGTGTTTGCATGGTTGCCTACCAGTTTCTGAATCTGTTTGGTGGTTGATAGAGATTGCCGGACCATCTGACCAAATCTTTCATGGACTTGGCGGCCAGCAGATCACGTGTCGCCAGTGATACATCGACGCCTATGTCTTCCGGTCGCTGGATCACACCGCGATCGCGCAGGTTGTCGACGGCACGCTGGTCGCGCTTCATACCGACCGCGGTAAAGCCGGCGACGCCGCGCACCGCCTGTTCACGTTCTTGCGGATTGCTGCATTTATGCAAATGCGCAATCCCTTCTTCGGTCACGATTTGCGTGACGTCGTCGCCATAGATCATGACCGGCGGCAAGTCGAGCGAGAGGTCTTCCATCAGCTGCCATGCATCGAGCTTTTCGGTGAAGGTCGGGCTCATTTTTTCGCGGAAAGACTCCACCATTTGCACCACCAGCTTGCGGCCGCGCGGCATGGTGGCACCCGTTGCTTGCGCCGACTCCTGGCCGGCCTTCAACCACGGATAACTGACATGGCGACGGGCGCGCGATTCGGAACCGAAGTTCGGCGCACCACCGAAACCGGTGATGCGATTCAGTGTCGCGGTCGAGCTATTGCCTTGCGTATCGACCTGCAATGTCGAGCCGATGAACAAATCGGAGTAATGACCGGCGATCTGGCAAAACACGCGGTTGGAACGCATGCTGCCATCCGGCCCGTTGAAGAAGACATCGGGACGTGCCCGCACATATTCTTCCATGCCCAGTTCGGAACCGGCGCAATGGATGCCTTTGACGAAACCGGATTCAATTGCCGGGATCAGCGTCGGGCATGGATTGACCGTCATGTAATTGCAGATCTTGCCGCGCAGGCCGAGCGATTCGGCATAGGTCGGCAGGATCAATTCAATCGCCGCAGTATCAAAGCCGATGCCGTGGTTCAGGCGCGTCACCCCATAGGGTGCGTACAAACCCTTGATGACCATCATCGCCATCAGGATTTGCGTTTCGGTAATCTGCGCCGGATCGCGGGTGAAGATAGGCTCGATGTAATGCGGCTTCGGCGCCTGCACCACATAAGACACCCAGTCACCCGGCACATCGACGCGCGGTACCTGGTCCACGATTTCATTGACTTGCGCGATGATGATGCCGTTCTTGAAGGCGGTACCTTCGGCCACTGCCGGCGTATCTTCGGTATTCGGGCCGGTGTACAGATTGCCGTTGGCATCCGCACTCTGTGCCGCGATCAGCGAGACGCGCGGCGTCAGGTCCATGAAGTAGCGACCATACAATTCCAGATAGGTATGGATCGCACCGACATTGATCTTGCCCGCCTTGATCAGGCGCGCCAGCCGCACGCCCTGGTCACCGGAGTAACAAAAATCCAGGCGTGAAGCGACGCCGCGTTCGAACACATCCAGATGCGAAGCCAGCGCGAGGTTGGATTGAATAATGTGCAGGTCGTGCACCAGGTTCGCATCCATCTTCGACAAAGCCATAGCCAGGAAATCGGCATGCTTCTGGTTATTGCCTTCGACACAGACACGGTCACCGGATTCAATCACCGCATGCAGCAGGGCGGCAATGTTTTCTGCTGCGACGACCTTGCCGTTGGCGTGCGACGCACCGCGCTTGAGGCGCGTCGCAGTGTTGCGGGCCAGCGTATCCCAATGGAAGTCCGGGGCCATTTTCATGCTGGTACCTCCGCCACCTTGACGCGCTTGCTGAACAGGCCGGAGATGACTGGCCACATCAACGTAATCAATGCCACGGTCGTGATGGTACCGACCAGGTAGTTGGACCAGAAGATTTCCATGCTGCCGTGCGACAACAACATGGTTTGACGGAAGGCGTCTTCCGCCTTGTCACCCAGGACCATGGCCAGCACCAGCGGTGCCAGCGGATAGTCGAGTTTCTTCAGGATGTAACCCACCACACCGAATACCACCATCAGCCAGACATCGAACATCGCGCCGTGTACGGTATAAGCACCGATCGCACACAAGAGGATGATGACAGGAGCAACGATGGTGAACGGTACGCGCAGGATCGCAGCAAAGAATGGCACGGTACTCAGCACCACAATCAGGCCGACGATATTACCCAGGTACATACTGGCGATCAGGCCCCAGACAAAATCCTTTTGCTCCACGAAGAGCATAGGACCCGGTTGCAAACCCCACACCATCAAGCCACCCAACAACACTGCAGCAGTTGCCGAACCCGGGATGCCGAGTGCCAGCATAGGCAGCAATGCGGTGGTACCGGATGCGTGCGCTGCGGTTTCCGGTGCGATCACGCCTTCCAGGCTGCCCTTGCCAAACATGTCTTTCTCTTTCGAGAAACGACGTGCGATGCCATAGCCCATGAAGGAAGCCGCAGTGGCACCACCCGGTGTCACGCCCATCCACGCGCCGACCACCCAGCTGCGCACCAGTGATGCCCAGTAGCGTGGCAGTTGACGCCAGGTTTGCAAGACCACCTTCAGATTGATACCTGCCTGTTTGCCACGGAAGGCCAGGCCTTCTTCCATCGTCAACAGGATTTCGCCGATACCGAACAAGCCGATTACGACGATCAGGAAATCAACGCCGCGCAACAACTCATCGAAACCGAATGTCATGCGCAAGCCGCCGGTGATGGTATCCATACCGATGGTGGCGAGGCCAAAACCGAGCATCATCACGAGGATGGTCTTGAATGGCGAACCGCCACCCATGCCGACAAAGCTGCAGAAAGTCAGCAGGTACACCGCGAAGAATTCCGGCGGACCGAACTTCAGTGCGAACGAAGCCACCAGCGGGGCCAGGAAGGTGATCAGTACCACCGAGAAGAAGGCGCCGATGAAGGAACCGCTGAAAGCGGCCGTCAATGCTTCGCCGGCCTTGCCTTTTTGCGCCATCGGATAGCCGTCGAAGGTGGTTGCCACCGACCACGGTTCGCCCGGGATGTTGAACAGAATCGAAGTAATCGCGCCGCCGAACAATGCGCCCCAGTACAGGCAGGACAAGAGGATGATGCCGGCGGTCGGCTCCATCGAAAATGTCAGCGGCAACAGGATCGCCACACCGTTCGGGCCACCCAGTCCCGGCAGTACGCCGATCAGGATGCCCAGCGTGACGCCTATGAACATCATTAAAATATGCTGTCCCGTGAGGGCGACAGAAAACCCGTGCATCAAATAACCCAGCTCTTCCATGAATGTCTCCTTCTATGGATATCTTTATTAGCGAGATTCAGTAGCCGAATGCCGCTTCAAGTGGGCCCTTGATCAACGGAACCATGAATTGAATTTCGAACAACCAGAACACGACTGCGGTGACGGCCAGGCCGACGCCCAGCGATTTCAGCCAACTATATTTCCCCAGTACTTTCATGAAGCCGGCGATGAGTGCCAGCGCCGCGATGTACATGCCGAGGAATTGCGCCACCACGACGAAACCGAGGATAGGTGCCAACACCTGCAACACCGGTTTGATTTCGCCGCGCGTGACGAATGAGGAACTGTTGATTGCCCGGCTGCGCGTCGCGTTGAACATCACGACTGCAGCGGCAATGCACATGATGATGCCGATGCGGAAAGGGAAGTAACCGGACTTCGGTCCGGCACTACCCCAGCCTGCGCCCCGGTGGTAGCTGTCCCAGATCAGCAAACCACCGGCAATCATGAATGCCAAGGCGCAGGCGAACTCCGCCACACCGTGCTTGATGAGGACACGGTCTTCTTTTTGATTGCTATCCATGTTGCTGCTCCGTTTATTTGCCGTCGGCCAGGAAGCCGGCTTTTTTCAGCAAGTCGTAATGCATGTCGGCATCGGTTTGCAGGAATTTTTGCAGGGCCGGACCGGTCATGAAGGCATCCTTGAATGCATTGCGATTCGAGAATTCTTTCCATTCAGGTGTCGCCACGATTTTCTTCATTTGATCGACGTAGTAGGCAACCTGGTCAGGTTTGACGCCGGACGGCAGGAACACACTGCGTTGCATCAGGTAGGTGACGTTGAGGCCGGCGGATTTGCAGGTGGGAATGCTGGACCATGATTCGGTCTCGGTGACCTTGTCGGTTTGCGCCATAGGCTTGTCATCGAATACGCACAATGGACGCAGTTGACCCGCACGCCATTGCGATACTGCTTCGACCGGATTATTGACCGAGACGTCGATGTGATTGCCGACCAGTTGGGTCGCTACGTCACCGCCGCCTTTGTATGGGATGTAATTGAATTTGACGCCTGCCGCTTGTTCAACGGCTGCAAACAGAAGATTGTCTTCACGCTTGGAACCTGCGCCACCGGCACGGATCTGGCCCGGTTTTGCTTTTGCTGCTGCCAGCAATTCACCCGCTGTTTTATATGGCGAAGCGGCATTCACCCACAGGATGAATTCATCCATCACCAGGTTGGCGACCGGTGTCATGTCTTTCCAGGTGAAAGGCACATCCGCTGTCAGCGGCAACATATACATATGCGAAGCAGAGATCAGGATCTTGTGCGGATTGCCCGGCGAGGTTTTCAAATCGATGAAACCTTCGGCGCCGCCGGCACCACCTTTAGGTGTAACGATGTATGGCTTTTTTGCGAGGCTATGCTTGACCACGATGCTGGACATCAGGCGTGCCATCTGGTCGGTACCGCTGCCACTACCGGATGGCAAGACCATTTCTACTGCCTTGGTCGGTTCCCAGGCGAGGGCCGGGGTGCAAAGCATGGTGGCCGCGACGACAGATAGCGACGCACGTGCGACGTTGAGGCGATTGAACATTTTTGTCTCCTAGTTTTTATTAACGACGTTTTCTTAACTTCGTTTTTAGCCGCGCAAACTCGTGATGCACGGTCTGGTTGGTGACGCTTTCTGCGTCTGATTGATATATTCTGCTCATATATTAGTTGTGTCAATCAAATTTGCAGAGTTTTCTTATTTTGTTGACGCAAGGCCAAAATGCGGGAAGTATCTGGATTAGGAATTGACGCCTGGAAACAGCCCGGCTTTACCCTTGCGGCAGCACACGGGCCGACCGGCAATGGCAGCCGCCCCCCAGGCCAGGAGTCAACAGGCATGCGGCTTTTCAAGGAATTGCAAGATAAGGCGTCGTAATTAAACGCACTCAAAAAATATCTGGACAGCGCCTTTTTAATGCACCGCGGGCAACAAAAAACGGTTTAAAAAGTGCGCAGGAATGAGCGATAAACGGGCGCAATTTGCATGCAAAAAACGGCGCATATCTGCAACAGTTTTTTCACCTTCACCCGGATTTTTGGGACACGAACAGAGGGAAAACCAGCTTATCAAGACATATGGTCAATTATTGCCTGATAGCAATGGAATGACGGGCAAAAGGCGCTGGATGTCAAATAAATCGCACAAAGAAATATTTGTGATATCTTAGATGAACATAATTAATATATAAAACGTTTCGAGACCATTCCCATCCCCTGGAGGAGACTATGAAAAAGCCCGTTTCATCAGTTCACGTTTCATCGCTTCAGCGCCGCACCGTTTTAAAAGCCGCAGGCGCCGGCATCGCAACCGGATTACTTGGCATGCCGGCCTTCGCACAAAACAAACCTTTACGTGTCGGCATCGTTGCGCCGCGAGGTGGGGTCGCCGGCACTATCGGCGAATGCGGTTTGCGCGGAGTGGAATGGACCACCGCCCGCATCAATGCAGCCGGCGGCATCGGTGGCCGCAAAGTCGAGCTGGTGATCCAGGAAGAAACCTCGCCGAAAGACACCATCGATCGCTTCCGCAAACTGGTATTGCAGGAAAAAGTGGATTGCGTACAGGGTATCGTGTCCTCCGGCGTCAGCCTGGCACTGGCACCGGCGGCCGAAGATTCGCGCATGCCCACCATTTTCTGGGACGGCACGACACAGGACGGCGTGAAGGAAACCATGCCGAAGCCCAAGTATGTATTCCGCAGCACCGATAATGAGTGCGAAGCGGTGATGGCCTCGCTGTTGGCGATCAAACATTTCAAAGGCAAGTTCAAGCGCATCGCTTGCGTCAACCCTGATTATTCATATGGCCGCAATACCTGGACCGCGTTCCAGGCACTGTTGAAGAAATACGGTATTGAACACGAAGTGGTGTCCGAACAATGGTCGAAGATCGGTAACCTCGACCTCACTTCCAACGTGGCCGCCCTCAAGGCTGCCAAACCTGATTTGATTTTTTCATCCCTGCTGTTTGCAGATTTGCCGGTCTTCATGAAACAGGCGCACAACGCCGGTTTGACTGAAGGCACGCGCTTCGTCTTGCCGGCCGCCGGCTGGCAACACACCGCGATGAAGAAAGAGTTCACACCTGAAGGCATCGTCTGGGGCCACAACACGATGTACTTTGATGATCCGAAGGCATCGGCAACACAGAAGGAATTCGTCAAATGGTATGCCGACAAGTACAAGGATTACCCGCACTGGGAAGCTGACCGTGCTTACTTTTCGATGATGGTCTACAAGGCCGGCGTTGAAAAGGCATTGGCTGCGAAAAAATCCTGGCCGACAGCGGAAGAAATTTGCGCGGCAATTCCAGGCGTACAGATCGAGTCGCTCGGTGGCAAAGGTGCAATGCGCGCCGACCATATTGCCAACCAGACTTTCCATCAGGGCTTGTCGACCAATAAGAATAACTACGACTTCCCGACGCTGGCATCAGTTGAAACCATGTATTCAGACCAATTGCAGAAACCGACAGGTGCGGATTTCTGGGAATGGCTGAATACCGCAAACTTCAAGATCTAAACCCTGACAAAGAGGAGGGAACTTCCCTGGCCGATACTTAGCAATTAGTATGGGTCAGGGAGGGGTGTATCTATGGCTCCGTTTTTCAATATCATTTTGGCCGGCATATTCCAGGCAGCTGTTTTGTTCCTGGTGGCGTCCGGCTTGCAACTCATCTTCGGCGTACAGCGCATCATCAACCTGGCGTGCGGATCGATTTATGCGCTTGGCGCATATTTCGGCATCTTCGTCACCTCATGGGCATTGAGCAAAGGCTTGCCGGTTCATTTATTTCCATTCGTCCTGCTCGGTGCCGGCATCGTCATCGGCCTGATCGGTATCCCGCTGGAACGACTGATCCGCACTATTTATAACCGTCCTGAATCCTTCCAGCTGCTGCTGACCTTCGCAGTGATGCTGATGTTCCAGGATGTACTGCGCTTCTTCTGGGGCGCGGATCCGCAGCAATTGCCGAACGTATCGATGACCTTCGGCACCATGTCCGCCTTCGGCGTCAGCATGCCTACCTATAACGTGATGGTGATTGCAGTTGCCGTCACGCTCGCGATCGGCATGGCTTACTTCCTCGGCAAAACCAAAACCGGCAAGATCCTGCGCGCCACTGCAGAGAATCGCGAAACCAGCGCCGCGATGGGCATCAACGTCACCCGCGTCTATGTGATGGTGTTCACACTCGGCACCATGCTCGGCACGATAGGTGGCGCACTGGTGATCCCGAATGCAGCGGCATCGCTGGAAATGGGCGTCGAACTGGTGGTCGAAGCGTTCGCAGTAGTCGTGATCGGCGGCCTCGGCAGCATGAAAGGTGCCGCCGTCGGTGCCCTCATCGTCGGCCTGATACGCGCACTCAGCGCGATGTATTACCCGGAAGCTGAAATCCTGGCTATCTATGCAATTGTGTTGGCGGTCCTGATCTGGAAGCCGGCAGGTCTCTACGGAAAGGCTGAAGCATGAGAACCGATACCGTACACAGTGCGCCTATTACGGCGCCGGAAGAATTGGAGTTCGTGGCACCACCGGCCATCTCGCGCGTCAAACTGATCGCCGGCGGCGTGATCGTCGCCTTGCTGGCAATTGCACCACTGTTCGTCAGCCAGTACTACATGACGCTGTTGATTCCATTCTTTGCCTATGCCGTGATCCTGCTCGGCTTTAACCTGTTGTTTGGTTATGGCGGCCTGCTATCCTTCGGCCATGCACTCTTCATTGCGATCGGCGCCTATGCAGCGGCGGCAATGGTGGCCAAGACCGGCATGATTTCATTCGAGATGATGCTGCTCACCGCGGTCGTCGCATCCTTCATTATCTCGATCCCGATTGCATGGCTGGCGAGCCGTTTCACCGGCATCTTCTTCGGCATGCTGACACTGTCTTTCGGCATGCTGTTCCATTCCTTCCTCAATAAGTTTTACTACATCACCGGCGGTGACAGCGGCATGCGCGTGCCACGTCCCAGCCTGTTTGGCATGGAACTGGATCAGTTCGACAAGACGGCCTTCCTCGGCGGACCGTTCTATTACTACTGCCTGGTGATGGTGCTCTTGCTGACCTGGGTGATGTGGCGCATCGTGCGTTCACCTTACGGCATCCACCTGATGGCTTCGCGTGACAATGCAGTCAAGGCACTCTATCTGGGCGTGAAGATTCGTAGCGTACGTGCGATTGCCTTTGTGGTCTCGGCGGTCTATGCATCCATCGGCGGCGTGATCCTCGGCGTCAATACCGGCCTGGCCGATCCCGAGCTGGCTTACTGGACGCACTCCGGTCACCTGGTATTCATGGCGGTACTCGGTGGCTATCAGGAATTCCTCGGCCCGGTACTCGGTGCCTTCGTCTTTATCCTGCTGCAGGATGAATTGTCGTCACTGACGCAATACTGGCGCTTCTTCCTCGGTGCGATCCTGGCGATCCTGGTGGTGGTACTGCCGGGCGGCATCATGGGAGCGATCCGCAAATTCAAATCGAAAGGAGAGCAAGCATGAGTACCAATGATGTATTGCTCCATGCAACGCAGATCTCGCGCCACTATGGCGACTTCATCGCCTTGCACAATGTCGATCTATCTGTCTCGCGCGGTGAATTCGTTTCGGTGGTCGGCCCGAATGGTGCCGGCAAAACCACCCTGGTGAATGTCTTGACCGGCTTGCACCAACCGACTACCGGCAATGTCCATTTCGATGGCGCCAATATTGCCGGCGTCGGTGCGGTCGATCTCGCCACGCGTGGTCTCGCACGTGCCTTCCAGCTCACCAGTATTTTTCCCGAGCTGACCGTGCGCGAAACGATAGCGGTCTCGGCCTGCTCTTACCTGAACCAGCGCTGGAATGGCTTTGGCCATTTGTTTGGCAGCCACAAGATCAACGATATCGTGGTGCGTACCGCCGATGCTTTCGGCCTGTCGCCATGGCTGGATACCAAGGGTGGTTCACTACCGCATGGCCGCCGCAAATTGCTCGATGTGGCAAGTGCTTTTGCGCTGCATCCGAAAGTCATGCTGCTGGATGAACCGACCGCCGGCGTCTCCACTGCAGATAAACACGGCGTCATGGAAACCCTGTTGCGTGCCGCCAAACATATGGGAATTGAAGCCATCATGCTGGTAGAACACGATATGGATTTGGTATCGCGCTATTCGACACGCATCATTGCGATGCAGGGCGGCAAGAAAATTGCCGACTTGCCGCGCGATGAGTTTTTTGCCAATGAAGAAGTGGTCTCCATTGTCGTTGGTAAAGGAGCGCACTGATGTCCCTCGCACTTGAAAACGTCAATGTCATCCTGGCCGGCAATCCGGTCTTGCGCGATATCTCGATGCGCATCAATCCGGGCGAACTGGTGTGCCTGGTCGGTCGCAATGGTGCCGGCAAATCCACTACCTTCCGTTCCATCATGGGTTTCCAGGCACTGAAATCCGGTGCGATCAAATGGAAAAACAGCGCGATCAACGGTATGCAAACGCACAAGATCGTCGAACTCGGCCTCGGTTATACGCCCGAGGGCAGCGATGTGTTCGGCGACCTCACGGTGGAAGACAATATTGCGCTGCCAACCTGGACCCGCAAGTCGGCCCGCAGTGCACAGGAACGCATCGATGAAGCATATGCAGTGTTCCCCAAGCTCAAGCAATACCTGCATCGCGGTGGACAGCAGTTATCCGGCGGCGAACGCAAGATGGTTTCCATCGCCCGTGCACTCGCACTCGATCCTGAACTCCTGTTGCTGGATGAAGCCTTCGAAGGTTTGTCGCCGGCCATCATCCCGACCATCAGTGAAGGCTTGCAAAGCATCCTCAAGCAGGGACGTGGGGTATTGCTGGCCGAATCCAACTTCTACCACTTGCCGCCTTTTGCCGATCGCCTGTATGTGATCGAACGTGGTGAGATCGTATTTGAAGGAACGCTGGCGCAAGCAGAAGCGGATGCAGCGACGATGAAAATCATCAAGGGTACCTAAGGCGCACGCTTCCAGTAAGGCAACACACTCAGCAAGCCAGCCATGGCCAGCGCAAACCCGAGCCACAAGGGTGAACGCAAGCCATAGCCGGCTGCAATCCCGAGGCCGCCGAGCCAGGAACCCAGGCCCAATCCCATATTGATCACGGAAGAATGCATGGTGTGCACCAGTGCACCCGGATGCGCGGCTTTCAGGATGCGTGAAATCATCGCCGGATTCAGTGCGACGCCTATCAGGCCGATGACGATCAGTGCCAGCACACTGATGATTTGGTTTTGCGCAAAAAAAGCAAACACGGCCAGCGCCGTAGCCAGCCCTGCCAAACCCCAGCCCAGGATAGGGAAAGTGTATTTGTCCGCATAGCGACCGATGACCATATTGCCGACCACGTTCGCCACGCCATACAGTGCGAGCAACCATGGAATCGCAGCTGCGCCAAAACCCGTGACCTCGGTCAGGATAGGTGCGAAGTAACTGAAGGCCGCGAAAGCCGCGCCTATGATGAGGCCGCTGGTGAGGTAGGCGGCCCACAAGGCAGGCTTTTTGAATTCCGCCAGTTCGGCATCCAGGCTGGGTGCGGCCGCAGCGTGTGAGCGTGGCACCAGGAAAATAATCAGCAGGCTGCACACCGCTACCAACATCACCACCAGCCAGAAGCTTGCGCGCCAACCCCAGTACTGATCGATAAAAGTGGCGGCAGGCACGCCGACTACATTCGCCAGCATTAAACCACCAACCACGATAGAGGCAGCACGCCCCCGCGCCCCGATGGCAACGACCTCACCACAAATTGCCAATGACGCGCCAAAGCAGGCGGCGGCAGCTACGCCTGTGACTAAGCGCGCAAGCGCCATGATGTCGTAACTGCTGGATGCGGCAGCAACCGCCTGTGCCAATCCATACAGCAACAGCAGGCAAAGCAGGGCCTTTTTATTCGATACGCGCAGCTTGAGCAAGCCGACCGTCAATACCGGTCCGCCTATCACCATACCAATCGCATAGTAGGAAATCAGGTAACCGATTTGGGTTACCGAGACACCGAAAGCCTGGGTCAGCGACGGCATCATGCCTGCCACCATGAATTCGGAAGTGGTCAGTGAAAATATCGTCAGCCCGAGGATATAAACAACTAAAGGCATGCGTATAAAATTCCGTGAAAAATATACTGCCGTTAGCAGGACACTTCAATTGGCAGTGCGTGGAATCCTAACACCAGGGCAAACGGGGCAAGACAGCTTGTTGCCGCCTTGCCCCGCTTAGTTACTATATACATACCGAACTATTATTCCACCCGGAATGGCTTACAATTTATCCCCTCAAATTCGGGGCGTTCACTCTCCCAGCTTGCCATGCCAGGCCGCATTGATAATGCGCTCGTAAGTGGCAGGCACATCCGCCACCGGAAAGGCTTTGGCCAGGCGGGTAACTGCCAGCGCATCACGTGTCAGGTCGGCCAGGTGTTCTTGGCCTACGCCAAATTCGCGCAAATTGGTCGGGATACCGAGTTGTCCGATCAAGTCGCGGATCAGGACCGGCAGTTGGCGCACGGCAGCCGCCTGGTCTTTGGTATCTATGCCGAACAGGCGCGCCACTTCGAGCAATTCGGTCGCACGCACGCTACGCAAGGCATCCAGCACATACGGCAACATCACGGCATTGGTACTGCCATGCGTCGCATGCGTCAGACCGGCTACCGCATATGCGATACCGTGCACCGCGTTCAAGCCGGCACCGCCGTATGACAGTGCCGCATAGTGGCTGGCGTATGCCATGCCTATGCGTGCTTCGGTATCCGCACCATCCTTGTAAGTACGCATCAGGAAACGCGCGCACAAATCTATCGCTTCGCGTGCAAACAGCATGGTCAGCGACGAACGTCCGCTGTAACCCGGATCAACCTGGCCGCTCCGGTCGAACTCGGAAGAATCCAGCGTCAGGTAAGACTCGACTGCATGGGTCAGCGCATCAACGCCGGAATCAGCGGTGACGCGTGGCGGACAGGTGTAGGTAAATTCAGGATCGATCAATGCAATCACCGGTCGCAGGACGTTATCCATCACCGCGACCTTGGTGGCATTTGACGGATCGATCAGGATCGCGCCGGGCGTTGCTTCGGAACCGGTACCGGCGGTCGTCGGCAATGCAATCAAAGGCAGGGCCTTGGGCGCAGCCGGCAGGGCACCGATAAAGTTTTTCACCGGCAAGCCATCCGGTATCGTCACGCACAAGGCTTTCGCGAGATCGATATTGCTGCCACCGCCAAGGGCAATGATGTGGTCCGGCTGGCGCTCGCCGATTTGCGCGCGGATCAGCTTGGTCGCGTCATCGCATAGCGTGGTGGTCGGATCGGCCGCACCGCCGTCGAAGACGATGGTCGAAATACCCAGTGCTTCTGACGCTGCAATGTATTCGCGCACCCATGGTGTGTGTTGGCTGAAAAAGGTATCCGTCACCAGTACACCGGATTTATAACCGAGGCGTTCCAGCAAGGCGGGCAGTTGCGCGCGGCTGCCGCAACCGAGGACGACCCGTGCAGGCGGACAAAAATGGATCAGGTCATTACTTCTCATGGGAACTCCGCAAGGTTGGGATATCAGAAATGAAGGCGCGCATCGCTTCCGCGACCTGCGCCGTGTTTTGCGTCAGTATGCTGTGCATCGCTTGGTCTATCGTGTACAAACGGGCTTGCGGCAAACCGTCTGCCAGCATCCTCGCATGCGCATAAGGCGAATCTTCGTCGGCACTACCATGCACGATCAGGACTGGCAAATCCATGGTCGGCAGCAACGCGCGCTGATCCGTCTGGCTGATGCTGTGCCAGGTCCAGGCAACCGCATCGCGGTCCGCCGCATCGCGCAAACCCAGCCTTTGTTCACGCGTAGCGATTTCCTGCAACAGCGCTTCATGCCCGTCGGCATGGAACCAGCTGGTTTGTTGCAACACCGGGCTGCCCGACATCAGGATCAAGGCCTGCGGCAGGGGTACACCCTGTTCTTTCAGTAGCGCCATGGTCGCCAGTGTGACCGAAACACCCATGCTCCAGCCGGCCAGCACATAACGCGGCGTAGTTACATAGCAGGCGATGACCCGGGCGATGTCCGCCGCAAACTCTTCGAGGCTGTAATCCGCGCTGCCCTGCCCGCGAAAAGCCGCGGCGCGCCCGCGCATATTCGGTAAAACCCAGCGCACTTGCTCGCCCAGCGCCTCAGTCAGCGGTTGCCAGCTGGCCCGGGTTCCCTGGATTCCATGCAGGGCCACTATGGTTATTCCGCCACCGCCGCGACAAACGACATCCATCGCCGGCACTGCTTGTGCCGGAAGCTTATTGAAATTGTTCATACTAGCCATATATAAGATGAATTACAGTAGGCAAAACCATTTTTTAAAACCATAATTGCAGACATGTACAACAAGCTGCACCTCCCATCCAGACTGACCACAACCATTTGATCGCCCCATGACAGCCACTAAAAAAGCGCCACGCAAATCAGGTGCCACAAAAACTGCAAAGCAGGCAAAAATGCCCTCCCCTCAATCTGCGATCCAGGACATGGCCGAACCCAAGGTAAAGCTGACCGATATCGCTTACGAGCAAATCGAAGAAGCCATCATTACCTTGCGCATCCCGCCGGGCTCGGTGATTTCCGAACTGACGCTGAGCGAAATGCTCAACATCGGCCGTACCCCGATCCGCGAAGCCATCCAGCGCCTGGCGCGTGAACATTTGCTGCTGGTGCTGCCACAACGCGGCTTGCTGGTGCCTGAAATCGACCTCCGCAAGCAACTCAAGCTGCTGGAAACCCGGCGCGAAGTGGAGCGCCTGATCTGCAAGAGCGCCGCACGCCGTGCCTTGCCGGAAGAACGTGAACGCTTTACGCGCCTGCATGATGAATTCATCCATGCCGCCGCTACCGATGATGACGTTGCGTTCCTGCGCGCCGACCGGGAATTCAATGAGTTGTCGCTGGTTGCAGCGCGCAATGAATTTGCCGAAGGTGCGATGCGCCTGATGCATGGTCTGTCACGTCGCTTCTGGTATTTCCACTACAAACAGGCGGCCGACGTACCTGAAATGGCGCGCCTGCATGCCGCGGTTGCCGGGGCCATTGCCAAAGGTGATGTGAATGCAGCCGGTGAAACGCTGGACCAGTTGCTGGACAACATCGAAACCTTTACCAAGGCCACGCTGATGTCGGACATGTAATCAGCAATACGCACTAAAACGCCGGGTACTCCCGGCGTTTTTTTTGATCAGAGGACGAGGCCGCGATCAATGCTCGCTTCTTCTTCCTTGGTCAGTTGCGGACCGTCCAGCGTCACCCGTGAATCGTCGTAACGGAAACGTTTGATGATAGGTTTGAGCTCTTCCTTAATGTGCTTTTCGCTATAGCCGTTGAACAGGTGGCCAAGCAGGCCGCGGTCGAGGTCGGTGCTGCCCATCGCCCAGTCGGCAATCGGGAAGGTCAGGTTCATGTTGTACTTCATCATGATGCCCTGGTTGTGATGCGCAGTATGGTGGCGGCGTATCGTATTGATGAATGGCATATTGCGCACGAACCAGTTCTCGTGCACATGGCAGCAATAGTGGAAAGTTTCATAAATCAGGTATTGCGCCACCATCGTAATGAACAGGATGTAACCGGCGTTCGCATTGATCAGTATCGATACCAGGTAACCCAAGGTCAGGCCACCCACACCCAGCGTAATCAATACGCGCCACGGGAAAAACACAATACGGAATTCACGCGTGGTATCGATCGTCGCTTCATTGTCGGTGAAGTACTGGTGATGCTGGCGTGTGTGACGATCGTAAATCGCGCGCAACGCAAACACATCGATCTTGCGATGCATGACGAAGCGGTGCATCGCCCATTCAACAAAATTACCTGCCAAAAACACCGGGATGACGATCAGCCACTCCCAGCCCGCATTCTGCAACTGCGATACGCAGTACCAGATTGCCGCGATTCCGGTCGCATACATCACGCCGATATGCAGCAAGCCGTTGTAAAGCGGACTGATGTCAGCCTTGTATGCTTCGCGGAATTTCCGCTGGCGTTCACTCATCATGATAAATCTCCTGAAGTAGATGAATTATTCTTATTGTGTATGACTGACATATTAGTAGTATCCGAAAGCACTGTCAAGCGCCGCTTTGGGATTCTGTTGGCGCGGCGGCTTTTACCTGCTAATGTGCAATTGCATGGTCAATATGCAAACAAGAAATAGAAGAGATAGGTAATGCTGGCGCGCCTCTCCGCAATTGATGGCCAAAACGGCAAGCACTTGTGATGACGTCCGGCAACGCCAAAAAAACAACAACTTTCAGACAAAACAAGACCGCCACTTCCACCCGAAAGTCACTGGAGATTTGCCCATGCTTGAACTCATTTCAGACCCACAGATCTGGCTTGCCTTCATTACCCTTACCGCGCTGGAATTGGTACTGGGTATCGACAACATCATTTTTATCTCCATCCTGGTCGACAAACTGCCGGTCGAGCGACGCGAATTCGCGCGCAAACTCGGCCTGTTCATCGCCATGTTCATGCGTATCGGCTTGCTGATGGTATTGGCGTGGATCATCGGCCTGACAGCACCGCTGTTTACCGTGATGGGGCAGGAAATTTCAGGGCGGGACCTGATCCTGATCGGGGGTGGGCTCTTCCTCATATGGAAGAGCACCGGCGAGATCCATCAATCGCTGGAAGGCGAGGAAGGGCACTCGTCCAGCACGGTGAAGGCGACTTTCACCGCAGTCATCCTGCAAATCATGGTGGTGGATATGGTGTTTTCGCTGGACTCCATCATCACCGCAGTCGGCATGGTGGATCAGATCGAAGTGATGGTGGCGGCCGTGATCGTCTCGGTCGGCCTGATGATGCTGTTTGCCGGTCCTATCGGCCGTTTCGTTTCACGCCATCCATCGATCAAGATCCTGGCGCTGGCCTTCCTGGTGGCGATAGGCGTGGTACTGATTGCAGAAGGCTTCGATCATCACATTCCAAAAGCCTATATCTATAGCGCAATGGGCTTTGCACTGATAGTGGAAATGATCAATATCCGCATGCGCGCACGCAACACCAAGCCGGTGCACCTGCATGCGCAATATGCGAGCGATGACAGCGCGCCGCAAGAGAAGTAAAAGGAATTGATTACGATAAGGTGACCGCAGCGCAAGCTGCGGTCACGTCTGCGAGTTGCTTCAGGCCGGCTTGCGCATCGCGAGGATAGCTTCGTGGTCGGTCATGAAAATATGATCATCACCCAGCGCCGTGATCCATCCTGCATGATCCAGCACATCCCACACCTGCTTTTTGATATTCGATGCATAGAGCTCTATACCCAGGCCCTGCAAGGTAATCTGCAAGGACTCCAAGGTTTCAACACCGGTCGCATCTATATCATTGACCGCGCCCACACATAGTAAGACCCGGCGTATCCCGTGATCGCTACCGCATTGCGTCACCACAAAGCGTTCCAGCGCAGCACCCGTCAGGAAGTTGAGTGCGGCATCTATGCGCACGGCCAGCACATCCGGTGCCAGCCGCGGCAAATCGAAACGCTGGCTATCGCGCAAGGTACCGTCGCCGTGTTCGCTGACTTCAATTATGCGCGGCTGCATATGGCGATACAGGTAAGACACCATGGTCAATGTGATACCGGCGACGACGCCCCAGTGCAAGCGCGGCATCGCGATAATCGTGACGACGAAAGTCACGATGGCAATTGCCGCATCGTCGCGCGAAATCATGAATAAACGTTTGAATGCCGAGAAATCAAACAAGCCGAATACCGGCACGATAATCAATGCCGCCAATACCGAACGCGGCAGGTAATACAAGAGATCCGCCAGAAAAATCAGGCTGAATAAAACACAGAGTGCGCTGAACAGGGTCGACCAGGCGCTGGTGGCACCGGCATACAGGTTCAGTGCCGAACGCGAAAAAGAACCGCTGACCGGGAAGGCGCCGCTGAAGCCACTCGCCATCTTGGCCAAACCCTGGCCTATCAATTCCTGGTTTTCATCCCAGCGTTCACGACGCTTGCGCGCCAGCACACGGCAACTCGACATCGCTTCGGTAAAGCTGATCAAGGCCAGCACCAAAGCCGCCGACCACAAATCACGATGATGTTCGAACGGGATCGCGGCAGGCAAAGCCAGCGGCGGCAAACCCTTGTCGATATCGCCGACGATGGCCGCGCCGGTCGCCGAGTAGCCAACAGCCCAGCTGAGGAAGGTGCCGAGTATCGTCACCAGCAAAATACCCGGAAAGCGCGGGAACAACCGCTTGGTAAGGACCAGCATAATCAGGGTGCCAAAGCCAAACGCACTGGTCATCAACATGATGGCAGGCGCATCCATCACACGTGTCACCACCTTGCCGATATCCGCCACGAACAAATCCGGCACACCGATCAGGGCCGGCAATTGCGACATCATGATGATGATGGCAGCGGCATTGATAAAACCGATGATGACCGGTTGCGATACCAGGTTGGACAAGCGCCCGAGCCGGAATGCACCGAGCATGAATTGGATCACCCCAGTATAGATGGAGAGCCAGATCGCAAGCGTCACCCATTGCATGCTGGCCGGTGCCGCCATCGGCGACAGCGAACCGAACACCAGCAGGCTGGTCAGCGCCGCCGGTCCGACTGCGAGCAGGGCGGATGAACCCCACAGGATGCCGATGACACTAGGCAGCAAAGCCGCATATAAACCGGTCGCCGCCGGCATGCCGGCCAGGGTCGCATAGGCCACCGCCTGCGGGATCAGGACCAGGCCCACGCTGATACCGGCCCAGGCATCACTCTTGAGCGAAGCAACCGTCGGCCGTGGCCAGTTCAGGAAGGGGAAGAAACGCTTGATATCAAAACTCATGATGAAAAACTATGCCTTGAAAGAGTGTGCCCATCAAATCAATACGCACCAAACCCGGCTTGCCGTAATGCAATAACTGCCGCTACTTCGTTTTACCGCAAGAATCACGGCGCGTACAATAGCCACATGGATATCACACTGCCCGAGCTGGAAGAAGCAATCAACTATTGGCGTGCGCTGCGTCCTTCGCTGGGAGAAGAACGTGCACTATCACCAGAGGTGAATGAACTGGCGAAACTATATGCACTCATGATCTTCCATCAGCAACGATCCACTCCGTTCGAATCCCTGGATGCAGTCAACCGCCAATTAATAGAAACCTGGCGCAAACAAGCCGCCTGAACTCACAGTTCGCCAAACCACCTTTTAACCGACCGCCATATGCCGCGCTTGCCGTTGCAATACGGTTTGTTCCGCCTTGTGTATGGCCTGCGTTTTCAGCTTGGTATTGGCCTGCCCCGCATAATCGCTGCGCACGACTTCGGCTGCCACTTCTTCATCCATGCCTTCCAGCACCAGCCATTGCCGCACCAGTACCGCCAGCCGTTCGAGCGCAATGCGGTTGGTCGCATCAGTGGTCGCATACAGCCAGTTCGATAAACGCATGAAATTGGCAAACGGCGACTCGCGCAGGATCAGTGGCAAGGTATGCGCAAAGCGGCCGGAATTGGCAATCAGATCCCAGTAACGTGCAAAGCGCACCAGCTGCTGCATTTCATTGAAATCGATGCGGTCCGTCGCGAGAATCGTATAGGGCGGATAAGGATCAAACACCAGGCCGTATTCCTGCGTATGGCGGATGATAGGCGTGCCGCGCAAACGCTTGAGGATGCCGAACTGGATTTCATGTGGCCCCAGTTCCAGCAGGCGATCAAAGCCTCGCGCAAAGCTGGCCACGTCTTCACCCGGCAAGCCCGCGATCAGGTCGACGTGCAAATGCGCATGTGAGTTCTCGCATAACCAGCGGATATTCTCTGCGGCTTTTTCATTATTTTGTTTGCGGCTGACCAGGGTCTGCACTTCCGGATTGAAACTCTGGATACCGATTTCAAACTGCAGGGTACCGGCCGGGAATTTCTTGATGCCTTCTTTCAAGGCATCCGGCAAATGGTCAGGCACCACTTCAAAGTGTGCATAAACCGGGTCTTCCGGATGCGCTTCCAGCTTGTCGAGGAAGAACTGCATGATCTTCAGACTGGATTTGATATTCAGGTTGAAAGTACGATCGACGAATTTGAACAGGCGCGCACCACGTGCATGCAGCGTTTCCAGTTCACCGAGGAATAGATCGAGATCGTAAGGCCAGGCCGTTTTGTCCAGTGCCGACAGGCAGAATTCGCATTTGAACGGACAACCGCGCGATGCTTCCACATACAGCGTGCGGTTTTTGATGTCTTCATCTGAATACAGGCTGTAGGGCATGGTCAGTTCGGCCAGCGGCGGCTGTACGCCTGCGTGTATTTTCATCAAGGGCTTCGGACCATGCAAAATCTGTTTGCATAGCTGCGGGAAAGTGACATCACCCCAACCGGTAATCAGGTAATCGGCCAGCTGTACGATGTTTTGCTCGCCCGACTCATACGACACTTCCGGTCCACCCAGCACGATGACCACTTCCGGCGCCACGCGCTTGAGCAGGGCGACCAGCTTGGTGGTTTCTTCCACATTCCAGATATAGACACCGAAACCGATGATGTGCGGCTTGCTCTGCAAGAGCTTTTCCGCCATATCGGTGGTACGCGCGCCAATCACGAATTCCTGCAAGTGTGTAACGTCCTGCAAGTCGCCCATATTGGCTTGCAGGTAGCGCAAACCCAGGGATGCATGCGTGTAGCGGGCGTTCAGCGTGGAGAGCAGTATGGTCATGAGGCGAAGACAACGACGAAACGGCCATTTTACGCCGCTATAGTGGAAACCAGCGCGGATTTGGCATATCTGGCAACATCGGCTCGTATAATGAAACAGCTGGTCCACAGCATCCCAGAGCCCCATCACGCATACATGACACCATTCCCGCTACTACATCGTTATATCGCTACCGTCTTGCTGTGCGCAGCAGTGACAGCCCATGCCGGCTCAGCTATCTCCGAAGTCAGTGACACCGCTTGCAACAAGATGCGCCGGCAAGGCGTGCTGCAAAAAAATGCACCTGTCACCTGCGCCCAATTGCGCATCGTCCAATTTTCTTACCTCGACTTTGACGGCAAGCTGCGCAACGATGGCGAAATCATGGTGCTGGCAGCCGTCGCCGAACACGTGCAAGCCATCTTCGATACCCTGCTGCAACGCAAATTCCCGATCGCCCGCGCCCGTTTGATGGATCACTATCGCGGTGACGATGCCGCATCCATGCGCGACAACAATACCTCGGCCTTCAATGACAGGCGCATCACCAACGGCAAGGCAGCGTCATTGCATGCCTATGGCGTAGCGATAGATATCAATCCGGTACAAAATCCCTTCCTGCAGTTTGAAGCCGATGGCAAAGCCATCTACAGTCCGCCGACGGGCAGCAAGTACGCCAATCGCCTCACCGTGCGACCGGGCAAGGCAACACGCCAGGGTATGGCGGAAGAGGTAGTGGAAGTCTTTGCCCAGCACGGCTTCCTGGGTTGGGGCGGCAACTGGGATGCACCTATCGATTACCAGCACTTCCAGGTCAATCGCGCGCTGGCGGAACGTATGGTCGCTTTGCCGGTGCCGGAAGCACGCAAGGCATTTAACGCTTATGTAGAGCGTTATCGTAGCTGCGTACAAACCCGCAAGGAAACAGACCGCACGGTCGCCCAGGCCACTTGTGCAACTTCAGTAGAACGCAGCGGTCAATAAGCAAACAGCATATACACAGAAAACTTGACGAAGCTACACAGTGAGTGTGTACTCTCAGCTAAGCATAACTATATGCAGCCAAACAATTTCGGAGACTTTATACATGCTGATCAATTGCGTCGTCTATCAGGACGGCAATAAACTATCCGACATCCCGATTGAAGAAATCAGCGATTACCTGCAACGCCCGGATTGCTTCGTCTGGGTCGCACTGAAAGATGCGGAGCCGGCCGAACTGGCGCAGATGCAAGAGGAGTTCAACCTGCATGAACTCGCGGTCGAAGATGCCCGCAACGGCCACCAACGGCCAAAGATAGAGGAATACGGCGACTCACTGTTTACAGTCGTGAAAACAGCGGAAATGATAGATGGCGAATTGCATATCGGCGAGATCGATATCTTCACCGGCAAGAACTATGTGCTGTCCGTGCGTAATCGCAGCAACCAGGGTTTCCTCGGCGTACGTGCACGCTGCGAACAGGAACCGGAACAATTGCGCAAAGGCTCGGCCTTCGTTTTATACGCCTTGATGGATGCAGTGGTGGACCGATACTTCCCGGTGGTGGAAAGCCTGGAAGCCGAACTGGAAACGATTGAAGGCAAGATCTTCGACAAGGGACTGGCCCGCCTGAACATCGAACGCCTGTACGACCTGAAACGCCAGGTCGTGATGCTCAAACATGTGGTTGCACCATTGATGGAAGCGGTCGGAAAATTATCCGGCGGCCGTGTACCGGCCTTGTGCGAAAGCACACGCGATTACTTCCGCGATGTCGGCGATCACCTGTACCGCATCAATGCGCTGACCGATGCGATCCGCGATACGGTCGCCACTGCGATCCAGGTCAACCTGTCGATGGTCACGATTGAAGAGAGTGAAGTGAACAAGCGGCTCGCTGCATGGGCCGCCATCTTCGCGGTCGCCACCGCCTTCTTCGGCCTGTGGGGCATGAACTTCAAAGTCATGCCGGAACTGGACTGGAAGTATGGCTACCCGGTGGCGGTGCTATTGGTAGTCGGCGTCTGCGGCTATCTGTATTACCGCTTCAAGAAATCCGGCTGGCTGTAGTCAAACTCCTCAGAACTGCTCCCACTCATCGCCCATCGGTGTCGCACCGTTAGCCCTCAATTTTGGCTGCGGTGCCGGCACTGACATGCCGGATGATTTCGCCGTTGCCTTGCCTAACTGAACCACAGTCGCTGCACGCGGCGCAAATGCTTGCTGCTCATTGCTGAGTTTGAACGCGCCGACTACTTGCCCCAGCTTGCGTGCCTGATCCTGCATGGATTCTGCGGCCGCCGCAGCTTCTTCCACCAGTGAGGCATTTTGCTGGGTGACATGATCCATCTGGCCTATGGCCTGATTGATCTGTTCTATACCCGCGCTCTGTTCCTGGCTGGCCGCCGTGATCTCACCCATGATGTCGGTGACACGACGTATGCTGCTGACGATTTCATCCATGGTCGCGCCTGCTTCGGTGACCAGCTTGTTGCCGGTATCCACCTTGCCGACCGAATCACCGATCAGCGCCTTGATTTCCTTGGCTGCGCTGGCTGAACGTTGTGCCAGGCTCCGCACTTCAGTCGCCACCACCGCAAAGCCACGCCCCTGCTCACCGGCACGTGCTGCTTCAACTGCTGCATTCAGGGCGAGGATATTGGTCTGGAAGGCGATACCGTCGATGACGCTGATGATGTCCACGATCTTGCGTGAAGATTCATTGATCGAGCTCATGGTCTCGACCACTTGCGATACAACCTCACCACCCTTGCTCGCCACTTCGGATGCCGACGCTGCGAGTTGATTCGCCTGTCGCGCATTATCTGCATTTTGTTTGACGGTCGAGGTCAGCTCTTCCATCGACGAAGCAGTTTCTTCCAATGAACTGGCTTGTTGTTCTGTACGTGACGACAGGTCCATATTGCCTGCGGCAATCTCGTTGGATGCGGTGGTAATCGCATCGGTACCCAGGCGGACTTCACCGACTATGCGTTGCAGGCCATCGTTCATGTCTTTCAGCGCAGCGAGCAACTGGCCACACTCATCTTTGGATTCCACCTTGATGTCATTTGTCAGGTCACCACCCGCCACCCGACGTGCTGCGTCGACAGCTGTTTTCAGCGGACGCGTAATGCCTATAGTCAGGCGCCATGCGCAAAACATGCCGAATGCCAGCACCAGTGCCGACAGCAGCATCAGCTGGCGCGCACTCGCCGCTTCGACATCGCTCAGTTGCGCGGTACCGGCATCCATCTGTTTACGTTCCAGCTCAACAAATTCGGTGAAGTGATTCTTGAAACTTTCTGCCGCCGGCAGGAAAGTCGCATCGAAGTATTTCGCCGCTTCCGCTTCCTTGCCTTCGGTCTTCAGCTTCATCACGCCTTCGCGCCCGGCCAGGAAGGTTTTACGCACGTCGAGGATTTTTGCGTACAACTCTTTTTCCTGTTCGGTATTCAGCAAGGGTTCCAGCTTCTGGATGATCTCCATCGATTGTTTGCTGTCATCAGCCGCAAACTTGGCCGAGAATTGTGCCAGCGCGGGATCTGCGCTCTTTGCCACGCTAATGGTACGTGTGATGCTGGCTTTGGTAATCGCAGACCAGTCACTGACCATGCGTTCCTTCGCAATCGGCATTTCCAGCATGCTGCGCGTGATCGCAGACACCGCGTGCAGCTGGCGTATGCCATCCGCTGCAATCGCGATGGACAAGGCCAGGACCACACCAAACCCCAACATGAGTCGGGTACCGATTTTCATATTTGAAAAATTAATCATTCTTTATCCCTTAGGTGGTGGGTCTTGTTACGACCAGCTAAGCGGATAACTTGATGCGACTTGAGCCCCGGCAAGCCTATACGCACTATTCACGAAAATGATAGTGAGCAATCATGCGCTGCGGAGCCAGGAATGACGCGCCGTGCATGTATATATACATGCACGGGCAGGACTACAGAATGGATAAATATTTAACGCGTGGTACCGCGGCTGACGCTATCAAGCATGCTGAGTGCCACTGCTTCAGCCACGCGGATGCCGTCTATCGCCGCCGACATGATACCGCCGGCATAACCGGCACCTTCCCCGGCCGGGAACAGGCCACGTGTATTCAGGCTTTGCAAATCATTGTCGTTGCGCTTGATGCGTATCGGCGATGAAGTGCGGGTTTCAACACCCGTCAACACCGCATCCGCCATGGAGAAACCCTTGATCTGTTTCTCGAACGCCGGTAAGGCTTCGCGTATCGCTTCGATCGCATACGAAGGCAGGGAAGTATTCAGGTCACCCAGTTTTACGCCCGGCTTGTACGACGGCAGTACCGAACCGAATGCGGTCGAAGGACGGTCTGCAATGAAGTCACCCACCAGCTGGCCCGGCGCATCATAGTTACCGCCGCCCAGTTCAAAGGCACGCGTTTCCCACTGGCGCTGGAATTCCATGCCGGCCAATGCATGACCCGGATAATCCGCTGGTGTGATACCGACCACGATGCCGGCATTCGCATTACGTTCATTACGTGAATACTGGCTCATGCCATTGGTCACGACACGACCCGGTTCCGAAGTCGCCGCCACCACGGTACCGCCCGGACACATGCAGAAGCTGTAGACCGAACGGCCATTCTTCGCGTGATGCACCAGTTTGTAATCGGCGGCGCCAAGGATTTCATTGCCGGCATTCGGACCGAAGCGGCAACGATCGATCAGCGATTGCGGATGTTCGATGCGGAAACCCATCGAAAACGGTTTCGGTTCTATATACACACCGCGTGCATGCAACATCTGGAAAGTATCACGTGCACTATGGCCGATGGCCAGCACCACGTGGTCGGTCGCGATATGCGTGCCGTCAGCCAGTTTCAGGCCGCGTACCTGGCCATCTTCAATTTCAATATCGTCGACCTTGCTCTGGAAGCGGAATTCGCCGCCCAATTCTTCTATCGACGCGCGCATCAATTCGACCATCTTCACCAGGCGGAAGGTACCGATGTGCGGTTTGCTGACGTACATGATTTCATCCGGTGCATCGGCTTTGACGAATTCGGTCAAGACCTTGCGACCGTAATGTTTGGGATCCTTGACCTGGCTCCACAGCTTGCCGTCCGAGAAGGTACCGGCACCGCCTTCGCCGAATTGCACATTCGATTCCGGATGCAATTCGCGCTGGCGCCACAAACCGAAAGTGTCCTTGGTACGTTCGCGCACCGCCTTGCCGCGCTCAAGGATGATGGGATTGAAACCCATCTGCGCCAGGATCAGGCCGGCAAAAATCCCGCAAGGTCCGGTGCCGATCACGACCGGACGCATTTTCAGGCCGGCCGGCGCCTGAGCAACGAAGTGGTAACTGGTGTCAGGAGTCGGGCCTACATGGCGATTGCCGGCCAGGCGCTTTTGCACCCTGGCTTCATCCTTTACTTCCACATCCAGCGTGTAGACGAGTGTGATCGCACTTTTCTTGCGCGCATCATAGCCACGACGAAATATCGTAAAGGCAATCAAATCATCTGCAGCAACACCCAGGCGCGCGAGTACCGCGGCCTTGAGGTCTTCTTCTTGATGGTCGAGTGGGAGTTGAACGTCGGTCAATCGCAACATGCTTGTTTCCAGCCAGGCCCTGTAAAAAACTGTGCTGCCGCCAGGGTCGTGCGGTCGGCAGCGCGCTATTTTACTCCAGGCGTTTATAAGCTATGCGGCTATACGGCAAATCCGCCGGATAAAGCCCGCCATCCACGCAAATTGGGGCATGGGCCACATTTTTGCCGGATTTAACAATCTGTTGCACTCGAACGAAGATGCCATGGATGTGAAAACTCTTCGCGTATTACCTGAGTTTTCGTCTATGAGACTGACGAACAAGCCCGTCAAATCGGCGGATTACCGCGCCAGTCCTCGTTCCCAGACTTATTGACGCACGGAAACTAATTGTTTATGGTGGCTGAACAAGACTGCAGCGGCTAGTCTGGTCTTGTGGCAATCGCTCTATATGCATTAAAAAATCGCCGTTAATAAATAGACGTTCAAAGAACGCTTAACAGAGACAGCAAGGGGAGTGCACATGACCACACATAGCACGCAATCCGCCATTCCCATTCATGGCGAATCACTGGAGTACCTGGCATTCACGCTGGGCCACGAAGAGTACGGCGTTTCCATACAAAAAGTGCAAGAACTGCGCGGCTATGACGCCGTCACACACATTGCCAACGCGCCGGAATTCATCAAGGGCGTAGTCAACCTGCGCGGCATCATCGTTCCCATCATCGATATGCGTATCAAGTTCAATCTTGGCACGCCCACCTATGACCAGTTCACGGTTGTCGTCATCCTCAATATCAACAATCGGGTAGTCGGGATGGTGGTCGATAGTGTGTCCGATGTCATTACGCTGACGCCGGAGCAAATCAAGCCGGCACCGGAAATGGGTGGCGCAGTCGACACCAATTACCTGGTCGGCCTGGGCACCGTCGATGAGCGCATGCTGATCCTGGTCGATATCGACCGACTGATGTCCAGCAACGAAATGGGCCTGATCCAGCAACACGCGGCGTAACTCTGCTTGCGGTCACTCGCAGTCCATCCGTAGGGGTGGGCACGCGCCTGTATGCCCGTTTCCAGAAACATTCCGGCTATTCCCGCTCCTGCAACAATTCACTTGTTTGAGAGAATCATGTTGAAGAACCTAACCATCAAATCCCTGCTCCTGACCGTCATGAGCATCCTGTCCGCCTTGCTGGTCGGTACCGGCATACTCGGCCTGAGTTCCTTATCCACCACCAATGACGCATTGAAAACCGTGTACGAAGACCGTACCGTCGCATTGGGTGAATTAAATACCGTCATTACGCTGCTGACCATCAATCAGCTCGACCTCGCGGCTTCCATCTATGGCGATCCGAACCTGGTCTTGCCGAAGATGGATGCAATTGAAAAGCGTACGAAAACCATAGCCGGCACCTTCAGCGCCTATGCCCAAACCAAGCTCACCACGGAAGAAAAAGCACTCGCCGAGAAGTTCAGCACCGATTACAAGAAGTTTGTCGATAAAGCCCTGGTGCCGGCCATCGCCGCCTCGCGTGGCGGCAATGTCTTGCGCGTCACCGAAATCGTGAACGAGACCATGGAAGGATTGATATTGCCGGTGCGCGCCGATGTCACCGGCCTGATCGATATCCAGTTACAGGAAGCGAAACGCGAATTCGAAGCATCGCAGGCACGCTTCGCGCTGGTACGGAATATTTCCATCGCAGCGATTATCTTCGGCGTCCTGATTGCCGCCTTCATGGCGTTCTGGTTGCTGCGCCTGATCGTGCGTCCGCTGCGCGAAGCGGTGGACGTCGCCCGCAGTGTGGCAGGCGGCGACCTGACGCAACAGATACAGGTACGCTCCAGCAATGAAACCGGACAGCTGCTGCAAGCCATCAAGGATATGAACGACAGCCTGGCGCAAACGGTCAGCGCGGTACGCCACGGCACCGAAACGATTACCCTCGCATCCGGTGAAATCGCATCCGGCAATGCCGACCTTTCCAGCCGTACCGAAGCGCAAGCCGGTTCGCTGGAAGAAACCGCCAGTTCGATGGAAGAGCTGACCTCGACCGTACGCCAGAATGCCGACAATGCGCGCCAGGCTAATCAACTGGCAGCCTCCGCATCCGAAGTGGCAGTGAAGGGCGGCGTGGTGGTAGCAGAGGTGGTGCAAACCATGGGCTCCATCCAGGATAGTTCACGCAAGATCGTCGACATCATCGGCGTCATAGACGGTATTGCTTTCCAGACCAATATCCTGGCGCTGAATGCAGCGGTGGAAGCAGCACGCGCCGGTGAGCAGGGCCGTGGTTTTGCGGTGGTTGCCGCCGAGGTGCGTAACCTGGCACAACGGTCTGCTGCCGCTGCGAAAGAAATCAAGGTCTTGATTGGTGACTCGGTCGACAAGGTGGAAGCGGGCAGCAATCAGGTTAGCCAGGCCGGCAAGACCATGGATGAGATCGTCAGCAGCGTCCGACGCGTGACCGATATCATGGCCGAGATCACCGCCGCCAGCCAGGAACAGACTTCCGGCATCGAGCAAATCAACCAGGCGATTACGCAAATGGATGAGATGACGCAGCAAAATGCGGCGCTGGTAGAGCAAGCTGCGGCGGCCGCAGCCTCGCTGCAGCAACAGGCGAACGGCCTGTCGCAGGTGGTCGGCGTATTCAAATTAAGCGGTGCGGAGCACAAGCTTGCCCGTGATTTACATAGCTACACCGCAGAGCCGCAAGTACAAATCGAAAGCAGGCCGGCACCCAAAGCGTTGGCGACACAGGCTGCCGGCGCCAAGCCACAGAAGGCCATGAGCACCGAGCGCGGCGGTGATGATTGGGAAGAGTTTTAAACAGCGGCCGATGCGATGCCGGTGGGCCTGAATTACACCGGCATCGTGTCACACAGCTGTCATCAAAACCCGTATTTGCATCCTCATTCACTACAGCACACATGCAGGCTGTAGCGTATCTGCACCAATCCTCCGGTAAACCGACACTGTCAATTGTTCTTGCACGCGTATTGATAGACAATAGCGCGCGTAGCCAGTGGAACGCTTCTTGCAGAATGTTGTCGGACTCAAGCAAGCCTGAATTTACTCATCCTTTTTGCCTTTAGATTCAACATGACCAAATTGAGCAAGACCCCAGCATCGTCGGACAAACCTGCATTCCTCGTCAGAAATTCCCCGGTACACGGACGCGGTGTATTCGCCACGCGCAACCTCAAGGCTGACGCGCTACTGATCGAATATGAAGGCGAACGTATCAGCGACAAGGAAGCGCTCAAGCGCCACGGCACCGATCCGGAAAATCCGTATCACACCTTCTTCTTCAGCCTCGAAAACGGAAAAATGATCGATGGTGGTGCAGACGGCAGCGATGCGCGCTGGATCAACCACGCTTGCGAACCGAATTGCGAAGCACGCGAAGAAAAAGGCCGCGTCTATATCTACACGTTGCGCGATATCAAACGTGGTGAAGAATTCAATTACGACTATGGCCTGATCGTCGAAGACCGCCAGACCAAGGCACTGAAAAAAGCATACGAATGCCGTTGTGGTGCGGAAAGCTGCCGCGGCACCATGCTGGCGCCAAAAGAAAAGAAAGCCTCGAAAAAGAAAAAGAAGAGCAGCAAGAAGAAAGACAAATAAAAAACGGAGCCTCGGCTCCGTTTTTTATTGCAGCAGTGGCTACGTATTTAGCTGAAGTATTTCAAGCCTGCGATACCGGATACGATCAGCATGATGCAGAGGATACGTACCACGGTGACCGCATCGCCCAGCAAGACCATGCCGAGGATCACGGTACCGACGGTACCGATACCGGTCCATACCGCATAGGCGGTTCCTACCGGCAAGGTCTTCATCGCCACGCCCAGCAAGGCAACACTGATCACCATTGCCACTACGGTACCGACGGTAGGCCAGAGGCGGGTAAAGCCCTCGGTATATTTCAGGCCGATCGCCCAGCCAATTTCAAACAAGCCCGCAATAATCAAAATAGTCCAAGACATGGTTCTACTTCCTATAGTGTCGAGGCCGTCCTCAATTGTTGGTGGAGCGGTGGGGTCGTCCCCACTTCCTATTTCTTTGCGGCCCGGCACATAGGCATATGCGGCACCGATAACGATGCATAAGCTGCATCATTTTTGAATCAGCCTGTGGATATTAACAAAAATTGCAGAAGTGCACCGGACGCAAAAAGTGCATTCCATCTAGTGAAAAGATCCCGGGCTGACATATCTAAGGGGCTTTTTGTTCGCGGAAAGCGACAAAAATGAATGCAGTATGTGAGCAGTTACTGTGTTTTAGAGACTGGCTGTAAGGGACTTTAGAGGCAAAAAGTTGCCATATATGAATATTCTATATCTGATATGCGAAAAGGAAATTGGTGCGACGCGACAAACCTTCATATACTTCAGTTGTCTCCTCTATGTCTCCTCCTTTGATATAGATTTAGCCCGCCTCCTGCGCGGGCTTTTTTTTGTCCAAGAATAACTGATTAGGCTGCTTCGTTCAATTTCGTGCAGCAAATCACTGACATATCAAAATCACCATTTTCCATGGTATTCACATTGGAAATATCGGATATCAGAAATGGAAAGTAGCCTGCAAGCAGCCACATCCATATACTTCAGTTGTCTCCTCTATGTCTCCTCCTTTGATATAGATTCAGCCCGCCTCCTTTGAGCGGGCTTTTTTTTGCCTGTCGTCCGGACAGCCGCATCAAACCTGGCTCCGGCCACCGATCTTACTTCTTCGGCCCCTTGTAGCAAAAGCAATCCACCGTATGATCGTTCACCAGGCCTATCGCCTGCATATACGCATACATAATTGTCGATCCGACAAATTTGAAGCCGCGTTTCGCCAAATCTTTCGACAATTGGTCCGATAAAGCGGTCTTTACCGGCGCTTGCTTGATATTTTCCCAACGATTCTTGATCGGCTTGCCGCCGACATAAGCCCACAGGTAAGGATCCAGGCCGCCGACTTCATCGCGCAGGCGCAGGTAAGCCTGCGCATTACCTATGGTGGCCGCCACTTTCAGCTTATTGCGTATGATGCCGGGATTGGCCAACAGCTCCGCCACCTTCTTCGCATCGTAGCAGGCGATTTTTTCCGCATCCCACTGGTCGAAAGCTGCACGATAGCTTTCACGCTTATTCAGTACGGTCAGCCAGCTCAGGCCGGCTTGCGCACCTTCCAGGTTCAGCATTTCAAACAAACGCGTTTCATCATGGCAGGGCACACCCCATTCTTCGTCATGATAGGCAACATAAAGGGCACTATCGGGATTCACCCAGCTACAACGTGTACGTGTCATGATTACTCCCAATTGATTTTGACGAACTGCATTAGCGCAGACGGCATTATCGCCGATCACAAAGTTTTGCTTTAAACCCTATTCAAGCTTGAGAAATTTCCGCCCTTGATCAAGAATGGCGCCTTCCGCAATTGCAGCCTGACCCCATCCACAGTCCATGTACACAGCCGCTTACCATTCGATCCACTGCATGGCTTCCCCGCAGACAGGAAGCGCAGATGCCTGACCTGCACACATACACGGTCGCCGTCATAGGCGGCGGGCCGGCTGGTTTGATGGCGGCTGAGGTCTTGATTGCGCAAGGCGTGCAAGTCGACCTCTATGATGCGATGCCATCGGTCGGACGTAAATTCCTGCTGGCCGGCAAAGGCGGCATGAACCTGACACATACCGAAGCGCAGCCTGCCTTCGTCGCACGCTATGGTGCACGCGCCGCACAGCTCACACCCATGCTGCAAGGCTTCGATCCCGACACCTTGCGCAATTGGGTGCATGCCCTCGGCATCCCGACCTTCGTCGGCAGTTCCGGACGCGTCTTCCCGACCGATATGAAAGCCGCACCTTTGTTGCGCGCCTGGCTCAAGCGCCTGCGCGATGCCGGTGTGCGCTTCCATATGCGACATCGCTGGCGGGGTTGGGCTGAAGACGGCAAGCTGCGCTTCAACACACCGCAAGATGAATTACATATCCAAGCCGACGCAGTGGTACTCGCATTGGGTGGCGGCAGCTGGGCCCGCCTCGGTTCCGATGGAAAATGGCTGCCGGTGCTGGAACAGCAAGGCATTCCAAGTGCGCCCTTGCAAGCGGCGAATTGCGGCTTCGAAGTGGAATGGAGCGCACATTTCCGCGAGCGCTATGCCGGTCAACCGGTCAAGCCGGTAGTCGCCTCCTATCTGGACCGACAAGGTCAACAACTGCAAAGACAGGGCGAGTTCGTCATCAGCGAGAGTGGTGTGGAGGGCAGCCTGATTTACGCCTTGTCCTCTGCCTTGCGCGAACAAATCAATGCCGAAGGATCAGCCACACTGACACTCGACCTTGCGCCCGGCAAGTCAGCTGAGCGCGTACTGGAAGAAGTGTCCCATCCGCGCGGTTCTCGTTCGATCGCCAGCCACCTGCAAAGCAAGGTCGGCATTGCCGGGGTCAAGGCTGGACTATTGCACGAATATTTATCGAAGGAAGATTACGCCCGTCCGGAAAAACTGGCAGCAGCGATCAAAGCCTTGCCGCTGCGCCTGACAGCTGCACGTCCTATCGACGAAGCTATCAGCAGCGCCGGCGGCGTGCTGTTTGAAGCGCTGGATGAACACTTGATGGCATTGAAGATGCCGGGCGTATTTTGCGCCGGTGAAATGCTGGATTGGGAAGCCCCTACCGGCGGCTACCTGCTCACCGCATGCTTCGCCAGCGGTCGTACCGCAGGCCAGGGCGTACTGGCCTGGCTGCGTGCCCTCGCCTAAGTCTTTACACCAGGCCTCTGTCCATCAATTCCTTTTTGACATAGGCGTAGAAGACCGGCGCGGCAATCACGCCTGGTATACCGAATATCGATTCCATCACCAGCATCGCCGTCAGCAATTCCCAGGTACGTGCATTAATGTGCGAGCCTATGATCTTCGCGTTCAGGAAATACTCGAGCTTGTGTATCACCATCATGAACACCAGCGAGCTCAATGCGACATGCACCGAGTGCGACAGCGCGATGACGACCAGTATCGTATTTGATATCAGGTTACCGATCACCGGTAGCAGGCCAACGATGAAAGTCACCACCACCATGGTCTTGCGCAAGGGCAAATCAATTCCGGCCAGCGGCAAAATCACGATCAGGTAAATGCCTGTCAACACTGCATTGATGGCAGCGATACGCACCTGCGCAAAAACCACATTACGGAACGAAGCATGCAAGGCGATCATGCGTTCGTGCAACGCTTTTGCCAACGGTTGATAGACCCGTGTCGTGGTGGTGTCGTACAAACCGGCCATCGCGCCTATGATCATGCCGATCAGGATATGCGCAAGGATACGGCCCGCTTCGCTACCCATGGTGCGCGCCTCCAGCGCATGCGAGTGTAACCAGCCGGTGATCATGGTGCGCAAGGCTTCGGCGTCCACCGGTATATACGCGGCGATCCAGCCCGGGATCTGGCTGCGCGTCGCCTCCAGGATGTCGGCCATCTTTTGCAGCAGTACCGACAACCTGCCGACATCGCTGCGAAAAAAAGCAATCGAACCCCAGACCAGGGCAAACAGGATGATAACGATCAAGCCGCTAAGCAAAGCGACAGCGGCAACCTTGCCTTTCTGTCCGACCAGCTTCCCGCCCAGTCTCGGCGCCAGCATCTGCACCAATGAATACACCAGCAAGCCGGAAAACAAAGCTGCCAGCAAACCCTGGTGCATCACCAGCAGCAGCGCGAACGCTGCCAGGAAATAGGAAGCAGTAACTATATGGGAGTTCTTGATCGGGGTAGACATGGGACTCCGGGTGTCTATGGCTTACTTAATGGGGATGGGATTGCTGCGCGGTACCGGCACCGCCGTCACACCATTCTTCGGACTGCCGTCTATCAATTTATCCGAGTAAGTCAGGTAGACCAGCGTGTTACGGACCGGGTCGACGATGCGCACGATATGCAGGCGCTTGAACAATATCGACTGACGCTCGGAGAAGACATCTTCCTGCTTCGGCAATTTACCCTTGAAACTCAGGGTGTCACCGACCTGGCGACAGGCAATCGACGCGTCCGCCGTATCTTCGGCCAGGCCGACCGTGCCGCTCACGCCGCCGGTGCGTGCACGCGAGACAAAACAGGATACGCCGACCACCTTCGGATCGTCATACGCCTCAATCACGATACGGTCATTCTTGCCGAGGAAACGGAAAGCCGTGCTGACTTCGCCTATCTGTTGTGCATGCAGTGGCAGTGCCGCCAAGGTACTGCCGGCCAAAATGATGCCGGCCAGAATTGTTCGCATACGTTTTCCTTTCGTGGGTATCATGCAGACAGAGTACGCATATCGTTGCAAACTGAACAGTAACAAGGGTATTTATTCTTCCCGCCGCCAAATCGCAGCGAACTGATGCACTCCGGGAACCAAAATGTAATAATCCCGCATCTCCCCAACACTACTACAGGAAGCAAACATGATTCTCGAACTCGTCGATCTTCGCATCCAGCCAGGCCAGCAAACCGAATTTGACGCTGCCGTGCAGCGCGGCCTGGAACAGGTCATCGGCAAAGCCAAGGGCTATCAATCGCACGTCATCAACAAATGCATAGAAACACCGGAACGCTATGTCCTCCAGATTTACTGGGCGACACTGGAAAATCATACCGTTGATTTCCGTGGCTCGCCGGCCTTCCTCGAATGGCGCGCCATCGTCGGTCCATTCTTTGCATCACCGCCAGTCGTCGAACACTTCAACATCCTGGCAAAATCTGCCTGAAGCAGTATCGCCCGGCACAAAAAAGCCTCGCCCTGTTATGACAGCGGCGAGGCTTTTTTATCAGCTGAATTTAAGCATCAAGGCTTTTCAGGGTGATAGCTTTTGTAGTTCTCTGCGTAATCCCTGAAGTTTTCGCGCAACATCTTTTCAAACTCGTTACGGAAGTAGGCAATCGCCGGTTCCAGCTCGGACTTGAAGGTCGCAGCGTTCGGTGCATCGACCGAAGCGGTAAAAGCATTAAAACGTGCCGCCGCATACATCATTGCCGCACAAACCTGGCCGCGTTCTGCGCCCTTGCAGTTTTCATTCGCCAGGTGGACGAAGGTATCCGCAACATCCCAGAATTTGGCATTTGGATCCGGTGCTTTGCCGGTCGGACGGGTGACGTCCCTTGCATTGAAATTGTCGTCGCTCATGATTTAAAAGTGATATTTGATTGTAAATATTGCGTATTCATTGCCGAAAGGATGGCAGGTCGGAACATGCCGCTTTCTTGCGTGTGCAGCACTATAGCTTAAAAATGGCAAAACCCGCGCCAGGCACGATCACAGCCGGGATAGAAAATCAGGGCGCTTCCGGTGCCAGCGCGACGAATTCCCCATGTAATTTCCCCGCTTGCTGTCCTCCATATTCCAGTACCGAAGTGACCGCAATACGGGCGCGCCCCTTGCGTGCCAGCGTACGCAGGAAGCGCGGCCAGTCTGCATCCGGCTCCAGATAAGAACGGGCGCTAAAGCCGCCGGCAATCGGCAATTCATACTGCATCGTATTGCTCTGGATCACGAGGCGACTGCTGATGCCTTCGTGTTGCAGGCGTACGTGCAGTAAAGACCAAGCCGCCAATATCGCCACCGCGGACGCACTGCCGCCGAAGATGGTTTCCTGATGATTGATATTCGGCGGCAGCGGCGCGGTGAGGATGACACCATCCGGCTGCGCGTCGATAACATCCACCTGCATTGCCTGCGACAAGGGAATGTGGTCGTATAAATACTGCCGCAATATCTGTTGATCCAAGCTCTGCTCCTTGCGCTTACAAACGCCCACACATCACTGCCATGGATCGTAAGTACCTATGCTCCACAAACGTCCTTCGAGGTCACGGCAACTAAAACCGCGTCCGCCATAGTCTTCAAATTTGATATCGATCACAATCTCGGCACCAGCCGCCCGCGCCCGTTCATACACCACATCGGCATCGGCGACGATCAGGTAAGGGCTCTGCGTTTCATCGCCGCCGATTTCATCCGGCTGGCGTATCAGCTTGCCCCATTCACTGTCTGCCACCACGGATCCGATCATGATCATACCGCCACCCAAAACCAGCTGCGCATGCGCGACGCTGCCATCCGGGTTGGTATAGACCGCCTGCTTTTCAAAGCCAAAGACTGCACATAACCAGTCTATTGCGGCCAATGCATCGCGATAACGCAGGCAGGGGATGATGCTGGATCTGGTCGCTGTTACAGATTTACTCATGCTTGTCTCCTCTGGTTTGTACTATGACAGGTGACAACAGCAGCTTGCCACAGTTCCTCAGCGGCTACTGCCGATGGCGGCGATTTGCCTGTCGTGCCATTTGGCAAGCAGGAGCACCGCGATCATGGCACCGATGAAAGCCATGCACATATCGGATTGCGTATCCCACTGGTCGCCCTGCGTGCCAAGAAATTCATCCGCGCCTTGCCCCATGATGACGGCAGCCCACCATTCAATCAATTCATACCAGGCACTGATCGCCATCGCCACGCAGATAGCCAGGAAGGCAACCATTTTTTTGCCCGTGACAAAGTGCCTGCGCACGAAGATTTCCTTCGCGACCAGCGCCGGCACCAGGCCCTGCCACAAATGTCCGAGCTTATCGTAAGGATTGCGCGCCAGGCCAAACACGTCCTGCACCCAAAAGCCGACCGGTACATGGGCGTAAGTATAGGTCCCACCGACTATCAGGATCAGCGCATGCAGGAAAATCAGGAAGTACAGAAGGGAGGTCAGTGGGAAACGCCGGTAAGTGAAGGCCAGCAAGGGCAAGGCTATCAGCACCGGCATGACTTCCATCAGCCAGGTCAGGCGATCATGCGGATCGATGAAAGAGACCAGCAAGGCCAGCACTATCAGTGCGGCTGCCACCAGCAAATAGCGGGCTTGATGCGGAGGGGGATGATACGTTTGCATGGACGGGTATGGTGAATGAGCCAGCATCAACCATACCCTTTTTTGACTTGCTATTGCATAACAGGCGGTATTACCAATGCATACGCACTGTAGCGACGACGGTACGACCCTGGCCGTAGTAACACTGAATCATCGCATTACAGCCGGCAACATAAGTTTTGTCACCCAGGTTGTAGCCATTGATCTGGAAGCTGTACTTGTCGATGTCATAGCGCAAGAAAGCATCCACCAGTGTATAGGACGGTACAAAGAAGGTATTCGCGGTATCACCGGCGGTTTTTCCTATGCGGCGTGCACCACCACCTATCGTCAATTCACCGCGCATATCCTGTGGCAAGGACAGCTTATAGCTGGCGAACAGCGATTGCTGGGTTTTAGGCACGGTGTAAGGCAGCTTGCCTACTTGCGCCGGCGTGACGCTCTTTGTGACTTCAGGGTCTTGCACACTCAGTGCCGCGGTTACATTCAGGCGCTTGGACAAGGAAGCAACGGCTTCCAGTTCGATACCGCGTACCTGGACTTCGTCAGTTTGATAGATAACCCCACTGACACGATTCACCACATTTTGTTGTGTCGCTTCAAATGCCGAGAGCGTGACCGAATAGTCTTTATCCAAAGGAGCATATTTGAGGCCGACTTCCTTCAGCGTACCTGTCGTTGGCTTGAGGGGCGTTGCATTCGTCGTCAAGGTCGGCAGGAAAGAAGTCGAGTACAAGGCATACGGCGCAAAGCCGGAATCAAACAGATAGGAAGCACCGATCTTGCCGGTCGTCTTTTCCGGATCCTGCTTGAAAGGCGTCACGACACCTGTAGCCAACTTGGTGTTGTCCGTCGTAACGCGCACGAAATCCTTGCGCAGGGCAGCCAAAACATTCAATTTCCCCAGCTTCACCTGGTCTTGGATATAGATACCTGTCTGGTATTGCTCCTGCTCTGAGCGGTCTATAAAAGCGGTCGGCACCAACGGTTTCGTATAAATAGGGTTAAACAAATCTTGCGTAGGACCCGCCGCATTACCGGTGTTGTTCACCAGTTTCTGCCATTGCAGATCCAGGCCCGCCAGCAAGGTATGCCTGGCGACGCCGGTATTGAATCTGGATTCCAGTTGCGTATCGATCGCGAGCGCATCCAGTTCCGGCTGCGCATTGTAGTTGGCGCGACTAATCGTTCTTTCATCCGCCGCCAAACCCGATGTGTACAGATTGCGGTAATCCGTTTTCAGTTTGGAATAACGCAGATTGTTCCGCAGCGTAAAGGTATCGTTAAAGGTATGTTCAAAGCGATAGCCGATATAACTGATTTCCTTTTTGTAGATCGCATTGCGCGGATCGCCATCAGAGAAATTGGACGGGATAGTCAAACCCAGTTTGTTCGGCAATACGCTGCCCGTGGCCGGGACGATGACGCCGGCCTGGCCGATATCATCTTTCATATAGCCTGCTGAAACGATCAGGCTGGTGTTCGCATCCGGACGCCATGCAATGCTGGGATTGATCGCGATACGGTCATTTTTGCCGAAGGCATAAGAAGTATCGGCGTCGCGCACTATGCCGTTGACACGGTAAGTGAGGCGCGGATCGTTATTGATCGGACCGGTCATATCGAAACCGATTTCCTTGCGATCATAACTACCGACGCGTGCATAGACTTCACCCGAAGGTGTCGCCTGCGGATCCTTGCTCACCATATTCACGATGCCGCCGACATTGCTTTGGCCAAACAAGGCCGAGCTTGGACCGCGCAACACTTCCACCCGGTCCAGTGAAAACGGTTCGATCAGGAAACCGGCATAACCTCCGGTCTGGCTCGCGATTTGCGGCACGCGCAAACCATCGAGGTACAGGTCAGAGTTGAAACCACGTATGGTGAAGTAATCGGAACGTGTATCGGCACCGTAACGCTGGCCGTTCACATTGGCGCTATACAGCAATGCTTCGCTGACTGACTGCACCTGGCGATCCACCAGGTTTTCCTGCGTGATCACCGAAATTGATTGCGGGGTTTCTACCAGTGATGAATTGGTTTTGTTGGCAGTACGGCTGCGGCGCGCGACGTAGCCGGTAATGCCGGCGGCGTTCTCGTTCGCGGCAGTGGATGACACTTCCACCACCGGCAAGGTGGACTCCATCACACCCGGCGCCTTGCGCAATGTGTATTCGCCATTACCACGCGGCGCTGCTTCCAGTCCGGTACCGGCCAGCAAGGCGGAGAAACCGGATGCCACGGTGTGACGGCCCTTCAGCCCAGGGCTGTGCAAGTTCGCGGTCACTGCAGCATCCACCGACAATTGCACACCGGCTTCGGCCGCAAAACGCGACAAGGCGCTGCTCAATTGACCGGCAGGGATTTCATAGCTGCGGACTGCAGCGGCATTGCCAACAGATGTTTGCGCCAATGCCGGCACGGCAGGCAGCAATGCGAATAAAGGCAGGGCGACGAACAGCGCCTGTATGGTTTTGACGAGTAATGTGTGCTGCGGTAAAGCGCACGCCCGAGTCGGGCCGTTCAATGGTGAAGATAAAGACATTGCAACATCCTTTTTACGATTTTATCGATTGAGCTTGCTTTCAATCGGTATGCCAATCGAAGACCGCAAAAAGGGAACCACGATAGAAAATTAATTTTGAAATTTAGTACGACAGGGCGATCAGCGCGCTTCTGCCACCACCCACCATGACATCGTGCGGCGTATGCGTATCGGCAAGGTTGCTTCCAGCGCAGTGAGGATACGTTCAGGATCATTCAGGGAATAAGCACCGACCACGCGCAAATCGGCGACCGCAGGATCGCAGCCGAGATGGCCGCGCCGGTAACGTGAGAGCTCGGCCAGCAAATCTTCCAGCCGCATATTGTCGGCCACCAGCATGCCACCGCTCCACGCTTGCTGCGCAAACTGCGCCGGACTCACTTCGTCTATACCTTGCGCGGTAAAACGCACCTGTTGATTGGCGCGAACAACTTTCGTCTCACCACCGTCAGCCGGGCTCACTTCCACCGCTCCCTCGTATACCGCAAGATGGCTGGCACCATCGAGCTGGCGTACGCTGAAGCGTGTACCCAAGGCACGCATGCGTCCTTGCAGCGTGTCAACGACAAAAGGTCGTGCCGGCGTATTGCTGTCGTGTGCGGTCTGGATCAGGATTTCACCGGCATACAGGCGGATGCGGCGCAGGCTCTCGCCATACTCGGCATCCATGGCACTCGCGGTATTGATCCAGATATTGCTGCCGTCGGCCAATTGCACCTGGCGCCGTTCGCCGGTGGCGGTGCGGTAACTGGCACTCCATGCCTGCCATGGCATTACCTGGCTCGCCAGCCAGCTGGCGCTGCCTGCGGTACAGAGCAGGGTCAGCATTTTCACTGCGCGACGGCGACTGCGCTGGCGTTGTGCCGCGATATCAAGCGTGGCTCGCGTGTGTGGTTTGTCTACAGCCGGCAACTGTTCGAAGCGTCCGCTGATTTCCTCGACGCGGGCCCAGGCGATACGATGCATGCTGTCGGCATCACACCAGTCGCGCCATTGCTGCACATCGCTGGCACTGACACTGGCTGAACGCAGCACGGCAAACCATTCGGCCGCCTGCTGCAAGACCTTGAAATCAGGCTTGCTGCGCAAAGCCTCATCCAGCGGCTTGCCGTTCTCAGCCAGGATGGAACTCACGCCTTGTCCCCGGCAAACTGCAGACAATGCAACATCGCCTGCGCCATATACTTTTTCACCATGCGCTCGGATACGCCTATGCTTTCCGCAATCGCACCGTAAGTCAGGCCATCCAGCTGCGCCATCAGGAAAGCACTGCGTGCCTTTGGATTGAGCTGGTCCAGCATCGCATCGATTTCACACAAGACTTCCAGCAACAGGGCCCGCTCTTCCGGCGACTGCGCCATTTGCTCCGGGACAGTGGCCAGCATATCGAGGTAAGCGCGTTCGATTTCCAGGCGACGCCAATGATTGACCACCAGGCCGTGTGCTATCGTCGTCAGGTAGGCACGCGGATCGCGCAACAAAGGGCGATCCAGCTTCAGCAGCAGGCGTTCGAAGGTGTCGTGCGTCAGGTCTGCCGCATCGAAAGTATTGCCCAGCCTGGCACGCAACCAGCCCTGCAACCAGCCGTGATGCTTGCTATACAGCGTATGCATTTCCTGTTGTGGGAGAGGGGCCAAAGCGGACAAAATGACTCCAGATAGTAAATAAGAACTATTCTCATTTTAATCGAACAATCAAGTAACGCGCAATTCCGGCGTGTGTTGGCGTGCATACAGCGTGGCAATTTCGCCATGCTTTATATCAAAGTAGCTATATCTTTCATTGCCAGCCCGGCTATAATCAGCCGCGATAAGTCGCCAGCCGTCAACAAGATGGTTGTGTACATTGCCCCTTTTCCTTGATGCCCGCGCCATGCGAATGACGAAAGCCAAGCATAGATGGACCACCTGGATCGCATGTTTTGCGATCCTGTTGGCATCGCTTGCGCCTTCGATTTCACATGCGGTTGCTGCCGCCAAAGGCGCACCCAATGCATGGGTTGAAATTTGTACGGTGGATGGCAACAAGCTGATGATGGTCGACCAGGGCCAGAATACGCAGATGCCGAAACCGGCAGAAAAAACCACCCACTTCGAACACTGTGCGTTCTGTATGACGCACGCAGGCTCGGTAGGCTTGCCACCGCCGGCCGACTTCGTGATGCCGGTTATTAGCGGCGATCACATCCTTCCTCCGCTGTATTACCAGGCATCGCGTCCGCTGTTCGCCTGGGCTGTTGCACAACCCCGCGCTCCCCCGGCTTTTTCCTGATCCTTGCTGAGTACCGCCAGCACGTTGGCCTGATGGCCTGCGTTCGCCTGGCGCTGTGTCTTCATCTCGAAACAGGAGTTTGCCATGTCAACTCGCCGTAAATTCGTCATCACCCTCAATCTGCTTGCGCTCGTGATTGCTGCGCTGCTGGTCAGCATCCAGCGTTACGCATCTGTCGCGGCCTCGCCCGCCAAAACGTCGGCCATCGAACTGCAACTGGTCGCGCTGCCGGTGTTGGCCAGCGCCAGCCAGTGCGGCGCTTCCTGCGTCGTCACTAGTCGCGCTGCGCTGGGAATATCAGAACAAGTCGCGCAGTAATCCGCACACATCTTCCATCAGAGGACATCCTTATGAACAAGTTTTTACTCGCTTCATTGCTGAGTCTCGCCTGCGCATCGGCTATCGCACAAGTCACCGTTAACGATGCCTGGGTACGCGCCACCGTGCCGCAACAGAAAGCCACCGGCGCCTTCATGCAACTGAACAGTGTCAAAGGCACACGCCTGATAGACGCGCAGTCACCCGTTGCGCGCACAGAAATCCATGAAATGGCCGTACAGGATCATGTCATGCGCATGCGCCAGATAAGCGGCCTGGACCTGCCTGCAGGCCAAAACGTCGCGCTCAAGCCGGGCGGCTATCACATCATGTTTTTCGACCTGAAGCAGCCGGTCAGGGAAGGCGATGTGATTCCGCTCACGCTGACATTTGAAGACAAAGACAAGAAGCGCGAAACGCTGGAACTGCAAGTCCCGGCCCGCGCACTCAATAGCGCCGCCAAACACTGAGCGCTTCTTCAACTATTTTGGATAAACAATGAAACTCGTATTTGAATCTGATTCCCTGCCGCGCCGACTCGCACGTGCAGTCCTGTACACCCATTGCACACTGGGCTGCCTGCTGGTGCTGAATCCGGCAAGCGCGGCCGATACCACCACCTTGCCCGGCATTACCGTCAGCCCGGAACAAGCCGGCACTTTAAAATCCCCTGCATCTACCGGCTCCAACCTCGACCTGACACCCATGCAGACCCCGGCCAGCGTCAGTGTCATCACGCGTGAACAACTGGAGCAACGCGGCGATGCCAACCTGGTCGATGCCATCACCCGCAGCGCCGGCATCAGCGGCATGGGCCATCCCGGCAATAGCGGTTCTTCGCTGTCGGCACGCGGCTTCACCGATACCACTTCCGTCATGCGCCTGTATGACGGCACCCGGCAGTATGGCGGCGTAGGCGTGTCCTTTCCTTTCGATACCTGGTCTATTGATCGCATCGAAGTACTGCGTGGCCCGGCCTCGGTGATTTATGGTGATGGTGCGATCGGCGCAGTGGTGAATGTGATCCCGAAAAAACCGACACGCGGCCCGATACAAAATGAAGTACAAGCCACCATAGGCACTGACAACACGCAACGCCTCGGCTTTGGCAGCGGCGGTGCAATCAATGACAAACTGTCCTACCGCGTCGATCTCAGCGGCGACCGTTCCGATGGCTGGGTCGATATGGGCGACTCCCGCAACCTGAGTTTTTCCGGTGCCTTGCAACTGGATGTGTCGGCCGACTTCCGCCTCAAGCTCAGTTATGCACAAGGCCGGCAGGAACCGATGCGTTACTTCGGTACGCCACTGGTCAACGGACAACAGCTGGAAGCGCTGCGCAAGAAAAATTACAATGTCAGCGACAGCAAGATCCAATACGATGACCGCTGGACGGAACTGTCCGCCGAGTGGACACCGAATGCCGACACGACGGTGCGCAGCAAGCTGTATTACATAGACAGCAAACGTCACTGGCGCAATGCGGAATCCTACGTGTACAACCCGGCTACAGGTTTGATTGACCGGCCCGCATCCAGTGGTGCGACTGAAATCATGCATGACCAGACCCAGATCGGAAACACGACCGATGCGACATTCCGCGGTCGCCTGTTCGGTTTGAAGAACCAGGTCTCGGTAGGTTTTGATGTGAGCGCCAGCTCGTTCCAGCATACCAACAATACCTATACCGGCGCACTGCCTTCAGTCGATCCATACAATCCGGTGCCTGGCACTTTCTTCAGTGCGATACCGACTATCCCGCGCTATCGCAACAAAGCCGACCAGTACTCCGTCTTTGCCGAGAACCGGCTGGAGCTGAACGATAAATGGTCGGTACTCGGCGGCCTGCGTTACGACCACGCCGATGTATCGCGCACCGACCTGGTGAGCGGCGCACCTGCCTTCGATCAAAAGTATTCAAACGTAGGCTGGCGTCTCGGCACCGTTTACAACATCGAACCCGATACCGCGCTTTACGCACAGTACTCTGAGGCGGCGGATCCGGTTGGTGGTTTGCTGATGATTACGGCTGCCAACAGCAAGTTCGACCTGTCTACCGGTAAGCAAATCGAAGTCGGCGTCAAACAGGCCTTCTGGAGCAAGAAGGGTGAATGGACGCTGGCCGCTTACAACATCAAGAAAAACAATCTGCTCAGCCGCGATACGACCAACCCTGCCGTGCGCATCCAGGTCGGGCAGCAGTCATCTACCGGCCTCGAAGGAACACTGGCACTGGCCTTTGCACCGGGCTGGCAACTCGACGCAAACGCCGCCATCCTGCGCGCCAAGTTTGACGACTTCAACGACTCCGTCGGAGGCGTGGCCGTATCGCGCGCCGGCAATGTCCCGCCGAATGTCGCCGAACGCCTGGCCAATGTCTGGCTCAGCTGGAACTTCGTTCCTGACTGGACTGCCAGCGGCGGCCTGCGTTATGTCGGCAAGCGTTATGCCGATAATGCGAACACACTGGTGATGCCTGCTTACACCACGACCGACCTTGCACTGCAGTGGAAAGCATCACGCGATACGACGCTGACGCTGCGCGGCTTCAATGTGTTCGACAAGCAGTACTTCACGACGGCTTACTACTCCGGCACGCAATGGTTTAACGGCCCCGGACGTCGTATCGAGCTGACCGCGAACTACCGCTTCTGAGAAACGAAATCATGAGCATAGCCGCACGCGCCAAACGCCTGACCTATTTGTTCCATCGCTGGACAGGCGTGGCTGCGTGCGTGCTGATGGCTTTGTGGTTTGTCAGCGGGATAGTGATGCTCTTTGTCGGCTATCCAAAGCTGACGCCGTGGGAAAGGCTGCAAGCATTGCCCACGTTACAGATACAGGATTGTTGTGTGCCGCTGGATAAGGTACTGGCACACAGCAAGGCACCCGGGGCCGTGCAGGAAATCGTCCTGACTTCAATCCGCCAGCACTCGCACTACCGGCTGCGTGAAGGCAAGGGCGCCTATCTGGTGATCGATGCGCAAAGCGGCAAGTTGGCCCCGCCTATGGATGCACAGGCGGCACTGGATGGTGCGCGCGCATTCATCCCGCATGCAGACGCACATTATCTCGGCACGGTGCACGAGGACCGCTGGACCCATGCACGTTCACTCGATCCGCATCGACCCTTGCACCAGGTACAAATGGATGATGCAGCACACAGCCTGTTGTACCTGTCGGATGCGACCGGGCAAGTGGTCATGGATGCGCCACGCGCACAAAGGATGTGGAATTACGTCGGCGCATGGCTGCATTGGCTGTATATGTTCCGTGACCAACCGGTGGACCCGGTCTGGAGCTGGATCGTCATCGTGCTCTCCGCGATCGGTACGGTGACGGCCGTTACCGGCACGCTGGCCGGCATCTGGCGCTGGCGTTTCCGCGGACGCTATAAATCCGGCGCACGCACACCCTATCGCGAAGTCTATCTGCACTGGCACCACATCATAGGTTTGAGCTTTGCCGCAATTATCTTTACCTGGATTTTCAGCGGCCTGATGTCGATGAATCCGCTTGGCGTCTTCGATGCGCGCGGTGAAAAACCAAACAGCGCTGCCTATCGTGGTGCAACACCAGGTGCAATGCACTTGCCACTCAATGCAACACAGGCACTCGGCCTGCTGAACGATGCACATTTTCGCGCGAATGAAATCGAATGGCGTGTACTCGATGGCCGCCCCTATCTGCTGGCGCGCAATGCTGCAAATGCGACCCGCCTGATCGTCAATGAGGGTGGCAACTATAAAGTGCGCGAACGATGGAGCGATGTGGAATTGCTACAGGCGGCAAAACGTTTATTACCTGCCCCCGTCCTTGACCACCAGGTGCTTGAGCATTACGACACTTATTACTATGGTCGCCAGCAGGAAGCGATGATGGGTGCCGCCGAACGACGCCTGCCTGCATTGCGCATACGCTTTGACGAAGCGCACCAGACCTGGGTACATCTCGATCCGTTTACCGGCGATGTCGAAAGCAGTTCGGATAATGCGCAACGCGTAGGACGCTGGCTATTCGCCTTCCTGCATAGCTGGGATTTGCCGGTGATGCTGCAGGCAAATGTACTACGCGACGCAATCCTGATTTTTTTAAGCCTGGGCGGACTTGCGCTCTGTATTACCGGCGTCGTCATCGGCTGGCGTCGCCTGCGCATTTGGTTGGGGCAACGCCACACATCGCATTGACATGTCAAAGCCACTGTCGAGATAGATCAGTTCCGCTAAATCATGGTGTTACTATTATGTAACCTTAAATACCGCTGTTGCCGGTTCTTGTGATCGAACGCAAACGCTGCGGTATGCGAGCCAGTCACGAGAAACCGGTATCACCAGATTGATATCGGCGATGCGCGAGCATCGAATCCGGGAGGGTTATGACGATAGTCACGGTATTCAACCAGAAAGGCGGCGTGGGTAAAACCACGACGGCATTGAATCTCGCCGCTGCATTGGAACGGCGCGGTTGCAGCCCCTACGGCATCGACCTCGACCCGCAAGCGCACTTGAGTTCCATTGCCGGCATTACCGCGCAATCCGGCGACGACACCATACTCAGCCTGTTCCAGCGTGACCGTCCGTTACAGGAACTGGTACAGCGTTCACCGACCAGCGGCCTCGGTGTGATTCCTTCACATATGGAATTGTCCAAGGTCGATACACTGTTCGGCAAAGGCTATGACATCGTCAATCGCCTGAACGCCACGCTGCGCGCGGAAAAATTCAACACTGAAAACACGCCGGTCATGATTGATTGTTGTCCGCTGATAGGCGTGCTGTCGCTGAATGCCATCTTTGCCTGCGACTGCATCATCGTGCCGGTATCGGCCGACCACCTGTCTGCCAAAGGTGCGATGCAGATCGAGAAAACCCTGCGCGCGCTGGAACCCGTCTTGAAACGACGCGTGAATCGCCGCTACCTGCTGACGCGCTTCGATGGGCGTCGCGGCATGGCGTGGGAAGTACTGAAAGTGCTGGAGGAAAAATTCGGTGCCGATGTCTGTCGCACACGCATCGCAGAAAACGTCAGTCTCGCGGAGAGTCCTGCCCATAACAAAACGATATTCGAACATGCGCCCAACAGTCGCGGTGCCCAGGACTATGAAACCTTGCTCGATGAATTGCTGGCTGACGGCTTTATCCAGCAACCGGCCTTAACGCGAAATGAGCGAGAGGATATCGTCAACTGAATGTGCAATGCCCGGACGCTGCACCGCACCTTTGATATCACAACGCAGTACTTCGCAATGCCGGTACATCTGTCGCAGCTTGCGCTCCGCATCACTACGATCCATACCGCCAATGACTATGCTTTCCAGCCTCTGGCCTTCGCGCGTCTTCACAGAAAAATCATATTTCAACATGAGCACCTCCTCTACATCGCACAAATGGAGCAGTTCGCATTGCGCTATAAAGGGGCGCAACGAATTGGCAGATTAGCACGCGTTAACAAATTTGGTTGCCAAAACGTAACACCGGGCAATAAAAATGGGCTTATTTTGTGCAAAAAAGCCACTAACTACGCCTAAAACCCGGATTTACAGCCCGCCACCGCCAAAAAGTCTTACGAAAAGCTTAACTGGAGGAAATCCATAGCAAGTATCACGCCATCGTCCTGCTTTTAGATCGGCTATGCTGGTGGCGCAACCTTTGTAGTGAAGCCTGGTCACAAAAGACCTTACCCTCATTTTTCCAAGGACTTGTCATGCGCATAGATATATATCGAAGAGCTGAAAATGCAGGCCATTTTTCTTACCTCGCCGTACCGGAAGGCAAGTTGCTGCCGGAAGAAGTCGTCAATACCGATTGGGAACCTACCGATCGCAGCGTTGACCTGGAAGACAATGCCAAGCACCTGGCGGATTTTGCGATTGATGATCCAATCGAACAAATCAGTGCCAAAGGGTATGCCATCACCAGCGTGAAAAACCTGGCGAACGAACCGCCGCGCTCCTGACAAAAAGAATACTGACAAGCTGATTCATCAGCTTGTTTCATGATCAGCCCCTGCAATGGAATATCACTTCCTACGCTGATCGCCCGTCTGTTTAAACCTTCTCCCGCCCGGCACCCACCGGGCGGTTTTCAAATCAACTACGCGGACAGCTTCGTATGGATATCCAATCTTCATGTACCCGCCTGCTGGCAAGCATATTGATGCTCGCGCCAGCCTGCGCACTCGCGCAAGGCAGCAGCAATCTGCGCACCGAAGTGTTGGCACAAGACCTTGAGCACCCGTGGGCGCTCGCCTTCATCGGTGACGGCCGCATACTGGTGACCGAGCGCACCGGGGACATGCGCATCGTGCAGCCAGGTGCACCGGTATCCGCCCCTTTGAGTGGCTTGCCGAAAATAGAGGTCGGCGGACAGGGTGGCTTGCTGGATGTGATCACCGACAGCAAGTTTGCGGAAAACCGTACGATTTATTTTTGTTATAGCGAAGAAGCAAATACCCGTACCGGCGGCAGCGGCAACTCGACCGCACTGGCATCGGCGCGCCTGTCGAATGATTTGAAGAAACTGGAACAGGTGAAAGTCCTGTTCAGCCAGAAGCCGAAATTTGCCAGCCGCGCGCACTTCGGTTGCCGCATCGTCGAGCGAGCTGACGCTACCTTATTCCTGACACTGGGCGACCGCTTCAGCCGCATGCAGGATGCACAGACCCTGGACAACCATCACGGCAAAGTCATACGCATCCGCAAGGACGGTTCGGTACCGCCGGACAATCCCTATGTCGGCAAAGCCGGTGCGCTGCCGGAAATCTGGAGCATAGGGCATCGCAACTCGCAGGGTGCGGCACTGGGGCCGGATGGAAAGCTGTGGACGCATGAACACGGTCCGCAAGGTGGTGATGAAATCAATCGACCGGAAGCAGGGAAGAACTATGGCTGGCCGGTCATTACCTATGGTGAAAACTACGGCGGCGGCAAAATCGGGGCCGGCCTGACCACGCAGGCGGGGATGGAACAGCCGCTGTATCAATGGACACCATCGATTGCGCCGTCCGGCATGGCCTTCCTGCATAGCACGCGTTATGGCAAGGCCTGGCAGGGCAATCTGTTTATCGGTTCGCTCAAGTTCCGTTACCTGGCACGACTGGAACTCAAGGATGGCAAGGTCGTGCGCGAAGAACGCTTGTTGCCGAACCTGGAGCAACGGGTACGCGATGTGCGCGAAGGACCGGATGGCTTACTCTATATCCTGACCGATGAATCACGCGGGCAACTGATACGCTTGCTACCCGCGTCCTGATATCGTTCAGGCCATTTCGGAAATGGTATTCACACTGCTGGTGGCATTCGCAATACTGGAATCGAACTGCCCGTAGGTTTGCGTCAGCTGCGCCATGATCTTCTTCACGGCATCCATGCTGGTTGTATTTTCCGCCTGCGTATTCGCCTTGGCCGCCTGGCTCAAGTCATAGATCACCTGCTCCTGCAGGCTGACCGTGCCATCCTGGTTGGTGTCGGCAGCTTCATAGGTCGTCGCCGTGCTGTCTTCCGCAGCACCTCCGCCGCCACGTGCCGGTGGTGCGCCTTTCGCCTGCTGTGCCGCGCCGCTGGCATCGGTACCAGCCGCAGCTTGCGGTGCCGCCTGCTCGATACCGGCCGCCAATTCTTCCTTGCTAATTTTGCTATCGCCGTCGGTGTCCAGCGCCTTGAACACTTCTTCCACCTTGGCCGCATTGGCTTCGGTATCTGTTGAGTTTTTATCGAAGGCCGCCTGCAGGGATTCCTTGTCGATGTAACCCTGGTTCTTCGTATCGATGCTGGCGAAGATATCGTCGGCCGATGGAGGCGGCGGCGGGGCCATGCCGCTTTCGGCCCGGCTCACGCGGGCGCTGTCGAATTGCGCATCCAGCTGGTCGGCCAGTTGCTTGACGCCATCCGTTAATTCCTGCTTGGTGATCTTGCCATCGTTATCAGCATCAATTTTGCTGAGGAATTGCCCAAGCTCGGTGGATGTACCCGACTGGCCGTTGCTGGCCTGTTCCAGCGTAGCCTGCAGCTCCGCCTTGTCGACGTAGCCCTGGTTCTTGGTATCGACCTTGGCAAATAAATCACTCGCGATCTTGCTCGCGTCCGGGCGCTGTATTGTTGTCCAGCTACTGCTGCTCACTCCGCCGATTGCCATCTTTTTCTCCCATTGATTTGACGCCGGCAGAGACAGCTATTCCCGGCAGGCAACTGCAGCATCGCAGTTCAATGTATCCATGGCATGTACGCTTTGTATCAGGATTGATACATTCGGCAAATTCGCAACAATGAGCAAATGTCAGCGGGTGATTGCAATGCTGGCAATCAGGCCGCCATCGACGGCATTGCGCAGGGCAAGACGACCATCGCACTGGATCGCCGCCTCGCGTGCGATCGACAGGCCGAGGCCGACCCCACCGAAGGCCTTGTTGCGCGAACCATCCAGACGAACGAAGGGTTCCAGCACGGCCGCCATCTTGTCTGGCGGGATGCCCGGGCCTTTATCGCGAATTTCGATCAGCAACACATCCTGTGCATCATGCAGCGAGATGACGGCTTCGTGTCCATAGCGCAAGGCATTTTCCAGCAAGTTGGACAGGCAGCGCCGCAACGCCATGGGCTTGGTGATCAGGGGTTCGGCGCGACCCGCCATACTGACTTTATCGCCATGCGCACAGGCATCTTCGACCATGACTTCGATCAAGGCCTGTACATCGAGCAGTTGCAGGGGTTCGGTCGCAACCCGCTCGCGCAGATAGTTCATGGTGGCGTCCAGCATATTTGCCATTTCGCCGATGTCGTCGCGCAGCTTTTGTTTGGCGTAGTTTTCACCGAGATTTTCGATACGCAACTTCATCCGCGTCAGCGGTGTCCGCAAGTCATGTGACACTGCCGCCAGGAAGCGTTCGCGCTCTTCGATCTGTTCGCGCACCTTGTATTGCATATGGTTAAAAACATGCGCCGTCTGGCGCGCCTCATCCGGCCCCTGTTCTTTCATCGGCACGCTGTACAGATTGTTCGCCAATTGTGCCGACGCATGCGCGACCTGTTGCATCGGCCGCGCCAGGAAGCGCGCGCCAAACCAGGCGGTTGCAGTCAGTGTGATGAACTGGACGATCAAGCCTATCCACAAACCCGGCGGCAATGGCGGCAGGGTATAGCCACCGATTTGCCACATCGGTGGCGGCGGGCGCCGCATGTATCCATCCGCAGCAACCATTTGTCCGGCTTGTGCACGCATATGCGGCGGCCGCGGTGGGAAATCGCGATCAAAAAATTTGAAGAGCAGGATAAAAGTCATAATGTGGCTGACCACAATCGCCATCACCACCAATGCAAACAGACGTGCGAATATCGTATTCGGTATCAGTTTCATCGTACGACCTTGGCATCGAACATATAGCCTTCGCCGCGTATCGTCTTGAGGAATTTCGGGTCTTTCGGATCTTCTTCCAGCTTTTGCCGCAGGCGTGACACCAGCAAATCAATACTGCGATCAAAGGCCGTCGCATTTTGCCCGCGCGCTGCATCCATCAATTGATCGCGGCTGAGTACCCGGTAAGGACGTTCGATGAACACCGATAGCAACCTGAATTCGGCATTCGACAAGGGCACCACCATGCGTTGCGGCGTCACCAACTGACGCGCCACGCGATTGATAGTCCAGCCGTCGAAATGCCAGACATCGGAACTGTCCGCCGTGTCGCGCTGCTTGCCATCACGCGTACGACGCAGGATGGTGTGTAAACGCGCCACCAGTTCACGCGGATCAAAAGGCTTGATCACATAGTCGTCCGCCCCCAGCTCCAATCCGACTACCCGGTCCGCCGATTCGCCACGCGCCGTCAGGATGATGATAGGGATATCCGTGGTGCTACGTAATTCACGACACAGCGACAAACCGTCTTCGCCCTGCAACATCAGGTCGAGGATGATCGCGTCGAAATTCCGCTGGCTCATCGCCGCCCGCATTGCGGCGCCATCCGCGACGGCATGTGCAGAGATGGAAAAGCCGACTAGGTAATTTGCCAATAAATTACGAATTTCCTCGTCGTCATCGACGATCAGCACCGTGGTTGCATCTGTCATTTTTGCTTTGTGTCTTGTGTGTTAGCGGTATCCGACTCAACCGTCAATTGCGCAGATAATCTCACAAGCCGATATTGCTTGCCAGCTTGAGCGATCAAAGCTTGCTTATTGCCGGCCGGCCCGGCACGCATTAAAACCATGCATCCCGCCTTACTCACTTACAATAGCGACTCTACAAATGGAGTCATTATGTTTTCAAGTAAATCGCTGGACGAACTGCTGGCACAAAAGAAAGTCCGGCTCGCACTGACCGTGATGTGTACCTACTTTGCAATCATGGGTGCTTATCAATTATTCACAGGCGTGAATCAGGTGGATTGGTTGCGCGGCGGCGGCAATTTGCTGGTGTGGGGTGGATTTGCAGTATCCAATGCCATGAAGGCTTACGGTCGTACCCAGCCCGGCATCAATATTCCTATTAATATCGGCGTGGTCCTGGTAGTGGCAAGCTGGATCGTCCGGATGTAAGCGAGGAGTCCTCATGCAATTCAGACATTTCAAAGGCGGCATCTACGATTTCATATGCGCCGCCAAACTGGAATCCGATCCGACGATAACGATGATCGTCTATACCGCAGCGGATGGTTCCTACTGGACACGTCCGGAAAGCGTGTTCTTTGAAAAAATTGAACATGACGGCAAGACCGTACAACGCTTTACCCCGATCGACGATACAGCCGCCTGAAACAGGTATTACGATGCGATATCCGCGGCACGTTACAATCGTTACATACGCCCAAGAATTTCCCACCTGCCGGCTGACTGAAAAGACAACGTGTACGCACTGATCATCGAAGATAACCCCGATATCGTCGCCAATCTCTACGGCTTCCTCGAGCCTTTGGGCTATACGCTGGATGTCGCGATCAACGGCCCGGCCGGCGTCGCACTGGCCACCAGTTCACACTACGATGTGATCGTACTCGACCTTGAATTACCGGGCCTGGACGGCGTTGAAGTCTGCCGCAAGTTGCGCAAGGAGCAACGACTGGCGACACCGATACTGATGCTGACCGCACGCGATACCGTGAAAGACAAGTTGGTCGGCTTCGAAGTCGGTGCCGATGATTACCTGGTCAAACCTTTTTCCCTGGTCGAACTCGAAGCCCGCCTCAAGGCGCTGGTCAGGCGGGCGCGCAATGAAACGGTGGAACACATCCTCGAGTTCGGCGAACTACGCCTCGACCTGAGCCGGGGCGAAGCCCGCCGAGCAGGACACAAACTGGCGTTGACGCCGACCGGCTATAAACTACTGGAAGCACTGCTGCGCAAAGCACCCGCACTGATTTCGCGGGAAGAAATCCTGCGTGAAATATGGGGCGATGACCCGCCCGACAGCGATGCACTGCGCACCCACATCCATGCCCTGCGGCAAGCGATGGATCGCCCCTTTGCCAAACCCATGTTGCATACCCTGCCGGGTAGCGGCTACCGCCTGATCAATAACGATGAAAGCTAGGCTATCCCTCAAGAACCGCATCGCCGGATCCTTTGTCCTGCTGGCATTTGTCCTGTGCAGCTTCTTTACGCTGGCCGCATATACCGCTGTCGAGCTGGCTGAATCGCAACTGATAGACCACAACCTGGATAAGCTGGCGACCAATCTGATCGCCCAGCACATCAATAAGATCACGCTCGAATTACCGCCCGATATCAGCTTTTACGTTGATGAAGATATCCCGCCTGCCTTCCGTCATTTGCCGGTCGGTATCCATGAAATTGAAACCGGCGACACCGAAGTCCACCTGGTGGTGCGCAACATCGGCGAGCAGCGCTTCGTCGTGGTCGACGACACCAGCGATTTTGAAGACACCGAATTGCTCATCTTCATTTCGCTGGGCGTGGGTTTCGTTACCAGTATCCTGCTTTCGATTGCACTTGGCCTGACTTCGGCCAAACGCCTGGTAGCACCAGTGACGGCATTGGCTGCGGCGGTAGAGCGCAACGACGCACCCGCTGACCTGCCATCCCTCGATAAAGAAAATGAAATCGGCATCCTGGCGCGCGCGTTTGCCAAGCGTACCGATGAACTGCAACGTTTCCTCGCCGATGAAAAGCTGTTTACCGGCGACGTCAGCCATGAGTTGCGTACGCCGCTGACCATCATGCTGGGCGCATCAGAACTGTTGAAGACCAAACTGGCTGATACCCCCGATGAACTGGCGGTGGCCGAACGCATACGCCGCGTCGCCAGCGAAGCGTCGGAACGGGTAGGTGCGCTGCTACTGCTATCGCAATCACCGGATATGCTGGGCGGCTCGCAATTGTCGCTGGTGCATCTGATAGAACGTGAAATTGAGCGTTGCCAGCAACTTTTGGCCGACAAACCCGTGGAATTGTTATTCCATGCGCCGCAAGATGTCTGGGTCTACGCCAGGTCGGAATTGGCCGGGATCGCGATCGGCAACCTGCTGCGCAATGCCTGCCAGTACACTGATAAAGGCAGCGTCAGGGTCTGGTTAACGGCTGACAATTTAACAATTGAAGATAACGGCCCCGGCATTCCGGAAAATGTGCGCACCCGATTATTCGATCGCTTCGTCCGGGGCCACGACAATCAGCACGTAGGTTCAGGCCTGGGCCTGGCAATTGTTAAACGGGTGGTCGATCACATGGGATGGGATATCCGGTACGAAACGCCGGCTGACGGCGGCAGTCGTTTTATTGTTACTTTTGCACATTCCCCGCAATAAGCGCAACGCTACTGCAAAGCGGGCTGACGCAATCGAGAAGCATTCCACGACCTTAACGCGGCATTAACGGCGCTCTCGATAGCGTAGCGGCTTCATTCCTTGAAGTCGGTGCTCGCCTTGAAACTTCCCCTGGCTGCCGGTACTCCCGGTGCAGTATTAGAAATCCGTGGCCCTCGCGATTACATTAGCGCGTTCTTTGCCCGCCTGCCCGCAATCCGGGTCGAATGGCTGGCCATATTCGCGAGCCTGTTTTTCTCGCTGAGCTGCAACTATTTATTCTTCTCTGCCGCATTGGCAAACCGCGACTGGAGCAGCTCGTCTTCGTGGGTATTTGGCGCCGGCTTGTTCGTTTCCATCACCGCGCTGCAAGCGATCGGCCTGTTGGTGCTGCTCAATCGCTGGACCAGCAAACCCTTGTTGACCGTACTGTTCATCGTGACTGCGGCAGCGAGCTATTACATGAATAAGTACACCGTGTTCTTCAACACGGAAATGGTTAGAAACATCCTGCGTACCGACGTCAAGGAAGCCAGCGAACTGTTCTCGCTCAATTTTTGCATCCACATGCTGGTCTTCGGTGTACTGCCCAGTGTGCTGGTCTGGAAGCTGCGCCTGCGCACTACCCCTTTCCGTCGTGCGATCCCGATACGCCTCTTATATATAGTTGCTGCAATCGTAGTCGCGGCCGGTTCCACCATGATGATCTTCCAGGACTTCTCCTCTTTGATGCGCAATCAAAAAGAAGTGCGCTTCCTGATCACACCGAGCAATTACCTGTTTTCCCTGTCGCGCGTGGTTGCGGCGGATACAGCCCAGGCCAATGTTCCCAAGATCAAAATCAGCGACGACGCCAAACTGGCGGCAGGCTGGGGGGCTCGTACCAAGCCCATGCTGTTTGTCCTGGTGGTCGGTGAAACCACGCGTGCGGCAAACTGGGGCATGAACGGCTATGAACACCAGACCACGCCTGAACTCAGCAAACTGGATGTCATGAATTTCCCGCATGCGACTTCGTGCGGCACTAATACCGAAGTATCGGTACCCTGCATGTTCTCCATCTACGGTCGTCGCAATTACGACGAAGCCAAGATCCGCAGCCATGAATCGCTGCTGCATATCATAGACAAAGTCGGCATCAACACCGTATGGCGCGACAATCAATCCGGTTGCAAAGGCGTATGCGACGGGCTGGAAGAACAAATGCTGGGAGCCAGCAAAGATCCGAAACTGTGCGATGGCGAACGCTGCCTGGATGAAATCATGCTGGAAGGTATGGATGGCGTGGTGCAGAAAGCCAAGAACGGCAATCTCTTCGTCGTCATGCATCAACTGGGTAATCATGGTCCCGCCTACTACCGCCGCTATCCGGCAGCAATGCGTACCTTCACCCCGACTTGCGATACCGCCGACCTGAGCAAATGTACACGCGAACAAATTACCAATAGCTACGATAACGGCGTGTTGTACACCGATCACTTCCTGGCCAAAACGATTGCATTCCTGAAGACACAAAGCGACTCATATGACACAGCGATGCTGTATCTGTCTGACCATGGTGAATCGCTGGGCGAAAATGGCATCTACCTGCACGGCTTGCCGTACTCAATCGCACCGAAGGAACAAACTGAAGTACCTATGGTGATGTGGATGTCGTCCGGCTTTGCATCCAGCTTCGGCGTCAACAAGGATTGCATGCAACGACGCGCCGGCAATGCCGTCAGCCAGGATAATCTGTTCCACTCGATCCTCGGCATGCTGCAAATCGAATCCAAGTACTACGATAAAGCACTGGATATGACAGCAGGCTGCCGCGCCTGAGCAATCAGGTGATCTGGTGGGCGACGATCATGCCGCCGACCAGGAAGCCGGTCGGGGCCAGCAGGCGTTTCTTGTCACCCGGCCGGTTCTCGACCCAGCGGAACAACAAGGCACCGCCAGCTATGCTGACGCATACCGCGACCAGCATGCCGATGATATTCGCCACCGGTTGCTGCGGGAAAAAGTGGAAGAACACGGCGTTCACCACCATGCACAAAGGGAAGTGGATCAGGAATACCGAATACGAAATCCGGCCCAGGTAAGTCAGGAAGCCGGGCATGACCCAACGTTCCAGCGCACCGGATTGACGCGCCACACCCAATAACAGCATCACGCAACCTGCCACCAGAATACGCCCGCGGAATTCCACCAGTAGCGCAGCCAGTACCACCACACACAGCAACATCAGCCACGCCATGCCGTGGCGTCGACGGGTCGCCCAGTAAGCCAGCGCACCCAGGCCGTAAGAACCGAAGAAGTAAAGCGCGGTTTCATCCAGCCCCTGGTTACGGTTGAATACAAACAGCGAGGCCAGTGTCAGCAGCGTAATAAACAGCGGCCCGAGTATGCTCAGGCGCGGATAACGCATTTCGATTTTTCCCGCCAGCCACAAGAGCAAGGCAGCTAGGGCAAATAACTGGAAATCAATGGCGACATACCAGACGCCGGCTGACAAGGCGTCCTGGTCCAGCAAATCCTGCAAGAGGAAGATATGCGGCAAGAGTTGTGCAAAGCTCGGCGCGTCCGGAATTGAGTCACTGCTCACCCATTCACGTGCCAGTGCGGCACACAGGATGGCGAATACCAAGGCCACCAGGTAAGGAATGACGAGGCGCAGGTAACGCTGGTAAATCGCGTTCAGCGGGCGACTCACGACTGCCGCACCATCCGGTGCAAACTTGGTCGCCAGCAGGAATCCGGCAATCACAAAGAAGGCTTGTACCGCCATCCGGCCATATTGATAAAACAGGTCGATCACGGTTGGCATGAGTGGATAGGCAATATCCGACATCGGGCCGTAAAACGCGAGGTGATGAAAAACAATCAACAAACAGGCAACCGCCTTGAGCGCATCGACGCAAGGCATTCTTGAAGCAGTGGACATGAATTCTGACTTATTGGGATTAATTCTTGAGCCTGCCGCCCCATACGACAACAGACCGCGACAAGCGCCGCAAGGGCGCAAGTCTACACGCTGTAAGGCTTTTTTGCAGGATTGATGACCACCACGCACCGCCAAGGGCAAATCCAACTATGATATGCACCCCTGAGCCATTAAACCGAGTGATATCTGATGCACAACGACGAAGCAGAAGTCGACCACGACTCCACCATCAATGAAGCACGCCTGTGGCGCGACAATGGCTGGACCGCGCGCGTCATCAAGAATGAAGATGACGAAGGCTGGGCGGTGGAAATGATCAAGGATGGTGAATCCGAACCGGCGCTGGTCGGTCCATGGACCATGGGCCGCGACAAGAAGAATCCGAAACCGCTGGATACCCCGGCCTTCCATACCCTGGTCAAAACCGCATCAGAAGTCATACGGCGTCATGAGCAGCAACTACATGCCGACCTGCACAAGAGCGTGACCGTCAATACCGCAACGGCCAGCATTACGGTCAACCTGGATATCGTGCCGGATGAAGACGATCCTTATGCGACGCTGAGCGCCATCGATGAAAACGGCGAACAAATCGCCGAAGTCCGGGTAGCACCCAACTTCAAGCTGACACGCAGCAGTGCATCCGACTGGATAGACGCGGAATACCGCAAACCCCGCTAAGCAACGTTACAAGGCGCGCATTACAGCCTGGCGTACAGACGCTGGAATTCCTCTTCCAGCGTATTTTTCGGCAGGCTGCTATTGCCACGGCCATACCAGTAACGCGCATTGCCGAGGTCACCTTCGACGCGGTGCAGGTAACCGTGGATCTGGCATGAAAACTCATCGCCATGCACTTGTACCAGCGCATGCGCTTCTTCCCAGTGTCCCGCTTTTTCCAGGTCCAATACTTTTTTGTGATCGCAAACCATTTCAATTCTTTCCTGTTGATTCCATACCGTAAGGCTCCAGTTCGAAGGCCTCTGCATATTCCGCATTGAGGCCTTGCCCGGTTTTGCGATTGACGGCCAGCACGCGCTCATCAAAACCCTGCGCGCGTGTATTCAAATTCCTTTGCTGCTGCGATGCATGCAGGCGCAGCAACTCGGCTTTCCATGCCGCATCTCCTGCCGCGAACGGGGTGTAAAGATCAGTGCGCATCGCGACCGTCTTCGCATCCTGGTTCAACACCGCCCACATTTTCCAGCCTTCGGCCAGTGCCACCGCATGGAACAAGGCATAAGTACGCTGATGTGTGACATTGCTGTCATTCCCGTGCGGCATGAACACCAGGTCGGGTTGACGTGCCGCCAGGTAGTCACGTATGCATAGTCGATTGGCATCATCCAGGCGCGGATTACCTTTTTCATCCGGCGGCAGGCGCAGGAAACTCAGGCGTTCCGCCGGCAAGCCAAAGAAAGCACAACTCGCTGCCTGTTCCTTTTCACGCAAGGCCGCCTTGTCATCAGCAGTATACGCGTCGGCATAACCGTCTTCCACCCCGCTGGCACCGGTAGTCAGTACCGCCAGGTGGATCGCGTCACCGCGCCGGTGGAAATAGCGCAAGGTGACGGCAATCGCATCGAAATCATCCGGATGCGGTGCCAGTACCACCAGCGTCAGTGGCGCTGCCGGCATCAATTGCTGCAACTGTAGCGGACGTTCAGCAGGTAGTTGCAACATCAATGCTTCTCCGTCCCCAGCTGTTCTGCAGGCGGGATGGGCTCATGGGCATCATGATGCCCGAGACCACGGGCCTTGCGCATCATGCGCTTGAGCCATTGCTCGAGATCATCAATATAGGTAAATACCGCCGGCACTACCAGCAAGCTCAGCAAGGTCGATGTGATCAAGCCGCCGATCACCGTAATCGCCATTGGCGAACGGAAACTAGGATCAGCGCCCCAGCCCAGTGCCAGCGGCAACATGCCCGCTCCCATCGCAATCGTCGTCATGATAATCGGACGGCTACGTTTATGACAGGCGTCAACCAATGCATCGAAACGATTCATCCCTTGCTGGCGCGCCAGGATTGCATAATCCACCAGCAGGATCGAGTTCTTCGTCACGATACCCATCAGCATGATCAAGCCGATCATCGACGGCATCGACAAGGCGCGGCCGGTGATCAGGAGCGCCACGAAGGCTCCGCCGATAGAGAGCGGCAAGGCGGCCAGAATCGTGATCGGTTGCATGAAGTCCTTGAACAAGAGCACCAGCACGCAGTAGATACACAGGACACCGATCGCCATCGCCAGGCCAAAGCTATTGAACAGCAACATCATCTCTTGTGCATCACCCAGTTCGGCAATTTTCACCGCAGGCGGCAAATTGCGCATTGATGGCAAGGCGCGTGCTTCCGTGTTCAACTCACCCAGCGAACGCGAACCCAACTCCACATCCAGCGTGACGTTACGACTGCGATTCAGGCGATCGATCTGGGCCGGTCCGCTGTCCATATATACCGATGCGACATTCCCCAGCATGACCGGCCCATTCCGGCCCGGCACCGTCAGCCGTTCGATGGCGGCGATGTCGGCACGCATATTGTCCGGCAGCTTGACGCGTATCGGCACCTGGCGTTCGGACAGGTTCATCTTCGGCAAATTCATATCATAGTCACCGGCCGTCGCCACGCGCACCGTTTCACCAATGCTGGCCGTGGTTACACCCAGGTCACCGGCGCGCGCCGGATCAGGACGCACGATGATTTCCGGGCGTACCAGTGAAGCACTGGACGTCACATTACCGATGCCCTTCAAGCCACGTAATTCACGTTCCACTTTTTTTGCCGCTTCCGACAAGGCCACCGGATCTTCACTGCGCAAGACCAATTGCATCTTGACGCCGGTATCCGGCGTGCCGACGGTGAAACGGGCACCAGGAATATCGGCGATGCGTTCGCGTATCTTGGCTTCGATATCCGAAATTTTTTCCTTGCGATCATTACGATGCACGGTCGTCAAGGTCATCACCGCACGCCGCGCCTCGGCCGAAGCACCCGGTGCAAATGCATCGCCGCTGGAACCGCCGCCGATAGAGCTGAAAATACTGAGGATGTTTTTATCCTGCGCTACCGCCAGACGCACCCGCTCTGTGATCGCCATGGTTTCCTTCAGCGTGCTGCCAGGCGGCAGTTCAATATTGATTTGCGTCTGCGCACGATCTGTCGGTGGCACAAAGCCGGTCGGCAATAAGGGCACCAGCATGATGGAACCAATAAAGAACACAGCGGAAGCAATGGCGGTCTTCAGCCTGTTGGTCAGGCACCAGCGCATCACCTTGATATAACGCTGCATCAGCCAGCCGTCTTCTTGCACCTGCTGCTTTTTCGGCTTCAAGATATAGGCCGCCATCATCGGCGTCAGCAAACGCGCGACCACCAGCGAAGCCAATACAGCAAGCACCGCGGTCCAGCCAAACTGTTTAAAGAACAGCCCCGGGATACCCGCCATGAAAGCGGTCGGCAGGAACACGGCAACCAGCGCAAAGGTCGTCGCAATCACCGCCATACCGATTTCATCGGCCGCTTCCATCGCCGCCTGCATCGGTGTCTTGCCCATGCTCAAGTGGCGTTCGATATTTTCAATTTCCACAATCGCATCATCGACCAGCACCCCGACCACCAATGCCAGCGACAGCAAGGTCACCATATTGAGTGTGTAGCCAAAGTAAGCCAGGCCGAGGAAGGTCGGGATCACGGACAACGGCAGGGCGGCGGAAGCCACCAGCGTTGCACGCCAGTCGCGCAGGAACCACCAGACCACCAGCACCGCAAGCAGTGCGCCTTCATACAGCAGGGACATGGAGCCGTCAAAGTCTTCCTTGATCGGCTTGGCGTTGTCGATGGCTTCCTTGAAGACGATATTGCTATGGTTCTTTTGCAGTTCCGCCACCGCTTCCTTGGCACCCTTGGCAACTGCCAGTTCACTGCCACCCTTGGTACGGAATACTTCAAAACCGACTACCGTCTGCCCATCCTGCGATGCCGACGTACGTCGCTCGGCGATGGTGTCCTTCACGGCGGCAACCTGGTCCAGGCGGATATGGTGGCCATCGCTCAGTGGTATATCCATCTTCGACAATTCGTCAGCCGTCTTCACGGTCGCGATGGTACGCACCGCCTGTTCGGCACCGCTGACATCACCACGACCGCCCGGCGCTTCCTGCTGCACCTGGCGCAGACGGCGCGATACATCGGCCGCCGTCACATTCAGCGCAGCCATTTTTGCCGTATCCAGTTCCACCCTGACTTCACGCGTCACCCCGCCGACGCGCTTGACCGAGCCAACGCCCGGTACCGCCAGCAGGCGCTTGGACACCGTGTTATCAACGAACCAGCTCAACTCTTGTTCATCGACCTGGCTGCCTGGTGCGGCCGCTGCGGTGAACGTGGTGATCACGCGTCCCGCGGTCGAGACCTTGGTGACCGAAGGATCGCGCAAGTCGGCGGGCATGTCGGCGCGTACCAGGGCAACCGCATCGCGTACGTCATTGACCGCGTCCGAGATATTCTTTTCAAGGATGAATTCCACGGTCACGGTGACTGTGCCATCGAGTACCTTGGTGTAAATATTCTTGATGCCTTGCAGCGTCGCGACCGAGTTTTCTATCTTGCGTGCGACTTCCGTTTCCAGCTGCGCTGGTGCCGCACCGGGCAGGGAAGCGTTGACGATAACAATAGGTAATTCAATATCAGGGAAATCCTGTACTGCACTCGACTTGAAGGCGAGCAAGCCTCCCAATCCCAGCAGTGCAAACAACATGATTGCCGGAATCGGATTCTTGATGGAAAACGAGGAAAAATTCACGCGTACTCCTATTTGGTCGCTTTAGTGGCAGGCGCCGCGTCTACCGGCGGCGTCGCTGCTTTTGGTTCCGGATTGGCAGCAGCCGGTGGCGCTTCGGTAACGACCTTGACCAGGTCGCCATCGTTCAGGAAGCCTGCACCGTTTGCCACCAACACTGCGTCGGTCGGGACGCCGGAGATAATTTCAATCCTGTCGGCCAGGCGACGGCCCGGCTGCACCTTGAGTTGCGATACGCGGCTATCTGCATTCATACGGAATACATAACTGAAGCCATCACGGATCACGATGGTTTGTTGCGGTACGGTGACGGCATTCGAGTTACCGAGCTCAAACTGACCGGTTGCAAACATGCCGGCACGCACCGGTGCGGTATTCGGCGCAACCGGTGCGAGATCGACATATACCAGCGCCATGCGATTTTGTGCATCGACAGTTGGTGCAATCATGCGTACCTTGCCTTTAACCTGTGTACCGTTCGCTGCCGTGATCAAGGCCGATGTGCCGGTCTTCAATTGCCCCAGTTCGGACGAAATCACTTCGGCACGCCACTCCAGTCGGCCCTGGCGTATCAGGCGGAACAGTTCAGTACCTGCACTGACAACCGCGCCCACGGTAGCGTTACGCGCGGAAATCACACCGTCATCCGAGGCCAGCACCTGGGTTTGCGACAGGCGCACTTCCTGCACTGCCAGCACGGCCTTGGCCGCTTCGGCTTTCGCTTTGGCTGTTTGCTCGGTAGTCAGGTATTGATTGATTTGCTGTGTACTCAGGGCACCGGTGGTTTCCAGTGTGCGCGCACGCTCGGCATTGTTCTTGGCATCCGCAGCATTGGCTTCGGCTTCCATCAGGCTGGCACGTGCCTGCGCCACATCGGCCCTTACCGAGGCAATCGAGAAGGTCGCCAGTACCTGGCCGCGTTTGACGACGTCACCGACGTTGACGCGTACTTCAGTCAACTGCAAGCCATTCGATTCACTGCCGATGATGGCTTCCTGCCATGCCGTCACCGTACCGTTCGCTGTCATGTAAATAGGCAAGCTGGCTTGGGATGGCTGGACGGTGGTAACTGCCAGCGCCGGCTTCGGGCCGGTTTCATCTTTCTTCTTCGCATCGGATTTACCGCTACTGACTGCGAACACTATCCCCGCCAGCACCAGTACGGCGGCTACAGCGATAACTATGGTTTTTTTGTTGAAACGTTTCATGTATGCGTCCGTCAATTTAATTCAGGATGGTTTTATTTCGTTGCTGTTGCAGTCGTACTTTGCGGATTCACCCAACCGCCGCCGGCGGCCCGGTACAAGGCAATCCACGCCGACATCCGCTCACGTTCCAGCGAGGTGGCGTTCAATTCAGCGGCAAGGCGGGTACGACGCAAATCTTCCAGGTCGATCAGGCTGGCCAAACCGTTTTGATACAAGCTCTGCGTACCGTTGAACGAAGCGCGATATCCTTCCACGGCAATGCGCGCATCTTCACTACGGGAGGCGGTACTTTGCAGGTTCACCAGTGCCTCTTCCACTTCACGCACCGCCTGCCTGACGCTGGCACGATAAGCGACCACGGCTTCTTCGTAACGCGCTTTGGCAGCTTCAACATTCGCGACCCGGGTACCACCGTCAAAGATAGGCAGGGACAACGACAACGGTCCGACCGACCAGGTTTGCATATCGGTAGTCGTACCGCCGGAACGGAAACTGCCGGCACCAATCGAGCCGCTCAGGCTGAGACGGGGATAGCGTTGCGCCTGCGCGTTGCCGACTTCGGCACTGGCTGCCGCTACCTCACGTTCGGCAATAAATACATCCGGACGTTGCGACAGGGTTTGGGCCGGCAAGCTATCGATGTTAAGCAGCGTTGCAGCTACCGGCGCGGCACTGCTGCCGGCCATCTTGCGACGCACATCCGCTTCGTCCATCGCCGTCAGGTAAACCAATGCTTTCACATCCAGATCGCACAAGGCACTCTGTTGCGTTGCACGACCATTGCCTTCGGCAGCACTGGCACGTGCCAAAGCTGCTGTCGCCGGTGCCTGGAAACCCGCTTTCGCGCTCAGTTCGGACAGGCGCGCAGTTTCAGCACGTGAATCGGCGTCAGCCCGTGTCACTATTTCCAGCTTGTTGCAGGTACGCAGGCTGTAGTAACGATTCGCCACTTCAGCGGCAACCGATACGCGTGCGTCATGCCAGTTCGCCTGCGCGCCTTGCAGACGTGCTTGCGCCGCACGACTGGTCGCACGATTGGCACCGAACACATCTATTTCCCATGAAGGCTGCAAAGCGACTTGGGACGTCGTGCCCAATGGCAGTGGCGGCTGTGTATTGTTACGCTGGATGCTGCCGGTCACATCCAGCTTCGGGCCCAGTGCCGCACCGGCCGATACGCTGCTTGCACGCGATTGTTCGATGCGTGTAACCGCGGTCGCCACGGTGGGGCTGACGGCTTGCGCCGACTGGATTAACTCAAGCAGCAAGGGATCGTTTTGTTGCTCCCACCATTTTGACAAATCAGTCAGCGTGCCGTGATGCGGCAGGTTCTCGACTTCAGGCGCGGACGCTACCGGTGTTGCCGGCAATGGCGCAAACCATTTGTTCGGCGGCTGTACGCTCACCGTATCTGGTGGTGCAGTCAACGCGCAACCGGCAAGCCAGAACGGCAAGCCGAGGCTGGCGAGCAATTTAGTTTTGTTCATGATTTTTTCTTTTGGATAAGCGCAGCGCGGCGATTGGCTTCAAATGCAACCATGGCTTCTGCGTATGCGGTCATTTTCGCAGCCCACTGATCAATTGCGGCAGGGGTATTCATCAAATTAGGACGAATCGCATCAATCACATCGCGTGCGACAAACATGTGCAATGGCAGGCTGACTATGGAAAAAGCCAGTCTATGGATTTCATCGTCGATTTCGGACGCACCCAGATGACGGGCCAGCATGGCCACCATTTCAGCGTGTGCCGGCTTGATATTGTTATCGATGTCTTCCGCCCACAAACCGGTTGGCTCCAGCATCTCGCGGAAATGCAGGCGCACGCAAAGCTGGACCAGGTCGCCTTGTTTAAACGGTTCGAGGAAACCGGTAAAGAAGCCCGCCAGTGATTCCTGCAAGGTCTGTTCACTGTGACCGGACATATACATGTAATCGCAGGTATTACCCATAGGTTCGGTAAACACCGCGCGGTACAGGCCGGCCTTGTCACCGAAATAGTATTTGATCGCAGCGATATTTACGTCGGCAGCCAGCGCAATTTCACGCGTCGAGGTCTTGCTGAAGCCCTTGTCGGCAAACAGCCGTAAAGACGCCTGCAGCAAACGCGTACGCGCCTCGGCACCATCGGAACGTTGCTTGCGCACGTCCGCATCGGCATGGGAAGACTCGGCACCTTGCTGGGCGGCTGGGGGAGGGGTTTTATGGTCGGCAGAATTCATAGTCCGCATTAAACCACATAAATCAAACGTTTGATTTAATTAAATCGTTTGATTGTGTTTTTTGCGAATAAGTGAATATTTCCAAAAGGAAATTATCTGCAGGAATGGACGTACCGGAAGTGCGCGCGATCGTGCGTCTTTAGTTCTATGTATATTGATGCAACAAACGGCAGCATGATTAACGTGTGCTGTCTGCGCGTATAGGCAGAAAAGTGATCATCAGTGCGGAGAGCGACAGGATGCCGACCAGCACTGCAGCGAAATCCGGCTTCATGGCAAACCAGCCCATGGCGAAAATAACCCCGGCAGTAGATAAAAGTTTTGCAAAAGCCAGCATGTTGTCCCCACTTCAATAAGGCCCATCTCAATCAAGATGCCAATGTATCGAAGATGGAAGGGGGAAACTATAGGATTAGCTGCCGACCGTGTGTCGGTGCAGTCCTACACAGCAAACAGACTTTGCATCGCTTTCACGCACCGGAGGAAGATGGCGCGGGCTTTTTGCCCGCTTTGCGTGCCGGCCGTTCCTGCTCCCACTGTGCCAGCGCCGCGCGATACTTATCCATCTCCAATTCATACAAATCGAAGATACAGGGTTCGCAACCGCTATGACAGCATTCATCATTGTCGGGGCGTACAGGTGGCAAAGGTGCCTTCGTATCAGTGCTTTTGACCATATGGGTAAATGTGCCCGGCAGTGCCGCAGCGGAAATAATATTCGTACTCCGGTTTTCTTTAATATACTGCGGTCTCTTATGCCGGAGCGCCTGTCGTTCCGGGCCGCCATCCCGGCAATAGCGCCTTCACCTTGCGCATACCAACACTAGTCTACTGCGCATGAACGACACGTTTACGCTTTTCGGCCTGGTCGATACCTCGGCACTGGAGCTCGCCTCCTTCGCGCTGGCGCTGTGCATGGTCATACTGAATATCCGCCAGTCGCCGTGGGCCTGGCTATTCTCCATCCTGTCGGCCGCCATGTATGCGGTAGTGTTCTACGACAGCAGGATATATGGCGATATGTCGCTGCAATTCTTTTTTATCGCGGTCTCATTATGGGGCTGGTACCAATGGTTATTCGGCGGTGCCACGCATCAGGGTGTGCAAGTATCGCGCATGTCGCCACTCGCTTATCTGTATTCGGGGCTGGCCTGGCTCATCGGTTTTATTGCGATTGCCGCTTTCCTGCGCATGTTCACCGATACCGATGTGCCGCATATCGATGCCTTCCTCACCGCCGGCAGCCTGGTCGGCCAGATCCTGCTCTCGCGCAAGAAGCTGGAAAATTGGTATGTGTGGATAGTCATAGACCTGATTTACATAGGCTTGTACCTGCACAAGGATTTGTACCTGACCGCCTTCCTGTTCGCCATCTTCGTCGTGCTGGCCGTGATCGGTTTGCGTACCTGGGATAAATCGCTGCGCACGCAAGGACTATCCTGAGATGCATAGCGCTCCGTTACGCATAGCCCTGCTGGGCGCGGAATCAACCGGCAAGTCGACCCTGGCAGCAGCTTTGGCTGCACACTACCAGACCGTATGGGTACCTGAATACCTGCGTGAGTTTGTCGAAACAAGGCAGCGTACGCCGCAAGCGCATGAACAAATCCTGATCGCCCATACGCAAATTGCACGTGAAAACATCGCAGCCGCGCAAGCGCATCGCTTCCTGTTTTGCGACACGACACCGCTGATGACTGCGCTGTATAGCCAGTACTATTTTGGCGAAGTCGAGCCGGCACTCAGCCAGCTCGCGCTGACGCATCGCTATGATTTTACGATCGTGGCGGAACCAAGCAATCCCTGGGTGGCCGACGGTTTGCAGCGGGAATCCGATAGCGTGCGACAGGAAATACATCGACTCCTGCTACAGGCACTGGATGCTGCAGCGATTCCTTATCTGTTGGTATCCGGCGATACCGGACAACGCGTACAACAGGTCAGTGCTTATTTGTCGACGCAAGATACGGAATAAAAAAATGCCACCGGTCAAAGGTGGCATTTTGTTTGATATTGGCCCGTCGAGCAGGATTAGAAATCCACCTGTACCGACAATCTGGCCAGGCGTGGCGCACCCGGAATCAGGTAACCGCCAAAGGCATTCGCCGCATCACCCCAATAGAATTTATCGAATACGTTATCGATACCGAAACGGAAGGTAGTCGTCTTGCCGCTGATCTTGGTTGCATAACGCGCACCAATGTTCAGTACATGGTAGCCATCTACGCTTTTGTTCAGGGAAGCGATTTGGCTATTCGGTGCAAATATCTTGCTGGTCGAATAAATCCATGTCGCATTCAATTTCACGGCAGGCATTTGCGGCAATGCATAGTCTACATAGACCGCTGATTTGAACTTCGGCACATTGCCGACACGTTTGCCTTCGATATCCGGATCACCGGTTCCGACCGCCTTCGCTTCCATTGCGGTAAAGCTGGCACCCAACATCAAGTCGCGTGTCACACGTCCCTGCGCCGCAAACTCGAGCCCACGATTTACCTGTTCACCCGCTGCCACATAGGCTCCTACCCCCGCAGTTGCATCCGAGCTTGAAGCTTTCACGTATTCGTTACGGCGTTTGATCTGGAACAGGGCTGCAGAAACGCTGACATCAGGTGTGATGTCGGCCTTAACACCGACTTCAATCTGCTTCGACTTATATGGATCCAGCACGGACTCTGAGTTAGGCAAGCCCGACGGGATTTCTCCGCCTGGCTCCATCCCTTGTGCATACGATGCATAGAAAGAGAGATTCGCTTTCGGGCTATACACCAAAGCGACGTTAGGCAAAACAAAGTCTGAATCGGTGTTGCGGATATTCGATCCATCCGCAGCAAACTGAACACGCTTTAGTTTCGTATAACGTACGCCTGCATGCACTTTGAACTGTTCGTTCAATGCCATCACGTCTTGCACGAAGAAGGACTGTTCATCATCCTTGCGACGCAAGGCAACCGGCAATGCCTGCTCCTGGGTTAATGCCCGTTGCGGCAGGGTATAGATGTTACCCGGCAAGCCACCGACTGTCGGCGTGAACAGATAGTCTGCATAGTTGTCCCGTCGGTTCAGTGTCGATACGCCAGTGGTCAAATCATGCTTCACACTACCCGTCGCAAACTTACCTTGCAACAAAGCCTGCGTAGTCATGACGGAGCGCTTGTCATTTTCACGACGCAAGTCATACAAGCCAAAATCACCGTTTGAGCAATACCCGAAGTTCAGGAGTTGCGCCGGGCAGCCGGATGCCAGCGCCACTGCATCATCACGCCGCAATTCAAACTTGTTGGCTTGCAAGGTGGTGCGCCAATTGTCATTCAACTCGTATTCAAATTTAACGCCGAGATTGTTGGTGTCATCGGTGACCGGCAAACTCCATGTCTGGTTATTCAGCATAGTCTTGCCGCTGACGCCGGTAGGAATGCGTTGTTCAGGGCCGAGCAACTGGAAGCCGGGCACTGTCAGCTGCGACTTGTGCTGGTAATCCATATCCACCTGCAGCAAGGCACGCGGGCTGATGCGCCAGTCAAAGGAGCCGGAAACAAAACGCCGGTCGCCATTCGAACCTTTTACATAGGACTTGATATCTTCCGCCGCCGCATTAATGCGATAACCAAAGCGCTTGTCATCGGAACGACCGCCAAGGTCTATTGCACTGTAAACGGTACCGCGCTCGCGCACTTCAAAGGTCGCCGAACGCAGCGGGGTGTCGGTAGGACGCTTGGTTACGTAATTAAGGATGCCGCCGGCAGAAGCAATACCCGCCTGCATGCCTGCCAGACCTTTGAGGATTTCGAGGCGTTCCTTGTTTTCCATCGGAATCGCCGAATGCGCCAGGATCACCATGCCATCCTTGCGATAGTTGGAACCCATGTCCAGCGTAAAGCCGCGGATCGCAAACCAGTCGGACAGGCCGACTGCGTTATAGGAATTCTGTACGCTGGCGTCGTATTTCACCGCATCGGTCGCGGTGCGTATGCTGCGCTCCTGCATCTGCTCGGCGGTGATGACGCTGATCGAAGCCGGTGTCTGCAGCAAAGGGGTATCGGAGAAACCGCCGACGCTTGCATTGCGCGCAATACCGTCCGGTGCCGACCCGGAAGTCACAACCACTTCAGGCAAAACATTTTCGGAAGTCTCCGCCATCGCAACAGGTGCAAACGCACAAGCTTGCGCAACGGCCAGGGCTATCAGGGAACGACGGGAGTGGGGTACAGACATGTTTTGTTCAATCAATCGCGTTAGAAAAACGAATGCGCGCGAAGGAATGGACAAAGAAATTGCGTGGACTTTGCGCTTCCCTACGCTGGCATTATCCAGGTCAGGTACGGAGGGTTTTTTCTCACCCGAAGACGTTTAACTCTTCAGGACCCCTAGCGTGGCCGAATGGTAACACGAAAGAAGAAGAGCACGGAATGGCATTTTTGCCGCAAGTTGTGGCAAATTTCGCCGATCTTAACCGAGGTCAACAAATCGCCATACAGGCATATGACTTATTTGATTTTCTTGGTGATAGCAGATTTACCCTGCCGGATGCGCGTAATACCCGACGTCACCGAGATGGGATCGCTGGCGGGAAAGCTCAGGTCCAGTGCCGTATCGAGCAATTCGTCCTTCGCTTTTTCCTGCCTGGAAGGCGCGCTGTCAGTTGGAATTTCCGCCACCGGATCACTGGCTGGGAAGGTCGCCTCCAATGCATCGTCCAGCAAGTCTTCGTCATGTGTATGCGGCTCTACGTCGGACGGCTTTCCTGCAACGGCCGGCTTCGCTTTGGACTTATGCTCTGTCATGTGAGACTCCTTGCGATAGTGGATAGTGCGATTAACTATAGGACAACTTCCAACACCAGGCGTTCAACTGCTGTGCGGGTAACGCACTGTCAACACTTGCAACTCTTCATGACCGGCCGGGCTTTGCAACGATACCGCATCTCCCTCATGCGCACCGAGCAGGCTTTGCGCGAGCGGTGATAGCCAGCTGATCCGCCCTTGCGCCGGGTCCAGTTCATCCAGTCCCACTATCGTCACTTGGTGCTGTTCACCTGCAGCATTTTCGTATTCCACCGTGGCACCAAAGAATATCTGCTCACCATCTGCATGCACACTGGCATCAACTATCTCTGCCGTTTCGAGGCGCGTTTGCAGGTAATGGATGCGTGTATCAATTTCACGTAGCGATGCTTCCGGCGCGGATTCCAGATCCGCACTTTCAGTATCTGCCTGCAACGCCGCAGGCCGTGCCACATCCAGCAGATGCTGCAATTCCGTTTGCAGTGTGTGATAACCACCCGGAGTAATGTAGTTCCTGACGCCGACCGGCATCTCCGGCACCGGTGATACGGCGTCGTCGTCATTCGATTCTTTTACAAATGCCTTGTTCATGATCGCACTCCTGCACTGCGCATGCGTGAACGACTACCTTAACGCATTCGCAGGGAGGCTGCTGTGCGTTACAGCACCAAGGGAAGAGCTCGCGCTCCTGGCTGACAGTCCAGCATCAACGCGGACTGAGGAATTGCTGCATGCGCTGCAATTCCTCATCTAATGCATTGCGGAAAGCCGCCCCTTTGGGTGTTGCGCCTGCCACATAGCCGAATGTAGCGTCCAGTTGAGCATCACGCGTCGACACATTAGCCCAGCCTATCACCTGATCACGCCAGAGCATGGGCAGCGCGTAATAACCGAACTGGCGTCGGGCTGGCGGTGTATAGGCTTCGAATTTGTAAGTCCAGTCCCAGAGCAGGGCGAAGCGACGTCGATCCCAGACCACCGGATCAAAAGGAGCGAGTAATCGCACACTATCGTCGACCGCGTAACGACGCGAACGCGGGTTTTCATCGGCGGGCCAGTACCAGGTCGTTCCATCGATACGACAACTGGCCACGTGTTCGCGTGCAAGTCGCAGTGCTGCCTGCGTCTGCACTGCCAGATGTGGTGCACCGTAGCCTAGCAGGCGCGCCAGGTAAGTCAGGCTGGCCGCTGGTAATGGCGCGTACTTGCGCAGCACGAGTGCTATCAGGGCGGCTGCACACCGGGCACTGGCAGCCGGGCTGTCATCCGACGGTTGATGCGTCGCCACTTCATAGACACGGGTGCCGCTATCGCGCCGTTTTACCCGCAACAAACCACGGTAGTGCATGCCGTCCAGCAATTGCGTGCTGGCATTACTCGAACCACCCCAGTAGTTCTGCACGCGTCCGTGCGCAAAATGCTGTTCGACCTCGCGTGGATGGACCACGCCGCGCTCACGCACAAAGGCCAGCACGTCAGCAGCCTTGCGCCGGGTCTCGGCATTCCAGGTTTTCCGGGGTTGGCGTGGATGCATCAATGCCAGATGCTCGCGCGGCAGGAAGCCATAGTTGACGAAACAATCTTCATCTATCGCGAGACGCGCATAGCGGCGTTCCAGATCACCGGCGCGATAATCCTTGACGCGATGACGCAGCGTCAAATCCTGCGCCCGGGCTGGCGCACGTATAGGGTCAGCTTGTACGAAGCCCAGGCGCTGTATCGCTGCGGGCAAGGTAGTCGGTGTAAATAAGGTACGCGCGACCGCATAGCGGCGCAGGTCTTCCAGACTCGATTCAGTGGGCATGGGGGGAATGAAAGTGCTGATGTACTGCGGGCTGCTGGTGTGCGCTTAAGGACGCGTGTACATCAGCGTCGAGCTTAAACGTCAGACCACAGTTTGCCGCCGGTTGCCCAGTTTTCACGTTTCACGTCTTCGATGATGATATCGACGGATTCAGCACTGGAGCCCAGGGTGGCGACGGTTGCTTCGGTTACGGCTTTGACGAAAGCGCGTTTTTGTTCAACGGTACGGCCTTCGAATAATTGCACATTGATAGTTGGCATGGGTTTTCCTTTTTGGTTAGTAAGAATAATAAAGCGATCTATTAGATCAATGACGATAAGACGGCGAGACCGCATCCAGCTTGCGCAGCAGCGCCGGCCATTCGAGTATGCCTTCCGGCGAACCGTCACCGAGCAGTTCCTTGTAAGTCTTGGCGCAAATCTCAGGCGCCGGAATGTTTAGCGGACCGCCGCCGGATTGTGCCTTCAGCTGGAAGGAGCAGGCTTTGTCCAGCGTATCCATCAAGACGTAGGCTTCAGCTATCGTGCGGCCGCTGATCAATGTGCCGTGGTTGCGCAAGAGCATGGCCGGATAATCACCGAGGCGTTCTATCAGGCGCACCTGCTCGACCGGCGACAAGGCCAGGCCTTCGTAATCGTGATAGCCGATCTGCCGGTAGAAGCGCATCGCATGCTGCGACAAGGGCAACAAGCCCCCTTGTTGCATGCCGACTGCGACCCCATTTTCATTATGCAGGTGCATGACGCACATCGCATCCGGACGCGCTGCATGGACTGCGCCGTGGATCGCGAAGCCGGTGACGTTCACGCGGTAGGTCTGGTCGCCGATGATATTGCCCTGCAAATCAATCTTCACCAGATTGGATGCGGTGATTTCATCAAAGCGGAAACCGAAAGGGTTGATCAGGAAACGACCTTCTTCGCCGGGTACGGTGGCGGAGATATGCGTGTAGATCAGGTCATCCCAGTTCTTCAACGCGCATAAATGGTAACAGGCGGCGAGGTCGATGCGGACCTGCCATTCGGCGGCACTGATGCCGGCCGGAGGGTTTGCTGGGGTAGTCATATCACCTTGCCAAGAATTTGAAGCAAAAGACACCGCTGGGGCGTCACAAGCGTGAAATTATAAAGTCTTAGAGTGGTGCATGCCGATTTCGCATGAAATCCGGCGAATTCATGTCAAAGCAGTACTAAAACCGGCTTGTCACACCACAGTCGCAGTAAAACTGCATAATAGAGCATTCGATATTGGCTATGGCGTCGTCTTTCCGATAGCGAAAACAAATTGATTTTGTAAATTAAATCAATTATGCAAATGACGGATTCTTGTCTATCATTCGTACCTATGCACTAAGCAAACCAATTAGTACTCTTTTTTAACCCAACCAAAGGAAACGACATGTCCCTTATTAATACTCAGGTCCAGCCTTTCAAGACCCAAGCTTTCCACAACGGCAAGTTCATTGAAGTTACCGAACAATCGTTGAAGGGCAAATGGTCTGTACTGATTTTCATGCCGGCAGCGTTCACATTCAACTGCCCAACTGAAGTTGAAGATGCAGCTGACAGCTATGCAGAATTCCAAAAATTGGGTACCGAAGTTTATATCGTTACAACCGATACCCACTTCTCGCACAAAGTTTGGCACGAAACATCGCCAGCAGTTGGCAAAGCTAAATTCCCATTGGTTGGCGACCCGACTCACCAACTGACCAACGCATTCGGCGTACACATTCCTGAAGAAGGCCTGTCGCTGCGCGGTACGTTCGTGATCAATCCAGACGGCGTGATCAAAACCCTGGAAATCCACTCGAACGAAATCGCTCGTGACGTTTCGGAAACACTGCGCAAGCTGAAAGCTGCTCAATACACCGCAGCTCACCCGAACGAAGTTTGCCCGGCCAAATGGAAAGAAGGCGAAAAAACCCTGGCTCCATCGCTGGACCTGGTAGGCAAAATCTAAGTTGTAGTGAATAAGTAGTTGCAGGACTGTCCGGGCCGTGTGGCCCGGACATGCAGGACTTTATTGTTAAAACTGAAAAGAAAGCAGGGACCATCATGTTAGATGCCAATCTCAAAACCCAATTAGCCGCTTACTTGGAAAAGATCGTGCAACCGATCGAGATCGTTGCGTCACTCGATGGCGGCGACAAATCTCGTGAATTGCAGGAGTTGCTGCAAGAAATCGTAGTGCTGAGCGACAAGATCACACTGATCGAACGCACCGATGATAACGAGCGCAAACCTTCTTTTGTTATCAAGCGCCCGGACGCACACGCAGGCATTCAATTCGCCGCGATCCCGATGGGACACGAATTCACTTCACTGGTGCTGGCCTTGCTGCAAACCGGCGGCCACCCATTGAAACTCGAAGACTCCGTAGTTGAGCAGATCCGCAACCTGGACGGCGACTATACCTTCGAAACTTATATGTCCTTGTCGTGCCACAACTGCCCGGAAGTCGTGCAGGCGTTCAACGTCATGGCCTTGATCAACCCGCGCATCCGCGCCATCACCATCGATGGCGGTTTGTTCCAGGATGAAGTCAAGGAACGCGAAATCATGGCCGTGCCAACGACCTTCATGAACGGACAACCGTTCGAGTCCGGTCGTGTCAGCATCGAACAGATCCTGGCCAAGCTCGACACTGGCGGCAATAAACGCAAAGCGGAAGAGCTGAGCGCGAAAGCCCCCTATGACGTGCTGATCGTCGGTGGCGGACCTGCAGGTGCGGCAGCGGCTATCTATGCTGCACGTAAAGGCATACGCACCGGTGTCGTGGCTGAACGCTTCGGCGGCCAGGTGCTGGATACGCTGTCGATTGAAAACTTTGTATCGGTACAGGAAACCGACGGTCCGAAATTCGCCGTCGCGCTGGAACAGCATGTACGCAGCTACGAAGTAGACATCATGAACATACAGACGGCGTCCGAGCTGATACCGGGCAAACTGATCGAAGTGAAACTGAAAGACGGCGGTTCGCTGAAAAGCAAAACGGTGATCCTCTCAACCGGTGCACGCTGGAAAACCATCAACGTGCCGGGTGAAAACGAGTACCGCAACAAAGGTGTTGCCTATTGCCCGCACTGCGACGGCCCGCTGTTCAAAGGCAAACGCGTAGCAGTAATCGGTGGTGGTAACTCCGGCGTCGAAGCAGCAATCGACCTGGCAGGTATCGTCGGTCATGTGACCCTGATCGAATTCGGCGCAGAATTGCGTGCCGATGCAGTCTTGCAACGCAAATTGCATAGCCTGGTAAATGTCACCGTGATCACGTCGGCACAAACGACTGAAATCACCGGCGACGGCAAACGTGTGAACGGCCTGGTGTACAAGGATCGCAAGACCGAAGAAATCAAATCGGTGGAACTGGAAGGCGTCTTCATCCAGATCGGCCTGGTGCCTAACACCGAATGGCTGAAAGGCACGGTCGCTTTGTCACGCCACGGCGAAATCGAAGTGGATGCGCATGGCCGTACCTCGGTACCGGGTGTGTTTGCAGCTGGCGACGTCACGACTGTGCCGTACAAACAAATCGTGATCGCAGTCGGCGAAGGTGCAAAAGCATCGCTGAGCGCCTTCGATTACCTGATCCGCAGTTCGGATACGGATGAAGTCGAAGCACCCGCCACCAGCGAAGCCGTCACAGCATAAGCTTGCTGATAAGTAGTCTCCAAAAAAGCCGCAGCGATGCGGCTTTTTCTTTGCCCGATCGCTTCAGGTTACACGCACCAAAACCCATCATTGCACCGCAATGGTGAAGTAACTTGCCCCTGAGTTGCCGCTCACTTCCACACCACCTTCCTTGCACATCTGTCCGGGCTTTTCATAGGGAAGAAGCACCCAAACACCGCCCCAAAATCTTGTATACAAGACTTGTCCACCAGATTGGCATACAACTTGCTGAACATGGGCATGACTTCCGAACAAACACTCAAATCATCGATCCAGATCGCGGCGCGTATTACCGAATCGATACTGGCCAAGCAACTCGCACCCGGTACCCGGCTGGGTGAGCAGCAGCTGGCGGATCTGTTTGGCGTCTCGCGCACACTGATACGCGAAGCACTGATGCGCCTGGCAACACGTGGCATCGTGATGGTCAGCGCACGCCGCGGCTGGTTCGTCATCGAACCGACGGCCAGCGAGGCACGCGAAGCGTTTGAAGCACGCCGCGTGATCGAACTCGGCCTGTTACGCCACGCACGACCGCTCAGCAAGCATGCGATCGGCCAACTGCGTGAACACATCGCCCGCGAACAAGCCGCGATTGCCGGTGACGACGTCGGCGCACGCAGCTATCTGTTGGGCGACTTCCATGTCTGCCTGTGTGAATGCCTGGGCAATAACCTGCTGTCCGACACGCTACGCGATCTCACGGCTCGCACCACGCTGACCGCCATGTTGCGCCAGTCTTCATCGCAAGCGGTCGACTCATGCGAAGACCATGTACACATCGTCGCCGCACTGGAAAGCGGTGATATCGATGCAGCCGAACGCCTGATGCTGGAACACCTGCAAGTCGTGGAAAGCACGCTGTACGAGCTGGCACCCAGCGATCCGCTGAATGCCTTGCGCACGGCATTGACGCCGGTCGCGGCGGCAAAGGTATCGAAAGCCAATTCTCCCGCTGCAAAGCCGGTGAGCAAAAAATCTACCGCACGGGCACAGACGAGCCGGGCGGCCAATGCAGCAAACATCTCGTCATCCCTGTCGCTCGCATCTTCGTATTCACCTGGAAAGGAAATGAAAAAATGAAGCTCTCCACAATCCTGATCGGCCTGATGGCTGGCGCCCTGTTGTTAACAAATGTCGCACGTGCCGATGCACTCGACGATATCCAAAAGAAAGGCGTATTGCGCGTCGCCGTACCGCAAGACTTCCCACCTTTCGGCTCCGTCACCACCGATATGACACCACAAGGCCTGGACATCGACGTTGCCACCCTGATCGCCAAAAAACTCGGCGTCAAAGTCGAACTGATTCCGGTTACCAGTGCCAACCGCATCCCTTACCTGCAAACCAAGAAAGTCGACCTGGTGATTTCCAGCATGGGGAAAAATCCCGAGCGTGAAAAAGTCATCGACTTCAGTGCCGCTTACGCACCGTTCTTCAATGGCGTCTTCGGCCCGGCCGATCAAAAGGTTGCAGCACCGGCTGACCTCGCCGGCAAAACGATAGGCGTCACGCGTGGTTCGGTTGAAGACCTGGAGCTGTCGAAGATCGCACCGGAAAGCGCGACCATCAAACGCTATGAAGACAATAACGGCACGATCAGTTCCTTCCTGTCGAACCAGGTGCAACTGGTCGCTACCGGCAATGTCATTGCGGCCGCCATCATTGCAAAGAATCCGCCGAAAAAGCCGGAAACAAAATTCCTGATCAAGAACTCGCCATGCTCGATCGGCTTGAACAAGGGTGAAGAGAAACTATTGGAAAAAGTGAACGCCATCATTGCGCAAGCGAAGAAAGACGGCTCACTCAATACGCTGACCGAAAAATGGTTGGGCCTGCCTTTGCCGGCCAGCCTGTAAAGCAGGGGCATCCGCAGCACACTGCGGATGCCTGCTGCAACACCATTCGGAACGCACATATCGTGCAGGAAGTGGAGCTATCGTGGCTTATCAATTTGAATTTCTGTCTACCTTCGATTACAGCGGCGTACTCGTCAAGGGTGTGCTGACGACGGTCGAACTGATCGCGGTCGGCGGTGTGCTGGGCGTGGCGGTCGGCATCTTCGGTGCCTGGGCCCGCACGCAAGGGCCGCGCTGGTTGCGACCGGTAGTGAGCGCTTATGTGGAGCTGATCCGCAACACACCCTTCCTGATACAACTGTTCTTCATTTTCTTTGGCTTGCCCAGCATCGGTGTGCAGATCACCGAAATGCAGGCCGCCATCCTGGCCATGGTCATCAACCTCGGCGCGTACAGCACGGAAATCATCCGCGCCGGTGTGGTCGCGGTCGCACGTGGCCAGATTGAAGCGGCACTCAGCCTGTCGATGACACGGGTGCAAATTTTCCGCCACATCATCCTGCGCCCGGCCCTGCAAAAAATCTGGCCGGCCCTGTCCAGCCAGATCGTCATCGTCATGCTGGGTTCCGCGGTGTGTTCGCAAATTGCCGTGGAAGAGTTGTCATTTGCCGCCAACTTTATCCAGGGTCGCAACTTCCGTGCATTCGAAGCCTACCTGATAGCGACCGCAATCTATCTGTTGCTGGCGATCCTGCTGCGGCAAATATTGCGCCTGGTCGGCGCCCGCTTCATTTTCGCAAGGAGCAGCACATGATCTCCTTTTCATTGTGGGACATCCTGCGCAACCTGCTGTTGGCCGGGCGCTGGACCGTTGTGTTGTCACTTGTCACCTTCTTGCTGGGCGGCATGCTGGGCTTGTTGATCCTGTTTTTCCGCACATCGAAATCAGGCGCGCTGCGCAATGTGGCGCGCATCTATATCGAAGTATTCCAGGGCACGCCTTTGCTGATGCAATTATTCCTGGTTTTTTTCGGCATCGCCTTGTTCGGCGTCGAAGTACCGGCATGGCTGGCGGCAGGATTAACGCTAACCTTGTGGAGTGCGTCCTTCCTCGCAGAAATCTGGCGCGGCTGCGTCGAAGCGATTCCGCGCGGCCAGTGGGAAGCCTCTTCGGTACTGGCGATGAACTATGTGCAACAGATGCGTTATGTGATCCTGCCGCAGGCATTGCGCATTGCTTTGCCACCGACCATCGGTTTCAGCGTGCAAATCATCAAGGGTACCGCCGTGACCTCCATCATCGGCTTCGTCGAATTGTCGAAAGCGGCAACCGTCATCACCAATGCCACTTTCATGCCGTTCACCGTGTATGCGGCAGCCGGCCTCTTTTATTTCATCCTCTGCTGGCCTTTATCCAAATACAGCCAATTCCTGGAAAGGAAATTCCATGCCACTCATAGCCATTGATAATGTCAAGAAAAGTTACGGCAGCAACCAGGTACTCAAGGGCATCCGGATGGATGTCGAGCCCGGCGAAGTGATTGCCATCATCGGCAAAAGCGGTTCCGGCAAGAGCACACTCCTGCGCTGCATTAACGGTCTCGAAAGCATAGATGAAGGATCGATCAGCGTGGCCGGTTCGCATCTCGGGAAAAGTGAACTCGAACTGCGCAACCTGCGCCTGAAAGTCGGCATGATTTTCCAGCAGTTCAATCTGTTTCCGCATTTGAGCGTCGGTCGCAACATCATGATTTCACCGATGATCGTCAAGGGCGTCCCGGAAAAGGATGCGCGCGCGCTGGCCATGAAGAACCTGGAAAAGGTCGGCCTGAGTGAAAAGTTCGACAGCTTCCCGGACCAGCTTTCCGGTGGCCAGCAACAGCGTGTCGCGATCGCCCGTGCCCTCAGCATGGAACCGCAAGCGCTATTGTGTGATGAAGTCACTTCCGCACTCGATCCGGAACTGGTCAATGAAGTATTGAACGTAGTACGTGGCCTCGCGCATGAAGGCATGACATTGATCATGGTGACGCATGAGATGCGTTTCGCGCGCGAAGTATGTGACCGCGTGGTTTTCATGCATCAGGGCAAAGTACATGAAATCGGCGCGCCGGAAGATATTTTTGCCAAGCCTGCGACGCCGGAACTGAAACAATTCCTGGGCCTGGCTACAGCCTGATCAGAACTGAAACGATACAAAGAATATGAGTCTTAGCAGCAAAGCCGGCCAGCCCGACATCGGCCATGAAATCATCGAACGCCTGCATATACTGGCGCAGCACACCGAGCAGGAAGGCATGATGACACGCACCTACCTGACGCCAGCCCATCGCGGTGCGGCCGGACAGATCGCGGCATGGATGCGGGATGCCGGCATGACGGTGCGACGCGATGCAGTCGGCAATGTCATCGGTCGTTATGAGGGGACAGAGGCTGGCAAACCCGTATTGATGACAGGTTCGCATTTCGATACCGTGCGCAATGGCGGTATCTATGACGGCTTGCTGGGAATTTTGCTTCCCATCACTTGCATTGCAAAATGGCACCGGCAGGGACTACGCTTTCCATTCCCGCTTGAAGTGGCGGCATTCAGTGAAGAAGAAGGCGTGCGCTTCAAGGCGCCGATGCTGGGCAGCCGCGCGATTGCCGGCACCTTCGAACAACGCGTACTGAGCCATACCGACAACCAGGGCATCACCATGCGCGATGCAATGAAGGCGGCCGACCTCAATCCTGCGCAGATCGCTTCGGCAGCGGCGGCACGTGACAGCATCGCGGCATTTGTCGAAGTCCACATTGAACAAGGCCCGGTCCTGCTCAATGAGGATTTGCCGCTGGGCGTAGTTACGGCGATTGCCGGTGCCACGCGGTATATGCTGGAACTGGAGGGCCTGGCCGGTCATGCCGGCACCGTGCCTATGCACATGCGCCAGGATGCAGCGATGGCGGCAGCCGAGTTTGCATTGTTCGTCGAACGACGTTGCAGCAACAGGCCGGACCTGGTCGGCACCATCGGCCAATGGACGGTACCGAATGGCGCCACCAATGTGATCCCGGGGCGCGCCATCCTGTCACTCGATGTACGCGCCGGCGACGATGCAGAACGCCTGGCCGCCACGGCCGATATCACGCTGGAACTTGAACATATCTGTGCCCGTCGCAAAGTACGCAGCACACTGACCAAGACTTATGAAACACCGAGCGCCGTCTGTGCCGACTGGCTGCAAGAAGGTTGGCACGCGTCGCTGGCGCGGAATGGCTGTGCCGTACGCAGCCTTCCATCCGGCGCCGGCCATGATGCAATGGCAATTGCCGCCGTCGCACCAATAGCCATGCTATTCGTACGTTGTGGCAATGGCGGCATCAGCCATCACCCGACGGAAACCATGACAATGGAAGATGCTGCATTGGCGTCAAATGTTTTTATGGATTTTGTCGAACATTTTGATACGCTGTCTGCAAGCAGGAAAGCGACTTGAGCTTACGGCTCCATTATTGAATTGAAACTATCCCATGGACAAAACCTTACTCAAACAAAAAATCGCCGCATGGATAGATGAACATGCAGCCGAGCAAACCGCATTCCTTGCCAAAGTCGTGCAATGCCCATCCGACAATCCTCCCGGCAATTGCGCACCGCATGCGCTGATGACGGCAGCCTTGCTGGAAGAAATGCACTTCACCGTCGAACAACATGCGGTACCGAATGAATTTGCCCGCAGCACGGGACTGGAAAGCGCGATCAACCTGATCGTGCGCGAGAAATTCGGTGACGGTCCGACCGTCGCACTGAATGCACATGGCGACGTGGTACCTCCGGGTGCCGGCTGGAGCGTCGATCCCTATTCCGCGACGGTGCGGGATGGCTGGATGATAGGACGCGGTGCGGCAGTATCGAAATCTGATTTCGCCACCTATGCATTTGCCTTGCGCGCATTGAAGGAATTATCGGTTCCCTTGCGCGGCCAGGTCGAATTGCATTTGACCTACGACGAAGAAACCGGCGGCCTGGCCGGTCCCGGCTGGCTCTTGCAACAAGGCTTGAGCAAACCGGATTACGCGATTTGCGCCGGTTTTTCCTACAATGTCACCACCGCACACAATGGCTGTTTGCACCTGGAAATCAAGGTGCACGGGACTTCGGCCCACGCCGCACGTCCCGATACCGGACACGATGCGCTGGAAGCCGCCACCAAATTATTAAGCGCGCTCTACAACTATCGTGACAGCCTGCAGCAACGCAGATCGGCTATCAGCGGTATCACTTCGCCATCATTGGTAGTCGGCATGATCAATGGCGGCATCAATACCAATGTCGTGCCGGACGAGGTCACCTTGCGCCTGGACCGGCGCATCATCCCGGAAGAAATCCCGGAAGAAGTGGAAGCGGAGTTGCGCGCCGTCATTGAAAATGCCCTGCAAGGCATGCCGGGTATACGCGGTGAGGTAAAGCGCATCCTGTTGGCCAGCCCCTTCAAACCCGTCGGCGATGCAGCACGTTTGCGCGATATCGTCTGTGCCGAGGGTTCCGCCGCATTGGACGAAGCGGTAACGCCTATCGGCGTGCCGCTGTATTCCGATGCGCGCCTGTATGCCGAAGCCGGGGTTGCCACCGTGATGTATGGTGCAGGCCCACGCACATTATTGGAAGCCAACGGCCATCGCGCCGATGAAAAGGTCCCGCTGTTTACGCTAACAGTTGCAAGCAAAGCAATTGCCTGGAGTTTGCTGGAACTGCTGGCATAAACCTTCCGGTGCACTACGCTCAGAAGTTGTATTCACCGAATACATACTTGTCGAAACTGAACTTGCTGCCGCCCGGCAGCGTATCGACCAGGCGTTTGGCATTCTTCGCCGAGATAAAGACATCCGCCATCTGATCCTTGCAACGGAAGCGCGTTGCCGGGCTCAGGATGGTATTGGCCTTGATCCGGATATGGCGGAAGCTCCTGGCTTTTTCACTGCAAATCAGGAAGTGCTGCTCTTGCCGGAAACCGGACAGCGGGATCTTCAACCACCAACCCTCATCGCCGGCGTACGGCACCACGGTCGCCCACAAGGTATTTTTATCATTCAACAGGTTTGCCCGCAGCTCTTCATTGATCCGCTTGATGGCGTCATTCTTTGTCATATTTATTCCAGCAACTTGAATACCGACAGCTTATCCATTTTTCCATCGGAAAAGCATGCAACACATGATATTTAATGGCTTTCCGCGTGATAGAGTTATTCGCAGAAGTACTTCACCGCACAATATAAAAGCTGAAAAAGTCGGTTAGATGCTGCGTACCGACCATCAGGCTAACCAATCGAAGCTGGATAAGATGACTGATATAGCACCAAAGATGGAGCCTGACAGCGCCGTCTATAAAACCTTGCTTGAATCAACCAAAGCCATACCGTGGAAGATAGACTGGGCCACCATGCAGTTCACCTATATCGGGCCGCAGATCGAAGGCGTGCTCGGCTGGCCGCAAGACAGTTGGGTCTCTGTGAACGACTGGGCCTCGCGCATCCATCCGGATGAGCGCGAAGCGATTGTCAACTTCTGCGTCGCGCAATCGCAAGCCGGCACCGATCACGAAGCCGACTACCGGGCACTGGCACAAAATGGTGAATTCGTCTGGATACGCGACGTGGTGCACGTCGCCCGCAAACCGGATGGTTCAGTCGATGCGCTGATCGGCTTCATGTTTGATATCAATGAACGCAAGAAAACCGAAGCCAAGCTGATAGACCTGCAAAAGGAACTGGAAACACTGTCCTTCAAGGATGGTCTGACCGGGGTGGCGAACCGGCGCATGTTCGACTCGGTCATGGAGCTGGAGTGGGCCAATGCCAAAAGCAACAAACGGCCAATTTCCGTGATCATGCTGGATATCGATTATTTCAAGCAATATAACGATCACTACGGCCACATCCAGGGTGACCATTGCCTGAAGCAAGTCGCGACCACCCTCAGCCATGCAGCATCCCGCTCGCGCGATTTCTTTGGTCGTTTTGGCGGCGAAGAATTCATATTGATCCTGCCGGAAACCAGTGAGCAATCGGCACTGACCGTCGCAGAACGTTGCCGCAAACTGATTTATGACGCGCAGATCCCGCATGAAAAATCCGAGATCGGCCAGCGACTCACCATCAGCCTCGGCGTACATACCGTCATTCCTTCGTATGGCGATGAGCCCATCCCTTTCATCGAAGAAGTGGACCGCAGGCTGTACCTGGCGAAACAAAAAGGGCGCGACTGTATTGCCGTCGACGCATAAGTTTCCAATTGTTGACTGTTGCGAAATCGCTTAATACGCAATCAAGATGTTGTACAACTTTTTCGAAGAGGGTAATGTAAAGGCGCAAGCCAAAAATCTGCCGAAGCATAACAATATGAGGGGACAAATAATGACAAAACCTTTTAGTGTGCTATCCAAACTTGCCGCCGTCTCTGTACTTGCGGCAATTTCTTTACCTGCAGCAGCACAAAGTGCCGGCGATAATATTGTCAATATAGGTTGGTTCCACCTGCGGCCAAATGAATCAAGTGAGCCGCTCTATCGTCGTATGCCGGCTCCCGTTGGCCCGCTAGCCGGTAGCAGTGCCACCATCAGCAATGCAGATACCCTCGGCATTGCCTTCACGCACTTCTTTACCGATAACTTTGCCCTTACCGCCGACTTGGGCATACCTCCAAAGTTCAAGCTGTATGGCGGAGGAACCTTGTCGCCGCTTGGACAACTCGGAGAAGCCAAACAGTGGAGTCCTGCGCTTATTGCGAAATGGTATTTTGGTGACAAGAATTCAAAACTGCGTCCGTTTGTCGGACTTGGCGCAACCCGTGTCTGGTACACAAGCGTTAATTTGTCCTCATCCTTGCAACGCCAGGTTACCGGTGGGCTGCCGGGTGGCACTGCAACAGCTGACCTCAGCTCTTCGTGGGCACCTGTTGCGAATGTCGGCCTCACATATAACTTCACAGACAAATGGTCACTGGGCTTTTCGGTCGCTTACATCCCACTTAAAACCGATGCCGACATTACCGGACGTATCGGTAATACGGTGATTTCGAGGAACACCACCACGTTGACCCTGGACCCACTCGTCACCTTCCTCTCGGTCGGTTACAAGTTCTGATCAGTTAAGCGCCGGATGATGGAACACCTGGCGCAGGTAGGCCAGGAAGGTTGCATCGGTGCATAAAGTCTTGCCTGCGGAATCGGACAGCTTGGCGACAGGCTGTCCGTTGCAGGACATCAGCTTCATCACGATATTCAAGGTTGCGATACCGGTATCGTTCGACAAATTCGTTCCTATGCCGAAACCCGTCATCACTCTATCGGCAAAGTGTCGATAGAGTGCAAAGGCCGTTGGCAAATCCAGCGCATCGGAAAACACCAGGCGCTTGGTCGTTGCATCCACCCGCAGCTTTGCATAATGTGCGAGCGCTTTCTCGCCCCATACGACCGGATCACCGGAATCATGGCGCAAGCCATCGAACAGCTTGGCGAAGTACAAATCAAAATCGGCCAGGAAGGCATCCATGCCGACCACATCGGTTAAGGCAATACCAAGGTCGCCGCGATATTCCTGCACCCAGTCTTCCAGTGCCGCCTTTTGAAAATCACGCAAGCGCACGCCGAAGGATTGATAGGCTTGCAGGTATTCATGCGCCATGGTGCCTATGGGCGTCAGCCCGTATTTCTTCGCCAGGTATACATTCGAGCTGCCTTTGAAGTATTGCGGCACTTCCCGCGCCAGGGTCACCACGACTTCCTCCTGCCATGCGGCGGAGAAACGACGTCGCACGCCAAAGTCGAAGAATTCAAACGGGTTCTTCTTTTCAGCTTCACTGCCAAATGCATGCAGCATCGCAATCTTTGCTTGCAAGCGTTTACGTCCCTCGACCAAAGCAGCCTGCTGGTCAAAGCGACGGAAATACAATTCGTTGACGATATACAGAACGAATATCTCAAATCCCGTCACATGCACCTGCGGACCGACCGCATGGATGTTCAGGAGCTCGCCATCCGTGCTGACCGAAATGAATTTGCGCTGGAAACGGAAAACCGCGAGGAAATCGACAAAGTCGCTTTTCATGAAACGCAGGCCGCGCAAATAAGCCAGCTCATCTTCGGCAAAGAATAGCGTGCACAAATGATCCAGTTCGCGCTCGACATCCGCTTTCAACTCGCTCAGCGGATAGGCCGGCGTATTGCGGCAGACGAAGACATATTCGGCTTGTGCGCCGGGATGACTATGCAGCAATGCCTGCCACATCGTGAACTTGTACAAATCGTTTTCCAACAGGCTGCGGACAATAGGATTCATTTGATTTATATCAAGAGTTGGGCGGGACTTGCCCGCTATTGTTGCCGAAATTAATGCCGATAATAAATATATAAGGCATTAACAAAGCTCTCCCTGTTCCGAAACATTACACGCTAACTGTTTGAATCGTCGGCTTTTAATGCCTGCCCGTGGTACGAGTAGGCTGCGATTGCCGTGCGGACGCACAACATCGTGCAATGCAGCATTGCTTGATTCCTGCTGAAATCAGCCGTTATACAGTTATGATGTTTCCACAGGGAATCATCGTCGGTCGCAGTTTTTCGTACAACCTCATCATGGATGGAAGTAAGAAATGAACAGCCTTAAGCGTTACCTAGCCAAGCTAAGTGTCGGTGTCCGACTTTCCGCCATCTCCTTCCTGCTCATCGCCCTCAGCTTTGGCGCATTCATCTGGATCAGCGCGCAAGCGAGCTCCGATATGCTGCTGCAACGTGCAACTGCCGACGTCAATGCCAAAGCACAGCTGGTACTCGGCCTGAGCCAGGATCCAGCCCTCATCAAACAGAAGTTGCTGGCACTGAAGGTCGGGCAAAGCGGCAACTACACCGTGCTGGATGCGACCCCGGGCAAGGACCTCGGCAAGCTGGTAATCGCAGCGCAGAAGGAAGGGCAAAATGTGCTGGGCAACCAGGCTGCTGACGGCCGTGAATTCATCAAGGATATCCTGGCACAGAAAGAAGGCAGCTTGCGCTATACCGATGCCACCGGTGCGGAACACATCGCCAGCTTCACTTACGTGCAGGATAAAAACTGGGTCGTAGTCGGCGATACCTACACCAGTGAATTCACGCAGGAAGCGACTACCCTGCGCAACATCTCCGCAGCGGTGGCACTGTTTGCCACCCTGATCCTGGCCGCGCTGTTGTATAGCGCGATCCGCAGCATGTTACTGCGTCCACTGGCACAGGCGACCCACACCGCACGCAAGCTGGCGACCGGCGACCTGACGATACGCATGGAAAACAAGCGCACCGATGAAGTCGGGCAATTGCTGGCATCGATCAATAGCATAGGCCAGGGCCTGGCAAATGTGGTCTGGAATATCCGCAACGGTACCAAGACCCTGTCTACCGCGACCAATGAAATTGCGGCCGGCAACCTGGACCTTTCTTCCCGTACCGAACAACAAGCCAGTTCCCTGGAAGAAACCGCATCAGCGATGGAAGAGATGACTTCCACCGTGAAGGAAAATGCGGCAAATGCTGAACAGGCAAATCAACTGGCTCGCACCGCATCCGAAGTCGCGGTCAAAGGCGGCAATGTCGTCGCCGAAGTCGTCAACACCATGGATTCCATCAACCAGTCGTCGAAGAAAATCGTCGACATCATTAGCGTCATCGATGGCATCGCCTTCCAGACCAATATCTTGGCGCTGAATGCAGCAGTGGAAGCAGCGCGTGCCGGCGAACAGGGACGTGGCTTCGCCGTGGTCGCAGGGGAGGTACGCAGCCTGGCGCAGCGCAGCTCCGCCGCAGCACGCGAAATCAAAGGCTTGATCGAAGACTCGGTGAATAAGGTACAAAGTGGCAGCAAGCTGGTGGCGCATGCGGGTGACACCATGAACGAAGTCGTCGCCAGCATCAAGCGCGTCGACAATATCATGACTGAAATCAGTTCTGCCAGCCGTGAACAAAGCATAGGCATCGAACAGGTCAACCAGGCCATCGCACAAATGGACCAGGTCACGCAGCAAAATGCGGCACTGGTCGAACAGGCCGCCGCTGCTGCCGAATCGCTGCAAAGCCAGACCACCGAACTGAACAATGTCGTCGACGTCTTCACGATCAAGAGCGGCAGCCATGGCTCGGCGGAAGAAGCCACTGAAATGGTCACGCGGGCCATCGCCAGCATGCATGAAAAAGGCAGGGACACGACCTTTGCCGATATCAATAACAAACTCGGCCCTTTCTGCGACCGCGACCTGTATGTGGTGGTCTACGATATGCACGGTAAAAACCTGGCCCATGGCGCGAACCCGGCATTGATAGGCAAGGACCTGATCAACGCGAAAGACGGCGCCGGCAATCTCTTCATCCAGGAACGCCTGTCCATCATCAAGACGCATGGCAAGGGCTGGCAGGATTACCTCTTCCTGAATCCGATCTCGAAGCAAATGGAAGCCAAATCCATGTATCTCGACAAGTACCAGGACCTGATCATAGGTTGCGGCGTCTATAAGGAACAAGGTGATGCAAAGAAGCCCGAGAGCAAGAAGATCGGCGCTAGCAATACCTTGCGTATCAGCAGCGATACCAAACGCCTGGAACGCAAAGCCGCATAATTCACCACTGTTTCTATATAAGCCGCTGCCCCCCGGGCCAGCGGCTTTTTTATATTCCAGCCATGCAATCTGCCTGTAACATATGAAAACGATTTTGCACGTACAGTAGCGATTAATCCGCTCGCACCGCGCACAACAATCCCTCTCACATAGATCCGGGTATCAAGGAAGACATGGGCCACAAAGAATTATCGTTTGCTTCACAAGCTGCACCGGCTTTGCCGGGAGACCGACTTGATCACGTCGATACACCGGCCTTGCTGGTCGACCTCGACGCCTTTGAAGATAACCTGGGCCGCGTACATACGCGCGTGCTGCAGGCCGGCTTGAAAGTGCGCTCGCATGGCAAGGCACACAAGAGTCCGGCGATTGCCCATAGACAACTGGCAGCAGGCGCCACCGGCATTTGCTGCCAAAAAGTCAGTGAAGCCGAAATTTTTGTCGAAGCAGGGATAACGGATGTACTGATCACCAACCAGATCGTCGGCTTGCGCAAAGTGGCACGCGTAGCCGCGCTGGCAGCCCGCGCCAAACTCGGCATCTGCGTTGACCATCCGATACAGGTAGAACAAATTGGCGATGCGGCCAGCAGGCAGGGCAGCCACCTCGATGTCTTGATCGAAGTTGACATCGGTCATCAACGCTGCGGCATCAGCAATGCACACCAGGCGATCGACCTCGCGCGCACGATACAGCAATACAGTCCGCACCTGCGCTTCGCCGGCATCCACGCCTTCCGTGGTTCAGCGCAACATATGCGACTACCGCAGGAACGCGCGGCAGCTGTCACCAGCGCAGTGGAAAAAGTGCGCGGCATCATCCACGAACTGGAAGCTGCCGGCTTTCCCTGTGCCACGATTACCGGCGGCGGCACCGGCACCTATATGCTGGAAGCCGGTTCTTCGCTCTATACCGAGGTGCAACCGGGCTCCTACGTATTGATGGATACCGACTACGCGGCCAATACACCGGAAGCTGATAGTGCGCCGCTGCGCCATGCCTTGTTCGGCTTATGTACGGTGATCAGTGTGCAGGAGAAACACGCCGTGCTGGATGGCGGCTTGAAAGCTTTTGCCGTCGACCACGGTTTGCCGCGCCTGCAGTTGCCGGGCTGGTCGGTACAAACACTGTCGGATGAACATACGACCATCGTGCCGGAAGCGGGTGCCGCACCAGTGAAAGTCGGCGACAAGGTGCGCTTGATTCCCAGCCATTGCGACCCTACCGTCAACCTGCATGACTGGCTGATCGCCTACCGCGGCCAGACCGTGCAGGAAGCATGGCCGGTCTCGGCCCGCGGCGCCCTGTTCTAGGACCCCGGATGAACGATCCATGGCGTGTCGGGTCGTATCCTACGTGCTAAGATAAATTATTCTTCGAGGAGGGTGCCATGGCTGTGAAAAGACTCAACAAGCAAGAATTCCTGGATGAACTCAATCGCAACCTGAAAGATCATCCTGGGTATGAAGACTGGATGCAATTCGTGCCGCCACCTGAAGGTGTGGAGCCGGATACGGTAGAAGGATTTGAACGCGCCGGACCGGAACCGCGTCACTCGCTGTATGACCTGGTCGCGCTGAAAGTCGGCGAAGCCTTCGAAATATTCCCTAAATAATTATCCGCCTGTCTTCCCATCCCGCCCGGGATGGGAAGTTACGAAGCTGTTATTCGTTCTCTGATTTTCCAACCAGCACGCCGCGCGCATAAGCCCAATGGTCTTTCGGCGCCGGCCTGGATTCGCCTTCATCCATCAGGTAAACCTCGGTCACTTCACGTGGAAAGTATTCCAGGTGCACCCAGAAATTCTGTGTCTTGCCCTTGTAACCGGCCGAAGCGGTTTCGCCTGAAATGGAATCCTGGTACCAGACGATCTGCACGTGCTCCAACTCTACTTTTTTCATTTTGATCCTCATCGCTAATGGCTACCGTCATTCTACGCCGGCAACGCAAAGCACACATATGAGGTGGGTGGGTTGATTCCGGTTTACAGATGACGCGCTGACATCTTCTTACAATGTGCCGCCATTCGCAACCGTAAACCCGATAGTCGTCACTTCCGCATTGCTCGCGGCAAACACCGTACCGCCGTGCATATGGGCAATCGCCTTGACGATGGCGAGGCCGAGTCCGTGGCTGTTGTCACTATCTGTGCGGGAAGAATCGACGCGATAGAAACGTTCGAATAATCTCTCGAGATGATGCGGCGCAACCGGAACACCCTGGTTGCTGACATTGATTGCAACAGCATGGTCGCGCTCTTCGATATGCACGCGGATAGTCGAATTGCGATCGCAGTGCTGGATCGCGTTGTACAGCAAATTGGTAATCGCGCGGCCGAACAATGATTTATCTATGCCGGCTTCAGCATCGCCTTCCACCGCCAGCGAGACGCCGGCATCTTCGATCAACATATCGAGGAATTCGGCACTCTTCAACACTTCCGATGCGATTGATGTCTGCTCCAGATTGGCCGCGCGTATGCCGCGATCCGCCTGTGCCAGGAACAGCATATCGTTGATGATGGTACGCAAGCGTTCCAGTTCTTCCAGGTTCGACTGCAATACTTCGGTCAACTCTTCCACCGAACGTTCACGTGACAGCATCACTTGGGTCTGCCCGATCAGATTACCGAGCGGTGTACGCAATTCATGCGCAACATCGGCATTGAAAGTCGACAATTGCACATAAGCCTGTTCGACCCGCCCCAAAGCACCATTGAAAGACAGCACCAAACCATTGAGTTCGCTCGGCATATCGCCGGTCGGCAAACGTTCCGCCAGGTTCAGCGGGCTCAGGTTTTCCGCATGGCGCGATAAATCGTCGACCGCCAGCAAGCCGCGCCGCGCAATCCACCAGCCGAGACCGGCCACCACCACCACGCCAAACAGGAAGGCAATGACCAGCGCCGCATTGATGGCACGGCTGGTGGTATCAAAGGCGCTGGCATCCAGTCCGACCGTCAGCGTTACCGCCGGTCGCTCACCGGAGGCCGGGATTTCACGGCTCAGGGTCAGGTAAGTACCATTCTCGGTAACAATCCGGCGCACGCCATTACCCTCATTGCTGACCCGCGCATCGGCGGCGAAAGGCCGCCCTAGCCGGAATGCCGGATCCTTGCCTTCCACCAGATAGACGATGCTGCCGTCTTGCGGCGTCAGCTCGGTCATCTTGTCCTCCAGCAGCAGCCACTTTTCGGCAGTATTGATGCGCCTGACGATCAGGCTTTCAACAAACTCGAAACGGGTTTTGATTTCCTGCAATTGATGGCGGCGCAATTCCACGCACTGGAATTGATATAGCGCATAACCGGTGATGGAAAACACCACCGCGGCCGCCAATGCAAACATCAGCGTCAGGCGGCGCGCAATCGAATGCGTACTTGCGCGGATAGCTGCGTTGGCTGCGTTCATGCAGACGCCTCGCTACGCTCTTCCAGCAAGTAACCCATGCCACGTATCGTGTGCAAGAGTTTGATTTCCGATGGCTCATCGAGTTTGGCGCGCAAACGCTTGATCGCCACCTCGACGACATTGGTATTGCTTTCGAAATTGACGTCCCACACCATCTCGACGATGACGGTCTTCGACAGGACTTGTCCACGGTGTCGTGCCAGCGCCGCCAGCAAAGCGAATTCCTTGGCTGTCAGATCCAGTCGGCGCGTACCACGCGTGGCGCGACGCGCGATCAGGTCGATATGCAAATCTGCCATGCGGATATGTGTCGACTCTTGCGGACGACCACGACGCCCGAGCGCTTGCAAGCGCGCCAGCAGTTCGAGGAAGGAAAATGGCTTGACCAGGTAATCGTCAGCGCCGGTCTGCAAACCATGGATGCGGTCATCGACCTCACCGCGCGCCGTCAACATGATGACCGGCGTACTCTTTTGCCGACGCAGGGCTTGCAATACTTCTATGCCATCACGACCCGGCAGCATGATGTCGAGCACGATGGCGTCATAGTCGCCGGTCAGGGCCAGGTGCTGGCCGTCGACGCCATTGTTGGCGACATCCACTATGCAACCTTGCTCGGTCAGGCCTCGCTGCAGGTAGGCGACCGTCTTGACTTCGTCTTCGATCAACAAGATTTTCATAAGATACGCATCTTCCTTTTTGCCGCTTATGAATAGCGTAAGGGCAAGATCAAACCCGCCGCTACTGCCTTATTCATGCGCATGCCAGCCGCCGCCCAGGGCCTTGATCAGCTTTACCGTATTCACGAGGCGCTGCCCATGCAATTGCACTTCCTGCCGTTTGTAGTTGAGGAAGGTTTGCTGGGCAACCACCACTTCGAGATTCGTTGTAATCCCGCTTTGATACCTGTCGGTAGACAAACCCAGCGAACGATCCGCACTGTCAGCCGCAACCTTGGCCGATGTGATCGCCTGCGCCAGCGCTACGTCACTGTTCAAACCATCCTGCACTTCCTGCATCGCGACCAGCACACTTTGTCGATAATTGCCCAGCGCCTGCTGGTAGCCGGCTTTGGCGAAATCAACATTCGCTTTGGTACGACCGCCATCAAAAATGGTTTGCGTTGCACTGACACCAATCGACCACAGCAAAGCAGGTGCACTAAACAAATTACTGAGCTGGTTCGCGTCACTGCCGTACAGGCCGGACAAACCCAGCGACGGGAAGTAGGCGCTGCGTGCCACGCCGATTTGCGCATTGGCTGCCGCCATCGCACGTTCGGCGGTGGCAATATCAGGACGTCGTTCGAGCAGGGCCGCCGGTGCCGTCAATGAAATCGCAGGGACTGTCGTTACCGCGAGATTGACCGGCAGTTTGAAATCCGGGGCCGGTACACCAACCAGGGTCGCGATCGCATTTTGATAGCGTGCGCGCTGGTCGCGCAACAGGGTGAGTTGCGTCTGGGTTGCCGCCGTCAATCCTTGTTGCTGGTTAAGATCGAGGCCCGATGCCGCACCCAGTTCGTGGCGTGCACTAATGAAGTCCAGCGCCTTGGTTTGTGCACCCAGGGTTTGTTGCAATACATCGATCTCTGCATCGGTCTGGCGCAAGACCAGGTAATCAGCGGCCAGTTCAGCCGTCAACACCAGACGCGTATTTTCAAAATCGGCTTGTGCCTGTTGCGCGGTAGCGCCGGCACCTTCGGCCTGGCGGCGCACGCGGCCGAACAGATCCAGTTCATAGCTCACGGTAAAGGCAGCATTGAAATCATTCTGGATGACGGAAGTATTCGGCGTGTTGTAATTACTCAGCGGGCGGTCTGCCGAAGTACGGTTACGTGCAGTCCCGGCCTGCGCGCCTATCCTTGGGAAGAAAGAGCTATTCGCGACATTCGCCTGCGCCCGTGCCTGGTCGACACGTGCTTGCGCGATCACCATGGTTTGGCCATTCTTCAGCGCCTGTTCCTGCAAGGCGTTCAATTCCGCATCGTCGAATATCTTCCACCACGCGCCTTTCAATTCGTCATCACGCGGATTGCTGGCTTGCCAGCCGGCTTCAGTCTTCCATGCCTGCGCCACCGGCGCATCAGGACGCTGGTAGTCAGGACCGACCGCACAGCCACCCAGTATCAGGAGTGCCAGCAGGGAGGCAAAGGCCGGGCTACGACGCAGGATCACGACGCTTTCCCCTTGTTGGTCGCTGGTGTAGCTGCCTTATCAGCCGGCGGTGTGATCACGCTCACTGCATCGCCATTGCTGAGCGAGTCGGCCGGATTGATGATCAGTTTGTCTTGTGCCGTCACACCGCTCGCCAGTTCAATATCCACACCCAGTTCACGCGCAATCACAACCGGCTGCAGACGCACTTTGCCATCGTCGCCGACGACCGCGACGCGCGGGCCTTCTGGACGGAACAACAAGGTGTTATTCGGTATCGTCAGCGAACTCGCACTGCCGCCGCTGGCCTTGATCGCGACCTGCGCATACGCACCCGGCAACAGTACACCATCAGGATTCGGCAAATCGATAGCGACCTGCAAGGTGCGGGTTACCGTATCGATCGCGCCTGCGGTACGGGCGATCTTGCCGTCAAATACTTTGCCCGGTATTTCATTCAGCGTGATGCCTACCGTATTACCGGCCTTGATCTGCGTGGAGTAACTTTGCGGCACATAGACATAGACGCGCAAAGGATCGCTTTTCGCCAGCGTGAACAGCACGCGTGTGCTGCCGCCTGAATCGACCAAAGTACCGATATCAATATTACGACGCGTCACGATGCCGTCGAAGGGCGCAACAATACGGCTGTAACCCAACTGATCCTGCAGACGTTGTACCGCCGCTTTGCTTGAGTTGTCAGCCGCTACCGCAACTGCCAGTGCATTACGTTTTTCATCCAGGTCCTGTTGCGATACCGCGTCGCGTTTGCGCAATGCATCCCAACGTTCAAAGGTGCTCTTTGCCAATTGCAGGTTGGTAGTGGCTTGCGCCTGTGTCGCCTTGGCTTCGTTCAATTGCTGCGCGACTTCCGGTGTATCGATCACGGCCAGCAAGTCGCCACGCTTGACCGGGTCACCGATGTCTTTCACCCAGCGACTGACGTAACCGTTGGTGCGCGCATTAATGGGCGCTTCGATAATCCCCTGCAGCGTACCCGGCAGGCGCAGTACATTATCCGTCGCCGAACTGCGCGGGCTGGTTACCGAGACATAGCGCGTGGCTTGCTGCTTCGATACCTCGGCCAGTTCAGTCGCTTTCGCGAAACGCAGGCCGATGACGATCGCAGCGCCTATCAGCAGGACGCCGACGGCGATCAGCGCGAACTTCCGGGTCCGTGACAACAGGTGCAAACGTTGTATCCCGTGCGCAGCCTGATGCGCTTGCAAGCCGTGGATACCGATATTGGAGTGGCGATCTTGAGTCATATCAGCTATTTCCTTCGAGTACTGCAGTATGGGGCGGCGGCAAACCTTTTTTGGCTGCACGCTGCGCCAGGAATTGATGGACGCCGGCAAACACCAGCGGCACAAAGAATAAAGTCGATGCGGTCGCAAACAGCAAACCGCCAATAGTGGCGCGGCCCAGCGGCGCATTTTGCTCGCCACCTTCGCCAAAGCCCAAAGCCATAGGCAACATACCGATGATCATCGCCAGCGCCGTCATCAGCACCGGACGCAAGCGGGTGGCACCTGCTTCCAGCGCCGCTGACAATGGCGGCTCGCCGGCCAGCAAGCGTTGCCGTGCAAACGACACCATCAGGATACTATTCGCGGTCGCCACACCGACCGTCATGATGGCACCAGTCAAGGCCGGCACGCTTAGTGTGGTCCCGGTGAGGAAGAGCATCCAGGCAATCCCGGCCAGCGCGGCCGGCAAGGCGGTAATAATAATCAGCGGATCTATCCACGACTGGAAGTTGACCACGATCAGCAGATAGACCAGCACGATCGCCATCAGCAAACCGATACCGAGGCCGACAAAGGACGACTGCATGGTTTCAACCTGGCCGCGCATATTGATCTTTGATCCTTTCGGTAATTGCGCGCGTATCGGTTCGATAGCCTTCGCCACCTCACGTGCCACCGAACCCAGGTCACGGCCGCTGACACTGACGTACAGGTCAATCACCGGTTCTATGTTGTAACGCGAGATCACTGATTGTTCACGGCCGGTTTTGACATCCACCAGATTGCTCAGCAACTGGGTAGGCGTACCCGCACTGCCGGTACCGACCGGGATTTGCATCAGCGCATCCAGGCTGTCTATCTTGTACTGCGGCGTCTGTACCGTGATGTTATAAGCGATGCCGTTAGCCGGATTCAGCCAGAATGCAGGTGCAGTCTGCGAGCTGCCGGAAAGCGGAATCAGCAGATTCTGCGCCACGTTGGCCGCACTTAATCCCATCTGCTGCAGGCGACTGCGATCCATCGTCAACTGCATGGCAGGCTGATCAATACGCTGACGGATGTAGACATCGACCGCACCCGGAATCTGTTTCACCGCATTCTGCAACTGCGCGGCCAGGCGGTAATTTTCCTTGATGTTATTCCCGGCAAATTGCACATCAATGGCAGCCGGCAAACCGAAGTTCAGGATTTGCGTAACGACATCTGCTGGCTGGAAGTAAAACTCTATGCCGGGAAAGCGCTTCGGTAATTCGGCTCGCAATTGCTTCACATAATCATCGGTCGGCGCATGGCCTTTTTTCAGCGCAATCTGGATTTCACCATCGAAGGTACCTATGGTGCCGGCATTGCTATACGACAGATTGATACCGCTATACGGCAGGCCGAGGTTGTCCAGCACGGTTTCCAGTTCATCGGCCGGTATGGTTTCGCGTATCACCGCTTCGATCTGGTCAGCGAGGCGCGCGGTCTCCTCTATACGGGTACCGGTCGGGGCGCGGAAATGCAGGCGTGCCAGGCCGGCATCCACGCTAGGGAAGAAATCCTGTCCCAACGTAAAGTACAGGCCGCTGGACAAGACCGTGAAGCCGAGGAAGACCGCCGCATAAAAGCGACGACGCGGCAGCAGGGCGCTCAGGACCAGGATGTAACCGCGACGCATGCGTTCAAAGCGTGCATCGAAGCTCGTGTAAACACGTTGCAACAAGCCAGGCTTGCCTTTCGCTTCGGTATGACCGGCACCATGCGATTTGCGCATGAACAGCATCACCAGGGTCGGCACCAAGGTACGCGACAGGATGTAGGACGCAATCATCGCAAACATCACCGCTTCGGCCAGAGGCACGAACAGGTAACGCGCAACACCGGTCAGGAAGAACATCGGGACGAAAACGATACAGATACACAAGGTCGCCACCAGCGTCGGGATCGCAATCTCGCCGGCACCTTCCAGGATCGCCGTCTCCAGGTCATGCCCGAGATGCAGGTAGCGCTCGATATTCTCGATGGTCACCGTCGCATCATCGACCAGGATACCCACCGCCAACGCGAGCCCACCCAACGTCATGATATTGATAGTCTCGCCCAGCGCATGCAAGGCCAGGATCGATGACAGCACCGACAACGGAATCGAAATCGCGATGATGCAGGTGGTGCGCCAGTTGCCGAGGAAGAGCAGGATCATGGTTGCGGTCAGGCAGGCGGCAATCAATGCTTCATGCATCACGCCGCTGATCGCGGCCTTGACGAAGACCGACTGGTCGAACAATGCCGTGACTTTAACGTCGTCCGGCAGGGTCGGAATGATGTCGCCCAGTGAAGCGCGTACCGCATCAACAATTGCCAAGGTCGATGCACCGCCATTTTTCAGCAGCGACAACAACACGCCACGCTGGCCATCCTGTCTGGCGATATTGGTTTGCGGCGTGAAGCCGTCGCGTACATGCGCCACTTCACCCAGATAGGTGGTGGCACCGTTGACGCTGCGCACGGGCAAGTCATTCAACTCATCCAGCACACGCGGCGAACCATTGATATTGACGGTGAATTCGGTGCTGCCGAATTTGGCGGTACCGCCCGGCAGGATCAGGTTCTGTGCATTCACCGCATTGACGATATCGGTTGGCGACAAGCCTTTGGACTGCAAGGCCTGCGCATCCAGATCGACGGAAACGACACGGCTTTTACCGCCGTATGGATACGGAATCGCGACACCCGGTATCGTGACCAGTTTGGTACGCAAGGAGTTGAGTGCAATGTCGAACAAGCCCTGTTCCGACATGGTCGGGCTGGACAAACCCAGCTGCATGACCGGAATGCTGGAAGCGGAATATTTGATGATGAGGGGCGGCGTCATGGCGGGTGGCATCTGGCGCAGAATGGCCTGCGATACCGACGTCACCTGTGCAATAGCGGTCTGGATACTGGCACCAGGCTGGAAAAATACCTTGATGACAGCAACCCCGGCCAGCGTTTGCGATTCGATGTGCTCAATGTCGTTGACGGTCGTCGTCAACACCCGTTCATTGACGGCGGTAACCCGCTGGCCCATCTCCTGTGCCGAGAGACCGTTGTAGTTCCAGATGATGCTGATGACCGGAATATCGATTTCCGGAAGAATGTCGGTCGCCATGCGCGTCAGCGCGATAGGCGTGGCCAGAAAAATCAGCAAGGCCATTACCAGGAAGGTATACGGCCGCCGCAAAGCGATTTTGACAATCCACATCGAATAATTTCCGTTCTTGTTTGGGATACCGCTGCAGCTGCATCGTCCGGATGCCAGCCCCGATGCGGCAAACAGCGAGAGCCTTGGGCATAAAACGCCACAAGGCAGTCAATATACATTGCCGGCTATGTCTTGTTGCTGACTGGAAAATGACAAATTTGTCAGTTTTGCACGCCTTTCGGCCGGAACCGATGCAAGGGCTGTGATTTTACGCCTGTCCATGCCGCTATTTCCTGCCTACAAACGTTAACAATTGAAGCCGTAAAAAGCCTTTAAAACTTGCAAATAACATGCCGGATTTGGTGTAACCTGCTTCATATAACGAGCCTTTAAGGCCTCGAAAAAATAAAAGACACACCAGACAGACACGGCCGGCGCGTAGCGAGGGCCACGGAGGAGACATGAAGACGCTAACGTGCGCCTTGCTGGCGCTATGTTTAGTCGCCTGCGGCAAAGCAGTCGAAACCAGGACCGGCGAAGCGCCGGAACGACACAGCAGCCTGGGCCGGGAAGCCGAGTTCGAGCTGACTTCGGAACAGTTCGCCAGCGCCTTTAATGCCGCATCGCGCGCCTACGGGCAATCATTCAAGATCGCTAAAGTCGAGGTCCGCCACGGTGCGGTCCACGACTACTTCCAGCACACATTTTCGACCGGCATCTCGCTGACGGCCGCGGTTTCCAAGGAAACCGGCCACATCACGAGTGTCACCGCACTGGTCGCCGAGAATGGCACAGCGGCCGATAACCGCAACAATGTGTTGGCACTGTCGGAAGTCGTGGCTGCAACTGTCAACCCGCGCCTGAGCCAAAACAAAACCAGCGAACTGGTGAGGGACATGATGCAGGAAGCCAGCAGCAGCCAGGACGCCGGCAAATTCCCGCAACGCTTCATCAACAATGTCCGCTATGTACTGCGCAATGGCAGCGGCATTGGTTACTGGTGGATCGCCAACCCCGTCTGAACCCGCGGCGGTGGCATCGCCATCGCCCGCCTTCCCGAGCCGTCTTCGACAGCCCCCGCGACCTGCCCGTCAGCCCACCGCTTATCCCGCCATCCACCCGTTTTGCAAAAACTGTTGCTACCGGTCACCGCCTGCATTGATTTGACATCGGAATTACCGCAGTATTTACTCACTTTTGTTAACAGATAGCGCGCAGTTAAATATGGCGCTCCCCTGGCACTTCAGCCATAATGCCCAGAGGCAAGAAGTATCAAAACAAAGCCGCTCCCGCCTTCTTACAGTACAAAAAATATTCTCCACGAAAGCCCGCCAACATGAAAAATTGGACAATCAAACAACGGATCCTCGGGAGCTTTGCGCTCATCCTGCTTTTGATGGCCTTGATGGCGGCAGTAGCCTGGGTACGCCTGGCAAAAATCGATAACGCGGCCACCAGCCTGCAGGAAGATTCCACGCCCGGTTTGCATGCCAGTGCGATGATCAATGCCTACTGGTTTGAAAACTACATGCTGACGCAACAGATCGCCGAGATCGCGGACAGCGACACGAATCGCAAAAATGATCTGGCCAAGCTGCAAGTCAATAACGAGCACATCAATGCCTTGCAGGTCGAATACGAAAAATCGATTTTTGCCGCAGATGACAAAGCCCAGTTCGAAGGATTCAAACAGGCGCGCGCCAAATATCAGCAAATCCAGCAGGAAATCCTGCGCCAGGACTTGAGCCGTTCATCGCCGCTGGTACATAAATTATTCACAGATCAACTGCGTCCGGCGTGGAAGGATGCGCATGCGCTGATCCAGAAGATCACGGAAAACAACAAAATCATTGCTGATCAATCAGCCCAGCACATCATCGACTCGGTGCATCAAGCCAAGGTCAATATGATGGTGGCCCTCATCGTTGCATTGCTGGCGGCCATCATCTGGGGCTACTTCCTGTTGCGCGCGATTACCGTGCCTATGCAAAAGCTGATCAGCATCCTTGACGTCATGCGCTCCGGCGATTTTTCGCAACGCCTACACCTGGAGCGCAAGGATGAATTCGAGCACCTGGCTTCCGGCTTCAACCGCATGACTGATGAGCTGACCATATTGGTCGGACAAGCACAAAAATCATCGGGCCAGGTGTCCAGCTCGGTCACCGAGATCGCCGCGACCTCCAAACAACAGCAAGCTACCGCTGCAGAAACCGCTGCCACCACCACCGAAATTGGCGCGACCTCGCGGGAAATTTTTGCAACCTCGCGCGACCTGGTACGCACCATGAATGAAGTGTCGCTGGTATCCGAACAAGCCGCGACCCTGGCCGGCAGCGGCCAGACCGGCCTGACCCGGATGGAAGATACGATGCAGGCGGTGATGGATGCAGCAGGTTCCGTCAGTGGCAAGCTGGCCATCCTGAATGAAAAGGCCGGCAATATTAATCAAGTCGTGACCACCATCACCAAGGTCGCTGATCAAACCAATCTGCTGTCGCTGAACGCGGCCATCGAAGCGGAAAAGGCCGGTGAATACGGCCGTGGCTTCTCGGTCGTGGCAACCGAAATCCGCCGCCTGGCTGACCAGACCGCAGTCGCCACCTATGACATCGAATTGATGGTCAAGGAAATCCAGTCGGCAGTCGCCGCCGGTGTGATGGGTATGGATAAATTCTCCGACCAGGTCCGGCGCGGCATGCAGGAAGTACAGCAAGTCGGCAGCCAGCTCTCGCAAATCATTGCGCAGGTACAGGCACTGGCACCACGCTTCCAGGTCGTCAATGAAGGCATGCAGGCACAAGCCAATAGCGCCGAACAGATTAACCAGGCGCTGGTACAACTGAGCGAAGCCGCACAACAAACCGTCGAATCGCTGCAGCAATCGAGCCAGGCCATCGATGAATTGCACCTGGTGTCGAACGGCTTGCGTAACGGCGTATCGCGCTTCAAGGTTTCGGCCTGACGGTAACGGTCATGACTGCCGGTAACGGACCACAGATGCTGTTCCTGCTCTTTCAGATCGGGCGGGATCGCTATGCACTGGAAGCCGCGCAAGTGGCGCTGGTGCTGCCGCTGGCGCGCCTCAAGGAAGTGCCGGGCACACCGGCATGGGTATTGGGTCTGTTCAATTACGATGGCCAGCATGTGCCGGTACTCGACGTCAGCCTGCTCGCGACCGGACAAGCTGCGGCATCACGACTCAGCACACGCCTGGTGCTGGTGCACTACACACCGCTAGGGCAAGCACCGCAATTGCTCGGCCTGGTCGTTGAAAAGGCCACCGATACCCTGCGTTGCGATCCCGCTGATTTTTCCGATTCAGGTTTATCAAACCAGGATGCGCGTTACCTGGGACCCGTCTTGCGTCGTGATGATGGCTTGATCCAGCGTATCAATGTGCAGGACTTGCTCGATACATCGGTGCAAGCCCTGTTGTTTCCGGAAGTGGTCAGCGAATGACGACGCTCAATCGCATCGCCAGCCTGCTCCGCCACAGTATGGGGCTGGATGTGGCATCGGTCGGCATGATGCTGATCGAGCGCGCCGTCAGTGAACGCATGTCAACACTGGGCATGACGCAGGATGCCTATCTTCTGGCCTTGCAGTCAGCGCCCGGTGAATTGCAGGAATTGATCGAACTGGTGATCGTGCCCGAAACCTGGTTCTTCCGTGACCGCGAAGCGATCCTGTCGCTGGCCCGCATGGCGCGTCAACAGATCGCGGAAAAACCGGATCGCTGCGTGCGTGTACTCAGCCTGCCGTGCTCCACCGGCGAAGAGCCGTATTCCGTCGCGATGGCTTTGCTGGATGCAGGCGTCCCGCCAGCCAATTTCCATATCGATGCGATAGACATTTGTCACCGCTCGCTCGGCATCGCCGAACGTGGCGTATATGGGCGCAATTCTTTCCGCGGCAAACTGCTGGAATACCGTGACCGCCACTTCGACACCAGCAAGGATGAAGCCCGCTTATCGGAACTGGTGCGCCAACAAGTCAATTTCCGCCACGGGAATATGTTTGCCAGTGACTTCCTGCTGAATGAAAAACCGTATGACTTTGTGTTTTGCCGCAATGTCCTGATTTACTTTGATCGTGAAATGCAACAACAGGCGGTAGAGGTATTGGACCGACTCCTGCATACGCAAGGCACGATCTTCGTCGGCCCGGCAGAAGCCGGTGTGATGCTGCGCCCGAACCTGGTCTCGGCCGGTATTCCATTGGCCTTCGCTTTCCGCAAACGTAGCGGCGCGCATCCTGCAACCGTCGTAGTGCGCAAAATCAGCCCGCCACCGATGCAGATCAAACCTGTGCCGACTGCGGCACCAGTCAGAAAACCATTCGCCAACGTCATACCCGCAGTTACGCCAGTCGCCACGCCGACAGCCCCGGCAAACGAAGCAATACTCGCGCGCGCCATGCAATGTGCGAACCAGGGTGAACTGGCAGAAGCCGCAGCACTCTGCCACGAGCACATACAGAAAAATGGGCCGAATGCCGCTGCTTACTACCTGATGGGATTGATCAGCGATGCCCGGCAAGATAATGGTGAAGCGCTGCAGTTCTACCGCAAGGCGATTTACCTGCAACCGAATCATTACGAAGCGCTGACGCATCTGGCGGCACTGCTGGCGGCACAAGGTGACACCGCCGGTGCCCGGTTAATGCAACAACGTGCGCAACGGGTAGCCGCTACTGTGGCAAATACGCAGGAGCAACCGCATGCATGAACCCCTGCAAATGGCTGATGTGGCCATGGATATAAAAGTAGACGATTGCTGGAATCGCATCGGCGTGCGCGGCGATAGCACCTGCCCCAAACTGCAAGACTACTTCCGCTGCCTGAACTGCCCGACATATGCCGCAGCCGCCTCGACCTTGCTGGATAGGCCGACGTCGGATGCTGACCTGATCAGTGACTGGGGCCTAAGCAAACAAAGTCTCGCGCGCAGCGAAACCGCCGTTTCCGCATTGATTTTCCGCGCCGGTATCGAATGGCTGGCCTTGCCTACCGATGCCATCGTCGAAGTCGCCGAACAACGCACGATACACAGCCTGCCACATCAGGCCAATCGCGCCATCCTCGGTTTGAGTAATGTGCGCGGCTCCTTGCTGCTCTGCGTTTCACTGACGCAAATGCTGGGCGCTGAACGCGGCACCGCCGCGGCTATCCAGCGCTTGCTGGTAGTCACGCACCAGGGACAGACGCTGGTATTTCCTGTCGATGAAGTCCTCGGCGTACAGCGCTTTAGCCAGGCCGAACTGCAAGCCGTACCATCGACGGTGGCACAATCAAGCATGACTTATACGCAAGCCATGATCGCCGGCAAAGACAGGAAGATAGGTTTGCTGGATTGCAGCCTCTTGTTTTACGCATTGAACCGGAGCCTGACATGAGCTCACCCGACCTGAGCCAAATGTCGATGCTGGAATTATTCCGCCAGGAAGCGGAAAGCCAGACGCATGTCTTGAGCGTGGGCTTGCTAGAACTCGAACAGAATCCGCGCTCCGCCGACCAGTTGGAAGCCTGCATGCGTGCCGCGCACTCGCTCAAAGGTGCCGCGCGCATCATCGGCCTCGCGGCCGGGGTCGATGTTGCACACGTGATGGAAGATTGCTTCGTGCTTGCACAGCGCGGCGAACTGCTGCTGCATCGCAAGCAAATCGATGTCTTGCTCAAAGGTGTGGACTTGTTGACACGCATTGCCAATCCGCCCGGCAACGACGAAACCTGGGGTGATCATGCGGGCAAGCCGGAAATCACCGCTTTCATTTCCAGGCTGACTCTTGCGATGGCGGATCCGGATGGCAGCGACAGCAGTGCCGATATCGCGGCAGAAGATGCCGCACCTGAAGCAGGGAGCCCACCCGTCAGCAATGGCAGCACGGTATCAGAAACACAGGACAACGGCATTCGTTCCGTACGCGTCAATGCCAAAAACCTCGATCGCCTGCTCAGCCTGAGCGGCGAATCGCTGGTCGAATCGCGTCGCCTCAAACCGTTCACCGCTTCCATCCTGCGCCTCAAACGTACGCAGCGCGAGGCCGGGCAGGCGCTGGATCTCTTGCATCAACAGTTATCCGCGCAGACGGCCGATGAAGCGACGCAAGCCGCATTGTCGGAAGTACGTACGCTGATGATGCAATGCCAGCACATGGTGGCTGATCAACTGGGAGAACTGGAAACCTTCGACCGCCGCTCGGTGAATCTGTCGCAACGTTTATATGATGAAGCCCTGGCTTGTCGCATGCGTCCGTTCGCCGACGGTACCCACGGTTATGCACGCATGGTGCGCGACGTCGGCCATGCACTCGGAAAATCGGTACGGCTGGACATCATCGGTAATGCAACGCAGATAGACCGGGACATCCTCGAAAAACTGGAAGCACCTATCGGCCACTTGCTGCGTAATGCCATCGACCATGGCATAGAAAGCCCGCAACAACGCAAAGCCGCAGGCAAGCCGGAGCAGGGCTTGATTACGCTGGAGGCGCGCCACAGCGCCGGCATGTTGCTGGTCAATGTCAGCGACGACGGTGCCGGCATCGACCTCGACCAATTGCGCAGCACCATCGTGGAACGCAAGCTCTCGAATGCCGATACGGTTGCCCAACTGAGCGAAACTGAGTTGCTGGAATTCCTGTTGTTGCCGAGCTTCAGCCTGCGCGATACAGTCACCGATATTTCCGGACGCGGTGTCGGCCTCGATGTAGTCAGCAATATGCTCAAGCAGGTGCGCGGCACCATACGCATTTCCAGTGCGCCGCAACAAGGTACACGCTTCCAGATGCAACTGCCGCTGACCCTGTCCGTCATCCGCAGCCTGCTGGTCACCATCAATGATGAGCCTTACGCCTTCCCGCTGGCATATGTGAACCGCACCCTGGAATTGCGGCGCGATCAGCTGGCCATGCTGGAAGGGCAACAGCACTTCACTTTTGACGGCCGCCAGATCGGCTTGGTCAGTGCGCATCAGATCTTGCAAAAGGGCGAACTGCGCGCCAAGGATGACCTGGTTTCCGTCGTCGTCATCGGCGACCATGAACACACTTACGGCCTGGCGGTCGATGACTTCCTCGGTGAACGCATGCTGGTAGTGCAACCGCTGGATGCACGCCTCGGCAAAGTACCAAATGTACTGGCCGGCGCCTTGATGGAAGATGGTGATCCGGTACTGATTCTCGATGTTGCCGACATGGTGCGTTCGGTAGAAAAACTCACCGCCGCCGGCAAGCTGGATGTGGTCCAGCACGGCGGTAAAAACCTGAATGACGTCAAACGCAAAAAAGTGCTGGTGGTCGATGACTCATTAACGGTACGTGAACTCGAGCGCAAACTATTGAGCAATTGCGGTTACCAGGTGGTGGTTGCAGTCGACGGCATGGATGGCTGGAATGCGGTACGTACCGAACATTTCGACCTGGTCATCACCGATATCGATATGCCGCGCATGGATGGCATAGAACTGGTATCACTGATCCGGCAGGCGGCCAACCTGCAATCGCTGCCGGTGATGATCGTCTCGTACAAGGATAGGGAAGAAGACCGGCAACGTGGCCTCGATGCCGGTGCTGATTACTACTTCACCAAGAGCAGCTTCCACGACGAGACTTTATTGCAGGCAGTCGTTGATTTGATCGGAGCGGCCTGAACGTGAAAATCGGCATCGTCAATGACGTACCCATGGTGGTTGAAATATTGCGACGGGCGCTGGCAGAGCATCCGCAGCATCAATTAATCTGGGTCGCGCAAGACGGTGTACAGGCAGCAGAAATGTGCGCATGGCAGTTACCCGATATCGTGCTGATGGATATCGTCATGCCGAATGCGGACGGGGTAGAAGCCACGCGTCGCATCATGCAAAAGACGCCTTGCCCCATCCTGTTGGTGACAGCTGATATCAGCGCCAATGCGGTCAAGGTCTATGAGGCACTCGGGCATGGGGCGCTGGATGTAGTGACCACGCCGGTCATGACCGGCGGCAATTTCCAGCAGGGTGCAGCCGCACTGATTGCCAAGATAGAAAAAGTCGCGCGCATGGGCAAGAAGATTGAAGCGCCGGCACCGGTCAAGAAAGCCGCTGTAATACGGGAACCCGATCCTTCTACCAAACTAGTCGTGATCGGCGCTTCCGCCGGTGGTCCGGCAGCACTGGCCGAACTGTTGCGCGGCTTGCCGGCCGACTTCCCGGCGGCCGTCGTCATCGTGCAGCACATCAATCCGGCGTTTGTCGACGGCATGGCTGATTGGTTGCGGCAACAAACCGCCTTGCGCGTACGTGTAGCGAAGGAGGGTGATCAACCGCTGAGCGGGACCGTCTTCATCGCCGGCACCAACCAGCACCTGTTGATCAAGAACCGTGACAGCCTCGGTTATGTGCAGGAATCACCCAACGATATTTACCATCCATCTATCGACGTATTGTTTCACAGCGTAGTGCAACAATGGCAGGGCAAGGCAGTGGGAGTACTGCTGACCGGCATGGGACGCGATGGCGCGCTCGGCCTGAAAGCGATGCACGACAATAAATATCACACCATCGTGCAAGACCAGGAAAGCAGTTCTGTATACGGTATGCCGAAAGCTGCCGTCGCACTCAATGCGGCGACCGACATCCTGCCCGTATCCGGTATTGCACAAAAATTAGTAACTTTGTTTAATTGAATCAAGGGGCAACAAATATGGACTCTTCAGCATTGAGCGATAGCGATCTCGGAATCCATTTACCGGCGGAAGAATACAAGATCATGGTGCTGCTGGTCGATGACCAGCCCATGGTTGGTGAAGCAATACGGCGTGCCTTGTTGAGCGACCCGAATATCGATTTCCATTACTGCGCACGTGCCGACGAAGCCTTGCGCGTCGCAGAAAAAACCAAACCCACCGTCATCCTGCAGGATCTGGTGATGCCGGGTGTCGACGGCCTGACACTGGTGCGCCAGTATCGGCAGAACGCGACCACCTGTGATATTCCTATCATCGTACTGTCGACCCGCGAAGACGCCGAGGTCAAGCGCGACGCCTTCGCCACAGGCGTCAACGACTACATGGTGAAATTGCCGGATACGATAGAACTGATCGCACGTATCCGTTACCACTCGCGTTCGTACAACAATCTCTTGCAGCGCGATGCCGCATATCGTGCCTTGCGCGAAAGCCAGCAGCAACTGCAAAAGAGCAATTTCGAACTGCAACGCCTGACCAATACCGACGGCCTGACCGGTATCGCCAATCGCCGTTACTTCGATGATTACCTGGGCGCGGAATGGAAGCGTGCCCGTCGTGAGCAGCAAGAGTTATCGATTCTGCTGATCGACGTCGACAACTTCAAGTTGTACAACGACACCTACGGTCACGTGGCCGGTGACCTGGTATTGAAGCAAGTCGCCAAATCACTGGAAGCCAGTGCAATGCGTCCGGCTGACCTGAGCGCACGTTTTGGTGGTGAAGAATTCGCGATCATCCTGCCTGCTACCGGCAGCAATGGTGCCGTCATCTCGGGCAAGAAAGTGTGCGCGGCAGTGGAAGCCTTGCGGATACCACATGCTCACGCAGCGATAGGGGAATGGCTCACCGTCAGCGTCGGCGCCGCCACCATCACCCCGCAATCCGAGCAAGTACCTAACGACCTGATCGAACTGGCGGACAAGCGCCTGTATCGCGCCAAGGAATTGGGCAAGCATCGGGTTATATGGGAAGACGCATAGAGCACGCTGCGCCGCAGGCTGACCCAATAAAAAAGGCTTCCATCAGGAAGCCTTTTTACATCTGCCCTAAGCGAGCTTACGGACTGGTATGTTGCACGCCGACATCGATCACGCCGTAGGCATCTACGCTTGAGCTGCCGTTGGGTGTACGGGCGTAGCCGCCACATCCGGCCAATGCTAAAGTAAGCGGTATCAGCAAAACGAAAGTCAATTTACGCAGCATTTGCTTCATTGCATCACCGTATCAGGTTTGCCTGCCAGGATTTGGCGGGCTTAACCCATACGACATCACAGACGCATAAACATTCCCGTCCCGGCATCCAATTTAACGAACTACGCAATCGACGGCATTGGACCTGGGTGCATTTTGTCCCGTGGTAACCGGAGGAGGCAAACTAAACGCCGGTGGCGGAATAAATTGCAAAGCCGGGTTTTTTGGCACGACGACGGGGGCTTGTATCGGAGTAGGCGTAAAGCCAAACTGGCCCGGGGCAAAAGTCTGCGCGCCGCCCTTATTCGTCACATTAATCAAACCGTCGATTACCTGTATATACAAACCCGGCGGCAAGGGTGGCGTTAAACCGGTGGCTTTCGGCGTCAGCCCTGTGGGTAAGGGTATATTGATTTGCGCCAGCATCAGAGGCTGGATAGCTGCAGGAGCCGGCATGTCGCTACGTGTCGCTTGCATAGCCACATCCAGCGCTGCAGTACTGGCCAGCAGATAAGCTTCACGCGCAGCAGCAATGGCTTCTTCGTCCGACTTCACATATTGCACAACGACATTCGCCGCCTGCATGCTGATGTTTGCCATAGGTGTCACCATCTGCACGCTGTCCTTGCTACGCTTGCCAAGCAAACCCGCATTCGCACGCACACCGCCTTGCACCAGTGTGTAAGCAATATTATCAGCCGATGGTTTGGCCACATCGTAAGAAAACTTATCTATCGTCAACACGGTATCCGGTTGCAGGATCAGTGTGCTGCCGTCGCTGAATTTGATTTGTGCGTAACTCTTGCCTTGGGTCGATAAAGTATCGCCAGGCTCAACTGCCGATTTCGTCGTCAACACGCGCACGCTGCCGTTCGCCTTCTTCGCCAGCAAAGGACCACTCAGGTGCGTGACCGTACCGACTCCCGCTGCCTGCACCACTGTTGCTGTACACAAGACTGCCAGCAACAGCACAGACTTAATTACAGTACATTTTCGGAGCTGATTCATTTTTGGTTCCACTCTTGTCATTGGATGCGACTTCTTTGGTATCGGGTTTTTTATCATCGGCTTTTTTATCATCCGGTGTAGAGCTGCTTCCAGATGGCCCCGATCCGCCGGATGAACCATCGCCTTGCTTCTTCGTATCGAGGAAAGCTAGTTGATCCAAATCAGTCTTGGGGGCGGATTGCGTCACCGTCCTGATAACTTCATTGCTTGCCTGTTGTACCGGTTTGACCGGTTCACTGGCGGTTGGTGGCGACAATACCTGGCACAGGGCCGAGTTGGGCGCGATGGTGCAGATGTCAACGGAAGGGGGTGGAGTCACTGGAGGCACTACAACGGGCGGATTCAAATAGTCTGTAATGGTCTTGACCCCTCCGGCATTGATGGCAGTTATACCATCACCTAGAACTCGCCCCTCGCCAGTACCAAAGTAATTCGCAGCCAGCGTTATGTCTTTAGTGAACCTCAACATCGCATCCACGTATATGTTGTTGCCGGCCTGAGCAGTGAGACTCACACCTTCATGTGTGTTGTCGACACCATATTGAAAAGTAATGTCGTTGGTCGCTTGCAGAATGACGTCTGCTGTTGCATTCGCCAGTAACTGCGCACTGATTTCTGTAGTTTCACCGGGACGATTGCTAAATGCCGCGGCATCACTCAAAGGTGCCGGTCCATCGTTCACAATGATATTTTCCGGATCAAGCAACCACTGCCCGTTTTTTCCTTGCGACGCACCGGCATTGACACGTATCCCGGCCACATCCAGATGATGCAGGCCCGAAGTCTCGATAAAGCCGCCATTACCCCAGGCGGCACCACCGCGCGCAAATATGGAACCGTAAACCTGTGCAGTCTGGTTACCCCAGACGATGACCTTACCGCCGTTACCACTGGCGATCGCATCTGCCTTGACCACAGCATCTTTACCGACAAAGGTTTGCTCGGCATTCATCACCGCCGCGTTCTTACCTTGGTAGTCACCACCTATCAGTGCGGTACCACCACCGGTCTGGCCACTTACATCGACCAGGGCATTACCCATCAGACCGACTTTTTCACCGAGTACCTGGACTTCACCACCGGCACCTGCGCCGGTTGCCGTCGTCGTACTACCGGCTTCCAGCAAAGTCGTAGCGCTTGCTTTCAAAATGATCTTACCGTTCTCCCCGACCACCACGCTGTTCGCATTGAGTTTGCCACGTTGGTTGATCAAGGCAGCATAGATACCGATCCTGCCACTCTGTGCAATCACGTCACCCAAATTCAATGCCCGGTCGGTCGGAGCAGACACCACCACGTGCATATCCGGATTAGTCGAATCCGCCAGTTGCACACTGCGTCCGGCCGCCAGTACCACATCTCCTTTCGGCGACGTGATGATGCCGCTATTGCTGACATCCGGTGCAATCAGGTAGACCTGCCCACCGGATGGCGTGGTAATCCCACCAAGATTGCTGACTGCACCGGCGACATCGCCCGCGGTGAATTTGTTTTTACCAGCAAGGAAGTTGCTATCTGAAATCGCCAACGTCGAAGCGACCAGGCCCGCCACATTCACTTGCGAACCGGCACCAAACACGATGCCGTTTGGATTGATGAGGAAGACACGACCATTCGATTCCAGTGCACCCAGGATCTGGCTCGGGTTCTGGCCGGTAACGCGGTTGAGGACGCTACTACTGCTGTTTTGCTGGATGAAACGCACAACCTCACCCGCGTTGATCGAGAAGCTGGCCCAGTTAATGATTGCGCTCGGGCTATTCGTGATCGTATAGACGTTGCCATTCTGCGAAAAGCTCACCTGCCCATGCGCGACGCTCGGGTTGGATGGATTTGCCGCCGCACTGCCAATACCCAGGCAGGCTGCCAGCACCGGCGACAGGAAGGCGCAGCGTATAGCCCAGGCCAGGGCTTGAGGTTTGTTCACAGCCATATTCATAGTGTTCTTCATCATGGCACCTTAGAAAGACAAGGCAAGGCGGGCGTGTACACGGTTGTCACCACTACGGGTGGTCGTCGCTTCTGCGTGCAGGACATGCCCGACATCAACCTGGAAGTTCACGTCATTCCCTAACTGCAAGCGTAGACCCAAGCCGACGCTATTGATAGAAATAGTTGAAAATTCACCGGGTAAGGCGTGATTACGTGTCAGATAAGCATGATCGTAAAAAGCCAGTGCGCGGCATTGCCATTTGCCGCTGCCGCACAATGGCGAGGTGTAGACCTCGAAGTTACCGGTGATACCCGAATCATTCGCCACTTCCCGCTCCAGGAAGCCACGTACCGAGGCGGCACCACCGGCTCCGAATTGTTCACCCGGCACCAGGGCATCCCGGGTGTATTGACCATTGATGATGGTACGCGCCAGCCATTGTTCCGGCAAAGCCTGTGTCAAGCTGCCGCCCACGCGGATGGCGGTGTAATTGGCCTTTGCATCGAAGCGTACGCGGTCGAAGTCACTCTGGCGGCCGTTCGAACCACCGGAAATATTGTGCAGCAGGGTGGTGGCGAAACCGATGGCACCATCGCCCCAGCTCCAGTCGCCCTGGTAGGCGACGCTCAGCGGACGCACGGTAATGTCAGCACCCAGCTCGATACCAAGCAACTGCATGCTGTTCTTGTATTGTTTTAAATCGATGCCATACATCAGCTTGGATTGGTAATTGCCGACGGTCGCGAGATTCTGGTTATAACGGGCGCCATACATGGAGCCCTTGCCGCTGACCGCGACATCGAAGATACCGGCGGTAACGGTGCCGGCATTCACATCCGAATAACTCGCATAGAAATCCATGGAGTCACCCAGCGCATACAGCGGTATGTGGTAACCGACGCCATAGACACCGACGCGACTCGGTTCTTCCAGGGTGGTCGTGTACTGCAGACTCATTACATGATCGAGGCCGAACATATTGGCGTTTTGCAGCATCACACCGGCACGGGTGCGGCCGGTGGAAGGGACGCCGGTATTGTCGAAATTGACCGTGGTACGCCAGACCGACTCGTCAACGACTGCTAACGTCGCTTCGACTTCATCATCCTGCTCGGCCGACTTCATGCTCATCGTGACCTTCTTGGCCGGGTTTTCATTGGCCAGCTTCAGGCTTGTGGACACCGCCTTCAAATCGGGCGTTTGTCCCTCTTGCAGCGCCGGTAAGGAGCGGCGGATGTTCGCATCATCGAAATGGCTATTGCCTTCGATGACCACATTGCCGATCTTGGTCTGGACCACATTCAGCACGACCGTGCCCTGGTTCAGTTCCTGTTCCGGCAAATCGATGCGCACCAGTTGGTAACCGCGTGCGTGATAGGCCGCTTCCAGTGCTTCGAGTGCCTTCATCACATCGGCAAAATCGCGGTCCTTACCGAGGTAAGGTGCTACCAGGCTATCGATGGTCTGCGTCGGCAATAAGGTATTGCCGCGGACATCGAAGCGCTTGATATCGAAGTGGATGGAAGTGTTAGCGGTATCGGCAAATGCCGACGCACAGGTCGCGGCCAGCAGAGTGCCGGCCAACATAGACATCAAACGGTGTTTCATCGGATCGCCCTTGGGCAGCGTAGTTATTATGGTTTTAGGTAGACGCTGCGCGAGTTGCGTAGACATCCTGCCGTGGCCTCCAAGTCTACAGAATTTGGATTTCCTGCAAGTAAAATTTCCACAGAAAAACTGACATATGATGTCGGGAAGATACAATCGGATTAAAAGAGCTTGCCTAACATTACATTGAATTTACTTACTCGAACAATCTAACCTTCGCTTCCCAAAGGGTCGATTTCAACGTTTTGTATAATTACGACCTTCACCAGGCGCACCTGGCCACTTAGGTTTCACTTAAATCAAATAATTTAGGGAACAGCCCAAGGCTTGATTAATTAAGCAAAACCTACCAACTGCCGAAACCCCACGATTTACTCCATTAAGTAAATTGTGCTCTAAGCACAAGGCCGTTATCGATTTGCATCGACAATCAGAATATTGACACAAAGTATCTAGCCATATACATTGACGCCCAAGGAGGCGTCAATGCGCGTTGTAGATTTATTTGCAGGATGTGGTGGACTGAGTAAAGGCTTTGAACAAGCCGGGTTCGAGCTTACCCTCGCAGTTGAGCAATGGGAAGCTGCCCGCACCACGTATAGCAACAATTTTCATCATCCTGTTTCGAACATGGATTTGAGTGAAGTTATTGACGCCACTAAATTAATTCGTGCTCAACGCCCCGATTTAATTATCGGCGGGCCACCATGCCAAGAGTTTTCTGTCGCGGGTAGCCGTGTTGAAGGCCCCCGAGCGCAACTTACCGTGAGTTTCTCCGAAATTGTCAGAGACTCGGGTTCCAAATGGTTCATGTTGGAAAATGTTCAGGGCATCCGCAATAGCGATGCATGGATTGCCGGCAAGAGCCTTCTCGAAGAAGCTGGCTATGGCATTACGGAGTGTGTGCTTAATGCTGCCTATTTTGGAGTCCCCCAAAATAGAAAACGCTTCTTCGCCATCGGCTGCTTGGGCGAAAAAAATGATTTTTTATTAGACCAACTCGAAGTCGGAGCTACAGATAACCCGCTATCAATAAGAGATTTTCTCGGCGACGAATTTGGAATCGAGTTTTACTATCGGCATCCTCGAAACTGGGGACGACGCGGCATATTTTCCATTGACGAACCATCGCCCACTATTAGATCGACCAATAGATCTGTTTCTCCAGGATACACACCGCATCCTGACGACGCGGGCCCTTCGACAAATGCTCGGCGCTTGTCTACAGCGGAACGGGCACGAGTGCAGTCATTTAGTAGGGACTTTAAGTTTTCAGGCTCAATGACAGACCAAAATACCATGATTGCAAATGCAGTACCGGTACTCTTGGCTCAACACGTTGCATCAGCCATTGCACGTTATGAGGAGGAAAGATTAATGTTTAGTGATCCGCATTTCAGGCAATGGCTTGCACACACTCATGAGTACACACCAAAAACCGTTAGTAACGTAATTTCCAGAGTAAAACGAGCTTCACGTATTCTCCATGCCAATTTCATTCCACCAGATCCATTAGATGCCATTAATGCGCTTGAAAGAAGAAAAGAATTTATTGATTTATCTTCTAGCGTGCGCTCACAAATAAAAAAAGCAATTAAGCTACACGCTGAATTTCATCGTAGATAAAACTCAGCGTTACCAATTCTCCTTAACGCATTAGCGTGATGACGGTGCGGCGTGTGCAAACACACAAGGCTCTGCCCCAGAAGGCGTAGCTAGTACCGGCCACCAAAATGGATTATCTGCAGCCCAATTTAAAGATTTAGACCCCTCTTGTTCGAGCATGACTAAGGCAGGTTTTTTACGTCCAGCAACTTGAAAAATTGCACGCGTTTTAGTCCCTAGCACGGATAAGCCTGATTTTTCACCTGAGCTCTCCCTATCTAATTTACGCCCTTTCTCAACTAAAAGTTGGACCACATCAGATTCATTAGCGGCACAGTAATATTTAAGCAAACTCGTCATTGCATCCCATTGAAAACTGGCACCTCTTCCAATTTTCATCGTTTGCATCGAAAGTTCGATAAGGCTAATTGCTTCGTCAAGAGATATATCTACAAGATCTGGATTGCCGTTCGAATGCCGATCTAGCGATGCAGTCAATTGTTGAATCGCAGTCTTTGCAGTTTTCCCTGGCAAGGTATCAAATCCTGTTGGAAGATAAAAATCATTTGAGCCAACCGTAACAACATCACTAGTTGCAATCTTACTAGGCGCGCAAGGCACAATACCATTCTTCGTATCATTCTCAAGAAACACAACTCCTCCTTCGTTAGCACCGCTTTCAAAAGCTTCACGAAGTGTGTCTTCCAATTTATGTATTTGACCCAAGCGCTTATACACTGTCTCTGATGTATAAAAACGAGTAACCGCAACATCTTGTCTATCTCGATTACCGTACATGCGCGAATGCTGAAGAACAGTATCTGCTTGCATGCGTTTAGGATTGCGACCGTAATAAAATGCAACAAGCGATGGGACCGTAATACCTCGATCAAGAATACTCCCGCCAATAAATATATTGGCTTGAGCACGCAGGCGTAATTCAGCAGTATCTGGATCTAATAAGGGCGCGAGTTGAACATCCGAATTAACACGTTGAACATTCAACTCACCGTCCAATATCATTTCCTTGATTGCCTCGTACGCATCTTCTTTAATCGGTAAACGTCCGCCATGAGCAATTACAGAATTGGTGAGATCTGCAAATGCTATTTCAAATAACTCTTTAAGCTGTATATCGTTATTGGCCGCCGCATGTTCGAATGCATTACGCAAGCGCTCAACGGTGTCCCACTGCCATTGATGCGCTGCCCGTTGCGTATCGTTATGCATAATCATTGCAAATTTTCCAGGCCGCAGTTCTTGCTGCTGCTGCTGCCATCGCCGCACTACTACGGCCAAAAGAAAAGTCATGACCGCTTGACGCAAAATATTAATATTGCCAGATGACCAAATTCTATCTTCCCTAATAGCCCTGCCATCAGCGGTACGAAGTGCATCTAATTCAGATTGAGGGACTGGCACAAATAAATAGTTGCGAGGGTCATCGCGACCGTGCTCACCAAAATAATCATCTCCACCTACATATCCACTGTGAATTGGAAGCAACACCGTAAAAGCAGGACGCTTGGGAAGAACTACAAATTTATTATTCTGGGTCGAATATTGTTCCGGCTGCAGATATAAAGCATAAGGTGTCGCGGTCACCTGAAGAAATGCGAGTCCAGGAATGAGCTTGCGTAAATCGTCCATTTGCTGGGCGATTGATCCTTGAGTGTATTCGGTAGATCCTTTTTTCCGAACAAACCGCACGCTTGCCATGTCCGCTTCATCGTCCACTAATAGAACCCGCCGTTCAGCCAACTCGGGATAAGTAGCCCCCATGAGCTCAAGAACTCGAGTTAAATTATTTGACTCTTTTTTCGCAACGATTACGATTTTACGACGGAGCTCAGATCTAGTTAGTCGTTCTGGCATTTCCATAATGTCATAAACACTTATTTCCTCATCATCTATAAATGTTTTGAAATCGAAACTTATTCGCCGCACTGTTTGACGAGCCAAAGTCTTGGTTCCTTTAGTGAAGACCAATGCAATGTCGAACCCACGATCAAATGCCCGAGTAATCACGCCTAAAAAACCCCGAGTTTTTCCGGATTGAATTTTTCCCAACAACATCCCCGGCTGATCAGCAGAAGTGGTACTTGCTTCAAGACGGTTAACTACATTTTCAATGCAGTCCTGCATAAGTGAATCATCCCCACGATTATCTCGTAGCCGAGCATAGAATCCGTGCATCATTTCTCCCTATATATGCCTAACTCATTACAAAACAAAATTGTTGTTGAACGACTATTATCGAACTAAGAATATTCGTCAATCTTATATTTATGGCATATTGCAGCTTCTTGTAAAACTTTTTCTCTTATTCGCACCTTCAAACCGTTGTACTCATATAGATGCTTGAAAAGTTACGTTTCAAACACCTCTTAATTAACATCTGTTATTCATATTGAAGCGGAAATGGCATCTATACGACAGCACATTTTTAGTATAAAGATCTAACCTAAAGTAAAAAAGCCTCCACAAGGAGGCTTTTTTACGAGGGTTAAAGCGAAAATTAAATATCAATATTCCCCGCCGAAAGCGCATTCAACTCAATAAACGCCCGACGCGGCTCAACATCATCACCCATCAAAGTAGTAAAGATCTGATCCGCAGCAATCGCATCTTCGATCTGCACTTTTAACAAGCGGCGCACAGCCGGGTCCATCGTTGTTTCCCACAGCTGCTCTGGATTCATTTCACCCAGACCTTTGTAGCGTTGCTTGCCGACGTTGCGTTCTGCTTCGCTGCGCAGCCAGTTCATCGCCTGGTGGAAGTCGCTGATGGCCGATACTTTGGCTTTTTCGCCGGCGCCACGTTGTACCAGTGCACCTGGGCCGATGAGGCCTTTGAAGGTTGCTGCCGCTGCCGCCAAGACTGTGTAATCAGGACCGGTGACAAAATCGCTGTCTATGCTGCTGGCTTTGACGTTGCCGTGGTACATGCGGTTGATGCGCAGGGTGTGTTTGCCCGACAATTCATCCGATTTCACCGTGACAGTTACCGCTGGTTCGTTGATACCTTGTTCCAGGCGCTGCGCAGATGCTTGCGCAGCGTCGACCGAGCTCAGATCCAGCGTGACGCCGGTCATGATGGCGGTGAGGGCGGCACCGTCTACTGCGCGGGTCAGGCGGTTGATGATGGCGTTGGCCATGTTGTACTGACGGACCAGTTCAGCCAATGCATCGCCGGCGATAGGCTGTGCGCCTTCGCTTGGAATCAACGCTGCATCGTTCAATGCGATTTGCATCATGTAGACGGCTTCTTCCACGTCATCTTTCAGATAACGTTCGTCCTTGCCGTGCTTGACCTTATACAGCGGCGGTTGCGCGATGTAGACGTGGCCGCGCTCTACCAGTTGCGGCATCTGGCGATACAGCAGGGTGAGCAGCAGGGTGCGGATGTGGGCGCCGTCGACGTCAGCATCGGTCATGATGATGATGCGGTGGTAACGCAGCTTTTCGATGTTGAATTCATCCGCGCCGATGCTGGTGCCTAGCGTCGCGATCAATGTCGTGATCTGTTCGCTGGCCAGCATTTTTTCAAAGCGGGCTTTTTCCACGTTCAAGACTTTACCGCGCAATGGCAAGATGGCCTGGAATTTACGATCGCGGCCTTGCTTCGCCGAACCACCCGCGGAATCACCTTCGACTACGTAGAGTTCGCACAGCGCCGGATCTTTTTCCTGGCAGTCGGCCAGCTTGGCGGACAGGCCGAGGCCGTCCATTACACCTTTACGACGGGTGAGGTCACGCGCCTTACGCGCTGCTTCACGCGCACGCGCGGCTTCAACGATTTTGCCGCAAATGATTTTGGCGTCGTTTGGTTTTTCTTGCAGGTAGTCAGCCAGTGTCTTCGCGACGATTTCTTCAACCGGGCCGCGTACTTCGCTCGAGACCAGTTTGTCTTTGGTTTGCGAGCTGAATTTAGGTTCAGGCACTTTGACCGACAATACGCAGGTGAGGCCTTCGCGCATGTCGTCGCCGCTGATTTCCACTTTGGCTTTTTTTGCGAACTCGTGTTCGTCGATGTATTTGTTGATGACGCGTGTCATCGCCGCGCGCAAGCCGGTCAGGTGGGTGCCACCGTCACGTTGCGGGATGTTGTTGGTGAAGCAGAGTACCTGTTCGTTGTAGGCGTCGTTCCATTGCATCGAAACGTCGACCGTGATGTTGGTGCCCTGGTCCGACAAGCGTTCGCCAGTCGCCTGGAAAATGGTCGGGTGCAGCACGCTCTTGGCTTTGTTGATGTATTCAACAAAACCGCGGGTGCCGCCTTCGAATGCGAAGTCTTCTTCCTTACCGGTGCGCTGATCGCTCAGCTTGATGTGCACGCCATTGTTGAGGAAGGACAGTTCGCGGATACGCTTGGCCAGGATGTCGTAGTGGAATTCGACGTTGGTGAAGATTTCTTCATCCGCCCAGAAGTGCACTTCGGTACCGCGCTTGTCGGTATCGCCTACGACTTTGATCGGGGACACGACCATGCCGTCGATGGTTTCGACTTCACGGTTTTGCGGTACGCCGCGCACGAATTCCATTTCATGTTTTTTGCCGTCGCGACGAATGGTGAGCTTCAGCAGTTTCGACAAACCGTTAACGCAAGACACACCGACGCCGTGCAAACCGCCGGAGACTTTGTATGAGTTTTGATCGAATTTGCCGCCTGCGTGCAACTCGGTCATGACGATTTCCGCCGCGCTGCGTTTCGGCTCGTGCTTGTCATCCCACTTGATGCCGGTCGGGATGCCGCGACCGTTATCGGTGATGGAGATGGAGTTGTCGGAATGGATGGTGACGTGGATCTCGGTACAGTGACCGGCCAGCGACTCATCGATGGAGTTATCCAGCACTTCGAACACGCAGTGGTGCAGACCGGTACCGTCCGACGTATCACCAATGTACATACCTGGGCGCTTGCGCACTGCTTCCAGCCCTTCGAGGATCTGGATGGAGGACGCACCGTATTGAGCGGATTGCGGCTGTGGGGCGTTGTCGTTAGGGATCGCGGACATGGTTACCTTTAAAAAACGGTTACTAAGTCATTCACCTGCTGTGGGAGCTTGGCCTTTCTCCCGGCGCGTGGCGTCGGGCTGGAAAAACGGAAGGCGGGTTTGAATACCTGGCGGTTACTCAAAGAGGCTGACCTATCCGGTTTTCCCCTGAAAGGGAAAGAACTGGCTTGCGCGGCTCATACAATTTACGCGCGCTGGCTGGCTTGACCTCACACATACTGGCAAATAACTTAACTACAAAAAATTGCTGCAAAACTGACTGCTGTGTTCTCTTTACTACTGCAAAGCCGACCATCTTTATCCATTGCAACAAACAAAAATGGAGGTGCTTTGCGATCTTTCCTACATGGGGGCAAAGCGCTGTTTTTAAAGCGTTTTATCCCCTTTTTCGGCTCTTGTTCCAGCCCTTAAATACGCATCGGCATGACGACGTATTTGAAGTCCGGATTATCCGGCACGGTGATCAGTGCGGACGAATTGGCATCACCGAGGGCGATGTTGATGCTGTCGCCTTTCAGGTTGTTCAATACGTCCAGCAGGTAGGTCACGTTGAAGCCGATATCGACGCTATCGCCGCCGTAATCGATTTCGATTTCTTCGACCGCTTCTTCCTGGTCGGCATTGGTCGAGCTGATTTTCATGCTGCCCGGGCTCATGATGCAACGTACGCCCTTGAACTTGTCCGAGGTCATGATCGCAGCGCGCTGCAGCGAACGCAGCAGGGCATCGCGGCCGATGGTGAAGTTGTTCTTGTAACCCTTGGGTACGACACGGGTGTAATCCGGGAACTTGCCTTCCACCAGCTTCGAGATCAGTTCGATATCGCCGAAGGTCAGCTTGACCTGGTTGTTGGCGATTTCCAGATCAACCGGCTGGTCGTTTTCTTCCAGCAGGCGCTGCAGTTCGATGATCGTTTTGCGCGGGATGATGACTTCCTGGCGTGGGAATTCCTGCTCGGTAGCAACCTGGCAGAAAGCCAGGCGGTGACCGTCGGTTGCCACGGCAATGACGTTCTTGCCATCGACCACCAGCAACAGGCCGTTGAGGTAATAACGGATATCTTGCTGCGCCATCGAGAAGTGGACCATGTTGAACAGGTGCTTCAGGGTTTTTTGCGGCAGCGTGACTTTGGCGTTGTATTGCTCAGCTTGGGCCACGGTAGGGAATTCTTCAGCAGCCAGGGTCTGCAATGCAAAACGGGATTTGCCCGATTGCACGGTCATGCGCTTGTTAGCAAGTGTCAGCGACACGTCACCGGAGTCCGGCAGCGCGCGCAGGATGTCTAGCAATTTACGCGCAGCAACCGTGGTCGATGCAACGTCGTTGCCGCTACCGACTTGTGCATGCGTGGTGATCTGCACTTCAATGTCGGTCGACAGGAAAGAGACTCTCTCGCCATCCTTGCGAATGAGGATATTGGCCAGAATCGGCAATGTGTGCCGACGCTCGACAATACCACTCACAATCTGCAGCGGACGTAACAGCGCGTCTCGTTGGGTTTTGACCAATTGCATAGTTAGATCCTTATCGATAGTTAAACGAATACGGTATTCAGTGAAACCCATGCCTGATGCACTTCATCGGCACTCTATATATAGAGACTGATTTCGCACACGTCGACCGGCATTCTTTTTGGCCTTCATTCCATTTCCACCTGGATAAAAACAGGGTGGTGCGGAACGCGGCATTTTTAACCGGAGGCATACTCTACAACACCCCGTATTTTGACAGAAACACCCGTCTAAAAGCCGGTTTGCCGTGATTTTGTCCTTCTTCTTACTTATGCACCGGATATCCACCACTTATCCCACGGATATCCACAAAGTTATCCACAGGCCGATAGGCAGCAGCGATTTCGGTGCTTAACCTTTTAGCGTTTGCTCGAGCACATGCAACTCATGGTTGCATTCCGGGCTCTTGCCGCGATCCGCCGCGATCTTGCGTACCGCGTGCAAGACCGTCGTATGGTCACGTCCGCCAAACAGCTCGCCGATTTCCGGCAAACTCTTTTGCGTTAATTCTTTGGCAAGGTACATCGCAATCTGGCGTGGTCGCGCAATATTCGCAGGGCGCTTTTTGGAGTACATATCCGCCACTTTGATATTGAAAAAGTCAGCCACGGTCTTTTGGATGTTTTCCACCGAGATCTGGCGGTTCTGCACCGACAGGAGATCTTTTAGTGCATCCTTGACAACTTCAATCGTGATGTCTTTGCCATGGAAACGGGAGTAAGCAAGAATCTTGCGCAGCGCACCTTCCAGTTCACGAACGTTCGAACGTAAATGTTTGGCAACAAAAAACGCCACGTCATCGGAGAAGGTCACACCTTCCTGCACCGCTTTTTTGAGCAAAATGGCAACCCGCATTTCCAGTTCCGGCGGTTCGACGGCAACCGTCAAACCCGAATCGAAACGTGAAATCAGGCGGTCATCCATGCCGGTGATTTCTTTTGGATAGGTGTCACTGGTGATGATGATTTGCTTCTTCGCCGCGATCAGCGCTTCGAAGGCATAGAAGAACTCTTCCTGCGTGCGGCTCTTGCCGCCAAAGAACTGGATGTCGTCAATCAGCAACAGATCGAGCGAGTGATAGTAGCGCTTGAAGTCGTCAAAACCCTTGCGTTGGTAAGCGGTCACTACGTCGCGAACGTACTGTTCTGCATGGATGTAGCGTATTTTGACGTCCGGATTGTCAGCCAGTACCTGGTTGCCGATGGCATGGATCAAGTGGGTTTTACCGAGGCCGACGCCGCCATATAAGAACAGCGGATTGTAGGAACTGCCGGGATTATTGGCGACCTGGATCGCCGCCGCACGGGCCAGCTGGTTGGCTTTACCGGTGACGAAACTGTCAAATGTCAGCGCTGTATTAATACGGCTTTGATCACGCCGCGGGGTGTGGTCGGTCGCGTTCGACGGAATCGGTTCCAGCACGCTGGCCGGCACATCGTCGGATTGTGTTGGGGCAACATTGGCGGACGCGGCCGGTTTCTTGGCCGAGGCCAGGCGCGGGTCGAGCACGAACTGCACGTCGACCGGCATGTCCCAAAATTGTGCGGCAATACTGGTGATGCGGCCGGCGAACTGGGTTTTTACCCAGTCCAGCTTGAAGCGATTCGGCGCGGCGATCCGCAGCGTGCCATCCTCGTAATCGAGCGGTGCCAGTGGTTTAATCCACGCACTATATTGTTGAGGCGTCAATTCCTGCTCCAACTGGGCGGAACAGGTCTGCCAGAAATTTTCCATGAATCGTCTACGTGAATTTGTTCGGGGGTGTTGCTGCGGCGGCCAAGGGTGGTCTATTTATATGCCGGTCGGCGCGCCACATGTTGGCCTATTCTACCCTTGACCGGCAAAGTTATCCACAGGCTGGACGCTTATTTCAATGTGTACTTCTTGCGTAAAAGTATGCTAAGTGATTGACAGGGAAGCAGAAAATGCTGTCTAATTCAGGGTTCACTACCCAGGATGTTGGTAAGTTGTGTTGTCGCCAGTCAGGCATCAGCATGCACCAGCTGCCCAGAAATTTGGCGATGGGCGCGTGATGTTCCGATTTATATTATTTGCTGATTAGCGAGACCAACATGAAACGTACTTACCAACCTTCCGTCGTACGCCGCAAGCGCACCCATGGCTTTCGCGTCCGTATGGCAACCCGCGGTGGCCGCGCTGTGCTCAATGCACGTCGCGCTAAAGGCCGCAAACGCCTCGCTGCTTAAGCGAATGGCGTGACCGGCGATCGTTCGCTCGACTTTGCACGCGATCGGCGGATCGTTAAAACGGATGAATTTTCATCCGTTTTTCGTTTGCGACCCGTGCAACGTACCGCACACTTCGTGCTGTACACGCGTCAGACCGATCTGCCACACGCCCGTCTGGGTGTGGTAGCAGCCAAGCGCTTCGCGCCACGTGCCGTGACTCGTAATACGATCAAACGCGTGACGCGGGAATTGTTCCGACAAACGGCATTGCCGTCCATCGATTGCATCGTTCGTCTGTCACAACCTGTTAATTCGAAAAAAGGGCCAGCCACCACGGCCAGCCTGAAAGCCGCATTACGGGAAGAATTGACGCGACTGTTTGCTTCTCTAAGTCTGCATCAAGGTGTTTCGCAGCGTTTGCCGGAGGCGAACAAATGAAAACGATCTTGCAGTTACTGGTACGTGCTTACCAATTGGGCATCAGCCCGTTTCTCGGACAGAATTGTCGCTTTTATCCAAGCTGCTCCAGCTATGCTATCGAGGCTCTTGAAGAGCACGGCGCATTGAAGGGCAGCTTTTTGGCGACCAAGCGCCTGTGCAAATGCCATCCGTGGCATGCCGGCGGCGTTGATCCGGTACCCAAAAAATCATCGTCCAAAACTTCTACAACCGCTTGCGGTTGCGGCCATTCCTGATTACTGATTAAGACACTTATGGATATCAAACGTACCGTCCTGTGGGTTGTGTTCTCGTTTTCACTGTTGATGCTGTGGGACAACTACAACCGCTATACCGGCAAACCATCGATCTTCTTCGACAATCCGACCACGCAAGCAGCCAAACCTGCTGCGACTGACGACGGTAAAACGGCCGCGGCTCCAACCGCAGATGTCCCGACTTCCAGCGCCCACGCAGCCAGTGCTGCCGGCGTACCGGATGGCGTAGCACCGACCAAGAGCGAAATCGTGACCATCACGACCGACCTGATCAAAGCTGACATCGATACCGTGGGCGGCGAAATCCGTCACCTCGAATTGCTGACGCACCACGAAAGCTCGGATTCGACCAAAGATATCGTGCTGTTCGATTCGACCCCGCCACGTACCTATCTCGGCCAGACCGGCCTGATCGGCGGCGCATATCCTAACCACAAGTCGCTGTTCACCGTGCGCCCGGGCCCACGCTCGCTGGAAGCCGGCGACCAGGTACAACTGGTGCTGGAAGCCGAACAAAACGGCGTCAAACTGGTAAAGACCTACACCTTCAAGCGCGGCGAATACAAGATCGACATCAAACATGATGTCGTCAACAAAACCGCTGCCGCGATCAATCCATCGCTCTACCTGCAACTGGTACGCGACGGTTCGAAGCTGAATAATGAATCGATGTTCTACAGCACCTTTACCGGTCCTGCAGTCTATTCAGATAGCGACAAGTTCCAGAAAGTCACTTTCGAATCGATCGAAAAAGGCAAGATCGAGCACGTCGTGAAAGCCGACAGCGGCTGGATCGCGATGGTGCAGCATTACTTCGTTTCGGCTTTCGTACCACCGGCCAATGTGCCGCGTGAATACTTCACCAAGAAACTGGCAACCAATCTGTACGCAGTCGGCGCGATCATGCCTATGGGCGCAGTCGCTCCTGGCGCAACCCAGTCGATGGATGCGACGCTGTACTCCGGCCCGCAAGAATCGAAACGCCTGGAAGCAGTGGCTCCCGGCTTTGAACTGGTCAAGGATTATGGCTGGCTGACGATCATCGCCAAGCCGATTTTCTGGCTGATGATCCAGATCCACCAATTGCTCGGCAACTGGGGCTGGACCATTGTGGTGCTGACCATCGTCATCAAACTGGCTTTCTTCCCATTGTCGGCTGCCAGCTATCGCAGCATGGCCAAGATGAAACTGGTCACGCCGAAGATGACGGAAATCCGTACCAAGTACAAAGGCGAACCGCAAAAGATGAATGCGGCCATGATGGAGCTGTACAAGAAAGAGAAGATCAATCCTTTGGGCGGCTGTATGCCTATCGTGATCCAGATCCCGGTCTTCATTTCGCTGTACTGGGTACTGCTGGCCAGCGTCGAAATGCGTAATGCACCATGGCTGTGGATCAGCGATCTGGCGTCGCCGGATACCCTGTTCGGTTCGTACATGATCGGTTCTTTCCATCTGACCATCGGTATCCTGCCGATCCTGATGGCGATTTCGATGTTCATCCAGACCAAGCTGAACCCGACTCCGCCGGATCCGATCCAGGCTAAAGTCATGATGTTCATGCCGATCGCATTCTCGCTGATGTTCTTCTTCTTCCCTGCCGGCCTCGTGCTGTACTGGGTAGTCAACAACATCCTGTCGATTGCGCAGCAATGGACCATCAGTAAAAAGATGGGCATCGTGAACTAAATCAGCGCCGGTAATCACCGATTACCGCAAATAAAAAAAGCCCGTGTTGTTTGCGGGCTTTTTTGTTGCCTAAAACATCTGAACAACCTATAGAATTACTGCATGAACTTTGACTCTTCCCCCATCGCAGCAATCGCCACCGCTCCAGGCCGTGGCGGCATCGGCGTCGTACGCGTCTCCGGTAAAAATATCTCTTCCATCATCGAGGCAGTGTGCGCCACCAAAGGTGCCGAATTACAGCCGCGCCATGCGACTTTCACCAATTTCGTCAATGCCGATGGCAGCGTGATCGACCAGGGTCTGGCGATTTACTTCAAGGCACCGCATTCCTATACCGGTGAAGATGTGCTGGAACTGCAAGGCCACGGCGGTCCGGTCGTGCTGCAAATGCTGCTGACACGTTGCCTGGAAGCGGGTACTGATATCGGTCTACGCATGGCACAACCGGGTGAATTCACGCATCGTGCCTTCCTCAATGACAAACTGGACCTGGCGCAAGCCGAAGGCGTGATCGACCTGATCGAAGCCTCGACCGAAGCCGCCGCCAAGTCGGCCTCACAATCCTTGTCCGGCGCTTTTTCGAAAACCATCCAGGACCTGGTCGACAAGATCACCAACCTGCGCATGCTGGTCGAAGCCACGCTGGATTTCCCGGAAGAAGAAATCGACTTCCTGGAAAAATCCGACGCACGCGGCCAGCTCAATGGCATACGCGAGGCACTGCAAGCTGTTTTCACCCAGGCTTCACAAGGTGCTTTGCTGCGCGACGGCTTGAATATCGTATTGGCCGGGCAACCGAACGTCGGTAAATCTTCGCTGTTGAATGCTTTGGCCGGCAGCGATGTCGCCATCGTCACCGCGATTGCCGGCACCACCCGCGACAAGGTGATTGAAACCATCCAGATCGAAGGCATACCGGTCAACGTGATCGATACCGCCGGCATCCGCGATGCCAGCGATGCCACCGACGAAGTAGAGCGCATCGGTATCGAACGCACCTGGGCTGCAGTAAAGACCGCCGACGTCATCATCCACATGCTGGATGCCAACCGTGGCCCGACCCGGGCCGATGAACAAATCGTCGAACGCTTCCCGGAAAATATCCCGGTCATGCGCATCTGGAACAAGATCGACCTGTCCGGTCATCGCCCTGCAATCGACCGTATGCCGGATTCGACGCATATCTATGTGTCGGCAACCGACTTGCAAGGCATGGATTTGCTGCGCGGTGAATTGTTACGCCTGATCGGCTGGCAACAAACCGGCGAATCGCTATACCTGGCGCGCGAACGCCATCTGGTCGCCTTGAAGTCAGCACATGACCATCTGGAAATGGCGGCGCAACACGCAGCGCACGATAGCGAAGCAACCGACCCGGCCCTGGATCTGTTCGCCGAAGAATTGCGCCTGGCCCAGGAACGCCTGTCCAGCATTACCGGTGAATTCACTTCCGACGATTTGCTTGGCGTGATTTTCAGCCGCTTCTGTATCGGCAAGTAGTTATTTTTACAGACGATCTCAAGCCGTTTCGACATTACCGCAATTTGGTGATCAAAAAAACATTATGAATTCCAAACTGTGAGCACCACCGGAACATTGGAGGAAACCATCTGATGGATAAACTCCAATTCAGCGAACGTGACATTTGCACCAAGTTCATTACACCTGCTCTAGAGAGGGCCGGATGGGATGTTCTGACTCAGGTCCGCGAAGAATTTCTGCTGACCAAGGGGCGCATCATTGTGCGCGGTAAACTGCACACGCGTGGTCAGCACAAGCGCGCCGACTATGTGCTGTTCCACAAGCCCAACCTGCCCATTGCCGTCATCGAGGCCAAGGACAACAAGCATGCCATCGGCTCGGGCATGCAACAGGCTCTTGGCTATGCCGAAATGCTGCAAGTGCCTTTCGTGTTCAGCAGCAATGGCGATGGCTTCCTGTTTCACAACAAGATCGTCAAAGACGGTGTTATCGAACGCGAACTGAGCCTGGATGAGTTCCCCAGTGCCGATACGCTGTGGCAATGGTGGGCTGAGCATCAAGGGCTGAGCACGCAGCAACAGGCTTTGGTAGCTCAGGACTACTACAGCGATGGCAGCAACAAGACGCCCCGTTACTACCAATTGCTCGCCATCAACAAGGCCATCGAGGCGATAGCCAAAGAGCAAAAGCGCATTCTGCTGGTGATGGCCACGGGCACAGGCAAGACCTATACCGCCTTCCAGATCATCTGGCGGCTGTGGAAGTCGCGCGCCAAGAAACGCATCCTGTTCCTGGCAGACCGCAACATCCTGGTCGATCAGACCATGACCAACGACTTCAAGCCGTTCGGCGCAGCGATGACCAAGATCCAGAAGCGGCAAGCCAACAAGTCGTATGAAATCTACCTGTCGCTTTACCAGGCCGTCACCGGTAACGAAGAAGAACGGAACATCTACAAGCAGTTCAGCCCGGAATTCTTCGATCTGATCGTGATCGATGAATGCCACCGAGGTAGCGCTGCCGAAGATTCGGCCTGGCGTGAGATCCTGACGTATTTCCATTCCGCCACCCAGATCGGCTTGACCGCTACGCCCAAGGAAACCAAGGAAGTTTCCAACATCGACTACTTCGGCGAGCCCATCTACACCTATTCGCTACGGCAGGGCATCGACGATGGCTTTCTCGCACCCTACAAGGTGGTGCGCATCGACCTGGACAAAGACCTGACCGGCTGGCGTCCCGACAAGGGCATGCTCGACAAGCACGGCAACGAGATCGAAGACCGGATCTACAACCAGCGTGATTTCGACAAGATGCTAGTACTGGAACAGCGCACCCACGTGGTAGCGCGCAAGATAAGCGAGTACCTGAAAGCCAGCAACCGCTTCGACAAGACCATTGTCTTCTGCGACAACATCGACCATGCCGAACGTATGCGCCAGGCGCTGGTCAACGAAAATGCCGACCTGGTGGCGCAGAACCACCGCTATGTCGTGCGCATCACCGGCGACAATGAAGAAGGCAAGATGGAGTTGGATAACTTCATCTTCCCGGAAAGCAAATACCCGGTCATCGCGACCACCTCCAAGCTGATGACCACGGGCGTCGATGCCCAGACCTGCAAGCTCATCGTGCTGGATCAGCGCATCCAATCCATGACTGAATTCAAGCAGATCATCGGCCGCGGAACGCGCATCAACGAGGACTTCGACAAGTACTGGTTCACTATCCTCGATTTCAAGAAAGCGACCGAGCTGTTCGCCGATCCGACTTTCGACGGTGATCCCGTGCAGATCTATGAGCCAGGCCCAGGCGAGCCACCGCTTCCTCCAGATGAAGAGGATGAGGAGGCGTCACCTGACGATGAATTCACCTATCCCACGTCGGGCGACAACGCCACGTCTCTTGGTGGCATAGCCGAACCCCTGTCAGGCGAGGAAGGCAGCAATGTGCGCCGTTACGTTGTGGCCAATGTTGAGGTCAAGGTGGTGGCCGAACGGGTGCAGTACTTCGACGCCAACGGCAAACTGATCACCGAGTCCCTGAAGGACTATACTCGCAACACCTTGGCCAAGGAGTTCGCATCGCTCGACGATTTTCTGCGCCATTGGGGCAAGGCCGAGAAGAAGCAGGTTATCATTGAGGAACTTGCCAACCAAGGCATCTTCTTCGAAGCATTGGCCGACGAGGTGGACAAGCAATCCGGCAAAGATTTCGACCCTTTCGATTTGCTATGCCATGTAGCTTGGGACCAGCCCGCGCTTACTCGCAAGGAACGGGCTGAACAGGTCAAGAAACGTCATTACTTCGCCAAGTACGGCGAGCGGGCGCAAAAGGTACTCGAAGCCTTGCTCGACAAGTATGCCGACGAAGGCGTAGCAGCTATCGAGGAGACACAGATCCTCGCCATCGCTCCTTTCAACCGCTTGGGCACACCAATTGAACTGGTACGTGCCTTTGGCGGCAAGACCCAATACCAACAGGCTGTCAACGAGCTCGAGCAAGAACTCTACCGCGCCTGACCAGAACTAAACCCAGAAAGTATTCATGTCACTTGCAACTCTGATCAAAACCATCCAGGACATCATGCGCAAGGATGTCGGCGTCGATGGCGACGCTCAGCGCATCAGCCAGATCTGCTGGCTGATGTTCTTAAAAATCTTCGACGACAAAGAACAGGAGTGGGAACTAACTCAGTCCAATTACCGTTCGCCGCTGCAAAGCCGTTTCCGCTGGAGCAATTGGGCCAAGGATCCTGAGGGCATGACTGGCGAAGAATTGGTCGACTTCGTCAACAATGACCTCTTTCCTTCCTTGAAACAACTAGCCACCAAGGCAGGCGTGTCCGCGCAAGGCCGGGTGATCGGCTCGGTATTCGAGGATGCCTACAACTACATGAAGTCCGGCACGCTGCTGCGCCAAGTGATTAACACCATCGAAGAAGACGTGGATTTCAACTCGTCCAGCGACCGGCACCTATTCAACGATATTTACGAGAAAATCCTCGCCGACCTGCAGTCGGCCGGCAATGCAGGCGAGTACTACACTCCGCGTGCAGTCACGCAATTCATGGTCGATATCCTCGACCCGAAACTCGGCGAGAGCATTCTCGACCCGGCCTGCGGCACGGGCGGCTTCCTGACTTGTACCATCGAACACCTCAGGAAGCAGGTCAAGACGCCAGATGACAACCGGCTGGTGCAAGAAAACATCCACGGCGTCGAGAAGAAGCCCCTGCCGCACATGCTGGCCATGACCAACATGATGCTGCACGGCATCGACGTGCCTACCCGCATCCGCCACGACAACACACTCTCTCGGCCCTTCAAGGACTATGGCCCACGCGACCGGATGGACATCGTCATCACCAACCCTCCCTTCGGTGGCATGGAAGAGGATGGCATCGAGAAAAACTTCCTCGCCAAGCATCAAACCCGTGAAACCGCCGATCTGTTCATGGCCTTGATCATGCACTTGCTCAGACAAGACACGGGACGTGCCGCCGTAGTGCTACCGGACGGCTTCCTGTTCGGTGAAAGTGTGAAAACCACGCTCAAACGCGAACTGCTGGAAGAATTCAACCTGCACACCATCGTGCGCCTACCCAAAGGCGTGTTCGCCCCCTACACCAGCATCTCCACCAACATCCTGTTCTTCGAGAAGGGCGGCCCGACAAAGGACGTTTGGTTCTTCGAACATCCCTATCCGGCAGGCTACAAGAGCTACTCGCGCTCCAAGCCGTTGACCATTGAGGAATTCGATCTTGAGAAAACCTGGTGGGGCGGCCCACAACGCAAGGGACGCAAGACCACCGAGCATGCCTGGAAGGTCTCAGCCAAGGATCTCGCTGCTCGCAACTACAACCTGGACAGCAAGAACCCGCACGAGGTGGCTATCGAACTGGCTGATCTGGACGAACTGATGGCCGAATACCAAGACATTACCCGACAGTTACAAGCAGCCCAACAGGCGCTGAAAACCGAACTGCTAGCCACGCTCAAGACCACCAGCGGAGGGGCGAAATGAACGACCATTCCGTGTTCTTCAACAAGACCCAGCCCATGGGCGTGGTGGAGTACCAGATCGAGCGAGAACTGGGAGGCGAGTATGAATAAACACACCGCCGAACTGCTGGAAAAGCACTTCGATACCGCCTTTGCCGCACCCGATGGCATCAAGAAGCTCCGCGAGTTGATCCTGACGCTGGCCATGCAGGGCAAGCTGGTGCCGCAAGATCCGAGCGAGCAGCCTGCAAGCGATCTACTGCAAGAAATCGAAGCTGAGAAACAGCGGCTGGTGAAGGAAGGCAAGATCAAGAAACCCAAGCCCCCACTGCCGGAGACTGAAGAGGAAAAGCCGTATGCATTGCCGCCGGAATGGGAGTGGGTGAGGCTCGGGGCGATCGCTTCGTATATCCAGCGAGGTAAGGGGCCAAGCTACGTAGATTTTTCGACCCACAGAGTCATATCGCAAAAGTGCGTGCGCTGGTATGGCCTTGACCTAGAACCGGCTCGATATATAGATCCAGAATCATTGGAGAAGTATGAGTCCCTACGTTTTCTGCAAGGGGGTGATTTACTTTGGAATTCCACTGGCACCGGAACGATCGGTCGGGCCTGCCTTGTCCCAGATGATCTGAATAGCACAGAGCTTGTAGCGGACTCACACGTCACTATTGTTCGCGCTCTAAGTGTTAATAATCAATTCCTCTGGCGTTGGATTCAGAGCCCGTGGGTTCAAGCGGGCATCGAAACCTCTGCCTCGGGCACCACCAATCAGATTGAACTCAATACATCTACTGTCATAAATCACTTAATTCCTTTGCCGCCTCTAGCAGAGCAAAAACGAATCGTCGCCAAAATCGACGAACTGATGGCGCGTTGCGATGAGCTGGAAAAACTGCGTACTGCACAGCAGGGAGCGCGCCTGACCGTTCATGCCGCAGCCGTCAAGCAACTGCTGGACATCGCCGAACCCGACCAACACCAGCGCGCCCAGGCCTTCCTCGCCGAACACTTCGGCGAGCTCTGCACCGTTAAGGAAAACGTCGCCGAACTGCGCAAGGCCATCTTGCAACTGGCGGTGATGGGCAAGCTCGTCCCGCAAAACCCGGGCGACCAGCCAGCCAGCGAACTTTTAAAAGAGATCGAAGCCGGAAAACAGAGACTAGTGAAAGAGGGGAAAATTAAAAAAACCAAGCCCTTGCCACGAGTGACCGAAGAGGAAAAATCCTATAAGTTGCCGCAGGGATGGGAGTGGTGAGACTGGGAGAGGTAACCTCAAAAGTTACTGACGGAGATCATAAAACGCCGCCCCGAATATCATCTGGCTTCAAACTCCTTTCTGCAAAAAATGTTCGAAATGGTTTTTTGAGTTTTGATAATTGCGACTTTATTTCTGAACAACACTATCTAAAATCAAGAGAAAGATGTCTACCAGAGGCTGGTGATCTCTTAATTGTATCCGTCGGCGGAACAATTGGCCGCGCATCGCTTGTACCTCAAAACTCAGACTTCGCACTAGTTAGAAGCGTAGCACTGATAAAACCATTACTTCTGGATAGCAAGTATCTGAAATACTCCATGAACTCAGATTTACTGCAAGCATCTATTCATAGCAAAAAACGCGGCGGCGCTCAGCCATGTCTTTATTTATCGGAAATTGTTTTATTCCGTTTCCCTCTACCTCCTCTATTCGAACAAAACCGCATCGTCTCCAAAATAGAAGAACTAATGGCTCTGTGTGATACGCTGGATCAACACATCAACGCAGCCAGCAACAAACAGGCCGAATTGCTAAACGCGTTGATGCATACCCAATCGCAAGCCGAGGTAAAAGCAGAGCCGTCGCAAGCAGTGCCTTCATGCCCCCAAGTAATCAACTTGGCCGACTACCGCGCTACCATCGGCGGCTATATCATCAGCAAACTGGCCAACGCGCCGAGCTTCGGCCGAACCGCTGCCGCCAAGGTACTGTACCTGACGCAAGCACATATTGGCCTCGCGCTGGACCTGAAGCCCGAGCGTGAAGCTGCCGGGCCACTAGATACTTGGATTTATGAATTCGAGCGACAAGGGCAAAGCAAGCACTGGTTCGAGGTCAATGAAAAGACCTTGGCCAACGGCAGGAAAAAGACGGAGTACCGCCGCTTGTCAGCATTATCGGAGCCTGCGGCACAAGCTGAAACCTTGATGACACCCGCGCAGAAAACTGAATTTGACCGTCTAATCTACGCCTTGGCAGACAAGAAGACTGAAGAAGTCGAGATCATCGCCACGCTTTTTGCAGTCTGGAATGATTTTCTGATCGATGGTACTCAACCGACGGATGCACAGATCATCTCAGATGTTCGCGAAAACTGGCACGAACGTAAAGCACGTTTTACATCTCAAGAGCTTAAGCAATGGCTTGGTTGGTTGCGCAAAGAAAACTTCATCCCTCGCGGACTTCCTCCAAGAACCGTCCAACAATCCAAACTCGGATTTGATTAACAATTAATAGCCAGCAAACTCAAATACTGCGACAGCCCAACCGTCTGCTTGCATAATCAAGCAGGCAGTTTGGCCTTTTTGCTTGCCCTTGCGCAGCACCTTCCAGATGGCTCCCATATTCAGCCTGGCTAAATAACTTAACAATCGCTCGCGTATTCAGCGTCTGCGTTCATCCCGCATTTCTCAGCACCCAGCGGTACGGTTGTCCAGGCAGTCGATCAAAGCGGACGCCAACATCAGCGCTACAGGTTTTACCCGCTGTATCCCGTTCATATGATTTCTCCCTGCCTGTGACGGTACCTATCAACTGAGCAGTATTCATCTCCGTCTGAGCAGCGGGGAATAGGACGCTTCCCGAAAGGTCAGCCCCGGCCTTGTGAATACTGGTTTTGCCTGCGCAAACCCATATAACTCTTGTGGATTTGTCACAATAAGCAGTCAGGTATGCGGATGCGACCACAGTTGGGTACAATTTGGGATTCCAGTCACACTGAAACTGAATTGGCGACCACAGATCTGCCATCAAGAGACCCGTGTGATACTCAGCCGCCCCTGCAACGGCAAGCAGTAACAATATGCACGTGTAACCGTCGTGGATGGCGACCCGGGCATACAGCAGATGTTCCACACTAACGTGTCATCGCATCGATCGACGGCAAGAGCCGCTCTTTGCTTTGATATTTCTTTACCTCAGCACAATAGGAAATGACCATGCCCGCACGTTCGAAGATTATCTATACCCTCACTGACGAAGCGCCTGCGCTGGCAACGTATTCATTACTTCCTATCGTCGAAGCATTCACCCGCACTTCCGGCATCGCCGTTGAAACCCGCGACATCTCGCTGGCGGCCCGCATCCTCGCCGCTTTCCCCGACTATCTGGACGACAAGCAAAAGATTGCACCGGCACTGGCCGAACTCGGCGAGCTGGCGACCAAAGAAGAAGCGAACATTATCAAGTTGCCGAACATCAGCGCCTCGATCCCGCAACTGAAGGCCGCGATCAAGGAATTGCAAGGGCAGGGTTACAAACTGCCGTCCTATCCGGATGAAGCGAATAGCGCCGAAGAAAAAGACGTCAAGGCACGCTACGACAAGATCAAGGGCAGTGCGGTCAATCCGGTGCTGCGCGAAGGCAACTCGGATCGCCGCGCACCTTTATCGGTCAAGAACTATGCACGCAAACACCCGCACAAGATGGGCGCCTGGTCTAAGGATTCGAAAGCGCATGTCGCACATATGGACCATGGCGATTTCTACGGCAGCGAAAAATCCGCACTGATAGCACAAGCCGGCAATGTGAAGATTGAACTGTTTGCAGCCGATGGCAGCAAGACCGTATTGAAAGAAAAGACCGCGGTCAAAGCAGGCGAAATCATCGACGCGGCAGTGATGAGCCGCAATGCCTTGCGCAGCTTCATCGAAGCACAAATCGTCGATGCCAAAGCCAAGGACGTATTGTTCTCGGTGCATCTGAAAGCAACGATGATGAAGGTGTCCGACCCTATCATCTTCGGCCAGGTCGTTTCGGTATTCTACAAAGATGCTTTGACCAAGCATGCAGAAGTATTGAAGCAAGTCGGCTTTGATCCTAACAATGGCATCGGCGATTTGTACGCCCGCATCAAAACCTTGCCGGCCGATACCCAGGCTGCGATCATCGCCGATGTCGAAGCTGCTTACACCCAGCGTGCGCAACTGGCGATGGTGAATTCCGAAAAAGGTATTACCAACCTGCACGTCCCTAGCGATGTGATCGTCGATGCATCAATGCCTGCAATGATCCGCGATTCCGGCAAGATGTGGAATGCAGCCGGCGACTTGCAGGATGCGAAAGCCGTGATCCCGGATCGCTGCTATGCCGATATTTACCAGGTCGTCATCGACGACTGCAAACAAAACGGCCCGTTCGATCCGGTCACCATGGGCAGCGTACCTAACGTCGGCCTGATGGCGCAAGCCGCCGAAGAATACGGCTCACATGACAAAACCTTCCAGCTCGCCACGGACGGCGTGGTGCGCGTGACAGATGAAAGCGGCAAGGTATTGCTGGAACAAAAAGTCGAAGCCGGCGACCTGTTCCGCATGTGCCAGACCAAAGATGCGCCTATCCAGGACTGGGTCAAACTGGCCGTCAATCGTGCCCGCGCCACCGGCACACCGGCCGTGTTCTGGCTGGATGCCAAGCGTGCACACGATGCGCAAATCATCGCCAAAGTGAATCACTACCTAAAAGACCACGACACCAAAGGCCTGGACCTGCGCATCCTGTCGCCGGTGGAAGCGACTAAATTCTCGATCGACCGCATACGTGCCGGCAAGGATACGATTTCGGTCACCGGCAATGTCTTGCGCGATTACCTAACCGATCTGTTCCCTATCATGGAGCTGGGCACCAGCGCCAAGATGCTGTCCATCGTGCCTTTGATGGCGGGTGGCGGTTTGTTTGAAACCGGTGCCGGTGGTTCCGCACCGAAACACGTACAGCAATTCGTCGAAGAAGATTTCCTGCGCTGGGATTCACTCGGCGAATTCATGGCATTGGCCGCTTCGCTGGAACACCTCGGCAATGCCTACGGCAATGCGAAAGCACTGGTACTGGCGAAAACCCTGGACCAGGCAACCGGCAAATTCCTCGATACCGACAAGTCACCGGCACGCAAGGTCGGCGGCCTCGATAACCGCGGCAGCCATTTCTACCTCGCACTGTACTGGGCGCAGGCACTGGCCGAGCAAACCGAAGATCCGGACCTGCAAGCGCAATTCAAGGGCCTGGCCAAAGCGCTCGCCGACAATGAAGCCACCATCGTGGCCGAATTGAAGGCGGCACAAGGCAAGCCGGTCGATATCGGTGGTTACTACCACCCGGATGTCAGCAAAACCAGCAAGGCCATGCGTCCAAGCAATACGTTGAACCAGGCTTTGGACGCAGTCGCCTAATTCACAAGCCAACCCATCGCTCCAGGGATCGCTGCCACTCGCGCAGCGATCCGTACCATGCTTAGCCGCAACAAGAACTGCGGCTGACCACGGCCTTGCCCGTCCAAATCCCCGCGTTTGTTAAGATAATGTTCAGATTGCAACACTCCCTGCAGAGCCCGCTGCAGTTGGGTACAATTTGCCTTTCGCCCTGTCTGTACTATTTCTACCGATGATTAAATGGACTCTGATCACGCTGTTCCTGGCCAGCGTTTGCTATACACATTACCGCGGCAAGATACGGCATAAATGGTTGCGTCAGTCGACTGACCATTCGACTTTCATGGCGCCTATCAATGCGTTCATGACGCTGTTTTCCAGCCTGCCGGACAAGCCTTACCACGACGTCAACAGCTATCCGGAACTGAAAAAGCTGGCCGACCAGTGGGAAGTGATCCGCGATGAAGCCGTTGCGCTGCAAAGCGAAGGCGGTATCAAGGCCTCCGCCAAGATGGACGATGCCGGTTTTAATTCCTTCTTCCGTCGCGGCTGGACCCGTTTTTACCTGAAGTGGTACGGTGACAGCCATCCGTCGGCAATCGCCCGTTGCCCGCGCACGGTGGAAATCCTCGATTCGATCCCGTGCATCAAGGCGGCGATGTTTGCGCAATTGCCACCGGGCGCTGACCTCGGCAAGCACCGTGATCCGTATGCCGGTTCGCTGCGCTACCACCTCGGCCTGGTGACGCCGAATGACGATCGCTGCTTCATCAATGTGGATGGCGTCGATTACAGCTGGCGCGACGGCGAAGCGGTGATTTTCGATGAAACCTATATCCACTGGGCCGCCAACAATAGCGACAAGAACCGCATCATCCTGTTCTGCGACCTGGAACGCAAGATGAAGTGGGGCTGGGCGCAAGCGGTGAACCACTGGTTCAGCAACACCGTAATGTCGGCCACCGCAGCGCCTAACGATATGGAAGACCGCACCGGCGGCGTGAACCGCGCCTTCAAGAATATCTATGCGATCCGGGCCAACGGCAAGAAGCTGAAGGCTTATAACAAGCCGCTCTACTATCTGGTGAAGTGGTCTATCCTGCTCGGTATCGTGGCAGCGATCATCATGATCTGATGTAAACGGACGGAAACACAAAGCTCGCTACGGCGGGCTTTTTTTATTGTCGCTCACATGCGGTGGGCATGCGCTAAAGCGGGCGCACAAATAAAAATGGCCTGGTTGCCCAAGCCATTGATGTGGTTACGGATGAATATCTAGTGGTGCACGGCGGGGATTTCCAGCCGCTTGTTCCAGGCAGTTACTGCGTTTTCGCTATTCCTGGCTTCCGTGTTGCCGCTGAAATGCGCAGTGTTGTGGTTGAGGGTGCAACTTTCACTCGTGCAATGCACGTAGCTGTAAGGCAATTCGGATTCAAGGTAATGGGCTTCTTTCAGTTCTGCCTTGCTGCCGCAGAACGGACAGGATTTCAGTGCTTTATCCATTTTTTTCCTCCAAGTGATTGCGTTATATCTCTCAGTTTGGTCCCATCGTTTGATAACTTGGATACTCAAGAGTTCAGCCGAATTCCCCTTAATAAAAATGAGTTGTTGTTGATGCCTGATGAAGGGCTGCAGTGACGCAGCCACTCGATTTAAATTCTAGTACAAATTTAAAAGTAAAGTTTGAAGTAAAACCGATAACCCTATTACTTGTGGCTATATTGCTCCATTGTTCCCCGCAGCACATTGCATTTCAATTGGTCGTTCAACCACGGCTGCACATGCAGACGTTGACCCGCCACCTCCAGATCCTGGAACAGCGGCGGTGTGCTGCGGAAGCGACCAGCAGCCAGCGCTTCGGCTACTTCCTTGCAGCCGGCATGGCCGGTCATAGACCCGGCCGGTTTCCACGAGCCATCGGTTTGCTGCGCAAACACGACGAAGTGACCGTAATCCTGCTCATTTTTCAACAGGATCTCGGTTTTGCCGTCGCCGTTCAAATCCAGTAGGTAGGCATTGCATTTGCTGTTTTGCAATTTAAGGCAGTCAGGCAGCAAATAACTACTCCCGCCATCCCCCCAATTCTGCTTCAGGAAAGCTTCCGGCAAAGTCTGACCTTTCGGCCAGACCGCTATGTTGGCGGCACGTGACTGGCTGTTCGCATCCGGATCCTGGCGGCTCCAGCGATTTTTCTTTTCCAGCGCGGCAGATGCACGTTTGCTGATCACCGCCGCATCCGGACCTTCCGCTTTTTCCTTGAATGCTTTCAAGGCCCTGTCACCGTAGCGCGCCCCTTCAAAGCGGAGATATTCAAAATCAAACTTATCCGCGCTGACCTGGCCGGACTGCAAGCGTGCCAATTGATTGGAGACCGAAATTCGCGCCGGATCTGCCACCGGAGTAAACAGGGCCAGCAGTGTCGCCAGGATCAGGAAGGAGGTCAGGACATTGACCGCCGCTATGCGCGCCAGCCAGACTCCGCGTTCCAGTGCCGCCCACAGATAACCGCTGGCGTAGCAGGTAGCCACCAACAGACAGGCGGCAGCAATCACACGATCATGGCTCCAGCCATATTGCTGCACACGCAAAGTCAGCGAATAGATGGCGATCAGTGTCATCGGCAACAACAGTAGGCACGCCAGTCGCGCGCTGATACGCAGTACACGTGCGACTTCCTTGCCGACTTCACCACCCTGGAATGCCGCATTGATCAATATCACCAGGGTAGCGCTGGCACCGAGCAAGACCGAGGTCGCATGCCGCGTCGCCCATAACGGTTCCAGTCCGGTGAACGGCAGGGTCAGCAAAAAGCCGCCCACGATCAGAGCCGTAATCGGCAACAGCCAGGACATCAGTACCAGCAACAGGCTGCGTATGCCACGCACGATGCCAGGTCGCACATCGGTTATATGAAGCGCGGTAGAGAAAGCAAAGGTGATGACCGGAATCGCAAACCATGACTGTTCCAGCAGCTTTTGCAGGAAATTGACTTTGACCAGCATGAACAGCGTCGCGCCCAGCCACAGGATCAGCCACAAGACGGCGACGAAGAGGATGGAAAACTTGATCTGGATGATCAGCTTCCACGCCGTTTCAAAGTAAGTCGGGTAACGCGCGATGCGTTTGTCATCGGCCGCAGCGGCGAGGACCAGGGCATGCGCTATATAAAAACCGCCGGTGACGAATAACAGTACCAGCGTAGAGGGCGTGCGCCGGACGCCATCCACACCGAACCAATCATTGCTGTCGATATAGCCTATGCGCCAGATATCGTAGACACCCATTAACACGCATATCACGGCGGCGGCTATCATCCAGATCCACATCCGGCGTGCGTTCAGATGCCCCAGTCCAGAGATGAAGAGTATCGGCACGAAGACAAAGATCATCGTCAGCGGCGAGAACAGATAGCCGTTGTTAGCAGGCCAGAATTTCTCTTTCAGGCTGAAATAGAGTGCATACAGGATTGCACCCTGCAGCAAACCCGTCAGCAGGCGCAGGCGCGCGACGCGATCGGTGACGATGGCCCGGGGTATCGAAAGTTCTTCATCTGCCGTGTGCATGTTTGCTCTCGCTGTTAATTGTCGGATGAGGAATGCAAGGCTGATCTTACCTAATTATTGCGGCAGACAAGACTCATTTTCCAACATCCGACAGCGGAAGCCATGCGGCACGACTACAGACGATTCAGGTGTGCCGAACGGTCCGCTTAAAACCGATGCTGGATACCGGCAAGCATACCGGTTTGATTATCAGCAAAACCTTTGTCATCGCGCGATACGCCTGTCAATTGGCCGTTCTTGGCCTTGGCGTAAGCAGCGCTTAAGTACAGGTCCGTACGTTTCGACAAGGCATACTTTGCGCGCAAAGTAAGCATGTATGGATCTGCATCAGTGCCGGCCGCAACATTCTTGATGTCCTGATAGGACAGCAGGGCAATTAGGGTCAAGGCCGGGGTCGTTCTGTACGTCAGGCCGCCCCAGTAGAAATTGCTGCGCAAGTCGGCTGCGTTATTCGCAAAGGTCTTTTTGTAATTACGGTAGCCGAGGTCCAGTCCCCAGGTATCGTTGAATTGATAGTCAGCGGCCAGATGCGCGATGGTGGCTTTATCGTATGCACCCAAGCCATTGGCCGCACCATTCGCGCGTTGTACCGTTGCTGCGAGGTGTAATGGGCCACGGTCGTAACCGGCACCGAGGTCGAACTGGGAACCGGCCTGGTTGTTGCCGGCAACTTCACCAAAGCCATAGTTTGCGCCGACTTTGAAGTCACCGAATTTGCCCAGGTATTTGACCATGTTCGGGCTATTAGTCACCATGCCATCTTTGCGATCACCGGTTGCACTGCCTGCGGTAACCCATGAGTAAGCAGCCGAATAACCGGTCGGGTCGAATTGTCCGATGAAATCATAGGTGGTGGTGAAAGAGCGTCCGGCGACGATACGGCCCCAGCTGCCTTCCAGCCCGACGTTAGCCTGGCGACCAAAGAAGTCCGGGGCGTCTTGCGCACCGGTATCTACCTTCAGGCCACTTTCCAACTGGAATACGGCCTTCAAACCACCGCCCAGATCTTCAACGCCACGGAAGCCCAGACGTGAAGTGTTCATGGTGCCGGAATTCAGGCGGGCCAGACCGTCTTTATTCGCATTGGCGTTGTTCACATACTCGACGCCGGTATCCATGATGCCGTAGATAGTGACGTTGGATTGCGCATAAGCGCCGGTGGCCATCAGGCCAAATGCGGCGAACATTGCTGTCGCCAGGTTTTTCATTTTCATTTTTTAAATGCCTCAAGAATTGGATGTTGTCGTCTGTTGATACTTGTTTGTGCAATTCGATTACGCGGTACAAATTTATTGCGTGCTGCGGATGCGCCCCCTTTCTGTATGCTATGACTACAGTCTGTAAGGCCCATGGCGCCTGTTGCGGCAATTGCTATCCGGGCGCGTCAGGGCCGCTCCCCCGCTTGCAGGCGGGCAGAGATTTGCTGCACTACGAGGGGCAAGTCGGCGACGCTATCAATTACATAGTGCGCGCCGGCCTCGCGCAGACGCTGTTCCGCGTTGGCCTTCAGGCTTGCAAGTTGTTCCGGTGGCAGTTGAGTGAGTTGTTCCTGCGTACAGCCGACCTCATTACCGGACAGGGAAACACCAACGCTCCACATCCCGGCACGCAAACCTTCATGGATGCCGGGTACGGTGTCATCAACCTTGATACAAGCAGCGACGTCGCCGATCTTCAGTGCCAGCACATTCGCGAGTGCCATATACGGGCCAGGACGGCCGCCGGCAGCCAGTTCATCACCGGCAATCACATGATCCGGTGCGATACCTTCCTGCGCCGCCAGTGGCAGCAGTATGTTCAATACCTCACGTGGATAACCGGAGCAGGAACCTACTTTCAATCCTTGCGCACGCAAGGCCGCCAATGTGGCGGCCGCACCGTCAATAGGCTGCGAGTATTCACCGACCTTGGCGATTTGCATCGGCATGAAACGCGCATAGAGGGCGTCGACATCCTGATCGGTTGGTGGCTTGCCCACGCATTGCTGCCACTGCTCGGCGATGACCGCATCATCCAGCAAGGTGCGGATGTGCTGCCATTTGGATAAACCCATAGGGCCGCGCGCCTGCTCCAGGCTGATGTCCATACCGAAACTCTTGAAGGCATCGACAAAGATTTGTGTGGGTGCCAGTGAACCGTAATCGACCAGTGTGCCGGCCCAATCAAAGATGACAGCTTCCAGTGGAATGGCCGGTTTAGCGGAGTTGAGCATGATGTGTCCTTAGTATTAAATGGTGCTTGCGATGTTGGAAATGAAGTTGCGACCACGTGGCCCTTGCAGCGCGCGCTGCACCAGGCCATCCATGTCGTCGCCTATGCCGTAACTGGCGGGATCGGTACTCACACCCAGGCCTTCGAGGAAGGCAATCAGGCGCGCAACCGCCATGTCGGAATTGGTGGCGTCGAAGATTTGCAGCAGGAGTACATCGACTTGCGCATCCTTGCCGAATGCAAGGCGCATGACGTGCGGTAGCGAGAACGAGCAGGCAATGCCGTGCACTACGCCGTGGGTCAAGGTGATGTCATATGAAAGTGAATGTGCGAGTGCAGTCTTGGTATTCGAGAATGCCAGACCCGCCTGCAGCGCCGCGCAAGCCATGCGTTCACGCAACTGCAGATTGGCGAGATCGCTCATCAGCAAAGGCAAGCCGGCAAGAATTTCGCGGGCCGCGCTCAAAGCGAGGCTGGACGAAACCGGATTGCGATTGACGTTCCAGATCGCTTCCAGCGCATGCGATAGTGCATCGAGTCCGCTTGCCAGCGTGGTAGCCGCCGGTACGCTCAACATCAGCGTTGCATCTATCACCGCGGTTTGCGGCCAGGTCCATGGACAATGCAGTGAATATTTACTGCCGGCTTCCGCATCCCATACCGTGGCCCACGGCGTCACTTCGCTACCCGTGCCGGCGGTGGTGGGAATGGCAATCAAAGCCTTCGCGCCTGCGCCGGATAGCTGTGTGCCACCACGCAAGTGTTCCAGCAGTTCATCGAAACTTCCCGAGGGGGTCGGTGCCAGCATGACTTTGGCACAGTCGATGACACTCCCGCCACCAAGCGCGATGATGCACTCGACATCTGCGTAACGTTGCCAGATCCGTTCATACAGCGCCGCCAGCCAGCTGACGTCGGGATTTGGTTGTACCGCGTTTTCGATACCGACCAGATGATCGCCCAGCAACTTCGCAACTTGTCCTTCGATGCCGAGTGCGGCCGCTTCCGGAAAGGTAATCAGTAGTGCACGCCTGTCACCAAGCAAAGTTGCAAGGCGTGACAAGCCCTTGGTGTCGGCATGAACCGACACCGGATTGTGATAATTCCACATGGTTGGTTTTTTCTAGAGTGAAAGTTCGGGTGAACTTCCAGGACTTACACCGCAGTGATATCAGTGCGTGCGACCGTCCTGGATCATTTGCCGCAAGCGGCTCGATAGTGTGTCTGCTACCACCACCATCAGGGTCACCACGACGATGCAGGTCGCGGTTTCCTGGTACTTGAATAGCTTGAGGCTGTTGACCAGTTCAAAGCCCAGACCGCCGGCACCGACCATGCCCAGCACAGTGGCCTGGCGCAGGTTGACTTCGAAGCGATACAGTACGGTGGCTATCCATGCAGTGATGACTTGCGGCAGTACACCGAAGGCGATGACTTGCAGCGGACTGGCGCCGGTAGCCCGCAATGCTTCGAGCGGACCTTCATCGATTTCTTCTATGCTTTCGGCAAAGAATTTGCCAACCATGCCGATGCCATGCAAGGCCAGCGCCAGCACACCGGGGAAGGGACCGAGGCCGACGGCCGAAACGAAGATCAGGGCCAGGATCAATTCATTGATGCTGCGTGTGATGTTGAGGAATTGGCGCACCGTCTGGTAGACGAGGCGATTTTTGTTCAGGTTGCGCGCCGCCAGGAAGGAAACCGGGATCGCACCAAGCACGCCCAGCAATGTGCCCCACAAGGCGATTTGCAAGGTTTCAATCGCAGGCGCAACCAGGGAGCCGAGTATGCCCCAGTTCGGCGGGAAGGAACGGCTGAGGAAATCGCCGATTTGCGGCAAGCCATTCGCCAGTTCGGTCCAGCTCAGCTGTGTGCCTTTTGCGCTCCATGCCAACAGGAGCGCGACCATGACTACTGCGACTATGAATAGCAACCAGGCCTGCAGGGTCAGCGGACGCGGACCGGTCCAGATATAGTCGTGATAGCTTGCATCATCGCGCGTGGTTTGTAATGAGGCGCTCATGACAACGCTCCTTGCAATGATAATTCTGTAGAACGCTGGACTTCGGCATGGGTCGCTGTTTCATAGACACCAGCTTGCGCCGTCTTATCGAGACCGCCATAGATCAGGTTGATATGCGAATCCCTCAGCTCATTGCTGCGGCCATCGAACACCAGCTTGCCGCCGGCCAGGCCGACTATGCGGTCACCGAATTCACGCGCGTGTTCCACCTGGTGCAAATTGCAAATCACGGTGATGCCCAGTTCACGGCAAGCATCGCGCAAGTACTGCAAAACCAGGCGAGCGGTTTTCGGATCAAGGCTGGCGATAGGTTCGTCCGCCAGGATGACTTTCGGGCGCTGTGCCAGTGCGCGGGCAATGCCGACGCGCTGGCGCTGGCCACCGGATAATGCATCAGTGCGCTCTCCCGCCTTGTGTTCAAGCTCGACCCGGCGCAGGCAATCCATCGCCAGCGCCACATCCTGCCTGGAAAACAATTGCAGCAAGGAAGACAGCGTCGATACCTGGCCGAGGCGACCGGTCAATACATTCTTCAGCACCGATAAGCGCGGCACCACATTGTGATGCTGGAAAATCATTGCCACTTGCTGGCGCAAGCCACGCAGGTTACGACGACTCGCGGTGTTGGTGGCGTCGAAGCCGGCGACGGATAGCTCACCACCACTCGGCGTAATCAAGCCGTTGATACAACGCAGCAAGGTAGATTTGCCGGCACCCGACGGACCGAGCACCACCAGGAATTCACCCGGCACGACATCCAGGTCGATACCGCGCAGCACGACATTCTTGCCGTATTGCTTGGTGAGGGAACGGATCTTGATCATTTCATCCCCTTGAGATCAAGGTTGAGGATCTTTGCCGCATCGCGTACGACGTTGTATGCATTGTCATCTGTCGCAACAAAGCCGTTCAGGATGCCCTGGTCGCCCCATTTGACGTCCTTGATATTGGCAAAGGCTGCAGCGATCTTTTTCTTCAAGGCCGGGTCCAGGTCCTTGCGCCAGACCATAGGCGACTCCGGAATATCGGGTGACGACCAGACGATATTGAAATCGGATTCCTTGACGACACCCTTCGCAATCGCAGAAGCCAGGATGCGATCAGCTACCGCGGCTGCATCTACCTTCTTGTTCGCCACCGCCAAAATACTGGCGTCATGTGAACCTGAGAAAATCACGCGGGAAAAGTACTTGTTTGGATCGATATTGTTTTTACGCAGGCCGGCACTCGGAAACAGATGGCCGGAAGCAGAGGTCGGATCAACGAAAGCCATGGTCTGGCCTTTCAGTTGCTCGATGTTTTGGATGCCGCTGTCCTTGCGTACGATGATCAGGCTCTTGTAGAAGCTCTTGCCGTTCTTCTTGGTTTCGGCAACGGAGAAGGCTTCCACATTGGCGACCGAGCTGGCGAGTACATAGGAAAAAGGACCGAGATAGGCGACGTCCAGTTTCTTCGCACGCAAGGCTTCGATGATGCCGTTGTAATCGGTTGCGATGAATGGCTTGACCGGCATGCCCAGTTGTTCCTGCAGGCTGCTGATGACTTGCTTGCTGTTTTCCAGCATGGCTTGCGCATCTTCGGCCGGAATCAGGCCTATCGTCAGTGTCGGTGCTGCCAAAGCTGCCTGGCTAAAGAGCGAGACACTGAAAACGCTCATGCAAAGTGCTAAAAGAAAACGTCGTTTCATGATTGATCCTTAATCATTGCCGTGCTGGTCGGTAAAGAAAACAAATACGGGATGGCATTTGTTTCGAACAGACGCAAGGTTAAGGACGATTTATGACAAGCTTATTATCGATATAATATAAATTAAGACACCAAAGTATAGATAGAACCTATAGATGACTCCTGCCCAACTTCGCGCCTTCCTTGCCGTCGCCCGCCACCGTGGCTTTTCCTCTGCGGCGCGTGCGCTCGGCCTCAGCCAGCCCACCCTGACCACGCAGGTCCAGGCGCTGGAACGCGAGTACAACGTTGAGTTGTTTTTTCGCCGCGGGCGCAGGATAGACCTCAGTGAAACCGCGCAACGCCTGTTGCCTATCGCACAAAACATTGCCGAACTGGAAGTGGACGCGCTCAACCTCCTGGTCAATTCCGGCGCACTGCATGTCGGGAGTTTGCGTATAGGTGCAGTGGGACCATTCCATGTGATTGAAATGGTGGATGTCTATCGGGCGCAATACCCGCGGGTGGAGTTGTCGATCAAACTCGGTAACTCGGCACAATCACTGAATGACCTGGAAAACTATGTCACCGACGTTGCAGTGCTGGCCAATTTTTCCAATGATGCCCGCTTTGTCAGCGTGCCTTATGCGAAACATCCGGTGGTACTGTTTGCACACGTCGACCACCCGTTCGCCAAACGCGAATCGGTAGCACTGAAAGAATTAGCGAAGCAGCCGATGCTGATGCGGGAGCAGGGATCCACCACGCGACTGGCACTGGAAGCAGCACTGGAACAAGCCGGCATACGTCCGCAAGTCGTGATGGAAATCGGTAGCCGCGAAGCATTGCGCGAAGCGGTAGGGCGCGGACTGGGACTGGGCACCGTATCGGATGCGGAGTTCATTCCCGACCCGCGCTTTCGCAAGGTGCGCATCCAGGGCGATCCCGTGACTACACATACCTATGTGTATTGCCTGGCCGAACGGCGTGCGACGCGCCTGGTCGGTTCTTTCATGGATATCGCGGAACAGCATGCGTTGCACGGCAAGTGAAACACCTCATCGTTGCCTGCCATGGGCACTGCATCCTTAATACGACATTGCAGGATGTATACCGCCTGTATACCGCTATAAACGACTGTTAGCGATTGATGCCCGGCTGTCGGCAAATGTAGTATGAGGAATCCATCTCCCGTCCTGCCCAAGCCTGAAGCAAGCATGCAATATCACAAAAAGAAACTGCCATTGGCGATCTCGCTGGCCTTCGCCGCCATCGCGCCAGCCACTGCAGCAGAGCAGACCGAACTGCCCGCCATCAACGTCATCAGCCACTACAACAATGCCATCGGCAGCTCCAATGCAGCCAGCCAGGGCACTGCGACCTCCAGCCTGGTCGAGAACCGGCCGGCGCTACGTACCGGTGAACTATTGGAATTTGTGCCCGGCATGATCGTGACGCAGCACAGTGGCGACGGCAAGGCGAACCAATACTTTTTGCGCGGCTTCAATCTGGACCACGGTACCGACTTCGCCACCTACATCGACGATGTACCTGTCAATATGCGCACCCATGCCCACGGCCAGGGCTATACGGATATCAACTTCATCATCCCCGAATTGATAGACCGGATTGACTATAAGAAGGGGCCGTACTTTGCAGACGAAGGCGATTTCGCGTCGGCCGGTGCCGCGCATATGCGCCTGGCCGACAAGCTGACTTCAGGCATCGCTTCGATTACGGCGGGTAGCCACGGTTATCAACGCGCGGTACTGGCCGATTCTTTCGATGCCGGCAGCGGCACACTGCTGTATGGGCTGGAAGTCACGCGCAACAAGGGCCCGTGGGATAACCCGGAAGATTTGCGCAAGTACAGCGCTACCCTGAAATACACCGGCGGTAATCAGTACGAAGGCTTCAGCATTACCGGCATGGCTTACAAGAACAGCTGGAATGCCACCGACCAGATTCCGCAACGCGCGATCAATGCCGGCCTGATCGGCCGCTTTGGCGCAATCGATCCGACCGATGGTGGTAGCACTTCGCGCTACAGCCTGAGTTATGCGATGCATAAACGCAGCCAGGACAGCCTGTTCGAACTGAATGCGTATGCGGTGCAATCCAAACTCAATTTGTTTAGCAATTTCACTTACTTGCTGGACAACCCGCTTGATGGCGACCAATTCCAGCAGAGTGAAAACCGGCGCATGTATGGCCTGAATGCGGCGCAAACGTGGATAGATAAAATCGGCGGCATCACCATGCAAAACAAGATGGGTTTGCAGACACGCTATGACCGTTTGTCGCCGGTCGGCCTGTATGACACTATCGCCCAGGAGCGCACCGCCACTGTACGCGAAGACAAGGTGAAAGAAGCCAGCATAGGTGTCTACGCGGAGAACTCTGCGCAATGGCTGGAGAAATTCCGTACTGTGGCGGCATTGCGCTATGACGCATACCGCTTCAATGTCGACAGCGACATCGCCGGCAATTCAGGCAAGGCACGCGACCACACCGTATCGCCCAAACTGTCGCTGATCTTCGGACCGTGGGCCAAGACAGAATACTTCGTGAACTATGGCAAAGGCTTCCATAGCAATGACGCGCGCGGCACCACACAGACGCAATTGCCAAGCGGTGGCGCATCGACTCCTGTGACACCTTTGGTAGCCACGCGCGGCGCGGAAGTGGGGCTGCGTACCGAGATCATCCCCAACCTGCAAAGCTCGCTGGCCTTGTGGCGCCTGGATATTGATTCGGAATTGCTGTTTGTCGGTGATGCCGGTGAAACCGAACCAAGCCGCGCCAGCCGTCGCACCGGTATCGAATGGAATAACCATTACATCGCGTACCCCTGGCTCTTGTTTGACCTCGACCTCGCCTTGTCGCGCGCACGTTATCGTGATGCGGATCCGGCCGGTGACTACATCCCCGGCGCTATCGACCGGGTCGTGTCATTTGGCACTACCGTCACCGGGCTTGGTCGCTGGTATGGCGCATTCCAGTATCGCTATTTTGGCGCGCGCCCACTCATAGAAGACAATAGCGTGCGCTCCAGGGCAACTGCGATTGCTTATGCCCGTGTGGGATACAAGGTCAATCCCAAGACCAAAGTGACGCTGGATGTATTCAATCTGTTTGATCGCAAAGCCAGTGATATCGACTATTACTACAGCTCACGCCTGAATGGCGAAGTGGCCGGCGGCGTGAATGACATCCACTCGCACCCGGTCGAACCGCGATCGGTACGCCTGACCCTGACGCATCACTTTTAAGTGGCGCGCTGGTTTGCAGCGGATGGGGGAAATCCGGTCAGGTTTTTTCGAAGACGCCGGCACTGCGGTTCTTGCGCACATTATTCCAGGTGAAGATTTGCGCATTCATCGCGATGTACACACCATGCGGCAACGCTTGCGCAATGCCGCATGCGAAGCCGAAGTTGAACAGGGCGTCCGAATTCTTGACTTCATAGGGGATCATCGCACCGGTCAGGACGATGGTCTTTGGTAATTGTGCAGCGCCCAATACTTCGGCGGTTTCACGCATGGTGTCGGTGCCGTGCACCACGACGATGCTGGTTTCATCGGCACGCAGGCAGGATGCTGCAATGCGCTGGCGATCTGCATCGTGCATATCCAGCGAATCAAGGAAGGGGAGTTGTTCCAGCTGTAGCGGCACCGTAATGCGCGCGCGCTTGATGACCTGCGGCAGGTGACCATGACTGAAATTCAACTGGCCGGTAATTTCATCGTAATGCTTATCGAAAGTACCGCCGGTAGCGATGATGCGCAGTATCATTTAGGGTCACACAACAAAGATAGTCCAAAAGCGGATATCGCATCATAACGCGAGCCGGGCGATTGTGAAAAGAGGCGCGCAATTATTGGCCGATAAATTTACAAATGGATGGGCTTGCCTGCACGGCGATATCCGCGCCCATCCATTTTTCAGCTTAATTTCTTCTATGCTTATGCGGCGATTTTCATGGGTTCCGCACCGGCTGCTGCCGGCATCGGTATTTCTTCGTCGTTCAGCACTGCAAACAAATGATCGACGTTGATAGCCTGGATCAGCAAACGACCGCCATTGGCCTGGATGACTTCTGTCACCAGCATGCCATCGCTCGGGCTGGCCAAGGGCGTCGGCGTGATTTGTGACTCCTGGAATTCCGGCACGCCGTGCAATTCGCTGACCAGCAAACCTATGCTTTGCGAGCCGCGCCTGACAATGATGACCTGGCTGCTGCTGTCTATCTCGGAACGATAGCCGCGCATCAGGTGGCCGAGGTCAAAGACCCAGACGAAGCGTTTGGCTTCATTGTCATGATGCAGTCCTAGTATGCCTATGCGTTCTGCACGGCCACCCATCGAGACTGGCGATACGGCCGAAGCCGGCAAGGCTTCTTCCGCATGTTCGGCGGCAATCGCAAACAGCGAACCATCGATGAAGAAGGTGGCGAATTCACGGCCAGGCACCGCATTGATATCGACTTCCAGCGTGGTGTCGACATTGTTGCCGTTATTGAGTTTTTGCCGCTCTTCACCGAAGGATTTGTACACGACCGCCAATACGTCTTCGCGATAGCCATCCGAAGTCTTGAACTCGCGATAGCCGTGCGACACGGTGCAACCGAGGATCGCATAATGACCGTCATGGATCACGATGCGTGAAGTGCTGCTGCCGTTTTCCATCGCCAACAGTTCCGGCGCAATTTCCAGCACATCGCCGACCGGACGGGTCGGATCGGTACTGGAGATAATGCGGCCGCTGCGGTTGATGAAGAGGGCACTGACGTCTTCCTTGTCACCCAGTGCACCTTTGAGCATGGCGGCGAATTCCGGCTCCGCATCAAACACTATGCCGATGCCGCCCACCATTTGCGCCGTATGCTCGGGATGGCGGATCGCGGCGTGATACACATAAGTCGGACGTTCGCCGTACAAGGCCGTGCTTTCAAACGGCGTCACGTAGTACTGCTGGTCGCTGCGCAACATCGCCACGTTTTCCAGCGTCGTGCTGTCTATGCTGGTGCCGACCACTTCGAGGCCATCTTCCTTGAAGTCGGTGCTGGCAATGATCACACCTGCACTATCGTAGATAAAGATACGGGTGTAAACCGTGTAGAGCGAGTTGATGTAATCGAGTATCTCGCTCAGGCGCGCCACGCTCTCCGCCGATTTATGCGGTTCGGCCAGCGCCACTTGCAGCTCCGGCGTCAGTGCCCACCAGCGGCAATCATCCGAGCGTTCGTACAGGTTACGATCCAGCAAATCGACCATCAGGTGCGAGACGAATTCCGAATCGCTGAGGCTGGATGACAATACGGTTTCGTACAGATCGCGTATCGATTGCGAAAACAATTCATTGCTGCGCGCACCGGTTTCACTGATTTGTTCCAGGATGGTTTTGAGTTTCAGCAGCTCACCGTTTTGCCCGGCCGTCATGACTTGTCCATTCCAGACGACGCGCCGTATGGTTTCGGCCGCGCTCATGATTTCAAACAAGGGTGGGCAAAAGGATTGCGCATGCGACAGCAAGCCATCGGCCACATCCGCATCCAGCGATTTCAAAGCGGTGGTCGCCAAACCGGTAAAGCCGAGCTCAACCGGAATCATGACTTGCCCTTGCCAGCCCGGTGGCCCCATATAACCCTGGTAACCATCCGCCGAGAAAGTACGCGCCAGGTATTCACGCCCGCCATACACCACCAGGTGTGGATCGGCATCACGGTTCACCGGCACGGTCGCACCAACCGGGATCCACAAAGGATCAGCACTGGCAATCACGCGATTGCCGCCATCCAGCAGCAGCATATTCGAACGTTGCGCCGGGTCACGATGCGAGCGGAAGATGCCGGCCATCTCTTCTTCAAAATGGAAGCACAGGCAGAGGATGCCGACCACCGCACCGGTTTCCGGATGATGCATGCGGCGCGAGTAAACCAGCGCTTCATGCTTGCCCGGACGCAGGTCGGTGGCACGGAAGGTTTCGACATAGGTATCGGACGCCAGCGTCGCATGCAGCAGGGGATCGGTGGTGCCTTCCAGTGGCGTTGCTTCATCTATCTGCACCAGTACATTGCCGGCCACATCGATCAGCATGATTTCATCGTAGACGGTGTACTTGTTGCGATAGGCACGCAGGCGCGCCCGTATCATGTCGCGGTCTTCATGCAGGCCGGCGACGAAACTGCACAACTCACGGTCGGTCGCGAGGAAGCCGACGTCAGCGGTACGCTCATACAGATTGCGCACCACGATATCAATGACATATTGCGCCTTGGTGCCGATCTCTTCGAGTACATTTGCAACTTTTTCCCGTACCAGGCTACTCACCAGCTCTTGTTCCAGTCGGTTGAAACCCGCACGGGTTGCCGCCATGGTCGGCAGGATGGCCTTGGCCTCGACCGGGCAATTCATCTTGGCCGACGCTTCGATCATGCGCCACATCAGGTTCAACTCACGCAGGGATTGCTCGCAGCGGCTGACGTCACGCATATACGGCAGGAAGGTATCGATTTGTAGCGAGGCTTGCGGGTTCATCACGGGCTCCTGGTCTTAAATTATTCTGTAGCTGCCCCGCGTTTCCGGCTGCAGGACATGACACTAAAATTTCTCGCGTCTTTAGATGCTGCAAAGCAATTTACAGACCACCCGGGCGGCGCAAATCCGCACCTGGAAACGGCATTTCCTGCAGGTGTATTCACAGCTGTCGCCAACACGGTATACTTGGTCGCCGACCTTGCACCAGAACGGTGCAAGCGGGACAGGGCGCGCCATTTCCTTGCGCGAAAAATGCGGCAGCCCGAATATGTGCAACGGAAAATCCCGCTACACTAGCGCGGGGTCGCCAGCTTGATTCAACGCGTTTTGCCCAAACAACTTTATTGACACTGCTTTACCCATGAAACCTATCGCTCCAGGCACCGTCATCTTCCATCGCCATCGCGGCTATGGCGTGATTACGACCGTTAACTTGATGACGGGCTGGATCTCCGCGCGCTTCGGCAATGAAATGCGCACGCTCGACTTGAACCTGTCGACCGATGAGGTACAGCATGCTGATGGTGAAGCGATATTGTTTCGGCGCGCACCACCGGATCCGATGCCGCATGCACGCTTGATGGCGATGGTGCGCGAGTTGCATAAAGCGGGCTACCAGCGCCTGTATCTGTACAGCTGGCCCAAACCCTCCGGCCTGCATTGGCGCTGGCATTTATTCACCGGTCCGCGTAACTGGATGGAGCGTCCATGGCGCGAAGGCTGGTATGGCTCGGGCGCCGAGTACAACTGCAATCCGGTGATGGGTTGGGGTGATGCGCCGGGTGAAACCACTGAAGAATTGGCCAGCACCCTGGCGCAATTCGATCCGACCGGCCTGGCACAGGCACTGGGGCGCGATGAAGACCACGCCGCGTGGTTCGATATGGTGTGCGAAGCCTTGCTGCCGGATTACACCTTTTCGCTGGGCTGGGACAAACAGGATGGCCGCATCCCGGAAGCTTTACCGGTCATTCCGGTACGTCGTGGTGTCCCTGAATACAGCGGCCCCGCCTTGCCATGGCCACCGGGCTGGACCAAGTTGCTGGGCAGCGCACACCTCGCCAGTACCACTGCAACCGTATTGCCCAAGCCGGTGAAAAACAGCAAGGACAAACCCGATACCGTCAGATAAGCGACGGCGCGGTTCTCACACCAGAGCATTACTTCAATACATTCTTCGGCGTGCCATTCGCGAAGTCGACGATGTTTTGAAATGCACTGCCGAAATAGAGTTCGTAGCTGTCTTTCTCGACATAACCCAGATGCGGTGACGCCAATACATTCTCCATGCGCAGCAAAGCGGAGTCCGGCGGCAGCGGTTCATTTTCAAACACATCAAGTGCCGCATAGCCCGGGCGACCTTGCTCCAGTGCCGCCTGCAATGCATCCGCGGCCACCAATTCGGCGCGGCTGGTATTGACGAACAAGGCTTGCGGTTTCATGCACACCAGGTCGTCAGCGGTGACAATGCCCCGCGTCGCGTCATTCAGGCGCAAGTGCAGCGTCAATACATCGGCCTCCCTGAAAAATGCCTGCTGCGACGCCGCGGCGCGGTAACCATCGCGTATCGCCGCTTCACAACTGGCAGGGCGTCCCCACACCATCACATCCATGCCGAAAGCCTTGCCATAAGCTGCGATCATCTTGCCAATGCGGCCATAACCCCAGATCCCCAAAGTGCGGCCTTTCAGTACCGTACCCAGGCTGTTACGCGCCGGCGACAGCGAGGCAATTTGCCACAAACCATCCTTCAGGTTGTTCACGTATTGCGGCAGCTTGCGCATCGCCGCCATGATCAGGGTCCACGTCAATTCCGCCGGCGCCGTCGGGTCACCCACGCCTTCGACTATCGTGATGCCGCGTGCTGCTGCGGTCGGCAAATCGATATGGCCGCTGACCTTGCCGGTTTGTGAAATCAATTTCAGGTTCGGCAGTTTTTCCAGTAACTGGCGCGACAGGACCGTGCGTTCCCGTATCAATACCAGCGCATCGAAACTCGCCAGCCGGATCGCCAACTGACCTACGCCGCGTGCACCATTGGTAAAGATTTTTACTTCATGTCCGGCCAGCAGCGAGTAGCAATCAAGGTGACGCACACTATCCTGATAATCATCGAGTATCGCGATTTTCATGAACACATTCCTGTAGACGTGGGGCAAGTTGTAATGGCGAAGTCAGCACTGCTGAAGCTGCTTATTATCCGATAGCTTGCATCGCAGCGGCCAATAAAAAAGCCGCTGATACTCAGCGGCTTCAGTATGCAAATTTTAAGGCACTCAGACTGCCTGCATGCCGGCATCGGCAGATGAACGGGCGGCATTTGCCTTGCGTGCTTCGACCCGGGCGCGGATGCGCTCCCACATCTTGTCATGCAAGGGCAGCAACATGACATTACAAATAGGTTCGACCACGGCGGCCACACCGCCCAATGCGAGTGAACCGGTGGCGACATACATTACGGCGAATGCAACACTCATGTGCATTGCGACCTGACTAACGGCTTTAGCTGCTGTGACCATGTTGGAATCCTTTCTATCTTCTTTGCCTGAGCCTTGTAACAGATGATAGCGATTCTCATTTGATAGTACAAATTGATTTAATCAAAGAATTTGATAGAAATTGGCTATTTTTGCATTCCCAGCCGGTTCGGTCTGCTTCGCGTAGAATCAGGGTGAGATTCACCCTTTTCCTTTCGGATCCTACGTGCCACGTCGAATCATTGCTTCTATCGCATCTCCTTTTCGTCTGATCCGCAACTCAGCTTATTCACTGTGGGCCATCCAGAGCCGGGAACGTGTGCGCCTGTGGGATGAGATGACGCAGATGCGCGGCCTGTTGCCCTTGTTGATGAAACAACGCAATGGTTATCGCTGGACCGAGCTGGATCGCAAACGCATCAAGGTGCACCTGCACAAGCTGGTCGAACTAAGTCCTTACATGGTCTTGTTTGTGGCGCCTGGTGGTTTCATCGTGCTGCCTGTCCTTGCATGGTGGCTGGACCGACGCCGCCTGAAACACGATGAAGAAACTGCGGCACGCATCAGCAAAGAACTACAGCAACCCTAAACTTTTACCGTGCCACGCGCGCAGGTGGCAATATGATGCGCATCAGCGCATCAATCACGAAACAAGTCGCCCACACCAGCCACATACTCCATAAATTGTGCGACAGGAAGTGCGCACCACGCGCCATTTGCACCAGGCTCATCACCGCACCTATCCCCAGGCTGAACCATAAAATCGCACGCGCAAGTTTTGGCTTGCTGTCACGCAGCGCAAAGTAACCGGCCATCACGGCGAAGCCACCGGAAGCATGACCGCCGGGCCAGCACAGGCCGGAACCGGACATGGCACCGATTGGTCCAAACAGTGGAAACCATTGTGCGGTGCCACCGAAAGTATTGATATCCCACGGGCAGGAATGCACGCTCACGCCTTTCAGGGTTTGCACCACGAAGGCGGCACAACCGGCCATCAGTACAAACAGGAAGAGTGCACGGCGCCACGGCTTCAGTGCATCGACCCAATTGCTGACCACCAGCACGACGGCGGCGATGACGAGTATCCACACGGTAAATAATTTCAGCATCGTATGCCCCCAGAAATCCAGCGGGCCAGAAATACGCAATGGAAAACCATGCGTAACCGGATCGAAGAACAACTGCGCCAGCCGGAAATCCAGCGCGCCGTCGCGCGCGATCCAGGTAAACAATAAGCCACTCAACAGCAAGCCGATCAGGTTGAGCGCGGCAAAACGGACATAGGAAGATTTCATTTTTTATCGTCGCGCAAACGGATCAGGCCTTCTTGCGCCACGGTCGCGAGCAGTACGCCATATTGATTGTAGACATGCAGGAAACAGAGGCCGCGTCCGCCCGATGCATTCGGACTTTCCATTGCAAACAACAGCCAGTCGTCCATGCGGAGCGGGCGGTGGAACCAGATCGTGTGATCAAGGCTGGCGATTTGCAGGCGTGGATCGCTCATCTTGATGCCATGCGGTTGCAAGGCGGTCCACAGCAAACCGTAATCGGATACATATGCAAACAAGCTTTCATGCAGCAGTGGATCATCGGGCAATTCCATAGGTGCACGCGCCCACACCTGGCGTACCGCAGAGGCACGTTCACCACCAAAAATATCGTCAGCTACATTCGCACGAAAGTCCACCGGTGCCGGATGAAAGCTGCGACCACTCGCAATCCCGCGTTGCTGCCACAGCTTGACGCTGGATGGCAGTGTCTCCGGATCAGTCATCACCGGCGCGGCTTTTTGATGCGACAAACCTTCTTCTTCCGCCTGGAAGGAAGCCGACATCACAAAGATGCGGCGACCTTCCTGCGTCGCGACCACGCGCCGCGTACTGAAGGTGCCGCCATCGCGCACGCGTTCAACTTCGTATTCAATCGGTAACTGATGATTGCCCGGCAGGATAAACAGGGCATGCATCGAATGCGGGCGTCGCTGCGGCACGGTGCTGCAGGCGGCATAGAGTGACTGTCCCAAAGCCTGACCGCCGAATACATTCGGGCTGCCCATGAAATGGCTTTGCCCTATGAATTTATCGGTATCGGTTTGCTGCACGGCGAGCAGGCGCGTAATTTCTTCCGTGTTGTATAAGGATTTATCCAACATGAGCTGCCTCTTGGTAGCGACGCATTAAATTCAATCAGGCTTGCCAGACGTCTGCGACGATTTCATACGAGCGCACACGCTTGGCATGATCAAAGACCATGCTATTGATGATGATTTCATCGGCTTGCGTGGTGTCGAGGAAAGCTTCCAGCTTTTCTTTGACTATGCTGGCATCACCGATGATGGATGCACGCAACATGGACTCGACCGAAATGCGTTCATGCGGCAACCACGCATCATCCATATTCTCGATAGGCGGCGGCAGTTTACCCGGCGTACCGCGTACCAGGCTCAGGTGCATTTGCTGTTGCGAGGTGGCGAGGCGTTGCGCTTCTTCTTCCGTTTCCGCCGCAAACACATTCACACCGACCATTGCATACGGCGCATCCAGCGTTTCAGACGGACGGAAAGTCTGGCGGTACAAATGCAAGGCATTCAGCATGTAATCAGGTGAAAACTGACCGGCAAATGCAAACGGCAAACCGAGGTGGCCCGCCAGTTGTGCGCTATAGCTGCTGGAGCCCAGCAACCAGATCGGAATATCGATACCTGCGCCCGGCACCGCTTGCACCGCTGCACTTTCATTCGATGGCTGCAGGAAGGCACGCAGCTCATTCAATTGACGCGGGAATTCGCTACCGTCATCGCTGATCTCGCGACGCAAGGCACGTGCCGTCGCCTGGTTTGAACCAGGTGCACGCCCCAGGCCGAGATCAATCCGTCCCGGATACAGCGAGGCGAGGGTGCCAAATTGCTCCGCAATCACCAGCGGGGCATGATTCGGCAACATGATACCGCCGGAGCCGACACGTATCGTCGAGGTGCCGCCGGCGACATAGCCAATCACGACCGAAGTTGCGGCACTCGCAATGCCGGGCATGCTGTGGTGTTCAGCCAGCCAGTAACGGTTGTAACCACGCTTTTCCACATGCCGGGCCAGGTCGAGCGAACGATGGAAGGCATCGGCAGGCGTGCCGTCAACCAGGATAGGGGATAGGTCGAGAACGGATAAGGGAGTATTTTTCAGGGATTTCATAACAACTATCTGCCGGTGTATGGATGCAATCCGTTAGCGTAAGGAAATGCGCTTGGCGGATGAAAGATAGACAGCATAACGTGAATCGGAAAATCAGGTCGGCCACCGCGTGGCTTCGCACGGGAAGCTTGGTCCCACTTGCTTGTGGCAGCCCATCCCATGTAACTTTTACAAAATCTGCATTATCCGGACCGATTTCCTTATTAACAGTAAATAAACCTTTCCTTCTGTATTCCGCTCACTAGAATGGGACGACCAACCCACTGAAGGAGGTCACATGATGTTCTCCCGTTCCATTCTGGTTTCCGCTTGCCTGGCTTTATTCCTAATTGCTTGCAAGAAGGCAGAAACACCACCCGCTCCCAAACTCGATAGCAGCGGCTCAGTCGCCGCACCAGTCAGTGCGATGCCGCCATCCGAAGCCAGCACACCGGCTGCAGCCCCAGTCGCCGGTACCGGCAGTGGCGATGCCGGCGGATCTACGCAAGCGACGCCAAAAGAGTTAAGCAAGGATCAGGAATCGTCTGCGATGCCTTTATCCGGACAGGCAAACAATCACTCCACCGCACCGAGTGGCAGCGATAAGAAATAAATCTGTACTTGGAAGTAAATAAACCCGCCGGGAGATGGCGGGTTTATTATTTAAACTATCCATTTTCATGCCAGCAGGCGAACCGTAAATTCCGTGCCTGCACCTTCTTCGCTCCGCACCGTGATCGTGCCGCCATACCGTGCCACCAGCGTATAGCTGATCGACAAGCCCAGGCCGGTACCACCCTGGCGCTTGGTGGTGAAGAAGGCATCAAAGATGTGCGCGATATCTTCCTGCCGTATGCCGCTACCGGTATCCGCCACGCGTATCGATACGCCTTGCCTGCCATCCGCTTCACGCCAGTCACTGGTGCTGATGGTCAGGCGACCGCCATCCTTCATCGCATGAATGGCGTTGGTAAACAGATTAATGAGTACCTGCTGCAGTTCGCCACGGTTGATGGGTACTGTCAGCGTCGCTTCCTTCTTATGCACGACCACGATACGACTTTGATTCAACAAATGGCGTACCAGCACCAGCGAATCTGCAACGATTTCATCGATAGCGACGGTTTCGACGTAACCGGCGAATTCACCGGGACTGGCGAATTGCAATAACTTGGTGACGATGGTGTTGATGCGATAAATCTGTTGATCCATTAATTGCAGTTCACCTTGCACCGGTGCCGCCGCTGCACCCAGGGTATCGCGCAACACATCCAGATTACCTTGCAGCACGGCGACCGGATTATTGATTTCATGGGCCACACCGGCAGTGATCTCACCGATCGCCGCCAACTTTTCAGCCAACACCAACTGTTGTTGGGCCTGTACCAGCAGTTTATTGGTTTGTTCAAGTTCGGCGGTACGTTCCACCACTTTGCGATCGAGTTCATTACCCCATGTTTTCAACTCGGCGGTTTGCTGTTGTACCGTATCCAGCAAATCGTCCAGATGGCGCGATAGATTGCCGAGCTCGTCGCGTGCCTGCACGCCGGTGCGCGCATGCATATCACCCAATTCGACGGCCGTCATTGTGTGGTTCATGCTCTTCAGCGGACCATAGATATTGCGCGCCACACGCAAGGAGAAGTAGGCACCACCGATGCCTATCGCCGTGAACAACAGCGCCAGCAAGAGGATGGCGGTTTCCTTGGCCTTGCGGAACGGTTCTTCCAGATATCCGACGTACAGCATGCCGACGCGCTTGCCGAAGCTATCGCTGATCGGCTCATATGCGGAGATATACCAATCATGTACGACGAAGGCCCGATCCAGCCAGGTCTTGCCATCGTTGAGTACATGGTCACGTACGATTTTCGATGCGCGGGTACCGAGTGCACGCTTGTTACCAAACAAACGGACATTGGTCGCAATACGCACATCATCGATAAACAGGGTCGCGGTCCCGGCGCTGCCGTCCGGCAAAGACCCTTCCGCGTAAACCAGGCTATTGATGGTATCTACAAAACCGAGGTTCTGGTTCAACAGCATGCCGCCTTCCAGCACGCCCAGCAATTGGCCATCGTCGTCATATACCGGCGTTGCCGAGTGGATCACCATGCCGCTTTTTTCTGCGGTTTTGTTGGTCGGTGCCGCATTCGATGTATTGAGCAATTCCAGATACGCTTGTTGTGCAGCCTTGTCGCTGAGCTGGCGTAATTGTTCTTCCGAATAAATATCAATCTCGGTCGCTTTCCCGCCTTGCATCGCACTGAACACCACCGGCCAGCTCTCTGCAATCAATTCCGCCGGTTTGCCATTCGAAGATACGATGACGCGTCCTTGCGGATCGAGGAAATTCAGGAAATCGAGATCGAGCGCCTTTTGCTTATCCGCCAGCATGCGCTGCAAATCTGCATGATTATCATCCTGCACTGTGGTGACGAAACGATAGGAGTCACCGAGGCTGGAGACGTCCAGGCCTATGCGTTCACGGACATGGATAAAGTATTCATGTGCGACCGTAAGGTCACTGCTGACTTTGAAAGTAAGCAGGCGGTCGTAATAGCCGATGCCCCAATAAAAGATCAATGAAAAAAGTATCGGCAGCGCCGTCAGCAAAGGTACCAATGCCACCAATAGGAGCTTGGTACGAACCGACAAATTGCCAAGAAAATGACGGCTCGCAAGCCATAGCATCAAACGTTGCACTATCTCTCGCTTTTATACGCCCCACTCGGCGCACTTGCGCTCGAGGGTCTTGCGTGAAATCCCGAGGCGACGTCCGGCCTCGGTCTTATTGCCATCGACTTCGGCCAGTATTTTCAGGATGTGTTGTTTCTCTACCGCTTCCAGCGTGACGTCACTATTCGTCGTCGTACCGGGCGTCGTGTTGGCAGCTGTGACGTCGGAAATATTCCCGAGTATCAACCAACGCTCTATCAAATTGCGCAACTCACGCACATTGCCCGGCCAGCTGTATGAAGCCAAGGAAGCGAACAGTGCGCTGTCCGGTTTTTTCGCGGCCACACCCAATTGCTGCGCCAATTGCCGCACGAAGTACTCTGCCAACGCCGGGATGTCTTCAGTACGCTCACGCAGCGGCGGCATATGTAGTTGCACGACATTCAAACGGTAGTACAGGTCCTGCCGGAAACGGCCTTCCTGCACGGCTTCTTCTACATTCCGATTGGTCGCGGCAATGACACGCACGTCGACCGGTATTTCGCGTTCCGCACCGACCGGGCGTATTCTTTTTTCTTCCAGCACACGCAACAGTTTGACTTGCATCGCCAGCGGCAACTCTGCGACTTCATCGAGGAAGAGGGTGCCGCCTTGTGCATAAAAGAACAAGCCTTCACGCGATGATGCCGCGCCGCTGAATGCACCTTTGACGTGGCCGAACAATTCGCTTTCGATGATTTCCGGGGCAACCGCACCGCAATTGACCGGAACAAAATGGTTGGCGGAACGATTGCTGAGATTGTGCATCGCACGGGCTGCGATTTCTTTCCCTGTGCCTGACTCACCAGTTATCAGTACCGTACTGGGTACTGTTGCCAGCCGCTTGATGGCTTCACGTATCGGTTGCAAGGCAGCCGAAGCGCCGATCAGGCCATCGACACCAGCCAGGTCGACATGGGTATCCAGTTCACGCCGCAAGATAAAATTTTCCCGCCTCAGATGCGCGCGGTCGAAGCAACGTCCTATCGCGCTCAAGATCTGATTGACGCGGAAAGGTTTGAGCAGGAAATCGGCAGCACCGGCACGCAAGGCGCGGATGGCCGTTTCCAGGTCGGCAAATGCCGTGATCAACACCACGTCATTATGCAAACCCAGCTCGCGGATTTCCTGCAACCAGTCGACACCGGATTTACCAGGCAGTGAGTTATCCAGGATGATCAGGTCAAAATGATGCTGGTCCAGCAACACGTTGGCAGCCTCTACCGACTCCACCGTTTCAACACGACTGCAACGGCCAACCAGCGTGCGTTGCAAAAAGCTGCGCATGCCCGGCTCATCGTCCACGATCAGGATGGAACGTTCTTGCCAGCCGCCGAATGCTTCGACGAAGGGCTCTTCTGGATTGTTGACGGGGGTTGCAGCACTCATAATCAATTTTATGCGGGATAAGCCACGAACTATGGATAACGTTTTCTTATAACCCATAATTGCCCATCCTGCAGTGTGCGTCTAGCCCCCGGGCCGGCGAGGCGACGATAAGACAGAAAAAAGCGAGGTACATATGAGTACCTCGCTTTTGTTGGCAACTAATGACCTTAATGGAACAGTGCCATCGCCTTTTGCAGCGTGGACCACACACCCCATACCAACGGTATCGTGACGTAAGCCCAGAATATTGCGATCACTACAGGACTGCTTTGTTTGCTGCTAACGGATGTCTTGGCATTCATATCTTTCTCCTAATCGTCTATTGCGCAAGGCTTAGGCCGCGCTGGCAACTTGTGCGTTGCCGCCAAGCACAGGCTTGTCGGCTTTGGCGGCATCGTCACGCATATAGTGTTTTGCATCCACCGGCTTGATCAACATATTGCAGACGAAGCCAACCAGCAACAGGCCGGCCATGATGTACATGGTGACTGCGTATGCTTCACCTTTGGCGACGCCCTGGTCAATCTGGTATTGACGAATGTAATTAACCAGCACAGGGCCCAACACGCCGGCCGCCGACCATGCGGTCAACAAACGACCGTGGATCGCGCCGACAAACTTGGTGCCGAACAGATCGGCCAGGTAAACCGGCACCGTCGAGAAACCACCGCCGTACATGCTGACGATGATGCCGTAGAAGATGACGAACAAGGCCACGCTGCCGCTGTGACCGGTATATGGGATGCACGAATACAGGATGATGCCAACTGTAAAGAAGATGAAGTAGGTACGCTTGCGGCCGAGATAATCGGAAGCCGACGACCAGAAGAAGCGACCACCCATATTGAATACACTCAGCAAGCCGACGAAACCTGCTGCTGCAGCAACCGATACCGTGTCCTTGAAGGTTTCCTGGATCATCACCGATGCCTGGCCCAACACGCCGATACCGGCCGTCACGTTCAGGCACAAGACCAGCCACAACAAATAGAATTGCGGCGTTTTCATCGCTTGCTCGATGTCCACGTGATGTTTGGTAATCATCTTGTTTTCAACCACCGGTGGCACCCAGCCGGCCGGCTTCCAGTCAGGTGGCGGAATACGGATCGCCAACGCGCCGATCGCCATCGAAATGAAGTAAAGCACGCCCATCACGATGAACGTTTCTGTCACGCCGACCGAGGTCGCGGTCTTGAAATGATCCATCAGGTAGACCGAGAGTGGCGCGCCTATCATCGCGCCGCCGCCAAAACCCATGATCGCCATGCCGGTCGCCATGCCGCGACGATCCGGGAACCATTTGATCAGCGTTGAGACCGGTGAAACATAACCGAGGCCGAGGCCGATACCACCGATCACGCCATAACCCAGGTAAACCAGCCAGATCTGGTGCAATGACACACCGATCGCAGAAATCAGGAAGCCACCGCCGAAGCAGCAAGCCGCAACAAACATGGTCAGGCGCGGGCCGACTTTTTCCAGCCATTTACCGCCGAAAGCAGCCGCCAGGCCGAGGAAAACAATCGCGAGGCTGAAGATCCAGCCCAGCGTGGTCAACTTCCAGTCATCCGGGGCCGGGCTATCGATACCTATCAGTTTGGATAAGGGGCCATTGAATACGCTGAATGCGTAGGCCTGTCCGATACAAAGATGGACAGCCAATGCAGCCGGCGGCACCATCCAACGATTGAAGCCGGGACCGGCGACACTTTTATCTTTAGCAAAAAAATCGAGCATGTAAATCTCCTCATTTGATCTTGTTCGTAACATCACCGTGTTACGAGGCGTTTTTGACGGCGCTCATGCACCGTCTGCGGCGAAGCTTCTTCACCAGGCCCGGATCTATAGGCAATCGACATGCCAGTTGCCTGAATCAATACAAGCTATTGATTCATAAGGTTTGTTGCGGATGCACATAAATTTGGCGGCGCGACAATTTGGCCGCGCATAGCGACAATTTGACCCGACTCTTTGCGCAACAAGACTTTCCTTAAACCTGCCATACCAGCACGCAAATTGTGGCAAATAGTCATCAAACGCCGTTAATTTTCCGTTAAATCATTATGTCGTTTAGATGCATAACGTATATACTCTCGCTTTTTTAAAAAAGGTCGTTATTCCTGATTCGCTACAACGTGGCAGTCAGCGAGGCCATAAAATAGTAGAGGGAGTAAGATGAAATACCCGTTGTCTCGTACCACCATCGCAGCGTCCTTGCTGCTGGCGTTCGGTAGCAGCTTCGCTGCAGAACCTGCCAATGAATCCAATGTATTTAAGCTCGGTGAAATCAATGTAGCCGGTACCGGCTCCAAGGCTCCGGCCGTAGGTGGCGGCTCCGTCACCCGCGAAGATCTGGATGATTTCAATCGCGACACCCTGGTCGATGCGCTCGACTTGCTGCCGGGTGTCACCACTACAGGTGGCGGTCAACGCAATGAACGCATGGTGACAGTACGAGGCTTCGATAGCCGTCAGGTCCCGGTGTTCATCGATGGTATTCCTATCTATGTTCCTTATGACGGCAACGTCGATATGTCGCGCTTCACGACTTACGATTTATCCACCATTGAAGTTGCCAAAGGATTCAGCTCTGTACTCTATGGCTCCAATACCATAGGAGGTGCAATCAACCTGGTAACACGTCGCCCGGTAAAAGCATTCGAAGGCAACATCGGTGTCGGTGTGCGCAGCAACGACAAATTCAATAGCAATGGCAAGAGCACCAATGTCAATCTCGGGACCAATCAGGGTTTGTGGTACGCCCAACTTGGTTTGTCCTATCTGGATCGGGATGCCTACACATTGTCACGTGATTTCCGTCCTGTCACCGAGCAACCTGACCGCGAAAGGCGCAATTCCTACAGCACCGATAAAAAGCTCAACATCAAGGTTGGCCTGACGCCGAATGCAACTGATGAATACGCGCTGAATTACATCAACCAAAAAGGTGAAAAAGGCAGTCCACCTTATAGTGGCAAGGTTGATACCGCCCGATACTGGCAATGGCCGGCATGGGATAAGGAAAGCCTGTATTTCATTTCCAATACGGCAATCGGCCAGAATTCATACATCAAAACCCGTCTCTACTACGACAAGTTCACGAATCGCCTGACCTCATATGACGACGCAACTTACACCAGCGTCACAAAGGGCTATGCATTCCGCAGCTTCTATGACGACCATACCTATGGCGGTAGTGTGGAACTCGGCACCAAAATATCCGATGTGAATACACTGAAGGTCTCGCTGCATGTGAAGAAGGACTTCCACAAGGAACACAACCTTGGCGAACCTGAGCAACGCTCGGAAGACCGCACCACTTCGATTGGTATCGAGGATACGCATAAGCTCACGAACAAGCTGGATTTGATCGTGGGTGCCAGCTACGACAAGCGCAAGGAAGAGATCGCGCAAAAATGGGACAAGACACGCGGCCTGTATGAATTCCCGGTCAAGGATTCGTCCGCCTTCAATCCACAGGCAGGTTTGATTTATCACACCTCGGAAACCGGCAATGCCTACTTCACCATCGCACGCAAATCGCGCTTCCCGACGATCAAGCAACGTTACTCGGGTGGCCTGGGCACCGCCATTCCAAATCCGGATCTGAGCGTAGAACGTGCGATCAACTATCAGTTGGGCATTTCGGAAAAACTGAATTCGAAAGTGCGGGTCGATGCTGCCATTTTTTATAGCGATATCACCGACATGATGCAATCGAATATCGTGGCCGGCACAGTCTGTCCGGATAGCAAGAATGCAGGGAAAGCCTGTAATCAAATGCAAAACATCGGCAAGGTTGCAAGCAAGGGTATCGAACTCGGCCTGACCGCTGCAGTTACCAATACGCTGGAACTGGGTGGCAATTACACCTACCTCGACCGGAAAAACAAATCTGATTCGAAATTCCTGACCGATGCACCGGCACACAAACTGTTCACCTATGCGAAATGGGCGGCAACTCCTAGTATGAATGTGATCGGTAGTGCGGAATACAATTCCAAACGCTACAGCAATGACACCGGCACACGTATTGCGAACGGCTTCAGCATGGTCAACGCCAAGCTCAGCTACACGCTGCAAAAAGACGTTACGCTGGAAGCAGGCGTCAACAACTTGCTGGATCGCAACTATGCGTACTCCGAAGGCTATTATGAAGAAGGCCGTAATTTCTTCGCTAACATGAACTACCGTTTCTAAGAGTTTCACTATGCTACGCACATCACTTTCTCTCCGTAAGCTGCTCGCTGCTGCGATCTTCAGCTTTGCCTCTGTCCTGGTTTCAGTACCGGCATTGGCAGCAGATAAACCCGCTGGCAAGGTCGTGGTCATGACCAGCTATCCGGAAGAAGTGGTGGCGCGTTTCGAAGCTGCTTTTGAAAAAGCGCATCCCGGTACCCGCGTCGAAATACTCTGGCGTCGTTCCGGTGATGCGTTGTCTTACTTGCGCAAACCGAATCAAGGCGATGTCGATGTCTACTGGACACCGGCACAACGCAATTTTCAAATCCTCGCCAAAGAGGGTGCATTCCGCCGTCCCGATCTGGATATGACCGGCCTGCCTGCCAAAGTCGGCGGCTTTCCGATCTCCGATCCTGCCGGCTTCTATCTCGCAAGTGAAATTGCAGGTTATGGCTTTGCGATCAATCCGCAGCGCCTGCAAGACAAAAAATTACCGCAACCTAAACAATGGACCGACCTGACCGGCCCGGAATGGCAAGATGAGATTGTGTTCCCGGTCCCCGGCAAAGTCGGCTTTGCACCGATACTGATCGATATCATTCTGCAAGGATATGGCTGGGATAAAGGTTGGGCCCTGCTGCAATCCATAGGCAGCAATGCGCGCTTATTGGGCCAAGGCGGTGCAAATATTTCCGATGACGTCCGTAACGGCCAAGCCAGTGTCGGCGTGTCTATCGACTTCTTCATCAAATCGGCGATTGCCAATGGCGCGCCGCTCCAGTTTATCTATCCCGGCATTACCGGCTATTCACCGGCACATGTAGGCATCATGAAAGGCGCGCCAAATCCGGCTGCCGCGCGTGCCTTTGCCACCTTCGTATTATCAGATGAAGGACAAAAAATCCTGTTCCACCACGACATCCGTAAACTGCCGGTTCGCCCGGCCGTATATGCAGGCAAACCAGCCGGCTACTTCGATCCATTCGAAGCGGCCAAGGCGATGCCTTTTGTATTTGATACCGAACGCGCATTGGCACGCCAGGGCTTCAACAATACCTTGTTCGATGTACTGATCAGCAATGAACATGCACGCCTGCGTCAAGCCAACGATAAAGTCATACAGGCAGAACGTGCTGCCAACAATACCGAACTCAAGGCCAGGGCGGCACAGGCACGCAGCCTGCTCGATACGATACCCGTAAGCGAAGCGGAAGCCACTGCGCTCGCGCCACAGTTTGTTTTCGCTTTCGATGAAACGACGGATGTCCACCGCAATGATGCAGTCACAGCGCAATGGACTACACGCATCCGACAAAACCGTGAACGTGCAGAGCAACTCGCACAGGAAGTACTGAACGCAACGGCCAAGCAGGCGAGCGCACGGTGAAATTCGGACGTGTAGCCGGCTATCTCGGCATATTGCCGCTAGCCTTATTGTTGAGTGGTGCCGCCAGCGTAGATACCAAAGCACTGAGCGGCGGCAGCGGCACCGTCTTTGACGACAGCCGTGAAGCATACTCGCAAGCCAGTCCGGTGATGGATCCGGACAATATGGCGGCATTCATACAAGGCCGCGGCCTGTTTCGCCAATCCTGGGTAGTCGCACCGGCGAATGACAGGGCGGCCGGACTCGGTCCCTTATACAACCGTATTTCCTGCATTGCCTGTCACGCAAAGAATGGCCGTGGCGGCGCACCTGATGGCCCTGATGGCAGCATGCAAGCGATGCTCTTGCGCCTGAGCATACCGGGCAGCAATCCGCATGGCGGTCCGAAACCGCATCCGGCGTATGGCGATCAATTGAACGAACGGGGCGTGCCTGGCGTACCCGGTGAAGGCATCGGCTTCCTGATCTATGACGAACACGTCGAAACACTGGCGGACGGCAGCAAGGTCTCACTGCGCAAAGCCAATATTCATTTCAAGGAAATGGCTTACGGTGCACTCGGTGCCGATGTCATGGTATCGCCACGCGTAGGCCCGGTAATCTACGGCCTCGGTTTGCTGGAAGCAGTGAGCGACGACACCATACTGGCGCTGGCAAAACAAACCAAGCCTGATGGCATCGCCGGGCGCGTGAATATCGTCTGGGATGCGATGGCGCAGAAAGAAGCGATAGGGCGCTTCGGCATGAAGGCGAATGTCGCGACGCTGACCGAGCAAATTGCAAACGCATTCTCCGGTGACCTTGGTATTACTTCCCCACTGCTACCGCAGGAAAACTGCACCAAGGTACAAACTGCATGCCAGCGTGCGCCATCCGGTGGCGAACCCGAGCTGACACGCGCCGAACTATATGCAACGGTGTTTTACCAGCGCATGCTGGCGGTACCGGCACGACGCGACGTGAATGACAAGCAAGTCATCCAGGGCAGCCGTTTGTTCGTCCAGGCGCGCTGCATCGCTTGCCATGCCTCACCACTCCGCACCCGCCCTGATGCAGCTTTGCCGGCACTGTCCAATCAATTGATACGGCCATATACGGATTTGCTGTTGCACGATATGGGTCCCGGCCTGGCCGATGGCCGCAGCGATTATCTGGCGACCGGCAGGGAATGGCGCACACCGCCGCTATGGGGCATAGGCCTGACGCACAAGGTCAATCCGGATGCCGGTTACCTGCATGATGGTCGTGCCCGCACCTTGCTGGAAGCCATCATGTGGCATGGTGGTGAAGGCAATTTCTCGAAAGAAGCCGTGCGCGCAATGTCGACCGAAGATCGCAGCGCCTTGCTGCGCTTCCTGGAATCCCTGTAAGCACCTGAACGTGAAAAATCCTGCTTCCACTATCTGCGCTGTCATGTGACACTGTCAGCATCACTGAATATATGGAAGACAGGATCATGGCCAAGAAAGAAGAACTGGACCCGGAAACACTCGCACTGATTAACTGGTGCATAGAAGTCGAGGGCTTCCTGGTGGCCGGCGGTGCCACCGTCGCAGAAGCACAAGACCATATTGAAGAACAGATCGAATGGTTCACCGACCTGTTTTATGATGGCTTGACGCCGGAAGAAGCAGCCAAGGAAGCATTGGCCTGAAGTTCCGGCAACATCATATAAAAAGCGCGCCTGATTACCCAGGGCGCGCTTTTTTATTGTGTTCCCGCGGAATCAATTATCGGCGGGCACCGTGACTGGCGTAAAGCCATATTGCGCAATCAATTTTTGCGCCTGCGGACTCAGCAGGAAAAGTGCGAAGCGGTAAGCTGCATCGTGCGACTTTTGTTCACGGGTGATGACCGATAAACCATAGCTGGGCGTAATGGCCAAGGCGGCCGGCAATGGCACGCTACTGAATTTCGGATCTGGTGAGGTCGAACGCGAACTGCAATAGCCTAGCGATATCTGTACCTTCTTTTGTGCAAAAGCGTATTCCATAGCATTCACGCCGGCAGGCACCGGTGGATTATCTTTACCGCCTACCAATTGTTGCGCTTTCGCTTCGAGTATGGCTTGCGCACCCGGACGCAGTTTCTCTGCCTTGGCAAACATCTGCCATGCATAATCGCCGCCCGGATCTGCTTTAGGCGTTGAAGTACCGAGGCCGACTTTTGGATCAAGCAAGCGATCCAGTAAGTTCTTTGTAGTCAGTTTGTATTCCGGCAAAGCCTTTGCACACAGGCGATTGCGCAACATCACCACCGGCTGGGTAGCCCAGCCCTGGTCCGCCAATGCCTGCGGGTGTTCCATATTGGCCGATGCGAAGATGTCGGCCTGCTCGCCATTCTGTATGCGTTCACGCAGCAAACCCGCAGGTCCGAATTGCGCATCTATCTTTTGTCCGGTCTGCTGCGTATAGAGTTGCGCAAGGGCCGTCATCGCACCGGTCAGGCTGCCCGCTGCCAGCACTTTGATTGGCGCCGCTGAAGGCGCAGGTGCCGGCGTATCTGCCCAGGCGCATGTACCAAGCAAAATCAGCGGTAGCGCGAGGACAGGAAAATTGAATTGTTTCTTCATGTTCCGCTTTCAGTAAATTAGAAATCCATTTGCATGGTGGCACGTATGGTGCGTGGCGCACCCAGTGTTCCGGTGCCGGCACCAGTGCCGGTATATCCGTTCTGGCCGCTAGGTGTGATGTTGGCCCAGTAGCGTTCATCGGTAACGTTATTAATAGCTATGCGCCAGGTTGTAGGACGTCCCATCAACAAGGTCGAGTAACGCGCACCGAGGTCGGCCACGGTATAACCATCCACCTTGTATGTATTGGCACTGTTGCCTTCGCGGCTGCCGAGGTGGCTGACATTCAGGTTAACTGCAAGTCCCGGCACTGCTGCGATGCGATAGTCGAGCAGGATATTGCCGGCGATGCGCGGCAAGCCCATGATCTGCTTGTTCGTCGGTGTCGCACTAGCGGTATTCAACAAACGCGGATCCAGGTAAGTCAGGCCGGCGTACAACGTAAGGTCACGCGTCAGGGCACCGTTCGCCGTCAGCTCCAGCCCACGGTTACGTTGGTCACCCTGTACTGCAAATACGCCACCCGCAGGAGCAAACGCAAACGGACGTTCAATCTGGAATAAGGCGGCACCGAAGTTCAGCTTTTCATAGGCAAGCTTGTAACCCAGTTCCCATTGCTTGCTGCGATACGGTGCCAGGGTTATCGCGCCTGAGGTATCGCCTTGCTGCAAGCTATCCGCATACGACGCATAGACCGTCATATTCTTTTGCGGTTTATATGAAATAGTCGCGTTGCTGCTGAGACCGCCATCGTTGTATGACTTGGCAGGTGCCACGGTACCATTTGGATTGCTACCGTATTGATCTATCCAGCTCTGGCTCAGGAACAGGCCGGCCGACCATTGTTCATTGAAACCGATGGTGTCACCTACGGTAATCGCTTGTTGACGCGTGGTTTGTGCCTTGTACCGGTTTTTGAAATTGGGAATGTTACCCGGTTGATTGAAGACCGTCGGATTGTTCAGATTGGAAGTGCCCAACGTAATGGCACCCGTGGTGTACGGTGTATACCTGTCCCATTCAAATCCCGTCGTCGATACCACCACATCATGTGTCATGCCTGCGGCATTTACACGGCCGTTCAAGGCAAGCGTATAGCTGAGGATTTCATCCAGGCTAAAGGTAGTGGTAGCCACTTTTACGCTGTAAGCACCAGCATTATTCGTCAAAGTATTGGTCGGTACGGTCGAAGCACGATCGCTGCTTTGCTTCAGTATGCCTGCCGTCAGGTTCCAGTTTTGATTCAGCCTGTGCTTGATGCGTGCACTGTAAGTTTCGGTGACATTGTCATCGCCGGCAAATGGCTGGCCATAGCCTACGCGTTTTGGATCCGGCGCAGTCGGATACACCACACCGGTACCCAGCTCAAACGTACCCGGCAAACCCTTGCTCGTGTAATGGTAGCGGCTGACATTGGTTTCCAGCTTGGTATCACTCGTCAGTTGCACATCAAACGCCAGGCTCGCCAGCTTGCGATCCAGCTTGCTGCGATCGACATAGCTTTCACCGCCTTCATCCAGCAAATTGACGCGGAAGCCGAAGCGCTTGTCTTCGCCAAAGCGATCACTGATATCGGCGGTAACCGAGCCTGAACCCTGGCTGGCATAACCGACCGAGAAGCGACGCAATGGGGTTTCAGTAGGGCGCTTCAATACATAGTTGAAGGTACCGGCCGGGCTGGCAGGTCCGTATAAAGCACCGGCGAGGCCGTTCAGAACCTCGATGCGATCGAATTGCTCTATCGGGTAATCGGTCGTAGCCGCGATGTTCATGCCGTCGATGCGGGTGTTTTGCACCACACCTGCTTGCAAGCCACGCGTTTGCGGGCGTATGTTTTCACCTTGCACCGAAGGCATGTAGCGGAAAGCTTCGCGCACACTTTTCAATTGCTGGTTCTCCAGCAGTTCGGCCGGAATGACGTTAATTGCGTAAGGCGTATCAAGGACGCTCTTTTCACCCAGTGGCCCGATATTTGCCGTTTCTGTTTTATAGGCTGGAGCGCCTGTAGCGACGACATCAACTGCCTCGAGTACGGCGGCCTTGTCTTCAGCATGGGCAGGTAAAAAGACGCTGGCAACAGCAAGCGCCAGCACCGTCATGCCCGTAGCGCGACGGGCGATATATGGTGTATTTGTTTGGATTTTCATGGCTAATCAAAGGAAGGCGGCAATGTACGCGTGGGCGTGCCGCACGAGGAAATCTGGTTCTCCGCGATGCAAGGTCGTCCTGCATCCGGCGCCAGATTCTAATCGATATAACTATTAACTACATAATGCAATCGTGCCAAGCGTTGTATTTATGATGATATTACGGCCCGCATGATTGTTAAGAAACCAAGAAAATCTATCCACATAGCCTGTATATTCAGATCAAATCTGGGCGAAAATACGCCATCCATTAAAGAGTCCAAGCCATGCCGAAAAGCCAGACTAAAAAATCCAATGCCCCCCAACCACGTGTACGCGTATTGATGGGCGAATTGACCGCCATGGGGCCGGGGCGCGCCGACCTGATCGATGCAATCGAACGCACCGGCTCGATCTCTGCCGCCGGCAGGGAAATGAATATGTCTTACCGCCGCGCATGGACTTTGGTGGAAACCACCAATGCATCCTTCATCGAACCATTGGTAGTAACCAGCACCGGCGGTAGCGGTGGTGGTGGTGCCCAGGTTACCGACTTCGGGCGCGGTGTCGTCGAACGCTATCGCGCGATGGAGCGCAAGGCATCCAAAGCCATCAGCAGCGACTTTGCCGTCTTCAGCAAATTGCTGTCCACCACACCGCCTCCGGCCGCCAAGGGCAAGGCTGCAAAGACCCCACCGAAATAAGGGGCTCTGCAGCAAATTGCCAGCTCATAGCGTCTTGCTATCTACTTGCTCGTTTTGCTTAGCAATAATGCTGCTGCAACCATGCGACATTTCGGCTAATCTTCCTTGATGCATCACAAGGAAAGGCCTGTAAATACTTGCGTTATGTATGTTAACGCTATATCCTTGTGAGCATAACGAAATCGGTTTTGCTCGCTCTGCAAAATACATACCCTTCCGGCACAATTTTCCACGCAAATTACCGACCCCGTTATTGCCTTGGGTTTTCGACCATTGCATCTGAAAATGCAATGAATGAGTCGGCACCCTGGCATATCCAGTTGTATCTTTAACAGGACAAATATCGTGGCTTTGCTTGAATACAAAGGGTACGTTATCTCGGTAACGGCAACCGAACAGACATGGGGCTTCTCATTTGGAGAATGGGGCGGTACCTATCGCGTCTGGCATAAAGAAAACCTGCAACCGATAGAAGGCGTCATTGAAGGATGCGAGACTTCTGCGTTCGAAGCGGAACAACGTACCTTGCGCATCGTCAAGGTCGCGATTGATGAAGCGACATCCAAAACCAGTGAACAACTGATGCAATCGCTCAGCCAGTTGGGCGAGCGTTTTGCGATGTAAGCAAACCCCGCATTGCATCTATTCTTTCATCTGATCTGATGCCATTACATACGACATCAGATCAGCCACTCACTACTGCTTACCAATACTTCGGATACTTATTCTTGCGTACGATATTGTTGTAGAACATCGCAACCAGCACCAGTATGCAAGCACCTATAAGTGTCGGGAAGATCAAAAAATTCCAGCCTGGCATCCCGAGAAATACAATCACCGGATTTGAACCGGCAGGTGGATGTACGACACGAAAAGCCATCATCACGATAATGGCGGTCGCGACGGCCAGCGCCAGAGCCCACCAGTGTTGACCAAATACATACAGATAAAACAAACCTGACAAACTGCTCAGGAAATGGCCGGCGATGACATTGCGCGGTTGCGCCAACGGCGTATCGGGCAATGCAAAAACAATCACGCACGACGCACCGAATGATCCGAGGATCAGGATCGCCTGCGTGTAGTCCGCTGCCAGTGCGATGACACTGATCGCAATGAAACCACCGAGGCCGGACAGCATAACGTTGGTGAATGTAGGTTGGGGTGGCAGCGCCATGCTGCTGGTAAAGAACTTCTTGATAGGATTGGACATGCGGGACCTTGGCTAATAGATGCCTGTAGGCACAGTGGCACGGGCAAAGGCATCTCTAATGAAAAAAATGCCGACGTCAGCACTGCACGTCGGCACTAGTAATTTTTGGCAGTCAGCAGATCCGGTCATCTGCTGGCTTGCCGATTCAGAATTACGCTACTTTGAATTTCGCAGCTTCTTCCGAACCTTTGGTTGCGTTACCGTCACTGTAGGAGTGAGCGCCGACGCCTGCCAGTTTGCCGCCTTGAACGATCAGGTATTCATCACGGATAGGACGACCTTCAAAGTAGCATTCCAGGATTTCGCGGGTACCTGCTGCGTAGCGTGTTTGCGCTGTCAGGCTGGTGCCGGAAATGTGTGGTGTCATGCCGTGGTGCGGCATGGTGCGCCATGGATGGTCTTTTGGCGCTGGTTGTGGGAACCAGACGTCGCCGGCGTAACCTGCCAGTTGACCGCTCTTCAGTGCATCGACGATTGCGTCGCGATCGCACAGTTTGCCGCGTGCCGTGTTGATGATGTACGAACCACGCTTGAAGTTTTTCAAGGTTTTTTCGTTGATCATGTGCTCTGTTTCTGGATGCAGCGGGCAGTTCAAGGTCACTACGTCACACACTTTGGTCAGGCTGTCGAGCGTGCTGTGGTAAGTCAGGTTCAGTTCTTTTTCAACTGCTTCCGGCAGACGGTGACGATCCATGTAGTGCAGCTTGACGTCAAATGGTTTCAACAGACGCAGTACGCGCAGACCGATACGGCCGGCAGCGACAGTACCCACGCTCATTGCTTCCAGATCGTAGGAACGTTCTACGCAGTCAGCGATGTTCCAGCCACCGTCGATTACTTGTTTGTACGAAGGGATGTAGTTACGCACTTGCGACAGGATCATCATGACGACGTGTTCTGCAACGCTGTGGCTGTTGCAATATGTCACTTCGGCGACGGTGATGTTGTGCTTGTTTGCTGCTTCCAGATCGGTGTGATCGGAACCGATACCGGCTGTCACGATCATCTTCAGTTTTTTAGCTTTGGCGATGCGTTCTGCTGTCATGTATGCAGGCCAGAATGGTTGCGAGATGATGATCTCTGCATCGTGCAGTTCTTTGTCGAGGACGCTGTCTGCGCCGTCTTTGCTGGATGTAACAACCAGGGTATGGCCATTCGATTCCAGGTATTTACGCAGGCCGAGTTCGCCCGATACGCTACCCAGCAAGGTGCCTGGTTTGAAGTCGATACCTTTTGGTGTCGGCAGAGTTTGGCCGTCAGGATAGATCGATGGTTGCGCTACGTCGTCACGCGCATAAGTCTTCGGGTAACCGTTGACTGGATCATCGTACAAAACACATAATACTTTTGCCATGTTACTTCTCCATAAGATTGGTTGCATAAAATTGCTGGCTACACCGAATCGAAAATTGCTGGCGGTAGCTGAATTCTCTTTTTCTTCTGCAAGCGGACATCAAGATGTATGTCCAGCGCAGTCATCTTAGGGAGTAAGTTTTTTGCGGTCTAATCGTTTGATGTGATGGGCTGATAGCCGCCACTTATGTATGCATCGAATTGGGCCTGCAGATTGATCTTCTCGGCAATATTGCGTGCCGCCACGACGATAGGCGAACACGGATCATGATCAAGTGAGATTAATCCTATCGAACGGCTTAACTCGGGCACGATCGGAATCGCGACCATTTCATCACGCAATTCAAACAGGCACAGCAAACTATGCGGCACCACGCTGAATAGGTTCGCGTGTCGCACGTGTGAATATAACGCGAATACGGAATCGGTTTCGACCACCACATTCGGATGCACCTCGGCACGGCGGAAGGCGGCATCAACGATACGACGGTTCTGCATATGTGATGTCAGCAGGCACAGCGGAAACTCGGCCGCTTCTTCCCAGCTGATTTCCGCCTTGCCATCCAGCATGGTGCCTTCACGCGCCAGCAACATATAACGTTCGCGATATAAAGGTTGTACATGGAAACCATTCAGGCGCTGATCTTCCAGATAAGTCAGGCCGACATCCAGCTCAAAGTCATCGAGCCGGCGCATGATTTCCTCCGTGCTCAGTGACAACACCAGTTGCCGCAGGTCCGCGTGTTGCGCACGACACTGTCCGGTCAGCAGCGATACGATCGGCATGGTGGTCGGAATTGCGCCGAGCCGCAGGGTACCGGTCAGCTTGATGCGTGACATCGACGCTTCCTGCTTCAGACCTTCCAGTGCTGCCAGGGTCTGGCGCGCCCAATCCAGGATGCGCTCACCTTCCGGCGTGAACCCCTGGAAACGCTGGCCGCGCTGCACGATGGCAATCCCCAGCTCGGTTTCCAGATTCCTTACCGCCGCCGACAGGGCCGGTTGTGACACACAGCAAATTTCCGCAGCGCGGGCAAAGTGTTTTTCCCGGGCGAGGGTGACGAGATAATCAAGCTGACGTACAAACATCGGGATAGCCTGTAGTGAGTGATGACATAAGTAATGTCATGAAGTAATGACAGCGGGGAAAAAGGGCAACGCTGGTTTCATCTTATCCGCTAAAACGCGATTTTCCCGAATGCCCCTGCTGCCAATATGTGCAATAGGCGACCGGAATTCACGATACACAAATAGAATGGCAGTACTTCACCCTGTTCTCGTTATGTCGTTAAAAGTTATATCGTGTATGATACCAATCTTTGTACCTACTTTGATGCCAACTTTTATAGCGACTTTTGCTGAACAGCCCTTCATCATTTTTTAAAGATATAGCCTGTTATGAGCAAGACAACTTCATCCATTATTAAACTGGAAGGTTTGTCCAAGCCGCGAGGTAAGCGCTGGGATCATTTGGAATTACTGGAAAGAATCGACGCCTCCGGGTCAATTTCCGCCGCCGCCACTGCGATGGGAATGAGCTATAAAGCCGCCTGGCAAGCTGTAGAATCGGTGAACAACCTGTCGCACGAACCGCTGGTGATACGCCAGCCGGGCGGCAGTACCGGTGGTGGCACCTGTCTGACCGAATATGGCCGACGGGTCGTTGCAACCTACCGCCGATTGGAGCAGGAATGGGCCGCAGTGCCGGCAACTATAGGCCGCACTATGGATGACTTTGACCAGTACTACACAATGAGCCGGAGATTCGATATGCAAACCAGTGCACGTAATCAATTCCTAGGTACCGTTACCGCCGTCAAAAAAGGCGCGGTCAACGCGGAAGTAACACTCGATATTGGCAACGGTGCAAAACTTGCCGCCATTATCACTAACGACAGCGCCGATCATTTGGCGCTGGAAGTCGGCTCTGAAGCCTATGCGCTGGTTAAGGCGCAATGGATCATCCTGACAGTAGAAACAAATTTTAGAACCAGTGCACGCAATTCCCTGACCGGCACCGTCGTCCGTTGCCAGGAAGGTGCAGTGAATGCAGAGGTTGTGATCGAGCTGCCGGGTGGCAAAACCGTCGCTTCGATCATTACCAATGAAAGCGTGAAAGTACTCGGTTTGAAAGAGGGTGTGCAAGCCACCGCATTGATTAAGGCGTCGCACATCATTCTGGCGGTACCCGCCTAAAAGGTTTTTTAACTCGTTTTACTCATCACCATGAAAAAACTCTCGTACTCACTCCTGTCCGGTCTCCTCGCCCTCGGTATCTCCGCTTCTGTTTCGGCAGAAGAAGTGCAAGTAGCTGTTGCCGCCAACTTCACCGCACCGATGAAAGTCATCGCGGCTGATTTTGAAAAAGCAACCGGCCACAAAGTGACGCCTTCGTTCGGTGCTACCGGCAAGTTCTACGCGCAGATCACCAATGGTGCGCCATACGATGTGTTCCTCGCGGCTGATGATGAAACACCAATCAAGCTGGAAAAAGAAAACGGCATCGTGCCTGGTTCGCGTTTCACTTACGCAACCGGCAAACTGGTGCTGTGGTCAGCCAAGCCAGACTTCGTTGATGCCAAAGGTGAAGTACTGAAAAAAGGCAACTTTGCCCATATCGCCCTGGCAACTCCGAAGCTGGCTCCTTACGGTCTGGCTGCAGAAGAAGCGATGAAGAAACTGGGCGTGTATGACAGCCTGCAAGCGAAATTTGTCCAAGGCGAAAGCATCGGCCAAACCTTCACCTTCATCTCCACCGGCAATGCCGAACTCGGCTTCGTCGCTCTGTCCCAGGTATTTGAAGGCGGCAAAATCAAAAGCGGTTCGGCCTGGATCGTTCCTGCCAACCTGCACAATCCGATTCGCCAGGACGCTGTCATCCTGAACAAAGGTAAAGACAATAAAGCTGCTGCTGAATTCGTCAACTACCTGAAAACAGAGCCAGTTAAAGCAATCATCCGTAGCTACGGTTACGATCTGTAAGAGAGGTATCAATTGTTCACCGATCCTAATATCGGTGCGATTGTCCTGACCCTCAAGCTCGCCAGCCTCACCACAATCATTCTGCTCTTGATTGGCACGCCCCTGGCGTGGTGGCTGGCGCGCACACGTTCCTGGTTGAAAGGCCCGATAGGCGCGATTGTTGCGCTGCCTATCGTGCTGCCGCCTACCGTCATCGGCTTTTACCTGCTGGTGACGCTGGGCCCCAACGGCCCCATCGGACAACTGACTCAGGCTATGGGCTTCGGCACCTTGCCATTCAGTTTTACCGGTCTGGTTGTCGGTTCGGTTTTTTACTCGATGCCCTTCGTTGTACAACCTATCCAGAACGCTTTTGAGGCTATGGGTGATCGCCCGCTCGAAGTGGCCGCCACCTTGCGCGCGTCGCCACTCGATACTTTTTTCAGTGTCACCCTGCCATTGGCTAAACCCGGTTACCTGACCGCTATCGTGATGGGCTTTGCGCACACGGTAGGTGAGTTCGGTGTGGTGCTCATGATAGGCGGCAATATCCCGAATCAGACACGCATGATTTCTGTACAAATTTACGACCACGTTGAAGCACTTGAGTATGCACAGGCACATTGGCTCGCAGCCGGTATGTTGGTGTTCTCGATGCTGGTGCTGATCATACTGTACACATTGAATCCGACCGGGCGGCGCAAATGAGCGATATCCGTGCACGTTTCAATATCAATTACAGTGCGTTCAAACTTGATGTCGACCTGAGCTTGCCCGGCCGTGGCGTGACCGCTTTGTTCGGTCCGTCCGGCTCCGGCAAAACGACCTGCCTGCGGGCGATGACCGGCCTGGAGCGCTTTGCCGGCTCCTATCTGGAAGTCAATGGTGAAGTGTGGCAGGACGATGAACGCGATATCTTCCTGCCGACTTACAAACGCCCGCTCGGCTATGTATTCCAGGAAGCCAGCCTGTTCCAGCACCTGAGCGTCCAGCGTAACCTGGAATACGGCAGGCGTCGGGTTCCTGCCAGCACGCACCAGGTATCGCTAGAGCATGCGGTAGCCTTGCTGGATATCGGCCACCTGCTACAACGCAATCCGGATAAATTGTCCGGCGGCGAACGCCAGCGCGTGGCCATTGCGCGTGCCCTGGCAACCAGTCCGCGCATCCTGTTAATGGATGAGCCGCTGGCCGCGCTCGACAGCAAGCGCAAGGAAGAGATCATGCCTTACCTGGAAAGGCTGCATGATGAGCTGGATATTCCGGTGATTTATGTCAGCCACTCGTCTGACGAAGTGGCGCGCCTGGCCGATCACCTGGTCTTGCTGGAAAGCGGCAAAGTCATTGCACACGGCGCCACCAGCGATTTGATGACACGCCTGGATCTCAACTTTGCGCATGGCGATACGGCCAGCGCATTGGTGGTCGCGACGGTGGCAACACACGATGCCGCATTCCACCTGACCTCAACCGAGTTCTCTGGTGGCCAATTGTTATTGCCACAGCAGGCAGCCACCATCGGCCAGCAACTACGCATACGGATACAGGCACGTGACGTCAGCCTCAGCCTGACACCTCAGCGCGATAGCAGTATTTTGAATATTGTTGCCGCGACCGTGACCGAGCTTTCTGACGATGCACCGGGACAAGTGATGATAGGGCTGGATGCAAATGGTACCCGCCTGCTGGCGCGCATTACCCGCAAATCATGCGAAGCAATGCGCCTGGCACCCGGCAGCCAGGTGTTTGCGCAGATCAAGGGTATCGCTATTCTTAAATAGCAATGTTCAGCTGGCCGGGACTTTCGTATGTCCGAAAGCTTCCGACAGCAACAGGATCTTGCCGGTGTCGCCTGAGTCGTAACCGGCAAGTCCATTAATCACTTTACGGAAGTAGCCCGATTGCACCACGTCTATGACCAGCTGGATCAGCGGGTCATCCATGATGGACAGCGGCAGGGCGAGGAAGTAGCGCTCCCGTATCAAGGGTATGAAATCCAGGCTAAAGCGATGTGCGGCTGTTTGCACGCCGACCCCGACATCCGCCATTCCGCTTGCTATATAAGCAGCAACCGCCGAATGGGTAAATTCATTACTTTGGTAGCCTTCAATATCGAAGGGCGAGATATTCGCGCCGGCCAGCATCAGTTCCAGCAACATCCGCGTACCTGAACCGATTTGGCGATTGACGAAGCGTACGCCGGGCCGTGTCAGGTCTTGCAGGGTTTGTATGCCTTTCGGATTGCCGGGTGCCACAAACATACCCTGGGTACGTACCGCAAGATGGATCAGGCAATGTTCGCGTGGGTTGAGCCATTGTGTGTAGCGCTCCACCGCCTTTTTCTCGAATTCACCGAGCGGAACGTGGAAACCGGCCAGGTCACATTCATTACGTGACAAAGCGGCAACAGCATCGGTGCTGTTGCGATAACGCAAATCGACCGGCAAGTTCGCTTCGGTCAATTGATGTAACAAGGCATCGACCGCAAAACCATGGCTGGCATCGAGCCGGATCGGCTTGGTTTTACCGACGATGGTCTTGCCGATTTCGCTTTCCAGCTCGGAAGCCAGGCTTTCCAGGGTGGGGGACAGGCGCGCACGAATCCGGCGATCAGCCCAGATCAGCTTTTCCGCCAAGGGCGTCAATGTTGTCCCGCGACCACGATCGGTATTTAACAAAGCCGTACCGAAAAGCTTTTCCGCCTCGCGCAACAGGCCCCATGAATAGCGATATGACAAGTCGACCAGGCGCGCAGCCTTCGAGATAGATCCGGTTTTCTGGATCGACATCAAGAGATTGAGCAAAACCGCAGTATCCAGCGGCGCGTCGTTGGTGTGGGTAATTTCCCAGTGGGGATTAATGACAACTTTAAACATACGTCATACCGCCTATGTAGCGTTTACGCCTCTTTTCAGGTTATGCAAAAGATAGCCTATTGAAGCGACTGTTTACGAGTGCTACCTTTCACATGTTGCAAAGGTGCGCCCGCAAACTATATGCTATTAAAAGCATATATACAAGATAATTTTTAACAAGGAAGCAGTATGGTTTCGTTCGATTTCACGACCTCGCGGCATGCGGTATTGCCATCGGTGTCGCTAGCAGGAGACTCTAAGTGAACACCCAAACCCCATTCGATTTGGCCGCGGTCGAGGCCATTATTGCACAGCGCAAAGCTACACCTGGCGCGCTTTTGCCTATCCTACACGACATCCAGGGCGTAGTCGGTTACATCCCGCCTAGCATCGTTCCTGCGATCGCTGAAGGTTTGAACATTTCGCGCGCGGAAGTGCATGGCGTGATCACCTACTACCACTTCTTCCGTCAACACCCGGTCGGCGAACACGTCGTGCAAATCTGCCGCGCCGAAGCTTGCCAGGCACGCGGTTGCGAGGCGCTGGCTGACCATGCGAAAGAATTACTGGGCTGTGATTTCCACGGCACCACTGACGATAACAAATTTACCTTGCAAACCGTGTACTGCCTCGGCCAATGCGCGAGCGGCCCGGCAATCCAGATCGATGACGATCTGTATGCCCGCGTCTCCAAGGAAAAATTCAATAGCCTGATCCAGGCCAAGCGAGGTGTGCAATGACCGTAACCATATTTGTTCCACGCGACTCGACCGCCCTGGCGCTCGGCGCCAATGAAACCGCGGCAGCGATCGCCCGTGAAGCCAAAGCTCGCGGTATCGATATCAAGCTGGTGCGTAACGGTTCACGCGGCATGTTCTGGCTCGAGCCACTGGTTGAAGTTGCAACCGATGCCGGCCGTATCGCTTTCGGCCCGATCGAAGAGCACGAAGTGGCGGGCCTGTTCGACGCCGGCTTCACCACTGGTGGCAGCCATCCGAAAGCACTCGGCCTGACCGAAGAAATTCCTTACCTGAAGAAACAGGAACGCCTGCAATTCGTACGTGTAGGCGTGACCGATCCGGTTTCGCTGGACGACTACCTGGCACATGAAGGCTATGTCGGCCTGAAAAATGCGATTGCGATGGAACCTGCTGCGATCGTGCAGCAAGTGACCGATTCCGGCCTGCGTGGTCGCGGCGGCGCAGCTTTCCCTACCGGCATCAAATGGAAAACCGTACTCGGCGCAGAAGCCCCGCAAAAGTACATCGCCTGTAATGCCGATGAAGGCGACTCCGGTACTTTCTCCGATCGTATGGTGATGGAAGATGATCCATTCATGCTGATCGAAGGTATGACCATCGCTGGTCTGGCCGTGAAAGCAACCGAAGGCTATATCTATGTGCGCTCCGAATACCCGCATTCGATCGCCAATCTGAACGAAGCCATCGTCGCTGCCAACAAAGCTGGCTACCTCGGTGAAAACATCCTCGGCTCCGGTCGCACATTCAACCTGCAAGTACGTAAAGCTGCTGGTGCTTACGTCTGCGGCGAAGAAACCGCGATGCTGGAAAGTATCGAAGGCAAACGCGGTATGGTTCGCGCCAAACCACCACTGCCGGCGCTGCAAGGCCTGTTCGGCCAGCCTACCGTTATTAATAACGTCATTTCGCTGTCGGCTGTACCACTGATCATGTCACGCGGCGCAGAATTCTACAAAAACTACGGTATGGGTCGCTCGCGCGGTACCTTGCCTATGCAACTGGCCGGCAACCTGAAATACGGCGGCCTGGTAGAAAAAGCGTTCGGCGTGACCCTGCGCGAATTGCTGTACGACTTTGGCGGCGGTTCTGAATCCGGTCGTCCTATCCGTGCAGTACAGGTGGGCGGCCCGCTCGGTGCCTACATGCCTGAGTCGCTGTTCGATACACCGTTTGACTATGAAGCATTCGCTGCTGTTGCCTCTACCGTAGGCCATGGTGGCTTGGTCGCCTTCGACGATACCGTCGATATGGCCAAACAAGCACGTTACGCTATGCACTTCTGTGCAGAAGAATCGTGCGGCAAGTGCACCCCGTGCCGGATTGGTTCGACACGTGGTGTAGAAGTTATGGACAAAATCATCGCTAACCAGAATCGGCCACAGCAAATCCACCTGCTGCGTGATTTGTGCGATGTGATGGTAACGGGATCGCTGTGCGCGATGGGCAACATGACACCATTCCCGGTGTTGTCTGCCCTGAACCATTTCCCAGAAGATTTCGGCGATCAAAAAACATTGGCAAACGCAGCTTAAATCAGCAGCCTAAGCTTAGAAACTGGAGCGAAAAATGAATCAACTTAACGGTATCGACTACGGCACGAAAAAAAGCACGTCCGAAGTCATGATCTCCCTGGAAATCGATGGCGTTGCCATCACCGTGCCGCAAGGCACTTCCGTCATGCGTGCAGCAGCTGAGTACGGCATCAACGTACCTAAGCTGTGTGCCACCGACAGCCTGGAATCTTTCGGTTCCTGCCGTCTGTGCCTGGTCGAAATCGAAGGCCGTCGCGGCTACCCGGCATCGTGTACGACTCCTGCCGAAGCCGGCATGAAAGTCAAAACACAAACTCCCAAGCTGGCAGACATCCGCCGTGGCGTGATGGAACTGTACATCTCGGATCACCCGCTGGACTGCCTGACCTGCCCGACCAACGGCAACTGCGAACTGCAAGACATGGCTGGTGTAGTCGGCCTGCGCGACGTACGTTACGGCTACGATGGCAGCAACCATCTGAAACTGGAAAAAGACGAATCCAATCCTTACTTCACCTACGATGCATCGAAATGTATCGTGTGTAACCGCTGCGTCCGCGCTTGCGAAGAAACCCAGGGTACATTCGCTCTGACCATCGACGGCCGCGGCTTCACCTCGCGCGTTTCGGCTGGTCAAAAAGAAGACTTCATCGATTCGGAATGCGTATCCTGCGGCGCTTGCGTAGACGCATGCCCAACTGCAACGCTGACCGAAAAAACCGTCATCATGATGGGCCAGGCAGAACACAGCAAAGTAACCACCTGCGCATACTGCGGCGTTGGTTGCTCGTTCAAGGCCGAGATGAAAGGTAATGAAGTTGTTCGCATGGTACCTAACCCGAACGGTCAGGCCAACCAGGGTCACGCTTGCGTCAAAGGCCGCTTCGCATGGGGCTATGCAACGCATAAAGACCGCATGTTGAAACCGATGATCCGCAGCAAAATCACCGACCCATGGAAAGAAGTATCGTGGGACGAAGCGATCAACTACGCTGCTTCCGAACTGAAACGCATCCAGGCTAAATACGGCAAGGATTCGATCGGCGGCCTGGTTTCTTCGCGTTGCACCAACGAAGAAGGCTACCTGGTCCAGAAGCTGGTTCGTGCTGCATTCGGTAACAACAACGTTGATACCTGCGCCCGCGTTTGCCACTCGCCTACCGGTTACGGCTTGAAAGTAACGATGGGGGAATCCGCTGGTACGCAAACCTTTGAATCGGTGATGAAGTCTGACGTCATCCTGATCATCGGTGCGAACCCTGCATCCGGCCATCCGGTATTTGCATCGCAAATGAAACGCCGCATCCGTCAGGGCGCGAAGCTGATCGTTGTCGATCCACGTACCACTGAAATGGTTAAGTCGCCACACATCCAGGCTGACTACCACCTGAAACTGAAACCAGGCAGCAACGTTGCTATCGTCAACGCGCTGGCGCACGTCATCATCACCGAAAACCTGCACAAACCTGACTTCATCGCAGCACGCTGCGAAGTTGACTCGTTCGAAGAATGGGCAGAATTCGTTTCGTTGCCGGAAAACTCACCAGAAGCAATGGAAGAAGTATCCGGTGTACCGGCTGCTGACATCCGTGGCGCAGCACGTTTGTTCGCTACCGGCGGCAATGCAGCGATCTATTACGGTCTCGGCGTTACCGAGCACGCACAAGGTTCGACCACTGTTATCGGTATCGCCAACCTGGCGATGGCAACCGGCAATATCGGTCGTGACGGCGTCGGCGTGAACCCATTGCGCGGTCAAAACAACGTGCAAGGTTCTTGCGATATGGGTTCTTTCCCGCACGAACTGCCAGGCTATCGTCACGTTTCTGACTCGGTCGCACGTGCTGAATTCGAAGCAGTATGGGGTTGCACACTGGAATCCGAACCAGGCCTGCGTATTCCTAATATGTTCGATGCAGCGATGGACGGCACCTTCATGGGTCTGTACTGCGAAGGTGAAGACATTGTTCAGTCCGATCCGAATACTCAGCACGTTACCGCTGCTCTGGAAGCCATGGAATGCATCATCGTTCAGGATATCTTCCTGAACGAAACAGCAAAATACGCGCACGTCTTCCTGCCAGGTTCGTCCTTCCTGGAAAAAGACGGTACCTTCACCAATGCAGAACGTCGCATCTCGCGCGTACGCAAAGTGATGCCACCGAAATCGGGCTACGGCGACTGGGAAGTCACCCAAATGCTGTCGAACGCACTCGGTTATCCAATGAACTACAAACATCCACGTGAAATCATGGATGAGATCGCTGCCCTGACCCCGACCTTCACCGGCGTCAGCTTCAAGCGTATCGACGAATTGGGCGGCAGCATCCAGTGGCCTTGCAACGCGGAAGCGCCAGAAGGTACCCCAACCATGCACACCGAAGAATTCGTGCGCGGTAAAGGTCGCTTCATCAATACCAAGTACTTCGGTGCTGGCGAGAAGGTCAATAAGAAATTCCCATTGATCCTGACCACCGGTCGTATTTTGTCGCAGTACAACGTTGGTGCACAAACCCGTCGTACCTTCAACAATATGTGGCACAGCGAAGATCGCCTGGAAGTCCATCCACACGATGCGGAAGAACGCGGCATCAAGCAGGACGATTGGGTTGGTATCGAATCGCGTGCCGGTCAAACGGTATTGCGTGCAGACATCACCGAGCGTATCCAGCCTGGCGTCGTCTACACCACGTTCCACTTCCCGGAATCGGGCGCTAACGTGATTACGACCAACTCGTCCGACTGGGCGACCAACTGCCCAGAGTACAAAGTTACCGCGGTGCAAGTAATGCCGGTGGCCCAACCTTCGGAATGGCAACGCTCGTATAATCGCTTCAACCGCGAGCAAGAAAGTTTTGCCGCTGAGAAGATGATTCCACGTGGCTCGGAGTTGTCCACATCGAAGTAAGCTGACTAAACCTTAAAGGTCTGTGTGATGAATGCAAGCACTGACGACGAACGTACGGCACTGGTTCGCGTCCCGGTAGAAAAATGGGATGCGGACCGGCACACCATCTGCGAAGATGACGTCGCAGAAGAAGTGCCAATCGCGTTGGAATACAACGGGATTTCGCATGCCGTCATGCTTGCTTCGCCATACGACCTGGAAGATTTTGCACTCGGCTTTTCGCTGAGTGAAGGCATACTGAAAGACAAGTCCGAACTATACGATTGCGAAGTTGTACCTGGTTGCGAAGGCATACAGGTACAAATGCGTATCGCGACGGAACGCTTTGTCACACTGAAAGACAAACGTCGCAATATGACCGGACGTACCGGTTGTGGTTTGTGCGGCGCAGAAACACTGGAACAGGCAATTCGCCATCCGCAGGCTACGGTTGGACATGCAATGTTTTCGGCCCGGCAGATTTATGCCGGCATGAAAGCGATGAAGTCACAACAACGGCTGCAAAAGCATACCGGTGCCACCCATGCTGCGGCATGGTTGAATCTGGATGGTTCGGTTGACCTGGTGCGCGAAGATGTGGGTCGCCACAATGCACTGGATAAGCTGATAGGTGCGATGGCTGACGACAAGCGTGATTTCACGCAAGGTGCAGCCTTGATTACCAGTCGTGCCAGTTATGAAATGGTACAAAAATCAGCCACTATGGGTATCGGATTCCTGGCGGCGATTTCAGCACCAACCAGCCTGGCCATACAGCTGGCCGAAGAAACCAATGTCACATTGATTGGTTTTGTGCGTGACCAGAGCCACGTCGTTTATGCGCAAGCACATCGCCTGATACGCGAGTCGAAATAAATTAAATTAAGGAAGAGCAGAATGAGCGGTAGCACATTAGATAATCTCATCAAGATGGCGAACCAGATCGGCGACTTTTTTGAAACCATGAGAGACCGTAACAAGTCCCTGGAAGAAATCGCCGGCCATCTGAAACGGTCGTGGGATCCACGTATGCGTCGCGCATTGATGGAACATGTAGACCAACACAATGGTGAAGGCTTGAAGCCTATCGTACTGGATGCAGTACGTACCCACAAAATGCTGAACTGATTCCTATCGGGTTGTCCTGACAGCCCAATACGATTACCATGGCTGCGCTACCCTTTGGGCTCGCAGCCATTTTCATTTATAACACCTACAGGAGAAACCATGTCACGTCGCCCACTATTGCGTTTTGCCGCTGTTGTTCTGGCATCTGCATTCGTCGCGCCATTCGGCTTCGCACAACAAATCATCAAACTCTCGACCACCACCAGTACCGATAATTCGGGCCTGCTGCCTTATCTGTTGCCGGAGTTTGAAGCCAAGACCAATTCCAAGGTGCATGTGATCTCGGTTGGCACCGGGAAGGCACTGGAACTGGCCAAGAACGGCGACGTCGATGTGACGCTGGTACATGCACGTTCCGCGGAAGATAAATTCGTTGCAGAAGGCCACGGCGTTGATCGCCGTGACGTCATGTACAACGACTTCATCATCGTCGGCCCTGTCAGCGATCCGGCCGGCATCAAAGGCAGCAAGGATGTATTGGCATCGATGAAGAAGATCGTCGACAGCAAAGCCAAATTCATTTCACGCGGTGACAATTCCGGTACCGACGTAATGGAAAAAGCGTACTGGAAAGAGATCGGCGTCAAACCGGAGGGCAGCGCTTATGTTTCCGCTGGCCTCGGTATGGGTGAAGTACTGACGATGGCTGGCGAGCTGCAAGCCTACACCTTGTCGGATCGTGCTACCTACGGCGCGTACAAGGCCAAGACCGGCCTGGCGATCGTCGTGCAGGGTGACAAGAAGATGTTTAATCCGTACGGCGTGATCGCAGTTAATCCGGCCAAGTACAAAGACATTAACTACAAGGGTGCGAAGCAGTTCATCGATTACCTGACCTCACCTGAAGGCCAAAAGAAAATCGCTGCTTTCAAGGTTGACGGTGAACAGGTTTTCTTCCCATCGGCCAAGTAAGAAGAATGCATTACGCATGGAACCATGCGTAATGCGCAAGACTCTGTAGCTGACGGGTCTGCATAAAACAAAAGCGCGGAATTCCGCGCTTTTTTATTTACAGCTGTTCAAACAAGTCGTCGCTGGCGGTCTTCAATTCTTTCGCCTCTTCCAGCATCCTGCGGTGTTCTATGCGCTTGCGCATGATGTCGGCATGCTGCTTGGCCGTCATCGGCGGCGTTGTCATCAAATCCTTCAACAAAGCGATATTGGAATAGTTGTTTTTGATCAGACGGCCCAAGTTGCTTGACTCCGTAATTAAGTATCAACATCACTGCACTATCGGAACTGAAGCAGACCAGATAGATGATGTGTAAAACGATTACCTTGCTGTATTTTGCACGAAATTAGCTTCTTTATCATGACATCGGAAAAAATAGCCGATTTAAACAACAGTCATGCTTTAGCGCTATGCTTTGCTACAGACGAAAAAAATCCCGCCGAGCTTGGGGCTCGCGGGACCATGGGTACTTCCTTGAGAGGGAAGAGAGACTTAGAACTCATTTCACCCATATGCGTGAGATGCGTTCTTACCAAAAGCGGTGCTGGCAAGGCGTGCGACGCGTCGCATAGTGGCCTATGCGCAAGGAGCACAACGCGGCCAGCGCCGTTTTTGGTAAGAACCCGAAGGGAACGGGCTATTTGGACGTATTGCTGCGTTGCGCCGCTTGCCAAGGGGACCACCCTTGGCGGCGCGACACGCCTTGCACTACCTCCCAAATAACCGCGTTCGCACTCGCGCATATGGGTGAAATGAGTTCGATAAAAGCGTTTACCGAAACGATCATCCTTGTGGGCTGACCGCTTCGGTATCGGCGTTAAAACTTTTCCGGATGCGCGCAATTCGTGGTCGCAACGCCCGGGTGATGAGAACTGCGGCAAAGCTGCCACCGCCATTCAGCACCACGCCAGATAACAGCGCTTGTACTGCAGGTGACCAACGTAATGCGTGTACGACGTAACTGGCATAAACGTTGCATGCTACCAGTCGCATTAAATTGATCAGATATATTTGATTACCGTTCAACTAAAACTCGAGCTCAGGCGTTAAGCGTAAGCAGCTTGCATACGCAGCTTGGCTGCCAGTTCAGGTTGAGTCTGGGCAATCTGGTTCGCTTTGCGGTTCAGTGCAAATGCGGTTTGAACCGGTGCTTGTGCCGGCACTGCAACGCGCTTGCTGATGCGTTGTGGTGCAGAGTAAGCAGCACGCATACGCAGTTCCGCAGCCAGGGCAGGTTGCGTTTGTGCGATCTGGTTCGCTTTACGATTCAAGGCAAATGCAGTTTGTACCGGGCTTGCTACAGCAACAGCACTTTTCTTCGCGACCGCAACCGATGCGCTAGGTGTGATTGCCAGCAAAACCGTACGCAGCAGCGACAGGGTCAGTGGTTTGAACAGTACTGCCAGCGCCACCACAGCGGCTACCGCGATAATCGCAGGGCGGGCCGGGGTGTAAGCAAGGCCGATTGCAGCCAAAACAGCAGGAACGGCGATCAGCGCCGGGTTCGTGTATGAGTTATTCGATAAAGTTGACATGATGGTTTCCTTTTTTCTCTAATAGTCCTTGTTGTTGCATTGCAGTATAGGTAGGATAGAGATATAAATCTAATTTCAATTTAGGATACCAGTCATCGTTTTCGTGAATATGTCTGCCGGACTCCTGATTGAGCTAATTTTGGTAAAAATAATATGAGTTTTCTGACCCTCGACCTGAACCTCTTGCGCGTCTTTGACGCTGTCATGACGGAGCAAAACCTGACCCGCGCCGCCAATTTGTTGGCAATGACGCAACCTGCGGTCTCCAACGCCTTGCGCCGCTTGCGCGATACCCTGGGCGACGAGCTGGTGATCCGCACCGCACACGGTGTCAAGCCGACGTCGCGGGCCGAAGAGCTATGGCCGGTGGTGCGTCGCGCCCTGTCTGACCTGGAAGCCGCAGTCACGCCCGATACATTTGATGTATCCCGTGCCAACACAACTTTCCGCATGGCAATGGCTGACGCCACCGCCGCCTTATGGTTGCCCTTCCTGGTGAGGGCGATCGAAAAGGACGCGCCGGGCTTGAATGTACGCATGGTGCCGCTGACGACGCGCGAACCACGACCTATGCTGTTGCGCGGCGATATCGACCTGGCAATCGGCTTTTTCCCGGGCGTTGCGGCGCAATTGGCCAGCGGTCAGAACACTGCCGTTTCGCAGATCCGCCATGAACGCCTATATACCGGTGAATATGTCTGCGTGATGCGAAAAAACCATCCTTTGGCCAAAGTCGAACTGACACTGGACAATTATTGTGCGGCGCATCATTTATTGGTGAGTTTTTCCGGCCGGGCGAAAGGTTTAATGGATGAGGCGCTGACCAACCTCGGTCGTGAACGCCGCATCCTGCTCACCGTGAATCAATTCTTCACCGCCGGCCGCGTCGTCGCCAGTTCCGACCTGATCACAGTCTTGCCGCGCCATCTCATTGCTTCCACCGGTATGGCGGAAGCATTGATTGCCAAGGATTTGCCATTTGAATTGCCGGACGTACACGTCGACATGCTGTGGCACGAACGGGATGCGCGTAATCCTGCGCATAAATGGCTGCGTGAACAATTGAGCGCCAGCACCGAAGAAGGCATAGGACGCGTCAAAAAGCGGCGTTAAACCGCCACCACCACCTGCTTGAACTGGGTTTAGTCTATATCGCAGACCAGGTATTCAAGGATGGAAGCCATCAAGGCATTGATTTCCACATAGTTGCTCGGGCTGGCATTGCGCAAGGCCGCTTCGCTTTCAATATAGCGTTGCGGAACCAGTTCTTCGCCACAATGCCGGATGATGGCATCCGCACTTTCAGGCGTGGTTTCCAGATGGAATTGCAAACCGATGACGCGGGTCCCGACCTGGAAGGCCTGGTTGCGACACGCGGCACTACTGGCCAGGTGGATTGCACCTTCCGGTAAGTCAAAGGTTTCGCCATGCCAGTGGAACACATCAACGCTGGCAGGGAAGGCCAGTGCATCCAGCATCGCCGGCTCCGCCACAATCGGGAACCAGCCTATCTCTTTCTGTGCCGCCGGATAAACCTTCGCGCCCAGCGCATTTGCTATCAGCTGTGAACCGAGGCAAATTCCGAGTACTGCCTTGTGGCTGGCAATCGCCTCCGCGATAAAGAACTTCTCGGCGCGCAACCACGGCAATTCTTCTTCATCGTTCACACTCATCGGCCCACCAAGCGCAATGATCAGGTCTATCCCATCCAGGGGTGGGAAGCTCGCGGACTCGAACAAACGCGTGTAGCTGATGCTCATGTTGCGCTGCTGCAGCCATTCTTCTATGCTGCCCAGGCCTTCAAATGGAACATGTTGTAGAACGTGTACGTGCATACCGTGACCAATGTGTGGGTTGATCGGAGAGACGCGGTAATGAAGCCATGCGCATCATTGGACAAGGACTTTAACATGCGTTTGATTTTCGTTCTTGCGACGCGCCTTTATTGCGCATGGGCAGTCACTTTCCAGCAAGCAGCTGTAAATATCACTTGATCCCCAAGCACATAAGATTCAAAGGCATCGCGCACAGTCTCGATCACCCGCTTGCGCGTCACTTCATCTTGCTGCGGCAGAATACGGCCGACCGGTCCCATACGACTCAGGTACAAAAGTAAATCCTGCTCTGCGAAAGAACAAACGATATCGATAGCTTCTATCCTGATTTTGCTCCAGCCGCCCTGTAGCAGGATATCAAGGATGCGCTCCTGATCCGCAAAGGCAAACTGACCCGGCTCGTCCTGTGCGCGTTCAGGGAGTTGTGGCAACAACGGCCTGGCGGCACGTTCCGCAGCCATCATGAATGGATTTTCATCCGCGCTGCGCCACGCGATGAATTTGCACTCTGCCTGATCATTTGCCGCATGCCTCAGGTTTTTAAACGCGGCAATAGGGTCATCAAAAAACATCACGCCAAAGCGCGAAATAATCAAATCAAAACTTGCAGGTGCAAACACATACGTTTGTGCATCAGCGCATATAAAACGCGTCGCCAAAGTTTGTGCCTGCGCAGCTGCTTCAGCTGCTGCAATCATCTGCCGTGAAATATCAAGGCCGACACATAAGCTGTTTGCTCCCAGTTGTCGCGATAACGCCAGAGTAGTGCCGCCGGTACCGCAACCGACATCCAATACCTTTTTTACAGCCTGGCCTGGGTGGCAAACATCCTCAAGCAATAAGCTTTCAATCGGTTTAAACATGTGCTCGACCAATTGCTGTGTCTCAACCCATGCGCTGCCGGCATCACCGTTCCAGATATTTTTTTGTTCGTTAGCGCTATTTGATTCGGCGTTCATGTTGATGTCCTTTCATTAGCTCGCAAGACGCGGAAATGATATCGTGCAACTTAAAGTCAACTTGAGGTCAAGCATGGCAAGACTCGATATCGCTGAAGTCGCCGCACAAGCAGGCGTGCCGGCATCAACTTTGCGCTTTTATGAAGAAAAAGGTTTGATCGCTTCGATCGGTCGCAGTGGCTTGCGCCGCGTTTTCGACTCGACCGTATTGGAGCGCCTGGCTTTGATAGCGCTGGGACGTGCCGCAGGCTTCGCCCTGGATGAAATCGCACTTATGTTCAAGCCGCAAGGCAAACTGGCGATAGATAGAAAGATGCTCGTCAACAAGGCTGATGAACTGGATCACACCATACAACAACTGTCTGCCATGCGCGACGGATTGCGGTATGCCGCCAAATGTTCCGCTCCCAGCCATATGGAATGCCCGACTTTTCGCAAGATCCTGCGCGCGGCCGCTTTGGGTGTAATCGGTGAAAAGAAACAGGCTCCTGTCCGCGTCAGGAAAAAATAGTCTTGCAAAAACGGCCTCGCCTGGATTTCTGCAATGCAATTCTTATCGCAATTGCTGCCGAAGTCCGTGCGGTAACCCACCGCACAACTTGCCCGATAGGCGCACACTGGATATTTCTTCCCGGAATATCTTATTGAACTCGCAAGTTATCGAGGGGTCGTATTAATTCGTTGTCTACTATTTGAGTCCTCCTATGTCTCGTACAAGAAAAATAATGATGTGGAGCGCCATCGTATCTGCCGCGCTATTACTGGTCTGTGTGCTCTTCCTGTTGATGTTTGACTGGAACCGGGCCAAACCGTGGCTCAATGAACGTGTCAGCGAAGCAACCGGCCGCCGCTTTGCCATTAATGGCGATTTGATCCTGACCTGGCAACGCGCAGAACCTGCCACCGGCACCTGGCGCGACTGGATACCGGCACCGCGCCTGAGTGCGCATGACGTTACGCTCGGTAATCCTGAATGGGCGAAAGCAGACAGCAATATGGCGGAGATTGGCCATATCACTTTCTCCGTCAATCCTTTACCGCTGCTGAATAAAACCATCGTCATTCCATCGCTACAACTGGATGACCCCAATCTTGCCTTGCGACGGATAAGCAAGGGCAAGGATAACTGGACCTTCAAGCAAAGCGAGCCTTCCGCGTGGACGCTGGATCTGCAACGCCTGTATTTTTATCGCGGTGAAATTACACTGAAGGATGAAGTCGAACATATCGATGCGAAGGCAAACATCGATACGCTTGAGCCTACAGCCGTCAACGACTTTGTAATGGGTTGGAAAATTTCCGGGACGTTCAACGGTGCACGCATCACCGGTGACGGCAAAGCCGGTGCCTTGCTGGCTTTGAAAAATGTGGATAAACCGTTCCCGCTCGAAGCGAAATTGAATGTCGGTAAAACCTCGATACGCGTCAACGGTACGGTTACCAAACCCCAGGAATTGGCCGCCATCGATATGCGCCTGCATCTGTCAGGCGCCAGCATGGCCGACCTGTATCCACTGACCGGCATCACACTGCCAAAAACACCTGAATTCTCGACCGAAGGCCATTTGATCGGCGTCACCAATAAAGCCGGTGGCAAGTGGGCCTATGAAAAATTCAAAGGCAAGGTGGGCGATAGCGATATCGCCGGCACCCTGGTGTATGAAGCCAAGCAACCACGTCCACTTTTATCAGGCACGGTGGTTTCCAACTTGCTGCAATTAAGCGATCTCGGTCCGGTGATTGGTGCTGATTCAAATGAGAGTAAAAAAGAACGTGGCGTCGCGGCAAATCAGCCTGCGGATAAAGTCTTGCCGGTAGAAAAATTCACCACTGAACGTTGGGGCAGCATCGATGCCGATGTGCAAATCATCGGCCACAAAATCGTGCATAGCGCATCGCTGCCTATCGAAAACCTCGATACGCATTTGAAGCTGCAAGATAGTGTCGTTACCTTATCGCCACTGAAATTCGGTGTTGCCGGCGGTACCCTGATAGGCGATATCAAACTGGATGGTCGTAACAATGTGATCAAGGCTGAAGCAAAAGTCTCGGCCCGTCATTTGAAACTGAAGCAGCTATTCCCGACTTTCCAGCCTATGCAAGCCAGTTTTGGTGAAGTCAATGGTGATACTTCCTTATCCGGTACCGGTAATTCAATCGCAAGCCTGCTCGCAACATCCAACGGTGAAATCAAATCGCTGATCAATGAAGGCACCATCAGCAAACTCTTGCTGGAGCAAATCGGTTTGAATATCGGCAATATCGTGATTTCCAAATTGTTTGGCGATAAACAAGTCAAACTGAATTGCATGGCGACGGATCTGTCTGTCACCAACGGCCTGGTACAAACTCGCACCTTCATTGTCGATACCGATGATGCAGTGATGTATATCACCGGCACGGTCGATCTGGCGAAAGAGCAATTGAACCTGACCATCAAACCGGAAACGAAGGGCTTGCGCATAGTTTCCCTGCGCGCGCCTATCTACGTGACCGGTGAGTTCGCCAAGCCCAAGGTCGGGGTGGATACCGGTGTACTGGCATTGAAAGCGGGTAGTGCGGTGGCACTGGCGGTAGTTGCCCCTGTAACGGCCTTGCTGCCATTGATCAATGTCGGCAATCCGGAGGAAAACAAGTGCACCAGCTTGTTGAAGGAAGCGCGCGGCAAACCTGTCGCGCCGCCACCTGGCAAAACATATAAAGCCAAAACACCTGCCAAGGCACAACCTTAAGCGCTTATCCCCGATTGCCTGTAAACCAGCACGGGGCAAGGAATATGTTGTGCATAAAGCCCTGCAGAAGCGGTGGATAGCTTGTGGATAATCCTGTGGAAAAGGAGGGCTGCATTTTTATCCAACATCTATCCTAGCCAAGTACACCGTTTATGCAGGCTTTATCCAAATTCCAAGTATTTGATTTCAATCAGGCTTTAGTACTTATCCACAGAAAAGTGCCTGTGTTAACTATTACTACTAAACATATATATAAACAATTAACTTAAAACCAGAATCGCGTTTTCTTCTTGAAATTCAAAAAACCAAAGTCAAAAGCCTGGTTAAAAACCAACCAAACATCTACTTTCAGTTCTGGCTTCCTCTCTGCAATAAGAAATTGTCCGTATGCCTTGGTTTTTTCTTTTGTACAGCAGCTACTTCATTCTGATTCTCTTCGTCCCGGTCTTTTTAAAGACAGTTTCTCCTGCTCATAGGAAAACGTAAGTAAATTTCCCCCTGTTTGCCCACTTGTCTTGTTTTTGCAGATCAAATTTTTCTGCTCAATCAAAATTTTTTGCTCCATTCCTTGCTTCAATAAGATCCTGGTCTTCATTTGATGGGCTTGTAGCTGCCATCCTTGGCATTTACAACTGATCGTGACGGGGAAGGGACGTGATTTGACTTAAAAATCGCTGCAGGGCCTTTAAAACCATTTTTGCCTTCATTTTTTATAAACAGTTGTAATCAAAGAAGTCTCGATCGACAGGATGAGTTTGTTTTGGATGTAAGCAATGATTTGCAAAGAGGCTGTTGCTTTTGGTTTTTAAGGTTTGGGGTTTAAAAAGAGGGTTTCCGGTTTTAAGTTAATTGTTTATATATATGTTTAGTAGTAATAGTTAACGCAGGCGCTTTTCTGTGGATAAGTACCAAAGCCTGATTCAAATCAAACACTTGGAATTTGGATAAAGCCTGCATAAACGGTGTACTTGGCAGGGATAGATGTTGGATAAAAATGCAGCCTTCCTTTTCCACAGGATTATCCACAAGCTATCCACCGCTTCTGCAGGGCTTTATGCACAGCGTTTTTCTCTTATTGCCATGTTAATCTTGAGCGGATTACTAGCCGGCATGATGAAACCCTATTAGAAGGAAGAGCTGATGACGACGAGCGCCACGATCAAGCATTACATCAATGGTCGCCTGACAGATACCGCAGGTGGCAGGCAACAGGATGTATTTAATCCGGCTACTGGTGAAGCAAGTGCGCAAGTCGTACTGGCCAGCGATGCAGATGTACAGGCAGTGGTGGCAACGGCAAAAGCGGCGGCGCCGGCATGGGCCGATACCGCTCCCCTGAAACGTGCGCGCATCCTCTTCAAATTCAAGGACCTGATTGAAAAACATCATGATGACCTAGCAGCCGCTATCACCCGTGAACACGGGAAAGTCTTTTCCGATGCGAAGGGCGAGGTGACGCGTGGGCTGGAAGTGGTTGAATTTGCCTGCGGCGTGCCACAACTGCTGAAAACCCAATTTACCGACAATATCGGCGGCGGGATCGACAACTGGAATTTGCGCCAGCCGCTGGGTGTAACGGCCGGTATTACCCCTTTCAATTTCCCCTTCATGGTACCGATGTGGATGGCACCGGTCGCATTGGCAACGGGTAATACATTCATCCTCAAACCGTCTGAGCGCGATCCGTCACCCTCGTTGATGGTAGCCGAGCTGTTACAGCAAGCGGGCCTGCCTGACGGCGTTTTCAACGTCCTGCAGGGCGATAAGCTGGCCGTTGATGGCTTGCTGCAGCATCCGGATGTGAAAGCGGTATCTTTTGTTGGTTCTACCCCGATTGCTGAATACATCTATGCCACCGGTGCCGCACGCAAAGGCGGCAGTTATCCGTTGCGGGTACAAGCATTGGGCGGTGCCAAAAACCATCTGGTCGTCATGCCGGATGCCAACCTGGAACAGGCGGTTGATGCCTTGATCGGTGCCGCTTATGGTTCAGCCGGCGAACGCTGTATGGCAATTTCAGTTGCGGTCGCAGTCGGTGACGTTGCGGACAAACTGGTCGCTGCATTGATTCCGCGGGTCAAATCGCTGAAGGTAAAGAATGGCATGGAAGCCGATGCTGAAATGGGACCGGTTGTCAGCGCCGCGCATAAAGCCAAAATCGAAGGCTATATAGATGCTGGCGTAAAAGCAGGTGCCAAGTTGCTGGTCGATGGCCGCGGCTTGAAAGTAGCCGGGCATGACCAAGGATTTTTCCTTGGCGGTTGTCTGTTTGATCATGTCACACCTGAGATGACAATTTATCAAGAAGAAATATTCGGACCGGTGCTTTGTGTATTGCGTGTCCCGAATTTTGCCGCTGCACTTGAGCTGATTAACCAGCATGAGTTTGGTAACGGGGTTTCGCTGTTCACTTCTGACGGTAATACCGCACGCGAATTTTCACGACGTGTTGAAGTCGGCATGGTCGGTATTAATGTTCCTATCCCGGTACCTATGGCCTGGCATTCATTCGGCGGCTGGAAGCGCTCGATGTTTGGCGATACCCATGCGTATGGGGAAGAGGGCATCAAGTTTTACACCCGTTATAAATCCATCATGCAGCGCTGGCCGGAATCGATAGGGAAAGGCGCGGAATTCGCAATGCCTACCAGTAAGTAATATGTGCTGCCTTTGCTTATGTATGCTTCCTGGCGCTTGAATAAATCCAAATAAAACCAAGCGCAATAAAATTCAGCAAGTCCGTTTATCCATTGTCAGTCGACTGTAAGTACTGTCGGTGATGATGGCGTTTATCCAACGCAACTTCAACACTACTGATTGAGACTATGGCCGAATCTGCAGGGAAGTACGATTACATTATCGTTGGAGCCGGCACTGCCGGCTGCGTATTAGCCAACCGACTGACACAGGATAAAGGCGTGTCAGTATTGTTAATAGAAGCAGGGGCGAAGGACGACTATATCTGGGTGCACATTCCCCTGGGTTTTCGCCACATGATAGATAACCCACGTACCGACTGGCGGTATCGCACGCAACCGGAAGCCGGCTTGAATGGACGCAGCCTGCTTTATCCGAGTGGCAAAATCCTTGGCGGCTCTTCCTCCGTCAACGGCATGATTTACCAGCGCGGCCAATCGCAAGACTACGATAACTGGGCTGACCTGACCGGTGACATGAGCTGGCGCTGGGAACAAGTCTTGCCGCTATTCCGCAAAACCGAAGACCATGCAGAAGGCGCAGATACCTGGCATGGTGTTGGTGGCGACTGGCATATCGAAAAACAAAAGACTTCATGGAAGATACTGGATGCCTTCCGCGAAGCCGCAGCGCAAACCGGAATCCCAAAGATAGATGATTTCAATCGCGGTGAAGGTTGTGCTTACTTCTATATCAATCAAAAAAACGGCTTGCGCCGGAATACGGCACAAGCTTTCCTCCGCACAATTACCCGTCGCGGCAACCTGGAGATCATGACCGGGTCGCAAGTAAAGCGATTGATCATCGAAGATACCGAGCAGGGCAAAGTATGTACCGGAGTAGAATTTATTGGTGGTGGTAAGGAATGGACTGCTGATGTTTCACGTGAAACAATCCTGACAGCCGGTACTTTTGGTAGCCCGCAAATATTGCAACGGTCCGGCATAGGCCCGACCGACTTGCTGCAGGAACATGGCATCCGGGTTTTGCAGGATCTGCCAGGTGTAGGGGAGAATGTGCAGGATCACATGCCTTTGCGCATGCGCTTCAAGATCGCCGGCGCCAAGTCACTGAATACCAGTGGTCGGGGTTACCTGGGGATGGCGGCGATGGGCCTCGAATATATCTTCAAGAAACACGGACTGGTTTCTACCGTACCGTCCCCTTTGGGAGCAATGGTGCGTTCCGATGCAGGGCAGGCCAGACCTAATCTTTCCTATCAAATCCAGCCATGGTCACAGCAGGAAGTAGGGACGGACATGGATGCTTTCCCGGCTTTCACCGTCAGCGTCAGTAATCTGAAGCCAAGTTCACGCGGTCAGGTGAGGATAGGCGCCGCGGACTTGGTGGTTGCACCGACCATCCGGATGAACTACCTCAGTACCGCAGACGACCGGAATATTGCTTCTGCTGCCATCCAATTGACGCGTAAAATTGTGGCTGCACCAGCCTTGCAGCCTTATTCACCGCAGGAAGTAAATCAGGAAACTGACCTCCATCGCCTTGTTAGCGAGATAGCGGTAGCCGGTAGTAATCCGGTCGGCAGCTGCAAAATGGGCGCAGCCGATGATGTCCAGGCTGTGGTCGATAGTGAGCTGAAAGTCAGGGGAGTGGCTGGTTTGCGGGTGGCGGATGCCTCCATCATGCCTGTCATTACAGCTGGCGATACCGGTGCGACCACCATCATGATTGCAGAAAAAGCAGCACAACTGATACGCGCATCAAGCTTAAGTACCCAAGCCTAAGCTATTGCAACCCGCCAGCCCTGGCTATGGGCAAGCGGTTTTATGAACATTTGGATCAAGCATGACTGATTATGTATTTCTGGCTGCGGCCGCATTTGTAGCCGGAATGATAGATGCAGTCGTCGGTGGTGGTGGCTTGATCCAGATTCCCGCCTTGTTTTCCGCTTTCCCGAATGCATCGATGGGTACTTTGCTAGGTACCAATAAGCTGGCCAGTGTTTGTGGTACCAGTGCGGCAGCAGTTGGATTTGCCCGTAAAGTGAAGCTGCAGTGGAGTACCGCGGCACCGGCTGCGATGGCGGCATTCGCCTTTGCTTTCCTTGGCGCTTTCACCGTGACGCAAATTCCATCGGAATTCATGCGCAAACTGCTGCCTTTCATCCTGGTTGCTGTAGCCATTTATACCTACAAAAAGAAAGACTTCGGCAGTATCCACGCACCTATGCATATAGGTTCAAAAGAGAAGTGGATCGCGATTTTGGTTGGTGCGGGGATTGGTTTCTATGATGGTTTTTTTGGTCCAGGTACCGGTAGCTTCCTGGTTTTCCTGTTTGTACGCTTCTTTGGCTTTGATTTCCTGGGGGCGTCTGCTGTCGCCAAGATAGTCAATGTCGCCTGTAATATCGCGGCGATCCTGTGGTTCGGCTATAGCGCCGAATTGTTGTGGAAGCTGGCAGCGGTGATGGCGGTATGTAATGTGCTGGGTTCCTTGTTGGGAATCCGCCTGGCGATTCGGCATGGCAGTGGTTTCGTCCGCAAGATATTCCTGGTCGTCGTATCGGCTTTGATCCTGAAGAGTATTTACGATGCTTTCCTTGCCTGAGCACGCTTAACGGGTGGCAAGCTTTTGTTTCACGTGAAACAAAACGTGGCTTAATTTACGGCTAAATTCGGCTGGCGGGGAAATTAAAGCAAAAAGACTTTATAATCTCGCCTCTGCTTAAGGTCTTACTTAAGATCTCATCGAGGCGCACCATGATCTTTCCTACCAAATTTGATGTCATCGTAGTTGGCGGCGGCCATGCCGGGACGGAGGCTGCCTTGGCTTCCGCACGCATGGGGCAATCAACCCTTTTGCTCTCGCACAATATCGAAACGCTGGGGCAAATGTCCTGTAATCCATCCATCGGTGGTATCGGCAAAGGCCATCTGGTCAAGGAAGTCGATGCGATGGGTGGTGCAATGGCGATAGCTACCGATGAAGCGGGTATCCAGTTCCGCATCCTAAACTCGTCGAAAGGGCCTGCCGTCCGCGCTACCCGCGCCCAGGCTGACCGTATCCTGTACAAACAGGCGATCCGTTCCCGTCTGGAAAACCAGCCTAATTTGTGGCTGTTCCAGCAGGCGGTCGATGATTTGCTGGTGGAAGGGGATCGTGTCGTCGGTGCAGTAACGCAAGTCGGCATTAAATTCTATGCCCGCGCAGTAGTGTTGACTGCCGGCACCTTCCTCGATGGCAAGATCCACGTTGGCTTGAATAACTACTCGGCCGGACGCGCCGGTGATCCGCCGGCCATTTCCTTGTCGGCCCGCCTGAAAGAATTGAAGCTGCCGCAAGGTCGCCTGAAAACCGGTACACCGCCACGGATAGATGGTCGCTCGATCGACTTCTCCGTAATGCAGGAACAGCCGGGTGACCTGGATCCTATCCCGGTATTCTCGGTGATGGGTTCGGTTGCCATGCATCCTAAGCAAATGCCTTGCTGGATTACGCATACCAATGAAAAAACCCATGACCTGATCCGTAGCGGACTGGATCGCAGCCCAATGTACACGGGCGTAATCGAAGGAGTGGGGCCTCGCTATTGTCCCTCCATCGAAGACAAGATCCATCGCTTTGCAGGCAAGGATTCGCACCAGATCTTCCTCGAACCGGAAGGCCTGACGACCAATGAATTTTATCCAAACGGCATCTCGACCAGTCTGCCCTTTGATATCCAGCTGGCACTGGTGCAATCGATGCGCGGCCTCGAGCATGCACATATCTTGCGCCCGGGTTATGCAATCGAATATGACTACTTTGATCCGCGCGGCTTGAAATCGACGCTGGAAACCAAGGTGATCCAGGGCTTGTTCTTCGCCGGCCAGATCAATGGCACCACCGGTTACGAAGAAGCGGCCGCACAAGGTATGTTGGCCGGTATCAATGCCGCCTTGCAAACGCAGGAACGTGATGCCTGGACTCCGCGCCGTGACGAAGCCTACCTCGGCGTCATGGTCGATGACCTGATTACCAAAGGTGTGCTTGAACCTTACCGCATGTTCACCAGCCGCGCCGAGTATCGCCTCAGCTTGCGTGAAGACAATGCCGATATGCGCCTGACCGAAATCGGGCGCCAGCTAGGTTGCGTCGGCGATGCACAATGGGCGGTGTTTGAAACCAAGCGCGAAGCTGTCGCACGCGAGCTGGAACGCTTGCGCTCGACCTGGGTCAGCCCCCGTATATTGGCTGAGGCAGAAGCTGAACGCGTGTTGGGTAAAGGCATAGAGCGTGAGTATGCGCTCGCTGACTTGTTGCGTCGCCCGAATGTCAGCTATGAAACCCTGATGAGCCTGAAGGGCGTTGACGGGCAGGATCTGGCCGGTCCTGGCGTAGCGGAAGACGCGGTACGCGAGCAAGTTGAGATCCAGTTGAAGTATGCCGGTTACATCGATCGCCAGGCCAAGGAAGTCGAGCGCCACGATTACTACGAGAATCTGAAGCTGCCACAGGAATTCGATTACATGGAAGTCAAAGGCCTGTCCTTTGAAGTGCGGCAAAAGCTGTGCAAGCACAAACCGGAAACGCTGGGCCAGGCGTCCCGCATATCGGGTGTAACGCCGGCTGCGATCTCGCTCTTGCTGGTACATCTGAAAAAAGGCGGTTTCAAGGAATTCGCTGCTTTGCCACCTACCTCTGAAGCTGCTGCATGAAGGCATTTGATCGTCCCGCATTAACCGTATTGCTCATCCAGGGCGCGCGTGACTTATCGCTGAACCTGAGCGAAGCGCAAATCAACAAGCTGATCGATTACCTGGCCCTGATGGCGAAATGGAATTCGGTTTACAACCTGACCGCGGTACGCGACCCGGTGCAGATGGTGACCCAGCATTTGCTGGATTCACTGGCAGCTGTATCAGCGTTCAGCAATGCGAAGAATGTTCTGGATGTGGGGGCAGGTGGTGGCTTGCCTGGCATCGTGCTGGCAATCTGGGCGGCGGAAGCGCACCCGGAAATGCGTATCTCGATGATAGATACCGTGCATAAGAAAACCGCTTTCCTGACGCAAGTAAAAGCCGAGCTGGGCCTGGCCAATGTCAGCGTGCATACGGCGCGCGTGGAACAATGGCAGGCGCCGCAAAAATTTGATGTGATTACTTCGCGTGCCTTCGCTGACTTGTCGGACTTCGTCAATTGGTCGGAACATTTGCTGGCAGATGGCGGACAGTACATCGCGCTCAAAGGCGTGGCACCGGATACAGAAGTAGCAGGCTTGCCGGCAGGCTGGCAAGTCAGGGAAGTGCGTGCATTGCAGGTACCAACGTTGCAGGCGGAACGTCATCTGGTCTTTATTGAAAGGACAGTGCCATGAAAAAGCTGCTGGTCGCTACCGCATTATTTGCCGCTTGCCTGAGTGCCCCATCATGGGCGCAGCAGGTGAGTACCGTCGTCAGTGTTGACCTGGCGCGCTATACCGGCAAGTGGTATGAGATCGCACGCTTTCCGAATCGCTTCCAGGATGACTGCATTGCGAATGTAACGGCACAATATGACAAGCGCGCCGATGGTGATATCGATGTCACCAATCGCTGCCTGCAGGCAGGCGGCAAGATAGATGAAGCAGTCGGGCGCGCACGCGTCGACGATAGCGGTACCAATGCAAAACTGAAAGTACGTTTTGTACCTGACTGGCTGGGCTGGATCCCTTATGTCTGGGCTGACTACTGGATCATCGATCTGGACCCGGCTTATACATTGGCGGCAGTGGGCGGTCCCACGCGTGATTACCTGTGGGTGCTGTCACGTACACCGATAGTGCCGGAAGCAGAGTATGAAGCATTGGTGAACCGCGTAACGGCGCAAGGATTTGATACGGCCAAGCTGGTCAAGACACGGCAGGATAGTGCAGGCAAGTGAAGCAGGATGCAGTAGATGTACTTTGATTGATCCAGGAATGTTTGACCACTAACTAGAACGAGAATATGGCAAAAATATTTTGCGTTGCGAATCAAAAGGGCGGGGTCGGTAAGACCACCACAGCAGTGAATCTGGCAGCAGGTCTGGCGCAACTGAATCAGCGCGTATTGCTGGTGGATCTTGATCCGCAAGGTAATGCCACGATGGGTGCAGGGATCAACAAGGCGGAGTTGCAATCATCTATCTACGAAGTCTTGCTGGGTATGGCGGATGTAGCAACGGCACGGGTGACTTCAGAGACCGGCAAGTTTGATGTCTTGCCTGCCAATCGCGAACTCGCAGGTGCGGAAGTGGAAATGGTCGAACTCGACAATCGCGAAAAGCGCCTGAAGGATGCGCTGGCCGTGGTCGATGCGGAATACGATTTCATGTTGATCGATTGTCCGCCGGCTTTATCGATGCTGACACTGAATGGTTTGTGTGCGGCGCATGGCGTCATCATTCCGATGCAGTGCGAATACTATGCACTGGAAGGTTTGTCGGACCTGGTGAATACCATCAAGAAAGTGCATGCGAAGCTGAATACCGACCTGAAGATTATTGGTTTGCTGCGCGTGATGTTCGATCCGCGCATGACTTTATCGCAGCAAGTATCGTCGCAACTGGAACAGCATTTCGGCGACAAGGTTTTCAAAACCATTATCCCGCGCAATGTGCGTCTGGCTGAAGCGCCGTCGTATGGCATGCCGGGCATTAACTTCGATCCGTCGGCCAAGGGCGCGCAAGCCTACCTGGCCTTTGGCGCAGAAATGGTTGAACGGATTAAAACGATTTAAATATGAAGCAGGCGAGGGCGCTCTTTGTGCCGGCCTGCAACGATCAAAGGATGTGAGTCAGGAATTATGGTCACGAAAAAACAAAAAGGTTTGGGTCGCGGTCTGGAAGCACTGCTGGGCGGCGCTTCCGATTTCAATGAAGCGATTGCCGCGCTACCGGGTGCGCCATCGGTCTTGCAGGTTACCGATATGCAGGCTGGTAAATACCAGCCACGGACCCGCATGGACGAAGGCGCGCTGAATGAATTGGCGGCATCGATCAAGGCGCAGGGTTTGCTGCAGGCGATCCTGGTACGCCCGATCGCATCCGGCAACGGTCGTCAACGCTATGAAATCATTGCCGGTGAACGCCGCTTCCGTGCTGCGCAACTGGCCGGCCTGACCGAAGTGCCGGTACTGGTCAAGGAAGTCGACGACGAAGCCACGGCGGCGATGGCGCTGATCGAGAATATCCAGCGCGAAGATTTGAACCCGCTGGAAGAAGCGCAAGGCATACATCGCCTGATCGCCGATTTCAATTTCACCCATGAACAGGCCGCCAACTCGGTAGGTCGTTCACGCAGCGCGGTGTCCAACCTGCTGCGTTTGCTGAACCTGGCCAAGCCTGTGCAAACCATGCTGATGGCCGGCGATATCGATATGGGCCATGCCCGTGCCTTGCTGGCGGTCGATGCGGCAACCCAGATCACGCTGGCAAACCAGGTTGTCGCCAAGCGCATGTCGGTACGCGAAGCGGAAAAACTGGTGGTGCGCTCGACGCTGGAACAAAGCGGCGGGAATAAACCGCGCGCCAACGGCAAGGAAAAATCACGCGACATTACCCGCCTGGAAGAAGAGTTGTCAGATTTGCTCGCCAGCCAGGTTGAAATCAAGCTGGGCGCCAAAAACAAAGGCCAACTGGTGGTGGATTTTGCGGATCTGGATGCACTGGACGGCATTATCGCCAAACTGCGCGTGACCGCCTGATCCGGTATTGCTACCGGCTATAGACGGCGGAACGCGGCCAGATCCTGCGCTTCCGTCGGCTAGGGCCGACGTTGTTCCGTTGCAACATCGTGTTAAATGTTCGTTAAACATCTATTTTCCATTGCGACATAGAAAGAAGCGAGTCAGAACACAAACAAATCCCTCCACACGGCTTAATTTGCAACGTAGCTACGTGTTTTTCACATAGCAAACGTTTGACGGTGGCGAAGGAAAGCCCTTATAATCCCGTGGCTTCATGGAACGCACGACTTAGTTTGTATTCACTCCAGTCCGAGTAGCCCGATCGTGAGGGTCGCCAAAGGACTGCACCATTTGGACCAGTATGCTGCCCGTCGTCCTCCTGCAACTCGCGACAACGGTAATTGCCAGCATTATTGCCGGTTTGATTGCCGGAATGCCGGCGCTTTATTCGGCGTTGCTGGGAGGGTTGTGCTGCGTGGTGCCGAATGGCTTGTTTGCGCTACGTCTATTTTCCGCTGCGCAAAAATCCGAATCCGTTAATCCGATGACTTTTTTCATCGGTGAATTTATCAAGATTGCATTGACGATCGCTTTGTTGGGTGCGGTTGTCTGGTTGTACCGCGATTTGAATTTGCTGGCGCTAGTCGCCGCGTTCGTCGTGGCACTGAAGAGTTACATAATCTTATTATTTAGGCATTAAAATGGCGACTGATCACGCAGCACCGACGGCTTCCGAGTATATCGTCCACCATCTGGGGCATTTTTCCACCAAGCACCAGGACAAGATCGTTGATTTTTCGATCATCAATATGGACACGATTTTCTGGTCCATATTTGCAGGTGTTGTTGGTTGTTTGTTCATGTACCTGGCAGCACGTAAAGCGACTTCCGGCGTGCCGGGTCGTTTCCAGGCTGCGGTTGAAATGATCGTTGAAATGGTTGATAACCAGGCCAAATCGATCGTCCACGGTGACCGTACTTTCATCGCGCCACTGGCATTGACCGTATTCGTCTGGGTTGCCCTGATGAACTCGCTGGATTTCCTGCCAGTCGACATGTTCTCCGCATTTTTCCACGCTGTCGGCCTCGATAGCCTGATTACCCATCACCGCGTTGTTCCTACTGCCGACCTGAACGGCACCATGGGTATCGCACTCGGCGTATTCGCGCTGATGATCTTCTACAACATCAAAATCAAAGGCGCCGGCGGCTTCGTCCACGAACTGTTCGCTGCACCGTTTGGTATCTGGCTTGCGCCGTTCAACCTGTTGTTGAACATGATCGAATTCGCAGCGAAAACCGTCTCCCTGGCGATGCGGTTGTTCGGCAACATGTATGCCGGCGAATTGTTGTTCCTGTTGATCGCATTGCTGGGTTCGACCGCTACCGCGTTCGGTTTCTTCGGCCATGTGGTAGCAGGTACATTGTGGGCAATTTTCCATATCCTGATTGTCTTCTTGCAAGCGTTCATTTTCATGATGCTGACTCTGGTGTATATCGGCCAGGCACATGAATCGCATTGATGGATGTAGGTATTAAGTATTTAAGCTTTTTGGTTTTTTGATTTAACTTTTTGTATTAACTTTAACTTTGAAGGAATTGTTATGACTGACCTCTCATTTGTTGCGCTGGCTTGTGGTTTGATTATTGGTCTGGGTGCTATCGGCGCTTGTATCGGTATCGCTATCATGGGTGGCAAATACCTTGAGGCTTCTGCTCGTCAACCAGAATTGATGAACACATTGCAAACCAAAATGTTCCTGTTGGCTGGTCTGATCGATGCTGCGTTCCTGATTGGTGTTGGTATCGCTATGTTGTTCGCATTCGCAAACCCGTTCATCGCTAAGTAATTCGGTCACTGTACCGGTTCTCACGCTGAAGATATTTTCGGCACACGATACTTAGAGAAGGAATTACCATGAACTTAAATGCAACTTTGATTGCGCAGTTCGTGGTCTTCTTCATCCTGGCAGGCTTCACGATGAAATTCGTGTGGCCGCCATTGATGAATGCGCTCGATGAGCGCGCCAAGAAGATCGCGGATGGTTTGGCAGCAGCCGAACGTGGCAAGTCTGATCTGGCTGTCGCTGAAAAGCGCGCCCAGGCAGAACTCGCTTCCGCGCAAGAAGCAGGTCAAAAGCGTATCAGCGATGCTGAGAAGCGCGGCCAAAGCATTATTGAAGAAGCCAAGAAAACTGCCGCTGAAGAAGCTGCACGCATCCTGGCCGCTGCTAAAGCAGATGCAGATCAGCAAGTTACCCAGGTTCGCGAAGCATTGCGTGACCAGGTCGCTACCCTGGCAGTTAAGGGCGCTGAGCAAATCCTGAAGCGCGAAGTCAATGCTACTGTCCACGCCGATCTGTTGAACCAACTGAAAGCCGAGCTGTAATCATGGCCGAACTCGCAACGATTGCCCGTCCTTACGCCGAAGCTCTGTTCCGTGTGGCGAAAGCTGCCGATCTGAATAGCTGGGCTAATCTGGTCTCCGAAATGGCACAGGTTGCTGCGAATCCCGATGTCTATGCATTGGCGCACAACCCTAAAGTGTCGGACGACCTGATCAGCAGCACATTCATTTCGGCGCTCAAATCGCCGGTTGGCGCTGAAGCGAAAAACTTCATCAACATGCTGGTGCAAAACGACCGCTTGACGCTGTTGCCGGAAATCGCGACTCAGTTCCACGCATTGAAAAATGCGCAAGAAGGCGCAGCTGACGCAGAAATCGTCAGCGCGTTTGAACTGTCGTCAGCGCAGTTGACCGAACTGGTCGCAACGCTGGAAAAGAAATTCGGCCGCAAGCTCAACCCGACAGTCACCGTTGATGGTGCACTGATTGGTGGTGTGCGCGTCGTTGTCGGTGATGAAGTGCTCGACACCTCGGTGCGCGCGAAACTGCAACAGATGCAAGTTGCGTTGACTGCGTAATCGTCGCCCGGGCCCCTAGCCTAAGCTACAGAGAAAAATTTTAGGAGTTTATATGCAACTCAACCCGTCTGAAATCAGCGAACTGATCAAGAGCCGGATTCAAGGGCTCGGCGACACAGCTGAGATTCGCAATCAAGGCACGGTCATTTCCGTGTCCGACGGTATCTGCCGCATCCACGGTCTGTCCGACGTTATGCAAGGCGAGATGCTGGAGTTCCCAGGCAACACGTTCGGCCTCGCGCTGAACCTGGAGCGTGACTCCGTCGGTGCCGTTATCTTGGGTGAATACGAACACATTTCCGAAGGCGATACAGTTAAATGTACCGGTCGCATTCTGGAAGTGCCGATTGGTCCGGAACTGTGCGGCCGTGTGGTCAATGCACTGGGTCAGCCTATCGATGGCAAGGGTCCGATCAACACCAAGTTGACCACCCCTATCGAAAAAATCGCTCCAGGCGTTATCGCCCGTCAATCCGTTGATCAACCGATGCAAACCGGTATCAAGGCTATTGACGCGATGGTGCCTATCGGCCGCGGCCAACGTGAATTGATCATTGGCGATCGTCAAACTGGTAAAACAGCTGTTGCGATCGATGCCATCATCAACCAAAAAGGCCAGGGCGTAACATGTATCTATGTTGCGATCGGTCAAAAAGCATCGTCGATCAAAAACATCGTGCGCGCACTTGAGCAGCACGGCGCAATGGAATACACGATCGTGGTTGCTGCAACCGCATCGGAATCCGCTGCGATGCAATTCGTATCGGCCTACTCCGGCTGCGCGATGGGCGAATACTTCCGCGACCGCGGTGAAGATGCGCTGATCGTGTATGACGATTTGTCGAAACAAGCTGTTGCGTACCGTCAGGTTTCCCTGCTGTTGCGCCGCCCACCAGGCCGCGAAGCGTTCCCTGGCGACGTGTTCTATCTCCACAGCCGTTTGCTCGAACGTGCAGCACGTGTTAACGCCGACTACGTCGAAGCGTTCACCAAAGGTGCCGTTAAAGGTAAAACCGGTTCGTTGACAGCATTGCCTATCATCGAAACACAAGCAGGCGACGTTTCCGCATTCGTTCCAACCAACGTAATTTCGATTACCGATGGTCAGATCTTCCTGGAAACATCCTTGTTCAACTCGGGTGTACGTCCTGCGATTAACGCCGGTATCTCGGTGTCGCGTGTTGGTGGTGCAGCTCAAACCAAAGTCATCAAGGGCTTGTCCGGCGGTATCCGTACCGACTTGGCGCAGTACCGTGAATTGGCAGCGTTTGCGCAATTCGCTTCCGACCTCGATGCTTCGACCCGCAAACAACTGGACCGCGGTGCACGCGTTACAGAATTGTTGAAACAGGCACAGTACGCACCATTGTCGACTTCGTTGATGGCGGTTTCGCTGTTCGCAGTCAACAAGGGTTATTTCGATGACCTGGCAGTCAAGCAAGTACTCGCGTTTGAATCGGGTCTGCACGGTTTCATGAAGTCCAGCCACGCAGCATTGCTGCAAAAAATCGAAGACACCAAAAAGCTCGAGAAAGACGACGAAGCTGTATTGGCTGCTGCGATTGCTGATTTCAAAAAATCGTTCTGATTCTGGGGCTATAAGGAGTAACAACTCATGGCTTCAGGCAAAGAGATACGTGGCAAGATCAAGAGCGTAGAAAATACGAAGAAGATCACCAAGGCGATGGAAATGGTCGCTGCATCCAAAATGCGTAAAGCGCAAGACCGGATGCATGCGGCACGTCCTTACAGCGACAAGATTCGCAATATCGCTGCGAATCTGTCGCAAGCCAATCCGGAATATACGCATCCATTTCTGGTGAAGTCGGATGCGTCGAAGACTGTCGGCTTTATTATCGTTACGACTGACAAGGGTTTGTGCGGCGGTATGAACACAAACTCCTTGCGTATCGTAACCACCAAGCTGCGCGAGTTGGAAGCAGAAGGCAAGAAAGTCGAAGCGGTAGCTATCGGTAACAAAGGTTTGGGCTTCCTGAATCGTATCGGCGCGCGTGTCGTGTCGCATGCGGTACAAATCGGCGACACCCCGCACCTGGACAAGTTGATTGGTCCAGTCAAGGTGATGCTCGATGCGTATCAGGATGGCAAGCTGGACGCGGTTTACGTCGTCTACACCAAGTTCATTAACACGATGAAGCAAGAACCGATGATGGAGCAACTGCTGCCATTAGCGGTCGACAAGCTGAAGGCAGATGAAGATTCGCTGGCATGGGATTACATCTACGAACCTGATGCGCAAACCGTGATTGATGAATTGTTGGTGCGTTACGTTGAAGCGCTGATTTTCCAGGCTGTTGCTGAAAACCTCGCGTCCGAGCAATCGGCTCGCATGGTGGCGATGAAGTCGGCAAGCGACAACGCCGGTAGCGTGATTAGCGAATTGAAGCTGGTCTATAACAAGACGCGTCAAGCAGCGATTACGAAAGAACTTTCCGAGATCGTCGCCGGAGCGGCTGCGGTTTAATTCGATTGCTGGACGGCGTAGCAATACGCTGTCCTCAACAACCAGATTTTAAATTTTATATATTGAAGGAACGAAAATGGCTGATGGCAAAATCGTTCAGTGTATCGGCGCGGTGGTGGACGTTGAATTTCCCCGCAATGCGATGCCTAAGATTTACGATGCCTTGAAGATGGCAGGTTCCGAACTGACGCTGGAAGTTCAGCAACAGTTGGGTGACGGTATTGTTCGTACCATTGCGCTCGGTACATCCGACGGTTTGCGTCGCGGCATGATCATTCAAAACACCGGCAATCCAATCACAGTACCAGTCGGTACGGCCACACTGGGTCGTATTATGGACGTGTTGGGTAACCCAATCGACGAATGCGGTCCTGTGAGCCACGAGCGCACAGCATCGATTCACCGTAAAGCTCCAGCGTACGACGAATTGTCGCCGTCGCAGGACTTGCTGGAAACAGGCATCAAGGTTATTGACCTGGTTTGCCCGTTCGCAAAAGGCGGTAAAGTCGGTCTGTTCGGTGGCGCGGGTGTAGGCAAGACCGTGAACATGATGGAATTGATTAACAACATCGCTAAAGCACACAGCGGCTTGTCCGTGTTTGCTGGTGTTGGTGAACGTACTCGTGAAGGTAATGACTTCTACCACGAGATGGCTGACGCGAAAGTGGTTGATCTGGAAAATCCGGCCAACTCGAAAGTAGCGATGGTCTACGGTCAGATGAATGAACCACCAGGTAACCGTCTGCGCGTTGCGTTGACCGGTCTGACCATGGCTGAAGCATTCCGTGACGAAGGTAAAGACGTGTTGTTCTTCGTCGATAACATCTATCGTTTCACACTGGCTGGTACCGAAGTATCCGCGTTGCTGGGTCGTATGCCTTCCGCTGTGGGTTATCAACCTACACTGGCTGAAGAAATGGGCCGTCTGCAAGAGCGTATTACATCGACCAAAACCGGTTCGATTACTTCGATCCAAGCCGTTTATGTTCCAGCGGATGACTTGACCGATCCATCGCCAGCAACCACCTTTGCTCACTTGGATTCCACCGTCGTTCTGTCGCGTGACATCGCATCGCTCGGTATTTACCCAGCGGTTGATCCACTCGATTCGACATCGCGTCAATTGGATCCACTGGTCGTTGGTCAAGATCACTACGACACCGCTCGTGCTGTTCAAGGTACATTGCAACGCTACAAAGAATTGCGCGACATTATCGCGATTCTGGGTATGGACGAACTGGCACCGGAAGACAAACTGCTGGTCGCACGTGCACGTAAGATGCAACGTTTCCTGTCGCAGCCGTTCCACGTTGCTGAAGTGTTTACCGGCGCGCCTGGTAAATACGTTTCGCTGAAAGATACGATCAAGGGCTTCAAAATGATCGCATCGGGCGAACTCGATCACCTGCCGGAACAAGCGTTCTATATGGTAGGTACCATCGAAGAAGCAATCGAAAAAGCGAAAAAACTCAACTAATCGTTGAGCAGCTAACACACTGCGTAACAGCAGGGTGTTAGCTGCAAGTTCGTATCGATCCTGTATCGATCTTTGAACGAATGAATAAGGTTCTAACATGGCACATACTATGCGCGTAGACGTGGTCTCAGCCGAAGAAGAAATCTTCTCCGGCGAGGCAGAATTTGTCGCGCTGCCGGGTGAATCGGGCGAGCTCGGGATTTTGCCGGGACATACGCCTTTGATTACACGCATCCGACCAGGTGCGGTACGCATCAAGGTTACAGGCCAGGCTGAAGATGAGTTTGTCTTCGTCGCCGGCGGTATCCTGGAAGTGCAACCGCATGTAGTTACGGTTTTGGCTGACACTGCGATTCGTGGTGGCGACCTGGATGAAGCGAAGGCAGCGGAAGCTAAACGATTGGCCGAAGAAGCACTGGTCAATAAAGAATCGAAAATCGACTACGCACAAGCACAGGCTGAGTTGGCCAGTGCGATTGCACAGTTGGCGGCGATCCAAAGATTGCGTCAAAAACGCTAATCTTCAAATCCCGCATACAATAAAGGGCAGCTTAGGCTGCCCTTTTTGTTTTTGGAAAAAATCTATGAATAATGAGCTCCAGATAGCCGACAAGATACTGGCCGAATCACGCGTCATTGCGGTGGTAGGTATCTCACCCAAACCGGATCGCCCCAGCCATTACGTGGCCGAGTATTTACAACATCATGGCTATCGCATTATTCCGGTCAATCCGGTCTGTGCAGGCACCCACATCCTGGGCGAACATTGTTATGCCACGCTGACGCAGGCTGCTGCCGCGCTTGCCGAGCAGCAGATAAGGATCGACCTGGTAGATGTATTCCGCAAGTCTGAATTGGTCGAACCGATTGCGGATGAGGCCATCGCGATCAAGGCTCGCGCCTTCTGGCTGCAGATGGGCATCATCAACGAAGCTGCGACCAACAAAGCGCGTGCAGCAGGGCTGGATGTCGTGTCTGATCGTTGTACCAAGGTTGATCACGCCAGATGGCGTGCCGAGCAAACGAAAGGGAGATAGATATGGCCAGCACCCAGCAATCATTCCGTGCAGATAAAAAGCAGAAAGTTGCCGACGCTGCCGCGGGAGAAAAGCCGCTGTCCAGCGGCGACAAGGAGCAGGATAAATTGCTGGTTGAGCAGCAGGCGCAACAGATCGCCGAGCTGCAGGAAATCCTTTATGCCGAGCGCAAGTACAAGATCCTGATCGTACTGCAGGGCATGGATACCTCGGGCAAGGATGGCACGGTGCGCGGTGTCTTCGGCAAGATAGATCCGCTGGGTGTCAGCAGTGTCGCATTCAAGTCGCCGAGTACCGAAGAGAAGGCGCATGACTTCCTGTGGCGCGTGCACAAACAAGTGCCGGCGCTGGGCGAATTCACCATCTTCAATCGCAGCCATTACGAAGACGTGCTGATTACGCGTGTGCACGACTGGATAGATGAGAAGGAGTGCAAGCGACGTTACCAGCATATCCGCGACTTCGAACGCATGCTGAGCGAAACAGGAACCGTCATCATGAAGTTCTTCCTGCACATCTCTGCGGACGAACAAAAGAAACGACTGGAAGAGCGGATTGCCGATCCCAACAAGCACTGGAAGTTTGATCCGGCCGACCTGGAAGAACGCAAATACTGGGATGCATATCAAAACCAGTATGAAGAAGTCATCCGCGAAACGGATGCCGATCATGCGCCGTGGTATGTCATCCCGGCAGATTCGAAGACACATCGCAACCTGGTCATCAGCAGCATCGTGCTGGAAAAATTGAACAAGTTGAAACCGGCATTTCCGCCCGGAAATCCGGAGTTTTCAAAACTGAAAGTTGTGTGAAATAGTGGCGCAAGCAGGCTGGCTTGCGCCACCAAAAAAGCAACAGTAGCGCGGAATTCATTGACCCTGAAAACGCGAATCATTATCATTGCGTATCTAGACAAACCTGTCTGATTTGTCCCCATTCCCGCCAGCCATTCTCTCCCCGCCGACCACGTCGCGCTGTCAGCAGATCAGCCAGTGCGTACTAATCGAAACGGAGAACTACCCATGGCTAACATACACAGCCGTAAATCAGTATCGTTGCGCAAGCTGAAATGTTCGGCCGCGGTTTCTGTCGCGATGATGCTTATGTCAGGTGTTACGCATGCTCAGCAAGCCGCAACTACTGGCGATGAACCTACTACTCTGGAAGCCATCCAGGTGAGTGGTGACTTACTCGGTACCGGTTTGCAAAACAGCGTGAAGCGCTATGCTGGTGCACGTACAGTTGTCAAAAAAGAAGAGATAGAAAATTCTGGCGCTGCAAGTATCAGCGATGTAATGCGCCGCATACCCGGCGTACAGGTAAGTGATAACTCCGGTAGCGCTGGTAGTGCAATCTCGCTGAACGTTGGTGTGCGTGGCCTGGCCGGGCGTTACTCGCCGCGTTCTACGATTCTGTTGGACGGAATTCCAATGGCGAATGCGCCATATGGGCAACCGCAATTGTCGTTTGCACCTGTCAGCTTGAACAATGTGGAATCGGTAGACGTCGTGCGTGGCGGTGGGGCTGTACGCTATGGCCCACAAAACGTCGGCGGCATCATCAATTTCAAAACCCGTTCCATTCCTACGACACCGGGCGCAACAGGTGATGTTTCGATACGCCAGAACGATTACAGCAAGGGTGGCAGCAATACACAGTACAGTGCCTTTGCCGGCAATCAGTTGGAAAACGGTTTAGGTTTCGCTGTACTGTATTCGGGCATGAGCGGTAGTGATTGGCGCGTGGGTAGTGATGAAAAAGTAAATGACCTGGCGTTGAAGTTCCGTTACGAGTTGAGCCCGACTTCAGAAATTTACGGTAAGTTTTCTTATTACGACGTTACATCGCGCACACCAGGTGGATTGACGGTTGCGCAATACAATGCGAATCCTTTCCAGAATACGCGTCCTACAGATTACTGGAGTGGTGACCGTACGGCTTTCGATATTGGCTATATCAATACCATTTCCGATACGCAGGAATTTGAGATCCGTACTTACTACAATGAGAGTAACCGCCAAAGTACCTTGTACACGGTGAATAGAACTACCAATGCGGTCAGCATCCAGCATCAACCGCGCAGCTATCAAACCTTGGGTATCGAGCCCCGCTATACGCAGCGTTTTAACATTGGCAATACAACCAATGATATTACGGTTGGCTACCGCTATATTCGCGAGCGCGGCGATGACAATGTCTACAGTGAGTCGGTGACAACAGGTGCTTTGGGCGCGCAGACAACTTTTGATAACTCAACCGACGCGCATTCGATATACATCGATGACAAAATTGCGTTCGGCGCATGGCGTATTACACCGGGCGTACGCTTTGAACGCATTAGTTCGCTGCGTCATGATCGCACCACGCTTGCCGACTTCGAAGTTAAAAACAACAAGCCTTTACCGTCGTTGAATGTTGCGTACTTGCTGACCCAGGACGTAACATTATTTGCTAACTACGGTACATCGTTTGGCGTTGTACAAAATACGCAGTTGAACACGATGACACCTGGTAACCCATTAAAACCGGAGTTGGCAAAGACCGTCGAAGCGGGTGCCCGTTGGAAGAGCAAGCAAATATCCGCTGAGATCACTGCCTTCAATATTCGTTTCGACAATCAAATCCAATCCGTTGGTAGCGGTGCGACTCTTGCTTTCTTCAACTTGGGAAAAACAGAGCATAAGGGTATAGAAACCGCGGTCGACTATACTTTCGATAAGGCTGGTCCATTGGCAGGGTTTAATGCATTTGCCAACTACACATATACACGTGCGACCTTGGAGTCAGGAGCATTTTCCGGCAATGACGTACCTTTCTACTCGCGTAACACGGACACTGTCGGTATGCGCTATGAAACAGGTCCCTGGGGTTTCAATCTTTCCAGTACACATCAAAGCAGTCAATTTGCCGATGAAAGAAACACAGTTGCGGAGAGTGCAGACGGCTCGAACGGACTTATCCCCGGCTTCCGTTTGTGGAATGCGCAAGTCAACTGGAAGAGCAAAGACAAGAAGGGCCTGGAGATATTGGCAGGTGTGAACAACCTGACTGATAAACGCTACTTCACACGCACGACAGATGGAAATTTAGGTAAGCTGGTCGGTGCACCACGGATGGCTTATGTCCAGGCGCGTTACGCATTCTGATGCATAATTTTTTGTTGCAAGCCTTTTAAAAAAACGGCCGGTCATTCTGACCGGCCTTGTCATTTATATGCTCACTTCCTTTCCGTCACAGCCGCCAACAACGCGCGTTATCAATATGCGACGCATCTGGGTCAAAATCCATCGCTGGCTTGCGCTCAGTGTCGGCTGGATATTGGCGTTGGTGGGTGTGCTTGGCGCGATACTGATACTCGCGCAACCGCTCGACAAATGGGCCCATCCGGAGTTCTTCAAAGCGGATGTGATGACCACATCTTCCTCGGCACCTGTTTCGGTGGTAACTCTGGAAGAGATACGCAAGCAATTGATCAGTGAATTTGGTAACAAGAGCAATTTCACACTGCGTCCACCGCGTGTCGCTGGTGATACTTACTGGGTAATCGTACGTGGTGAGCCATGGAGTGGCACCGTATATCTGAATCCGGTAACCGGCCGCGAACAGGGCAGGCGTGGTGAGTACGATGGCTTTGTGAACTTCGCGTTCAAGCTGCATAGTGCCTTGCTGTTGAAAGATACCGGCAAAGCCATCCTGGCGTGGATTGCGCTCGTGTACCTCATCTTGTTAATCAGTGGTCTGGTGCTGTGGTGGCCTAAACGTTGGCCGCCTTCGTTAAGGATCGAGCTGGGTAAAGGTTTGCTGCGCGGTATGTTTGATATGCATCGCATAGGTGGTGCCGTGCTTGGCTTGCTGATCGCTGTATCGGTTGCTACCGGCGCATATATGGCATGGCGACCCTTGGGGCAGTTCGTTACAACCGTGAGTGGTAGCGAGCCGATCAAGCCACCGGTATTGTCCAAAGAAGAAATGGCGAAGCCCTCCACTGTCACACTGGATCAATTGGTCGCACGCGGACACGCGGTGTTTCCGACAGACCCGGTTACCTACGTACAATTACCAGCCAAACCCAATCAGCCTATACGCTTGCGTTTGCGCCTGGCAGATGACCCGCATCCCAATGGTTTGACATCTGTTTACCTGCATCCGAAAACAGGGGAAGTACTGGCCGCCTATCGTTGGGATCAACTCGACCCCGGTGCACGCGCATTTTCATTTGTATATCCATTGCACACCGGTGAACTGGGTGGCATCACGCTGGAAGCGCTAACCTTCCTCAGCGGACTCGCTTTGGGCATGCTGGGTGTGACAGGCATCTGGTTGTGGTGGCGTCGCCGTCGCTAAGCAATTCCATTCTTAACGCTTTCTTAACCAGCCTTTGCAACACATCTCGACTAAACGGGATGTAGAGGCTGGATTTCATTGACCTTCGTAATACGAATTATTATCATTCGCCTTGTGTAATGTCTCGCAAACGCTTATTCAGACAGCGTTTGCATAGGGATGCCCTCGAATATCAAGAGCAAAAAAGAGGCACTACAGAATGATGAGCGGCGATATTTTTGCCCGTCATTAAACTCAGGCATCAGTCGATGCCAAACCGAACACTCGCCAGCCAGCCATCAAAAAGCTATTACAGCTTTCCGCCAGCCATACAGCGTTGTGAAGCATTAATCATTTACGACCGGACGGAAAACTATGGATCGCAGGTATACCAAGATCGCGGCAACTTTGTTTGCGACATTCTCAACCCAGGCGCTGGTGCAACAAGCGCAGGCGCAGTCGACACCAGAAGCATCGGTGTTGCCGGAAATTAAAGTCACCGAAACGACGGGTAGCGATTTCAAGGCGGATAACGCATCGTCGACCAAATTTACCGCGCCTATCCTGGATACACCGAAATCGATCACGGTCATCACATCTGAAGTGATGAGCCAGACCGGTTCCACGACCTTGGTAGAAGCGCTGCGCACGACTCCTGGCATTACCTTCGGTGCAGGCGAGGGCGGCAATCCAGTCGGCGATCGCCCATTCATCCGCGGTTTCGATGCACAAAGCAGCACCTATGTAGACGGCATGCGTGACCTGGGTTCGCAATCGCGTGAAATATTCAATCTGGAATCGGTAGAAGTAATCAGAGGTTCCAGTTCAGCATACGGTGGCGGCGGTTCGGCCGGCGGTAGCTTGAATCTGGTCAGCAAAGCACCGTTGAAAGAGGAATTGCGCGCCGGTAGCGTGGCACTCGGCACCGACAACTACAAACGTGTGACCGCAGACGGCAACTTTGTACTCAGCGACACCATGGCATTCCGTTTGAATGCGATGTATCACGATCAGGATGTTGCGGGACGTGATGCCATATCCAACAGCCGTTGGGGTATTGCGCCATCCCTGACCTTCGGCATGAACACGCCGACACGTGTCAACCTCAGTTACTACCATATGCAATCGGATGACATTCCGGATAGCGGCATCCCATACAACAACCCGACCTTGGGTCGTGGCGATGGTAGCCCGGTCAATGTCAATCGCAACAACTTCTATGGCCTGGTAAATCGTGATTTCCGTAAGACCAAAGCGGATATCTTTACAGCACGTGTAGATCACGACATCAGCTCGACTCTGCACCTGCGTAACACCACACGCTTTAGCAAGTCCTCGAATGACTACATCTGGACCCAACCGGATGACAGCAAGGGCAACATCTATGACGGCATGGTATGGCGTCGTGTGAACTCGCGTGTCAGCGAAGCAAAGTCTTTGCAAAATCAAACGGAACTCTTTGGTGAAGTCTTGACCGGTTCGGTAAAGCATCGCTTCTCGACTGGTGTTGAGCTGTCGCGTGAAGAGGGTACCCGTGACAGTTATTTGGTAAACACTAAAGCGGGTGGTACAGCAGGTACCGGGTGCGCAGCTGGCTCTGGCGGGGCAGTGTTTAACTACAACTGTACCAGCCTGTATAACCCGAACCCATTCGATCCATGGACTGGTTACATCGCGCGTGCAAACAAACCTACGGACGCTACCAACACCGCGATTTCGGTTTATGCGTTTGATACCATCGAACTGAACAAGCAGTGGTCGGTGAATGCAGGTATACGGTACGACAAATACCGTGCGACTTCCGAGCAAGCCGGATACCCGGCAGTGGCAGCTGGTGCCAGCCCTACTGGCGTTGCTATCAACGCGGTTACCGCAAGCAATCTGAAAAACAAATCTGATTTCTTCAACTACCAGGCCGGTGTTGTGTACAAACCTACTGAAAACAGCAGTGTTTATGCAAGCTACGCTACGTCGTCCACACCTGTTGGCATCAGCAATGGTGACGGTTCATCAGAAGGCGGGACTCTGAGTACTGCCATTCAGAACCTGGATCCGGAACGCAGCAAAACTTACGAGATCGGTACCAAGTGGGACGTGCTGGATAAGAAGATGCTGCTGACCGCTGCTATCTTCCGCACGGAAAAAGTGAATGCACGTGTAACGGCTCCTGACGGTACGACACAGCTCGCCGGTAATTACACCGTAGACGGTGTGGAACTGGGTGTTGCCGGCAACTTGACTAAAAACTGGCAAGTCTTCGGTGGCTATACTTTCCTGGACAGCAAAATAGTTGACGGTGGTCAAACAAATATCGGTACGACAGCTGCGCCGATCTATGTACCGAGCACTTCAAACGGCAAGCAATTCGCAAATATTCCACGTAGCAGCTACAGCTTGTGGACGACTTATGCGGTCATGCCTAAATTTACCGTAGGTGCGGGTGCGTTCTATACCTCGCGTGTTTATGGCAATACCACGAACACCAAATGGGTACCTAGCTATACACGATTCGATGCAATGGCGAGCTATGTGATCGATAAAAACATCACCTTGCAACTGAACGTACAAAACCTGACTGATAAGGTCTACTTCAATCAGGCTTATTCGTCGCACTACGCGTCGATTGCTCCGGGCCGCTCCGCAATACTTGCTTTGAATGTGAAGTACTAAGAACTGACCGTAGTATTTAGAACTCATTTCACAAATATCCGTGAGATGCGTTCTTACCAAAAACGGTGCTGGCAAGGCGTGCGACGCGTCGCATAGTGAACTATGCGCAAGGAGCACAACGCGGCCAGCGCCGTTTTTGGTAAGAACCCGAAGGGAACGGGCTATTTGGGCGTATTGCTGCGTTGCGCCGCTTGCCAAGGGGACCACCCTTGGCGGCGCGACACGCCTTGCACTACCTCCCAAATAGCCGCGTTCGCACTCGCGGATATTTGTGAAATGAGTTCTAGTATCAAGGCCGCTCGGGTTAAACCGGGCGGCATTTTCTTTTGTGAAGACAGTATCCGACTGGTTTACACTTTGAAACCTGGGTATCTGTGGCATGACCAACAGCGCATCAGTATCTGTTGGACTGAAAGGCTTTTATGCTTATACGCATTCCTGAAGTACTCGATCAACACGAGTTGACGCTTATCAACGACAAGCTGGCGAACGCCGGTTCTGCTTGGGTGGATGGCCGTGTCACAGCCGGCTATCAGGGTGCGCCTGTGAAGCTCAATCAGCAAATTGATGAGCGTTCCAGCGTAGCATTGGAGTGTCAAAAAATCGTGTTGGCCGCAGTCGAGGGGCACTCCCTTTTCATTAGCGGTGCCTTGCCGAATGCAGTTTATCCGCCGATGTTTAATCGCTATAGCGAGGGTATGACATTTGGTGCGCATATAGATGGCAGTATCCGTTTCCCTCCTATGGGCGGACGCAAGATACGAACGGATTTATCGGCCACACTTTTCCTCACCGATCCAGATGAGTACGATGGTGGCGAACTGGAAATACAAGATACGTATGGCGTACACCGGGCAAAATTCGCGGCCGGTGACCTGGTACTTTATCCCGCTACCAGCCTGCATCAGGTCACGCCGATTACGCGCGGTGTGAGGACAGCATGTTTCTTTTGGGTAGAAAGCCTGGTGCGGGATGATGCGCAGCGTGCCTTGCTATTTGATATGGATAATGCCATTCAAACATTGAATGCGAGTGATGCCGATCCGGTTGCACGCCGCACCCTGATCGGCGTGTATCACAACCTGATACGCCAGTGGGCCAACACATGAGCACCGCGGAATATTCACTGCCGACGACAAAAGAAGAGCTCGCCGCCTTGCCTGCCGCACATTGGCAAGCCCTGTTGGCCGGCGCGCCGGAAATCCTTGCCGCATGGTTGTCAGCAGCTGCAACGCTGGGAGATTGCAATGCGCAAGTTTTGCTGGGACAAATGCTTTTGGATGGCAAGGGTGTTTCCCCGAACTTAACGCATGCATACGCCTGTTTCGTCGCGGCGTCCGAGCAGCAGCAAGTGATGGCGATGAATATGCGCGGTCGCTGTCTCGAACATGGATGGGGTACGCAGATTGACCCGGTTGCAGCGGCTCATTGGTATCGTGGCGCAGCCGAAGCAGGTTTGGATTGGGGTATGTACAACTATGCCAATTTGTTGTCCCGTGGTCGCGGTGTGGAGTTGAACCAGGAACAGGCTTTAAGCTGGTATCGGAAAGCGGCGGAGATGGGGCATGCCAAGTCATTGAACCTGGTGGGTCGATACTACGAAGAAGGTATCGTGGTGGAAGCCAACCGTAGTACGGCTTTCAATTACTACAGGGACTCTGCATTGGCGGGGGATTTTCGTGGGCAATACAGCTATGCCTGCATGCTGGCTGAGCGGGGCAGGATAGATGAGGCCAGCCGCTGGCTCGAGAAAATTCCGGCCACCGCGACGGTCGCGTTCATGAACAAGATAGCGAATGATTTACTGTTGTCTGCCCATCCGGGTTTCCGCGCATTTGCAGAAAAAATCCTGGCCAAGGATTTTGCTACGCTGCGAATATAAGATAAGGCCCTGATGTATTCCGGATTGAGCAATTTGTCACAAAGATAGTGCACGCCAGTGCATGCATCAATCGCATTGCTTGAGTCATTCCTTGGGGTGATGGCTAGCAGGCTGATGCAAATCAGTGTTGCCAGCCAGGGGATAAACACCCTGCGCCTTATCCGGGTTTAGTCGCGATATCGCTTCCGGTTCAACACAATTCGCCCTCCAAAGCTCCTCCTCCCTATCGTTTCAAGACAACTCCTGCGAGCGTCTGGGATACATTCAGTCGAGCGCCAGCCATTCTTTGTGCCTCCGATTTTTCGGTTGCAGACCAGCCAGCATGCGTCTTCAACCTACTCGGAGGAATTACAGATGGCCTATATCAAGAGCCGCAAACATGCTGCTACGCGTCGTTCAAATTGTTCGGCAGCAGTTGCATTGGCATTCATTGCATTACCCGGTGCGGCGTATGCACAACAGACAGACGACAAGGCTGTAAAAAAAGCAGGCACCTTGCCGCAAATCACCGTGCAAAGCACCGCTGCAGAGAATTACAAGGCTGATACAGTGGCATCGCCCAAATTTACCCAGCCCTTGGTCGATACCCCGCAAACCATTTCCGTCATCAAGAAAGAACTCTTGCAGCAGCAAGCCGCGACGACTCTGGAAGAAGCGTTGTCGAATACGCCCGGCATTACCTTCCAGCTGGGCGAAGGTGGCAATACATCAACGGGTGACACGATATTCATGCGTGGCTTCGATACCGCGGGGAGCATCTATATAGACGGCGTACGCGATCTTGGTGCCATCTCGCGCGATACATTCAACCTGGAGCAAATTGAAGTAGTGAAAGGACCTTCCGGTTCCGATAATGGTCGTGGCACCTCGTCCGGTTATATCAACATGGTATCCAAAACGCCGCAATTGAAAGACATCACTGCGGGGACAGTGATCATTGGTACCGATGATCGTCAGCGGGCGACAATAGACTTGAATCGCAAGCTAGACCTGGGCATACCTGGTTCGGCGTTTCGACTCAATTTCCTCGCGCAGGATTACGACGTTCCCGGACGTAATGTAGTCAACAACAAGCGTATCGGTATTGCACCGTCAATTGCGTTTGGCTTGGGTACTGCAACACGCACGACGCTCAGCTATTTGCATATGGAGCAGGACAATATACCGGATGGTGGCGTGCCCACCTTTGGCATGCCCGGTTACTTCTATGGAACCAGTAGGTTGCGTGGTCCGGCAGTTAATCCGAGCAATTACTATGGTTTGAATGGTGACCGCAACGACATCAATACCGATATGGTAACGGCGAAGATAGAGCACGATATCGCACCTGGGACGACGATGCGGAATACGACACGCATCGGCCGTTCGAAGCAGGATTTGGTTGTCACCGGCATGGGTACTGTGGCCGAACCAAGCGCGGGCTCCAGTCCATCGTCATACACAATGTCCAGAGCCCGGCGCGGTCGGATACAAACCAATGACATTGCAACGAACCAAACCAACCTGACGACCGAATTCGCTACCGGCTCCATCAAACATACTTTATCCGCTGGTGTTGAGTTCATCTATGAAAGACAAAAAATCCAGGTAGCTACCAGGCCAGATGGCTTACCAGCCGCGAATCTATATGCGCCAAACAGCAATGTCGCGGCGGGCATGCCACAACAATTGGGGGCTTACACGGATGGGAATACATTTACCACGGCCTTGTATGCATTCGATACTTTGAAGTTATCGGACCGCTGGATGTTGAATGCCGGGATTCGTTGGGAAAAATTCAAAACAAAAACAGACTCCAAAAGCCATCCACGGGGAAGCACGGCCTTGAATACCGATCCCGATCGCCAGCTATCGGACACATTATTAAGCTGGAAGCTCGGGGCGGTTTTCAAGCCGGCCAGTAACGGTAGTATTTATGCCGGTTGGTCTACTTCATTCCAGCCACCTGGTGGCGCAAATTTCGAGCTGTCAACAAATTCAAATAATCAGGCGAGTTCAAATCTCGATCCGCAGGAAGGCAGCAATATAGAAATAGGTACCAAATGGGATTTGTTTGACAACCGTGTGTCTGCGACCGCTGCAATCTATCGCAGTCAAAACAAGAAGGAGCTAATCTCGGACGGCGCCACTCCGCCAAGCTACAGCCAGCTTGGCAAGCGTCGCGTGGATGGTGTTGAGCTGGGCCTGGTCGGGATGATCACGCCCAATCTGAATATCACTACCGGTCTTGCATATATGGATTCCAAGATCGTGCGCGGCACACCGGCGAATGAAGGCGGTGTTATTGTTTTCTCACCCAAACTGACGTTCACTTCCTGGTTGACTTACAAGTTGCCGAACGGGGTCACGATAGGCGGGGGTGCGCGTTATGTGGATACAGCGGCGCGCAGCAGCAACGTCACCCAGACACCGACCAATTTGTGGACCATGCCGGATTACTGGGTAGGAAATGCGATGGCTTCGTATGACGTTAACAAGAATTTGTCCTTGCAGCTGAATATCAATAACGTATTCAACAAAAAATACATTTCGCGCATAAACAGCGGCGGTTCACGTTATCAACCGGGTGCGGAACGCAACGCCTTGCTGACGGCAAACCTGAAATTCTGATGTAACCATACCGATTCAAGCGATAAACCATATCGCCGAGCCCCTCCGACCAGAGGGGCTCTTTTCATTGGAGTGTTCATTATGATGCTGCATATACCGGAAGTGCTGACTGCAGCACAGGTAATAGAGATTCGTAAAACAATAGAGGCTGCAGATTGGGTGGATGGCAAGGCCACGGTGGGCGCGCAAGGCGCAAAGGTCAAAAGAAACCGGCAATTGCCTGAGCTGTCGCCGACAGGATTAAAGGTCGGGCAATCCATCCTCAAGGCCTTGGCAAACCATCCCTTGTTTGTCTCGGCGGCTTTGCCGATGCGATATATGCCGCCGCTGTTTAATCGCTACGAAGGCGGGGAACATTACGGTTTTCATATCGACGGTTCGGTGCGCAGCATTCCCGGTAGCAATCTAAGCCTGCGTACCGACCTGTCGTGTACCTTGTTTTTAAGTGCGCCGGAAGAGTATGACGGAGGAGAGTTGATAGTTGCCGATACCTATGGCGAACATGCGGTCAAACTACCTGCCGGCGATATGATTCTCTATCCGGCCAGTAGCGTGCACCAGGTGGAGCCGGTGACGCGTGGTGCGCGCATCAGTTCCTTCTTTTGGGTGCAAAGCATGGTCGCGGATGATGGCAAGCGCGGCTTGTTGTTTGAACTGGATCAGAATATCCAGAAGTTGCGCGCCAGACTGGGTGACAGTGAAGAGCTCATTGGCCTCACCGGGCATTATCACAATCTCTTGCGTCAGTGGGCTATCGTGTAATACCCGTTTCAGTTAGTACACATCACGCCGGTAACGACCTTGCTGGATCAGTTGCTCCACCCCGGCGCTGCCGATGATTTCGGTCAGGCTTGCTTCTACACCGCCAGCCATGCCTTCCAGGCTGCCGCATACATAGATGGCCGCATCTGCCGCCAGCCAGGCACGTACCTGTTCGGCTTGTTCACGCAACTTGTCCTGTACGTAGATGCGTTCTGCCTGGTCCCGGGAAAATACGATGTCGGCACGTTCCAGCGTTCCCTGTTTTTGCCAGGCCTCGATTTCATCGCGATAGTAAAAATCATTGGCGGCATTGCGCTCACCAAAAACCAGCCAGTTCCTTTGCATGCCAATCGCGGCACGCGCCTTCAGGTGACTGCGCAAACCAGCCAGGCCGGTACCATTGCCGATCAAAATCAGGGGACGATGCTGATTGTCACCCAGGCGGAAATTGCTATGCGGGCGCAAACGCAGATCTACCGTGTCACCGACTGCCGCTTGTTCGGTCAGCCAGCCGGAGGCGACACCCAGCGTGCCGTCTGCGCGTCGCTCCTGGCGGATCAATAAGTGCACGCGGCCATCTGCGGGTATCGATGCAACCGAGTATTCACGTGGACGTTCCTGGTCGGCCGGCGCAAGTACCTGTACCAGGTCGCCGGCTTCCCATGTTGCTTCGTCGTTCAGTGCTTCCAGTTCGAGGTGGAAGGTAGCGCCGCCGGCGCTGTCAGGATTGAGTCGATGACGGGCAGCGAGACGCCACTGTTGATAAGCGGGTGCTTGCCAATCGGGAGTGTCGTTCGTGCCGGCAAGATGGCTCAGGTGGTGCTGCCAAGTATGCAAGGCCTGGTTATCGCCATTGTCTGCGGCTACGCTTGCGAACAGTGCCTGTGCACCGCTGCGCCGTAGCCATGTCGTCAGTGTCTGGCCAAAACCGCAAAAGTGTACGTAGTGGCTGTCGCCCAGCATCAATACACCGAAGTGCAGGTGTGGCAGGCTTTGCTTTGCATTCATCAATTTGGTGGCAAATAGCGATGCATTGTCTGGCGGATCGCCCTCGCCATATGTGCTGACGACGAACAGTGCACGTTCGGTCTGCATCAAATCGTCGAGGCTGATGTCGGATAGTGCGGCTACCCGTGTTGGTACGCCGGCCGTGTGCAGCATGCGTGCGGTTTGCCATGCCAGTTGTTCGGCCGAGCCGGTCTGGCTGGCATACCCGACCAGCCACGGTTGCGCACCATCTGCCGCGGGCCTGAGTGCGGCCGCAGCGCGTAGTGCCTGTTGTCGCTTGCGGCGTTCGGAATAGTAAATGCCGGCGCATAGGGCAAGGTAACCCAGCACCAATAGTGCCGCTACGATGATGCGGGTTTGTTCGCTCCAGTTCATTGCAGCAAGGCCACCAGTGCTGAACTCAGGTGCTCTTCAAAGCCATCTTTATTGCGATTGATGAAGAGTGCGGCGAGATCATGTTGATTCGCATAGGCCAGTCCTTGCTCGGCACCCATGACGCCGAGTGCGGTTGACCATGCATCCGCTGCCATGCAATCCCTGTGCAGCACGGTTACCGAAGCCAGCCCGTGTCGGATTGGTTCGCCGCTGCGCGGATCGATGGTGTGTGAATAACGCCTTGCATCGTTTTCAAAATAGCGGCGGTAGTCGCCGGACGTGGCTGCCGACCAGTCATACAAGGCGGCGATGGTTTCTATGCCGATAGCGGTATTGGATGCGGCGGATGCCAGCGCATCCGGTAGTGGGTGCTCAAGTGCGACCCACCACGGTTGTCCATCCGGCTTGACGCCTGCACCGCGCAACTCGCCGCCGACTTCGACCAGGAAGCTGTCTATGCCGAGACGCAGTAATTCGCGCGCGACCTGATCGACGCCGTAGCCTTTGGCAATTGCCGACAGATCCATGTAGATGCCACCGGGCTGATGTACACGTTTTGCGTTGCTGTCGAGTGCTATGCGGTGCCAGCCACATTGCTTTCTGGCGTGGTCGAGCAGCTCGGGCGTTGGCGTAATGAAATCGATTTCGTTATAACGTTTGTCGGGGCCAAAGCCCCAGGCATTTACCAATGTTCCTGCCGTAGGATCGTAGGCACCATCACTGGCGCGTGCGATTTCCAATGCGTATTGCAGCACCGTGAAGAATTCATCGGGTAGCGTATGCCATGAATCGGCCGCTGCCTGATTGTAAAGACTCAAATTCGAGCCGGCTTCCCAGGTGCTCATTTGCGCAACCACGGTATCCAGCTGGTTTTGTATCGCCTCGCGCAGAGGCGGCAAGCGGCGGGTTACTTCTGCCACCAGTTTGACTGACCAGCTGGTGCCCATCGTCTGGCCATGCAGTGTGTGCACGACGCCGCCGAGTGCGGGCGACTCAGGAGCGGTTTCTATCAGCGGGACTAGTGTGCGTCGCATCAGGTTTGGCAATTTGCAGCCATCAAATTAAAAACGCCCGTTGCCGATGATGGGCAACGGGCGCAGGGTAGCGCAGTCAATTACGGTTGCAATACTTCCAGGGTCGCGGTGTAGCTGACGCGACGGATGGGTTTGGCCAGTGTACCGACGGCCTGTGGTGCACGATTTGCACCTTGACCCATTTGCGGGCCGCCGTTGTTGGCGCTCATCCAGTACATGCCTGGAGTCGGCCATTTGACACTGAATTTGCCGTCCTTGTCGGTTTTGACCTTGATCTCGCCGAGTTGGTCGCGGTAGCGTATGCCGCCGGGGATCACGGTAACTTCAATATCAGCAGCCGGTTTGCCATCGAGCAGGAAGCGGAAGTTGCTGGTATCGCCCGCGAACAAATCGTTAGGATGGGTGATAGGGACCAGCTCCAGGCCTGCACCTGTCGGTTTCAATACATTGTCAGAAGGTTTGCCCGAGCTGACGAAGACTTCCATCCGGCTCTGGTTGCGGCTCACATTCAGGTCTTGTGCATCGGCCGGTACTTCCTTGGCGAAAGTTTCCGCCGTACCGCGCCAGCGTTTGTTTTCGGTACCCACCTTATAGCTTGCGCTTAAACCGTCATTCACCATGGTCAGCTTGTAAGTGCCTTTTTGCGACAGCTTGACGTCGAAGGTGCTGCGGTATTTACCGGTCGCCTTGTTCTCGGCTTGTACTGCGCTACCGTCCGGCGCGATGATGGCCAGCGTGTCCAGGCGCAATGGATTGTGTTCAAAGTAGAACAAGTCATTGGAAATCGCTGCATCAACGGTTACCCAGGGTTCATTGCCGGACAGTACGGTAGCGGATGGCAGCATCCATGCACGGTGCGCGTGCGCCGCCATAGGCAGGGCGACGGAGAGGGAAACGGCCAGCGCTGCGACGCGCCACAACTGAGATTTTTTCATTGTGATGTCCTTGGATATTATGGTTTCAGTTCGATGGAAACGGCGCCGAGCTCATGCTCGCCTTTGGCTTGTGCGGTTTGCACGGATTTTGGTGGCCACTGGAACGGTACGCGTATCAATTCACGACCACCGACTTCACGTGCGGCTTCCACTACCAGTGAGTATTCACCGGCAGGCAATTTATCCAGGCCGGATTTGGCACCGTTGAAGCTGAGGGTTTGCTCACCCGGTGCGCGGGTGGCGCCGCTCAGGCCGTCTACCGGCATCTGCAAATCACGACCGCTCTTGCGCCACCATTGGCGCATGTCTTTCAGCCATTTGGTGCCTTCGTTATTCTTCATCTTCAGGTCATACCAGACCGCCAGGTTGCGCACGAAGGCTTGATCAGCGCCTTCGATCCAGAATGCGACGTAAGGCTTGTGGTATTCGGCAACGGTCAATCGAGGGATCTCGACTTTGACGTTCAGGTCTGCGGCAAAGGCCGGTGTGGTGAGCGCGGCACCCAGCATAAAGGAATAAGAAATTCGCATAAAACCCCGTAGTAAGCTTTTAGTGGATTAGTGAATAAACAAAATAGCCAGCAAGAATGGAATCAATACGCCGAGGCCGACGATAGGCCAGGTGCTGGGGCGATTGGTCGCATGCATCTTGAGGATAAACAAACCGGTAATCGAAAAAATCAGGCAGGCCGCCGCGAAGATATCGATGAACCAACTCCAGGCCACACCGGTATTGCGGCCTTTATGCAAATCATTCAAATAAGAAATCCAGCCGCGATTGGTCGATTCATATTCAACCGCACCGCTGCTGCGATCTATACGGACCCAGGCATCGCCGCCCGGGCGTGGTAGTGCGATATAGACTTCTTCCGGCGACCACTCGATATCGCGTCCGCTGACGTCGATCGATAAACGGTCTTTCATCCAGCCCTGCAACTCGGGCGACAGCGCGCCGCCTTCCTTGCCTGACTCCGTTGTATTTGCTTTTGCCAACTGCGTTTGCAGTGCTGCGGGCAGCTGTAATTCCTGGGTGGAAACCTGGGGTTTTGCTTCGATCTGTGATGAATGGTTCAAGGTAATGCCGGTCACGCTGAATAGCAGCATGCCTAACAAACACAATGCCGAACTGATCCAGTGCCATTGATGCAGGGTCTTGAGCCAGTAAGCACGCTGCGGATTATTCGGTCGTGCTTCCATTACATATTCATTTTCATATCATTTCGATGATGCACTTGCCTGTAAATAGCAATTATTCTCATTTGGATTTTCGTCGATCCGGTACTCAAATGCAAGGTTTTTCATGTAAAGAAGTTTGAAGTTGAGGCTTTTGAGAACTTGGATGAGGGCCGGGCTGCAGCCATGGCAAAAATAGTTTGAAAAAATTTGCTTTGCCATCGGGGCGCCGGTGCAATTTTTCAAGATCTTGAAACTCGTTTTGTAGCGCTTATATCCGACTCAGCGGATGCTCAAACGAGGTCCGCATTAATCATATCGCTTCACTTTAAAAGGATATAAGCATGCGTACATACGACTTTTCCCCACTTTATCGCTCCGCTATCGGTTTCGATCGCCTGGCCCAGCTATTCGACGATGCACAGCGTGGCGACGCACAACCCAGCTACCCGCCTTACAACATTGAGCTGACGGGTGAAAACAAATACCGCATCACGATGGCGGTAGCCGGCTTTGATCGTTCTGAAATTGAAATTGAAAGTGAGCGCGATACGCTCAAGATTACCGGTCGCAAGGCGCGCGACGAAAGCACGCGCAACTTCCTGCACCGTGGTATCGCTGCGCGCAACTTCGAGCATAGCTTCCAGCTGGCCGATCATGTATATGTCGTCGGTGCGAAACTGGATAACGGCCTGTTGAATATTGAGCTGGCGCGTGAAATTCCGGAAGCGCTGAAACCACGCAAGATTGCGATCGATGCGGTGGCTGACAATGTGCAAACCCTGAAAGCAGCGTAAGCGCTATGCGTATGCTGCCGCTCATTGAGTGACAGCAAAAGGGTGCAGGGAGCGGCGGAGTGTGCGATGCAGACTCCGCCGCTTTTTGCATGATCAGGCAGTTTTATCTTTGACTGTGCCGGTAGTGCCATTGACCTTCACTGCAGCGATGCCGGCGTCGCGTGCCTGTTCGCTGGAGTACATCTGGCTGGTGCCGATGATTTGATGGTTGCCGGCCTTCAGGTTGAAGTAGGGTTTGCCATTGGTCGAGACTTCCTTGTCATAGCGCTCATTGAGGGGGGCATTCTTCCGCACCGATTCAATGCCGTTCTCCGCCGCGTCCTTGCTGGTGTAAGTCTCGCTGCTCAAGATTGTCTCCGCGTTGCCTGCCTTGAGAACAAAACGATACTGGCCATTGCTGCTGTGATCGAGTTCAAACCATCCTGACATTTTTCACTCCTTTACCTTTGGTTAAAAAGCAAGTGGCAGCGAATTGCCGCCCGGGAAAATACTGGAAGCGCCGCCCACATTATAAGCAGCGCGGGAGTAATCACATGACACGGTGCAGCATGACCAATAGGGCCGTGCGGAAAGCGAACTAGATGGAAGGTGACAGGCGCATCATGCTGGTGAAGGAATCGAGCAGTGCCGGATCGTACAGCGCCTTGTCTTTTTCGAGTATAGCCAGTGCTTCTTCGGATGAGCGTCCTTTGTGATACGGGCGATTCATCGTAATTGCATCGTAGGAATCCCAAATCCTGACTATGCGTGCGAATAGTGGAATATTTTCTCCGGCCAGTCCATGCGGATAACCGCTGCCATCGAAATTTTCATGATGATGCAGCACGCAATCGGTAACCCGTGTGTCCAGTTCCAATGGTGCTAACAACTGATAACCGGCCATCGGATGCTGCTTGATGAAAAAGAATTCGGCAGAAGTCAGTCGGGAAGGTTTGTTCAGCACTTGTTCGTTGATACATAGCTTGCCGATGTCGTGTATACCGCCCCCGATTCCCAACAAACTCGATTCTGTTTCGGAGAGACCAATATAACGGCCAAATTCTGCGGTCTTGGCGTCCAGCCTCTGCAGATGATCAGCGAGGTCCGGATCACGCCCCCGCATGATTCCTCCTATGAACCTGGAAATCTTTTCTAACTGCAGTTCGGCGGAAGTGGTGCTCATGTGCTTGCTCTTTCTTACGGTATTAACAGATACACACGCATGCCTTATTGGCATGGTGTACGAAGGGCGCAATCATCTTGTGGAAAATTGGCAGGGTGGGATTTTAACTGCCGTACGGCAACATGTCTAAATGTGGACAATATGTCCACCCTGCATTTCATGTATCTAAAGATGCGTGCGACTAAATCTGTCTACTGTTGTTCCAGATCGTGCAGCCAGTGATTCAGCTTCCTGCGAGACTCATTCGTGTGGGCCAGGTGCAGGCCGAGTTTGCTGCGGCGCCAGAGGATATCTTCCGTACTGGTTGCCCATTCATGCTGCGTCAGGTATTCCACTTCCGCAGCATACAAGCCGGGCGCTATCAGTTCGCCCATCTCTGCAATGCCGGTACGCGCTGCGAGCAATAATTTGATGCGGGTGCCATAGGCACGGGCATAGCGTTCGACCAGCGCTGCCGGTAGCCAAGCATACTCCGTTTGCAGTTCATGTACATAGTCGTCGAATTCCAGCACGGCACGATTACTGACTTGTGCACCGTAGATATCGCCGCCCGGCAGACAGGCGTTTGCAGTCCATGCAGCGTGGTGATTGCCGAGTACCGGTGCAATCAGGTCGACCGCTTCTTCCGCCAGTTTGCGGAAGGTGGTGATCTTGCCGCCGAAGATGGTGAGTAGCGGTGCCGCATCGGTATCGAAAGCGAGTTTGTAATCACGCGTGACGGCGGAGGCTTTTTCATTGTCGTCGTCTGTCTCATCTTCGACCAGCGGACGCACGCCGGAATAGGACCACACAACATCAGCCGGACTGATCGCCTGCTTGAAGTAGTGATTGGACAGTTCGCACAGATAGTCGATCTCGGCAGCATCAATGCTTACCTTGTCGGTATCGCCGTGATAGTCGATATCGGTGGTGCCTATCAATGTGAAGTCCTGTTCATACGGAATCGCAAATACGATGCGTCCATCCGGATGCTGGAAGATGTATGCATATGGATGATCGAATAATTTCCTGACCACGATATGGCTGCCTTTGATCAGGCGCAGCTTCTTGCCGGTGCGGCCATGTACGGTATCGTGCAAGAAGCTTGCCGCCCAGGGGCCGGCGGCGTTGATCAACAATTTCGCGTTTACCTGAATTTCTTCATGGTCCTTGTTGCGTAAAGTGGCTTGCCACTCTGCTGCGTTGCGTGTGACCGCGATGCATGCGGTACGCGTGAGTATGCTTGCGCCTTTTTCTGCAGCGGCAATAGCATTCAATACGACCAGGCGCGCATCGTTGACCCAGCCATCGGAATACGCAAAGCCCTTGCTGAATTCTTCTTTCAACGGCGTCCCGGCACTGTGCTTGCGTAAATCTATGCCGTGCGAGCCCGGTAAGAGTTCACGTCTTGCCAGATGGTCGTACAGGAACAGGCCGGCGCGTATCATCCACGCCGGACGCTGTCCTTTATCGTGCGGCATGACGAAGCGCAAAGGATGCATGATGTGCGGTGCAGAGCGCAGCAGGATTTCGCGCTCTATCAGTGCTTTGCGCACCAGGCTGAATTCGTAGTTTTCCAGATAACGCAGGCCACCGTGGATCAGCTTGGTCGAGGCGGAAGAGGTATGCGATGCCAGATCGTCTTTTTCGCACAATACGACCGAGAGGCCACGACCGGCGGCGTCGCGCGCGATGCCGGCCCCATTGATGCCGCCGCCTACGATGAGGATGTCGCATTGAAGTTGTTGCTGCATCGATGCCCCGTCTGGATATGCCGAGCAACTATTGTAAACGTGGATGGTGGATATGTATCGCACTCGCGGTACACTGGTTCACCACTATCCTTCCTGCGCAACCATGAGCTTTCTCCTCGACCCCGGATTCTGGGAAGTTGCCAGTTATATCGTCACGACGCTGGCGCTGCCGTTTGCTATCTTTTTATTCGTGTTCGAGCAACACCAGGCGCGCGATTCAGAGGATGAAGAAGCATATCAATTGCTGCAGGATGCCTATAACGATTTCCTGAAGATCGTACTGGATAATCCAGACCTGCAATTGCGTAGCGCGACATCACGCAGTGACCTGAGTGATGAGCAAAAAGAACGTACCTTGATCATCTTTGAAATGCTGATCGCATTATTCGAGCGGGCATATATCGTTTCATATGTACCGCATATGCGTGGCGTTGCCTTGCGGCGCTGGCATTCATGGGATGATTACATGCGCGAATGGTGCCGCCGCGAAGATTTTTATTATCTGTTGCCGCAACTATTACGCGGCGAGGATAAGGACTTCGCCGACTATATCCGCGTGCTGGCAGAAGAGGAGCGCGCAGATAAGTTGGTGAATATAGGACATGGGGACTAAGGTATTGCTTTGAATTTGCTGACAGAGTGGCATCGAAGGTCCGGGCATGCGTTTCTTGGGGGATAATAGCGGCTCAATTAATGCCGTGATGACAAGTCTGATGCCTACACAATTTGCTCCGCTCCAGAACGACACCTTCTTACGCGCATTGCTGCGCCAACCTACCGAATACACACCTTTATGGCTGATGCGCCAGGCCGGTCGTTACCTGCCTGAGTATCGCGCGACCCGTGCGCGTGCCGGCTCTTTCCTCGGTTTGGCCAAGAATCCTGATTATGCAACCGAGGTGACCCTGCAGCCACTGGATCGTTACCAGCTGGATGCCGCGATCCTGTTTTCAGACATCCTGACGGTACCGGATGCGATGGGCCTGGGTTTGTACTTCATTGAAGGTGAAGGCCCGAAGTTCGAGCGTCCTTTGCGCGATGAAAAAGCCGTGCAGGCGCTGAAAGTGCCGGAACTGGGTTCACTGCAGTATGTTTTTGACGCGGTGACGCAAATCCGTACCGAGCTCAAGGGTCGGGTGCCGCTGATTGGTTTTACCGGCAGCCCGTGGACGCTGGCCTGTTATATGGTTGAAGGTGGTGGTTCGGACGACTTCCGCACCGTCAAGGCGATGTTGTACAACCGCCCGGACCTGATGCACCACATCCTGCAAACGAATGCATTGACAGTCGCCGCTTACCTGAACGCCCAGATTGACGCCGGCGCACAGGCCGTGATGATGTTCGATACCTGGGGTGGTGCGCTGGCAGACGGTGCTTACCAGCAATTCTCGTTGCACTACATGCGCGAAGTGATGAAACATGTCAAAACGGAAAAAGACGGTGTGCGTATCCCGAGTATCGTCTTTACCAAGGGCGGCGGTTTGTGGCTCAAGGAAATCGCGGCGGTCGGTGCCGATGCGGTCGGCCTCGACTGGACTGTGAACCTGGGTGCGGCGCGTGCCAAGGTTGGCGAACGCGTGGCCTTGCAGGGCAACCTGGATCCAAGCATCCTGTTTGCGCAACCGGACCAGATCCGTGCTGAAGTAGCCAAAGTGCTGGAATCCTTTGGCAAGCACAGTGCAAGTTCCGGCCACGTATTCAATCTTGGTCATGGCATTTCGCAATTCACGCCGCCGGAAGCCGTCACCGTGCTGGTTGATGCGGTACACGAACTCAGCCGCCCGCTGCATAAGTGATAAATGCTCGTGCCGGCACGCTGGCGCGCTAATTCACGACTTCAGCGCCGAAACTGACGCTAAAAATGCTCGGTTTTGGCGCGCATCATTTCAGCTTATGCACAGAATGTGCGATTACTCACACATTTGTCGATTTGGCCCATCATTAACATTTCGTAACAAATCGATTTTGATAAGTCATTGATTTGATTGAATAAATATTTTGCTTTTTGTTTTGGCATTTTATTGAAACCCGCATGGGACATGGCGTTTCCCGCCATCCAGGGTGCTTATCCACAAAGTTATCCACAGGATTTGTGGATAGAAAAAAAAGCGCTTAAGAAACGGGTAGTTAGCGCACTTGTTGATATTTCACATGAGGTTTGATTTGGTGACTTAGTACAAGTCCTTGGATCTTGCAAGAAAGAAAGTTCTGCTTCGAAGGAGTGCAAAATGCACGCCGCCTGGATTTTTTCTTTGTTTCCCAGCAAAAATTCTCCTAGCTTATTCACAAAACGGTGCATGCCGGTAACGAGAATAGCTGCTATTTGAATTTTTGCCTTCCCCGGGCTAGGCGTGTCTATCCTTTTGATTTTAAAGGATTTAATTTCGAGGCGAAAACAAGGGCGCCAAGGCTTGTCGTGGGAAGCTGCGTGGATGCGTTTGAATGCGTACGTTTATTCACAAAGTTATCCACAGGCTTGTGGATACTTTTGAAAATCGTTTATGAAACCGCGAGTTACAGAATTTTCTGAAGATGCACATGAAGTTCCTGTGCAGATGCAATAAAATCCGACATCTTAAATGCCACTTTATGGCGGAGATATCCAAGCTGCGTTGCAGCCGCTCCGGCCATCAAAAAACAGGGCGCAAAAGATCGGTTTTGACGTGCCGCCAGCAAACTTATTCACAAAAATATGCTTGTGCATAGCAACATCATTTATTTAGAACTTTTATTCATAGTAAAAAGCATCTATTTGTAAGTCATTGATTTTAAGCGGCTTTATTTATGCTTCGCTTTTAGGCAATCTATTGGAAGCCGCATCAGTACTGGCCTCTCCGCCTGTCAAGAGGCTCTTATCCACAAAGTTATCCACAGCAGCTGTGGATAGTTAAAAAAGCGCTTATGAAACCGGTAGTTAGATCATTTTCTCAGGTAACACATTAAGTCCGTGGAACACTGCATCCTTAAAGTCGCCCTCGACACGCCGCTGGATTTCTGTTTCGACTATTTATGGGTCTTGACCGAAGCCGAGCCGGCACGTCCTTTGCCGGGCCAACTGGCTTTGGTGCCTTTCGGTCGGCGTGAAGTGGTCGGGCTGGTGGTGGCCGTGCATGACACGACGGATGTTCCATTGGATAAGCTCAAGGCGGCCATTGCAGTACGCACGCAACTGGCACCGCTGTCAGCCGAATGGATTGCGCTGTGCGCGTTTGCCGCCGATTACTACCAGCGTCCTTTGGGCGAGGTGGCGATTCCGGGCCTGCCGAAAAACCTGCGCGCGCTGAAAACGACTTCGCTGGATAAGGCGGTCAAGAAACTGGGCAAGCTGGATGCCGTGCACGATGCGACACCGATTGCAATGCCGCAGCTGAACGAGGCGCAGCAGCAAGCCGCCGCCGCCATCGCTACAGCCAGTGGTTTCGCGCCAACATTACTGTATGGCGTCACCGGCAGCGGCAAGACCGAGGTCTATTTGCAGGCCGCAGCGCAGATCCTGGCGCACAGCAAGGAAGATGACAACCCGGCGCAAATCCTGATCCTGGTGCCGGAAATCAACCTGACGCCGCAACTGGAAGCGAATGTGCGTGCGCGTTTCCCCGGCGTCATGGTCGCCACCCTGCATAGCGGGCTGGCCGAAGGCGAGCGCATGACGCACTGGCTGGCTGCGCATCTGGGGCAGGCGCGCATCATATTGGGTACACGCCTGGCTATCCTGTCTTCACTGCCGCAGCTGAAACTGATCATCGTCGATGAAGAACACGATCCTTCTTATAAGCAGCAAGAGGGTTTGCGCTATTCGGCGCGCGACCTGGCAGTCTGGCGGGCGCATCAATTAAGTATCCCGATCGTGCTGGGCTCCGCCACGCCATCACTGGAAACCTGGCATCACGCGCAATCCGGCCGTTATCGCAAACTGGAATTGCGCGAACGGGCGGTCAAGGATGCGGTTTTACCCAAGGTCGGGTTGATCGACCTGGAGCGTAAAGCGCCGCGTGAACAAATGACAGAAGGGATCAGTGCGACACTGATCGCTGCGTTGAAATTGCGCATGGAGCGCGGCGAACAATCCTTGCTGTTCCTGAACCGTCGCGGTTATGCGCCAGTGATCGCCTGCGATTCCTGCGGCTGGATCAGTAACTGCACGCGTTGCAGCGCCTTCCTGGTACTGCACAAACTGGACAAGCGCCTGCGCTGCCATCACTGTGGCTTCGAACAACGGATACCCAAATCCTGCCCGACCTGCGGTAACGTCGACTTGCAGCCTTTGGGGCGCGGCACGCAACGGGTGGAAGAAAGCCTGCAACTGATTTTTCCGGAAGCCCGCATCATGCGCATCGATGCCGACTCGACGCGGCGCAAGGGCAGTGCGCAGGAAGCCTTCGATACCGTGCACCGGGGTGAAGTCGATATCCTGATCGGCACGCAAATGGTAGCGAAGGGGCATGACTTCCAGAACCTGACGCTGGTCGGCGTGCTGAACCCGGACACTGCATTGTTTTCACATGATTACCGCGCCAGCGAACGCCTGTTTGCGCAATTGATGCAGGTGGCAGGTCGTGCCGGCCGGGTCGCGCAAAAAGAAGGCGGCAGTGCGAGCGAAGTGCTGATACAGACGCGTTATCCGCAGCATCCCTTGTATGCAGCGGTGCGCGCGCATGACTACGACACCTTCGCAACGGAACTGCTGGAAGAGCGGCAGCAGGCACATTTCCCGCCTTTCATATACCAGGCTTTACTGCGCGCCGAAGCGAAGGAAATCAAGATCGCACTGGACTTCCTGCATGACGCGATTGTCTGTGTCGATTACCCGGGTATCACAATGAATGACCCGATCCCGATGACGATGACGCGCGTAGCGAATGTAGACCGTGCGCAATTGCTGGTCGAATGTACATCGCGTCCGGCGCTGCAGGCATTCCTGAAAGTATGGATCGCTGCCTTGCGTGAGATGAAGACGCGCGTGCGCTGGTCACTCGAAGTTGATCCGGTCGATATTTAATTTATACAGGCAGCAAGATGACTATCAAACTCAGCCCCGAAGTAGAAGAGCGCCTGATCGGCTCCATCCAGCGTTACTTTGATGTGAATATGGATGAAAGCATAGGCGACCTGAAAGCCAAACTCTTGCTCGACTATTGCGTGCGGGAATTGGGGCCTTGCATTTACAATCAGGCGATTGCCGATGCGCAGTCGGCAATGCAGGACAAGGTCGCGGAACTGGACGTCAGTTGTTACGAAGCCGAATTCGGCTACTGGAGCAAGAAATGAACATGCCTCATTTACTCGCCGGCCTGCTGTTGATCGCCGGCGGCAATGTCTTCGCGCAAGACCAGGCACTGCTGCAGGAAGCGCTGAAGGATTGCGACAAGAATCAGCTCACGATGAATATGTGCGCCAGCCATCGTTACACCACGGCTGACAAGACGCTCAACCAGCAATACAAGAAACTCATGGCGCAGCAGGATGCGGTCGGCAAGCAGCGCTTGCGTGATGCGCAACGTGCATGGATCAGCTTCCGCGACAAGGATTGCCTGGCCAATACCGGCTTGCGCGAAGAGTCGGGTTCGATCTGGCCCTTACTGCATTACTCCTGCCTCGAACGTCATACCGTGCAACGCGCGGAAGACTTGAAACTGCAGGCTTGCGGCATGGAAGGCTGCGCAAAATAATGGCGGTCCTGCAGTGGCAATGGGCCACATTCGAGCAACTGGCCGGAGCCGACTGGTATGCGGTGTTGCAGGCACGGCAGGATGTCTTTGTCCTTGAGCAGCAATGCCTGTATCCGGATATTGATGGTGCCGACCAGCGCGCGCATCATTTGCTGGGCTGGGCCGAAGTGGACGGCAAACCTCAGTTGCAAGCCTATTTGCGCTGCTTTGCGCCGGGCGACAAATACGCTGAAGCTGCACTCGGCCGCGTCCTGACGATACAGTCGGCGCGGGGTCTCGGTGTGGGCAAGCTTTTAATGGCTGAAGGCTTGCGATGTGTTGCCCAACTATATCCGGGCAGCGCGATCCGCATCTCGGCACAAGAGCATTTGCAAGGCTTTTACGGGTCCTTCGGTTTTCGCCCGGTTTCCGACATTTATATGGAAGACGGTATCCCGCACATAGAAATGCTGCGTTGAAATAATGATTCCTATCAACATTGTTCGTATACGAATGATTTGACATCAACTGATCTGGCGGGTAAGATAACGGCTTGTTAATCAAGCAACCGGGATATCAAAAACAGGAAAATGTGAGGTTATCGTGATGCTGCGCGACAGAATGAAAAAGTGTCGCTACACTCGCGGTCATGAATGACATCGCCAAACTTGTTACCGTCAATGATTCGATTCGCATCTTGCAAAGCGTTCGTCGCATTGCGCAATGCGTGGAGCACCATTCAAAGCGCCTGGCAGTCACTCATAACATCACATCGCCACAACTTGTGGCACTTCTTGCAATTGCAGAACTAGGGCCGAGTACGCTCAGATCCATCGGGCGTGCCATCCAACTCAGCCCCAGTACCGTGGTCGGCATAGTCGACCGGCTGGAAGAAAAAGGCTTGGTGCAGCGTGAGCGCGATACGCGTGATCGCCGCAATGTATTTGTCGCCGTAACCGAGGCGGGCCAACAGGTCCTTGCCAACGCACCGTCGGCTTTACCGAACGGTTTCGATAGCCTTCTGGGCGCTTTACCCGAAACCGACCGCCAGGCCCTGATCGTCACGCTGGAACAATTTGCCTCTTTGCTGGAAGCCAAAATACCTGCCGAACCTGTGTAGCAGGATGCTTGCGAAGTACTGATCGCAAGCTCCGCGCGCAAACCTGATCTCCCTTAACTGACGAGTGTAACTATGGCCAATCCTGGCTGTGGGGATCGCTTTTCTCGAAAAAGGAGAAAGCATGAACACGCAAGTAGCCAGCGCAGCCGATTACATTGTGCTGCGCCCGCCCGAACGCTGCGATGGAGCCGCCCTGCATGACTTGATAGAGCGTTGTCCTCCACTGGATCTGAATTCCCGCTACGCCTATATCCTGCTGTGCGAACACCATGCCGCGACCTGTGTCGTGGCAACAGCAGAAAATCAAATGGTAGGTGCGATCACCGCCTACATTCCACCCGCCAAGCCGGACACGTTGTTTATCTGGCAGGTCGCAGTCGCACCAGACATGCAAGGTCACCAAGTTGCCTCCCGCATGCTCGATCAACTGGTAGCACGTTGTGCCGCTACCTACCGGTTTCAAAAAATAGAAACCACCATCAGCCCCAGCAATATCGGCTCACGCAAATTGTTCGAAAGCTATGCCCGGCGCCACGGCGTCGACATACAGGCACAGCCGTATCTGGCTGCCAGCGAATTTGGCGCGGGCCGGCACGAAGAAGAATGGCTGTATCAACTTGGTCCGGGTTTGCGCGCAGCTTAATTGCGTTGCCCCGGATCACTTCACTCATCCACCATCAGGAGAAACATGATGCGTATATTCAATCGACTTGAATCAGAAGTTCGCGGCTACATCCGCTCATTCCCAACCGTATTTGCGAAAGCGCAAAACGCAGTGCTTACCGATGAAGGCGGGCGCAGCTACATAGACTTCCTGGCCGGCGCCGGCACGCTGAACTATGGTCACAACAATCCGATCATGAAGCAGGCCGTCATCGATTACCTGTCGGAAGATGGCATTGTGCATGGTCTCGACATGGCAACCAGCGCCAAGAAAACTTTCCTGCAGACCTTCGAAAGTCACGTGCTGCTGCCGCGCAAGATGCAGTACAAGATCCAGTTCACCGGCCCGACCGGTACCAATGCAGTGGAAGCGGCAATCAAGCTGGCACGCAATGTCACCGGTCGCCAGATGGTGATTTCGTTTACCAATGGTTTCCATGGCGTATCGCTGGGTTCGCTGGCACTGACCGGCAATCGCAAATTCCGTGACGCCGCCGGTGTGTCGCTGAATGACGTGCATCGCGCGCCATACTCCGGCTACTTCGGCATGAATATCGACACGATAGCGATGCTGGACAAACTCATCGTTGATCCGAGCAGCGGCGTCGATTTGCCAGCAGCCATCATCGTCGAATGCGTACAAGGTGAGGGCGGTTTGAATGTCGCCGGCCTGAACTGGCTGAAGAAACTCGAACAGCTGTGTCAGCGTCATGAAATCCTGCTCATCGTCGATGACATCCAGGCGGGCTGCGGTCGCACCGGTACCTTCTTCAGCTTTGAACCGGCCGGCATCAAGCCGGACATCATTACGCTGTCGAAATCCCTGTCCGGTTTCGGCCTGCCGATGGCGGTCCTGTTGATGAAGCCGCAGCTGGACGTATGGAAGCCGGGCCAGCACAACGGTACTTTCCGTGGCAATAACCTGGCCTTCGTCACTGCCACCGCAGCCTTGCAACATTACTGGAGTGACAACCGCTTCCAGATGTCTATCCAAAAGAAAGCGCAAGCCATCGAAGCCTTCCTGAACAAGCTGGTGGCCAGCTATCCGGATGCGGAACTGACGCGCCGTGGTCGCGGCATGATGCAAGGTATCGCCTGTGCCGATCCGGCGCTGGCTGATCGCATCACCAGCATCGCCTTCCAGAACGGTTTGATTATCGAAACCTCGGGCGGGGAAGATGAAGTCGTCAAGCTGCTGATGCCACTGACGATCGAGCAGGAAACAATGCTGGCCGGACTCGACATCCTCGAACATGCAGTAGCCGAAGCCGTCGATGAAAAGATCAAGGACAAGGTCGAGTCGAATAAAGAGGTGACCGTATGATCGTACGCAGACTGAAAGACATACTCGACACCAGCCGTGATGTGAAAGCCAAGACCTGGGCCAGCCGTCGCCTCTTGTTGCGTGAAGATGGCATGGGATTCTCCATGCATCACACGGTGATCTACGCCGGGACGCAAACGCATATCTGGTACCAGCACCATCTGGAAGGCGTGTACTGCGTGGAAGGTGTGGGCTCGGTCGAGCTGATTCCTTCCGGCGAAACCTTCCGTATCGAGCCGGGTACCCTGTATGCGCTGAACAAGCATGACGAACATTGGCTGCGGGCAGAAACGGATTTGCACCTGATCTGTACTTTCAATCCGCCGCTGGCCGGCACTGAGACGCATGATGAAAACGGCGTCTATCAATTAGTCCCTGAGCCGGTCAGCAATATCGCTGCCGCCAAAACTGAAAAAGTCACAGTAGAAAGTTGAGGAGAAGATGATCATGCTATCGCAAGATGCTTACCCTACGCGTACGCAAAACAATGCCGGCATCCTGGCGCGCCAGGACCCGGTGGTCTATGAACACGACAGCAAACGCAAGGCATCGCTGGATGCCGCGCAGCGGGCGTCATATGAAAAGAATGGTTTCCTGCTGATGCCGGAATTGTTCAGCCAGGAAGAAGTGTCCTATCTGTTCGATGCAATGCAAACCATGCGTGAAGATTTCACGCATGCCGACCGCAAGGAAGTGATTGCTGAACCCGGCAGCGGTGAAGTGCGTTCCATCTTCAATGTGCATCGCCTGAATGATATCTTCGCCAACCTGGTACGTGATCCGCGTGTACTGAATGTGGCACGCGAAATCCTGGGCAGCGAAGTGTATATCCACCAGTCGCGCATCAATTACAAGCCCGGCTTTACCGGTAAAGAGTTTTACTGGCATTCGGATTTTGAAACCTGGCATAGCGAAGACGGCATGCCGGCGATGCGTGCCTTGAGCTGTTCTATCCTGTTGACGGATAACAGCGAGTGCAATGGCCCACTGATGCTGATCCCGGGCTCGCATCATCACTATGTGTCCTGCATGGGCGAGACGCCGGATGAGAACTACAAGAAGTCGCTGAAGAAACAGGAAGTCGGCGTGCCGGATCCCATCCTGTTGCGTTACCTGGCCGATATGGGTGGCATCACTTCATGTGCGGGCAAGGCGGGTTCGGTGGTCTTTTTCGACTGCAATACCATGCACGGTTCGAATGGCAATATCACGCCTTATCCGCGCAGCAATGTCTTCTTTGTCTATAACAGCATTGCCAATCAGCTCGACGAGCCGAAAGGTGGTCTGGCGCCGCGTCCCGAATTTGTCGCGGCACGTGAAGGTGTCGCAGAACTCAAACCGGAAGCGCTGCAGATAGGTTGAGCAGCGTAACCGGTTAATAAAAAAGGACTTATGGAAGAAGCTTACCTGCGTTCTTTTGCGCTGTTCTTTGCCTTGTTCAACCCCTTCCTGATGAGCATCTATCTGCTCGATCTGATCAGGGGTTTGCCGACGCCGACCTTTGCGCGTGTCTTGATCCGCGGCAGCGTGATCAGCGCTTGTGTCTTTGTCCTGTTCGCCTGGGGTGGCGAAGCTTTCTTCCGCGATTATCTGCAAGTACGTTTCGCTTCCTTCCAGATCTTTGGCGGTATCGTCTTCCTGCTGATCGGTTTGCGCTATGTGTTTTCCGGTGCGGCTGCGATAGAAAGTCTGCGTGACAATCCGACTGCGATGGCGGGCAGTATCGCGATGCCTATCATGATAGGCCCCGGCACCGTGAGTGCCGCGGTGGTGATAGGTACGCGCCTGCCCCTGGGGGGCGCGGCAGTGGTGATCGTCGGTACCCTGGTCTTGACTGTCAGCATACTGGTGGCGATGAAGGTGGCGCACGACAAGCTCAAGGAGCGGCATGCGGCGATGACGGATCGTTATATCGACCTGGTCGGTCGTATGTCGGCCTTGCTGATCGGGACGATTGCGATCGATATGATACTGACGGGTTTGCAGAGTACCGGTTTCATAGACTGAGGCCGGAGCTTTGTTGCGCCGCAATATGCGCGGAAATACCTGCGCAGGCAGGCAAAGGGTGGGCCTTGCCCCGCGCTGTTGCTGGCAAACGACATAAAGCATTGCGGCCGGCTTGTCCAAAGTCAATTCTGCTCAAAAAAAACTCACCGGGGCTTACCTTTTTCGCAAGGGCTGTGCCTATACTCATTTCCGAGAGCAGCTTTGGCTTTCACACATATAGCAGTACCAAAAATCAAATCAAAGACACATAGAGGAGACACTATGAAATACGTTCAGCGCGCTTTCGCATTGGCATTCATTTCGGCTTTCCTGGCCGGTTGCGCGTCTACTGCAACAGATACAAAACCAGCAGCGGCGCCAGCGCCGGCTGCAGCACCAGCCGCAGCGGCTGCTCCGGCAGCGGCGGCCAGCCCGGCACTGCAAAGTGCGGTAGAAGCTTCGCTGGCTAAAGAAGCAGAGCTGAAAGGCACCAAAATCTCGGTAGCCGCAACGACAGACGGCGCAGTCACTTTGTCCGGTACCGTGAAAAACGAATGGCAGCAATACCTGGCAGGTGAAACCGCGAAGAAAGCCGCCGGTGTCAAATCGGTGAAAAATTCGATCAAAGTACCTGATTGATTTTTGCGACTGAAAAAAGAAAACGCCGGGCATGCCCGGCGTTTTTTATTGTGTGGGCTATCGTTCAGACCGGCAGGTCGAGCCGGCCTTCTTCCGCCAACTGACGGATGATGCGTATCGTATCGATATCCGCTTCCTGATACGCCGAGCGGCGGAATTCATTGTAGAAGGCATCCATATCGTCATCGCTGGTGCCGGTATCGTATTCAAAGCGTACAAACAATGCACCCGGATTCGGCTCTTCTATGGTGATCAGCAGGCTGGAAGCGGGGATATCCTTTTGTGCCGGCACATCGTAATGCACCTGCTGCAAAGGGGTCAGGTTGACCTGGTCATGCACCAGCAATTCGCCATAGCGCAAAGTACGCGAGATCGCATCTTCGGTACGCGACAAGAGCTTGCATTCATCCAGCCACGGGATAAACAACTTGGGGGTTTCCGCGCGCAGCACCAGGCCGCGCCACAATTGATCGCGTGTCAGGGTATCGATCAGTGGGTTGAGCGGATCGTTGATTTCAATCAGGTGCTGGAATTGCATGGCAGGCGTATTTAATGTTGGAATCGGTGTCGTACAGCAGGATGCAATGCATCGCTTTGTTGGTATTGTACTGTGCCGCAGGCGATCGCCAAACCCCGATGTGCCGCGGGCCGTGCATGAGATAAGTACGTTTGTAAGATTTACAGTGCGCCCGCGGGCATTTACTTATGTTCTAATGCCCATTATCCCTTGCTGAATTTCCATCATGAAACGCACATTTACCGTTATCGGATTGGGAGCCTTCGGCTCTACCGTCGCCCGCGAACTGGCCCGACTGGGTAATGATGTGCTCGGTATCGATCTTGATCCGGAACATGTCAATGCGATTGCCGACGATATTACACAGGCAGTGGTGGCGGACGCGCGGAATGAAGACACGTTGCGCGACCTTGGCGTACATGACAGCGATGCAGTGGTGGTGGCAATCGGTGAAGACCTGGAAGCCAATATCCTGGTGACGCTCACCGTCAAGAATATGCCGAAACCGGAAGTCTGGGCCAAGGCACTCAATCACAATCATCATCGCATCCTGCACAAGCTCGGTGCCGATCACATCGTGCATCCGGAACATGAAATGGGCTTGCGACTGGCGCATGCCATGATGTATCCGGAGGTATTGGACTACATCAGCCTCGGTCATGACCTGTTCACGGTGGAAGTGCGCGCCTCGGAAAAACTCGTAGGCCAGACCATAGAGTCGCTGGGCCTGGGCAGTCGTGGTGTACAAATGCTGCTGATCAAACACCAGCGGGAAATCCTGGCACCGCCGGCGAATGACTACGTGTTCCGGGTCGGCGATCAATTGGTGATGGTCGGCACCCTCGATAATTTGCGTAATCTGTCTCCATACTTATGAAACGCGGGTTTCGTCCGCCGCTGGTCTATCGCCAGGTGAGGCGACAGGTCTTGCACCTGACGCCGCCGCAGGCCCTGATCCTGTCTTTCGTCGGTTTATCGCTGGTGGGTACGCTCTTGCTGAAGCTGCCGATGGCGAGCAATGTACCGACCAGCTGGATGCAGGCTTTGTTTACAGCCGTATCGGCCTCGACCATCACCGGCCTGTCCGTGCTTGATGTCGGCAGTCACTTCACACAATTCGGCTTGTGGGTCTTGCTCGGCCTGATCCAGCTTGGCGGTATAGGCTTGCTGACCTTTGGTGTACTCATCATCCATCTGACCAGCGGTCGCCTGACCCTGCGCGATCGTGCCGCCTTGCAGGATTCGCTGAATCAAAGCGGACGACTCGATATGCAGGCGCTATTGCGTGTGCTGTTTGGTTTCGTCATCGCGATGGAATTGCTCGGCACCCTGTTGCTGGCGATACAGTGGGTGCCGCAGCTGGGTTGGTCGCGCGGCTTGTTCTTCAGCTTCTTCCATGCGGTGTCGGCCTTCAATAATGCCGGTTTCGGATTGGAAGCAAACAGCCTGGGGAATTATGTAGGCAATCCGCTCATCAATATTGTCATCACTTTCCTGTTCATCGCCGGCGGCATTGGTTTTGCGGTGATAGCAGACTTGCGCGCCAAGCGGCGCTTCCGCGAATTGGCCTTGCATACCAAGTTGATGCTGGTGGGTACCCTGTTCATCAATCTGTTGGCGATGCTGGTCTTGTTCGCGCTGGAATACGGTAATCCGGATACCCTGGGCAGCCTGCATGGCCTGGGTACCAAGTTGTGGGCCAGCTGGTTCCAGGCCGTGGCACCGCGCTCGGCCGGTTTCACGACCATGGATACCGGCATGCTGACACAGGGCAGTGCCTTCTTTGTGATGACGCTGATGTTCATTGGTGCGGGCAGTGGCTCCACCGGTGGTGGTATCAAACTGACGACCTTTATCATCCTGCTGGTGGCGACGCGCGCCTTCCTGCGCCAGCAACACAATCCGGTGCTATTTGGCCGCAGCATCGATGCCGGCCTGACCCTGCGTGCGCTGGCGATCACCATCATCGCGCTGTTCTTTGTCGTGACCGGCACCTTCCTGTTGACCCTGACCGAACATGCGACCTTCCTGGATCTCGCCTTCGAAGTCGTATCAGCCGCTTCCACTACCGGCTTATCGCGTGGTGTGACCCCGACTTTGTCTACTGGCGGGCAGTGGGTCATCATGGTCCTGATGCTGGTCGGGCGGGTCGGTCCGCTCACACTGGCCTTTACCCTGGCCAATTCGCGTGGTGCGGGTGTCACTTATCCGGCGGGACGCGTCAATATTGGTTAACTGATGACGTAGTTGTTGCAATTGCATGCAGGCCGAATGCCTGCGGCGGCGGGCCGCAGGCTGATACAATGACTGGCTTTCTTTCCCGGTTTACCTGATGTCCACCTCCCCGAATCCAGCCACACACGGTCTTAACGCGCCCCAGCGCGATGCCATCAAGTACATGGACGGCCCATGTCTGGTGCTGGCCGGCGCCGGTTCGGGCAAGACACGTGTCATTACGACCAAAATTGCAAGTTTGATCGAAGAGCACGGCTACGAAGCCAGGAATATTGCCGCGCTGACCTTTACCAACAAGGCCGCGCTGGAAATGCAGGAACGTATTGCCAAACTGTTGAAAGAACCAAAACAGGCGAAGCAACTGACCGTCAGTACCTTCCATTCGCTGGGTGTCAAAATCCTGCGACAGGAGGCGAAAGAGCTCGGTCTCAAGGATCGCTTCTCCATCATGGATAGCGATGATTGCTTCTCGCTGGTACAGGATCTGGCGGTCACGACCGACAAGCAGTTGATACGCCGTATACAAACCGCGATGTCGCTGTGGAAAAACGGCCTGATCGATCCCGATACTGCATTGAACCAGGCCAAGGATGAAGACGAGGCACAAGCTGCGCGCATCTACCGCAGCTATGTCGCGACGCTCTCCGCGTACCAGGCAGTTGATTTCGATGATCTGATCCGCCTGCCGGTAGAACTGTTCCGCACGAACGAAACCGTGCGCGATAAATGGCAGCGCCGCTTGCGCTACCTGTTGGTCGATGAATATCAGGATACCAATACCTGCCAGTACGAACTGGTCAAATTGCTGGTGACAGGCGTTGGCAAGAAGCCGATGTTTACCGCGGTGGGCGACGATGATCAGGCGATCTATGCCTGGCGCGGTGCGACGATCGAAAACCTGAAGCAATTGCAGGTCGACTTCCCGGACCTGAAAATCGTCAAGCTCGAACAGAATTACCGTTCCAGTACCCGCATCCTGCAGGCGGCCAACTCGGTGATCTCGAATAATCCCAAGCTGTTTGAAAAATCCCTGTGGTCCGAGCACGGCCTCGGTGACCCGGTCAAAGTCATGGGTATGCAGGATGACGACCAGGAAGCGGAGCAGATCGCCATCATGTTGTCGGCGCATCGCTTTGAACGGCGTGCCAAATTCTCTGATTACGCAATCCTCTATCGCGGCAACCACCAGGCGCGGGTCATCGAGCAAGCGCTGCGCAAGGAGCGCATTCCTTATACGATCTCCGGCGGCCAGAGTTTCTTTGACCGCGCCGAGATCAAGGACATCATTAGTTACCTGCGCCTGATCGCGAACCAGGACGACGACCCGGCATTCATCCGTGCAGTTACCACGCCCAAGCGCGGTGTCGGACAATCGACGCTGGAAGCGCTGGGTGCATTTGCCGGGCAATGGCAATGTTCGCTCTTCGAAGCGGTATTCAAGGGCGGGCTGGAATCCAAGCTGGCCGATCGCCAACTGACGCCTTTGCGAGAGTTCGGCAACTTCATCAACAATCTCGAACGACATGCGCACCGTGAAGGGCATGCGGCGTCCCTGCTCGACGATATGATGAAAGAGATCAATTACGAAGCCTATCTGTACGATAATTTTGACGACAGGCAGGCGCAGTCGAAATGGCAAAACGTGATCGACTTCACGACCTGGCTGAAAGAAAAAGGCTCGGGCGGTAAAGAAGGCAACGACCCGGAAAAGAGTTTGCTCGACCTGACACAGATGGTTGCGCTGATGACCATGCTGGAAGGCAAGGATGAAGAGCCGGATGCGGTACGCATGTCGACCTTGCACGCATCCAAGGGTTTGGAATTCCCGCATGTTTTCCTGGTCGGTGTCGAAGAAGGTATCCTGCCGCACAAAGGTGATCCGGATGCGCCTATCGATACGCTGGGTGCACGCATAGAAGAAGAGCGACGCCTGATGTATGTAGGCATCACGCGGGCGCAGCGTTCGCTGCATGTGAGCTGGTGCAAGAAGCGCAAGCGCGCACGCGAACACGTGCATTGCGATATCTCGCGCTTCATCAAGGAAATGAAACTGGATGAAGGCGATGCCGTACCGACCGAAGAAGAAGTCATCACGCCGCAAAACCGCTTGGCGAACCTGAAAGCCCTGCTGCAAAAACCGAAGGCGGCAGAAGCTTAGTCCCTGTGCTGATGGCATGGATCATGCAGGTCTTTTCGGTGCTGATATATCCGTCACTATCATTGACCTGAGTGAGCTGAGCGATGGCAGATCAATCCACCTTCCGTACGATGAAAAAACATGCGCGTCATACCGCCCGGGTATCGCGTCATTCCTTCCGCATTGCCATTTTCCTCGGTGGTGCAGCCTGCGTCGCCGTGTGCTCGCTAGGTTTTGCCTGGCTGGCGGAAGAGATGCTTGGCCTGAATCGCAAGATTACACATGCTTACTGGTGGAGTGCCTTGCTTATGTTGCCGCTGGGTTTTGCGGGCATACGCTGGATGACGCTCAGGCTTGCCCCGCAAGCGCGCGGTAGCGGGATTCCGCAAGTGATTGCGGCCATGTCACTGCCGGCAGGAGCGGCGCAGAATACCCTGGTTTCGCCGGTCCAGTCGATGTGGAAAGTGGTGCTGACGGCTGCGGGTTTGCTGATCGGCGCATCGATAGGGCGTGAAGGACCATCAGTGCAGGTAGGTGCCGCTGTGATGTTGGCGTGGGGACGGTGGTGGCAAAAGCGGCCCCGCTTCGCCGTCGGTTTCCGGCCGGAGGCACTGATTGCTGCGGGTGCCGCGGGTGGCCTGGCGGCGGCGTTCAATACGCCTTTGGCCGGTGTCGTATTTGCTATTGAGGAATTGGGACGTGGTACGGCGGTACGCTGGGATCGCCTGGTGATGTCGGCGGTACTGGGTGCCGGTTTCATTGCGTTGTCGGTATTTGGCAATAATTCTTACTTCCATATCAATGAAGCCATACTCGCATTAAATGCTTCGTGGTGGATAGTCGTGGTGTGCGCGCTGGTTAATGGCGTATTGGGCGGCTTGTTTGCCAAGATGTTGTTGGCCGGCCCGGCGGCCTGCTTGCCGGTGGCTCAGCGAGGCTGGACCGAACGTCATCCGGTTTTGTTGGCGGCTGTTTGCGGTTTGCTGGTGGCCTCGCTTGGTATGCTGGCACAAGGTTCGACCTATGGCACCGGCTATGAACAGGCCGCAGCCCTGCTGAACGGCCATCCGGTCGACAGCATGCTGTTTGGCCTGGCCAAGCTGGGTGCAACCATATTGTCTTATTTCGCCGGGATTCCAGGCGGAATCTTTACGCCTTCATTGGCGATAGGTGCCGGGATCGGCGACAATATCGCTCAATTGCTGCCGGGTGCAGTGGATGGGCGGCTGATTGCCTTGTTGTCGATGGCCGCCTTTTTGGCTGCGGCGACCCAGGCACCGATTACTGCCAGTGTGATTGTCATGGAAATGACGCGCAGCCAGGATGTGACTTTGCTGTTGCTGGCGACGACACTGGCGGCATCGCTGGTATCGCGGCAATTTTGCCCGCGTCCTTTTTATCATGCAGCTTCGCGGAATTTCCGGCGCGAGGCACTCCACCAACACAGGATGTCGCGCACGACGGAGAGCTGAGTTGTGCAGGACCATTATCAGGAAGATGCAAAATGAACGAAGATCGCATCGTCGACATTGAAATCAAGATTGCGCGGCAGGAAGACTTGCTCGATTCGCTGAATCAGCTGGTGTACCAGCAGCAAAAGAAAATCGATGAACTGGAAGCGCTGTGTGCTGCCTTGGCTCGGCGCCTGAAAGATGTAGTGAGTGCCGGCAATGAACAGAATGCAGCGAATGAAAGACCGCCGCATTACTGATGTGACGGCAGGCACGGGAATATTGCCGCAACATTTTTACCTGAACTTTACATAGAACGAACCATGAGTGCACCGAACGAAGAGCAGCAGTTATTGCATGCCAAACTGAATATGGAAACTTCGCAAATCGCGTGGCAGGAATTGCTGCGTTATTTTGCCGGCGGCCTGGTGATCGTGGTGGCCGACGAACTTGACCTGGTTGATGTGGCTGCGCGTTTTTCGATTGATGACAAAGCCGCGGTTGAGCAATGGCTCAAGGCCGGGCAACTTGCGAAGGTCAGCGATGCACAAGCCAGCATCTGGCTGGAAGCCGATGCCTTGCTGTGGACTGTAGTGGCACGTCCGTGGGTGCTGGTACAAGAAAAGAAACTGGCGTGAACAAGGATCCCTTGCACGGGCTCAGCCTGGAAAAAATCCTGCTGGCTTTGGTGGAACACTATGGTTGGGAAGAACTGGGGCGTCGCATCGATATCAAATGCTTCAATATCGATCCGAGCATCAAATCCAGTCTGACCTTCTTGCGTAAAACGCCGTGGGCCAGGAGCAGGGTGGAAGACTTGTTTGTGCACATGCCCGACTAGAACTCATTTCACAAATATCCGCGAGTGCGAACGCGGCTATTTGGGAGGTAGTGCAAGGCGTGTCGCGTCGCCAAGGGTGGTCCCCTTGGCAAGCGGCACAACGCAGCAATATGCCCAAATAGCCCGTTCCCTTCGGGTTCTTACCAAAAGCGGCGCTGGCCGCGTTGTACTCCTTGCGCATAGGCCACTATGCGACGCGTCGCACGCCTTGCCAGCACCGCTTTTGGTAAGAACGCATCTCACGGATATTTGTGAAATGAGTTCTAGAAGCCGGGCATGCAGCTAAGGCAGGATTACAGCTTGGACTGGTGGTGAATGGCGACGAACAATGTTGCCAGGGTCGACAGTACTGCTTCGAAATGCGCTTGTGGTTCAGTGTTATCCCAGATGTAATGCACCATCACTGCTTCAAATTCCTTGCTGCGTTTTTTCGCGGTGACCGAGTGGGCACGGGTAATCGCTTTCAGGAACTGGCGGCGCATATTTGGCAGGACCGGAATATGTTCGCTGTCATCGAGGAATTCAAAACCGCCCGGCAAAGGGCCGCCCTTCATCTGGAACTCGAGGCGTTCAAATACTGCCGGTGGCAGGTTCTTCACCAATTCACATGCGCTTTCATTGAGCTTCAGGACCATGCTGAAGCCGGCCGGATAGATCACGTCCGAATCATCGCGTTCCGACAGGAATACGGCCAGGCGCAACGAGTACTCGGCCTGGTAGGCATCGTCATACGAGCTTTTCAGGCTGGTGCGGGTCGCCGGCCAGAAGATTAGTGTGCCCGGTGTGCTTTCGTCATCCGGGTCAGGGAAAAATTCCAGTGAAATGTCGTCAGCGGAATCGCCCGCGACGGACAGCATTTTCAATACGGGTGCAGCCAGGTCGCCCAGGATCGATGCGGCAATCGCGCCGGTGGCGGCGATATCGGCATTGGTCAGGTCTTCTACGATGTAGCCATTCAATGGCTTGAGTAATGCATTTGGGTCGAGCATGAGCGAGGTAATCATTCTTAAAATTGATGTTATTTGCCCGCGCATTTTGTCCGCAGGCAAGCGTCGTTGCAATATAACTTAAAACCCGACGGGTACGAAGTGGAAATATAAGCGAAGTGCTTATTTGTGATGAACGGATGAATCTGTTTAAATGGCCGCATGCAGTCGGTCGTGGCCGACATTCATTTCCGCAATCAAGCAAGGACGCATTATGTATACATGGCTACTGCCAGCGGTGAAAGCCGTACTGCCTCATGTGGGTACGATTATTTCTGCCGCGCTGCCGGTGTTTCAAAGTCGCAAGATAGATGAAAATGCCGCCACGCAAGAAGCCTTGTTGCAAAGGCAGATCACGGAATTGCAGGAAGTTGCATCGCATAACGCAGTGCACATCAAGGAACTGGCCGAGCAATTGAAGCAAATGGTGGTGACGCTGGAGCAGGGCGTGATCGCTAATGAACGGCGTTACCGGCGCCTGGTGGCATTGTCGACCCTTGCTACGGTCTTATCGCTTACGGCGATCGCATTATGGTGGCTGGGCGCTCGTTGAAGAGTTGCCGCAGTGCATGTTGACAATTTAAAAGCTGAACTTTTCGACAATATGGTGGGTCAGTAATAAGGCGTGTGACGCTTGTCACCAGACAGGCTGCATGAATTGCCGGGTGGATACGCCGCCTGGTTTCTTATTATTGAACAAAGGACTTGCCATGATAAAGCTAAGCACCATACTCGCCGGCACCGCCGTCGCCATGTTTGCACAATTCGCAGCGGCGCAGGCTCCAATGACACAAACACAATCCGCAGCAGTGCCAGCCAATGACCCTGCTTACATCGACCAATCGCGCCTGAACTACAAAGAAGATCCATATGTGAAAGCGCGTATTGCGCGCGGCCAGGCGAATGCGGAATATCGCGCTGAGCGCCAGGGTGCCCGCACCGAATACAAGGAAGAAGTCGGTGCCGCACGTGCTGAGCGCCGCGAGGCCGTCAGGGATGCGAACGCTACCCGCGCATCTGAAATCAGAAATGAACCGATGAAGTAAATGCCGTAAGCCTGCGTGCTGCCCGAGTGCGGCGCGCAGGCGCGCAATCATCTGCGGCATAAAGTTACAACTGCAAGCATCTCCCTCTTGTGTTCCGACGATATAAATTCAAATCGTCCGGTCAAGCGTATCAGGCATCGGTAAAATATCGTTTTAGCTGAATCCGGCCTGTCGAAATCATGCGTCGTTGCGCACGATTTCCATCCCCCATTTATGTCTGACCCCGTTCATCCGCCTGCCGAGTCGCTTCATTCTCGTCGCATTGCGCATCTCGATATGGATGCCTTTTATGCGTCGGTGGAATTGTTGCGCTATCCGGAATTGCGTGGCCAGCCGGTTGTGATTGGCGGCATGTCGGTGCATGCGCCTGTTACGCTGGAAGACGGTAGCCGGCAGTATGCAAGGTTGCGCGACTATGTCGGGCGTGGCGTCGTCACGACTTCGACTTATGAAGCGCGTGCGCTCGGCGTGTTCTCCGCAATGGGACTGATGAAGTCAGCCAAGCTGGCACCCGATGCGGTGTTGCTGCCGGCTGATTTTGATGCTTACCGTCATTACTCACGCTTATTCAAACAGGCGGTCGCTGACATTGCTCCGCATATCGAAAATCGTGGCATCGATGAAATCTATATCGACCTTAGTGAGCATGGCGAAGAGACCTATGCACTGGCATTGCGTATCAAGACAGCGGTGCAGCAAGCCACGGGATTGTCATGTTCGATAGGTATCGCACCAAATAAATTACTGGCGAAAATATGTTCGGACCTGGAAAAGCCGAATGGCATGACCATACTGACGCAAGCCGATATCGCGACGCGCATCTGGCCACTGCCGGCGCGCAAGATCAACGGCATCGGTCCACGCGCGGCGGAAAAACTGACCGCACTGGGCCTGAACACCATCGAAGAACTGGCGGCGGCAGATGCGACAGTCCTGCATGAACATTTTGGCCGTTCCTATGCAGACTGGCTGGGGCGGGTTGCGCACGGCATAGATGAGCGCCCGGTGGTTACTTACTCCGAACCCAAGTCCGTCAGCCGGGAAACCACTTTTGAAAACAACCTGCATGCGAAGCGTGATCGTGAAGCATTGGGTGGCATCTTTACCCGCTTGTGCGAACGCGTGGCAGGCGATTTGCAGCGCAAGGGTTTTGTCGGCCGCACCGTCGGCATCAAGCTGCGCTTTACCGACTTCAGGATAGTCACACGCGACCTGACCCTGCCGACTTATACCGATGATGCCGTCGCGATCCGGCAGGCGGCGGGTGAATGCCTGAAACGTATCCCGTTGGACCAGCCATTCCGCCTGCTTGGTGTGCGCATAGGTACGCTGGCAAGGAAGGATGCGCTACCGCCGGAAGACCCGGTATTGCAGGGTGAGTTATTCCGGGAATCATAGTTTCCCCCCTTCCGATGCATAAGGCATCGTCAATATGTTGGAAAAATGCTGCATTTTGGTGCATTTTTTGAAACGCCGAAAAAAATTTATTCCTTTTCTTATTCGATAACTTTGCACCTTGGTGTGTGCGCATACTCCGCCTGTTCGCCGCAGAATTGATATTTTGTTAAAAATCTATTCATCCTCATTGTGGCGCAAAGCCTTATCCGGCGCGGCCTGAATCCATCCAACTCCAGAATTTGTCAGGTTTTTTTCGATTTCCCGGTGGTAATATTTTTGTCATAAAAGGTTTGCTGTCTGCTTCTTGCATCATGAAATAAGTCCGGAATGTCGTAACGATCCACCTTGTTTATGAGAGAGATGAAAATGAAAAACCTGAAAATTGGCCAGCGTTTGAGCCTGAGTTTCGGCAGCATCGTCGCTTTGCTGGTGATTCTCGCCACGCTTGCCTTTACTCGCATAGGCGGCTTGAACGATGCGATTACCGAAGTGGATGGCGATCGCTATCCCAAAACCGTCCTCGCCAACGTGATGAAGGACGACCTCAATCAGATCGCGCGCAATATGCGCAATGCCTTGCTGATGACAGAGAAAGCCGCGATACAGGCCGAGCTGGCCCAGATCGCGAAGGCTGCCGATTCCCTCAATAAGGCCCTGGTCGAACTGGAAAAAACCGTGCGTTCCGAGCGCGGCCGCCAGACGATCGCCGGCTTGCAGGCTGACCGCAGCAAATTCCTGCCGCTGAAAGATGACTTCATCAAACTGGCTGCGGCAGGGATGAAGGATGAGGCTGTGGCTTTGCTGTTTGCCGAGGTGCGGCCGGCGCAACTGAGTTACCTGACTTCGATCGACAAGCTGATCGACTATCAAAACGAATTAATGAAGAAGTCAGGCGCAGAGGCAAATGCCAAAGCCAGCCAGACGCAATTGCTGATAGGGATTTTTTCTATTATCGCGGTATTGATCGCGGCAGTATTTGCCGTGCTCGCGACCCGCAGCATCACACGCCCCTTGAGCCAGGCGGTGGTGCTTGCGCGCAAGGTGGCTGATGGCGACCTGACCGGCAGCATAGTCGTGCATTCGAAAGATGAAACCGGACAGTTGCTGCAAGCCTTAAAAGATATGAACGAAGGCTTGCTGCGGATCGTGACGCAAGTCCGGCTTGGTACCGACACCATTGCTTCGGCCTCGCATCAGATTGCTACCGGTAACCTGGATTTGTCTTCGCGTACAGAACAGCAAGCCAGTTCATTGGAAGAAACGGCATCTTCAATGGAAGAACTGACTTCCACCGTCAAGCAAAATGCCGAAAATGCGCGGCAGTCGAATCAGCTGGCACTCTCCGCTTCCGAAGTCGCCGTGCGCGGTGGTGCGGTGGTATCGCAGGTGGTCGACACCATGGGCGAGATTAATGACTCCGCGAAAAAAATCGTCGATATTATCGGTGTGATTGATGGCATCGCTTTCCAGACCAATATTCTCGCCTTGAATGCGGCAGTCGAAGCCGCGCGTGCCGGTGAGCAGGGCCGTGGTTTTGCAGTGGTTGCGTCGGAAGTGCGGACGCTGGCGCAACGCTCGGCGAGTGCGGCCAAAGAGATCAAGGAGTTGATTGGCGATTCGGTCGACAAAGTCAGTATAGGATCGCGCCTGGTCGACGATGCCGGCGCCACCATGCGTGAGGTGGTGGAAAGCGTGAAACGTGTCACCGACATCATGAGCGAAATCACTGCAGCGAGCCAGGAACAAACCGATGGCATAGAACAAATCAATCAAGCCGTGATGCAGATGGATCAGGTCACGCAGCAAAACGCCGCGCTGGTAGAAGAGGCGGCTGCCGCCGCGGAATCATTGCAAGGGCAGGCCAGCCACTTGTCGCAGGTGGTGAGTGTATTCAAGCTGGATGGTAATGACACAGCAGTAACAACCGCAGTGCCGACCTACACGGCACCCGAACCGCCGAAGGTGACTGGCAAGCCGACACTGCACAAGGTCAGGACGACGCAACAAAAGATCGAAGACAAGGAGTTTGCGCGGGTGCCGCGCAATGCGGTACCGGCAGGGGATGAGTGGGAACAGTTCTGAGCAAGTAGGTAAAACAAAAAAGCCAGGCTGAAGCCTGGCTTTTTTTACGGCAGCTTGCGACGCTTACTTGCTTTCGTCTTCGGGAACCAGCGTTTCGTGATTCTTGCCGTAAAACTGTACGCCCATCGCAATGCGTTCACGACCGCTTTCACGGCGGTGTTTATTGGTATCGCGCAGTGAATAGACGCAACCGCAATATTCCTGCTGATAGAAATTCTCGCGCTTGGAAATTTCGATCATGCGGGCCGAGCCGCCTTTCTTGCGCCAGTTATATTCCCAGTACAGCATATCCGGATACTTGGCCGCGGCGCGTACTCCGCAATCATTGATCTGGTTCATATCCTTCCAGCGCGAGATGCCGAGCGAGCTGGAGATAACCGGGAAGCCATGTTCATGTGCATACAGCGCGGTGCGCTCAAAGCGCATGTCGAAACACATGGTGCAGCGGATGCCGCGCTCAGGTTCGTTTTCCATACCCTTCGCACGTTCGAACCAGTTATCGGTGTCGTAATCGGCATCGATGAAAGGTACGTTGTGCTTCTCGGCAAAGCGGATGTTTTCTTCCTTGCGCAGCAGGTATTCTTTTTCCGGATGGATATTCGGGTTGTAAAAGAAAATCGTGTACTCGATACCGCTCGCCAGCATGGCTTCCATCACTTCGCCGGAACAAGGCGCGCAGCAGGAATGCAGCAAGACCTTGCCGGGTTTGCTCGGGAGTGGAATGGGTTCGCGTTTGAAATCTGTCATCTTGCTTTCTCGTTTGCCTTGGGCGCATCAGGGCGAATATGCGCGGCAAAGAGCCTTTGTGTACCGGGTTCGTATGTTACCAGAACTGGGCTTGGGGGCGGAATCATTGACTCGCCGCTCTGCGGCTTGTATGAGACGGCTTGGGCTTGGTAGGCGGGGTTTTATTGATTCCGTGGCCGGGACTCGCCTACGTGCCGCAGGCCGCCGATTTGCTTGCAAGCAAATCGCTTCGAGTCCCGCCGTGCGCCGCGCAGGCGGCGCACTCCATCCGCAGCATGTCGGCTACGCCGAAAAGGTGGGGCGGAAACAAAAATGCCCGCTTGCGCGGGCATTTTCTTATTCTGGCGGAGTGGACGGGACTCGAACCCGCGACCCCCGGCGTGACAGGCCGGTATTCTAACCAACTGAACTACCACTCCAACTACTAGACTGCTCCAGGCTGCTCGTTTGACTGATTGGTGGGTGCTGACGGGGTCGAACCGCCGACCTACGCCTTGTAAGGGCGCCGCTCTACCAACTGAGCTAAGCACCCGCAAAATACGCTTACTCAGCCAAACTTGTGTTGACGTCTACCAACACCTGAAGGGGGCGAAGTATAGAACATAATAAAAAATTTGTCACCACTCTTTGTCGAATCTTTTTTGAAATTGCCATTTTCATTACGAAAAAATGCGCTTTGATCGGCTGGGGCCGGTGCCAAGCGGGTTTGTCACGGGCAACCTATAATGACGCTTCCCGCCTGTTTTTTCCGAGTACCTGTTATCAATACATTATTCCGCCGCGTGATTCACGCTGTCCTGTTTGAATTATTTGCGCTTATCATCCTGGTTCCACTGATGTCCTATGGCTTCGGTATGGACATGCTGCATTTCGGCGCATTGGCCGTGATGCTGGCGCTCAGCGCGATGGCCAGCAATATGATTTACAACCACATTTATGAAGCCTTCGAACACCGCTATGGCTGGCGTCGTACGGTCCGCATGCGGGTCTGGCACACCATAGGCTTCGAAGCTTTCTTTATGGCTATTGCCTTGCCGCTGACAGCCTGGTGGCTGGAGGTGTCCTTGTGGGATGCGCTCATGCTCGACCTGGTCTTCTCGGCCTTCTTCATGCTGTACGCATTTTGCTTTAACTGGGTGTATGACATCATTCGTCATCGCCTGGGCCAGGCCCATAGCAAGAACAAGTAAAGCTATGTAGGCCCGCTACATAGCTGTGTTATCAGGCGTTGGCAGATTTGCGGCGCGCCGCATCCGCCACGGGGCGGGTGGACAGATGGACTTCAGACGGTACATGCAGGGTCGTCGTAGGATGGGCAAATACAATGCCGCGTTCCGCGCAGGCACGCATGAGTTCCAGATTGATGTGTTGCTGCACATCCATGTACACGCTGTATTCCCGGCTTAACAGGTAATACACCACTTCAAATTCCAGGCTGCTGGGTCCGATGCGGACAAAGTGTGCGCGGTCGTAGCGGCTGGAAGGTGCTTCCTCGATAATTTTACGCACGGTTGCCGATAGTTCGGCAATTTTGTCGACAGGCGTGTCATGCGTGATGCCGAAGTTAAATAACACCCGCCGCTCAGACATACGCTTGTAGTTGCGTATCGGTGATTTCAGCAGTTCGGTATTGGAGCGCACCAGTTGCTCGCCGCTCAGGCTGCGCAGGCGTGTGGTGCGGATACCGACGTATTCGACCGTCCCCAGCAAATCATCAACCACAATGAAGTCGCCGACTTCAAACGGCTTATCCAGGCCGATCGACAGCGATGCAAACAAATCGCTGAGTATGGCTTGCAGCGCGAATGCGATCGCGATGCCGCCTATGCCGAGGCTGGCGACGAAGGCCGTGATGTTGACGCCGAGATTCGCCAATACCGCCAGCAGTACGGTCAGCATTACCGCGATGCGCAGCAGGAAGACCATGGTGGTAGTGGTGGCCGCATTGCGCAATTCGGGATCGACTTCCGGATCGACCACTTTTTCCATCCAGATATTGATACCGCGATTGAGCCAGATGGCAATCTGTATGCCGATCAGGATGATGCCGACTTGCGATAAGCGCAGTTCGACGATGGCGGGCAGGCTGAGGGTGTTGAGGCCGATCAGGATGGAGAGCAGCAAGAGCAGGAAACGTTTGGTGCCGGCCAGTGTGCCGACGATGACTTCATCGACGCGGCGTTTGGTGAGAAGGTGGAGCACGGACATGCGGCGCTTCATTAAACGCATCAGGAAGCGCGTCAGCAAATCCATGACGAGGAAACTGACGACGGTTGCCAATAATGCGTGCAGCCAATCTTCCAGCGAAATACCAAACATAAACCAGTCTTGCAGTAACATCATTCATTCACTCCTTGTACCAATGCATTTTGCATGATTTGCACATGCGACAACTTTTAGCTATTAAGGTAGAGGTTGCATGGCGGGAATAGTTCGCAAGGAATGTCGACCGATGTTTGTCGATGGCGCGCAGAGGTATGCGGGTTGCGGCTTTCCCGCTTAAGATCAATTACTTATTAAGCTCAGCTTATGGATGCTTCGACTTCTGAATTGCCCTTGTTTCCCGAGTTGCAACCTTATCGCAGTGGAATGTTGCAGGTTGATGCGCGCCATACCCTGTACTGGGAAGAGTGCGGCAATCCGGCCGGGGTGCCGGTCTTGTTCCTGCATGGCGGGCCGGGCGGCGGTATTTCGCCACGGCACAGGCAATTCTTTGACCCCGCGTATTACCGCATTGTTTTGTTTGATCAGCGCGGTGCGGGTAAATCGACCCCGCTCGGCGAGTATCGCGATAACACGACGCAATTGCTGATAGCCGACATCGAAGCCTTGCGCGCCATGCTGGGCATACAGCAGTGGCTGGTATTCGGCGGATCATGGGGTGCGACCCTTGCACTGGCATATGGGCAAACACATCCGCAAACCTGCCTCGGCTTTATATTGCGCGGCATCTTTCTTTGCACCTGTGCGGAAATTGATTGGTTTATGTACGGCATGCGCTGGTTTTTTCCGGAGGCGCATGCGGCATTTGTGGCCGCTATCCCGCCGGAAGAGCGCGGGGATTTGCTGCAAGCTTATAAACGTCGTTTGTTCAGCGAAGATACCGAGGTGTCGTTGCAGGCAGCGCGCGACTGGAGTCGTTATGAGGGCAGTTGCCTGTTCCTGAAACCACCGCCGGAAATACAGCAGATGTTGAACGACGATGTGGTGGCGCTGGGCGTGGGGCGACTGGAGGCGCATTACTTCCTGCATCAGGGTTTTATGGAAGAAGACCAGTTGATCCGTGACATCGGCAAGATCCGGCATTTGCCGGCGATGATTGTGCAGGGACGTTACGACGCTGTATGTCCGCCGGTGTCTGCGTATCGCTTGCATGAAGCGTGGCCAGAGGCGCGTTTGCAGATCATCGCAGATGCCGGCCATGCGGCGCTGGAGCCCGGCACTGCGGCCGCATTGGTCGCGGCAACTGAACAATTCCGTTTGCAGCAAGGCTTTGTCTGAACAAGTAGTGACCAACAGCAAGATGGCGATGTGCGCGCGATGTCGTTAAGATAGTCGCTGACGAGATGCGGTTGGTTGCGCATCGGATAGTTGATTTCATGCAGAAGATAAAAGAGCGATGATAAAAATGCGGATCACCATATGTGCAGTGGCGCTGTTACTGGCGGGCTGCGGCGCGCGCACTTTGCTGGACAAGCCGGCAGAAACCACACCGGACGGCACTTCCACGGCTGACTCGATCAGCGAGTACCAGCTCGCATTGGCCCATCGCATTACGCAGGTTAATTCCACCAAGGTCTATATCGGTCGGCCGCAAGCCTTGCTGCGCTCGGTAGTGGTGGTCAAGTATGTGGTCGATGCGAATGGCAGCCTGTTGCGCAGCGAAATCATGCGCTCGAATCGCGACCGCGTGACCGAGACCACGGCACTCACCAGTGTGCGCAATACCGCGCCTTTCCCCAAGCCCGCGCCGTCCTTGCTGCGCCATGGCCGCGTTGAAGTGATCGAAACCTGGCTCTTCAATAAGGATGGCCGCTTCCAGTTGCGGACCATAGCCGAACCGCAGATGGATGAGTAAGCGCTTCATGCTGATGGCAGGAGCGATACCGTCTTGAGTAGCGGCTGGCTGTTTAATGCAGCAGCGAGCGCATTGCTGTTGCCGCCCTTAAACCTGATCCTCTTGTGCGCGCTGGGTTTGTTGCTGCGATCACGCTGGCCGCGTCTGGGTGTGGCCGTGTCAGTACTGGCTTTGCTGGTGTTGACGGTTTGCAGCACACGGTTCGGTGCCGGACTATTCATCGTGCCGCTGGAAAATCAAAACCCTCCATTGCAAGTTGGCGATGCTGCCGGGGCACAAGCCATCGTGGTGCTTGGTGGCGGCCGTCTAAGCAATGCGCCGGAATACGCCGGGCAAGACATTCCGGGTGCGGCCAGCCTGCAGCGCCTGCGGTATGCGGCGAATCTATATCGCAGTACGCATTTGCCGGTATTGGTCAGCGGTGGTCATCCGGATGGTGGGAGTACATCTGAAGCCAGCGAGATGGCGCGCGTATTGAAGGAAGATTTCTCAGTGCCGGTGCGCTGGTTGGAAGAGGCTTCCAATAACACTGCCGAAAACGCGCAATTGTCAGCGCGCATGCTGCGTGCCGCAGGTGTGCAGCGTATCTTGCTGGTTACCGATGCGATCCATATGCAGCGCGCCAAATGGGCTTACCAGCAAGCCGGGCTGGAGGTTGCGGCCGCACCGACCATCTTCGTCAGCCGCGCACACGCTACCCCGGCCGACTTCCTGCCATCCGGTCAGGGCTTGCAATTGAGCTCTTATGCCCTACATGAATGGCTAGGCCTGGCCTGGTATCGCTGGCGGCATCCGAATCTGGCTAAGTGAGACGCACGAAATAAATTGCGTGGAATAAACATAGCTCAGGCACGCCGCCGCGAATCTGCTTAAAATGGCTGGGCTGGTACTTATTACCGGCGTATCACCATCATTATTTTTTTCGGGGGCCGCAGCATGACTTTGATTGATAGTAAGCGTCCTTCCAAGCTGTACTACTTCTCGGAGCGCAATGGTTTGGAGCGTTCCTTATCCCTGGGCGAGTTCCGCCTCAGTCCGCCAACATCAGACCAGATCTTGCTGCCTAATGACAGTTACCTGGTATTGAGCATGACCAAAACCTGGGACGGCACCCTGTTCGACGCCATGCCCAGCATAGATTCCTATCTGGTGGTGCACGATGCCGAGGAATTCGGTGAGCGCGTACATCGCGCAGCGCAAAAGGTTTTGCCTAACTGGGCGGGCATAGATGCGGCTATTTCCTATGGTGCACCTAGTCCACTCGGCAAGATTTTTTCCAAGGCGCAGAACCTCGCAGGCCAAAACGAATGGCGTTTTGCATGGCGTCCCATGCAGAGCTGGGCTTCGGTCAATCCAGTAGTCATCCAGATCGGCAATATCGAAGATATCGCCGAACTCCATAGCCGGCACGATTAAGCAGTCCAATCTTCGCGTAGGTCCGGCATTTCCAGGAACGGAAAACGATGAAAACACTCACATTCGACGTTGCAGTAATTGGTGCCGGTAGTGCCGGGATGTCGGCCTATCGTGCAGTCAAGGCGCATGGCAAAACCGCGGTCCTGATAGAAGGCGGCCCATACGGTACAACCTGCGCACGCGTAGGCTGCATGCCGAGCAAGTTGCTGATCGCGGCAGCCGAAGCTGCACATGCAGCGAGTGAGGCACCGGGCTTTGGTGTACATCCTGGTCCTGTGCGCATAGACGGCAAGCAAGTCATGCAGCGCGTCAGATCCGAGCGTGATCGCTTTGTCGGCTTCGTGGTGGAAAGCGTGGAATCGATAGACCCGGCCGAGCGCCTGCACGGCTATGCTCGTTTCATTTCTCCCGGTTACCTGCAAGTCGGCGACGATACGCAAGTGATGGCGGAGCGCGTCGTGATTGCGACCGGTTCCACGCCGCAGATCCCGCCGGAACTGCGCGGGCTGGGTTCGCGCGTGATTACCAGTGACGATATTTTCGAACGCGACGATTTGCCGGAATCGGTAGCCGTAGTTGGGGCCGGCGTCATCGGACTGGAACTGGGGCAAGCCTTGCAGCGCCTGGGTGTGCGCGTAGCCTTGTTCGGGCGCAGCGGTCGGGTCGCGCAACTGGACGATGCGGGGGTCAATCAAAGCGCAATCGATGGCATAGGTGCGGATCTGGATTTGCGCCTGAATACCAGCGTGGTGTCAGCGCGAGTGGTGGGCGAGCAGGTCGAATTCGTCTCGCGCGACAAGGATGGCAAGGAGCGTACCGAGCACTTCCAGTATGTGCTGGCAGCTGCCGGTCGTACACCGAATGTACAGAATATCGGACTGGAAAACACCGGTTTGCAATTAAACCCGCAAGGTATCCCCTTGTTCGATTCATTGACGATGCAATGCGGCAATAGCGCGATTTTCATTGCGGGTGATGCGGATAATGACCGCCCGCTGCTGCATGAGGCGGCAGATGAAGGACGTATCGCTGGTGACAATGCAGTGCGCTTCCCGGAAGTCGTGGCAGGTCTGCGGCGTACCCGTCTGATGATTGCTTTCACTGATCCGCAGATTGCAGTGGTCGGGCAAACCAGTAATGATCTCAAGCCGCGGCAATTTGAAGTCGGACAGGTTTCGTTTGCGAATCAGGGGCGCAGCCGTGTGATGCGACAAAATCGCGGCTTGCTGAAAGTCTACGGCGAGCGCGGTACGCATCGCTTCCTCGGTGCCGAAATGGTGGGGCCGCGGGCTGAACACATCGGGCATCTATTGGCATGGGCGTGTCAGAGCGGGATGACGGTGGGACAAATGCTGGATATGCCGTTCTACCACCCGGTGGTGGAAGAGGGGCTGCGGACTGCCTTGCGCGAACTGAAGGAAAACCTGCTGAAAGAAGAGGATGCCATCGAGCACTGCACCGATTGCACGCCAGGTACCTGAAAGCTTCGGCGCAAGGCGGTTTATTTGCGCCAAATGTGCGGTAACGCTTATTCGCGCCAGGCAAAGTATGATAAAACTGAACTACGCGATTGCAACTAAACAATAATGCGCAGGTCACAGCGCTGATTGCCTATATAAGTATCCGGAGAAATCCAGAACACAATGGCAGTATCATAGTCAATCGCAATGCAGTATCTCAACGCAGGCCCGTTTGACAGATCCGTACTGAAAACGCGACACTGCTTTTGTCCAGCCAGAAAAAAAGGGGCCTTATTATGAAAGCATCTACCTTGAAAACCACACGGAGCGATATGAAAACCTTAGTCAAAGACGCCCAGGAATTATTTCGTGAAGCTACCAGCGCGACCGGCGAACGCGCAGATGAGTTGCGTAACCGCGGTTTGCAATTGCTGGATAACGCACTGACAAAAGCACATGAAGTGCAAGCTGCCGCGATTGAAACCGGTAAGGAAGTGGCAGAGAAAGCGGACGATTACGTGCATGAAAATCCATGGCGCGCAGTGGCGATTTCGGCTGGTGTCGGCGTATTGGTGGGGCTTTTGATCTCGCGTAAATAAGTCACCCGGCATTCGATATGGAACAGCAAACTCCGCGTCCTTCGGATTTCAGGCCCGGCTTGGTCAGCGGTGCCGTCAATCTTGCAAAAAACATGTTCGGCTTGTTGATGAGCCGCATCGAGCTGGCAGCGCTTGAGCTGGCTGAAGTCCGTGCCAATGCATTGAAACTGGTCGCGCTGTTTGTACTTGGCGCGATAGTCGCGTTGTTTGCCATCGGCTACTGGAGTGCATTGATTGTCTATCTCAGCTGGCCTGCGCTTGGCTGGAAGATATTATTGATACTTGCGATTATCTTTACGGCGATCGCGGTTGGCATCCTGTTGTATGTCCAGTCCCTGCTGCGGGAAGGAAAACTGTCGATGCCGGCAACCATGGCTGAATTGCGTAATGACCATGACGCGCTGTTGTAAGCCAAGAGGATTTGCATGACTACACATCATCAGGAACCGGAAGAGTCGTCGGCACAACGCAAGCAAAGATTGCTTGAGCAATGCAAAGCCTATCGTGTTGCGATTGGCGAAGCACGTAATGTCGTACGTGAAAACCTCGGTGCGGATGCGATTGCGAAGACGGCGATCGGTTTGGTCAGTGTCCGCGCGCAGTCAGCCTTTGCGAGTGTTTCGGATCTGTTCGACTTGAAAAGCCTGACCGGTGAAAGACTGCGTCGCTTGCTGCCATTGGTCGTGAGTGGCGTATCCTTGCTGACCAAACGTTCGGTCTTGCGGCCTGTCCTGCGTGGCGCTTTGGTGGTGGGCAGTGCCGGTACTGCGCTGTACTTCCTGTCGAAGAAAAAGAAAGCCAAACACGTCGCATTGCACGAGCATTTGTAATTACGTGCGAATGAACGAAAAAAAAGCCGACTTCAAGTCGGCTTTTTTATTTGTTGTGCTTACTTGGCAGGGGCTGGGGCATCTGCCGCCGGTGCCGCTGCAGGAGCAGCAGGTGCCGGTACGGCCGGCTCGGCGAATTTTGCACCGGCGCTGTTGGCCATCAAGACCACGACGCGTTCAACTTCGATATCGTCCAGATCCGGATTGCCACCTTTGGCCGGCATGGCGCGGATACCTTCGATCGCGTGCTTGGCCAGTGTGCTGTAACCCTGGGCAATACGTGCGCTCCAGGCTGCAGTGTCGCCCATTTTAGGAGCGCCAGCTGCGCCGGTTGCGTGGCAGGCGGCACATGCCATCTTGAAGACTTCATCGCCTGTTTTCAGGACTTTCGGTGCATTCACATCTTTGAGTGTGAAGCCGGTATCGGCTACCGGTTTGATGCGGGCGGCAACCGCTTCAGGTGACAAACCATCGGAACCGGCGCCTATGTGTTTTTCGTTGGTGACAAACATTACCAGTAAAACGATACAGACTATCGGGACCAGGAAACCTGCCAGGATTGCCAGGATGAGTTGCTTAGGCGTTTTGATCGCGGATTCTTCTTCGTGGTGTGCGTCGCTCATTATTCCCTCAATACAATTATAAAAATCGTTCTACGGGCGCATGCTCCCTTGCTACGCGTTGCATGCCCAGGCGGATAACACAATTACAATGCCGCCAAACGCTCGATTATAGACGCAAAGCAAATGATAGGGAACGGGAAAACGTCGCTTTACGTGGACGGAAAGGCAGAAAAACGGTATCCTGCAGGCCTCCTCAGTAGTCCTTCATGCGGCTGTAGCTCAGTGGATAGAGTATTGGCCTCCGAAGCCAAGGGTCGCTGGTTCGATTCCAGCCAGCCGCACCATTAAGTCTTGTAAATCAAATAGTTGTAAATCCAGCGAGCAATACGGTTGTCTTTTGACACCTGCTTTTCATTAGTCGTTTTTGAGAGTTTCGTTGTTCCGATACGCGTATTCTGGATTGGGCCAGCTTGGTGGCCAAGATATGCCGTATCCCATATTTAAGGGATGTCCCATTTCTTGCTAAATAGATAAAATGCGGCCGGCAAGTTTCCCTTAAACAACTTTTAATACGGATGAAAACAATGAAGAAACAGTTACTGGTAGTTTTGCTTGGCACCGCTTTGGCCGCACCAATGGCCGCATACGCAGAAGGCGCATATGTAGGTGTCAACGTTGGACGTAGCGACCAGAAATTGTCGGTGGATGGTATCGGTTCGATTTCAGATAGCGGCACCGGTTACAAAGTCTACGGTGGTTACGGTTTCAATAAAAACTTTGGCCTTGAAGCTGGCTACAACAAACTCGGCACAGGCAAGGCATCGTATGTTGATGGCGCCAACTCTGGCTCGATCAGCTCCAAACCGAGTGCTTTCTACCTCGCAGTAACAGGCACATTGCCTGTGAATGAACAATTTTCGCTGTTTGCAAAAGTGGGTGCATCGTTCAATCGCACAAAAGTGTATGCAGAAGAAAATGGTGTGAGCGAGAGCGCAAAAGAAAACCACACAAGCACTTTGTTGGGTCTGGGCGCGTCATACAACTTCACGAAGAACGTCTCGGTAGTGGCTGAGTACGAAGATTTCGGCAAAATCGTTAAAGTGGATGGCTTGCATTTGAAGGCAAACCTGCTTTCGATCGGTGTACGTTACAAGTTCTGATCATTCGGCCTGTAAAAAAAAGCCTGCTGATGCAGGCTTTTTCTTTTTGAAGCGCACCTGTTTGGCTCTGGTACGCAAAGGGATGGCGCTTGTCTTGCTATTCACGGAAAAGCGTAACCATCAAATCACGCATCCATTTGTTCGCCGGGTCGTAATGGAAGCGTTCATGCCAATGTTGCTTAATGTCGACATTCGGGAAAGGTATTGGTGACTCGAGGATTTTGATGTTGGTCGAATAAGATGCGATCTTTTGCGCCATGCGGAAAGGAATCGTCGCGATCGCATCGGTTTGCTCGATGATCATCGGCAGCACCAGGAAATTCTGCGAAGTCATGACTATCTTGCGGCGCAAATGCTCGGTCAGTAAAATTTTTTCGATGGCCGCATCATGTCCGGTATTGGCCGACATCACGATGACATGCGGTGTATCCACATACTGTTGTGGTGTCAGGCTGTCATGCACGGTCGGATGACCCTGGCGTGCTATGCATGCGAATTTGTCGGTATATAGCCGCTGCTGGTAGAACCCTGCTTTCAGGTAGGGAAACAAACCGACCGCCAAATCGATCTCGCCATTGGCCATCGCCTCCTTTGCACCTTGCTCGGGAATCCGACGTACCCGTACACAGGCATTCGGCGCAGCGACCTGGATGTGCTTCAACAGTTTCGGCAGTAACAGGATTTCGCCAATTTCCGTCATATAGAAGGAAAAGGTTTTGGTTGTGGTGGCCGGATCAAACACGGAATTGATCTGCAGGGCGGACGTGATCAGTTCGCATGCGCGACTGACCGGCTCGATCAGCTGCTCGGCGTAGGGGGTAGGCTGCATGCCCTGGCTGGTACGTACGAACAAGGGATCGTTAAAAATAATTCTCAGGCGTGCAAGAGCGTTACTCATGGCCGGCTGGCTAACCCCGAGTCGAACGGCGGCAGACGTCACGTTGCGTTCTTTGACGATCGCATCAAAGGCAACGAGTAGATTGAGGTCTACGGAAGCAATGTTCATATCTTGTGCATATAGGAAGCAGGGAAACGCAATACTGATTCGAACAAACTATATATCACATTAAATTCGCAATATGCCCTGGTCGCAGTATTCATAACACGTATGCATTGCATATCGAACGCCACATAGACAAATGTGAACCCCACCCTTAAATTCTCTTCAAGTATCGCAAGCCAGAGTTGATAACTCGCAATGAGTACCGTAATTGCATAGAAGCGGGAACAGAGTGCATGGATGCCGGAATGAGCGGTACATGCATTCCTGTCACGATCTCCCGCAGTCCCCCGAAGCACGGTATGAATCCAGAAACTCAAGCTGAAAACAGATCAGACCGGGAGCAATGAGATGTTGATGGATGACAAAAGGATAGTGATCGCCTTTGGCGGCAATGCGAGTTATCCACCGAATATCAAGGGGTTGGCGGAAGAGCAATTCGCCCTGATCCAGGTCGCCTGCGAGCATCTGGCGCGTTTGCTGGAAGGCGGTTTCAAGCTGGTCCTGACGCATGGCAACGGGCCGGTGGTCGGGAATATCCTCTACCGCATGGCAAAGACCGCGAATGAACTCGCGCCCATGCCGATGGATATTTGCGTTGCCCATTCGCAGGGCGGCATGGGTTACATGCTGCAGCAGACCCTGATGAATGTGCTGCATGAACATGAGATCGATGTCAGTGTTTCTTCCATCATTACCCAGGTAGAGGTAGCTATCGATGATCCTGCCTTCCTGAAACCGAGCAAGCCGATAGGGAAATTCTTCACCAAAAGAGAAGCCGAGGCGATGGCCAGGGAAACAGGATGGAAGTTTATTGAAGATTCCAATCGCGGTTACCGGCGTGTGGTGCCGTCACCGATACCGTTGCGCATTCTGGACATTGCCGCCGTCGAAGCGTTGATCAAGGCAGGGGTCGTCCCGATCGCCGCAGGTGGTGGGGGGATTCCGGTCATCCGGGATATCCATGGTGAGTTCCACGGCGTGCCGGCAGTCATCGACAAGGATTACACCAGCGCGTTACTGGCAAACCAGATAGGCGCAGGAACCCTGGTCATGTTGACAGGTGTTGAGCGTGTGGCGCTGGATTTCGGTAAGCCAAGCCAGCGCCTGTTAAGCGAAATAAGCATGGCCGATGCCGCCCGTTACATGGCAGACGGCCAGTTCCCGTCCGGCAGCATGGGCCCCAAAATCAGTGCCGCGCTGAAGTATCTGGAAAATGGCGGACGGCGCGTCATCATCACTTCCCTGGAGCATGCGTTTGAAGCGTTGCAGGGGCGGGCTGGTACAAGGATAGTGCCCTAAATGAATTCCATTGCAAACATTACTGAAAACACCATCAAGATAATCGGTTTCAAGGCATATGAGGCATTGACCGCGGCAGGAGGCGATGCGCAATCGATCCCCGGGTTTGCCCATACTCCTTACCTGCACGTATGCGGTGAAATCATATGGCTGGGTTCCGACCCGGCGGAACTGCATCCGCGCGCCGTCATCCTGGAAAAACCGTTCATCATCAAGGGCAAGTTGCAGCATTTTGATACCGGCGATATTCGTCCCTGGTATCCGCGACGCAGCGTGCTGACAGCTGTTGACTTACCGCAGCTCATCGCTGCCTGCCGCCAACTATTTGAGCCCTTGCATGCACTTGGTCCCGTCAGGGGCTTCGGAGCGATGTTGTTGGACCAGGAGCCCGAATATCCACTCAAGCTGGCGATCCGCAATATTGAAAACATTGCCTGTGGCTTCCGCAAGGATAGTCCCGAACATGTCTACCAGGCGGCGCTGCCGCTGATCGGCTTCGGTTCCGGCATGACGCCGTCCGGGGATGACTTCATCGGTGCTGCATTGTTTGGGCGTGCATTGCTGGAAAAAGGGAATGCCCTGGATGTCGATGCCTGGGATGAAGTGGGGCGACGCCTGATTGCAAAGGCCAGGGATCGCAGCCACATCATCAGTGCGACCCTGATGGCGGATCTGGTACATGCACAAAGTTTTGCGCCGCTGCATCGATTGTCTGAAGCGCTGGTCCATGGCGAATCGCAAGACGAAGCCCTGGCGGCGATCCGCGAACTGGTGAGTATCGGCCATTCCTCCGGTTGGGACATGTTAAGCGGATTTATTGTCGGGATTACCGGGCAAGTGTCTTTGCGTGATAGACATTCAATATGAGGTCCAAGTTAAACGGTACGGCTTTGTGCCGACGCCTCGCCAACCTGATGCGACCGCATGTTAACAGGTCGACCAAACTGATAGGAATTCATACCGGTGGTATCTGGGTCGCGGAATACCTGCGCACCGCGCTTGAACTGACTTCACCGATCGGTACGCTGGATGTGTCCTATCAACGCGATGATTGCGGGCACAGACAGTTGAACTTTGGCGTGCACCGATCGAAAATTCCGTTTGATATGAATGGGCAACAGATCATCATCGTTGACGATGTCCTCTATACCGGACGTACGATACGCGCTGCGATCAATGAAGTATTTGAATATGGCCGGCCGGAAAAAATCGAACTGGCGGTAGTGGTGAATCGTGGCGGGCATGAATTACCGGTCAAGGAAACTTTTTGTGCGAAGCACATCAATTTGCCTTACACGCAATCACTGAAACTGATACGCGACAACGAAGGTTGCCTGATCTTTCATCTCAACGAAAACGAAGAAAAAGCGACACGCTAAGCGTGAGCTTTGTTTTTACTGGCGTGCCAATAAAAACAGGTGAACGGCAACTCTGCCGTTCACCTATACCTATGCTGCCAGGCGGCTTACTTTTGTGCGTCCTTGGCAGTGTTCTCAATCTTTTCACCGGCTTTTTCAATTTGCTGGCCGGCTTTGTTCATGGTTTGATCCACTTCTTTCCCCGCTTTTTCGGCAGGACCTTCTTTATGGCACCCGGCCAAAGCCAAGGCCAGCATGCCCGTCGCCATTGCTGCAATTGCCCCGTTTTTATATCTGCTCATTTACTGCCTCCTGGAATGTGTTGACTCGCGGTTTCAGATTTACTTTTTGTTTTTGCCGACTTCGTTACCAATCACACCACCTACTGCTGCACCACCGACTGTGCCCAAGGCACTGCCGCCAGTCAACACTGCACCACCGACTGCACCGGCACCAGCGCCGACTGCCATGCTTTTTTCGCGATGTGACATATTTTCACAACCGGCAGCGCCAAGCAATACAGTGGCGGCCAGCACCGAGAAGAGAATTTTCTGTGTCGATTTCATGGGGAATCCTTTTGAATTATCAATGAGTACATAAGATTGACTACCAACTTACCTGAATAATTCCCCGCGCTTGGTGCGCTAGCGCACCCTGGGGGCGAGAAAGTTGTTTGTTGGCATGAGTCAATTGCCGTTTTGCATTACGACGATGAATGCAAGGGATCATGAATATGAATTGCCTGTGCAATGCAGGCTGTACAGAGTGAACACATGGCAAAAGAAGTGCGCCATTCATTGTGTGAATCAAGGCTATTCGCCAGCGTGCGTAGACGCACATTTCATCCATTCCTAGTATCAGCTCCCATCTTTGCCAGTAAAGATGCACGTGAAAAATTCACACGTGTTCAATCCGCACTGGCATCGATGGTGGAGATGTACCGGAAATAATTTTCGTATGCAACAGCTGTTACTCACATTTAATTAATCTAATAAAAGAGACGAATCGTGAAATCAAAAATATTATTCAGCGTATTGTTGACTGCTTCCATCCTTTCTTACAGCAGCCTTTCGCGGGCACAAAGTTCCGTCACCATGGAAGGTATAGCAGACGGCTTTATGGGCTCCATGCGGAACAGTGGTGACGCAGCGCGCACATCCAAAATTGACAGCGGTGGTTTATCAACGTCATACATAGGCTTCAAGGGTTTTGAAGACCTCGGCGGCGGCCTGAAGGCAAGTTTTGCCCTTGGTGCGTTTTACCGCATTGACGACGGCGCCTACGGTCGTTTTGGCGGCGATACCTTTTTCGCGCGTGATGCCAACGTAGCCTTATCAGGCAGCTTCGGCAAACTGACACTGGGTCGCATGACGCCGCCGACGACCTTGCCGCTGTATATGTTCAATCCGGTAGAGGATTCCTTCTCGCTGTCGCCACTGGTCTTGCACACTATCGTCGGTACGAATGTATTCCCGGGTACCTTTGGCCGTACGGATAGCGCATGGAGCAATTCGATTGCCTATACCTCGCCAACATTTGCCGGCCTGACCATCAACCTGCACTACCAGTTCGGCGAAGCGGCGGGCAATTCATCCAAGAACAACAAGGGGGCGAACGCACTGTATCAAAACGGTCCCTTGGCGCTGGGGCTGGCTTATCACGATGTGCAGGTCGGCAATCCGGTCGACAATCCCATCGTGCCGAACGGGCCGAGTGTAATGTTATCGGTACCGGTACCCGGCGGACCGAACCTGGTGGCAACGCGGCAAAAGCTCGCGTTTGTCGGTGGCAGTTATGATTTTTCCTACCTGAAGTTCTTTGCCACATACGACCGGGCGACGCATGACGTCGACCTCAAGGACCAGACCGGCACGCTGGGTCTGAGCGTACCAATCGGCAATGGCAAATTGCTGGGCGCGGTGGCCCAGACCAAACGCGAGAGCGCCTTGTTTTCAGATGTCAAACGCACGACGGTTTCTGTCGGCTATGACTACTTCCTTTCCAAGCGCACCGATCTCTACTCCTTCCTCATGAACGATAAAACCACAGATTACGCAAATGCGGTCAGCGTTGCCGTGGGTATGCGCCATCGCTTCTGACGAACTGTGTGCCGCCCCGCTCAGGGTGGCACATGACTGCTGTCTTGTAGTTGCTGAAAGCAATCGGATTCCAACCATTCATGCTGTGAATTCACAGCATACGGTTGGGGGCGTAGACAAAGGGAAACCCTATTTCTAAGATCGATTTCAATCTAGCCCATAAGTATTTTCCTGATGCCAAAAAACAAAATGTAGATGGTCAGTTTTGACCTGTGCTGACTTTCTCGGACTGCTTAATCGTAATCAAACATACCTATAAAGGGGACAAGCATGAAGACTAGCCGTAGAACATTTCTGAAAACAGTTGCCACTTCCGCCGGTGCCGGCACACTCGCTTATGGCCTTGCGCCGTTTGCCATGGCTGCGGATCCGATCAAGATCGGGATCCTGATGCCCGGTTCAAAACTGGACCATGGCTGGATGGAATCGGCATACAACGGCATCAAGCGTGCCGAAGCGCGTTACGGCAGCAAGGTAAAAATTTCATTTATTGAAAACGTGAAGTTCGGTGACATGGAACAAGTGCTGGTGTCGCTGGCTTCCAAAAACGACTTGGTGATCGGTGCTGCCGGCCAGACCCAGGCATCGGTGCTCAAGGTCGCACAACGTTTTCCCAAAGTAAAATTTTCTATCGTCGGCCCCACCGGTACTCCAACCAGTAATGTCGCGCAATACGACGTGCTCCAGGCACAGATCGGTTTTATCGCAGGTGCGGTCGCCGCGATGTCGTCGAAGAACGGTGCGGTCAGCTATGTCGGTGGTGCCGAAATCCCGGCCATCGTTAACACCGGCAAGGAATTCGGTAATGGTGCGCGTTACGTCAAACCTGATATCAAATACTTTGAAACTTACACCGGTGACTTTGATGATGTCACCAAAGCCAAAGAGGCGACACTGGCCGCCATCGGGCAGGGCGCGGATGTGCACTACAACATCCTGAACCTCGGTGTACGTGGCATGGAGCAGGCGGCGCGCGACAAAAATACCAGGATGATCGGCAGCTACACCAATTATTGCGCTGATAAAAACCCGCTGTACCTGGCGTATACCGTGAGCGGCATCGGGTTCATGCTGGAGTATGCAATCGACCAAATGGTCGCGGGGACCTGGAAGCCTGAGTACAAGCCATTCGGACTTGCAATGGGTCCGCAATCGGCGGGCATAGAAGTGTGCGGTGGCATGACGCCGCAAATGCAGGCCAAGGTTAAGGAAATACAGGACGCGCTGCTAGCCGGCAAAATCAAAGTCCGGGTGGGATAAAACCATGGCGATCCTGGAAATTGCGGGCGTTACGAAACGCTTTGGTTCGCATTTGGTCCTGAATGATATTTCCCTCAACGTCGAAGCCGGCGAAGTGCATTGCCTGCTGGGTGAGAACGGTGCAGGGAAGTCGACCTTATGCAATCTGATCTTTGGTGTGCATCGGCCGGATGCCGGCCTTATTAAATATGACGGTGGCGAATTCCGTCCTAGTGGACCGGCGCATGCGCTTGAGCTGGGAATCGCAATGGTGCACCAGCACTTCAGCCTGGTTTCCAATATGTCGGTGGTGGAAAACCTGATGCTGGGGCGGGCGCAAGCCATCCTCAAACAGGATTTCATTATCCGGCGCATGCAGGAGCTGGCGGATGAATATGATTTGAAGATTGATCCGCATTGCATCGTCGGCGACCTGTCGGTGGGCGAGCGGCAACGCATTGAAATCATTAAATGCCTGTTGAGCAATCCTCGCCTGTTATTGCTGGATGAACCTACTGCCGTATTGCCGCCGGAAGAAGTTGATTCGCTCCTGACGGTTTGCCGCAAGGTGGCGGAAAGCGGTCGTGGCGTGATCCTGGTCACACACAAGCTGGCGGAAATTGCCAAGGTTGCCGATCGCACCAGCGTCCTGCGCCAGGGACGGATTGTGGAAAGCGTTTGTATGGAAGGAGCCGACATGCATGCGCTGGTGCGTTCCATGGTGGGTCGTGACGTCAAGTCCGGTGACTCCGTACTCGCTGCAACGCTGGGCATACTGAGCGAGGCAGATCAGGATGCAGCGAACGCTACGCCAGTGGCCGCCGCGGTTGTCAACAGCCGTTCACTTGGCTTGCCGGCCCTGCAGTTACAGGGACTGTCATTCCAGGACAAGGATGGCGTCACACGCCTGAGCGACGTGCATCTGTCGGTCGCACGGGGTGAGATCGTCGGCATCGCAGGCGTCGAAGGCAATGGCCAAAGCGAGCTCGGTGCCATCATCGCGGGCTTGCTGACACCGACCGGCGGTGCGATGAAGATAGGTGAACAAGACCTGACCGGCAGTTCAGCCCAGGACATCACCGATGCCGGTGCCGGCATCATTCCGGAAGACCGGCATGCCGTTGCATGTATCTCGGAACTCAGCGTTGCTGAAAATTTATTCCTCGGTTCACTGGAAAAATTCTCCCGCTTCGGTTTGCTCGACCGGGAAAAAATGGCGAAGCAGGCGGCGACCATGATGAGCGAGTTCGACGTGCGTGCCACCAGTCCCAATGCGCCGATGTCCAGCCTGTCCGGCGGCAACCAGCAAAAAGCGGTGCTGGCCCGGGAACTATCGCTGGATCCTTTGATATTCCTGTTGGCGGCACAGCCCACACGCGGCCTGGATGTCGGTGCGGTGGAAGCGGTTTTCAATCGCATTCGTACCGCAGCGAGTAATGGCCTGGGTGTCTTGCTGATTTCCAGCGACCTGAATGAATTGATTGCAGTGTCCGACCGTGTGGCGGTTTTGTATCGCGGGGCTATCGTCGGCGAATTGCCGGCGGATCCGGCCAATCGCGAAAAAATCGGCGCCATGATGTCCGGCCATTTGCACTAGGAGAATAAAGCATGACGAACAAATCCGCTCTTTGGAGCGAGGGGAATAGCCCTTTCAGTTTTAAATTTCATTTGCCCTTGAAAGTCATCGTGCCGGTATTGGCAACCGTGGTCGCCCTGTTGCTGGGCGTAGTACTGATTGCCTGCACCGATAGTTCCGTGAGCGAAGCGATAGAAGCGTTTTGGGATGGCATGGTAGGGAGTGAATACAACATAGGCGCTTCCATCAACCGTTCCATCAGCCTCGGTTTGGTAGGCCTCGGATTTATCTTTGCCAATCGCGCCAACCTGACGAATGTCGGCGGGGAAGGGCAGATCGCAATAGGCGGCATGCTGGCCACGGCGATGGCTTTGCATGGTGCCGGTAACCTGCCTTTCGGCTTGGCTTTCATCCTGCCAATGCTGGCCGGAACCCTGGGCGGTGCCTTATGGGGTGGCCTGGCGGGTGCGCTTAAATCATGGCGCGGCATTAATGAAGTCATCAGCACATTGCTGCTGACCTTCATTGCATTGCCCCTGGTGTATTGGTCGGTGGAATCGGTGCACCTGCTGCGCAAGCCGATGACACAGGTATCTGCTTTGCCGGAATCGATGATTATTCCGGATGCGACCAAGCTGCCTATGCTGTTCCCGTCCAATCCGATGTCGCCCTTGCATATCGGCCTCATCCTCGCCGTGATTGCGGTGATCGCGGTCGGCATCGTACTGAGCCGCACCCCTTTCGGTTTGAAATTGCGCGCGGTCGGACTGAACCAGATGGCTTCGCGCCGTGCCGGTATGCGCTCCGGCTTCCTGGTGGTATTGGCGATGGCAATTGCCGGCGGCTTCGGTGGACTGGCCGGTGCCATCATGATCCAGGGCCAACAGTACTACCTCACCAGCGATTTTTCTTCCGGTTACGGTTTTGACGGCCTGGTTGTGGGCTTGCTTTCACGTGGTTCAGCCTGGGGTGTCGTCGTCGGTGCCTTGCTATTCGGTTTCCTGCGCTCCGGCAGTATCGCGATGGAAATCATGGCACATGTACCGGCTGCGGTGGTGTTGATTAGTCAGGGGCTGATCGTGATTGCGATTGCCGGCTCTGCGATTTTTATGGATAGGAAGGCATCATGAGCGAAGATCAATTGGCAGTATTCCTTGGCTCCGGCCTGCGCCTGGCGATGCCTATCATCCTGGCCGGCATGGGCGAGCTGGTGAGCCAGCGCGCCGGCGTATTGAACCTGAGCCTGGACGGGATGATGTTGACGGCCGCCTTTGCCGCCGCATGGGCTTCGTGGGTAACCGGCAGTCCGGTGATCGGCGTCCTGGTTGGCGTCATGGCATGCCTGATCGTAGCTTTCTTCCAGGCCATCCTGAGTGTCACCCTGCGCGCGAACCAACTGGTGGTGGGCATAGGTTTCAATATCCTGGCGCTGGGGGCGACGACTTTCCTCTATCGGGAAATTTTCGGTCCGCTGTCACGTGACACCATTCCGGGTTTTGCCAAGCTGCATATTCCCGGCCTGAGTGAAATCCCGGTCATCGGTCCCGCACTGTTCCAGCAAACCGGCCTCGCATACATCGGCCTGATTATGGTGGTGGTGACCTGGGCCATGTTGAAGTACACGTCGTTTGGCCTGGCGGTGCGTGCAGTGGGTGAAGATCCGCGCGCTGCCGACAAGGCTGGTATCAACGTGAAACTTATCCGCTATCTGGGCGTGCTGTATGCCGGCACACTGGCCGGCCTGGGAGGTGCATTTATGTCGATTGCAGATAGCAATACTTTCACCGAGGGCATGACACGCGGTGCCGGTTACCTCGCTATTACCGCAGTGATCTTTGGTGGCTGGGCGCCATGGAAAACACTGGGTGCCTGCTTGTTGTTTGGCTTCGCTACCGCGTTGCAATTCCTGGCGCCGGCAATGAACCTGAACATTCCGGTGGCATCCCTGCTGATGCTTCCTTATGTACTGGCATTGTTTGCGATTGCAGGGTTTGTCGGCAAGGGCCGCCAGCCCTCCGGCCTGACCCTTGCATTCGAGCGTGGGCGCTAGCGGGACATGCTTAGGCTTGTATAAAAATTTATAAAAAATAACTTTATCGAAGGAGGATGTATGAATGCGAAGAATGCGCAAGCTGTAAGAAATGAGAATGCGGAAACCGGATTGAACCGTATCGGTTCAGTGCGGGCCCATAACCACTGGATGGTGAACGCAGAGCATGTGGATCTGATCGGTACGCCGGTGCATCCGGCACCGATCACGATTCAATCCGATCCGCAGACCGTGACCTTTGATGCACATCGGACGGCCCTGGTGGTCATCGATATGCAAAATGATTTCTGTGCGAAAGACGGCTGGGTCGATCACCTGGGTGTGGATTACACACCTTGTCGCCAGCCGATAGAACCATTGAAGAAGTTGCTGCCGGTATTGCGTGATGCCAATGTGCCTATCATCTGGGTGAACTGGGGCAATCGCCCGGACCTGCTGAATATGCCGCCTAACCAGCACCATTTGTATAAGCCTAAAGGCAGCGGGATCGGCCTTGGTGAGCAACTGCCGAAGCGTGTCGCCAACGTGCTGGAGAAAGACAGCTGGGCTGCGGCGGTAGTGGATGAACTGGAAATACATCCACAGGATATTTGCGTCGATAAATATCGTATCAGCGGATTCTGGGATACGCCGCTCGACAGCATCCTGCGCAATATGGATATCAAGACCCTGATGTTTGCAGGCGTGAATACCGATCAGTGCGTACTGTGCTCATTGCAGGATGCCAACTTCCTCGGTTATGCCTGCGTCATGGTGGAAGATTGCTGCGCCACGACTTCACCGGAATTCTGTACGCAGAATGCCGTATTCAATGTGAAGAAGTGCTTCGGCTTCGTCTCCGACAGCGACAAGATTATCGCCGGCTTCAAAAACAAATAACCGGCAGGCTGAATTTCCTGTCTCTCTTTTTCCTTTATAAGTTGAGTTTGCTCATGCGTACGGTATCCCAATTGCTGATGTTGAAAAACAAAAGCCTGTGCAGTACATGTTCACGTACGCCCTTGATAGACGCCCTGAAAATTATGGCTGTACATGACGTGGGTGCGATGGTTGTAATTGATGAAGGCAAGCTGGTCGGCATTCTGTCCGAACGGGATTATGCCCGCAAGGTTGCACTTGCCAACAAGAGTTCTACGGATATCTGCGTCGGTGACATCATGACCAGCCGGGTGACGACCGTGAGCAAGGAGCACACGGTGGAAGAGTGCATGACCCTGATGTCGGATGGAAATTTCCGCCATCTTCCGGTGACAGAGAAAGGCTTTGTCATCGGCGTGATTTCGATAGGGGACCTGGTGAAAGAAGTGATTTCTACCCAGGAAGAGACGATCCAGTATCTCAAGACCTATATCCATAGCTGAGCGTAGTGACGCCCGATAGTGGCGGAATGAAGATAGTTGTTTGATGCAAGCCCTATGGTGATCGCAATGCCGGAAGTATCTGCTGATGCGATCACCATTGTTTTTTTCGCCCGGGTCAGATATAAGACAGTTGAAACAATGGGCAAGCCGTGCCATTGAATGAGATGTGTCCTATGTTTAATCCGCACTCCAGCCATTATTGTACAAAGCTTTCTACAGCTTGAATTCATTTGTGCAAAAACGGAGGAGATGGCAATGATCAAACAAATTGGGGTAATGGTCATCAGTGCGGCACTGATGACGCCTGTGCTGGCGCAGGCGGAAGGTGCTTATATTGGCTTCAATGCCGGACGTGCCAATCAGAAAGTCAATGTAAGTGGCGATGACGGAGATGGTTCGGTGAAGGATAACGCTACCGGCTACAAGTTATATGGCGGCTACGAATTCAATCAGTATTTCGGTGTACAGGGCGGCTATATTGATTTGGGAAAAGGAAAAATCGCTTATGCCGATAGTGATGTGCAAGGCAATTTTAGTAGCAAAGTAAGGTCGCTTTATATTGCCGCGACAGCCACCTTGCCCATCAATGAGCAGTTTGCGCTATTTGCCAAATTGGGTGTGTCGCGAAATCGCGTCAAGATAGTGGATGTTTACACGGATGCCGGAGTGGCTGGATATATCTCTGAGTCGGAAACCCGTACGACGCCGCTGATCGGTATTGGTGCTGCTTACAATTTTTCAAAGAAGCTGGCCGCTGTGCTCGAGTATGAAAATTTCGGCAAAGTCGCTAAAGACGATGGTGTCAATCTGAAAGCAAACCTGTTCTCTGTCGGTCTGCGTTACAAGTTTTAATGCTGTTTGACTTAAAAAAGGCCAGCTCTCATCGTGACGAAAATTTGCAAGGTATCAGTGCGTAATTCCTAACGTGGCCAGAAACAGTCAAAAAAAAGCCAGCTTGCAGCTGGCTTTTTATATTTACGCTTTGACGTTGGCAGCGATGTGGGCGAGGGCCTCTTCGACCTGATCGACCAGGATCAGGCATAAATCGCCTGCTTCCAGTTTCGCCAGGGCGGTATCGATGGCGATGAATTCACCCTGGATTTCCTGCGTGAAGCGGGTGCGTTTCGCGTTGCTCAGGCCGTCACGCAGCAAGGCCAATACTTCACCATCGGCACGGCCGCGCTGGCATTGGTCTTCATAGAGGATCACATCGTCGAACGCATCGCCGAGGATCTGGGTCTGGCGACGCAAATCTTCGTCACGACGATCGCCGGCACCGCTGATAACTACCATGCGGCGCTTGGCCGGCATGCCTTCCACGGCACGGGTCAGGGCTTCAATCGCGTCCGGATTGTGGCCGTAATCGGCGATAACGGTTGCACCTTTGTGCGAAAAAATATTGAAGCGACCTGGTGTGGAGCTGGCGCTGTTTTCAAAAGTGCGCAAGCCTTCCAGCACCACGTTCCAGTCGAGGCCAAGGCCCCATGCGGCACCGATTGCCGCCATCGCGTTTTCAACCTGGAAGCCGACAGTACCGTTATGGGTAATTGGAATGTCGGAGAGCTGGATGCGGTGTTCGAACTTGCCTTCGGACAGTACGATCGCATTGCTATCCTGGAACAGGACGCGGTGACCCTGTGCGCGATGCGTAGCGAGTACGGCATGGTTACTGTCTTGTGCAAAGAAGGTCACGCTGCCCGGGCAGCTGTTGGCCATGTTTGCAACCATAGGATCGGCAGCATTCAGCACCGCCGTACCGTTAGGTGCGACGTTTTGTACGATCACGCGTTTGACGACGGCGAGGTCTTCCACCGTCGAGATGAAATTCAGGCCAAGGTGATCGCCGACGCCGATGTTGGTGACAACTGCAACGTTGCAACGATCAAAGCCGAGGCCTTCGCGCAAGACGCCGCCACGTGCAGTTTCGAGTACGGCAGCATCGACGTCCGGATGCATCAGTACATTGCGTGCGCTGCGTGGGCCGCTGCAATCGCCGGTGTCGATGCGTTTGTTTTCGATATACACGCCGTCGGTGCTGGTCATGCCGACACGGTATTTATTACCTTGCAAGATGTGCGCGATCAGGCGGACGGTGGTGGTCTTGCCATTGGTGCCGGCTACCGCGACGACCGGGATGCGGCCATCGTCACCTTCGTCAAACATGGTGGAGATAATTGCTTCGCCGACCGGACGGCCTTTGCCGAACGATGGTTTGATGTGCATGCGCAAACCAGGCGCGGCATTGACTTCAACCACGCCGCCGCCTTGTTCTTCCAGTGTCTTGAGCACGCTTTCGCATACCAGGTCGATACCGCAGATATCCAGGCCTATCATTTGCGCCGCTTCTACTGCGCGTGCTGCAAGGTCGGGATGGACATCGTCGGTGACATCGGTAGCGGTGCCACCGGTACTGAGGTTGGCATTGTTGCGCAAGACAACCTGTACGCCTTTAGGCGGTACGCTTTCCAGCGTGTAGTTGATCTTTGCCAGGGTTGCCAGCGTCAGGTTGTCGACCTTGATTTTGGTCAGCGGGCTGGCATGGCCATCACCGCGCAGTGGATCGAGGTTAACCTGGTCGATCAGCTGGCGTATGGTTTGTACACCGTCGCCGAGGACTTCCGGCGGTGCGCGACGCGCAGCAGCGATCAATTGTTTGCCGACTACCAGCAGGCGGTAATCGTGGCCGGGCAGATAGCGTTCGACCACGACATCACTGCAAATTTCGTAGGCAACCGCAAAAGCGGTTTTAACTTCTTCTTCCGTCTTCATATTGACGGCAACACCTTTGCCCTGGTTGCCATCGCGTGGTTTGATGACGACCGGTGCACCGATATCGAGGGCGGCTTGCCATGCTTCTTCTGCGGTCGTGACCGAAGCTCCGTCAGGTACCGGCACGCCGGCAGCGGCGAGCAAGACCTTGGTCATTTCCTTGTCTTGTGCAATCGACTCAGCAATAGCGCTGGTGAAACCGGTTTCTGCCGCCTGGATACGTTTCTGACGGCTGCCCCAGCCGAATTGCACCATGCTGCCTTCGGTCATGCGGCGGAATGGAATGCCGCGTGCGACTGCAGCATCGACGATGGAGCCGGTGCTGGGTCCGAGGCGGATGTCTTCATCGAGTTCCCGCAAGCTGGCCAGTGCGGTTGCGAGGTCGAAAGGCGTATCTTCGGTCGCGGCGCGACACAGGTTTTGCGCCAGTTCGAACGCGAGGCGGCCGACGGCTTCTTCGGTGTATTCGACGACTACCTGGTAAATACCAGGCTCAACGGTTTGGATGGTGCGGCTGAAAGTGACCGGGCAGCCAGCCTGCGCTTGCAGGCCAATGGCGGCGCTTTCCAGTACGTGTGCCATCGAGAATGTGGTTTCGGCCGGTTCCAGGAATTTGATTTCCGGAAAGCGTGCACGCAAACGGTCTTCGAAACCAGGAATTGCAAGTATGGTTTGTTCGATTCCATTGCAGGACACAATGGCTTCGATCGACGTATGTCGGCTCCACAGGTTGGGGCCGCGCAAGGCGCGAACGCGTGATATTTCCATGAGCATCTTCCTTCTTGGCGCAACGGTTCTCTTTTTGCCGCTAGCCGGTGCTTTATCGATTAACGCATCGAGATAGACTGCGTTGGTCTCTTTATTTTCGTGATGTGCGTATACTGAGCTCATGATTTTCAGGCCCTGATGTTAGCATCTGTTGATTCAAATGTTTCTATCCCGGCCTTCATCAAATCAGGGCTAATGCCCAAGGCCCATGCTGCTGCAATTGCTGCCAAGCTGTTTTCGATACTGAGGTCGGCACGCTCTTGCGCTGCGCTGACCAATACTTCTTCCTTGCCCGTTGCCAGTACGATATTGCCGTCACGTACGAATACGCTGCGGCCTCCTTCGGCCTGGTGCGCGACGATGACAGGTGTCGCTGGTGAAGCTGCAAAGAAAATCACGCTGCCATCGCACAACGAGGCAAATTCCGCGACGCGGGCATCGGCTGCATTGAGTACGGCGACGCCGTCCGGCAATACGATATCGACCTGGGTGCGGGCGACCTTGGTCATCTGGTCCGCGTCTTCGATGTAGTACTCAGGCAGTTTGTCGGCAGGGTCGATATTCGTTACCACGCCAACCTGGCACCAGTCATAAGCGATGCCTTCGGACAGGATTGCCTTGCTGCTGTTTTCAAACACGGCTGCTTCGACCATGCGATTGAGCAAAACCTGGCGGGTGGCCTGCCAGTTGTCGCTCTTTTTCTGCTGGACGTGACGTTGATGCAGGAACAAGCCGTCGCGGCATGCGAGGCCGACGTACTTGCCTTGCAAGTGCAGCAGCCATGCGATCAGGCGCGAGACCACGGTGCTGCCGTGCGAGCCGGTTACGCCGACGATAGGAATGCGGCCGTTTTGATCTTCCGCAAACAGATGATCGACGATTGCACGTCCGACCGGACGCGCCGGGCCGTCAGCTGGTTTCAGGTGCATCAGCAAACCAGGGCCGGCATTGACTTCAACAATGGCGCCACCTTGTTCTTCCAGTGGACGGGAAATATCTTCCGCCACCAGGTCGACACCGGCGATATCCAGGCCGACGATGCGTGCAGCCAATGAGGCGGCCGCGGCAACGCTAGGATGTACCTGGTCGGTAACGTCGAACGCGACATTGCCGTTACGTTGTACCAGGATCTTTTCACCGGCGGGCGGAATGGATTCGGTGGTGTAACCCTGGCGCGCCAATTCCAGCAAGACGACGCGTGGATCATCCGCTTCATCGATCAGGATCAGGTTCAGCGGGCAGTCTTCACTGCTGCCGCGACGCGGATCGCTGTTGAGCTGGCTATTGATCAGGGCGGAAATATTCGACACGCCATCGGCGACGACCGAGGCTTCTTCGCCGCGTGCCGCCGCGACCAGGCGGCCACCGATGATCAGCAAGCGGTGTTCATTGCCGCGCACAAAGCGCTCGACGATGACGTCGCTGCTTTCTTGCTCGGCCAGCAGGAAGGCGGCTTCTATATCTTTTTGGTTATTCAGGTTGGTCGAGACGCCGCGGCCATGGTTGCCGTCCAGCGGTTTGATGACAACCGGCAAACCTATGCTTTCAGCAGCATCCCAGGCATCGGCGACGCTATTGACGATGCGGCCTTCCGGAACCGGTACGCCACAGGATTGCAGCAAGGTTTTTGTTAACTCTTTGTCACTGGAAATGGTTTCTGCGATGGCGCTGGTCTGGTCGGTTTCCGCCGTCCAGATGCGGCGCTGGCGTGCACCGTAGCCAAGTTGCACCAGATTGCCTTCGTTCAGGCGCATCGACGGAATGCGTCTATCGGTCGCGGCATCGACGATACAGCCGGTGCTTGGTCCCAGGGCAACTGATTCCAGGATGTCGCGCAAATTGTCGACCGCGCCTTTGACGTCAAACGGTTTATCCTGGATCGCTGCCATGACCAGGTCACGCGCGGCAACCAGGGCGGCGCGGCTGACTTCTTCGTGGCGGGCGCGGACGACTACCTTGTACACACCGCGTTTTGATGTTTCACGCGCTTTGCCGAAACCGCTTTGCATGCCGGCCAGGTTTTGCAGCTCGATCATCACATGTTCCATGATGTGGCCGGGCCAGGTGCCTTCACGCAGGCGCATCAAAAAACCGCCATGTACGCCGACGCCGCAGTGATGTTCGACCAAGCTAGGCAACCAGGCGGTCAGCCGCTCATAGAAGCCGGGGATAGTGTTGGAAGGAAAGTCTTCCAGTTCACCAATATCAACCCATGCCTCCAGCACTGGACGATAAGTCCAGATATTTGGTCCGCGTAAACTTAGCACATCGATAATATCGATGGTTTTGTTGTTCATTTGTAATGGAAAGTGTGTAGGGGGAAAGCCAAAACTCAGTGGCTAAAATAGCTGTAACGCGCTCGCGGTTCTTTGGTTTACTTATTTAGTGATTATATTTTTGATGCGCGGGAATACGACAAACAAGTCGGGTGCGTTTGGATATACTGGCCGCCAATTTGAGACAAAACCATATATTCTGGTCGCAAGTTCACGAATATTCGTTCTTTACGGAAAAACCCTCCCAGTTTTGATGAAAACCACCTCTTCACTGCCAGCAAAAAATGCCCTCCCTGCGACATGGCAGGATGTTAACGTCCGTTTGGGCAAGGATGAAATCATACTCGCTCACCTCGAGCTTGATCTTGATTTAAGTCTACATTTTGTGTCTGGCATTGTAATTCTTACAAATTTACAACTGTTGTCACGTTCGCATGGCGAATCGACCTGGCAAGCCTGGCCTTTGCGCGCCGACCTGGCGCTGAAACACCATGACCACGCCGGGGTCGGCACGCTGGAATTGCACGATACCAACGCCCGTCTGGCGCAATGGCGTTACACGCTGGCGCAGAATCCGCAAGCCTTGCAGCTCATTACCGAATTCGAACAGCAACGCCATGCGATTGCGACCGGCGTCGCGCAGCTCAGGCCGGAACCAGAAGAAGTCCAAGATGACGATGACGCCGAGGACGGCAACGCAGCGGAAGAGCAACCGCCATCAACGGCATCGCTGTTCCGCTTATGGCGTTTCGCCAAACCGTATCGCGGTCAGTTATTGCTGGGTTTCATCCTGACGCTGGCGTCGACCGCGGCGACCCTCGTTCCACCGTATATGACGATGCCTTTGATGGACAACGTTTTGATTCCATATCAAAACGGTGTGCCTATCGACAAAGGCCTGGTCGCGCTCTATCTCGGCGGCTTGTTCGGCTCGGCCTTGTTTGCCTGGGGTTTGGGCTGGGCGCGGACCTATATCCTCGCATTGGTGAGTGAGCGCATCGGCGCAGATTTGCGCACGACCACTTATGAACATTTGCTGCGGCTATCACTCGAGTACTTTGGCGGTAAACGTACCGGTGACCTGATGACGCGTATCGGTTCCGAGACCGATCGTATTTGCGTGTTCCTGTCGCTGCATTTGCTGGATTTTTTCACCGACGTCCTGATGATCGTCATGACGGCGGCCATCCTGATTTCGATCAATCCCTGGCTGGCCTTGGTGACCCTGTTGCCGCTGCCTTTCATCGCGTGGATGATCCATGTGGTGCGCGACAAACTGCGCAATGGCTTTGAAAAAGTGGACCGCATCTGGTCGCAGGTGACCAATGTGCTGGCCGATACGATACCGGGCATCCGCGTGGTGAAAGCATTCGCGCAGGAAAAACGCGAAGCCGCACGTTTCCGCGAAGCGAATAATCACAACCTGGTCGTCAATGATCGCGTCAACAAAGTCTGGTCACTGTTTTCGCCTACCGTCACTTTCCTGACGGAAATTGGTTTGCTGGTGGTGTGGGCACTGGGTATCTGGCAAGTATCGCAAGGCATGATCACCGTCGGTGTGCTGACAGCATTCCTTGCATACATCAGCCGCTTTTACACGCGCCTGGATTCAATGAGCCGTATCGTATCCGTCACGCAAAAAGCAGCGACCGGCGCCAAGCGTATTTTCGATATCCTGGATCATGTATCCAGCGTGCCCGAAGCAAGCAATCCGGTGCACCTCGAAAACGTAAAAGGCAAAATCACAATCAAGGATATCGGTTTCCGTTATGGTAATCGTGCCGTGATACGCGGCCTCGACCTGACGATCAATCCGGGTGAGATGATAGGCCTGGTCGGCCATAGCGGTTCGGGCAAGAGCACACTGGTCAATCTGATTTGCCGTTTCTACGATGTATCGGCCGGTGCAATCATGGTCGACGGCGTAGATGTGCGTTCGATCCCGATCCCGGAGTATCGCCGTAACATCGGCCTGGTCTTGCAGGAACCTTTCCTCTTCTTCGGCACCATTGCAGACAATATCGCTTACGGTAAGCCGGATGCGAGCCGTGAAGACATCATTGCGGCGGCACGTGCCGCGCATGCGCACGAATTCATCCTGCGCCTGCCGCATGGTTACGATTCGATGGTGGGTGAGCGCGGACAGACTTTGTCCGGTGGTGAGCGCCAGCGTATTTCGATTGCCCGTGCCCTGCTGATCGACCCGCATATCCTGATCCTGGATGAAGCGACCTCATCGGTGGATACAACGACAGAACGTGAAATCCAGAAGGCGCTTGATAACCTCGTGCGTGGTCGTACCACGATTGCCATTGCGCACCGCTTGTCGACATTGCGTCGCGCCGATCGCATCGTCGTGATGGATAGAGGGCAGATCGTCGAAGTCGGTTCGCATGATGAATTATTGCAGCGTGAAGGCGCGTACTACAAGTTGTATCAGGCGCAACAGCGGCAGGCGGAAGATATGCTGGAAGATGGAATCAAAGCCGGGGAGGTCGCATGAGCAATTTTCAATTAACGCGTAACGCCTTCGGCAAACTGATTTATTCTGCGCCGGGCGAGGAAGTGCAGGAGGGTGTAGTACCGGTACGTTCTTTTCCTATCGCCGCACCTGATATCGGTATTGCCATCGTCAGTCCGGACGGACATGAGCTGGCATGGATAGAGAAATTGAGCGACCTGCCTGATGCAACGCGTCTCTTGCTGGAAGAAGAATTGGCGAGTCGTGAATTCTTGCCGGAGATCAAGCAGATCAAGCGCGTCTCGGTATTTGCTTCGCCTAGCACCTGGACACTGGCAACCAATCGCGGTGATGCCACGCTGGTGTTGAAGGGTGAAGAAGATATCCGTCGCATCGGTGAATCGGCATTGATCATTGCCGATACACATGGCATCCAGTTCCTGATTCGTGATTTGAATAAACTGGACAAGGCCAGTCGTAAATTGCTGGATAGATTCTTATAATCTGATGCGCGCCCGGGGGGGGCGCATCACTGCTGAGGAGCAATGTTGATGTCCGAGCGTCCGCAAAATCGTCTGCCAGCAGTACTGCAAAACCTGGCCTTGCCGGTCATCGGTGCGCCGATGTTCATCGCCAGTGGTCCGGCGCTGGTCAAGGCGCAATGCAAGGCCGGCATAGTCGGTGCCTTTCCAGCCCTGAATGCACGGCCGCCTGAATTGCTGGATGCGTGGCTGACTGAAATCCAGGCCGATCTGGCGGCTTACAAAGCGGCCCATCCTGATGCCATCGTCGGACCGATCGCCGTCAATCAAATCGTGCACCAATCAAATGACCGCCTCGCGCATGATGTCGAAGTCTGCGTTCGACATCGTGTACCCATCATCATTTCATCTCTGCGTGCACCACCAAAAGAAATGATGGATGCGATCCACAGCTATGGCGGCATCGTCCTGCACGATGTGATTTCGATACGCCATGCACAGAAAGCACTGGAAGCCGGCGTCGATGGCTTGATCCTGGTTGCTGCAGGTGCGGGTGGCCATGCCGGTACCTTGTCACCATTTGTACTGGTGGGCGAAGTGCGCAAATTCTTCGCGGGACCGATAGCCCTGTCCGGCGCGATTGCGACCGGTGATGCGGTGCTGGCAGCGCAGGCAATGGGGGCTGATTTCGCCTACATAGGTTCACGCTGGCTGGCAACGAAGGAATCGAATGTCGATGATGCCTACCGCGAAGCGATAGTCAGCTCGGCTGCGGCCGATGTGGTTTATACCAATTTGTTTACAGGTGTGCATGGCAACTACCTGAAAAAATCCATCATCAATGCCGGGCTGGATCCGGACAACCTGCCGCAGGCTGACAAGACGGTGATGAATTTCGGTTCCGGCAGCGGCAGCAAGATCAAGGCTTGGCGCGATATCTGGGGCGCCGGCCAGGGCGTTGGCCTGATCGACGAAGTCGCCAGCGTGGCAGATATCGTCCAGCGCATGAGCGCCGAATACGCCGCCGCAAAAAAACGTTTGCAGATATAAAAAAAGCCCTCATCCAGGATGAGGGCTTTGTCGCTTAGCGGCAAGGATTACACACCAAAGCGTGCGCCTGCACCCAGCAAGGTCGCAACACCGAGTATTGCAAAAATGGCCGCGGCGATCCGGTGCACGATTTTCACAGGCATGCGGTCGGCAATCTTGTCACCGAAATAGACCGCCGGTGCATTCGCCAACATCATGCCGAAAGTCGTACCAGCCACTACCCACACGAAGGAATGGAATTGCGCCGCCAGTGCAACGGTCGCGACTTGCGTCTTGTCGCCCATTTCCGCCAGGAAGAAGGCGATCAGCGTGGTCATGAACACACCGTACTTCGCCAGCTTGGTATCGTCTTCATCGAGTTTGTCGGGGATCAGCGTCCAGCCTGCCATCAAGATGAACGACACACCCAATACCCAGCGCAATACTTCCGGCCCGAGCATGGTCGTGATCCAGGTGCCGATGGCGGCAGCGAATGCGTGATTGGCGATGGTCGCAACGAAGATCGCCAAAACAATAGGCAAGGGTCTGCGGAATTTTGCTGCGAGGAGGAAGGCAAGTAATTGCGTTTTATCGCCGATTTCAGCGAGGGCAACGATGCCGGTAGAAACGAAGAATGCTTCCATATTGGGTATGACTTTCTCGGGCCGGACGAATAACCAAAGACCAAACGACGACCCCGGCCCATGCGGTCGTCACTTGATCAATGGTCTCGCCAAGTCTTGCGACTATCTGCACCATGGCATGCGTGCCAAGAGTGTTGATGCAGATCCCCTTGTTGCCAAAGGCCGGCTACTCCCCAATGTTCAGGCGTAATGATAGCAGAATCGCGCGCCGTGGTTTTATCTTTTGCCGCCGGGCATGCCTATTTGTCATCGGTGGGGAATTATCGCGCCGTATAAGGTTCCTACCTTGGTAACAGTTGAAAACGCAGTGGAACAACAAAAACCTGATGACAGGGGTTGTCGGATTGCAATCAAGGAGGAAGCATGAGCAAGCAGATTTCAGTCAATACCAAGCGCCCCACAGAAACAAAGGGAAAAGACCAGAAAGATTTAAAGCTGCCGCATGAAACGGATGAGTCATTCGATAGCCAGGCCAGCGCGCCGCGCAAAGTCATCCATCAGGCCTTCGAAGATATTGAGGAGGGGCAGATGGATACGGATCGCAGGGGTATGCCCGGGGTCGAAGAAGTGCAGCGCAAGCGCGCCGGACAATCAGTGCAAAAAGATATCCCGGCGTCTTCAAGGACGCCGCCCAGTACACCAAAGAAATGAGTGTGTATGAATGCAAACAGCCCTCGCAAATACGAGGGCTGTTTGCATTTGACGTGTACTTGGGCTGTGCTTAATCGCTGATCGGGACGCTGCCGGCAATCGATGAGCGGCTACCGGCGACTGCCTGGTTGCTGCTGCCGTGGTAAGCGAAGGCAAGTGAAGTTTTGACCGATGGCGTGGTGTTGACACCTGCGGCATGGAACAGCTTGCTATGGAAAAACACGACATCTCCCTGGTGCAGGTCGACGGGTACGCCTTGTGCAAACAGGGTTTCATTCGGCGCATGGTCAGGGCGCAGGAAATCCAGGTCATCCAATTGCGCGCGCGTAATATCAAGGCGATGCGAACCAGGGATGAACTTCAAGCCGCCGTTCGCCGCGATTTCATCGCCCAATGCGAGCCACACGCAAATCAGGTCGGGTTGGGTAAACGACCAGTAGCGGATATCGCGGTGCCAGCCGGTCGCCGTGCCGAATTGCGGATGCTTGGTCATCACTGAATTGTGATGTGCCAGCGTCAGGTAAACCTGTTCGCCGAACAGTTGTTTGAGCTTGTCAACGATGCGCGGATCGCGCGCCCAGTCATGGAAGCACGGATCGCGATGATAAGCGCCACGCAAGCGTCGCACGGTACGGCCGCCTTCTGCATCCAGTGATGACGGGGCGCCCGGATAGCCGAGCTCGGCTTCATACTCCAATGGTTGTTGCGCTTCTTGTAGCTGCCTCCGCGCCACGGCCAGCATGTGTTCACACGCGGCCGGTTCCAGCAACTTCCGGAAAACCAGATAACCGTCTTTTTCGAATTGTGCAATCTGTGCGCCGGAAAGTGCCGTGTCCATTGGTGTAATTTGCTCCTTGCTCATTTCGGGTGTAGGGAATATTGATGCAGTGTAGCGCTTTGCCGACTTCATTGCAGGTGGGCAAATGACGTAGATCAAAAATGCTGCAAATTTAAGGTCGACGCTTTGCAGTTGATCCTATAAGCCGCTGGGCTGGTAGTGATTGCCTGCTGCATTCCATTTTTCGACATGCCACTTCCAGTTGATGCGGCCTATGACATTGCCCTCCGCATCCAGGCCTTCGACCGGTCCGTGGAATACGGCGAACATCACGCCGCCATCCGGGCTGACCGGCTGGTGTATCGCACCTTCGTTTTCCCACAGATAGCAGCCGGTGGTAAATGGGCGTTCGGGTTCGTCGTGATAATAAAAACCGCCTTCAATCATATAGCCTTCGACTGCACCGACATGCCTATGGATAGGCGCGACTGCGCCGGCTTCAAATCGGATGAGCAGCGTGAAGTGTCCGGTTGCCGCATTTGCGTGCAACAGTTTGAAGTGTGCACCCGGCATCGCCCATGGCAACCATTCCATGTCTTGCGGATGGCAGGTGAACAAAGTTGCATCTGCTGCGGGTGTTTGCTTCTGTGTACTCATGGTGTTCTTTGCCAATTGCATTTACGTATAATGAAAAAATTCCAACAAGTCCTGCCGCCATGACCCGCATCTGCCCGAAGTGCTCGTATGTCCGCAAACCCGGCGATGAAGCCCCCGAATGGCAATGTCCGTCGTGCCAGGTTGCCTATATCAAGGCATCCGGCGAACCGGTGGCAAGCAATCATGGTCGCTATGGTACGCCTGCTGCAAAAAACCGGAATAAATCTTCCGGTTTCCTGAAATGGGTGCTGGTGTTGGCCATGCTGGGTGTGGCGTTCTTCCTCGGCAAACCGTTATGGTCGGGTAAGCAGGCACCGACGGCAGTGGTTTCCAGCGTACAGCCGGAAGTGACATTGTATGCCACCGAATGGTGTGGCTATTGTGCCGCCACTCGTAAACTGTTTGAAGAAAAAGGCATCGCTTATACCGAGCTTGATGTCGAAAAAACCAGTGCCGGTTATGAAGGCCACAAAAAACTGGGTGGCAACGGGGTACCGCTGATCGTGATTGGCGACGAGGTCATACGCGGTTTTGATGAAAGGGCTTTGCAGAAGAGCCTTAAACCCTGGTTCAAATAATCCTGATTGAAATATGAAAGGTGCATATGCGCAAAACTAAACTTCCATCCGGTACCGCCGTACCTGTTCTTGGCCAGGGCACCTGGTATATGGGTGATGAAGCACATCGCCGGGCCGATGAGATTGCCAGCCTGCGCCTGGGCCTGGATCTCGGTATGACCCTGATCGATACGGCAGAAATGTATGGCGATGGCGCATCGGAAAAACTGGTCGGCGAAGCAATTGCCGGCCGTCGTGATGAAGTCTTCCTGGTCAGCAAGGTATTGCCGAGCAATGCGTCGCGTAGCGCTACCATCGCTGCATGCGAACGCAGTCTGCGGCGCCTCGGTACCGATTGCATTGACTTATATCTGCTGCATTGGCGTGGTCGTACACCGTTCGCGGAAACTATCGCCGCCTTTGAAGCCTTGCAGGATGCCGGCAAGATCCGTCACTGGGGTGTGAGCAATATGGACGTTGACGATATGCGCGAAATTGCACGGGCACCGGGTGGCGATGCGATGGCGACCAACCAGGTTTTGTATAACCTGACCCGTCGTGGGATTGAGTTTGATTTGTTGCCACAGGCGCAAGCACGCGCTTTGCCGCTCATGGCTTATTCACCGATCGAGCAAGGACGGCTGACCGAATATCCGGAAGTGCAGGACATCGCGGAGCGACACGGAGTGACGCCGGCGCAAGTGGCGCTGGCCTGGGTTTTGCGACAGGAAGGTGTGATTGCTATTCCTAAAGCATCGACGCCTGCGCACGTACGGGAAAATCGTGCCGCGCTCGACCTGCAGTTAACAGCTGAAGACCTCGAAGAGCTGGACGATATGTTCCCGCCGCCGGATGGACCGGAATCGCTGGAAATGATTTGATATCGGTTTTATTCGGGTACTTCGCTGCAGTCTTCCAGCGCACCACGCAGTAAATCAAATGCAGCCCGCTGGAATTCTTCGGCCTGGCTGCATTTCATCTTCAGGCGCAGTGTGACGATATCGCCATACTGCGCATCAAGCACGCTGACCCCTTGTTGTTCACAATAGCGACGGAAAGTCGATTCATCGGCGAACTGCAAGGCATAACGTCGTTCACACATTGCTTCGACCGGGATCAATTCGGCGTTCTTGACCGCTTCCGAAATTGCCTGTCCGTATGCACGCGTCAGACCGCCTGCACCCAGCTTCATGCCACCCCAGTAACGCACTACCACCGCCAGTACATTGAAGACATCCTTGTGGACCAGGACGTTGTACATCGGGCGCGCCGCCGTGCCTGAGGGTTCGCCGTCGTCATCCAGGCCGGAGTCGCCATCACACATCAGGACCCAGCAAAAATGCACTGCATTCGGGTGTTCAGCGCGCAATTCGGCCAGCTTCACGCGCGCTTCCGCCCGTGTCGTAAGCGGGTAGAGCAGGCCGATGAAGCGGCTTTTCTTGATTTCTATTTCGGCGCTGGCCGGTGCAACTAGCTGGTACATGGTCGATTGAAAAACTGCAGAACAGCGATGATAAGCGACTAAGGGGCGCAGCGGCTATCCCCATGTCGCCGAGCCGTTTGCGCCCGTAAACCCATATTTATGGGATGGGATATGTTGCCGTACGGATATAACATCAAGGCGTCGGGAGTCATCCGGCCAGATGATTTTCTGCTTCGCCCCGGTGCGCAAGCCATGCCCGGCCCCGGAAATTTCCCCCTATATGCATCGCCAGCCAGACGGATCCTCTCGTATTTCAGACAGAGGCGGATGGCGTTCCTGTTCAATTTATCGAAAGTCGCTTCATTATGAAAAATCTGAAAATCGGTCAACGCCTGACCCTGAGCTTCGGTAGTGTGGTTGCAGTACTCATCATCCTGGCAGTGATCGCCTTCACTCGGCTGGACAAGCTGGACGCAGCGATAGGCATGGTCAGCAATGATCGCTATCCGAAGACTGTCAACGCCCACATCATCAAGGACACACTGAATGAAACGGCGCGCAATATGCGCAACGCCCTGTTGATGACCGATACCGCGCAGATCAAGGGCGAGCTGGATACCATCGCGCAAGGTTCGGTCACGATAGGCGAAGCACTGGATAAACTGGATCGAACGATCAAAAGCGAAAAAGGACGCACCTACATCAAGGCACTGACCGATGCGCGCAGCCGGTTCACGCCGGCCAAGGACAAATTCGTCACACTGATTGCGCAAGGGATGCGGGCGGAAGCGCAGATATTGCTGTTTGCCGAAGTGCGTCCGGCCCAGTTGGAATACATGGCAGGCCTGGACCGGCTGGTCGAATACCAAAGCAATTTGATGCACAAGGCGGGCGAAGACGCGCATGAGGTTTCTGCCAGCGCGCAACAACTGGTGGGCATCCTGTCTGTCCTTGCCGTGATCATCAGTGCTTTCCTCGGCTTCCTTGCGACGCGCAGCATCACCCGTCCGTTGGGCCAGGCGGTGGGATTGGCGCGCAAGGTAGCGGATGGTGACCTGACCGGTACGATCGTCGTGACTTCCAGGGATGAAACCGGCCAACTCTTGCAAGCGCTGCAGGATATGAATAACGGCCTGGTGCGTATCGTCACGCAGGTGCGCATGGGTACCGATACCATCGCCACCGCTTCCAGCCAGATTGCGACTGGTAACCTCGACTTGTCATCGCGCACCGAGGAACAGGCCAGTTCGCTGGAAGAAACCGCATCGTCGATGGAAGAGCTGACTTCCACGGTCAAACAGAATGCCGATAACGCACGGCAATCGAACCAGCTGGCGTTAACGGCTTCGGAAGTCGCGGTGCGGGGTGGTGCCGTGGTATCGCAAGTAGTAGACACCATGGGTTCGATTAATGAGTCCGCCAACAAGATCGTCGACATCATCGGGGTCATTGATGGCATTGCCTTCCAGACCAATATCCTGGCCTTGAATGCGGCTGTCGAAGCCGCGCGTGCCGGCGAACAGGGCCGTGGCTTCGCGGTGGTGGCATCGGAAGTACGTAACCTTGCACAGCGCTCGGCGAGTGCGGCGAAAGAGATCAAGACCCTGATTGATGATTCGGTGGAGAAGGTAAACAACGGGTCACGCCTGGTCCATGATGCCGGTACCACGATGGCGGAAGTGGTCGAAAGCGTTCGGCGCGTGACTGACATCATGGGTGAAATCACCGCAGCGAGCCAGGAACAGACCGACGGCATAGAGCAAATTAACCAGGCCGTGATGCAGATGGATCAGGTCACGCAGCAAAATGCGGCGTTGGTGGAAGAAGCTGCGGCGGCAGCCGAGTCATTGCAGGACCAGGCGAATAACCTGTCGCAGGTGGTGAGCGTATTCAAACTCGATGCGAATGCAGTTGCGTTGGCACCGACGAACCGCGTGAGCACGCCGCCCAGTCGTCCCCTTGGCAAGCCAAACGCGCAACAGACACGTGCTGCCAATGTTGATAAACAGATTGTTCGCCAGCGGGCCAGTGTTGCGGCTGGTGACGGTGATGAGTGGGAGCAGTTCTGACACGGGATAAGCGAAACATAAAAAACATCCAATAAAAAACCAGTCCGCGGACTGGTTTTTTATTGCGGCAGTATTTGCCTGCGTTGGCATTACCAGCGCAACACGCGCGGCCCTATGATTACTCCGATGACGCTGGGAATCAGGATGCCGATCAGGTACCAGAAGCCTATAAACGGCGCGGCGATTTCCGGGCAATGGAATGAATACACCAGTGTTGCCGCGGTGCCTGCCGCAAAGCCGGCACCGGCACCGGCCAGCCGCAGGCGGGTAGGAGCCAGCTGGCGCATGACTTTCAGGATTGCGACCAAGATAGGCAGGGACAGGATGGCGATAAGCCACGAGCAATAGTGCCAGGTATCACCCCAGAACAAATAGGCGCGTTGTTCGGGCGCGGCCTTCATCATCGATATCCCTGCAATAATCCATATCAATAGTATCGGTAGTGCAATCAGCCACGGCAGTTTCTTGATCCGGGCGCCCGGAGCGGACAGGCGGGTGACCGCCAGCCAGCCGCTTGCAGCAAGTGCGAGGACAAAAGCCATTTTGATCCAGAACGCCGGCAGCATTGCCAGTGCACCCAGGTTAGGACGCAAACCGAGGACCACCAACATCAGGATGATGCTGAGCAGCAGGCCACCGGCAATCATCACGGCGAATTGCAGCACCGGTAGCTTGGGTGCTGAAACATCCGGCCCGCTGGCCAGCATATTAATCAAATCATCTGTTTTCATCTTCATTCCGTAGTTTCATCGCCAGGGTCTTCAGGCCGCGATGCACTGCGACTTTGACGGATGCTTCCGATATCTTCAGTGCGTTGGCCGTTTCGCGTACCGACCAGCCCTCCAGTTTGGTATGCATGATGGCGGCGCGCTGCTGTTCCGGTAACAGGTCGAGCACCTTGCTCAAATCGCGTTGCGCCTCATGGGCGTCACTATCGGCTGTGGAAAATAATTCATTTTCATCATCCAGCGGATCGTTCAGCATTTCCCGCCTGGTATGGCGGCGCAACCAGTCAATCAGTTTGTACCTTGCGATTGCATAAACCCATGCAGTCAGGGGCGCATCGACCTCATATGTCATGCGCTGGTTATGTATTGCCAACAGCGATTCCTGTACCAGGTCTTCCACTTCATCCGGCCAGCGGCTGAGGCGTCGTCGCAGGAAGGCGCGCAAATAGCTTGCCGTTAACTGCAGGAAATTGCGATAGGCGGCTTCATCACCCGCCAACCCTTGCACGAATAGCGCATGCAAGCGCAACTCGCCCAGTTCATTGCGATCCGGCTTCTCTCTATTAGTTATTCGTTGCATCGGGGCTTTCGGTAACACGATATGCAAAATAAATTTCGCAAAGAATAAATTTAATTCATTTTTCTTGTAACCAAATTCGTTTTCAGTGCGAACTACCTTTTACATCATCACTGTAATGGATCAGTTTATGAAACCGCCAGCCCTGACTATCTTCGCTTCTGCTGCCTGCATTGCGCTACCGGCGTATGCAGGAACGGCTTGTGAAGTCAAAAGCGGAGCGACGACAGCCGCGCTGGTAGAACTTTACACTAGTGAAGGTTGTTCGAGTTGTCCTCCTGCTGACAAGCAACTGGGTCAATTGAGTCGTCAGTCTGGTGCGCAAGCCGTGGTAGTGCCATTGGCGCTGCATGTCAGTTACTGGGATGCGATAGGTTGGAAAGATCCTTATGCGCAAAAGACATTTGACCTGCGCCAAAGTGCATTATTGGCCAATCGCAAGAATCATATCGTGTACACCCCGCAGTTTTTCGTCAATGGTAATGAGTTGCGTGCATGGCGTAGTGATTTGCCTGCAGCGATCAGGGCGATCAATAGCAAGCCCGCAGCGCTCGACATGCAATTAAAAATGACCGCCACTGGCGGCAATGTCCTTACCTTGACGGCTGACGTGCTTGCACGTGAGCAGAAAGCGACAGGTGCGCTGTATGTTGCGCTCACCGAGAATGCGTTGACATCAGCGGTATCACGGGGAGAGAACAGTGGCGTCACACTCAGGCATGAACATGTCGTAAGGGCCTGGTTCGGTCCCCTACCTTTGGTGCAGGGTGGCGCCAGCTGGCAGCAGCGCATCGCGTTGCCGGCCGAATGGCGGCGCGAGCAGCTGCAGGCTGTGGCCTTCGTGCAGGATGCGCGCGACGGGAGTGTCCTGCAGGCAGTGAGTACGGCATCGTGTAATCAGCGGGGAGAACTATGATGGCCGGCGATCATGCAACGATACATCCGGTGTGGCTGCGAGTGTCGCACTGGATTAATGCCATCGCTGTCCTGTTGCTGATTACCAGCGGCTGGCGCATCTATAACGCATCCCCATTCTTTGATTTTTCTTTTCCGGCAGATCTGACTCTGGGCGGTTGGCTGGGAGGTGCCTTGCAATGGCATTTCTTTGCCATGTGGCTGTTGTTCGTCAACGGCATAGTCTATCTCGCCATCAATCTGTTTTCCGGGCGCATGCGTCGTCAGTTCTTTCCGATCTCGCCACGTGCATTTTTACAGGACATGGCGGCAGCACTGAAAGGCAAATTGGCCCATGCCGATCCACGCAAGTACAACACCGTGCAAAAAGTGGCTTATCTGTTTGTGGTCGCTGATTTGATCCTGATCGTGCTGTCCGGCCTGGTGCTGTGGAAGTCGGTGCAATTTCCCTTGCTGCGTGATTTGTTGGGCGGCTACGAAGCGGCACGTCGCGTGCACTTCTTTGCGATGTCGGCATTGTTTGGTTTTGTGGTCGTACATCTGGTGATGGTGGCACTGGTGCCACGTACCTTGGTCGCGATGATACGCGGCCGTTGAACAGTCGGGGAAAGCATATGTTGAAGAAGAAAAATATAGCAATGCCGGGTAACGGTGCGGCGATATTGGCGGATGCCATTCGGCAGGTGGCCGAGCCATCGCGTCGTGCCTTCCTGCAGCGCACCTTGACCCTGGGCGGACTTTCTTTGCTCACCGGTTGCTCCATTAGTGATGACAGCAGCGTAGAGCAGGCATTGGGCAAGGTATCCCAATTTAATGACAAGGCGCAGGCTTTGATTTTCGATCCGAACCGCCTGGCACCGACTTATCCCGATTCCATGATCACACGGCCGTTTCCATTCAATGCTTACTACGGGGTGGACGAAGTAAGGCAGGTGGATGGTGATGCCTGGCGACTCGAACTGAGTGGACTGATCGCCAATCGCGCGCCTTGGAGTCTGGCACAACTGCGGCACCTGCCGCACAGCGAACAGGTTACCCGCCATATCTGCGTGGAAGGCTGGAGCGCGATAGGAAAATGGGGCGGTGTGCCGTTTTCATACTTCCTGCGTCGCATCGGTGCCGACCTGAGCGCGAAGTATGTCGGCTTTAAATGTGCCGATGATTACTACACCAGCATTGATATGCCGACTGCGCTACATCCGCAAACCTTGATGGCGCTGACGTACGACGGCAAGACCTTGCCGCCGGAGTACGGCTATCCGATGAAGCTGCGCATGCCGACCAAGCTCGGCTACAAGAATCCGAAACACATACAGGCAATTTATGTCACGAATAAGTATCCAGGGGGCTATTGGGAAGACCAGGGATACAACTGGTTCGGTGGCAGCTGATAACAGCCGCCCTGAAGTTTTACACGCGCAGTTCTTTTTTAAATCAATCAAAGGAAATACATCATGAAAACAATTACTACTGCAGTTCTCTCCGCTTGCCTGTTGATGTCGGGTGCCGTATTCGCACAGGATGCAATGAAGAAGGATGGTATGGCACACGACGGCATGGCGAAAGACAGCATGTCCAAGGATGCGATGAAAAAAGATCACATGGCCAAGGATGGTATGGCCAAGGATGGCATGAAGAAGGACTCCATGAAGAAAGACCACATGGGTAAAGATGCGATGAAGAAAGATGGCATGGGCAAGGATGCCATGTCCAAAGATGAAATGAAGAAGTAAGGTGCTATGGCCTTAGCCGTGAGGCTAAGGCCGGATAGTCTTATGCGCGCAGATAAGCCCAGCCTTCGTGCTGGCGCTGCGCAATATGCAGCACAGCTGCGGCTACCACTGCGATGTTGTCCGGTGCCTGCAAGTCATTGGCGACCAGCGAGTTGCGGCATACCAGCAGGTGAGTGTCGACTTCATGCGGCTGTTTCAATGCAGCGACTACAGCGCCTGCGTTGGCGACCAGTTCCACTTGTGCGTCCGGTTCAGCCTTCAGCAGATTGGCGAGATTGCGACGCCCGCGTTCCAGTGCTTCGGGTGTGGGGGCGTGTATCACTAAACGTACCATGTCATTTCCTCTTCATTGAATGCGAAGGTTCTTACTGTACGCCTAGTTGCGCTGACAGGTGTTCGACATACCGGCCGAAGGTGGCATCCGCGCGGTTGCGTGGTCGCGGCAAATCGATTTGCAGGTTTTCGACGACTGTTGCCGGACTGCCACCCAGTACGATGACGCGATCCGCCAGGAAAACGGCTTCATCGATATCGTGCGTCACGAACATCACCGCCGATTGCGTCGCGTGCCAGATGCGCATTAGTTCAGCCTGCAGATTGCGACGCGTCAAGGCATCGACCGCGCTGAATGGCTCATCCATTAGCAACAAGTCCGGTTGCACCGCCAGTGCGCGTGCAATACCGACGCGTTGTACCTGGCCGCCGGAAAGTTGATGTGGCCAGCGTTCACCAAATTCTGCCAGGCCGGTTAACTGCAAGGCTTCCCTGATGCGCAGCTGCTGTTCGCTCGCATCTATGCCCAGTGTTTCCAGGCCGTAGGCGACATTGTCGGCGACAGTGCGCCAGGGTAGTAATCGACCATCCTGGAAAACCACTGCGCGACGACGCCGTCCCGGTAGCTGCGGTAGTTTGAGCTGCACGTCACCACTGCTTGGCGTAATCAATCCGGCTGCCGCGCGCAACAGTGTGGATTTGCCGACGCCGGAACCACCGACGATGGCGACGAATTCACCCGCTTCTATGGTCAGCGACAAGTCCTGTATGACAGGCGCGTTGGCCCCCGGATGCAGGTAGGCGATACGATCGAATTCAATTACGGACGCCATGCCAAAACCCTTTTCTCGATCAGGACGTAGATCAAATCACTGACCGCATACACCAGCGAAATCGCCAGCATGTAAACCACTACCGCTTCATACGCGCCCACACCTGCGGCGGCATTCATCTCTTGCCCCATGCCGGGCACACCCAGCAACTCGGCCGCGATCAGGGTCATCCAGGCCTGGCCTATGCCGGTGCGTATGCCAGCCAGGGTGCCTGGTGCAATCGCGGGCAGGGTAATGCTGATGGCACGCCGCCAGTAGCTGCCTTGTCCGAAGCTGCGTGCCAGTTCGTAGAAACGCGGATCAATGTTGCGTACCGCACTGGCAGTGGCGTAGTAGTTGATCCAGAACACGCCGATGGAAATCACGAAGGCCGCGCCGGCATGACTGACCTTGAACCATGCAATCGCGAACACGACCCAGGCCAGCGGCGGGATAGGGCGCAGGATGCGGATCAGGTAAGCCTGCAATAAATCAAACGGACGTATGGTCGCGGCGGCCAGGCCAAACAGGATGCCGAACAGCGTACCCAGTCCCAGGCCCCAGAAGTAATGGATCAGGCTGGAGCCGATGGCGGGCAGCAGGCGGCCAGCACTCCATTCCTGCATGAAGGCTTGCGGTAACTTGAATGGATCCGGCAGCGTGCCGGGATTGACCCATGCAAAATAACCGGAAGCTTTCCATAACAATACGAATAAAACGACACCTGCGACACCGTAGGCCGCACGCGTCAACCAGCTAACTGAAGACTGCTTCATAAACTGCCATTTCCGGGTTTAGCGACCAGCTGCGACAGCATCATAGAAGCGTGTGTCGAACAACTTGGTGGCATCAGCCGGTGCACCTTCCAGGGTACCGGTTTCGGCCTGGAATTTTTGCAGTACCAGTGTGGCTGGAATGATGGTGTTTGGATTCGCAGTGAATTGGCCTTTGGAGTTGCGTATGGCTTTTTCCACCAGTGCGACATCGAGGCGTCCGCCGCCGACATACTTCTGTACGAACGGTGCCGCCTGCGCCGGATTGGTTTCCAGTACCTTGGTTGCAGCGATATGCGCTTTGACCAGTGCCTTCACTACGTCCGGTTGTTCGCGTATCAGTTTTTCACGCACCAGCAATACAGCACCTGGCTGATGTGGGAACAGTTCCGAACCACGTGCGACTACGCGTGCTTTCGGTGCCTTGGTCAGGACGGTGGTGACAGTAGGTTCGAGGATGGCTGCGCCATCGATCGCGCCGGTCAGCAGTGCTTGCTGGATTTGCGCCTCGCCTTGGTAGATCAGTTTGAAGCTGCTCGGGTCAACCTTGGCGCGCTTGCGCAACCAGTATTGCAAAGCTGCTTCCGGGACCGCGCCGCGTGGATAGCTGGCGATGATAGGCTGACGGCCGTTATCTTTTGCGAAGCGCGCGAAGGCGGTCGAGGCATCACCGGATGCGAAGTAAGGCGCGAGGTTGCCCATCGCGACAAAGCTGACCTGTTCGACGATATTCGATGCCACGACCTTGATGTCAGCACCCTTGGCGCTGGCGACCAGCGCCGGGCCGATGCCGACATAAGCGACATCCAGCTGACCAGCGAGCAAGGCTTGCACCAGCGCCGGACCGCTTTGGAATTGCACCAGTTTGGCGCTGCGTACTTCAGGCGGCAGCGTGTTTTGCTCGTAAGCAATGAATAATTGTGCTGCCGGGATGATCGGCAGGTAACCGACTTCGAGCGGAGCCGCGTGCGCGGCGGATAGGCCGAGTGCGAGGGCAACAGATGCGAGGATGCGTTTCATTTTGATGGCCTTGGGAGACATGTGGGATACAAGACCGTCCATTGTATTGAAAGCATGCTCCAGGCTTTAATAACAAAAAGAAATAACCTTAGTTGCTTTTTGTGGGGCTGTATCGTCCCGGAAGCCGCGACAGTACTGCATTTCTTCGTGACACTTGCTATCGTAAACACAATAAAAAATGGCGACCCGATATCGTGGTCGCCATTTTTGTCGCAGCAAACAAATTCCCGCAAATGCTTACGTGGTCAAAGGCTTGTAGCGGATACGCTTAGGTTTGGCACCTTCTTCACCCAGGCGTTTACGTTTGTCAGCTTCGTATTCCTGATAGTTGCCGTCGAAGAATGAAACTTGCGAATTGCCTTCGAAAGCCAGGATGTGGGTCGCGATACGATCGAGGAACCAGCGATCATGTGAGATCACCAATACGCTGCCGGCAAATTCCAGCAAGGCGTCTTCCAGCGCACGCAGGGTTTCAACGTCCAGATCGTTAGACGGTTCATCGAGCAGCAGGACGTTGCCGCCCATCAGCAGGGTCTTGGCCAGATGCAAACGACCGCGTTCACCACCGGACAGGTTGCCGACGATTTTTTGCTGGTCGCCGCCTTTGAAGTTGAAGCGACCGAGGTAGGCACGCGACGGCATTTCAAAGCGACCCACGGTCAGGATGTCGGCACCGCCGGTGACATCTTCAAACACGGTCTTGCCATCATTCAGCGTATCGCGTGACTGATCGACGATAGAGACTTTGGCGGTAGTGCCGATCACGACTTCACCGCTATCAGGTTGTTCCTTGCCGGTGATCATTTTGAACAACGTCGATTTACCGGCACCGTTCGGGCCGATGATGCCGACGATAGCACCGGCAGGAATGCGGAAGCTCAGGTTGTCGATCAGCAGGCGATCGCCGAATGCCTTGGAGACATTTTTGAATTCGATGACTTCATTACCGAGACGCTCAGCGACCGGGATGAAGATCTCCTGTGTCTCATTGCGCTTTTGGTATTCGTGTTCGGACAACTCATTGAAGCGGGCCAGACGCGCTTTCGATTTGGCCTGACGGCCTTTCGGATTCTGGCGTACCCATTCCAATTCCTTGGCGATGGTTTTCTGGCGCGAGGATTCCGATGCTTCTTCCTGCTTCAGGCGATCGCCTTTTTGTTCCAGCCACGAGCTGTAGTTGCCTTTCCATGGAATACCATGGCCGCGATCCAGTTCCAGGATCCATTCAGCGGCATTGTCGAGGAAGTAGCGATCATGGGTAATCGCGACCACGGTGCCGGGGAAGCGTTGCAGGAATTGTTCGAGCCAGTCCACCGATTCAGCATCCAGATGGTTGGTCGGTTCATCGAGCAGGAGCATATCGGGTTTGGATAGCAGCAAGCGGCACAAAGCGACGCGACGCTTTTCACCACCGGACAGGACACCGATTTTGGCATCCCATGGTGGCAGGCGCAATGCATCGGCAGCCATTTCCAGTTGCTGTTCCGGGTTGTCGCCGGCCGAGGTCGAGATGATGGCTTCCAGTCGTGCCTGCTCGGTTGCGAGTGCGTCGAAATCAGCATCCGGTTCCGCATACGCGGCATACACTTCTTCCAGCTTGGCCTTGGCTTCGAATACTTCACCGAGGCCGCCTTCCACTGCCTGGCGTACGGTTTGTTCCGGATCGAGTTGCGGTTCCTGCGGCAGGTAACCGATGTTGAGGTTAGGTGCCGGGCGTGCTTCGCCGATGATGTCGGTATCGATACCGGCCATGATTTTCAGCAGTGTCGATTTGCCCGAGCCGTTCAGGCCCAGTACGCCGATTTTGGCGCCGGGGAAGAAGGACAGCGAGATGTCTTTCAGGATCTGACGTTTCGGTGGGACGATCTTGCCCACGCGGTTCATGGTGTAAACGTAATTTGCCATTGTTATTTCAAGATGAGGTTGCTTGCCAAAGAGGTGGGTGCAAGGATAACCGATGCGGGGCGTCAGGGTAAGTGCGATATCAATACTGAAGCGGATATCGATGGCAAAATGCATTTAAAACCGAAAATTTCGCGGTTTGTAAACTAGGGCTGGGCGAGATTCAACTTTAGTGCAACACTGTGTAGACGGAAGCTCATGTTTACTTGCATTATGGAGTCGCATATCCTATTGTGCGACGCACCATCCCTCTAAAGAGAGCACTCTTTGGCTTCACCAGATAAAAAAAGCAGTCTCGCTGCATTGACTCTGGCCGCTGTCGGCATTGTGTACGGCGACATCGGTACGAGTCCTTTATATACGATGAAAGAGGTGTTCTCCAAAGAACACGGCCTGGCCCTCACACCGGAAAACCTGCTCGGTGTTGTTTCATTGATCGTCTGGGGCTTGATCATCATCGTTTCACTCAAGTACGTCACGCTGGTGCTGCGCGCGAATAACCGCGGCGAAGGCGGCATCATGGCCTTGATGGCACTGGCGCTTTCTTCGGTGACACGCAATTCACGCTGGTATTTCCCGCTGCTGGTCATGGGTTTGTTTGGCGCCACGCTGTTCTATGGCGATAGCGTGATTACACCGGCGATTTCGGTATTGTCCGCGGTCGAGGGCCTGAGCGTCGCGACCGAAACATTTGATCCCTATGTGGTGCCGCTGACAGTAGCCGTGCTGGTCGGCCTTTATTCGCTGCAGGCGCGCGGTACCGCCGGCATCGGTAAATGGTTCGGTCCCATCATGGTGGTCTGGTTTGCGACGCTGGCGGTGATGGGTGTGGTCAATATCATTGATGCGCCGCAAATCCTGTACGCACTCAATCCATGGCATGCATTGCACTTCCTCGACGGCAATCGCTTCCTCGCATTCATCGCGCTGGGTGCAGTGGTACTGGCGTTCACCGGTGCCGAAGCACTGTATGCGGATATGGGGCACTTCGGTGCCAAGCCGATCCGCATGGCCTGGTTCCTGGTAGCCTTCCCGGCGCTGGCATTGAACTACCTGGGACAAGGTGCTTTGCTGCTGATGCATCCGGATGCCGTGACCAATCCTTTCTATCAGCAACTCGGGGCATGGAGTATTTACCCCCTGGTGGCGCTGTCGACCATGGCGGCCATCATCGCATCACAGGCGACGATTTCCGGCACATTCTCGATGACCAAGCAGGCGATTGCACTGGGCTTCCTGCCGCGCATGAAGATTGAATTTACGTCGGCCAGCCAGATTGGACAGATTTATATTCCTGCGGTGAACTGGCTGCAGATGACGGTAGTAGTGATGGCCGTGGTTGGTTTTGGCTCCTCGTCCGATCTGGCAGCGGCATACGGTATCGCCGTGACTGCAACCATGCTGGTGACCACGATACTGACCTTCTTCGTGATCCGTTATCGCTGGAAATACAATCTCTTGCTGTGCCTGGCTTCGACCGGTTTCTTTCTGGTGATCGATCTCAGCCTGTTTTCGGCGAATATGCTCAAGCTGTTCCACGGTGGCTGGTTCCCGCTCTTGCTCGGTACGATCCTGTTCACGCTGATGCTGACGTGGAAGCGTGGTCGTGAACTGGTGTTCGAGAATTTGCAAAAGCATGCGATTCCGCTGGAGGATTTCCTCGCCTCGCTGTTCATCTCGCCACCAACCCGCGTCCCTGGCACTGCGATTTTCCTGCGTGGTGAATCGGATGGTGTACCGCATGCGATGTTGCACAATCTGTCGCACAACAAAGTGTTGCACGAACGTGTCGTGTTCCTGACGGTGCGTATGATGGAAGTGCCGTATGTGCCGACTACTGATCAGGTTCGCATTCATTTGCTGGGCGATGATTGCTATCAGATGGATGTGACTTACGGTTTCAAAAACGTGCCGGATATTCCTGCCGCTTTGGAACTGGCAAAAGACCAGGGACTGGAATTTGAAATGATGGAGACTTCATTCTTCATCGCACGCCAGACCGTAGTGGCGAATCCGGTGCGCGGTATGGCGTTGTGGCGTGAACACATCTTTGTCGCGATGTCGCGCCATGCACGCGGTGCCGCGGATTATTACCAAATTCCTTCGAACCGCGTGATTGAATTGGGTACCAAGGTAGAAATTTAAGCGTTCATTTCCATCAACAAAAAAGGCAACACAGCTGTGTTGCCTTTTTTAATGCCTGCCTATTTTTGCGTATCAGCAGCAGGCTGCCTGTAGTTTTGCCATAGTCCGTCTGCCGAATACAAACCGAGCGCGATCCAGATCGCAGCAAAGCCGACCAGGCGTGCACTACTGAATGGCTCGTGGTATAGCCAGACACCAACCAGTAATTGCAGCGTCGGCGTGATGTATTGCAACAGCCCGAGCGTGGATAACGGTATGCGACGTGCTGCTGTAGCAAACAGCAGCAATGGAATTGCCGTAATCGGACCGGCCGCAACCAGCAGCCATTGCGATGTAGCCGGCGCATGGATGAAGCTGTTACTGCCATTCCAGGCCATCACCGCCAACGCAAGTACTGCGAGCGGGAACAGCAGCAAGGTTTCCAGCGACAATCCTTCCAGCGCACCGAGTTTGGCCGTTTTACGCAACAAGCCATAAGTGCCGAAAGTCAGTCCCAGTATCAGGCCTATCCACGGTAAATGTCCATTCTCCCAGGTCAGCCACGCGACCCCCAGTGCGGCGACAAGCACAGCGGCCCATTGCAGGCGACGCAGGCGTTCACCCAGAACGAGAAAACCGAGCAGCACATTCACTAGCGGCGTCATGAAATAACCGAGGCTGGCATCGATGATGCGATCGTGATTGACCGCCCAGATATAGACAAACCAGTTGGTTGATAACAGCAGTGCACTGGCGGTAAAGCCGGCCAATACCTTAGGCTGGCGCAAGACAGTGCCTAACCACGCCCATTGCCTGCGCACGGCGAGCACGATGAGCAGGAAACCGAGCGCCCACACCATGCGGTGCAGCAGGATTTCCAGCGGCGCAATATCGTGCAGCGATTTGAAATAAATCGGAAACGAGCCCCAGGCCACATAGGCGCAGAGTGCGTACAGCATGCCGGGATTCATGATGGATAGGTCCGTAAAGAAAGGGCGGAAAGTTGCCCTGTGTAACGGAAGGATTATCCCAGTAATCGGCGAAGCGTGTTTTTGACGGGGAAAATGTGGTTTGTCCGCCAAGATAAAACATGAGCGAATAAAAAAACGCACTAAAGCCGGAAGGCCTTAGTGCGCGAGAGGGCACTGCTGAGAGAGGGTTTAGCCGGGCATCAGAAGGTGTAATTGGCAGAGATCCATAGGCGACGTGGTTCCATAGTGCTGATGTACTGATTGGCAAAGCCGGCTACCGGGCGTGTTGGGCCGTTCGCTGTGGTTGTGACCGGGCGGTAATCAACAAAGTTTTTACTCAACAAATTGTTAATCGCCATGTTGAAGGAGAAAGCTTTATTCACCTTATAAGTGCCACCTATGTTCAGTAATGTATAAGCCTTGAAATCACCGAGTAAGGCTTTGGTATTGGTGAACGCACCGGTATCTTCGGGGCGATAGCGTTCGCTTTTATATTCTGCTTGTGCCCACAAGTTCAATTGTTCTGTGGTGCGCCAGTCAAGTTTCACGTTGGCTGCATGCTTAGGCGTGTTTTCCAAAGGCTTGCCGATGTTGGCGCCGCTTTTTTGTTCGCTATCTGTATAGGTATAGTTAGCCGCTACCCGCCAGACGCGGGCAAATTCCAGGCTACCACCGAGCTCCAGGCCTTTTACCGTCGCATTGCTGACGTTAACAGGAAAACTGCCTTGGGCACCTCCACTTGGGGGGACATAGTTACTAATGTTGCTAATCGCATCCTTGAAGTCGGTCTGGAATATGGTGGCGTTGGCACGGAAGCCTTGGTTATTGTCGAAGTAAGTCCCGAATTCACTGCTCACGCTACGTTCCGGCTGCAATGCGGGATTGCCATATAAGGGAGTGGTGCCCTGACCACCGATACCTGACAAGCCGTTCACTAGTTGTTCCAGCCCCGGGGTGCGATACGCTTTGCTTACCCCGCCTTTAAAGGTCCATTGATCCGTTGCATTCCAGACCAGGTACGCACGCGGCGTGGTGGCACCGCCGAAGGTGCTGTGATTATCGTGGCGCACGCCGACCGTCAGCGCCAGATCCTTGCGGATGCGCCATTCGTCTTCGGCAAAGACACCGACTTGTTTTTGATCAAAGCCGCGCGGAGCGATCGCATCGATCATCTTGGCTTCCCACCATTGCGCGCCTACGCTCAACATGTGGGTATCGAGTGCTGTCACCAGCTTGGTATCAAAAATGGTGCTTTCAGATTCCAGGGTACGTGGGCTGCCTGCAGGTTTGCCACCCGGTGCCAGGGTCGGAATGGTGCGACCTATGGTTTCTGTCTTGGTATGGCTGATGCTGGATTCCAAAACGCTATTGGCCATACGCAAGGTATGCGCCAAGGTGATTTGATCCCGGTTGAATTTTTGTTCCGGCAAATAACCACGGCGGTCGGTTGGTTTGTCGAGTGTGCCCAATTGGCCGCGGCTGTTGTCGTAAGTTTGTCGCGAGCTATCGATATCCAGTGAAATATCATTGTCTTTGTTTGGCGTAAAAGTCAGTTTGGCGCCTGCAGTATCGATGGTCGATTTAACCGGGTCATTGCCCAGTGTCAGGCTACCTGGCAGCTTGCCTGGCCACTGGATATTGGAATCATCGCGGTGATACCGGCGTGCACGCACTTGCAGGCCGAACAGGTTTTCTACCAAAGGCCCGCTCAGATATACGCTGCCTGCTTGTGAATTGCCGAATTGGGATTCACCTTGCAAGGTAGTTTCCGCAGTGACGTTGCCGGACCAGACTTTACCGACTTTGCGGGTGATGATGTTGATGACGCCGCCCATCGCATCCGAGCCGTACAGCGTGGACATAGGTCCGCGTATGACTTCGATACGTTCGATGGCGGAAGGTGGTGGCATAAAGGAGGTGGATGTTTCACCAAAGCCGTTAGGTGTGACGCTACCGGCTGTATTTTGCCTGCGGCCATCAATCAGGATCAGCGTAAAACGACTGTTCATGCCGCGCATGCTGATATTCATGCCGCCGGTTTTACCCGGTGCATCGCCGACGTCCACGCCTTCAACGCCGCGCAATGCTTCCGCAACGCTGTTGACGCGATTGGTTTCCAATTGTTCACGCGTAATGATGGTGATACTGGCTGGTGCTTCCTTAATGGTTTGTTCGAAACCCGATGCACTGACGACGACTTCTGCCAGATGCTGATCCGAGCTTTGCGCCGCAGCAGACGCAGATGCAAACAACAAGGCCGCAGCCAGTGGCCAGCTGCGGCGGGCGTGGCGTTCCAGCGCGGTTTCGGTACGGGATGAATTGGTCGCCAAAGGCTCGAAAGGACGTGCGAAGTCCGGGGAATGCTGCGCTGCCATGCTTGCTCCAGAAAAAGGGGATCCCACGCGGGGGAGGTGTTGATGGCTGGCTAGTACACAGGGGGAAATGGAGCGAGGGCGTCCGACTTCGGTGTTTGGCTGGCTGCGTGTTTAACGTTTTCTTAACGTAAATTTAACGCGATACTAATGCAAACGATAATGATTTGCAATACCAGTCAGGAAAGTCAGGGAATTCTTGATGGGAGTGTTGCGTATTTGCATTGATTCGAGCGAGGGACTGGGCAAAAAGCGGATGTGACGACAAATGCGCCGGACAGCAGGGATAAGGCGGGGAAGAACCGGCCGGGCAGAATGCCTGGCCGTTTCAAACGGTTTAACCGTCGGCCGGGTCGTCGAAAAAAAATTCGACCGATTCCGCTTTTTTGCCGACCTGGAGCAAGCCCTGGTCCAGCAGTTCGTCGTAATAACAGACCTGATTGCGGCCGTGGTCTTTGGCGTAATACAAGGCTTGGTCGGCGTGACCAAGGATTACCACCGGGGTTTCTTGCGAAATGCTGGAAAAGCCGATGCTGACTGTGATTTGCCCGATTTGCGGGAAAGAGTGTTGTTCGATACTGGTGCGGAAGCGTTCGAACACCATTTGTGCATCGGCCAGGGTGGCGGAGCGCAGCAACACCACAAATTCCTCACCGCCGAACCGGAACACGCGATCTTGGGCGCGGAAGGAAGTGCGCAATACATTCGCGACCAGGATTAGCACTTCGTCGCCGTACAAGTGACCGAACTGGTCATTGACCCGTTTGAAGTGATCGATGTCGATTACGGCCAGCCATTGCGATTTCACATCTGCATGATGGCGCCGTTCCTCGCGGTCTTCATCGTCGCGCGCAACTGATTCGGATGGCTTGGCATTGACCATGCGCGCGAACTTTTCGTCGAAGGTTTTGCGATTGAGCAAACCGGTCAGCGAATCGCGTTCGCTGTAATCAAGCAAGCTTTGGTAATTGCGATAAACACTCAGGATGCCTTCCATGACTTGCAGCATCTGCGGTGTGAACGGTTGTGTATGCGCAATTTCGAGACAGGTTGAGACTTTGTCGTTTTGCCAGATCGGTATCCACAGGACATGCCGGCCGTTCTCGGTGCTTTCTTCGAGGCGGTTTTTGCGCTGTGCGATACAGGCGACCAGTCCCGGGAAGGAAACGATAGGTTCGCCCGCCTGTTCGGATGAGGTATGTTCTTCATCCACGGTTTGTACCGCGCCGCCGGAGATCCAGACGCGTGGGCGCACGAAGAGCTCACCGCGTGACTGGAATAACTCCATGACGCGCGCCTCGGCCACGCCCACCATATTCAACAAAGCGGTCATTACCGAAATGTCGAGCAGGTCGTGATCGCGATGGCCGGTGATCTCTACCAGATGATCCAGTAGCGATCCCATCATGAGGGGTTCTGAAGTACTCACACGTTACCCATGCAAAGACATTGATCGGTTGTTTGAATCTGTTTAAGCATGGGGCGTGACTTCAAGAAAAATTTTCTATTGAGAGAAGCTAATTTCAAGAGCGCTGAATAACTGATTAAGCCGTTTTTAATGGTTTTTATTGTCTAATTAGTTAGAACCATTCTATCTGAATAGAAAGCAACAAATCCCTTAGTTACCACATGGAAACTATATTTTACGTTTGCTTTTTGTCCTCGCTGTGACATGGGTTGTACTCAACCAACACGCCGTTTTCGAAAAGTAACAAAATAGTTTCCTTGGGGTAATTTATCTCGTGCATATTCTGTGCCCGGCCTTGTTTCTGCGATACTGCGAGTGGCATAAACAGCGATTATCGGCAGTACAGCAGGCGCCCGAGAGCGGAATTCTCTGTAATGATTTCCCCCGGGGCGGCTTGCGGGGAGGTGCACCGTTCTAGACCACAGGCACACCAATTTGCATCATTTTCATGACGCTGTTGTGAACGCGGTCTGCGTCCATGACCTGCATCTGGGAAATTACTGCAATCTCAAGTAGAATTATTTCCACCAAAGTTGGGCTCATCCAGTTTGCTGAATCATTTCCAACATGACTCAGCCGGCTTCAGGTAACGCCAGTCCCGATACCCAACTGGATTCCTGTATTTCCCACGATGCATTTCGTGCACCGTATCTTCCCACCGATAGACCGCCAAGTACCTTTGCAGAATTTCTGCATTGCTTGAACACGCCTGTGCAGGCGGCGCAATCATCGGTGGGCCAGAACGGATATCACTCCAACTTTTACTAAAAGGACTAAAAATCATGATGATCCGCTTGTCAAAAATCGCGATGGTGCTGGCGATGGCCTTGTTTGCATCGCTGGTCAGTTTCGGCAATATCACCGACTACGACACCAACTTTGCGTTCGTGCACCATGTCTTCCTCATGGATACGACTTTTCCCGGCAACAGCATTACCTACCGTGCGATTGAGTCACCGCTGATCCAGCACGCCGGCTATATATTCATCATCGCGCTGGAAACCCTGACCGCGATCCTGTGCTGGATAGGCGGTTTCAAGCTCTTGCAATCGATCAAGGCGGATGAAGCCGTATTCCGGCGCGCCAAAAAGTTTGCAATTGCCGGTTTGACGCTGGGGTTCCTGACCTGGCAAGTCGGGTTTATGTCGGTGGGCGGGGAGTGGTTTGGCATGTGGATGTCGAAGGAATGGAATGGCGTGCCTGATGCCAGCCGTTTCTTCACCACACTGTTGCTGGTATTGATTTATGTCGTCATGTCGAATGACAAACTTGATGAATAGTGCTTGACCTTCCCACGGTGGGAAGCTCTACAGTGTAGTCAGTTGTCCCACATAAGGAGTTGGCCATGTACGAATTGAAAGTTGAAGATATGAGCTGCGGTCATTGCGTGAGCAAAGTGACTAAAACAGTATTGGGCGTGGATGCCGCCGCCAAGGTGGAAGTCGATCTGCCACAAGGCAAGGTGCGCGTGCAGTCCAGTGCGGACCTGGCGGAGATCTCTGAAGCGATTACGGAAGCCGGTTATCCGGTGACTGCCAGTACTACTGTTTAAAAGCAGCGTACTAAAAAGAAAGAGCGGGATGGCTAAGCCACCCGCTCTTTTTTATTGTCCGGATTCAGGGCGATGCTGTAGCAGATCATCTTGCAGCAGATTATCTCCATACGTCCTTAATACTTCAGAAATGATGACCCGGTAACCGTTGAGCCAATTGGAATGTGCGGCTTTTGCTTGTTGATGCACCGGATGCTGGATCAATGCCTGTAGTGATTCAAGCGTATCCCAGTAGTACACATTTGAAGTCAGGCCGCTAGCGCTGTTTTCCCAGGTTTCTTCGCCCAGATAACCGGGCATGGCTTTGGCGGCATCTGCAATGATGCGATCGAGCCGATGAAATTCGTCATCGAACTGTTTGCTGGCGAAGATGAAAGTGGATGAATACATAGTGCTTATCGACCCGGAGGCAGCCTGCCCGAATGGGCTGGGCGGAATAAATATGCCAAAAGCGAAGTTATGACACTACGCTTTTGGTGGAAACTGATTCTCGTCAGTGAGCGCAGCAATCGTGCGCATCGTTGCCGTCTGCCTGCGCCAATCCTTGCAGGATAGGGCAGTCGGCGCGCGCATCACCATTGCAGGTTTGTGCGAGGTGTTGCAAGGTATCACGCATTTCCGTGAGTTCAGCCACGCGCTTGTTCAGGTCCGCTACATGCGCCAATGCAATTGCCTTGACATCAGCGCTGGCGCGATGCGCATCATTCCATAGCGATAGCAAGTCGCGGATCTGGTCCAGCGCGAAGCCCAGCTTGCGCGCCCGCTTGATGAAACGTAGCGTGTGCAAGTCGTTCTCATTGTAAGTGCGGTAGCCGGCGTCACTGCGCGCGCTGGGTTTGATCAGGGCGATGCTTTCATAATGCCGGATCATCTTGGCAGTGATGCCGGATGCATGGGCTGCTTCTCCGATATTCATACTATGTCCTTTCCGTCTGATGGTCGCTTACTTACCGTCACGCACTGCCTGGGCTGTCGGGTGCCAGCGACGCAGGAGCAGCGCATTGCTGATGACACTGACCGAGCTGAAGGCCATCGCCGCACCGGCGAGCATAGGATTCAGCAAGCCGAATGCCGCCAGCGGAATGCCGACCAGGTTGTAGATAAACGCCCAGAACAGGTTCTGCCTGATCTTGCTATAGGTGCGACGCGAGATATCGATCGCATCGGCCACCAGCGCCGGATCGCCACGCATCAGCGTGATACCCGCTGCATGCATCGCAACGTCGGTACCGGTTGCCATTGCGATGCCGACGTGGGCCGCTGCCAGCGCGGGGGCATCGTTGATGCCATCACCGACCATCGCGACGATGTGATCACCTTGTTGCAGCTCGGTGATCTTTGCGGTTTTATCCGCAGGCAGCACTTGTGCGATCACATGCTTGATGCCGAGTGCGCTACCGACAGCGTTAGCGCTGCCATAGTTGTCACCGCTCAACAGCACGGTATCGATACCCAACCCATTCAGGCTGGAGATTGCGCGGGGCGCACTGTCCTTGATCTGGTCGGCAAAGGCGATCAGGCCCAGCAATTCCGTTGGCTCATCTGCCAGCGCCAGCCATGAAATTGTATGACCGGTGTTTTCCAGTTCCTGGGCGCGTTCAGCGAGTGCACCGCCATTCAGGCCCAGCTCTTCTATCATGCGTGAACTGCCGAGTTGCAGGCGACGACCGTTGATGACGGCAGCGACACCGCGGCCGGGCAAGGCTTGCACTTCGCTGACCGGCAGCAAGTCTATATTTTCCTTGCGCGCAGATTCGATGACAGCATGTGCCAGTGGATGCTCGCTGCCGTTCTGGATGGTAGCTGCGAGTTGCAGCAAAGTCTTCTTCGGTATGCCATTGCCCTGCATGTCCGCCACTTGTGGCTTGCCCAGGGTCAGGGTGCCGGTTTTATCGAAGACGACCGTGTTGACGCGATGCACGGTTTCCAGCGCTTCCGCATCCTTGATCAGGATACCGGCCTTCGCCGCGACGCCGGTACCGGCCATGATGGCGGTCGGCGTAGCCAGGCCCAATGCACATGGACAGGCGATGACGAGCACGCTCACCGCATTGATGATGGCAGTTTCCATACCGGCACCAGCCAGCCACCAGCCTATGAGGGTGGCGAGTGCGATCAGCAAAACGATGGGCACGAAGATCGCGCTGACTTTATCAACCAGGCGCTGGATAGGTGCTTTCGCCGATTGCGCGTTCTCCACCATGCGGATGATGCGCGACAAAGTGGTCTCTGCACCGATAGCATCGGTACGCACCAGCAGCAAGCCATCAGCATTGATGGATGCGCCGGTTACTTTGGCGCCAAGCTGTTTAACCACCGGCAGGCTTTCACCTGTAATCAGCGATTCATCAACCTGGCTATTGCCTTCTATGATGGTGCCGTCTACCGCGATGCGTTCGCCGGGGCGTACGACCACAATGTCGCCGACCTTGACCGAGTCGATCGGAACGTCGCTATCAACACCATCGCGGCGTACGCGGGCGGATTCAGGACGCAGTTTTTGCAGCGCGCGTATGGCCGAGGCGGTTTGTTTCTTGGCGCGTGCTTCCAGCCATTTACCGAGCAGGATCAGGGTAATGACTACCACCGACGCTTCAAAGTACAGATGCGGCATATGGTCAGGCATTGCGGTCAGCAGCAAGTAGATGCTCAGGCCGTAAGCGGCACTGGTACCCAACGCGACCAGCAAATCCATATTGCCTGTGCCGGCCTTGACCGCGTGCCAGCCTGCTTTATAGAAGCGCGCACCGAGCCAGAACTGTACCGGCGTTGCCAGCAACCATTGCAGCCAGCCCGGCAACATCCATTCGATACCGAAGGGTTGCAGGAACATGGGCAATACAAGCGGGATGGCGATTAGTGCGGAGTACATGACCGGCAACCAGTCCGGCGCGGATTTCTGTTCACCGGCTTGTTGTGTGCTTTGAGACTTGGTCAGTGGCAGCGCTGCGCCATAGCCGGCTTTTTCTACAGCCGCGATCAGGGCCGCGTTGCTGGTGCCGCGATTGACTTTGACTTGTGCGCGGTCGGTGGCGAGGTTGATGCTGGCGTCGAGCACGCCATCCACTTTGCGCAAGGCTTTCTCAACACGACCGGCGCAGGAGGCGCAGGTCATGCCGGTGATGTCGAGCGTGACTTCTTCCTGCGGCACTTCATAGCCGGCCTTTTCTATCGCCTGCCGGATCATGTCGGCCTGGACTTGCGAGGTCGCCTCAACCGCGACTGAATCGGTGGCGAGATTGACACTGGTTTGTTGCACGCCGGGGATGGCATTGATGGCTTTTTCCACGCGGGATGCACAGGACGCGCAGGTCATGCCCGCCACATCAAGGGTGATGCGACGGAGATTGTTTGCAGCGGTTTGTGGCTGGGCGGTCGTCATGATGGACTCACTGGTGACTGTAGATGTAAGCAGTGTCGACCTTACCATGATGGGAAGGTCAAGGGCTTTTTTCAAGTGCCATATAAAATCCCCGGGCAGGGTAACGCTTGCTGCGAAATTGATGTAAGTATGCGCTCACTTATTTCAAGATCGCCTATTAAAGGTAGCAGGAAGGATATCCCTGCCGTGCCGGAGGAATAGACGGGGTCGAAGATGGGGGCAGAATATTCCGCATAAATAGGAATGATACGCATTATAATTGCGCGATCTGCGTTGCCCGCAGTGCCATACATCGTGGGCGGCTATCTACACTTATATACATACCGACCATTATGTTGCGTGCATCATTTGTCTTATTACATCGCTGGTGTGGCCTGACGATCGCACTCTTCCTCTTGATTTCCGGTTTGACCGGCGCGGTGATTTCCTGGGATCACGAACTGGATGAGTGGCTCAATGAATCGCTATTCAAGGTGGATAGCCGCGGCCCCTATAAGCAGCCGGTCGAACTGGCGCAGGTAGTAGAGCAGGCCGATCCGCGCGCGACGGTTACTTTCATGCCTTTGCAATTCGAGGAAGGCCATGCAGCGCTATTCGGTGTGAGTCCCAAGGTCAATCCGGCGAATGGCCGCCTGTATGAACTCGGCTACAACCAAGTGTTCGTCGATCCGGTCGCAGCCCGCATCGTGGGCCAGCGCGAGTGGGGCGCGGTTTCGCTGTCGCGGGAAAACCTGATGCCCTTCCTCTATAAACTGCATTACAGCCTGCATATTCCGGAAATGTGGGGTATCGATGAATGGGGTGTCTGGTTCATGGGCATTATTGCCGTGATCTGGGTGGTCGATTGTTTCTTCGGTTTTTACCTGACGCTGCCGGTACGGCGCGAAAAGAAACTGGCAGCGGTCGCAGCAAACGCTGCCGACAACCGGAAAACCTGGTGGCAACGCTGGCAACCGTCGTGGCGCGTGCGCTGGAGCGGCGGTTCTTACAAGCTCAATTTCGATTTGCACCGTGCATTCAGCCTGTGGACCTGGGGCTTGCTGTTCATCCTCGCCTTTACCGCGTTTTCGTTGAATCTGTATCGGGAAGTGTTTTATCCGGCCATGTCGCTGGTATCAAAAGTGACCCCCGGTCCTTTCGACGTGCGTACGCCGGTTGCGCCGAATAAACCTATCCAGGCAAGCCTGAGTTTTCCTGCGGCCATAGAAAAAGCCAAGGCGGAAGCCAATAGCCGTGGCTGGCAAGAGCCGATAGGCAGTGTGTTTTACTCGAATACATTTGGTATTTACGGTGCCAGTTTCTTCCATCCCGGCGATGACCATGGCGGCGGCGGGGTAGGGCCTGCAGCGCTTTACTTCGACGGCAAGACTGGCGCTTATGCGGGTAACAAGCTGCCGTGGCAGGGCACCGCTGCCGATATCTTCCTGCAGATGCAGTTCCCGCTGCATTCAGGCCGCATCCTCGGCTTGCCGGGACGCATCCTGATTTCCTTCATGGGTTTACTGGTTGCCATGCTGAGCGTCACCGGCGTGGTGATCTGGTGGAAAAAACGCAAGGCACGCGTGCGTTCAGAGATCCAGGTGCGTAACAGCCTGGGTGCCAAAACGGATTTGCCGGCAGCTACCGCCTAGTCACGTCCGATATACATCGGGTCAGGCGAGACGTAGGCGACGATGCGTCGTTGCAGCAGGCCCGGTGGCGCGACCAGTTGCAGGTCGAAGGAAGTAACGGTGAAGCCTACATAGAAGTGCCAGGCGAAGGATTTGTCACCGACGATGAAGTTGATGATTTCACCGCCTTCGACATTTACCCATTTGGTGTCAGGTGTAATCACTATGGTGCGCACCGCTGCCGCGGCGGTCGCCGGATAACCGAGCAAATCAACGCGTGTGGTTTCGGCAAATGCCGGAGCACTAAGCAACATGCAGGCGCTAAAGGCGAGGGTAAGTAATCTGGTCTGCATGGCAGCCTCCGGTTTATTGCAACAAATGTGCTCTGTTTAGAGCAGCAATTCATCATACAGGTTCCGCTGTTTCCGCATCGCATGCCCCACAAGCAAGGTCGGGCATTCTCCGCGACAATATATCTTTTTGATATATCCAAAGCCAAAATGGATTATTTACAATCGTGGCGTGGGTGACTAACATCGCCCTGTAGCGTTGGTCGCGCATCCTTGCGTGAGACATCGATTCACTCATGGCTTATAGAACTCATTTCATAAATATCCGTGAGATGCGTTCTTGCCAAAAACGGCGCTAGCTGCGTTGTACTCAGTTCTAAAGGAATAATATGCCCGGCTTCAAACGAAAACACCTATCCGTACTCGCCTTGCTGGGCGCACTGGCTTTGCAGCCGGTTTGGGCGGCCGATTTGAAAATCGCCCTGTCCGCCGACGTTTCTTCACTCGATCCGCACTATTTGAATATCGCACCGAATGTGGCCTTCTCTTCACATATCTTTGATGCGCTGGTGAATGTCGATGCCAACGGTAAATTGGTGCCAGGCTTGGCGACCTCGTGGCGTGCAGTCGATGCGACCACCTGGGAATTCAAGTTACGACACGATGTGAAGTTCCATGACGGCTCGAAGTTCACTGCGGAAGACGTGGTGTTCTCGCTGGACCGTCCGGCGAAGCTGACGAACAGCCCCGGTCCTTATACCGCCTATACCAAACAAATCATCGCAAAAAAAATCGTCGATCCGTATACGGTGCGCCTGAGCACTGCCACACCTTATGGCCCGCTGGCACTGGATGTGAGTGCAATCTTCATTGTTTCGAAGAAGGCCGCAGAGAAAGCGACTACCGAGGATTTCAATAGTGGCAAGGCCTTGATCGGAACCGGTCCGTATACATTTGTCAGCTTCAAACGCGGTGACCGTATCGAAGTCGCGCGCAATGACCAGTACTGGGGTGGCAAATCGGATTGGGACAAGGTCAGTTTCCGCATCATCACCAATTCCGCGCCACGCCTGGCTGCTTTGCTCTCCGGTGATGTTGACGCGATCGAAGGCGTACCGACTGCTGATTTAAGCAAGCTCAAAGGCAATGGCAAGTTCAAGCTGGAACAAAAAATTTCATGGCGCACCATCTTCTGGGAAATCGATCAATCCGAAAAAAGCCCGCGCTATGTGACCGACAAGGCCGGCAAGCCCTTGCCGAAAAATCCTTTGCGCGATATCCGCGTGCGCCAGGCAATTTCCAAAGCCATCAACCGCCAGGCATTGGTTGAGCGGACGATGGAAGGACTGGCTGTGCCGGCTTCGAATATCGTCGCTCCCGGCTTGCTCGGCTATAACGCAGCGCTGAAAGTAGAAGCCTATGATCCGGAAGGTGCGAAGAAGCTCCTCGCTGAAGCCGGTTATCCGAATGGCTTTGCTCTGACCCTGCATGGTCCGAATGACCGTTACATCAATGATGCGCAAGTAGTGCAAACCGTTGCGCAATTCCTGAATCGCATCGGCATCCAAACCAAGGTCGAGACCTTGCCGCTGTCGGTTTACTTCAGCAAGGCGCGCGCCGGCGAGTTCAGTGTGGCCTTGCTGGGTTGGGGCACGCTGGCTGGTGATTTCGGTTTGCGTACCCTGGTCGGGACGTCGAATCCGGACATAGGTTGGGGTACCTGGAACTGGGGCAAGTACAGCAATCCGGAACTGGATAAGCTGATTGCCGCATCCCTGGGCTCGGTCGACCAGGCCAAGCGTGAAGGCTATGCGAAGGAAGCCGCAGCCGTCGCGATGAAGGATTATGCGGTCGTGCCTTTACACCATCAATATGCGACCTGGGCAATGCGCAAAGGCTTGAAGTACACTGCGCGTACCGATGAATTCACTTTCGCACATCAGTTCCATCCAGAATAAATCCAGCGTGCTGCATGCTTGCGCTCGTCAACTTGCGGGCGGAAACTGAATCATGCTGGATTTCATCCTGCGTCGCCTCGGACAAAGCATCCTGGTACTGGCCGTCATGTCGCTGCTGGTGTTTGTCGGCGTCTACGCGATCGGCAACCCTATCGATATCCTGCTCAGTCCGGATGCGGACCAGTTTGAGCGCGCCCGTACGATTGCCGCGTTCGGATTGGACAAGCCCTTGTGGCAGCAATATTTCATCTTTATCCAGAATGCGCTCAGCGGTGACCTTGGACGCTCGTTTGCATTCGGCACTTCGGCGCTGGACCTGATCCTCGAGCGCCTGCCAGCGACTATGGAGCTGGCGATCAGCGCCATCCTGATTTCCATCGTGCTGGGCATACCACTGGGTTTGTGGGCCGGTTTGCGTCCACACAGCTGGATAGGGAAAAGCATCATGGCGGTATCGATACTCGGCTTTTCACTGCCGACATTCTGGGTCGGCCTGATGCTGATCATGGTGTTTGCGGTGCACCTGGGTTGGCTGCCAGCCAGCGGACGTGGTGAAACCACTTTACTGCTCGGCATCCCGGTCAGCTTCCTGAGTTGGGATGGCTTGAAGCACTTGCTGTTGCCATCCTTTAATCTGGCATTGTTCAATATTGCATTGGTGATACGCCTGACACGTGCGGGAGCGCAGGAAGCGCTGCTACAGGATTACGTCAAGTTTGCGCGCGCCAAGGGTTTGCACAATAGCCGCATCATCGGCGTGCATGTGCTGAAGAACATCCTGATCCCCATTGTCACCGTGATTGCACTGCAATTCGGTTCCATCATCGCCTTTGCCATCGTCACCGAATCAGTCTTTGCGTGGCCAGGTATGGGCAAGCTGATCATCGATTCCATCCGCGTGCTGGACCGGCCGGTGATCGTCGCTTACCTGATACTGATCGTGGCGCTGTTTATATTGATCAACCTGATAGTCGATGTCGTGTACTCGCTGCTGGATCCGCGAGTACGTTTGTCGGATGCGAAAGGCTGAGATGGAAGCCACGCTGACGCCGACCCCCATCGAAACGCCGTTCCGGCGCTTTAGCCGCAACTTCTTTGCGAGCAAGGTCGCGACGCTGGGCTTCATCGTCCTGTTACTGATCGTGCTGGCAGCTATCTTTGCACCTGTCATCGCACCGCAAAATCCGTATGACCTCGCGCAGATAGATATCATGGATTCGCGCCTGGAACCGGGTAAACAAAATATCGACCACAGCCTGACCTATGTACTCGGTACCGATGAGCAAGGCCGCGATATGTTGTCGGCCATCCTGTACGGCGTGCGTATTTCGATTATCGTCGGTGTGGTCAGTACGGCGATTGCCTTGCTGATCGGCTTGACGCTGGGCCTGTTTGCCGGTTACTTCGGCGGTCGCATAGAAAGCCTGATCATGCGTATCGCCGATATCCAGTTATCCTTCCCGCCGATCCTGGTCGCGCTGATCCTGCTGGCCTTGATGGGGCCCGGTATCGGCAAAATCATCATCGCACTGGTCGCAGTGCAGTGGGCCTACTATGCCCGGACTGCACGCAGTGCGGCTTTGGTCGAACGCAAGAAGGAATATATAGAAGCGGCCAACGGTCTAGGCTTGTCGCCCTTGCGCATCGTCTTTCATCATCTGTTGCCGAATTGCCTGCCGCCGTTGATCGTGATTGCCGCCTTGCAGGTGGCATCCGCCATCTCGCTGGAAGCAACCTTGTCTTTCCTCGGTATAGGCTTGCCGGTGACAGAGCCGTCGCTGGGCTTGTTGATTGCGAACGGCTTTGATTACATGATGTCCGGTAAATACTGGATCAGCCTGTTTCCCGGCATTGCATTGTTGTTGACGGTAGTTGCCATCAATCTGGTGGCCGATCAATTGCGCGATGTACTGAACCCGCGTTTGCAAACACAATGACGACCATCGCTACCCTTACCGTACAAAACCTGCAGATGCATTTCTCTGCGCGCGAAGGCGTGGTGAAAGCAGTGGAAGATGTTTCCTTCTCAGTCGCGCCGGGCCGCATCATGGGCCTGGTGGGCGAGTCGGGTTCCGGTAAATCGATGACTGCGTATTCGATCATGGGTTTGATCGATGCGCCAGGCAAGATAGTCGGCGGCAAAATCCTGTTGCAAGAACAGAACCTGCTGGATTTATCACCTGAAGCGATGCGGCGCATACGCGGCAACCGTATCGCGATGATTTTCCAGGATCCGATGATGACGCTGAATCCGGTCTTGCGTATCGATACGCAAATGATGGAAGCAGTGCTGGCGCATCAGAATGTAAGCAAGGCGACTGCGCGGGCAATGGCGCGGGACGCTTTGGCGCGGGTTGGTATCGCTGCGCCGGATGAGCGCTTGCAGGCTTACCCGCATCAATTCTCCGGCGGCATGCGACAAAGGGTGGCGATTGCCATCGCCTTATTGAACAAACCTGATCTCATTATTTGCGACGAGCCGACGACGGCATTGGATGTCACGATACAGGGGCAGATCCTGTATGAAATGCAAAAGCTGTGCCGCGAATCCGGCACCGCGCTGATCTGGATTACGCATGACCTGTCAGTGATTGCCGGCCTGGCGGATGATTTGTGCGTGATGTATGCCGGCAAGATAGTCGAGAGCGGTACCGTGCAGCAGGTACTGGAGCAAACACGCCATCCGTATACCTATGGCCTGATCGCATCGTCACCGTCGCGCAATATTGCGGGCCAGCCCCTGCGCCAGATTCCGGGCATGACGCCGTCGCTGTTAAACCTGCCATCCGGTTGTGCTTTCCGTACCCGCTGCGAGCGCGCGACTGCGGAATGTGCCAATACGCCGCCGCTGTCTATACATGGCACGCACACCTGGCGTTGCTTCCATCCGGTACCGCAAGCAGTCGAGGCCGCACATGGCTGATCAAGTTTTGCTGGAACTGCGTGATGTCAGCAAGCGCTTCGTCAAGCCGCTGGATACGGCAGCGCGGATTGCCAATTTGTTTGGCGCGCAGCGTAGTGAAGAAGTTGTGCATGCAGTTGATCATGCGAACCTGTCGATTCATTCCGGTGAAGTCGTCGGCCTGGTCGGCGAGTCGGGTTGCGGCAAGTCGACACTGGGACGCATGGCGGTCGGATTGCATACTTTGTCCGCCGGTACGCGCTGGTGGAAAGGCGCAGACATGGCGCAGCTCAGTACGGCTGAGAGACGTCGCACGCAATTGGCGATGCAAATGATTTTCCAGGATCCGTATGCCTCGCTCAATCCACGTATGCGGATACAGGATATCGTCGGTGAAGCACCGCTGGCGCATGGCATGATCGCGGCGACCGAGCAAAAGGATTATGTCGCAGGCTTATTGCAAAAGGTTGGGCTGGATCCGGCGCTGGTACGTCGCTTTCCGCATCAGTTCTCCGGTGGCCAGCGGGCGCGCATAGGCATCGCCCGGGCGTTGGCAGTCAAACCTGAGTTGCTGGTGTGTGATGAAGCAGTAGCGGCACTGGATGTATCGATACAGGCGCAAGTGTTGAACCTGTTCATGGAATTGCGTAATGAACTGAAGCTGACTTATCTGTTCATCAGTCATGACCTGGGTGTGGTGCGACATGTATCGGATCGCGTCGTCATCATGTACCTGGGGCGCATCGTAGAGTCGTCGCCGACTGCCGAATTGTTCGTACAGCCGAATCATCCTTATACCAACGCCTTGCTGGCTTCCGCACCGAAGCTGGAAGTGAAGAAAATCGATTTCGTTGCGGTCAAAGGTGAAATTCCATCGCCGCTGCATCCGCCTTCAGGTTGCCACTTCCATCCACGTTGTCCGCATGCGATGCCGCGTTGCAGCGTGGAGCAGCCATTGCTGAAAGAGATCGCGCCACAACATTTTTCTGCCTGCCATTTGAACGATGCGACTTAGCCGGCGACTTTGGCTTTATTGATATAGCGTCGCGACAGTGCCTCCAGCGGCCCTTGCGTATGGGTACTGAGCCACCAACGGCTCAATAGCAATTGCAGCAACATGACACCGAAGGCGATCGACAGCCAGCCGGCTGGGGGCAAAGTCGCACCGAGGCCAAAGCCGAAGCCTTGTATCAACACCGAACATAGCAGCGATTGCATCAGGTAATTCGTCAAGGCCATGCGGCCGACCGGTGCCAGCCAGTCAGCGGCCCAACGCTGGATAGCTGGGCCGGCCAGCATCAGGCAGGCGACATAGCCAGCAGCCAGGCAGACGCCGCCCACCGGTAGCCACGCATAAGCGATGTAAGAGTAGGGTGACGGATGTAAAGGGTCGATCGCTTCGCTCAGGATCAACGCCGCCCAGGCCAGGTTGAATGGAATGCCGATGCCAAAACCGATGAGCCGTACCCGGCGCCAGAGGGTAGTGTGACGCCAGGGCTGCGTCAGCCAGCCGCGTCTTACCGACATCACGCCCAGCAGGAAGAGCACGGCAATGTGCGGCAGGATGAACACGGATTGCGTGGTCACCGAGATGTAGTCGCGGATACGCTGCACGGCGATACTGAAGTAGCCGCCGTAGGTATAGATCATGCGGGCCGCTTCCACGCCATAGACTTCGTTTTTACTTTGTGTTGCCAGGTCATCGGCACCGAATAGTTGTGCGCCCAGGAAAAAGTTAAGCAGCAGCAGCGCGAAAAAAACACCCAGCCATACATATAGATGCTTGCGTACCTTGCGCAGCCGCGCATTCGCGAGACCGGATAAAACCCAGAAACCGGCAATTGCATACACGGTCAGGATGTCGCCGAACCAGATCAGCACGCCATGCACGATGCCGCAGGCCAGTAGCCACTTCATCCGGCGGCGGTACAGTTGTTCGGCATCGCTCCAGCGCCCGAGCTTTTGTTTGGCCGAGCGCGTGATGAGGACAAAGCTGGCACCGAACAGGAAGGCGAAGATAGGATAAAACTTTTGTTCGGCGAAGAATGCGACGAAGGCTACCGACAATACGTCGAATAGCGAAGCCGTGGCCGGCAGTACGCCATAACGCAGGCTGTTGAAACCCCAGATGAAAGACCAGATATTGACCAGCAGGATGCCGAAGACGGCGATGCCGCGCAATGCATCGATATGCGCGTAGCGGTCATTGCGGTCGGGGTGATGGATATTACTCATGGTTGCCGTCGAGTATGCACGAAGCGAGGGGCTGCAGTTTAGTGCAGCCCGCTGGATGATGCGTATGGATTAATCTGATACGAGTGCGTCCGAAGCAGCATCCGATGTATTGGCGGCTGCCAGCCGGGCCTGGTGTCTTTGCGACAGGACCCAGGTGAATTCGGCACCGAGCAGGAAGATTTGTGCTGAATAATAAATCCATGCGAGCAGTACGACCAGCGAGCCGGCTGCGCCAAAACCGGAGGCCATATTGGTTTTGCCGAGGTAGAGGCCAATCAGGAATTTGCCGACGGTGAACAGCAAGGCGGTGATCACCGCACCAAACCAGACATCGCGCCATGCGATAGTCGCACGCGGCATGAATTTATAAATCATGGCAAACAGCGTCGTGATGACGCCGAAAGAAACTGCCAGGTTTAATATCTCCAGCACGATAGTCCAGTCGCCCAGCATGCTGCCCCACCATTTGCCGAGTGCCGCCAGTGCCGCACTGAGGATCATGGAAACCAGCAACATGAAGCCGAGGCCCATTACCATGCCGAAGGACAAGAGGCGCGTGAAGACGAATTTCCAGATGCCCCCATTCTTGTTGTCAGTCGTTACCTTCCAGATCCGGTTCAGGGCGCTTTGCAATTCACCGAAGACGGCGGTCGCGCCTATCATCAGGGTCAATGTGCCCAGCGTGGCCGCGACGATACCCTGGCCCGGTTGGCTGACCGAGCGCAATATACCCTCCACTGCAGCGGCCCCGGTATCGCCCACCAGCCCGCGTAGCTGCGCAATAATTTCACCCTGTGCCGTGTTTTGCCCAAAGAAGAAGCCGGCAATTGCGATCACGATGATCAACATTGGTGCAAGTGAAAAAATTGTGTAGTAGGCCAGTGCGGCGCCCATGCTCGGTGCAAAATCCTGCATCCAGGCTTGTACCGCTTCTTTGGTCAGTGACCAGGCGTCTTGCAGGTGCGTTGTTTTCATTGTTGGCGTCGCTTTCTGCGGTGATCGGCAATTGGATTTTTTATCATCTCTACTGCAGTTCTCCGAATTGTACCGATTGTTGGCTTGTCATGTGACGCTCGTCACCGTGGCATAAGAATTGCAGTCCGGTAAAGCGGTGACGACCGTAAGCAGGTGATGCGCGCGGCCTGCTATGCTGAACTATCTGTTGCTCCGGATTCAAAATATCTCCATGCCGCGCCGTCATCATCACCATGTTTATGTCGTCGAGTTATCGCCCGATGTGCTTTACGAAGCCCGCTTCAAAAAAGCGAACCCGGATTACGTCCGCGGGAAACCCTGCGTCTACGTTGGCATGACCGGGCTCGACCCGGACCTGCGCTTCGATAAACACAAGGCAGGTATACAGAGCAATCGATATGTCGAGAAGTTCGGTTTACGCCTGTTGCCGGAGCTCTATGCGGTGTACAACCCGATGCCGTATGAAGCCGCATGCGAGATGGAGGTCGAGCTGGGGATCGCACTGCGCGAGGCAGGCTACGGGGTGTGGCAGGCATGATGCCGGAAAAAACATTTAGACGCGGAACCATTCCACTTTTTGTGAGGTCAGACCGACACTCATGTCAAAAATATACGCAAGAACCAGCCTGGCTGGCTGCGGGATTGGTGACAGGAGTACTACCGTATGACTGCCGCGCCGCGCTATAAAACCCGCGACGTAAAGCCAAAATGCCGGGCACAAGCCGGACAATTTCGCTGTAGTTATCGTCTTTTGTCCATATCATCGGCGACGAAAGGTCAATCTTGTTTTAATTCGTAAAGCGCGTCGCGTGGAGCTAAAACACTTTTCAAATTGGATGCGTATTGCAATTAATTGCCACAAGGACTTGGGGCGACTATTTGGGATGTGCATCTTTGCTCCGTGTGAACCCGCATATCTGCGGTAGCAACGGAGGTCCGGGAGCCAGTATGGGGGCGGACAGTTTGTTTAGATTGGAAATCATGTTCTGGAGTTTATTTACACCTGCGCGGGCCGGTCAGCGTATTGCATTGCTGGTTCTTGCATTCATTCCCTGTATTCCTGCGCTTGCGTTTGAGTTCAACGACGTCGCGAAGAAAGCCAAGCAGTTATCGACGACTTCTTACAAGGCGCCGCAAAAAAATATTTCGAAAGCCCTTGAGGGCCTGAATTACGATCAATATCGTGATATTCGTTTTAAACCTGAACGTGCTTACTGGCATGCAGAAAAATTACCGTTCGAATTGACCTTCTTCCACCAGGGCCGACAATTCGAGAGTCCGGTGCGCATCAATGAAATCGTCGGCCAGCGTGCACGCCAGATTCCATTTGATCCCCGCGCTTTCAATTACGGTGCCAATAAACTGACCCCGCATGACCTGAAGCACCTTGGTTATTCCGGTTTCCGCGTGCACTACGCGATCAATACCCCCAAATATAAAGATGAAGTCATGGTCTTCCTCGGCGCAAGCTATCTGCGCGCGGTTGGCAAGGGACAAATCTATGGTCTGTCCGCACGCGGCCTCGCGATCGATACGGCCTTGAATTCGGGAGAAGAATTTCCGAAATTCGTTGAGTTCTGGATAGAGCGCCCGAGTGCCAATAGTAAACAGCTGACGATATACGCCTTGCTCGATTCCCGTCGCGTCACCGGCGCTTATCGCTTCGTCGTAAAACCGGGCGAGCAAACCGTAACCGAAGTGAAGTCGCAGTTATACCTGCGCGAAAACGTCACCAAGTTAGGTATTGCACCGCTGACCAGCATGTATTTCTTTGGCGAGAACCAGCGCTCGACGACCGAAGACTATCGTCCTGAAGTACACGACTCGGATGGTTTGTCGATCCAGTCCGGTACCGGTGAATGGATCTGGCGCCCACTGGTGAATCCGAAGCGCTTGCTGGTGACTTCGTATGGTTTGAGTAATCCATCCGGCTTTGGGTTGATGCAGCGGGATGAAAAGCAAAGCAGCTACGAAGACCTGGAAGCACGCTATGAAACGCGGCCGAGTGCCTGGGTCGAACCGATCGGCAAATGGGGCGCAGGGCGGGTAGAGCTGGTGCAGATACCGACGCCGGATGAGTTCAACGACAATATTGTTGCGTACTGGGTGCCGGATGTGATTCCGAAACCGGGTACGCCGATCAACCTGGATTATCGCTTGTACTGGAACAAGAGTGCGCAACAACGTCCGCCCTTGTCATGGGTAACGCAAACCAGGCGCGGGCATGGCCATTTGCGCAAACCGGATGACAGCACTGCCTTGTTTGTTGATTTCGAAGGGCCGATCTTCAAGAAGCTGCCACAGAATGCCAAGATAGAATTCCGTGCTTCGGCAGACAGCAATGGCGAAATCCTGGAAGCGCATACCTACCGCAATGAAGCGACCGGCGGCTGGCGTGCGGCACTCAGGGTCAAACGGGCAGACGACAAGAAGCCGATAGAATTGCGCGGCTTCCTGCACACCAACAACACAACTCTATCGGAAACGTGGAGTTACATCTTGCCGGCGGACTGATGGACGCGCCACGTATCCCGACCCAATGTCGGCATTACCTCGACCATCTGTCTTTGCCGCAGGCCGACCGACATTTGGTCGAGCAGCGACTGGAAGAGACCGCGACATTTTCCACGCGCGAGGCGATGGCCGATTTGCATCATGCATTGGCCGGCGAGCATGCGCAGCCGGACAATCCGGCTTTGGGCTCCGTCCTTGCCCGCACCAGGCTGGCCCTCGCAGCGAATGCGCCGGATCAGGTTACACCTGCACTGTGCGATGAAACTGGTGCACCTTTGAGTATTGCGCCACCTATCAATCGCGCGTCGATGGTACCCGAGCCCTGGGGTGCATTGAATCCCTTGACGCGCTGGCTGCAAGGTTTATTCAAACGCCAGCCTGCTACACAAAAAACCAAGCCGAGCGAAACGGCATCCGCCAACGACGGTGCCAAAGGTGGCGCACGCCGCCTGACCCTGCTCTTGCTGATGCTGGGGCAGACCGCAGTAGCGACTTATTACATGAGCACTGTCTTGCCCTATCAAGGCAAGCAGCCGCTGGAAATCGCGATGCTGGCTTTGTTCGCATTGTTGTTTTGCTGGGTCTCCGCCGGATTCTGGACTGCGATGACTGGCTTTATCCTGCTGGCGCGCGGCAAGGATCCGCACCTGATTTCCAGGACCGCAGTGAGCAATGGTCCGATAGCGGCTGCGGCGCGTACCGCGATCGTGATGCCTATCTGTAATGAAGATGTGGCGCGGGTCTTTGCCGGTTTGCGTGCGACGTATGAATCGGTGGAAAAAACCGGCCAGCTTGATCGTTTCGATTTTTATGTGTTGAGCGATAGCAGTAACAGCGATATCTGCGCCGACGAAGTAGCGGCATGGGCGATGTTGAGTAAATCGGTGCAGGGGTTTGGCCGTATTTTCTATCGTCGTCGTCAGCGCCGCGTGCGGCGCAAGAGTGGCAATATCGATGACTTTTGCCGCCGTTGGGGCAAAAACTACCGCTATATGGTGGTGCTGGATGCCGATAGCGTGATGAGCGGCGATTGCCTGACCAAGCTGGTGCAATCGATGGAAGCCAATCCCGATGCCGGGATTATCCAGACTGCGCCGCGTGCCGCCGGTCGCGATACCTTGTATGCACGTATCCAGCAATTCTCGACACGCGTGTACGGCCCCTTGTTTACCGCCGGCCTGCATTACTGGCAATTAGGGGAATCGCATTACTGGGGACATAACGCGATCATACGGATGCAGCCTTTCATCGAGCATTGCGCCTTGTCACTGTTGCCGGGTAAAGGGCCGTTTGCAGGTGAAATCCTGTCGCATGATTTTATCGAAGCCGCCTTAATGCGCCGGGCCGGCTGGAAGGTCTGGATCGCGTATGACCTGGACGGCAGTTACGAAGAAATGCCGCCTAACTTGCTGGATGAATTGAAACGGGATCGCCGCTGGTGCCAGGGTAATCTGATGAACTTCCGTCTGTTCCTGTCGAAAGGCATGCATTCGGTGCACCGGGCAGTCTTCGTGACCGGCGTGATGGCTTATCTGTCGGCACCTTTATGGTTCCTGTTCCTGATTCTCTCCACCGGTATGTTGATGCAGCACACGCTGACTGAACCCATCTATTTCACCGAACCGTGGCAGCTGTTCCCGAACTGGCCGCAATGGCATCCAGAAAAAGCGCTGGCCTTGTTCAGCGCCACAGCGACCTTGCTGTTCCTGCCGAAGATCTTAAGTGTGTTGCTGATCTGCATGCAGGGTGCGCAACAGTTCGGCGGCCGCCTGCGCCTGGTTGGCAGCATGTTGATTGAAATGTTCTTCTCGATGTTGCTGGCACCGGTACGCATGTTGTTCCATACCCACTTTGTGATCGCCGCCTTCATGGGTTGGGCGCTGCGCTGGAAATCGCCACCGCGCGAAGATGCAGAAACCAGTCCGGGTGAAGCAATACGCAAACACGGTTTCCATACCTTGCTGGGGCTGACCTGGGGCGGCATCATCTTTTGGCTTAACCCGACTTTCCTGCCGTGGTTGTTGCCTATCGTCGGTTCCCTGGCGGTGGCGATCCCGGTCTCGATATATTCCAGCAAGGTTTCCAACGGTTTGCGTTTCCGTCGCAAGAAACTATTCCTGATTCCGGAAGAGGCACAGCCGCCACTGGAATTGCAGGATATGGTGGCTTACGTCAAGGCCGCGCCACGTACGATGAACTTCGTCGATGCGGTGGTCGACCCGCGCTTCAACGGTATGATGTGCGCCAGCGCTTATATGCATGCCCATCGTTCACTGGCAGCGCAGAACCGGCGCAAGGATCAGGTACAAAATGCGGTGAAGAATGGCCCGACGGCATTGCCGGACGCTCAAAAGAATGGTTTGCTGGCGGACCCTGTGTTCCTGTCGCAATTGCATCTGGATGTCTGGTCATCCGAGCAGGCACATCCGGCCTGGTTCGCGCATTTGCGCGAAACGAAAGAGAAGGAGCAACGCAGCTTGCGGAGCGTCGGGCGTGGCGCCTTGGGTTTAGAAGAAAGAAAACAGCCAGCCTAATCCGAACAGGCAGAATACGAGGGCAGCGACGGTCAGGAGCAAGACGGGAATCCAGATGATAGTGAAAATCAGGGATTGCAACACTACTGCTTTGACGGGCTCTTCGCCATCGCCCCAGCGCTCAGCTATCTTCTCCGCCAGATAGTTTGAGACCGGATTGATCATGTTGGAAATAAAGCCGCCGATAGTTTCCAGAGCCGCCATGTGTCCTCTTGTGATTGATCGATTGTTGGCAATATAACAGCTACTAATTAGCTCGCAAAGATTTTTCCTTACAGTCTTTACCGTGCTTGAAGAGCTGCCGTAACGGTATTTTCATATGCCGGCGCGGCGGCATTTTCCAACGGCAGGAAGATGCGGAAAGTGCTACCTCCTGCAGTGTCCAGCAAGGCGAGTGTTCCACCATGACGCTCGATCAAGTGACGCGCCAGTGTCAGCCCCAGGCCGGTACCGGCCTGGCTTGCGGAAATACGTCCCCGGTAATAACGACTGAAAATTTTCTCGCGTTCATCGACAGCGATCCCGGGACCATTGTCTGCAATATCGATATGCCAGCCATTGCTGACCGGTGCGGCGCGCAAGACTACGGTGCTGCCGGCAGGAGTGTACTTGACGGCATTGTTAAGCAGTGTGCTGATGACCAGGCGCAGGATATCTGCATCGGCCCGTACCGGCGTCTTGACTGATTCCGAATCGATCAGGAACTGATGATTGTCGGCCAGGGGCTTGGCCATGTTCACGGCATCTTCCAGCAGCAAATGCAGGGTGGTATTGGCCGGCTGTATGCCATGTGCGAACATTTTCAGGCGTTCGCTGCTCAGGTATTGCGTAAACAACGACGACAGGCGTTCCGTAGCGCGATGGATTTTCTCCAGTCGCAGCGGTGCTTTGGCAGACCCTTGTTCCCCTTCACGCGTCATGTTTTGCGCAGCCGCGTCGATCACGGCCAGCGGGGTACGTAATTCATGCGACACCATCGCGATGAATTGTTGTTGCTCCTCATGTGCCGCACGTTCCTGTGCCAGCGCTTTTTCCACGTCTTCCATTGCAACCAGCAGGGCCTGGGTACGTTCCGCCACCTGCTTTTCCAGCTCGCGTTCCGAGCTGCGCACAATCTCGATGATGCGGTTTTGCGCCAATTCATTTGCTTCACGCATACGCTGGTAGCGCTTGGTGATGGCGTAAAAAACCGTCAGAAAGACCAGCACTGAAAATGTCGCGGTTGAGTAATTTAAAAAATCATTGCGGACATAGCCGCGTATCGCCAGGAATTGCAGCATGATCGCCAGCACGAATGTACTGCAGGCGATGAAGAAGGGCAGGCGTACTTCGATATTGCTGCGCAAGACATGCTTGACCAGGATCAGCAGCGCCAGTGGTCCGGTCAGGAAGGTGATGGCAAATGAGAGCAGGTTGATGGCTGTCTCGAAACGACTGGTCAGCGCCACGATGGTCACCAACAAGGCATAGCCGCGTAGCGACCACAGGAAGCCCTTGGTCAGGCGCGGCCGTAGTTCACGCATGCCGACAAAGCGGAACAGGAACTCCACCGCCGTCACCATACCGGCTACGAGTCCGAAGAAACGCATGTAATTCAGCTCCTGCATATAATCGGCACCGAAGGCGGCACGCACCGAACTGGTGGCCGGCAGGTTCATGACAAGGACGCAGATGACGTAGAGCGCGAAGTAAAGATAGACGCCGTCGCGGATAGCGCGTTCGAACCAGAGGGCGGTCAGGATCAGCAGGATACAAATGCCGGTTCGTATGCCCCAGATGAATTCTTCCTTCGCAGTCGCACGTGCGAAAGCGGACGGTTCCCACAGCACCAGGTCCTTGGCCATGATTTGTCCGGTGTGTACCTTCATGTAGAAGGTGCGCGGCTGGCCATCGTTAATGACAATTTTATAGAGCGGATTGCGGTAGTCGGTCGCACGCAAGGGCACCACTCTTTCTCCATCCGTATAAAACTCTACATCCTTGGGATGGTAGTAAGCCATTTGTTCGGTGGCGGCAGGCATTTGTAATTCCAGCCACCATTCCTGGGGCTGCGCCGAATCCGGTTGCAGCGTCGCTTTCAGCCAGGCTGTATTGTTGCGGCCTATCTTTTGTAAAACCTCGGGTCTTGGTTCGAACTGCTGCGCCATCTCTGGCTGCATGACATCCGTCAATGTCAGTTTCCCACTCGGATCGACCAGGCTTTCTATCCGAGATGAAATATCTAGACGTTCCTGATCCAGCACTATCGGTTCAGCCAGTACGATAGAACTGCACAGTAGCAGGAGTAGCGGGCAGAGCCGCGGCAAGAGGGTAAGCATAAGATCGGTTGCCATGCGCGAAAAATGTTGACGCATGATAACAAATGCGGACGGCGGGAAGCCGTGCGACTACTTATAGCTTCAGCGCCTGCCGGCTGTCGAAGCGATGCAATTTGCCTGAGAGTGGGTCGGTGAAACTGATGGATTTCGCCAGCAGTTGCAGCGGCTGGCTGTAGTCTTGCGTTGCACCTTCATCCGGATACAGATGTGGATAGATGCGATCGTTGACGATCGGGATGCCGAGCGCCGCCATGTGGGCACGCAGCTGGTGTTTCTGGCCGCTGACCGGTTGCAGCAGATAGCGGCCAAAGTTGCCGCGCGTTTCCAGCAAGGCGATCGCTGTTTCGGAATTCGCTACACCGCTGACTTCGCACATCTTCATGAAAGCTTCGCTTTCAAGCAGGCGGCTGCGGTAAGTGGTCGGCAGTTCGAGGTCGGCCCGCAGCGGGGCGATTGCTTCATACTCTTTGCTGACACTGCGTTCACGGAACAGGGTCTGGTACAAATTGCGCGTCTGCGGCTGTATGGTAAACAACACCAGCCCTGCGGTCTCGCGGTCGATGCGATGCATGGGGGCCAGCGTATCGATGCCGAGCGAGCGCTTCAGGCGTACTAACAGGGTTTCCTGCAAATAGCGACCGGCCGGTGTTACCGGCAGGAAGTGCGGTTTGTCGACCGCCACCAGATAATCATCCTGATATAGCACTACTTCGTCGAAGGGAATGCGCGGCTCGGCAGGCAGGCTGCGGTAGTAATAGATTTTGCTGTGCGGCTGATAAAGACTGTCGGCTGTTAACAAGCGGCCGGCGGCATCAATGACATCGCCGCGTTGCATGCGTGCCAGCCATTCCGCGTGCGGGATGGCCGGGAAGTGTTCAGTCAGGAAGGCAAGGATGCTGGGCCATGTTCCGGCCGGCAGCGCGACGCTGCTGGGGCCGACGCCATCCTTGCTGGGTGGCTGTTGGGTTGCGGCCTTTTTCACTCGCTGTCTGCATCCAGGCGTTTGGCGCGTTGTAGTCGCCATTCCCAATCGGGCTCGCCACCGTACACATCTTCCAGCGTGGTATCGGTTTCCTGCATTTTGGTATCGAGTGCAATGCGGTTATCGAAGACGAAGCATTCACCTTCCCAGTCCTTTTCGGCATCCGGCATTTCGAGGAAATAATTCAGGATGCCGCCTTCCAGTTGATATACCGGCACACCCATGTCCAGCATCCAGGCGCTGGTTTTTTCGCAGCGTATACCGCCGGTGCAATACATCGCCACGCGCTTGCCGCTGGCTTGCCATTCCGGCACATGCTCTTCTATGTACTTCGGGAAGTCGCGGAAATTATCGACGCCGGGGTCGACCGCGTTTTTGAACTTGCCCAGTTTGAATTCAAAGCTGTTGCGGTTGTCGATGACCACGACGTCATCCTGCGCTATCAGGTCGCGCCATTCCTGCGGACTGACATCGATGCCGGTCCTGCCGATCGCGTCGACATTGTCGACACCGAGGAACACAATCTCGGATTTGCGGTGCACCTTCATGCGGGCAAACGGGGCGGTCTTGCAGGCGCTGCGTTTGAAAACGATATTGCTGAAGGCGCCGCCGAGGCGTGGATTAGTCCGGAGTGCGTGTTCGAAACGGTCGAGTGCGGCCGCATCGCCGGCCAGTACGCCATTGATGCCTTCGTCGGCAATCAGGATGCTGCCGAGCAGATCACGCGTCAGTTCGCGGCAAACGGTGACGGCCGCATCAGCGTTTGCCAGTTTGGCAAACTTGTAAAAGGCGATATGGAACTGTTCTGCGCTGGGGGCTAATGTCGAATTCATAGCGTGAATTGTCGCAGAAATTCCGATGTATGGCTGCTGATGACAAGCAGACAAGGTGCTTGGCACCGGCATTAAAAAAGCCGGCAATTTGCCGGCTTTGTGATTCGCTTATCGTATGTTTAGTCAGGCCTGTGCAATTTTTCCGCTTCCTGTTTTTGCTTGCCGGAAGAAAAGATATCCCACAACGTCATGAACAATGCCGCAATGACCGGTCCGATTACAAAGCCGTTCAGGCCCAGCAAAGCCATGCCTCCGACCGTTGAAATCAATACCACGAAGTCTGGCAACTGTGTGTCCTTGCCGACCAGGATGGGGCGCAGGATATTGTCGACCAGGCCGATGACCAGTACGCCAAATGCAATCAGGCTCACGCCTTGCCAGACTGCACCTGTCAACAGGAAGTAAATCGCCACCGGTACCCAGATCAGGGCAGCGCCTACCGCCGGCAGCAGCGAAAGGAAGGCCATCAGTACGCCCCACAGCAAGGCCCCTTGTACGCCGAGGAACCAGAAGGCAATCCCGCCCAGTGCGCCTTGTACTGCAGCCACGATGATGTTGCCTTTAACCGTGGCGCGGATCGCGGTGGTCAGGTTGTTGAATAGTGTGCGTTTGTGATCCGGATTCAAAGGTGCGGCCTGGCGGATGCGGGCGGCGATCTTGTCGCCGTCGCGCAGCAGGAAGAACAGCATGTACAGCATGATCGTGAAGCTGATCAGGAAGTTGAATGTGTTTTGGCCGATGCTGATCGCCTGCTTGGTAATGAATTCGCTGCCTTGTACCGCGGCTGCCGACAGCTTGGCTTGCAGTGTGGCGATATTGGTCAGGCCAAAGCGGTCCATCTGGTTGACGACCCAGGGCGGTAATGCTGCTACGATTTTTTCAAAGTACACCGCGAAATTAATCTGCCCGGAGCGAATGCTGGTGTAAAGATTCGTCGCTTCATGCACCAGTGAAATTGAAATCAGCACCAGCGGCAGGATGACCACTACCAGGCAAATGCCCAATGTTGCGAGCGCAGCCAGGTTGCTGCGCTGGTTCATTTTGATAAGCAGTTTGCGGTAAAACGGGGAAAACAGGATGGCCAGTACCGCGGCCCAGAACACCGCGCCATAGAAGGGCAGCAGGATCCCGATGAAGGCAGCCGAGAAGGCAATCAATAAGGCCAGGAAAGTCTTTTGCTGGATTTCGGGATAGTTCATATGGGAGGCCTTGTGAGCGGAGCTTCGAGTGTTGTTGCTTATGCTACCCGAAGTTATGCAAAAAGTGAGAGCGCTGGCTCACATAAGCGCATATATGTGATGCCGGGCCGGAAGCGGCGGGAAAGGATGCTGGCCGTTGTGACGGCAATGACGAAATTGCGGGCGAAAAAAAGACCGGCGCGGAGGCCGGTCTTAAGACTTACACCTAGTTACTGTAAGCGACGATTAGTCGTTGCTTGCAATCGCTGGTTTTGCCATGTGCTTGGCGCGCAATGGTTTCAATACAAACCATGCCATCAGGGCTGCGGTTGCATTCAATGCGCTGGCAACTACGAACACTGCATACCAGCCGCCGGTTGCGGATGCCAACACTGCGGACAGTGGGACCAGCAGGGAAGCGGTACCTTTTGCTGTGTACAGCAGGCCGGCGTTCGATGCTGCGTATTTGCTGCCGAATGTATCAGCGCAAGTCGATGGGAACAGCGAGTAGATTTCACCCCATGCAAAGAACACGATACCGGTCAGGATAACGAATGCGATTGGGTTGTGGCCGTAGTGGAACAGAGCCAGGATACCAACTGCTTCGATAGCAAACGCGATGAACATGGTTGGTTCGCGACCGATTTGATCCGATACCCAGCCGAAGAATGGGCGGGTCAAGCCGTTCAATACACGGTCAATCGCCAGTGCGAAAGTCAGTGCTGGCAGGGTCAGGCCCATCATGCTGACTTGAACGTCGAACACTTTGAAGTCACGAGCGATCGAGCCCAGTTGTGCAGTTGCCATCAGGCCACCAGCAGCAACCATCACGAACATTGCGTACATGATCCAGAAAACTGGTTCACGCAGAACTTCGCTTGGCTTGTAATCACGTTTGGTTTGTTGAACGTTAGCGACTGCATCGCCTTTTTTGTGTTCAGGAGCACGTGTCAGGAACAGAGCAACCAGAACCACGATGATGCCTTGGCCGATACCGAAGTACAGGAACGCATCTTGGTAGCCGCGGGTAGCGATCATTGCCGAGATAGGAATGATGGTGACAGCGGAACCAGCACCGAAGCCAGCAGCGGTCAAGCCAGCTGCCAGGCCGCGACGGTCCGGGAACCATTTCAATGCGTTACCAACGCAAGTACCGTACACAGCGCCAGCGCCGATACCGCTGATAACAGCTGCAAAGTACAAGGTTGCCAGCGAATCAGCGAACGAGTTGATGAACCAACCCAGGCCGCACAATACACCGCCGACCAGAACCACTGGACGTGGACCGAATTTATCTACGAACCAACCTTCGATAGGTACCAACCATGTTTCGGTCAGAACGAAGATCGTAAATGCAACTTGAATTGCAGCGCGGCTCCAGCCGTGTTTTGCTGCGATAGGATCGACGAACAGCGTCCAACCGTATTGCAAGTTTGCAATCATTGCCATCGCAACGATACCCAGGATCAATTGCATCCAGCGGTAGGATGCTGAACGGCTAACAGTGCCAGTAGCACTCAGCGTAGTTGTTTGATTCATTTTTGCCTTCTCTCAACTCTCAAGTATGAAAATGCACGTCATAATCGTTATTAAACTGTGTGATTACTCAGTACCCTCGTTGTAATAAACAACGGATGATTCATTTCGATCATTTGCAACCGCATCGATCTGTCGGAAAAGTTTGTAGCTCATCCAAACTCGTGCGCGGCTCGTGTTTATTTAATTCAACGACGCTACTATCAAAGAACGGCGCGTCCTTTGCTAGGCCTGAAAGCAAGAATATGAGATATTCAGATTGTGGATATCACGTATTCACGTCGTGAAAAAAAATGTGAATTGTGGATACCACGTAAGTTTTTTGTGGATACTACGTAGAAATTGCGGAAGGGGATGAAACTCGAAGCGGCGGATAGATGGCCGTTTTGAATGACTCTTCAAATGACCATGTATCCGGCGTGTGGAAACAGCTGTAAACGTCCTGATCGCTATGCCTGCAGGGCTTATAGCCAGTATTTTGGATAAGAGCGTTCCTTCGGGATGTTGTTGAAAACAATGGCTACCAGCACCACGATGATGCTGCCGATCAGTGTCGGTGTGAGCAGGAAGCTCCAGGCTGGAGCCGACAGCATGACGATCACCGGATTGGAGCCGGCCGGCGGGTGCACGGTGCGGGTGAGTTGCATGACGGCGATTGCAGTACCCGCTGCCAGTGCCATGCTCCACCAGTGCGCGCCGAACAGGGTGAGGAACAGCAAACCGATCAAGGACGACAGGAAGTGACCGCCAATGGCGTTGCGCGGCTGCGAGAACGGGCTTTCCGGGAAACCGAAGATCAGTACGCAGCTTGCGCCGAATGATCCCAATACCAGTGGCACGTGGCTGATATCAGTGGCGAGGGCGACGGCGGCAATGGCGAGGAAGCCACCCAGCCAGGAAAGCGCAACATGGCGCAATGGTGCGCGCGGTGGCAAATCGGTACCGCCACGCATTTTGGCAAAGAATTTATTCATATGGTGTCCGTAGGATAGGGTTAAGTCTTGGTGTCGGATAAAATACTGTTGGTTGAAAAGACAGACAGATCTGTATATTATCGATGGCGGCGATAAGCTGCAATACTTCTTTATTGAATTGTGAGTAAAAAACAATGGTGGATAAACGGGAAGTCCTGGTGCAGACGGCGATGCGACTGTTTGCGCAGGGCGGCTATACGGGGATAGGCATAGATCGGATCATCGCCGAGGCGGGGATTGCGAAGATGACGCTATATAAGTACTTTCCATCGAAACAGGACTTGATCCTGGAAGTATTGACCCAGCGCGATGTGTTCTTCCGTACTTCCCTGATGAACTACGTTGACCAGCAGGAGGGGCTGGCGCAACAGATACTCGCGCTCTTCACCTGGCATGACCAGTGGTTCAAGCGCAAGGACTTCAACGGCTGCATGTTCATTAATGCAGCGGCAGAATTCCATGAACGCAAAAACCCTATCCATCAAATCTCCGCCTTGCATAAAAAGCTGATCATTGACTATATAGAGTCGCTGCTGAAGGAGACGCACGGTGCGCGGTCGGCAAAGCTGGCGTCACAGATCAATATCCTGCTGGATGGCGCAATCGACGCCGCCCACCTGAGCGGCAATCCCGATGCCGCCATGCAAGCATGGGAAGTGGCGCAATACCTGGTCGAGCGTCCCGCCTGAAAACCGCCCGTCGCCGCGCAGAAGGTGTAAGGTAGCGGCAGCAATGTGCCAGAGCGGATAAATATTTTCCATTCGATGGAATAAACCGGCAACGCCATCGTTTACCTCAATGTCAGCACATTGTTGTGCGTATTGTTGTGTGTCTTGACGTAAATGATCCAGGCCGATGGGAGGGCACAGCGCTTTCCCTGACCGGCTTGCCACCCTTCATCGAAAAGGAACAAAAAATGAAACTCTCACATATCGTATTGTCCGCAGTTGCTGCAGTCGTCCTGTCGGGTAGCGCTTACGCGCAAAGTGTTCCAGTCAAGAAAGCCGACGGCATCCTGGTGACCACCAGCGGCATGACCGTATATACCTTCGACAAGGATGTCGCCGATAGCGGCAAAAGCGCCTGTAACGGTCCATGCGCCACAGCATGGCCAGCGGTGTCCGCAAAAGACGTCAAAGTCAGCCCTCCATACTCCGTGGTGACACGTGACGACGGCACTCAGCAACTGGCTTACAAGGGTAAACCCTTGTACCTGTTTGCTTCCGACAAAAAGGCTGGTGATCGCACCGGCGACAACTTCAAGGATATCTGGCACGTCGTCAAGGACTAAGGCCTGTTGCCCGGATGAGTTCGGTGAGTTGCCATGCAAGATGAACGTGACCGGCTGATCGCCTGTATCCCCCGACTTCGTCGTTATGCCCGTGCGCTGCTGGGTGATCGCGCGGGCGCGGACGACCTGGTGCAGGACACGATGGAGCGTGGCTGGAAAAAATTGTCTTCATGGCAGCGCGGCAGTGATATGCGCGCGTGGCTGTTCGGCATCATGCATAACCTGCATGTCGACCAGGTACGCAAGCCATCACTGCCGACCGAAGAGCTGGATGAACATACGCCGGTGCCGGCTGCACACAATTCTGTGAGCGATGGCCTGGAAATGCGTGACCTGGAATCGGCATTGCGCGGCTTGCCGGCAGAGCAACGCGAGGTCCTGCTGCTGGTTGCGCTGGAAGAGATGAGTTATGAAGAGGTTGCGGCCACCCTGGGTTTGCCGTTGGGGACCGTGATGTCGCGTTTGTCGCGTGCGCGTCAAAAACTGCGTGCGCAAATGGAAGGGCGAGCTGTAGTCTCGCTGTTAAAGGTAGTCAAATGAGCCAGCTATTAGTGACGGAAGCAGAATTGCATGCTTACGTTGACGGCTTCCTGAGCGAAGTGCGCCAACGCGAAGTGGAAGCATATCTGGCAGAACGGCCGGAAGAGCTGGCGCGGGTGCAAGCCTATCGCGCCCAAAACGAAGACCTGCGCGCATTGTTCCAGCCGGTGCTGGATGAGCCGGTGCCGTCGCGCCTGACCTCAGGATTACAGAGCTGGATGCAAACTTATGGCCGTTACGCGGCCGGGCTCCTGCTTGCAGTTGCCGGTGGTATTGGCGGCTGGATGTTGCACGCTGCGACCCAATCAAACACCATGCTGGCACAATTGAATACGTCGCCTGTGCCGCTCAAGGTATCAACACTGGCGCGCCAGGCAGCGGTTGCGCATAGTGTCTACAGCCCGGACGCGCGACGCCCGGTCGAAGTCAGCGCGGAACAGGAAGACCAGCTGGTGACGTGGTTGTCGAAACGTACCGGCAGCCCGATGCGGCCGCCGAAACTCGGCAAGCTTGGTTATGAATTGATAGGCGGTCGTTTGTTGCCGGGAGAAAGCGGGCCGGTGGCGCAATTCATGTATCAGAATGCTCTGCAACAACGTCTGACGCTATACGTGTCTACCGACCAGGCGCAGAATAAGGACACCGGCTTTCGCTTTGCGCAAGAAGGTGCTGTGAATGTCTTTTACTGGATAGACGGCAAGTTTGGCTATGCATTGTCCGCCGGTATTGATAAGGGCGAGTTGGCGAATATCGCGCATGCGGTCTACGAGCAATTGGACAAGACGCAGTAACTCGCCGCACAGATGGTCGCCATACCTAACGTTAATGAATCAGGAGATCAGGATGCTTTATCAGGGATCGTGTCATTGCGGCTTGCTGAAATTTGAAGCCGAAGGTGAGCTGGAACAAGTCGTAGAGTGCAATTGCTCGCATTGCAGTCGTAAAGGTTTCCTGCTGTGGTTTGTCCCGCGCGCGCAAATGAAAATCACCAGCGGTGACGGCAAATCAACTGTCTACAAATTCAATAAACACCGGATCGACCATCATTTTTGCCCGACCTGCGGTTGCCAGACATATGGTTTTGCCAAGGATAAGGATGGCAACGAGATGGCCGCGATCAACGCGCGCAGCCTGGAGAATGTGGATCTCGCCGCCTTAAAGAAACAGCAGTACGACGGCAAGAGCGCCTAGCCTAGCGTCGGCTTACGGGTAGCCTATCGGCTTGCCCGGTAAATCCGGCAGCGGAATGAATTCGGTTTCGCCCGGCACTGCAGCGAAGCGTTGCAGACGCCAGTCTTCCTTTGCCTGTTCCAGTCGCTCTATCGAGCTCGAAACAAAATTCCATACCAGGTACCGTGAACCATCCATGGGTTCGCCACCCAGCAGCATCAGGCGGGTCGTTGCCGTTCCGCTATTGCGCAAGGTCACGGCGGTATTCGCGCGCAACACCAGCAACTGGCCGGGACCAAAGACACCGTCACGACCGAGGTCGAGCTGGCCTTCCACTACATAAATTGCCTGCTCCGGATACTCGGCCGGTACATCGAGCCGGGCTTTCGGTGCCAGTTGCACGTCGACATAAAACAAATCGGACAAGGTCGGCACCGGCGAGCTCTTGCCGAAAAAACTGCCGGCAATAATCTTGGCTGATGCGCCTTCACCTTCAATGATAGGCAAGGCATTGGCTGCCACATGCACAAAGCCGGGATCGGTTTCTTCGTGTTTCCTGGGCAGCGCCACCCAGCATTGCAAGCCTTCCAGCGAAGAACCGCTTTGGCGCAGCGCTGTGCCGGTACGTTCCGAATGCACAATGCCGCTGCCGGCCGTCATCCAGTTAACCGCACCCGGTTGTATGGTCTGGATCGAACCGACACTATCGCGATGTTCGATTTCACCATCAAACAGATAAGTCACGGTGGCCAGGCCGACGTGCGGGTGTGGACGCACGTCCAGCCCCTGTCCTGCGGTGAAAACGTGAGGCCCCATCTGGTCGAGGAAAACGAAAGGACCGACCATGCGCTTTTGCGACGTCGGTAAGGCACGTCGTACTTCAAAGTTGTCGCCGAGATCGCGCGTGCGCGGGACGACGACGGTTTCAAGTGCGCTTTGGTCGGTATCCATAATCCATCCTAAATAGATTTAGTTGGCTTGCGTAATGATCTTGATTTCGCCGGACAGTGCTTTGTGTACCGGGCACTTGTCAGCAATCTTGTTCAGGCTGTCTTTTTGCTCGGCGCTCAGGTTACCGTGGTAGTGCAGGGTGCGATTGAATACATAAGCGCCATCCTGTTCGGCTGCGGTGACGGTGACGTCGACTTTCTCCAGCGGCAGTTCCTTGCGGCCGGCATACATATTCAGGGTTACTGCGGTGCAGGCGCCGAGTGCGGCGGCCAGCAAATCGTGCGGTACAAAGCCGGCATCGTCGCCGCCGAAAGCGGACGGTGCATCAGCGATCAATGTGTGTGGACCGGCTGAAACGATGTGCTGCAGCTTGCCTGCGCCTTTTGTTACTTTGATTTCCATCTGTAATACCCCTAAATGTAATGCGTGATTGATAAACGGGTGAACACCGGTGTCGGTGCGCCAGCTAATTCGTCCTGCGGTCTGGCGTCTGCTTGCCTGTAACAACAAGCGCGCTACCACTATAGCCCAGGCGGAAATACGCTGTCTTGATCTGGGTTTGGTTTGCTGATTTGCAATCTTGCCAAAAAATTCACGCTTGAAAACTTATTCGGCATAAAAATTTTTAACTCTTATATATGACATAAGACATTTGAGTTAAACTATGGACTGCGGCTTTTACACAAAGCGAACGCGCTCTAATTATCTTGACCATGGATAGGACACAACATGCCTAACAGCAGCACGCAGCAGCAAATTCCGGTAACGCTTATTCCCGGCGATGGTATCGGCCCTGAAATCGTTGATGTGGTTGTGCGCGTGTTTGATGCGCTGGGCAATCCATTCGCATGGGAAACCCAGCAAGCCGGTGTGAATGCACTGGAAAAAAACGGCGATTTGTTGCCGCAAACCACGCTCGACAGCATCGGCCGTACCGGCCTTGCACTGAAAGGTCCGCTGAGTACGCCTATCGGTGGCGGCTTCCGCTCCGTCAATGTGCGCCTGCGTGAGACCTTTCAGTTATATGCCAATGTGCGTCCTGCACGCACCATCGTACCGGGTGGCCGTTACGAAAAAATTGACCTGGTATTGGTACGCGAAAATCTGGAAGGCTTGTACGTCGGCCACGAACATTACGTGCCTATCGGTGACGATGCACACGCCGTGGCGATGGCAACCGGTATCAATACCCGCGCCGGCAGCCGTCGTATTTCGAAGTTCGCGTTTGACTACGCGGTACGCAATAACCGCCGCAAAGTCACTATCGTGCACAAGGCCAATGTATTGAAAGCATTGACCGGCCTGTTTCTGGAAACTGCGAAGCAAGTTGGCCTCAATTACGCTGACCAGATCGAATTCAACGATCGCATCGTCGATGCCTGCGCGATGCAACTGGTATTGAATCCATGGCAGTTCGACGTCATTGTTTCGACCAATCTGTTCGGCGACATCCTGTCTGACCAGATCGCGGGCCTGGTGGGTGGCCTGGGTATGGCGCCGGGTGCGAATATCGGCGAACGTGCGGCTATTTTTGAAGCGGTGCATGGTTCGGCACCGGATATCGCCGGCAAGGGCATGGCCAATCCGACGGCACTCCTGCTGGCTGCAGCATTGATGCTGGAACACAAAGGCCTGCACGGACAAGCCAAGTTCCTGCGCGATGCAATTGATTCGGTCTTGGGTGAGGAAAGCGGTCGTACCGCCGACCTCGGTGGCAGCACATCCACTTCGAAATACGGCGATCTGCTGATAGAACGTATCCGCGACCTGCAGAAATAACAGCCAAAAGCGAAGCGGAGTAGTCGGGCCGCTTATAAGAAAAACGCATGAATCCTTGTTGGGATCATGCGTTTTTTATTTTTGTGGTGCCTGCGGTCGTGTCGGTATCCGTAAGACGGTCGCCGCGCCTATTGCCGCCAGCACCAGCAGGCTGACTTGTATCCACGGCCGGCCGGAAAAACTCCAGATTGAAATCGCAATCATCAGCAACATTGAGCCTATTGCCACGCATTTGGTGCGCACGGTGAGGCTGCGATGTTCTTCCCAATTACGTAGCATCGGGCCTATTAGTTGGTGTTGCAGCATCCATTGATGTACCCGCGGTGACGCTTTGGCAAAGCAGGCTGCGGCCAGCAAGACGAAGGGCGTGGTGGGCAAGCCAGGCAGGAAAATACCGATGATACCCAGGGCTAATGCGACGCCGCCGACCAGGCCGTAGAGCGCTTTGGCCAGGCGGGAGCGAGGCTTGCTGTCAGTTATTGCGGCACTTGGTTCTGTCGTCATGAAGCGGTTGGGGAAATATTGGTGGCTGATTCCGGATGATGTCATCGGCTGCTGACAAGTGCGTCAGGGATCAAGAATACATGCTTCCGGCGCAAGCATGGTTCACGGGCGACGTTAGCATGGAATTCCGGCGATAAGGATTGCAGCTTGCGGTTTCATTTTTGCAACGGAAGATCGCGTCTATAGATGCGCGCATTGCAAACCTTGGGCAGTCTCAGCTATTATGAGAATAGTTCTCATTTACATTGATGCCATTGTCGCAATGTCCGCCACCGACTCCATTTTGCAGCAGCAAGTCCATACGCTATACAGCAACCACCATGGTTGGCTGTTCGGCTGGCTGCGCAAAAAACTTGGTTGTGCGCATAACGCGGCGGACATTGCACAAGATACTTTCCTGCGCATCCTGACTGCGCAAGACAAGCGCAGTGACCTGGATTTGCGCGAGCCGCGAGCCTACCTGACGACGGTTGCCGGGCGTGTACTGCTGAACCATTATCGTCGCCTGTCGCTGGAGCGTGCGTACCTGGAAGCACTGGCACTAGTCCCGGACATGTATGCGCCGGCCCCCGAAGATCGCCTCATCATCCTTGAAACCCTGCATGAAATCGACGCCATGCTGGACGCCTTGCCGCACAAGGCGCGCACCGCTTTCCTGCTGGCGCAGTTTGAAGGCTTGAGTTACGCCGAAATCAGCGTACGCCTGGATGTCAGCGTGCGCACGGTCAAACGCTATATGGCGCAGGCCTTTGAAGAGTGCATCATGCTGGATCTCTGATGATATCGACTACCTTTAACGCAGATGACAGTCGTCCCATAGATCGTGCGATTGCACGCGAGGCGGCGCAGTGGCTGGCATCTTTATACGATGGCCAGAGTGAAGATGACATCGCAGCATGCAAACGTTGGCGCGCGGCTGATCCGGAACATGAACGTGCATGGCAACGCGCACAGCGCATCAATCAAAAATTCGGCATCGTCCCCAAGGCAGTCGGCTTGCCGACGCTCGGGCGCAAGATACGGCTTGACCGACGTCGCGCGATCAAGACGCTGCTGGTATTAATGATGGCGGCTCCGATCGGGTATGTCTCATATCGCCATACGCCATGGGCCGCAATGAGTGCCGATTATCGGACGGCGAAAGGCGAGCACCGCGAAATCCAGCTGGCAGATGGTACGTATGTGCATCTGGGTACGGCGACCAGTATTGATATCGAGTTCGATGGTGCGCAACGTCTGTTGCGTTTGCACGCTGGTGAAATTGAAGTGACGACCGGCAGCGATAGCGGACATCCTGCTTATCGCCCATTCATCGTGCAAACCACGCACGGACATATCCGTGCGCTGGGCACGCGCTTTGTAGTGCGGCGGGATGAAGATGCGACGATGACACGAGTGAGCGTGCTTGAACATGCGGTCGAAATCAGGCCGCAGGCCGCAAACGGCAAATTAATTGTTCTCAACGCGGGACAACAAACACGCTTCAGTGAGAGTGGTTTTGAACCGGTCGAAGCCCTTGACCCACATGTGACGGATTGGACCAAAGGTGTGTTGTTTGCCAGCAGGATGCGGCTGGAAGAGTTTGCCGCCGAACTGAATCGTTACCGTCCGGGGCTCTTGCGCTGCGATCCGGCGGTAGCCGGCTTGCGCATCACCGGTGCCTTCCAGCTTGATAACACCGACAACATCCTTAATGCCCTGCCTGACACCCTGCCGGTAGAGGTGTTGTTTCGGACCCGCTACTGGGTCACCATCGTGCCACCTGCCAAGGAAAGCTGACGCGCGCGAGAAATTATTTTTGGATATTTTTGTCTTGCATGTCCCCTTTGCCGATTTCGCGTGTCATTGACACGTAGCTAATGACACCGATCTCGAACAAAGGACGAATAATGATGCATCACCCAACCCGCTCCCCGCGCGCTGCGCAGGGGCAACTCCCGCCAGCGACGCTGATGGCCAGGAATGTCTATTGCGCGTTACTGGCAATGGGTTTGACACTGGGCAGCGCACTGCTTACAGCGCCGGCCTACGCACAAGAAAATACAGGTGCCGTCAGTGCACGCAAAGCATATTCGATCCCGCCTGGTGCGCTCGGCGAGACATTGGCCGACTTCGCCAGCAAAGCCGGGGTAACGATACAAATCGATTCTTCTGTAGTTGAAGGGCGTCGTTCGCAAGGCTTGAACGGCAGCGTTTCGGTTGCAGAAGGCTTTGCCCGTTTGCTGGCAGGTTCAGGTCTGGAAGCAACGGAGCGCAGTCGCAATATCTATGTATTGCGGACGGCACAAATTGAATCGACTTTGCCGGCGGTGACGGTCTCGGCTGCGGCAACTGAAGATGCAACTTCCTATACCGCCCGTACGATATCGATCGGCAAGACGGATCAAAAACTGAAAGACATTCCGCAATCGGTGAGCGTAGTGACGCGTCAGCGTATGGATGATCAAAACATGACATCCATCTATGACGTGCTGGAAAATGTCACGGGCGTGGTAACGACGGCAAGTCCGATGGCGGGCAAATACTTCTTTGCGCGTGGATTTCCGATTACCTCCATGCAGTACGATGGCGTGCCCTTGACGCGGCAGTTTTACTCACAGGCGAGCAGCCTGACTGAAAATATGGCGCTGTATGAACGCGCCGAGGTACTGCGCGGAGCAGCCGGTTTGTGGCAGGGAGCTGATAGCATGGGTGGCGCCGTGAACCTGGTGCGCAAGCGCGGCCAGGCGGAAAAAACCATCAGCGCCACCCTGAAAGCGGGTTCATACAATCACTATGGCGCACAGCTTGATGTCGGTGGTCCGCTCAATGAAAGCGGAACGGTACGTGGTCGCGCCGTGCTGGATTACGACACGCAGGATTCATTCATCGATTTCGTCGGTAGCAAAAATACGACGCTGTACGGTGCGATCGATATCGACCTGACTTCGCAAACCACCCTGGGTGTCGGCTTAAGCTATGAAAAGACTAATGCCACGCCTTCCTTCGCCGGTTTGCCGCGCTATGCGGATGGCGGTTCCTTGGGTTTGCGCCGCAGCACCTTTCTGGGTTCAGACTGGAATGAATTGAATAACCAGCAGACACGGGTATTCGCAGATTTGACACATCGTTTCAATGACGACTGGCGCCTGAAAGTGGGCGCGGTCTACATGAACGAACGTAATGACTCCTTGTACAGCTACGGCCAGGGTGCTATTTCCCGTACGACGGGAACCGGTGCCAACATGGTCGGTGTCGGTACCGATTTCCGCGGTGAGCACATTGGACTGGATGCCGCCTTGAGCGGGAAATTCCAGGCTTGGGGACGTCGTCATGAAATCATAGTCGGGGCCAATTACTCGAATTACACATCAGACGACAAATACGCTATCGCCACCGGCCTCGGTGCGGTCGATGTATTCAATCCGAATCCATATTCACCAAGACAAAGCATGGCCAGCCTCGCCGCACGGTCAGGTTTGTTGGCGACCGGTGCATATGACGTCACCAGTAAAGGTGTGTATGGCACCACCCGGTTGGCGCTCAGCGATCCGTTGAACCTGATCATAGGTGGTCGCGTCAGTTGGTATGAAAATAATTACGATTCGGTCAGCCGTTGGGGGGCGAGCACCACGACCAGCAAGAGTTCGGCAGAGTTTACGCCGTACATGGGCTTGACCTATGCAATCACGCCGCAATGGACCGCTTACGGTAGTTATACCGAAGTGTTCGTGCCGCAAGCGCAACGCACGGCAGCGCAGCAGACGCTGGATCCTATCGTCGGCAGCAACTATGAGATCGGTATCAAGGGCGAGTTGTTCGATCAACGCGTGAATACTTCTTTGGCCTTGTTCCGTTACGTCCACAAAAATCGTGCGGTACAGGATATTGAATCCGGCATGGTGTGTGATGGTGACTATTGCTCGCGGGCTTCCGGCAAAGTACGCAGCCAGGGGCTGGAAGCGGAAATCGGTGGCAAGCTCACTTCACGCCTGAATCTGACTGCAGGATATACCTACAACACGACCAGGTATCTGCAAGATGTCGCCAATGAAGGCCTGATCTTCAATCCACAAGTTCCCAAACATTTATTGCGCGCCTGGGCTGATTATCGTGTGAGTGCATCTGTGAGTGCCGGCCTCGGCATGAGTACCCAAAGCGATACGCAAGGGCGCGACAAGTCGGTGGTGCAGGGCGGTTACACCCTGTGGAATGCACGTGCCGCTTATCGTATAGATCCGCGCTGGACACTGGCGCTGAACGTCAACAATTTGTTTGATAAGCACTATTACGCAACGATAGACAGGACCAACTTTGGTTCGGTCTACGGAAATCCGCGCGAAGTCATGATGACGCTGCGCGGGACCTTCTGAGTCTTGCAAAAAAGCGAGCTTAAAAAACCGGAAGGGCATATCGCCCTTCCGGTTTTTTTATGCTTGATGCATACCGAATCCGAAACCTGAGACTGTGGATTGGGCACAAGATGGATTGGTAATTTTGCAATCCATGCTGCAAGGCAATCCGGGGGTTTAGCGTGGTTATAGATTTGTAATTTTCTTCGCAATGAGAATAATTATCATTTATAATTGCCTCGGAATACTGTTCGGCGTGCGGATTGAGCCATATTTGCGAGGCCGATAATTGAGCAGTTTGGAGGTGAGCAAATGAGCAAGTCCCATCACAACAACTTCGACAATATCGCCCGCGAGCACAGTGTGTTGCTCAACGAATATGGTCGGGTTCAAAGCCGTTGCAGTGAATTGGTTGCCCGGCAGGTGGACCAGATTGAAGCCTTGCGCGCGGAGTTGGCGCGCAAGGATGCAGAAATAATGCGTTTGCGAGCGGAGCTTATTGCGCGTGATACCGAGGTGGCTTTTGCCCGTGAAGACCTGCAGAGACTGGAAGCATCCATTCCGGGCCTGCCTACCCGCATGAGCCTGGTACGTCGGGTCGAAACCCTGACCGAACATATACAAAGCCTGATGCGCGAGCGCCTCGGTTGGCAATGGTGGGGGAAGCCGGTCAAGCAGGAAGCAAGCGCCGCCCATCCGGTCATTCCAGCCGACCTGCGCCAAAAGTCCGTGCTTTGCATCGGCCAGGATGAATCCAGTACCTCGGTAGCGCAAATGGAAGTTGAACGCGCCGGTGGTTACTTCCTGCATCACGACGGCATGGACAGTGAAGATGAAAATGCGCTGGAAGCAAGCCTGGTTGCAGCCGACCTGGTGATTTGCCAGACCGGTTGTGTCAGCCATAACGCTTATTGGCGCATACAGGATCATTGCAAACGTACCGGCAAACAATGTGTATTGGTCAATCAACCGCGTGCGATGCACTTTGTGCGCGATGCGGATGATTTGCTGGCCGTCAGCGCGAATGCCCAGAAAGCGGTGTTCGAAGTAGCCGGCGCACCAACAACCGCAAAATAAGGCCGCTCCATGTCCGCTAACGATAACGCGCTCCATCAGGAAATCACCACCTTGTATAGCGACCACCATGGCTGGTTGCAGGGTTGGTTGCGCAAGAAATTGGGTGATGCGGGCAAGGCGGCGGACCTCGCGCATGACACCTTTGTCCGCTTGCTGGCAAGGGAAGAATTGATTGCGGCGCGTGAGCCGCGTGCCTTCCTGACTACGGTGGCGCAGCGCGTGCTGTTCAGTCACTGGCGGCGCGAAGAACTTGAACGTGCATACCTGAATGCGCTGGCGCATCTGCCGGAAGAATTGGCACCATCACCTGAAGAGCGGGCGATCTTGCTGGAAAGCCTGGTCGAGATCGATCGCATGCTTGATGGCTTGCCGGTACCGGTGAAGCGCGCATTCCTGTACGCGCAGCTCGATGATATGAGCCACGCCGAGATTGCAGCTGAACTGAACATTTCCATCACTACCGTCAAACGTTATTTGATACGTGCCGGCGTGCAGTGCTACTTCGCGCTGGAGCAAGCATGAGTTCTGCACCACCGGGAGCGGCCATCGACGTTTCGCCGCAGGTAGCCAGGCGTGCAGTCGAATGGCTGGTCGCCTTGCAATCCGGCGATGTGTCGCGTGAAGCTTTACAAGCCTGGTTGACGCAACATCCGGATCACGCACGCGCATGGCAAAGGATCGAAAGCGTTAACCACAAACTGCGTGGCGTGGCTTCACCGCTCGCCACCGCACTTGCGCATGCAACCTTGACTGCGCCGCGTTCGAATAAGCGTCGCGCTGCAATCAAGACACTGGCCGCCTTCTTCTTTGTCGGCGCGACGGCTTATATGGCGGAAGAACATTTGCCGTGGCGTGCATGGTCGGCAGACGAACGCACGGCATTGGGTGAGCGTCGCATTATCGTACTAGTGGACGGTACCGAGCTGGTGCTCAATACAGATACAGCAGTCAATGTACGCTTCACGGAACAGGAGCGCCGCGTGATCTTGCTGGGCGGCGAGATCATGGTGACCACCGCCAAGGATGCGCAGGAATTGCCAAGGCCGTTCGTGGTGCAGACCGCACAAGGCGAACTGCAACCTGTGGGCACGCGTTTTGTTGTGCGCCAACAGACAGACCTTAGCAGGCTGGATGTATTCGAAGGTGCAGTTGAGATCCGACCGAAAGATGGCGCCGGACTGAAACGTGTCATACCGGCTGGCCAGCGCGTGCAGTTTACACATGACGGTATATCCGATCCGGTGGCATTGAAGAGCGATGATGGTGCGTGGACCGAAGGCATGATAGTTGCCAGCGGCATGCGTTTGCAGGAATTCCTGGCCGAACTCTCGCGTTACCGTCGCGGGCGCCTGACTTGCGATCCGGCGATTGCGGATTTGCGTGTTTCCGGTAGCTATCCTTTAAGCGATACGGATTTGATACTCACCGCACTGGGTTCGACCTTGCCGGTGGAGATCCATTTCATGACACGTTACTGGGTAACGATACGGCCGGCGCAGAGCGTTTAAATTTTTTTCAATCAAGGTGGTCTGTTTTCGATTCTGCTTGGACATACGAGATAAGCAGCTCATATCTCTAAACCAAAACAGGAATCGAACATGCAGCAAGCACTTAGTATCGAAGGTGGCGACCGCCTTAAGCCGCGCGTCCTTGGCCCGGGCCGACCGGCCGTACTCGCCAGCGCCATTTCCCAACTCTTTCTGGTGGCAGGCGTAGTCACTATCCTCGCCTTGCCGGAAATTGCACAGGCTGCGGATGCGGCACCGGGCACACCGGCCAGCTTTGCCGCGCGCAAAACCTACAATATCCCGGCAGGATCGCTGGAAGCCGCGCTCAACCGCTTTGGCCGCGAAGCCGGCATCCTGCTTTCCTTTCCGACCGAGTTGACGAACGGCCTCAAAACCAAAGGTTTGCAAGGCAGTTATAACGTGCAGGAAGCTTTGCCCTTGTTACTGTATGGCACCGACCTGGTCGCCAGCATAGACGGTGCCAGCGCAGTCATCCGTCGCCAAAGCGCAGCGGTGTCGGAAGCGACCTTGCCAGCCGTGCATGTGACAGCGGTTGCAACCGCGACCACGGAGGGTAGCCAGTCTTACTCTTCCAGCGTAGTGACGCTGAACCGGGGCGAACAAAAATTGAAGGACATTCCGCAATCGGTCAGTGTACTGACACGACAGCGCATGGATGACCAGGCACTCACCACATTGGCGGATGCCGTTGGCAACACCACCGGCCTGGTGGCAACGCAGGGCGTGGGGCCGGGAACGGTCATCATGTCGCGCGGCTTCCAGATCGACAGCTATCAATACGATGGCGTACCGCTGCCGCGCAACACATACTCCATTGGTAACTGGAGCAGCGAATCGCTGGCCTTCTATGATCGAGTTGAAGTGTTACGCGGTGCGGCGGGTCTGACGCAAGGCACCAATAGTCCCGGTGGTGCGATTAACTTTGTACGCAAACGCGGTCAGGCAAAACCGATGGTGACTGTGACGGGTAAAGCCGGATCATGGGATCACTATGGCTTGCAACTCGATGCGGGTGGCCCGTTGAATGCAGAAGGCACATTGCGCGGCCGCGTGGTGGTGGATGAAGATCGGAGCGATTCCTTCATCAACTATGTCTGGGCGAATACACGCACCCTGTATGCCGCACTGGATTACGACATTAGCCCGAACACCACCGTCGGCATTGGTATCAGCAACAAGGAAACACGGTCTCGCCCATCCTTTATTGGCTTGCCGCGTTATGCAGACAAGAGCGATATAGGCTTGCCACGCTCAACTTATACAGGCTCAAACTGGAACCGGGCATATAACGATCAGAGCAGCGTATACGCTGACCTCGATCATCGCTTCAACGACAACTGGTCGTTCAAAGCGTCAGCCGTCGCCATGAGAGAAAAGAATACTTCTGTGCACCAGCGCATATCCGCGGCGGGTACAGGCATTACACCAGGCGGCAACACTGTGCGTTACGGTGACTTTGCGATGAACCTGGAAGGCGAGCAATACGGACTGGATGCTTATGTGCGCGGACGCTTTGAGGCGATGGCGATGAAACATGAAGTCATCTTCGGTGCCAATTACTCCAGATATCATACCGATGATGCGGTAGCTCGCAGATGGACCACAGGTGGGAATATCTTTGCGATAAACAATAATCGTCCATGGCAGGATTTCGCCAGCATAGCGGCAACTCCCGGCTCAACGGGTACCGTTAGTAGCTATGATGTCGAGCAAACCGGTGTCTACGGTACCTGGCGCGCACAACTGACGGATCGCCTGACAGCGATCCTCGGCGGTCGTGTCGGCTGGTTTGAACAGATGTATTCCCAGCCGGCACGCGGCACGGATCCGCGCTATGAAAGTGTGCAAGAGGCTTCCGGTCGCTTCACGCCATATGGTGGCCTGGTCTATGCGTTAAGTGATCAATGGTCGGCTTACACCAGCTACTCGGATGTGTTCGAGGTGCAGTCGGCTCCTACGCTTTCCGGTGCACCTATCAAACCGGTCACCGGCACCAATTATGAGTTCGGCATCAAGGGTGAACTGGCGGATGGACGTGTGAATACATCGTTCGCCGTATTCCGTTACGATCATAAAAATCGCGCAGTAGTCGATCCGGATGGTTTGGGCATGTGTAACGGTAACGATTGTTCGCGAGCCGCAGGTAAAGTACGCAGCCAGGGTTTTGAAGCTGAAGTCAGTGGCGAAGTACTGCGTGGTTTGCAGCTGTTTGGCGGTTACACCTTCAATACCACCAAGTACCTGATAGATCCGGTAAACGAAGGAAAGGTTTTCAGTACCTGGACCCCGAAACATATGCTGAGATTGTGGGCAGACTATAAATTGCCGGGTAACTTGAGTAAATTCAGTGTGGGTGGTGGTGTGAACACGCAAAGTAAGGCCTTGAGCTTTGATAGCAGCTTCGATGTGCCGGGCTTCACCATCTGGAGTGCACGTGCCGCTTATCAGGTGACGCCTGAATTATCACTGGCACTGAATGTGAATAACCTCTTCGACAAGACTTACTACCTGCCTTCGTACAATAGCACCACCGGCAACAATTACTACGGTACGCCACGCAGTGCCTTGTTGACACTGAAGTACACACCACGGTTTTGATCTGACTGACTAGTGATGACGCTGGAATACCTGTAACGGTATTCCAGTGTTTTTTATTTATCGCTGCAGATTACTATGCTGTCACCAACACCGAACGTATTTGCTGCAATGCTGCCGGATCTTCTATCACCGACAAATCACCTGGATCACGTCCTTCACAAATCGCCTGTATCGAGCGACGTAATAGTTTGCCGGAGCGCGTCTTCGGCAGGGCACTGACAAAGTACACATGTGACGGACGGCCTATAGGTCCGAGCCGTTTATCCACCACCTTCATGATTTCAGCTTCCAGCTTGCGCGCTTCGTCGGGATCGGCCGCTGCCGCTGCATTCTTCAGGATGACGAAGGCGACTGCGCATTGGCCCTTGATCGGATTTTCGACGCCGACTACCGCGACTTCCGACACATTGGCATGACTGGAAATGCTTTCTTCGATCTCGCGTGTACCCAATCGGTGCCCGGCCACATTGATCACATCATCGGTGCGACCGAGGATGAAGTAATAGCCATCGGCATCGCGTATGCCCCAGTCGAAGGTTGAGTAGGCTTCGCGTTTGAAATTGCGCCAGTAGGTACTGACAAAGCGCTGGTCGTCGCCGTACAGGGTTTGCAGGCAACCGGGTGGCAAGGGGCCTTCAATAATGACCACGCCTTTTTCATTGGGCGCGCATTCTTCACCGGTATCTTCATTGATGACCTTGGCCTTGTAGCCATACATCGGTTGACCGGGGCTGCCGGAGCGGGTGGGTTTATCGCCTACGCCTTTGGCGACCGAGATGATGGGCCAGCCGGTTTCGGTCTGCCAGTAGTTGTCTATCACCGGCACGCCCAGTACACCCGAGATCCAGTCCGAGGTGGTCTGGTCCAAAGGTTCGCCGGCCAGGTAGAGCGCCTTCAGTGAAGACAGGTCGTGTTTCTGTAATAGTTCCAGCGGCTGTTTCTTCAGCACCCGGATTGCAGTCGGTGCCGACGACATGCGCGTGACCTTATACTTCTCGACGATGCTCCACCATATCGATGCATCGGGTCGTATCGGCAAACCTTCGTAGAGGATGGTGGTCATACCGGCCAACAGGGGGCCGTAGATGATGTAGGAGTGGCCGACTACCCAGCCTATATCCGAAGTGCAGAAAAAGGTTTCGCCGGGTTTGCCGCAAAAGATCAGGTCCATCGAAGTTGCCAATGCCACTGCGTAGCCGCCGACATCGCGCAATACACCTTTCGGTTTGCCGGTGGTGCCGGAGGTGTAGAGGATGTAGGACGGTGCATTCGATTCCAGCCATGTGACCGGTACCGTGGCATCCATATGCTGGCTGCGCAAGGTCGCGTAATCGACGTCGCGTCCTTCGACCGTTTTCATCGGTGCCAGGCCGCGATCCAGCATCAGCACATGGGCCGGTTTGTGTTCCGCCAATGCAATGGCTTCATCCAGCAGGCATTTATAAGGTGTGACGTGACAGCCGCGGGAACCGGCATCGGCCGAGATGATGAGGACCGGTGTCGCATCATCGATGCGCGTGGCCAGGCTGGTCGACGCAAAGCCGCCGAACACTACCGAATGGATCGCGCCTATGCGGGCACAAGCCAGCATCGCAAATGCCGCTTCGGCGACCATCGGCATGTAAATCAATACGCGATCGCCTTGCCCGACGCCGAGCGCCTGCATCATGGCGGCGCTGCGATTTACCTCGGCATGCAATTGCGCATAGGTATAAGTCGTTTCCGTATCGGTCTCGGTAGAGATGGCGACCAGCGCAGCTTGATCGGCCCGCGTTGCCAGGTGGCGGTCCACCGCGTTGTAACAGAGATTGGTTTCACCACCGATAAACCATTTGGCGAAAGGCGGCTTGTCGTAATCCAGTGTCTTGCTGAATGGCTTGTGCCAATCAATACGCTGGGCCTGCGTCGCCCAAAAGCTGTGCGGGTCATCCACTGACTGACGATAAAACGCGTCGTATGCTGCGGCATCGAAACTCATAAGTCTCCTCCGGCCAGGCTATCTCTATATTTATAGTGTCGCTGTGCCGATATGCAGGCACAGCTGGTGACGCTTGCTAGATCACATACATATCCACGTATTCATGGACCGGCATCGCTTCCAGTTTCTTTTGATCCAGTGACACATCAAGGATTCTTTGTTGCTGTTTGGGTGGGAACTGCCGTGCCAGGTTGATCCTGAACTTGGCTTCCAGCAGCGGGATGCCCTCCTTGCGACGACGTGCATGACCGACCGGATACTCGACCACGATTTCCTTGAGTTTCTTGCCATCCTTGAATTCCACCGTCAACGCATTGGCAATCGAACGCTTCTTCGGATCGTGGTAATCCTTGGTGAAGGAAGTGTCTTCTTCACAAACGATTTTGTCGCGCAGGATATCGATGCGCTTGTCGCCGGCGATATCGTCTTCATAATCGGCGGCGGTCAGGCGACCGAAGATAAGCGGTACGGCAACCATGTACTGGATGCAATGATCGCGATCCGCCGGATTATCCAGTGGACCTTTTTTATCGATGATGCGGATGCAGGCTTCATGCGTACGTATCGTGATTTTCTTGATGTCTTCGACTTTCTTGCCGACGCGAGCCAGTTCCTTGTGCAAGGTCATGGCTGCCTCGACTGCGGTTTGTGAATGGAATTCGGCCGGGAAGGAAATCTTGAACAGCACGTTTTCCATCACATAGGATTCGTACTTGCGCTGGAATTTGAAAGGCTGGCCTTTGAACAGTACATCGTAGAAGCCCCAGGTCTTGGCAGTCAGCACCGATGGATATCCCATCTCACCGGTCTTGGCGATCAAGGCCAGGCGCACGGCACGCGAAGTCGCGTCACCGGCTGCCCAGGATTTGCGTGAGCCGGTGTTCGGTGCGTGGCGATAGGTACGCAGCGATTGACCATCGACCCAGGCCAGCGATACGGCATTCAGGATTTCATCACGGTCCAGGCCCAGCATTTCCGCCACTACCGCAGTCGATGCGACCTTGACCAGTACTACATGGTCGAGGCCGACTTTGTTGAATGAATTTTCCAGCGCGATGCAGCCCTGGATTTCATGTGCCTTGATCATGCCGGTCAGCACTTCGCGCATCGCCAACGGTTTCTTGCCGGCAGCGACGGCTTCACGTGACAGCCAGTCGGCGGTGGCGAGGATGCCGCCGAGGTTGTCGGATGGATGGCCCCATTCCGCTGCCAGCCAGGTGTCGTTGAAATCCAGCCAGCGGATCATCATGCCGATATTGAAAGCGGCCTGTACCGGATCAAGCTGGAACTGCGTGCCGGGGACCTTGGCGCCATTCGGGACGATGGTGCCGGGGATGATGGGGCCCATCAGTTTTTTGCAGGCTGGATACTCAAGCGCTTCCAGGCCGCAACCCAGCGTATCGATCAGGCAATTGCGCGCGGTGTCGTAAGCGAGCTTCGATGAAATCTTGTATTTGCTCACGTAGTCGACGATATCGACCAGCACCTTGTCGTGTTTCGGGCGGACATTTGAAATATGGGCAGACATGGGAATCCTGTAATCGCTAATGAAAAGGGAAAAGTTTTACTTGCGCTTGGCCAGCGGCACGAAGGCAAGGTCTTCCGGACCGACATAGTGGGCGGAAGGGCGGATGATCTTGTTGTCTATCCTTTGCTCGATGATGTGCGCGGCCCAGCCGGAAGTACGCGCGATCACGAACAGCGGCGTGAACATCGCGGTTGGCACACCCATCATGTGATAGGACACGGCCGAAAACCAGTCGAGGTTGGGGAACATTTTTTTGATATCCCACATTACCGTTTCAAGTCGCTCGGCGATATCAAACATCTTCAGTGAACCGGCTTCTTCGGATAAGGTGCGCGCGACTTCCTTGATGACTTTATTGCGCGGGTCCGAGATGGTGTAGACCGGATGGCCGAAGCCGATCACGACTTCCTTGTTTTCCACGCGACGCTTGATATCGGCTTCGGCTTCATCCGGGCTTTCATAACGTTTTTGGATTTCAAATGCGAATTCATTGGCGCCGCCATGCTTGGGGCCGCGCAAGGCGCCGATAGCGCCGGTGATCGCGGAATACATATCGGAGCCGGTACCGGCAATCACGCGACCGGTGAAAGTGGATGCATTGAATTCGTGTTCGGCATACAGGATCAGCGAAGTGTGCATCGCTTTTTCCCACAGCGCGGATGGCTTTTCGCCGTGCAGCAGGTGCAGGAAGTGTGCGCCTATCGAGTCGTCATCGGTTTCGACTTCGATGCGTTTTCCGTTATGGCTGTAGTGATACCAGTAGAGCAGGATGGAACCCAGCGAAGCCATCAGGCGATCGGCGATATCGCGTGCGCCAGGCGCATTGTGATCGTCTTTCTCCGGGATGACGCAACCGAGGGCCGAGACACCGGTACGCATGACGTCCATCGGATGCGATGCCGCCGGCAACCATTCCAGCGCAGCTTTGACATTGGCCGGCAAGCCGCGCAATTCCTTGAGCTTGATCTTGTATGCCTTCAGTTCGGCGGCGGTAGGCAGCTTGCCATGCACCAGCAAATGCGCGATTTCTTCGAATTCGCAACTGTCAGCAATATCCAGGATGTCGTAACCACGATAGTGCAAGTCATTGCCGGTCTTGCCAACGGTACAGAGTGCCGTATTGCCGGCGGTGACGCCCGAGAGTGCGACGGATTTTTTCGGTTTGAAACCTGCTGCCGGGGTTGCTTGTGCTTCGCTCATACCTGTCTCCTGGTGGATTGTTGTATTCGGATTTACTTGTCGGCGTATTTCTTTTCCAGTTGATCGAAGAATGGTTTATTGACCAGGCGCTGGCGTTCGCTGAAAGGGCTAACCAGCTGCGGGTCTTCATCAAGGCGATGTGTGTCACGCAAGACAGTCAGCGCTTTTTGCATACCTGCTACTGCACCTTGCAGCGCGGCGTTGGCGTACAGCACGATGCCGTAACCGAGGCCGGCCAGTTCATCGGCGCTGAAGATGGGTGTCTTGCCGCCGATCACCAGGTTCACCAGTTGCGGTTTATCGAGGGCTTGCGGCAGGCGACGGATTTCATCGGCGGTTTCGGTGGCTTCGACAAACAGGATGTCGGCACCGGCTTCGCTATAGCGTGCGGCGCGTTCCAACGCATCGTCAAAGCCATGCACGCCGCGCGCATCGGTGCGCGCCATGATGAGCATGCCTGCATCGCTGCGGGCATCGACCGCGGCGTGGATCTTGCCGACCATCTCGGCGCAGGAAATGACTTCCTTGCCATTGAAATGGCCGCAACGTTTGGGGGAAACCTGGTCTTCCAGTTGTACCGCATCGGCACCGGCGCGTTCCAGTGTGCGTATGGTGTGGCGCACGTTCAGGGCATTACCGAAGCCGGTATCGGCATCGACGATGATGGGGATGTCGACGGCATCGCGGATGCGTGCGGTGTGGTCGGCCAGTTCATTCAAGCCGATGAAACCCTGGTCCGGCATGCCGAAGTACATATTGGTCACGCCGGCACCGGTGATATAGAGTGCCTCGAACCCGAGGTCGGCAATCACGCGGGCGGACAGTGCATTGAAGGCACCCGGAACCAGCAGGCCGCGGCGGGCATACACCTTGTCACGCAACACTTGCTTGCTGCTCTTAGACTGACTGCTCATCGAATATCCCTTAGCCAAGGTGTTTCATGGAGGTGCCTGTTCTCCATAATGGCAATGCGCGTGCCAAGGCGGGATCTGCGCGTCACGACAAGCCCGGCGATGGAGCAGGTTTGACTTAAATACTTTAAAAATCAAGTGTTTGGGAATTTCGGGTGTGTAACACAGCGCATTCAGGAATCCCGGCACCAGCCCAAAGCCGTGTTACATTTGGAACGTTTGAAACGTTCTGGTGAAACATGAAACGTCCATCCTCTCCGTTCCGCGACAACGCCGACAAGCCGGTCATCTGGACCGTCTCGATTTCGCGTTTATTCGAATTGTTCCGTGATATCACGCTGGAATTCGATGAGCAGGCCGATATCGAGCCGATACACCTGGGCTTTGAAGATGCGGTGCGTCACATCCGCGAACGCCTGGCGACCGAGCGTTGCGATGCCGTGATTGCCGCCGGTTCGAACGGTGCCTATCTGAAAAGCCGTTTATCGGTGCCAGTCATCATTGCCAAGGCCAGCGGCTTTGATGTGATGCAGGCATTGGCGCGGGCGCGCAAGATCACACCGGACATCGGCCTGGTCACCTATCAGGAAACCATGCCGGCACTGGCCGAGTTCCAGACTACCTTCGGCCTCAATATTGCGCAGCGCACTTATGTCACGGAAGAAGATGCGCGGGCGCAAATCAATGAATTGAAAACCGCCGGCATCAAGGCCATCGTCGGTGCCGGACTGATTACCGATCTGGCGGAAGAGGCGGGGTTGACCGGTGTCTTCGTTTATTCATCCGCGTCGATACGGCAGGCATTCGAAGATGCGCTGGAACTCGCGCGCCTGACGCAACTGGAAGCGACCCGCGGGCGTAGCTTCCCGGTTGCCGATACCTTGCGCGCCAGGCATCACATCAAGGATTTACGCGGCGAGTCGGCGGCGATGGAAAGTGTGCGGCAATCGATCACGTTGTTTGCGAAGTCGGCTGCCACGGTATTGATCCAGGGTGAAACCGGTACCGGCAAGGAGTTGGTGGCGCAAGCGATGCATCGCGCCCATCCGCTGATGCAGGGCAAGACGCAGGCCGGGCATCCCTTCGTCGCCGTCAATTGCGGCGCATTGGCCGAGTCCTTGTTGGAATCCGAATTGTTCGGCTATGAAGAGGGCGCATTTACCGGCTCACGGCGTGGCGGACGTGCCGGCCTGTTCGAAGCCGCCCATCGCGGTACTTTATTCCTCGATGAAATCGGCGAGATGCCCTTGTCCTTGCAAACGCGCTTGCTGCGCGTGCTGGAAGAGCGCGAAGTGGTGCGTGTCGGCGGCACCCGGCCAATACCGGTCAGCGTGCGCATCATCAGTGCGACCCATTGCGACCTGGATGCGCGCGTGCGGGAAGGACGCTTCCGTGCGGATCTGTTTTACCGCCTGAGCGTATTGCGCCTGAGTTTGCCGCCCTTGCGCGAACGCCAGGAAGATGTGGCCGCGCTGGCCGAATGGTATTTGAAAAATGCATTGGCTGCGCTTGATGTCCGGCCGCCAGCCAATTTACAGGCAGAGTTGCTGACCTGCCTGCCTTTGCTGCGGGCTTATCGCTGGCCGGGCAATGTGCGCGAGTTGCGTAACCTGATGGAGCGTCTCGCCTTGTTTCTGGCGGCGGCACCACTGCAGGCATTGACGCCGGCCTTCCTGAAAAGCATTGCACCGGAGTTAAGTGGTGTCACGACCCCCGATGCGCCGGCCTCGCATGCGCCGCCGGCAGAAGCAGAAACCCTGCAGCAAGTATTGCAGCGGTATCACGGTAATCGCGAAGCGGCGGCGCATTACCTGGGCATCAGCCGTACGACCTTATGGCGCAGGTTACAGGCTGAAAACAGCGAGGAATAAAGCCGCATCAGCCTGTCGTATATCGACGACAGGCCAGATTCATTTGCATTCCTTGTTTACATCCGGCATTTCAGGCATATACAATTGAGAATGATTCTTATCTGCATTTGGTGGCAACAGCCGCCGCAGGATAAGGGAAGCTCATGTCTACGCCAGAACATACATTGCATCAGGACGTTGCGACGCTATACGGCGACCATCACGGATGGTTGCAGGGATGGCTATGCAAAAAACTGGGTAATGCATTTGATGCTGCAGATCTGGCGCAAGATACCTTTACCCGTATCCTCGGCACGCGCGATCTCGCGGGAATAAAAGAGCCGCGCGCTTACCTGACGACCGTAGCCAAAGGCCTGGTGATTAACTGGTATCAGCGGCAGGCCCTGGAACGCGCCTATCTGGAGGCGCTGGCATTGTTGCCGGAGCCGCAAGCGCCTTCCGCCGAACAGCGTTACATCATCCTCGAAACCCTGTATGAAATCGACGCGATGCTTGATGCCTTGCAGCCCAAGGTCAAACGTGTCTTCCTGCTATCGCAGATTGAAGGCATGAAATACGAAGAAATCGCGGTGCTGATGGAAATTTCCGTCATTACCGTGAAGCGTTACATGAAGCAGGCTTTCCTGCACTGTCTGGAATTCCATGGCTGAAGCGCACGGTATGCAAAGGCTGCGTAAGCCGGATGCGATAGATCCACGCATCCTCGATGAAGCGGCGGAATGGCTGATGCAACTCAGCGCAGGTGCGCGGGTGGAAGACCACCGTGCATGCGAGCGCTGGAGCCAGAGCAGTCCGGAACATGCGCGTGCGTGGGCGCGCGCGCAATTGCTGTTAAATAAATTGGGCGGCTTGCCGCCTTCATTGGCGATGCCGACATTGAATCGTACGCCGGATGCCGGGCGGCGCGCAGCGCTTACCAAGCTGGCGGCGATCCTGGCGCTGGCACCGGCAAGCTGGGGTATCTGGAGCGTATTGCAGGCGCAGGACTGGATGGCTGATTACAGTACCGCCGTCGGCGAGCGACGTGTCATGCACCTGGCTGATAACACCGAGCTGACCTTGAACACCGCCACCGCCGTCGATGTGCGCTTCACGGCAACACAGCGCAATGTCCGCCTGCGTAGTGGTGAAATCCTGGTGCAGACAGCGCATGAGGCTGCGGCAGTGTATCGGCCTTTTAGTGTCAATACGCTACAGGGGCAAATGGAAGCCCTCGGTACCCGTTTTAGTGTGCGCCTGGATGGCGACACGACGCACCTGGCCGTGCTGGAAGGAGCGGTGCGCATCACGCCGGATCGTGCCGGCACCGGAGCGCAGCAAGTACTGCGGGCCGGACAGCAAGCGTCATTCACGGACAAGGCTGTCGCCGGTGTCACGGATGCCGACGATGCAGTGCTTGCATGGACGCAAGGCATGCTGGTCGCCGACAAAATGCGGCTGGCGGATTTCGCCGCCGAACTGAGTCGTTATCGCAGCGGCATTGTGCATGTTGATCCGGCGGTGGCCGATGTACGCGTTTCCGGCGCCTATCCGGTCGGTGACACCGACCAGGAGCTGGCCATGCTGGTGTCCACCTATCCGGTCGATGCGGTGACGCGCATGCGCGGACGTTGGATCACACTGCTTGCGCGCTGAGTCGGGATCATTTTTTTGCAGGGCGATGATACTTTTTTTCGTTTCAACTGGCAGAGAGAGTGAAGAACACATTCTCCCTCGTTGAAAAGGAATCCAATTTCATGTCTGCCGCAAGTCCGCGCTTGGTTGAGCGCCGTTTGAATCACGCTGTCCGGGTTGCTTTAATAAGTATGGCTCTCCTTAGTGCTTCTACCCTCATTCCTGTAAGCAATGCTGCCGCCAATACGCTGGATGCGGTGGCTGCACGCCATTACAACATTGCGTCCGGCCCGCTTGGTCGTACCTTATCCACTTTTTCCGCGCAGGCCGGTATTGCCTTGTCGTTTGATCCGGCTTTGACGGAAGGTCTGGTCAGCCCGGCATTGTCCGGTACCTACGCTGTACGCGACGCGATCAGCAAATTGTTGACGGGTAGCGGGCTGGAACTGGTGCAACGGGCGGATGGCACTTATACCCTGGGCAAAACCCCGACCGGCGCGGCGGCACCGCGTGAAAGCTCGACCTTGCCGGAGGTGCAGGTAACGGCAGTGCAAAGTGCCACCACCGAAGGTACTGGTTCATACACCACCGGCTCTGCCAGCACGGCGACGCGCCTGAATCTATCCATCCGTGAAACCCCGCAGTCGGTCAGCGTCATTACACGCCAGCGTATGGATGACCAGGGCTTGTCGCAGTTGTCCGACGTGGTGACACAAACTCCCGGCCTGGTGATTGCGCAAACAGGTAATGGCGGTTCGGATTCCAGCCCGATCTATTCGCGTGGTTTCGTGGTGGAAAACTATCAGGTCGATGGCGTGGGCCAGGTTTTTTCCGGCTACAACTCGCTGTTTCAAACCAACGATATGGCCATCTATGACCGGGTTGAAGTGGTGCGCGGTGCGACCGGCCTGATGAACGGGGTCGGTTCGCCGAGTGCAACCATCAACCTGATGCGCAAGCGGCCGACAGCCCAATTCCAGGCTTCCGCAAAAGTCGAAGCGGGTTCGTGGAATTACTACCGTGCCGAAGCGGATCTTTCCGCACCGCTGAATGAAGCCGGTACTTTGCGCGGCCGGGTTGTGGCTGCCTATCAGGAAAACGATTCCTACATAGACCGCCTGCACGAAAAGAAGGAAATCCTGTACGGGATTGTAGAAGCGGATCTCGGGCCGGCGACGTTGGCGACATTCGGCGCGTCCTTGCAAAACCATGATGCGACCGGCCATTCGCGTGGTGCGCGACCTGCGTATTTTTCAGATGGCTCACGCGCCATCTGGGCACGCTCGGATTCTGCCGCGGCGGAATGGGCTTATTCCAAACGACACAATCAATCCATCTTCGCGTCCATTGAGCATCAATTCGACAATGAATGGATGGCCAAGGCGACCCTGAGCCAGGGCAAGAGCAATTACGATGAACTATTGGGTTATGCGACTGGTGGTAATCCAGATCGCGCAAGTGGTGCCGGTACTATCCTGTATGCAAGTCGCTGGGTTGGAAACCCTACGCAAAACAGCCTGGATCTCTATGCAAGCGGCCCATTCAATTTGCTGGGACGCAAACATGATTTGGTTGTAGGAGCGACAGTGGCACGCACCCAGGTAAATGCACCGACCTATGGCAGCTGGACTTTGTTATCCATCCCGAATATTTACACATGGGATGGCAACACGCCTTTAAATCCCAATAAGCAGATACAAGGAAGTTACACGGATGAAGAAAATGTAAGCAGTGCATATTCAACGGTGCGCTTCAAACCGACTGATGCGCTTTCTCTGATCCTGGGTTCGCGCATTACGAGCTGGGAGCGTCTCCAGTCGTCCGTGAAGGATGCCCGTTACGAGAACGGCAAGGTGACGCCCTACGCAGGGCTGGTTTATGACTTCAATAAAAACTGGTCCGGATACGCCAGTTATACCGATATCTTCAAACCGCAAAATAACAAGACCGCGAGTGGCGACTATATCGATCCTTTGCTGGGAAAAAGTTACGAGATTGGCGCCAAGGCTGAATTTTTCGATAAGCGCCTGAATCTTGGTATGGCCTTGTACAAAATCGAGCAAGACAATCTCGCCGTTTCCATTCCCAATGTCTTTGCACCGGATGGTTCGCAGGCATATCGCGCGGTTTCCGGTACATCGACACGCGGCTTCGAAGCGGAACTGAGCGGGGAGTTGGCGCGTAACTGGCAGGGCTCTATCGGTTTCTCGCGTGGCATTACCGTGGACCGCAACAAGTTGCGGCTGAATACCAATATCCCGCAAAACACCTTTAAGGTCTTTACGACCTATCGCCTGGCGGGCTTTGGCGATGGTTTGACGGTCGGTGGCGGTGTGCGCTGGCAGAGTGAGATTTATAGCGATAACCAGGGACCGGCCAAAGTACGTTTCACACAAGCAGCATATTCGGTCGTCGATTTGATGGCGCGCTATGAAATTTCCAAACAAATGACGCTGACAGCCAATCTTTATAACGCTTTCGATAAATCGTATTACACCGCTACCGGTAACTCCTACTACGGCGCACCGCGCAATATGCGGGTCGGATTGGATATGCGTTTCTAGGTTATTGGTGCTTTTGCAGGATGTGGCAGGCGCCACCCGGAGTGCCGGAGTGCATTCCGGGTGGCCCTTTTTTCAATCTCGTTGGTCATAGTAAGTAAGGGCGATGCTTTTCCCGTCCCGAAAGACAGTTTTTTGATGCAAGTTTGCATGCGTTTTTCAGGTTTTTCATGCTTGGACTACCCGGTTTGCTGCTGGTTTTGGCAGCAGGCCGCGCTGCGCATTGGCGTGTGAGATAGGAAAAATAGCCACTTTCGGGACCGAAATAGGGGTTCAGGTATTTACAGGGTTGTTCCATTTTATTTAACTAAAGGAGATACACATGATCAAGAAAACACTCGCCACCGTACTGTTGTCGTCGTTTGCCATCGCGGCCAGCGCCCACCAGGTATGGGTCGAGCGCGACGGTGCGGGTCCGGCCAAGGTGTATGTAGGCGACGTTGATGGCGAGCGCGACCACGGTGATGACGTTGCCAAACTGGCCGCGACTACCCAGGTATTCGGCAAGGACAGCAAGCAGCCGGCCAAACTCACAACTACCAATGATTATCTGGAAGCAGCGGTAACCGGTAACGGCGATGTGCGCCTGATCGCCGACCAGGTCTGGAAGCCATGGAAAAACAAGGATGGCCAAATGCAGGCGGCTGTATTCAATTCACGTGCCGGCCGTACCGAAACCGCAGCAGCGCTGGATTTCGAACTCGTGCCTGTGAAGGCAAACGGTGACGTATTTACGCTGACCTTCAAGGGTGAACCGGTCGCAGGCAAAAAAGTCAGCGTCATCAATCCGGACAAATGGGTCAAGGCTTTCACCACCGATAAAGAGGGTCGTATCAAGGTGCCGGTCCAAGGCAAGGGTCGTTACATCCTGATGAGCGGCCATGAACTGAAGGGCGACCTCGAAGTCGCCGGCGATAAAGTGCAAAAAGTGTCGTACACCACGACCCTGAGTTTCGTCGCCAAGTAAGCGTCATTGGATGTCAACGTGCGTTATCAGTATCCGATAACGCACGTGTAGTACGGGCAGTTTACCCGCCTGAATAATGATCACCCATGCCGTGGGCTGGCTCACGGCATTTTCTCCGACGATATTCGGAAAGAATTTATACACGAGGTTTTATGCGCATTTCCTTTTCTCCTTTCGCCTTGCTGGCCACCAGCCTTTTCCTCACCAGTGCTGCCGCGCATGCCGATTATGTCTGGCTGGAGCGTGATACCACCGGTGCTGCACATGCGTATGTCGGCGAGTTCGAAGCGGCAAAGGGTGCACCAGGCACAATTACCGGCGCACGTGCCTTTATGGCGGATGGCAAGGATCTTCCTTTGTCGGTGGAGGCGGAGCGCCTGAACATCGCCGCGCCTGCCAGTGGTGACTTGCGCCTGGCGGCGACACGCAGCAGCGATAAAGGCGTGCTGAACTACTTCCAAGCCAAGAACGGCCGCAGTGAAACCAAGGCCGTCAATGATTTGGAATTGGTGCCGACCGAAGCCAATGGCAATACTTTCAAGCTGGTATGGAAAGGCAATACCGTGGCCGCTTCGCAGGTCAATGTCGAAACATCGGAAGGCTGGCGTCGCGTATTGAAACCGGCCAAGGACGGCACGGTCACGCTGACGACGCCGTTTCCCGCACGTTATCTGTTGGAGGTAAGTGCACGCGTGAATGGTTCCGTCACGCTGGACGGAAAAAAATATGATGACGTGCGCCATACCGCAACGTTGACATTTGAGGTCAAGAAATAATGAATACGCGCAAGAGCTTCACCCGCAAGCAAAAAACAGTAGGGCTGCTCGTCCTGGTAGCTGCATTGGCGGCAATCGGCTTGTGGTCCGGTAATCGTAGTGATGCACAGTTTGAAGTAACACCGGTGGCACGCGGCAGTATAGAAGCTACGGTGACCGCGATCGGCACCTTGCAACCGATGAGTTCGGTGGAAGTCGGCGCGCAGGTATCCGGCCAGGTCCTGAAGCTGCATGTGCAGCCGGGTGCCGTGGTCAAGAAAGGCCAGTTGCTGGCGGAGATTGATGCCAGCGTGTTGCAGGCGACGGTAGACGCCGGTCGCGCTCAGCAAAATGAATTGCAGGCGCAACTGGCGGAACAAAGGGCGCAGCATCGCCTGAGTTCACAACAACACGACCGTCAACAACAGATGCACAAGGATGAAGCTACCCGTCTGGAAGACGTGCAGACGGCGGAAGCAAACCTCGCTGCAGCCGTCGCCCGCATCGCACAGACCCAGGCGCGTATTGTGCAAACGCAATCCAGCCTGAAGGCGGATGAAGCGCGCCTCGGTTACACACGGATTTATGCGCCTATGGGCGGCACCGTGATCGGTATCGATGCGAAAGAAGGGCAGACGCTGAATGCGACCTACCAGACGCCGACCCTGATGCGCATCGCCGATCTGTCGGCGATGACAGTGTGGACCACGGTTTCCGAAGCTGATATCCGTCGGGTCAAGGCCGGACAGGCTGCTTACTTCACAACACTGGCAGGTGACCGTCGTCGCTGGACCGGGGAAGTGCGCCAGGTCTTGCCGGCACCGCCGGTCGCTGCCGCAACACAGTCGAATCCAAACCAGACGCCGGTCAGCAAAGTAGTGCAATACACAGTCTTGTTTGATGTGGACAACAAGGATGCCGAACTATTGCCGCAAATGACGGCGCAGGTTTCCTTCATCACTGCATCGGCACGTGATGTGCTGGTGGCGCCTTTGAGTGCCTTGCAGCCGGTGGAACAAAAGCCGCAGGTATATACCGCCCGTATCCTCGGCAGTGACGACAAGCCGCAGACACGTGAAGTGCGTGCAGGCGTAAGCGACAGGTTGGCGGTCCAGGTAGTCGACGGTTTGAAAGAAGGCGAAAAACTGATTACCGGTGAAGTCGTGGCGCAGAGCAAGACACGGAGGTTTCAGTGGTAACAGCGGCGCCACTGATTGAACTGCGCGAGATACGCAAGCAATACGGGGGCAATGGTGATGTACCTGCGGTGGAAGTGCTGCATGGTTTATCGCTGAAGATCCATGCGGGAGAGTTCGTCGCGATAGTCGGCGCTTCGGGTTCCGGTAAATCGACGCTGATGCATTTGCTCGGTTGCCTGGACCGGCCGAGTTCCGGCAGCTATCTGTTTAGCGGACGCGATGTGGCGACGCTGGATAGCGATGAGCTGGCGTGGTTGCGGCGCGAAGCCTTCGGTTTCGTATTCCAGGGTTATCACCTGATTGCAACCGAATCCGCCCGCGAAAACGTCGAGGTGCCGGCCATTTATGCAGGCATGTCGGAAGCGGATCGTGCCGCGCGCGCGTCTGCTTTGCTGACGCGCCTGGGTCTGAGCGACAAGCTGGATAACCGTCCAAGCCAACTCTCCGGTGGCCAGCAACAACGTGTTTCGATTGCACGTGCGCTGATGAATGGCGGTCGTATCATCCTCGCCGATGAACCGACCGGTGCACTGGACAGCAAGAGTGGTGCCGAAGTCATGGCCTTGCTGAATGAATTGGCGGATGCCGGCCACACCATTATTTTGATTACCCATGACCGTGATGTTGCTGACCAGGCGCGTCGTGTCATTGAAATTCGCGATGGCGAAATCGTCGGTGATTCCGGTGTGTCGGTGGTGAAGCAGGCTTTGCCTGCACCCGATATGACGCAGGCCGGCCGTGATGCCGGTGCTTCCTTCTGGGATGATTTGCGGGAAGCGGCGCGCACCGCCTGGCGTGGCATGCGCATGAACCGCACGCGTACCGGCCTGACCCTGCTCGGCATCGTGATCGGTGTCGCTTCGGTAATCGTGATGCTGGCCGTGGGTGAGGGTGCCAAGCAACGCGTTATCGATGAGATGGGTTCGCTCGGTACCACCATTATGTATCTCGGCAGTGGTCATCCGTCGAATGGCGGACCACCGGGACGCTTGACGATAGAAGACCTCGATGCGGTAGCTGCCTTGCCGCAGATCGGTCATGTCATGCCCATCATCGGTGATCCGGTGACGGTACGTTATGGCAATGTGGATCGCCAGGTCTATGCCTTCGCCAGTGCTTATGTGATGCCGCTGGTGCATCGCTGGCGCGTCGGCAAGGGACGCTTCTTTACGCCGGCCGAAGATCGCGACCTGGCGCCGGTCGTGGTGATCGGGCATAAAGCCTGGAAAAACTTTTTCCCGGATGGCAGTGATCCGATAGGCAAGCAAATCCTGATCGTCGATGCACCGTTTGAAGTCATAGGTGTGATGGCGGAACGTGGTGCGGACTCGGGTTCGCAGGATTACGATGAGATGGTCTTCATCCCGTACAACTCGGGACGCATGCGGGTCTATGATGCGCGCGCTGAACCGGACTACACGGTGGTGGAAGCGGCATCGGAAGACCAGGTACAGGAAGCCGAAGCCGCAATGAGGAAATTATTGATAGAGCGGCGCGGACGCGATGACTTCCGCATCGGTAATGCCGCAGCCAAATTACAGGCGGCAGCCCAAACCAGCAATGCGATGAAGATGATGCTGGGTTTGATTGCCGCGGTGTCGCTGGTGGTCGGCGGTATCGGCGTGATGAATGTGATGCTGATGACGGTGCGGGAACGCACACGTGAAATCGGTATCCGCATGGCGACCGGTGCACGTGAGCGGGACATCCTGCGACAGTTCCTGACGGAAGCCGTGCTGGTGTCGGTGGTCGGCGGCGTAATTGGTGTCGTCTCCGGCCTGACGATAGGCGCGGCGCTGCTGTTCTGGAATGTGGCGGTAATTTTCTCGCTGTCGGCGATCATAGGTGCGTTTGCCTGCGCCGTCGCGACCGGTTTGATTTTCGGCTATATGCCGGCGAAGAAGGCGGCCGGGCTGGATCCGGTGATCGCTTTGGCTTCGGAATGAGCGGACAAAGATAATGATAAAGATATTGACTGGATTTTCTGCTGCCTTGTTGCTCGCCGCTTGTGCGACACAAACCACGCAACAGACATTGGCTCCGGAAGTGGCGTCGCAGTGGCGCCAGTCGCAAGGTACGGTTGATGCATCGCTTATGGCATCGTCCGTGACGCGCGATTGGTGGCGCAGTTTTGGCAGCAGCGAACTGGACAATTTGCTGGAAGCAGCGCAAATACAAAGTTATGACATCGCCGCCGCAGTCGCACGCGTGACGCAGGCACAAGCGACTGCCACCATCGCCGGCGCGGCTTTGCTGCCAGAATTGAACGGCAACTTTGGCGCGACCCGCAATGGCCGCCTTGGCGGCGATGGCAATGGCACCGCGCCTGGCACCGTGTACCAGGCGGGGCTGACGGCTACTTATGAACTGGATTTTTGGGGCCGTAATCGTGCCGCGCGTGATAGCGCGCTTGCCGGTTTGCGTGCGGCCGAGTTTGATCGCGATACCGTACAGCTGACGATAAGCGCCGGTGTTGCATCGGCCTGGTTGCAGACGGTGGGTTTGCGTGAGCGTGTAGCGATTGCAGATCTCAGCGTGGCAAGTGCGCAGCGCTTGCTTGACGTGATCGAATCACGTGCGCGCGCCGGCGCGGCCAATCCGCTTGAACTGGCGCAGCAGCGTGGTGTGTTGGCGGCGCAGATGCGTACCCGCGCCGCGATCCGGCAGCAGGCCGAAGACAGCCTGAGCACACTGGCGGTACTGTTGGGGCGCAATCCATCCCTGTTGACGATCGCCGGTACCAATCTGGGCAAATTGCAGGCACCGACGATCGCCGCCGGCTTGCCGGCTGATTTGTTGATACGGCGTCCGGATATTGCGCGGGCCGAAGCGCAATTGAGCGGTGCCGATGCAAATATCATCGCCGCACGGGCGGCAATGTTGCCGCGTATTTCCCTCGGTGGCGATATCACCGCGGGCAGCAATCGTGTCAGCAGCGTGTTCGACAATCCGGTTTATAGCCTGGCCGCCGGCCTGGCTGCGCCCATCTTCAATGCCGGACGCCTGGCAGCCGGACGTGATTTGGCGCTGGCGCAAAGGGAAGAGCTGCTGGCGAATTACCGGCGCGCCATCGTTGCCGCATTTGGCGATGTGGAAACCGCATTGAATGCAGTAGCGGGGATAGATGCGCAGCGTATCGCGCAAGAAGAAGAACTGCGCCAGGCGCAGCGTGCCTTTAACCTGGCTGAATCGCGTTATCGCGCCGGCGCTGAAACATCGCTGACCCTATTGGATGCGCAACGCACCTTGTATGCGGCACAGGATGCCGCTGCACAATTGCGTACGCTGCGTTTACAGGCTGCAGTAAGCCTGTACAAGGCGCTGGGTGGTGGCTGGCAGCTTACTGCTCAGGGGCAGAAGGAATCGGCACAGCCCGTGTCTTGAACGGCGGACGCAGGTGTTCGTCCGGCATCTCGAGCGCTTCCGGTGCGGGTGCTGCCTCATTCGTCAGGTAGCGCTCCACCAGTTGGAAGAAACGGGAATAGAACTTTTCTGATGCAATCGTGGTGCTGGCAACTTTCACCAGCGAATCGTCGCTGGATGAAAAAGGCAGCGACAGCGAGCCCAGTGCACCGACGCCCACGCTGGCCGAGTTATTGATCTTCTTCAAGGCATAGCGGTCTTCCAGCGCATTTGCAAATACCGACGTCAGGTTGCCGTCGGCATTATCGGTGGTGCACACCACGCGGAAAGCGATCTGTACGTGGACATCATTCTCCGGCTGGAAGCTTTTGCGCGCATCGATTTGCGTTGAGGTCGAGGCGCTGATCACATAGCCCTGGCTCAATAGGGTGCGACGCACCGCTTCGCACGCGACATCGGACGATACCGTGAAGCGGCGCGCATAGATTTCGGTCGAATCGAATTTTTCCGTTTGATAGGCAACAGGCTTGGGCCCTGCGCAACCGGCTATCGTTGCCAGCGCGAGTGCCGACAACAGGATGCGGGAGCTGAATTGCATAAACTAAATTCTCCAAAATGAGCGCGTATCGGGCGATGCGCTGTTGATTGACTCTCGTTGCCCTGAAAAATTCCGTCTATTTTCGCCAAGAAAGCAGGTGTTTGCTTTCTAAAAGGCCATTTTTATGGCTTTTTACGTGTTACCGGCAACGCTATGCAAGTATTCTCCCTGTTTTTTGCCCGAATGAAAAATGCACCGGATGCTCCGGCCTTGGCGAATCTCAGTTAATCTTCATGCTTTGTTGCTTCAATATGAGAAAAGTAATGGGTAATCTGGTGATTGTTCGCCACGGCGAGTCACAGTGGAACAGGGAAAACCGCTTTACCGGCTGGGCAGATATTGACCTGACCGCAAATGGCATAGAGCAGGCCCGCTGCGCCGGGCGCGCGCTGGCCAAGGCAGGTTTCCGCTTCGACCTCGCGATTACCTCCATGCTGAAACGCACCATCCGCTCGCAATGGTTGATCCTGGACGAGATGGATGCAATGTTTACACCCATCATCAGCCATTGGCGCCTGAACGAACGACACTATGGCGCACTGACCGGCCATAGTCGCGCGGAAATGATCGAACGCTTCGGCGAAGAGCAGGTCTGGGCATGGCGTCGTGGTTTCGATGCCCGTCCGCCGTTAATGGATATGAATGATGCGCGTGCCCCGCAACAGGAAGCGCGCTACAAGGGCGTGCCACGCGAAATTTTGCCCTTGGGCGAGTCCTTGCAAGATACGGTAGAGCGCGTCAGGGTGATGTGGGATGAGACGATAGCGCCGGTACTCAAGCAGGGCAAGGATGTGATTATTTCTTCGCATGGCAATAGCCAGCGTGCGCTGGTGAAGTTGCTGGAAGATATGCCGGACGAAGAAGTCGCACGCTTCGATGTACCGAACAGTGTGCCGCTGGTTTATAAACTGGATACCGATTTGCGCGTGCTGGAAAGAAGATCGATGACGGATATCCCGCATCCGGGCGCATCTGCGATACTTTGATTAAGCAAGAATCCAAAAAATAAAAAGCCGGCTGACGCCGGCTTTTTTGTTTGTGCATGACTCAGGCACGCATGAAGTTGATATTGCTGCCGAACGAAGGGCCCGCAGGGAATAATTGCCCCAGCTGTTTGTCATTCAGGTAGAGGTGACGTTCCGCGATCTGTGCCAGCACCGCGCGGAAGTCGGTCGTGACTTGCAGGTCGCGGCCTTCATGCAAGCTCTTGCCGGACAATCCCTGCCAGTCGCCGTACACCTTGCCACCGGCTATATCACCGCCGAGCAACCACATCACATTCCCGTGTCCGTGATCGGTACCGCCATTGCCGTTTTGTCTGGCGGTGCGGCCAAACTCCGACATGACGACGATGCTGGTGTCCTGGAACACCGGACCTAACTGTTGCGCCAGGGTTGCGAGTCCTTGTCCCAAAGGGGCCAGGCGATTCGCCAACTGTCCGCTGCCATTGCCCTGGTTTGCATGCGTGTCCCAGCCGCCGAGCGCGACAAAGGCCAGTTGGATATTGATATCGCTGCGCATCAGTTTGGCCAGGCGTGCCGCATCCTTTGGAAAGCCATTCGGCAGAGGTGCGCCATTGTTGGCCATTTGCATTTCATTTTCCAGCGACGCACTCATGACTTCCTTGTGCGCATCCTTGGCATCCTGATAGGTACGGCCGAACTTTTCATTGTTTTGGTAAAGCTGGTCGAAGGCGTTGCCGACTTGTGGTTTGTCCAGCAGGTTGGCCTTGCTGCCGACATCGCCTGCCGGCAGGTTGGTAGCTGACGCGCGACCGGCCAGGATGCGTGGCATTACCGGTCCTATGCTAATGGCGCGGGTCGGTGAGACCGGGCCGGGCAGTACGGTCAGCATGCGATTGAGCCAGCCATCCTGCGTCGATTTTTTGCCGGGTGTGCCGGACTCCATATAATCTTGCGCATCGAAATGGGAGCGGGTCGGATCGGGCGAGCCGCTGGCATGGACGAAAGCCAGCTTCTTTTCCTCCCATAAGGTTTGCAAGGGCGCGAGTGCCGGATGCAGGCCAAAGTAACCGTCGAGGTCAAGTACGCCATTTTCTTGGCCCGGTGCAGCCAGTCCTATGGTCGGACGCAAGCGGGCGTATTCAGGATCACCGTAAGGTGCGACCACATTCAAACCATCGACCGCACCGCGCAACATGACCACGATGAGTTTGCGCTTGTTGACTTCCTGGGTATTGCCGACAGCGGCCCAGGCCGAGCTGCCAACCGGAATCAAGAGCCCGGCAGCGGCCATCATTTGTAAGAAGTTCCTGCGTTGCATAGCTGGCCTCGTCTTTAATCTGGGGAATTACTGCTGCATGAAATCAGGGCTGCCGAGCACCATTGCACTGCGTAGTCCGGCCGGACTGTTCTCTATCGTGCTGCGGGTCGTTGCCGAAATCGCCGGGCCCAGCGTGTGCAGCAGCGCGCCGGTATCCAGTACCGTCGGCGTAGCTGGCATGCGCGCACCATCCATCGCGTTGTCATCAGTTTTGTTCAGCGGCAGGCGACCGGAAGCCAGTGCATTGGCAAATGTAATCCGGCGTGTCAGTGCATCCGGATTGAGCCACGCACCCTGGGTGTTTTTATAACCGTCAGGCGTCTGGCAACCATATAGCGGCATGCCCAGTTGATTCAACGCATTCATGAAGGGACGCACATTCGTGAACTGTACTTCACCGGCGCGTGCGGCCGAGACGATGAATTGATAGGGTGTCTTGAACTTGCTGCCGGTCCCGGCTTGCGCGATGAATTCACGGCTATTGAATAGCGTACGTAATACTTCACGGATATTGCCACCGGTTTCCAGATAGCGCCGTGACAGTCGCTCTACCAATGCTGCGGGCGGTTGGTCCTGTACAAAGTATTGCGCCAGCTGATAGCTGAGATGGCGCGCTGTCGCCGGATGCATGGCGAGGATATCGAGTGCGATTTCACCTTCGGCTTGCCCTTGCGCTGCGATATTGCGCCCTAACCATTGTTTTTCACCATTGTCATGCTTCTTCGGATCGAAGTAAAAGCCGCGATCGCGGCTTGCCAGCTCGCGTTGATTGAAGGTCCATCCGGTGAAGATGCGTGCCAGTTCGGTCACGTCAGCCTGACTATAGCCGCCGTCGACGCCCAGCGTATGCAACTCCATCAGTTCACGCGCGTAATTTTCATTCAGGCCGATGGGTTTGCCTGGTCCCGGATTCTTGCTGCGTGCGGCCGCGTTGTCCGCAGTCGATAACCAGTTATCCAGATAGAACAACATGGCCGGATGCCTGGCCGTTGCGCCCAGCAAATCGCGGAAAGAACCCAGCACATACGGGCGGATCGCATCACGCTCGTAGCTGGCGACCAGCGCCTTGTCTATGCCTTTGCCGGAAAAGACATTGAAATGGTTGTACCAAAAGTCGACCATCACCTCTTCCAGCTGGCGCGGACTATCGATGGCGCGTGCCAGCCTGGCTTCGGCGGTTTGATCAGTCAGGCGCGTGACGAATTGGCGTTGCTGCTGTTTGGCTCCTTCTTCGTTCTGTTGCGCTTCCTTGCGTAGCGAGAGGAACTCTGCGAGGACTGCGCCAGTCGGCTGATTGATGGTGTCCAGCGCCGCGAGTCGATTGCTGAGTGCGGGCGGCAGCGGAATGTTCTCGGGATGGAGCTGCTGTTCTATATAGTTGTCTAGGCCGATCTGCTTCACACGTTCGAGGTCGCCCGGTTTCGGGCCGTAGCCGAGACGATTCAATACCAGCAATGCTTGCTGATCCTGGGCCACAGTTGCTGCTTGCGTTTGCAACGCGCAAACTGACATCAGCAGGAGGATGACGCTACGCAAGGTGTGACGGATAGGGAAGTGCACGTTCATGCCTCCGGGCAAAATGCAGTGGGCAGGCTTGCAAGTCTGGCATCCCTTGCTGCGATGGAATATCTGCCATTGCTGCCAGCTATCAAAATGAAAAGGCCCATACAGGCCTTTTCATTATCTACTCACGATAGACGATTATTTGCCGATCTGCTTGCTCACACCATTTTCCTGCTGGTTCAGGGTTTTTTGTTCCAGCTTGGTGATGTGGCCGCCATTTTGGCTGGCCATTGATTTTTCTTCCTTACGGATTTGATGGTCTTCCTTGTGCAGGTTTTTCGCTTCTGCCTTGGACATTTTTCCTTCTTTTACATCCTGGTGTATGCGTTTGTCCTGGTTATCCAGGCGATGGTTTACTTCGGCGCGACGCGGATGATCTTTTTGAAACTCAGTCGCTGCAAATGACTGTGCACTAACAGCTGCCAGCATGCCGACCACGCCAATCAGGGAGAGAGTTTTACGAATTGAGTTCGACATGATTTTTCCTTAAGTGTTGTTTATGGAGTCTGGTGAGCAGTAGGGGATTCTACTTAGCTACCCCTACATAAACGTGCACGGAAAATCGGCGCTGACAAGGATTGCAACTGAAGTGTAAGCAAGTGTTTCTGCGCTTATGCGCAGTAAAAAGTGCGGCGATGTCAGTGCTTGTGTATGAAAATTTTTTACGACGAAGCTGGCAACAGCGCCGGTTTACTTTTGATGTTTGTCATCAACATGAAACATTTCAATTTTATTCTCCACCTCGCTGTCGGATTGAGGAATTCAGGGATTACTCAACGATGGAATCGCACGCAGTTGCGATCACAGCGCATCGCTTCGCCCACGCATATGCGGGGCGATTTCTTTTTTAAAATCAGGGGAAATCAATGCAGGCTAAGCTACTCAGCATCGTTATCAGCGCCGCTGTCGGATCATTGTTGTTGGCTGGTAACGCATCGGCACAGAGCAATGTAACTATTTACGGTATCGCAGATGCTGGTCTGGAAGTCATCAATAACGCATCTACAGCGGGTAACTCCAATGTGTCGCGTATCAGCTCCGGCAATCTGTCGGGTTCACGCATTGGTTTCCGTGGTACGGAAGAGCTGGGCGGTGGTTTGAAAGCGGTATTTGTGCTGGAAAGCGGCGTCGCTTATGACACCGGTGCTTACCTGCAAAGCAATCGCGCGTTTGGACGCCAGGCTTACGTCGGCTTGCAAGGTTCATGGGGTAGCTTGTTGCTGGGTCGCCAAAACAGCCTGATGCTGGAATGGATGAGCAAGTACAACACCATGGATAACGCAACCTGGTCGTCCAAAGTACATGACGCTTCCTTCTCGGATCGCATGGATAACTCGGTCAAATACATCGGTAAATTCGGTGCATTCGACGTTTCCACTTACTACAGCACAGGCTTTGATACCGTTAAAGCCGGAGCAGCAGTACCTGCAGCTGGCGAAGTCGCCGGCCACAGCAAAGTTGGTCGCCAAATGGGCGGCGGCGTGCAATACAACGGCGGCGATTTGCGTATGGCTGTCGTCTATGACAAGAAAAATGGCAGCAGTATTGCTGCAGAAAATGATACCGATACACATCTGACTTTCGGTGCGCGTTACAAGTTTGGCGATGCCGAAGTATTGGGTGGTTACCTGCAACGCAAGCAAGAAGTCGTAGGCAAAGCAGACGCACGTACCAATATGTCATGGATAGGTATGACTTATCAGTTGTCGGAAGCATTGCAACTCAGCGGTTCGTACTACAAAACCGACGTGAAAGATTCCGATAAAGATCCATCGTCCATCATCACCATGGTCAAGTATTCCTTGTCCAAGCGTACCGATCTGTACCTGATCAATTCTTACGCGATGAACAAGAACGGTTCCAACCTCGGCGTGAACGGTTTCGGCACCGATATCGTCGCTGGCAAAAACCAGTTCGGTACGATGGCCGGTATCCGTCACACATTCTGATGTGTAAGCAATGACAGAGAGTCCAGCCAAAAAGATGGAAGGTACATCGATTACCATCGATGGCCTGACCCATCGCTTTGCGCAAAACCCGGTACTTGATCGGATCGATATTCATCTCGAACCCGGCCAGGTACTGGCTTTGCTCGGCCCTTCCGGTTGCGGCAAGACTACCCTGCTGAAATTACTGGCAGGTTTGTTACCGGTCGCAGCGGGGCACGGACGCATACTCTTTGGTGACAAATTGGTGGCCGGTGACGGCCACTTTTTGCCGCCCGAAGCGCGTGGTCTTGGCATGGTGTTCCAGGATTATGCGTTGTGGCCGCACATGAGTGTCGGCAAGAACGTCGCCTTCGCGCTGGAAATGCGTGGCATGCCGAAAAAGGAACGTGATCCGCGTGTCGCACGTGCGCTGGAAATCGTCGGCCTGAAAAATCACGAAGACCGCAATCCATCGAGCTTGTCCGGTGGCCAACAGCAACGCGTGGCTTTGGCACGCGCCATCGTGGCGGAACCACAGGTTTTGTTATTCGACGAACCCTTGTCGAATCTTGACCGTGATCTGCGCGAAAGCCTGTGTCACGAAATCGGTCATCTGTTGCGCACCATGGGCACCACTGCCGTCTACGTCACACATGATCAGGAAGAAGCGTTTGCATTGGCAGATGTGGTCGCTGTCATGCAGGGTGGACGCATACGCCAATTGGCAACGCCGGACATGTTGGTGACGGAACCGGCAAATACGCTGATCGCAGAATTCCTCAAACTCGGTACCTTGCTGCATGCGAAGGAAGTCCCGCATTCATGGCATCAACGTTTTGCCCCGAACGCGGCAGTCGACGCGCAGCATTTATTCATCCCTCAATCGGCCTTATCGCTGGCGGCGAATGCTGCACATTGCTTCCGCGGTGAAGTGACGATGCAACGCTACCGCAATGGTCGCTTCATTACCGAAGTTCGTACCCCCGATGCGCCCAAGGGCCTGGTCCTGACGACCGATACCCGCTTGTCGCACGGCCAGATAATAGACCTGACGGTGGACTGGCAGCGCTTGCGCTGGCTGCCGCAGGCTGCATGATCAAACAAGAAAATTACATGAAAAAATTATTGTCGCTGAATATCGCCTGCCTGTCGCTGGCGGCCGCATTCGCAACACCACATGCATCTGCGTTGACTATCTATAGTGCCGGTCCCGGCAAACTGATTGAAACACTGGCGGCAGATTTCAAGGCGAGTACCGGCATTACTGTTGATGTATTCCAGGCCGATACCGGCAAGGTCATGGCGCGCCTGCAGGCCGAAGCGTCAAATCCGCGCGCTGACGTTGTTATCTCTGCATCCTGGGATAGTGCGCAAGATCTGGATAAACGCGGCTGGTTGCTGAACTACCAAAGCCCGAATGCGCAACACGTACCAGCCCGTTTCAAACAACCGGCGTATGTCGCACAAGGTTTGTCAGTACTGTCCATCGTGTGGAATACCAAGAGTGGCACGCCGCGTCCGACGGACTGGAGCGATTTGACGCAAGCGCCATTCAAGGACAAGGTCACCATGCCTGATCCGGCGCAATCCGGTGCATCGCTGGATTTGCTGTCCGGTTTGCAAAGCCGTCAAAGTGAAAAGGCCTGGCAATTGTTTTCTGCATTGAAAGCCAACGGCATGGTTATCTCCGGTCCTAATGCACAGGCTATGAATCCGGTGTTGCAAGGTGCGAAGGCGGCAGTATTCGGTGCGGTTGATTACGTTGCTTTGGGTAGCCAGGCCAAGGGTGAAAGCATAGAAGTTATTTTCCCGAAAAGCGGTACCGTGGTTGCACCGCGTCCGATGATGATTTTGAAATCATCGAAGGCGCAGGATGATGCACGCAAATTCATCGATTTCGTGCTGTCACCGCAAGGCCAAGCGCGCGTCGCCGAGGCTTATCTGATTCCGGCCCGTACTGATATTGCTGCCAAACGTTCGACGTTGAAAGAAATCAAGTTATTGCCGGATGCAGAAGGTGATGCCAACTACGCGTCACGCGCTGCACTGTTGCACCGTTTTTCTACCTTGTTCGGACGCAAGTAAATCGTGCCGGAAACAGTTGGTGCATTGAGGGCACATCGCGGCATCAGGATCAACGGCACGCCGTTGATTTTGGGCGGGACCACCGCAGCGTTATTAATAGTGGTGGCCTTGCCATTGCTGTTCATCCTGTTGCAGGCGATCTTTCCGGAGCTGGCAAATGGTTCATTGCTGGCGCCGTTGTCGCATCTGGCAACAATCTTTAGTGATCCGGCATTGTTCGGCCTGACTTTCAATACCTTGCGATTGGGTGTGTGCGTGGTTTTGCTAAGTGCAACGATAGGCATCCCATTGGGTGCCTTGCGTGGTTTGTTCAAGTTGCCGTTTGCCGGCTTGTGGGATTTGCTGTTCCTGGTGCCCTTCATGATCCCGCCCTACATCGCAGCACTCGGCTGGATCATGATGCTGCAACCGAATGGCTACGCAGAACAATTGCTGGGCTTGCACGCAGCTTCATTCCTGTTTTCATTTGGCGGCGTGGTGTTTGTGATGACGCTGAATGTGTTCCCGGTTGTTTACTTCGCTGTTTCGCGCAGCATCGCCAGTTCAGGTTCACGTCTGGCAGACGTTGGTCGGGTCTGCGGTGGTTCGCCATGGCAGTGTTTTTTCCGCATCACGCTGCCATTGGCAACACCGGGTATCGCCGCCAGCTTATTGTTGGTATTTGCGATGGCGATCGAGGAATACGGTACGCCTGCAGCATTGGCGGCGAATGCGGGTTTCTTTGTACTGGTAACCGGCATAGAACGACGCTTCTCCGATTGGCCGATCGATTTGCCGGGTGCAGCTACGCTGTCCGTCGTGCTGGTGATCCTGGCGATGCTGGCTTTCTGGTTGCAACGTCGTATCCAGGGTAAGCAAATCTTCGAAACCATGAACGGCAAACCGAATGATGTTTCCTTGCGTCCGCTCGGCGCCTGGCGCTGGCCGGTTACCGCCTTGTTTGCAGTCGTTGCCTTGATAGCGACATGTGCACCGATATTCTCCATCGTTGTCACCGCATGCATGCGTACCTTGTCCGGTGGTTTGCAGCGCGACAATCTGTCGCTCACCCATTTCGATGCAATCTTCACCAGTGGCAATTCTGCCTTACAGGCTTTGGCGACGAGTACCGGCCTGGGCGTGGCGACCGCCTTGTTGACTGGCTTGTTGGGTTTGCTCGCAGCTTATTGTGTGGTGAAAACCAGGATGCGTGGGCGGGTTTTGCTCGATGCCTTGTCCGTGATGCCGAATACCTTACCCGGTATCGTGGTCGCGGTTGGCCTGATCCTCGCGTGGAATCAAAGTTTCTGGCCGGTTACGCCGTATAACAGCTGGGTCATCCTGCTGCTCGCATACTGCTGTTTGCTGTTGCCTTATCCGGTACGCTATGCGAGTGCTGCGTTCGCACAGATAGGCGACAATATGGAAGCGGCGGCACGGGTGCATGGTGCGAGCTTGCGCCAGACTTTAATGAAAATATTGTTGCCGCTTATTTTCCCGAGCCTGTTGGCAGCAATGTTGCTGGTGTTTGCCGTGGCTTCGCGTGAATTGGTTGCATCATTACTGTTGGCGCCCACCGGCATCCAGACGACCTCGCTGTTTATCTGGCGTCAGTTTGAGCAAGGCTCGGTCGGGCAGGGTATGGCCATGAGTGTGGTGACTATCCTGATGACAACCACGGTGATGGTCGCTGTGACCTTGTGGCGGCAGCGCCAGCAGTAAGACCCGGCTGCGCGCAGCGTGTAATTAACGAGGGCGTTCTTCGAAGAAGTCACGCTTCAGGAATTCTTCCAGTTCCGCGCTATCACGCATGCGCGCCGACAACACCACGACGCGTCCGAGGCGGGGTGAGTTCCAGTTGAAATCTTCTTTTTCATACAGACGTATCAGGTCTATCATCCGGCGCACGATGGCGGTATCGATATCACCACCCGGGCCGGCATCAACCTGGATTAACTGGCGGGAATTGGTTTTGCGGCGCAAGTCCCAGCCGCGGAACAGGAACTCCGCAGTACGCACACCCTTGAAGGTAATTTGAAACACGCCGCCCGATTCATTGCGGCCGCGTGACTGACGCTGCACCATCTCGGCAATATTGGCGCGGGCAATCGCATTGTCATCTTCGACCGGGCGTGCATCCGGTTCCATAATCCCTGCTGCGCGGCGGCGCTCGCGTGCTGCCGCCAGCATATCGCTCATGTCTGGTGGCAGGGCTTCCTTGCTGGTGGTTTTGGGCGCGACTGGAGGTGGCGTACCTTTATCGGCTTGCCGGATTGGCTCGGTCTTTTTCTGCGCTGCGGATTTTTGCTGGCGTGGTGCAGGATTCGATTTTTCTGCTTTCTTTTGTTCCGGCGCGGGCGGTGTTGCCGCTTTCGCTGCCGGCTTGGGAGCCGGCGCCTGTGTGATCAGGCTCACTTCCAGCGGTGCCGTCGGCGATTCCCCTGATTCCGCTACGCGCACCTTTGCCTGATCCAGCGCAAACAACAGGATCAGCGCGTGTATCAGCAGTGAGAGCCCTATACCTATCGCAGTACGGGCACGCATATTGGTCAGAATAGAATGGAACTTCATGTTCTACTGCAAATGGAAACTGCCGTCATTATGAACGTGCTGAGGAATTTTGTTCGACTGATCTGCTGTCAATAAATTCGCTATTGGTAATGATTAAGCGTTCCCACTGTAAATAAATATAAAAATTGTGTAATTGATACGTTTGTGCTCGGACAAATAGGCGAATGCCGCGTCCAGGGCGTGGCCGCGCAGCAAGTAAAACTATTTGATATCGAAGGAGACCTCGCATGTATTTCATCCGCAAGCATGCCGCTATGGCTTTACTGTTCTCGCTTACGGCTTGCGCGACGCAAGTACCGTTGCAAGCGGAAACGGCGGTTAGCAATACAAAAATGGCCGCAATGGCGGACGCGGATAGCTGGACCTATCTGAGTCCTGCGCAAATAGACAGCACGCGTTTCCTGGGCCCGCCGCCTGATGCCGCGGCCACCCGGCGCGAAATTGAGTTCATGTTGTCGTTACAGGCGCAGCGCACACCTGCGCAGGTAAAGCTGGCGGTGGCGGATCATGAACAAAGCGTTTTTCGTTTTGCCTCGATAATAGGGGATGGATTCCGGCCAGATCGTTTGCCGCTGACTGCCAGCCTGTTTGAAACCTTGCATGAAACTGGCAATGTGATGGAGAAGCAGGGCAAGAATAAATGGAAGCGTGTGCGCCCACCCCTGGCAGATGCGCGGATACAGCCAGTTGCCAAGTACTCGCGCAGCGGCTCCTATCCAAGCGGACACGCGACTTTCAGCTTCCTGTCAGCCATCGTGCTGGCGGATCTGTTACCTGAAAAGAGTGAGCAAATTTTTGCGCGTGCCCGGGAGTTTGGCGAAAACCGCGTCATAGGCGGCGTCCACTATCCTAGTGACGTTGCTGCCGGCCAGCGCCTGGCCACACTGATTGCCGTACTGATACAGCAAAACCCGGCCTTCCAGCAGGACTTTGCCGCGGCGCGTGCAGAGTTGCGCGCCGCCATGCATCTGCCCTAGGCGGAGGCCGGACATTTGCCGGCGCATTGCTTTCCCGCCCCCGTAATTGTTGCCGGCATTACCCTTGCCGGCGTTTTTCATTCGTCATAGCCAACTGTATACATTGCTTCTGCCAAATTTCGAGCAGCCGTTTCCGGACAATAATTTAAAACATCATTTCTGATATCAAAAAAGAAATTGAAATAAATAACTTTTTACGAAAAATCGTAAAAATATTCATATGTTGCGTCGCAGCATATGCATTTGTTTTCAAGCGTCAATCCACCAAAGAATTTTGATGTGCGGAAAAAATCACGCATTCGATTTCAGCTATAAACGGCGCGCTTAAGCGGCTTGTTTGTCATATAAATCTGGTGAATATCTAATATTCATTGCGACGCAACAGACATGTAAAAAACAGGCTTTTTTAAGGGTAAGTACGTATTGCCGATAAGTATAACTACGTATTGTTCGCAAAAGTCCGAGTGCGTATCGTCACGAAATCTTAACGTTAGCTTCACCCTATCGTGAGATGAAAAAAACGGTGTTTCCCACCCTTCCAGCTTGATGTCGCAGTAGTTTCCCCGGGTAACCGGACAGCAAAATTCCTTTGCCGCGAGGCAAAAAAATTCGCTGATCATGACAAATTGGACGGGCTCAGTGAAAACCGCAGGTTTCATCAAAGCAGGGTGGAAACCAGGTTAAGGCGCTGCTTAAGCGATCCCACCCGGATCACAACGGCAAAAGGCGGAACGGCATACGACCGGCTCAGTTATGACCGCCTTGCAAATACAACTTGAGGATGTCTTTGCGATCGAGCTGCACGCGAATGCATTAACTATTAATCATTGTCCGTTTTGCCCTACGTACAAAACTGCGATGAACACGAGGAAGAGAAATGACAACAGCAACACAACAATTATCGGGTGGCGCATCCGGTACATCGAACGCAACGCGCTGGATACAGCTCGTTGTGGGCGTGATCTGTATGATCGCTACCGCCAACATTCAGTACGCATGGACATTGTTCGTACCTGAAATTCAAGGCACATTCGGTTGGGCACGTGCAGAAATTCAAATCGCATTTACGATTTTCGTTCTGGTTCAAACATGGCTGGCACCGATTGAAGGTTACTTCATCGATAAACTCGGCCCACGCCTGATGGTTGCATTCGGTGCAGTCTTCATCGGTTTCGCTTGGTACATCAACTCGCAAGCAACAACCCTGATGGGCTTCTACGTTGGCGCAGCATTGGGTGGTGTTGGTGTTGGCTCGATCTACGCAACCTGTATCAACAACGCGTTGAAATGGTTCCCGGACCGTCGTGGTCTGGCCGTTGGCTTGACAGCTGGTGGTTACGGTGCTGGTTCCGCTGCAACGATTTTGCCTATCGCGGCAATGATCGAATCGTCGGGTTTCCAAGAAACTTTCCTGTTCTTCGGTATCTTGCAAGGCTCGCTGGCGTTCATCGCAGCATGGTTCCTGCGTTCGCCGGCTAAAGGTGAAGTTAAAGCATCCGCCAAACTGGTCCAGGCAACACGTGATTACACATTGAAAGAAGCACTGAACACCAAACTGTTCTGGCTCATGTTCTTCATGTTCATCTGCGTAGTTACCGGCGGTATGATGGCTGTGGCACAACTTGGCGTTATCGCACAAGATTTGGGCGTTAAAGAATTTGAAGTCGATTTGCACTTCTTCGTGATGGCAGCGTTGCCTCTGGCACTGATGCTCGATCGCATCATGAACGGTATCTCCCGTCCATTGTTCGGCTGGATTTCGGACAACATCGGTCGTGAAAAAACCATGGTGATCGCGTTCACACTCGAAGGCTTCGGTATTATCGCTTTGGGCTACTTCGGTCACAATCCATGGGCATTCTTGATCTTGTCCGGCGTCGTGTTCCTGGCATGGGGTGAAGTCTACTCGCTGTTCTCGGCTCTGGCTGGTGATGCATTCGGTACCAAACATATCGGTAAGATCTACGGCGTGCTGTACACCGCAAAAGGTATCGGTGCTCTGTTCGTACCAGTTGGTAACCTGATGATGGAAGCAACCGGCACATGGTCCACCGTTCTGTACACCGTTGCATGTATGGACTTGACCGCAGCTATCCTCGCGATTGTCGCTCTGCGCCCTCTGCTCAAGAAACACGTGGAATTCTCCGCTGATCTCTTGAAGAAGGAGAACGCAGCTAGCGGGGGCGCTACCGCGCATGCCTAAGCTGTAATTAACGCAAAGATTTGAACTCAACTTTCAGGCTCCTTCGGGAGCCTATTTTTTTAGAACCGCATAAGAAGAGCAGTGTCATGACAAATGAACGGCCGAATGCAATGAGTGAACATTTATCCGGCATGAGCCAGGAGCTGCCGCTGGCGGTACGTATGCAGATCGAGCAATCGATCCGGCAGGCGATGACAGACGCAGTCAATACCATCAGCAATCGGATTGAAGGCGGCAAGGCAAAGGACGAGAAAACTTCGGCCAGCGCGAAGAGTGTGCGCTGGTTCATTATCCCCGGTGCGATCATCCTGGCTTTGTGGTTGTACGTGCCCAGCCCGTTCTCGCTGCAACACTTGCGGGAAGAGAAAGCCAAACTGACGAAAGACATCGCCAAGCTGCGGCAAAGCGGCGCCAATGCCGATGTGATTACCTGTGACGTAAATGGCGAGGTGCGCTTTTGCGCCAAAATAGATACCAATGCCCGCGGCAATTGGGACGGATATCAGATCATCCAGAACAAGTAAGAGCTGATAACTCCCGGCTGAGGTTCACTGCACTTCTTGATGCCGGCTGGAATTGTCGCGATAAAAGGCGATGAACTCCCGTGTTGGTAATGCCTTCGAGAACAGCCAGCCCTGACCAAAGTCCACATCGCGAGCAAGCAGGTAGTCTGCCTGTTCCTGTGTTTCTACACCTTCTGCCACAATCTGTAGCTTGAGCGCCTTTGCCATTTCAATGATGTAGGGTGTGACATTGCTGGTGGCGGCGTCAATACCTATCGTATCGATGAATGATTTATCGATCTTCAATGCATCCAGCGGCAAGCCTTGCAAATAGGACAGGCTGGAATAGCCGGTGCCGAAATCATCGATGGCAACTGCATGTCCCATTTCACGCGCCCTGCTTATCGTGCTGCGTGCAGCATCTATATCCATGAAGCCGCGCTCAGTCGCTTCCAGCCAGATCTGATCGGCCAGTATGTTGGTATCGACCAACGCATGCTTTACAACATCCAGCACGCGCCCGGTCTTGATATCTTGCGCGCTGATATTAATAGCAATGTGTAATCTGCGGTTGGTCCGCAACACTTCTCCCAAATCGCGGATGACTGCTGCGATTACCTGATCCGTGATGGGCAGGATCAAGCCGCTTTCTTCCGCCAGAGGTATAAACAGATCCGGCCGCGTCATCTTGCCATCCGGACGTTGCCAGCGTACCAAGGCCTCGGCTCCTATGCATACTCCGCTTTTCAGCGCGATGATAGGTTGGTAGTGCACGATAAACTCATGCTTTTCAACCGCCAGCTTCAGTTCCCCTAATGGTGACAGGCGCTTACGCGATACCCATATCACCAGGCCGACTATAAAAGCGGCCATTAATACTCCGAGCGGCAGCAGCACCATGGTTTCGCGTTTCATTTGTGCTGCCAGGCTATCGTCCGGCTCAATCACAACCGCAATCAGATCATCGTTGCGCAATATGCTGGAAGCACGATGGCTATGTTTCTCCCGCAGCAGGGCTTGCACTTGAGAAGGATCCGGTAGGTGCAGGCTGCCCAGCATTTTTCCGTTTGACGTTGTGATTGCAAGCTGCATGCTCGGGTCAAGGATTATGTCTACAAAGCGCATCGGGTCGATCAATACCTTGTAAGCGCCGTAACTCAGGCCGACCATGCCGATGCCGCCATTGATCGCCGGAATAACGTTGAGGCTGACTTCCAGGCCACTGGTGGTAGTGAAGTCGGCAGGTGTTTGCGTGATCTTGGTGTGGATTTCGCCCGCCGAAGTACATTTCAAAAAGCCATTCTCGAAATAGCCGAGGTCTTCGATGCTGCGGGTATTGATGGCGATGATGCGCATTTGCCGTATGTGCTCGGCCGAGCACGGGGTGTTATTCAATTGTTGCGCGGCTTTGAGTGCTTTATCTGCATCGCCCAAAGAAATACGTGCACGTTCAAGTCCACGTTGGGCAACGCCTTGCAAACGTTCTGCCTCTATATCAGTGGCGCGTAGCCAGGATAGATAAAGGGTGGCGGAGATGGGGAGCAGGGCGCCGACCACGGCCAGTAGCGTCGCAATGATGATAATCCTGGCACGATTCAAGTGATCTCCCTGTTCCCGGGTACGGGTGTCTGATGTGGGCGGACTTGGTATGGCGTCGTTCAACTCCGCTCAATGTACTTCGTTTTCCGCGAGTTATGTGTGCCCGCGGCCCCTGTTCAAACCGGTTTATTCAGGCAGGGGCTTCACGACGCGGGCCGGATTTCCCAGTGCCAGTACATTCGGCGGGATATCTTTCGTGACGACCGAACCTGCGCCAATCACGCTGTTCTCACCTATCGTCACGCCGGCCAGCACCATCGCGCCACTGCCGATCCAGACGTTATCGCCGATGATGATGGGCTTGCCGCCCTCCAGCCTTTGCAGTCTTAACGCCGGTTCCAGCGGGTGGGTAGGTGTCAACAGTTGTACATTGCTGCCCAACTTGACGTTCTTGCCTATCGTAATAGTGGCGACGTCGAGCGCGACCAGTCCGAAATTGGCAAAACTACCGGCACCTATCGTTATGTATCTGCCATAGTCGACATACAGCGGTGGCTTGATATGGACATCAGGTGCGACGCTACCCAATAATTCTTCCAATACCTTGTGGCCGGCTTCCGCGCTTTCCGCATAGCTGGTTTCGTACTTGCGCGTCAGCAGGTAAGCGCGGCGTGTCGCCAGTGCCAGTTCCTCGTCGTCTGCCGTATAGGCTTCACCGGCTTCCATTCTCTCGCGCTGGCTGCGTTGCTTCCGGTCTGTCTGCATGCTGTTTCCTTATCTTGCTATTAATAGGCTGGGCGGGGCTACGCTTTACCCCGGGATATCTATATATAAGGCGCGGAAAGCGCTTGCTTGGTTCCCTTCAGAGGCCTAGATTGAGCTTGTGATCACTCATAGTCGCGGAGTTTGGGCGCCAAGAGAGTAAACTGCGTGCATCTTTTCGCACTCCGCGATACGAACATTCTTGTGAGTAACTATGTCTGAACCATCCTTTCCCCTCTTTGCCGACCTGAAACTGAGCGAGCCGCTGCTGCGCGTGCTGCAGGAATTGGGTTATGAATCGCCTTCGCCGATTCAGGCCGCCACCATTCCCCTGTTGCTGAATAATCGCGATGTATTGGGGCAGGCACAAACAGGGACTGGTAAAACCGCATCGTTTGCCTTGCCTATCCTGGCACGCATCGATATCAAACAGACCACGCCGCAAGCACTGGTGCTGGCACCTACGCGCGAGCTGGCAATCCAGGTCGCGGAAGCGTTCCAGCGTTATGCGACCTATATCCCGGGTTTTCACGTGTTGCCAATTTATGGCGGCCAGAGCTATGGCGCGCAGTTGAGCGCCTTGCGCCGTGGGGTCCATGTCGTAGTAGGAACGCCGGGCCGCGTGATCGACCATTTGGAAAAAGGCTCGCTCGACCTGTCCAAAATCAAGACCATGGTGCTGGATGAAGCAGATGAAATGCTGCGCATGGGTTTTATCGATGATGTCGAAACCATCTTGCAAAAAACTCCGGAGTCGCGCCAGACCGCCTTGTTCTCGGCGACCATGCCGTCGGCCATTAAACGGATAGCGACCACTTACTTGCGCGATCCCGACCTGATCACGGTCGCCGCCAAGACCGGTACCGCCGACAACATCCGTCAACGCTACTGGCTGGTCAGTGGCATGCAAAAGCTGGATGCTTTGACCCGCATTCTGGAAGCAGAAAATTTCGACGGCATGATTATCTTTGCGCGTACCAAACTGGGTACCGAAGAATTGGCCAGCAAATTGCAGGCGCGTGGTTTTTCCGCCGCCGCTATCAATGGCGACATCCAGCAGCAGCAGCGCGAGCGCACCATCCAGCAATTAAAGGATGGCAAGATCGATATCCTGGTTGCTACCGATGTGGCGGCACGCGGTCTGGATGTGGAGCGTATCAGCCACGTCATCAATTACGACGTGCCGCATGATCCGGAAAGCTATACCCACCGCATTGGCCGTACCGGCCGTGCCGGCCGCAGCGGCGAAGCGATTCTATTTATCGCCCCGCGCGAACGTAATTTGTTGAAAGCGATTGAGCGCGCGACACGCCAGCCGATCTCGGTGCTGGAATTGCCTAGTGTGGAAGCGGTCAATGACGTGCGTATTTCGCGCTTCAAGGAACAGATTGCAGAAACCATTGCCGCCGGCGGCCTTGAAGTATTCCACTCGCTGATAGAAGACTATGAGCGCGAGCACAATGTGCCGGCGGTAGAAATCGCGGCGGCGCTGGCCAAACTGGCGCGCGGCGATGTGCCGCTCCTGCTGGATAAAAAGAATGAAGTGCGCGAACGCTCATGGTCGGACGAACGACCGGTCTCCGGTGGTCGCTTTGAACGGGCCGAACGCTTTGAGCGCAATGACCGCCCGGAACGCGGTGACCGTTTCGAGCGTAGCGAGCGTCCTGCCGCTCCGCGCAAAGAACGTATCCCGCGCGAGCCGGATGCCGGCATGCAAAGTTTCCGCATTGAAGTCGGCCATGCACACGGCGTCAAGCCGGGCAACATCGTGGGCGCGATTGCGAACGAAGCCAGCCTCGATTCCAAATACATAGGCCGGATTGAAATCTACGACGACTACAGCACGCTGGACTTGCCGGAGAATTTGTCGCCGGAGCAGTTCAATCACCTGAAAACAGTATGGGTAGCCGGCCAGCAATTAAATATCAGTCGCGAGGGTGAGGCAGCAGCAGCTGCTGCGCCGGCCCGGACCGCGAGCAAACCCGCCTTCGAAAAAGCGGCCGACAGCGATGCCGCTCCGGCCACGAAGCCGGCACGCAAGGAAATGAAAGAACGCGTGGAACGCTCAGTCGCACCAGCCGCTGCGCCAGTTGAGGCGGCTGCGGCACCGGCCAAGAAAGAGCGCGAACGTAAAGGTAGCGGCGTCGACATGGAGCCCTACCGTATCGAAGTGGGTCATGCGCATGGTGTCAAACCGGCAAATATTGTTGGCGCGATTGCCAATGAAGCAGGGCTGGAGGCAAAATATATCGGCCGTATCGAGATTTTTGATGACTACAGCTTGCTCGACTTGCCGGCCGGGATGCCGACCGAAGTATTTGACCAATTGAAATCGGTCGCCATCGGCACCCACAAGCTGCGCCTCAGCCGTTCCAGCGTAGCACCGGCGCCGGAAAAAACCAGCGGCAAGAAAATCACCTTGTCTGCGCCAAACAAGGGTGGTGACCGCCGGGTTGCGGAGAAGGGGCGTAACAGCAAACCACCTTCCAAGCGTGCTGGCGCCATGGGTAGCCGCCCAGCCGACGCAGCCAAACCGAAGTCGCATCGCAAGGGTTGAAGCAGGTGTAGCTTTTTTACAAAGAGTGCGGCAGAAGTGAGCACTACGGCAAAGCTGCGCTATGATGTCCCATCGGCAATGTTAGCGAGGTAATGATGAACGTCTTACTTTACGCACTCTGTTGTTTACTTCTGCCACTCTGGATATTCAGTGGCTTGTATCTGTTGGTAGAGATCGTCGATGATCTCAAGAAGCGCTATATAAAGAGCCAGTCCAAGCGACATTGAAGGTGTCGATGGTCGTCGCTCTTTATGCCGATATCAGCGATACATGTGCTGCCACGATGCGCCAGCCTTCCGGCAGGCGTAACCAGGTATGGCTTTGTCGACCGATCCGGGTTTCGCCCTTGCGGGTAAATTCGGTATTGGCAGTCGCATAGTCGCGGCCGTAAGTCGTAATCACCGTATTCATCAAATCACGTTCCAGGCCTTTGGATGGTCGCGCCAGCCGGAATGCCTTGATCGCCTCATACCCCAGCAAGTTTTCACCGGCGCCATAGCGTAGCGTGTTCGGATTATTCCAGAACAGTTCGTCCAGTACCGCCACATCGTTGCCGGTCAGTGCTGCTTCATAACGCTGGAAAGCCGCAGTAACTTCGGCGACCACTTCCGGCAGGTTGATTGCATATTCCATTGCAGCTCGTCCTCTTCAGGTTCTTTTGGTATTGGCGTTCTTTTGGCTGGCCCGATGCAGGGTTTGCACCGCATTCAGCAAATCCCCTTTGCTCATTGCATCGTCGACTGTGATTCCGCATTGCGCAGCTTCTTCAATATGCTGCGGCTCGGCAGGCTCGTCCTGGTCTTCGCGCACAGTCATTGATTGCCTGATTGCGTATTCGAGGGTGACCAGGCGTTCGATTGGATTTTGCACAAGCTTCTCCAGAAAAGGATGATCGACAGCTAGCTGTTACAGCCAAGTGCGCCGCTTGGGTTGGGCGGATATGGAATCCGGAACGGGGTACGAAATTCGTCACCGTTCCTGTGCTGTGTAGATGCCCTTACTCTACCGTCACCGATTTCGCCAGATTACGCGGCTTGTCGACGTCGGTGCCGCGTGCGAGTGCCGTGTGATAAGCCAGCAATTGCAATGGCACTACATGCAGGATAGGTGACAGCAAGCCATAGTGTTCCGGCAGGCGGATCACGTGCAAGCCCGGTCCTGAAGTGATGCGTGAGTCGGCGTCGGCGAAGACATATAGTTCGCCGCCGCGCGCACGGACTTCCTGCATATTCGATTTCAGTTTTTCTATCATCGGATCGTTAGGCGCAACCGTGACGACCGGCATTTCTTCGGTCACGAGTGCGAGCGGACCGTGTTTCAATTCACCCGCCGGATATGCTTCAGCGTGGATGTATGAAATTTCTTTCAGTTTCAATGCGCCCTCCAGTGCGATCGGATAATGCAGGCCACGGCCGAGGAAGAGAGCGTTTTCCTTGCGTGCAAAGGCTTCCGCCCACGCAATGATTTGCGGTTCCAGTGCGAGTACGGCCGTAATTGCGGATGGCAGGTGGCGCATGGCTTTCAGTTGTGCAGCTTCCTGCTCATCGCTGAGGCGGCCTTTGACTTGCGCCAGCGATAGCGTCAACAGGAACAGGGCTGCCAGCTGTGTAGTGAAGGCTTTGGTCGAGGCAACGCCGACTTCGACACCGGCGCGTGTGATGTAGGCCAGCTCACATTCACGCACCATCGCGCTGGTAGCTGCATTGCAGATGGTCAGTGTATGACGCATGCCTTGTGCTTGCGCATGGCGCAATGCGGCCAGCGTATCGGCGGTTTCACCGCTTTGTGAGATGGTGACAACCAGCGAATTCGGATTCGGTACGCTGTCGCGGTAACGATATTCGCTGGCGATTTCCACATTACAGGTGACACCGGCCACTGCTTCTATCCAGTACTTCGCCGTCATGCCCGAGTAGTAGCTGGTGCCACAGGCGAGGATCAGTACTGAATCTATTTTCTTGAAAATGCCATATGCCTTGTCGCCGAAAATTTCAGGCGTGATGGCCGTGATGCCTTCCAGTGTGTCGGAGATTGCACGTGGCTGTTCGAAGATTTCCTTTTGCATGTAGTGGCGATAAGGGCCGAGTTCGACCGCGCCGGTATGCGCGTGCACGGTTTTGATTTCGCGTTCTACCTGCTTGCCGTTTTCATCAACGATCCATACGCGTTGCAATTGCAGGTCAACTACATCGCCTTCTTCCAGGTAAATGATTTGGTCGGTAGTGCCGGCCAGCGCCAGCGCATCTGAGGCCAGGAAGTTTTCGCCGTCGCCGACACCGACGATCAGTGGTGAACCACGACGTGCACCGACGACGCGATGCGGTTCATCGCGGCTGAAGACGGCAATCGCAAAAGCACCGTTCAGGCGCTTGGTTGCGGTTTGTACGGTTTCGAATAAGTCGCCGGTATACAGATGATCAACCAGGTGGGCGATCACTTCAGTATCGGTCTGGCTTTCAAACACATAGCCCAGGGTTTGCAATTCGTCGCGCAGCTCATCATGGTTTTCGATGATGCCGTTGTGTACGAGTGCGATGCGATCGCGCGAAAAATGCGGATGCGCATTGTGCGAAGCCGGTGCGCCGTGGGTGGCCCAACGGGTGTGGGCAATGCCGGTAAAGCCGGACAGGTGTTCCTTGGCGATTTGCTTTTCCAGTTCCGCCACGCGTGCGGTACTGCGGGCGCGCTCCAGCTTGCCGTCTACATGCAGCGCGATGCCGCAGGAGTCGTAACCGCGGTATTCGAGTCGTTTAAGGCCTTCGACCAGAATAGGAGTGATATTGCGTTGAGCGACTGCGCCGACGATACCGCACATAGGAACCTCGTTGTATTTGAATGAATTTCACAATACTAGCGAAAGGCAAATGAAATAAGATTCCGAAATTTATTAATAATTGGCTTATTATTTCGTTGATGATATATAGTGAAATATAAATTCAAATAAATGAAATATTTTAAATAAATGATCAATAAGCAATTGGATTTGGATGAATTGGACAGGCGTATCCTGAATGCCTTGCAAATGGATGCCTCGCAGACCAATAACGATCTGGCGGCCGCTGTACACGCATCGCCCCCGACCTGCCTGCGTCGCGTCAAGCGCCTGATAGACGCCGGGGTGATAGAGCGCCAGGTCGCGATCGTGGCACCACAGATGGTGGGTGCGGGGCTGACTTCGATAGTCGAAATTACGCTGGACAAGCAAGCCGACGAGCAGCAAGTCGAGTTCGAAGCATTGGTCGCGCAGGAGAGCGCCGTACTGCAATGTTATCGGGTGTCACCCGGGCCGGATTTCGTATTGGTGGTGCAGGTGGCGGATATGCAGGCATACCACGCCCTGGCGCATCGCCTGTTTGCCACGCATGCGAATGTACGCAATGTGCGCAGTTTCTTTTCTATCAATCGCAGCAAATTCGAGACGCGCATCGCGGTTTAATTCCACCGCAATGGCGTCACGGCGATACTTACTTCTTGATCTTGACCGGACGTTGCCAACTGTCGACAGTGATTTGCTTGGCGCGTGAAACAGTCAGTTTGTCGGCCGGTGCATCCTTGGTCAGCGTCGTACCTGCGCCCAGTGTTGCGCCTTTGCCGACGCGTATCGGTGCTATCAATTGCGTTGCGCTGCCAACGAAGACATCGTCTTCTATGATGGTGCGTGATTTGTTGACGCCATCGTAGTTGCAGGTAATCGTGCCGGCACCGATGTTGACGCGTGAGCCGACCGTCGAGTCGCCGATATAGGTCAAATGATTGGCTTTGCTGTGCGCGGCGATGTCGCTGTTTTTGACTTCGACGAAATTGCCGATGTGTACGTCTTCCGCCAGTACGGTGCCGGGACGCAGGCGCGCATAAGGGCCGATGATGCATTCCGCGCCGACCACCGCATTTTCAAAATGGCTGTAAGGCCGCACATGGCTGCGTGCACCGATGGTGGAATTGTGGATCACGCAGTTGGCATCGATGCGCACGCCGTCCGCCAGGCTGACATCACCTTCGAATACACAACCGACATCGATCGTCACGTCGCGACCGCAGGTCAGGGTGCCGCGTATGTCTATGCGCGCCGGATCGGCCAGGGTTACGCCTTGTTCCAGCAGCGCATGCGCGATGTTGTGCTGATGGATGCGTTCCAGTTCGGCCAGTTGCACCTTGCTGTTGACGCCATGGGTTTCCCACTCGTGATCGGGTTGTGCCGAAACGACCGGCACTCCGTCTGAGACTGCGCTGGCGACAATGTCTGTCAGGTAATACTCGCCTTGCGCATTGTTATTGGACAACTTGGCCAGCCAGCGTTTGAGCGCTGCCGTAGGCGCAACCATGATGCCGGTATTGATTTCATTGATTTCGAGCTCGGCCGGTTTGGCGTCTTTTTGCTCGACTATCCGGGTAATAGCGCCATTTTCACGGACGATGCGACCATAGCCAGTTGGATTGCCGAGGTTGACGGTCAATATCCCCAACTTATCGTTACCGGCGCTGTCCAACAGACGCTGTAGCGAAGCGGCGGTGGTCAGCGGCACGTCGCCATACAAAATCAGCGTCGGCGTATGATCATCTAATTGCGGTACCGCCTGCATCACGGCATGCCCGGTACCCAGTTGTGGTTCCTGCTTGGCAAATGACAGATCCCCGGCTTGCAGCAATTGCGGCACTTGTTCGCCGCCGTGGCCATAGATGACACACAAGTGCGACGGCGACAATTGCCGCGCAGTATCAATCACGTGGGATAGCAGTGGCTTGCCCGCCAAAGGATGTAGCACTTTCGGCAGCGCAGATTGCATGCGCTTTCCCATACCTGCAGCAAGAATGACGATATTCATAGGAAGCCAGTTAAAAGAATGCAAAATTTTATCACGCGTCCCTTTAGCCATTTTGCAAAAAAAGCAGCAATCTGCGGCATAGCCTTGCTGTTGCTTGGTTGCAGCGCCGCGCGCCTCGGTTATAGCAATGGCGAGACCATTTCCTATTGGTGGCTGGATAGCTATGTCGACTTCGATAGTTCGCAGAAGCAATGGGTTAAACAGCGCATCGACAAGGTCTTTGCCTGGCATCGCAAAACCCAGCTCAAGGAATACGTGCAATTGATCAATCGCATGCAGCATCGTGATTTCGGCGCAGTGACACAAGCTGATTTATTGGGCGATTACCGTGATGCGACGGCCAAGGTATTGGACATTACAGACAAGGCGGCCCCTGATTTTGCCGACCTGACGTTATCGCTGACGGCAGAGCAAATCGCCAATATCGAAAAGAAATTCGCCAAAAACAATGACAAGTTCCGCAAGGAATATCTGGTCGGTAGTACAGAAGAACGGCAAGAGTTCCGTTATCGTAAGGCATTGCAGCAGGCGCAATACTGGTTCGGTGGTTTCAGCCGTGAACAGGAAGCAGCCATCCGCGGTTTGTCTGATGCACGTCCCCTGAATAATGAGTTATTGATGGCAGAGCGCATGCACAGGCAGCAGGCACTGATCGATTTGCTGAAAAAAATACAGACGGAAAAACCGGGTAAGGAAGCCACCGTTGCCATGCTGAAGAAGTACGTCAACGCCACGATGGATCGTTTCGGCAATCCGCAGCACAAGGCTTTCTTTGAGCAATCAAATGCCGCGAATGCCCATATGGTGGCCGGCATCATGCAGATGGCGACGCCCAAACAAAAAAACTATTTTGTGCAAACCCTGCAGGATTGGGTGAATGACTTTAGTAAGCTGGCAGCCAAGGCGGTTTGATGGCCAGCATTTTTGTTATCTGTTTAAATATGGAGAATCAAAATGGTCGCGAAAAACACGATTTGTCTCTGGTATGACGGTACCGCGCTTGATGCGGCAAAGTTTTATGCGCTGACCTTTCCTGATACCACCGTCGGCGCGGTTTATCGTGCACCCGGCGATTTTCCGTCCGGCAAGGAAGGTGATGTGTTGACGGTTGAATTCAACGTGATGGGTATTCCATGCCTGGGTTTGAATGGCGGGCCGACGTTCAAACACAATGAAGCGTTTTCATTCCAGGTCGCCACTGACGATCAGGCGGAAACAGACCGCTTGTGGAATGCAATTGTCGGCAACGGCGGACAGGAAAGCGCTTGCGGCTGGTGCAAGGATAAGTGGGGGGTGTCGTGGCAGATTACGCCACGTGCGTTGACTGCAGCGATCGCTAATCCTGATCGTGCCGCCGCCGGGCGCGCCTTCGAAGCCATGATGCAGATGACCAGGATCGATATCGCTGCAATTGAAGCTGCGCGTCGCGGCTGATTATCTTAAACAAACGCGGGTAAATCACCGGCACGGCCAGGCGTGCCGGATCGCTGGTGCGTTAAGCCGCCTTAGTCGTCTGCGCGCAGCGGGATGATGCCGGGGATGCTGGTGCTGCCGGTTGAGCACGGTTCTTCGTCAAATGCGATATCGCCATTGGCCATCGCTACGCCGGTCGCCTTCAAATCAGCAAAGCCAAACAATTCCTTGTCCATCAAATGTGATGGCACTACGGTCGAGAGCGATGAGAAAATATTATCGACGCGGCCGGGGAATTTCTTTTCCCATTCGCGCAGCATGCCCTTGATTTGTTTGCGTTGCAGGTTTTCCTGGCTGCCGCACAAATCGCACGGGATGATGGGGAAGTTTTTGACCGCCGCATAGCGCTCGGTATCGGCTTCTTTCACATAGGCCAGCGGGCGGATCACGATGTGCTTGCCGTCATCGGATTGCAGCTTCGGCGGCATGCCCTTGATCTTCGCGCCGAAGAACATATTCAGGAAAAAGGTTTCCATGATGTCGTCGCGGTGATGGCCGAGGGCGATTTTGTTCGCGCCGAGTTCATCGGCGACCCGGTACAGGATGCCGCGGCGCAGGCGCGAGCATAGCGAGCAAGTGGTCTTGCCTTCCGGGATCAGGCGTTTGACGATGCTATAGGTATCCTGGTTTTCGATGTGGAAAGGGATGTCCAGTTGCTTCAGGTAAGCCGGCAGGATGTGGTCCGGGAAGTTCGGTTGTTTCTGGTCGAGGTTGACGGCGACGATGTCGAACTTGATCGGTGCGCGTTCGCGCAGCGTCATCAGGATATCCAGCAGTGCATAGCTATCCTTGCCGCCGGACAGGCAAACCATGACCTTGTCGCCGTCTTCTATCATATTGAAGTCGCCGATGGCCTGGCCGACCTGGCGGCACAGGCGTTTGTGCAGCTTGTTGTTTTCGTAAACGATCTTTTCGTTTTGCTTGAAGCTCAATGCGGCATCGGTTTCCGCAGCGGCAGCAGCCGTATTCATAAGGGCTTGTGACACCTTAGTTCCCCTTGATCTGGAAGACCTCGACGCCTACCGATTCGCAATCAGGATAGACGTCAGGCTTTTCGGTTGAAACGCGTGCGGCGCGGACTTTCGGGTGCGCCAGCATGGCTTTGACCACGTCGTCACACAGGGTTTCCTGCAAATGGATATGGCCTTCCGCCATGCGCTTGGCGATGGTGCTGCGCATGTAATCGTAGTCGACCACTTCATCCAGGTTGTCTGCGGTCGGCGTCGATTCCTTCAGCGGAATGAACAGGTCGACGTTGATCAGGACGCGCTGTTCCCCTTTTTTTTCAAACTCGTGCACGCCGATATTGATTTGTACTTCGTAGTTGCGCAGGAAGAGGCGGCGGCAGTCGGCGAGTTGTGGATGGAACAGGAACGAATTCATATAAGTAAACCGGTTGTCTTGCAGGTGAAAAATCTGGATTGGTCAGGATGCGACAAACATCACGTCGCGTTGTAATGGGATCAGGTGCTGGCCGCCATCGACCAGCAGGGTGGTGCCGGTCATTGCCTGCGCTTCAACGACGAAGCGCACTGCATGAGCGATATCGTCGGGCGTGCTGGAACGGCCCAGCGGCGTGACCTGGTGCGCGCGTTCGAATTCTGCTTCGCTCTGGTCGCCGGAAACCAGCGTAATGCCGGGCGCCACGCCGACCACCCTTACCTTGGGCGCGAGGGCCTGCGCCAGCATGGTGGTGGCGGTGTGCAGCGCGGCTTTCGACAAGGTGTAAGACAGGAAATCGGGATTCAGGTTAAACAGCTTTTGATCCAGCAGGTTAACCACGACCGCTTGCGCGCCTTCCGGTGTGGCCTGGTGCAGCGCTTGCGCCAGCAGGATGGGAGCGGCCAGATTGGTGTGCATATGCGCATCCAGCGTGGCGGCGGAAAAATCAGCGGCGCTGTCGTAATCAAATAGCGAAGCATTATTGACGACGCAGGAAATCGGTCCCAACTGTGCAGTGGCGCGGCTCAATAAGGTTTTCACCGCAGCTTCATCCGCGAGGTCGCATTGCAGGGCAATCGCGCGTCGGCCGAGCGCGCTGATATCGGCAACGGTCGCCTGCGCTTCGCGCTCCGAGCGTGAGTAATGCACCACCACATCCCAGCCGCCTTGCGCCAGCGCGAGCGCAATCGTGCGGCCGATGCGTCTGGCGGCACCGGTCACGAGGGCGGTCTTTTTCAATGACGTTTGCTTATCTGTGGACATGAATGGTTGTGTGTTTCGCTGATTTCTCTACAATACCGCCATGCAACTGCAACTCCCAGAACCTTCTTCGGACGCATTATCCGCGTCCAATACGCTCCAGAACCTGATTGCTGACGAAATTAACCGTCATGCGGGCTGGATTTCTTTCGCCCGTTATATGGAGCTGGCACTGTATGCGCCGGATGTCGGTTATTACAGCGGCGGTGCTGCAAAACTTGGCAAAGACGGTGATTTTACAACCGCGCCCGAAATTACGTCGCTTTTTGGTGAAACACTGGCGCATGCCGCCGGTGAGCTGATGGCCCAAAGCGCGCCGCAAATCCTCGAATTCGGCGCCGGCACCGGCAAACTGGCACTGGATATCCTGACCGAATGCGCGGCGGCCGGTATTCCGCTCGAACGTTATTCCATCGTTGAGCTGTCAGGCGAATTGCGCGCGCGCCAGCAGCAAACCCTGGCTGGTTTCCCGCAAGTAACATGGCTGGATGACTTTCCTTCGGCATTTTCCGGCGTCGTACTGGGCAATGAAGTGCTGGATGCGATGCCGGTGTCACTGGTTGTCAAAGGTGAAACGGAATGGCTGGAGCGCGGGGTCAGTGTTGAAAATGGCCGCTTTGTCTTCGCCGATCGTCCCTGCGACCAGGAGCTGATCACGCAAATACCGGATGCGGCTGGGTTGCCGGTCGGCTACCTGACCGAGGTGCATCCGATCGCGGCCGGCTTCATGCATACGCTGGCGACCATGCTGACGGCCGGTTTCGAGCAAGCGGGCAAGGGCGGGGCGGCGATCCTGATCGATTACGGCTTCCCGGCCAGTGAATACTATCTGGACCAGCGCGTCGAAGGTACGCTGATGTGCCACTATCGACATCATTCCCATCCGGATCCGTTTTACTTGCCGGGTTTGCAAGATATCACTGCCCACGTTGATTTCACCAGCATGGCATATGCCGCGGTGCGTAACGGCCTGGAAATGGTCGCTTATATGAGCCAGGCCGGTTTCCTGCTGACGGCCGGCTTGGGTGATCGTTTGCTGGCGACCGCACCGGAAGACCATATGGCATACCTGCCCAAGGCAAATGCGGTGCAAAAATTGACGTCACCGGCGGAAATGGGCGAGTTGTTCAAAGTGCTGGTGGTGGGCAAAGGAGTGCAACTGCCCGAACAGTTCGATCGCGCGGATCAAAGCCGCCGACTTTAAACGCCGGACGCCGGATGGAATTGCCGGTGTGTCATGAAGGTTGCCCATGCTGCGCTGGTTTATTACCATTTTTATTGCCGTCATCGTGTTTTCCGCCGCTTTGCCGTGGCTGGAAAAATTTGGCATAGGCCGCCTGCCCGGCGATATACGTTTCAAGCTGTTTGGCAAAACCATCTTTTTGCCATTCGCCTCTACTGTTTTGTTATCTACTGCCATTTTTTTAGTGGCGCGCCTGTTTTGAGTGGCCTCGGGCATTGTTTAGCGAGGGATAAGTAATGATTCGTTGGGTTGCAGTGATTTTTATCGGTCTGACCGTGTTTTACGCCCTGATCCCGTGGGTGATCGAAAAGCTGGGCGTGGGGCGGCTGCCTGCCGATGTGCGCTTCCAGCTGTTTGGCCGGATTTTTGTCCTGCCCTTCGGTTCCACCGTGTTATGGTCGGCCATTGCCTTCCTGATCGCGGAGATCGTAAAACGTACCTGCCTGTTTTGCTAAAACGCCCGAAAACCCACGTTTCACGCAGCTAGTTTTGTGATTTTTCTGGCATTTGGCGCGCTAATGATATTATTCACGACTTATCAACAGTAGGGCTGGCGGGTAGAAACTGCGAGTTCCCTTAGTAGTGGACATATTTATTATCCTGGGTTTGATCCTGGTCAATGGCGTTTTTGCCATGTCTGAAATTGCGATCGTTACCTCCAAACGTATTCGTCTCCAAAAATTATCTGAAAACGGCAGCCGGGGTGCACAAGCGGCACTTGATCTGTCCGATAGTCCTAGTCGCTTCCTTTCCACCATCCAGGTTGGCATTACGCTGATCGGTATTTTCAACGGTGCGTTCGGTGAAGCTTCGCTGGTCGAACGCCTCACGCCTGAAGTTGCCCTGATCCCCGTCCTGAACGTCTATGCGCGCGAAATCGCTTTGGGTGTGGTGGTGGTCGGCATTACCTTCGCTTCGCTGATCCTGGGTGAACTGGTACCCAAGCGCATCGCGATGCAATATCCGGAAGTTGTCGCGTCAGTAGTGGCTGCACCCATGCTGTGGCTGTCGCGCCTGATGGGGCCTTTCGTCAAAGTGCTGACCGGCACTACCGAATTCATCCTGCGCGTGCTCGGCATGCATCACAAGAAAGATGATGCGGTGACCGAAGAGGAAATCGCCGGTTTGTTCCGCGAAGGCACCGATGCCGGCCTGTTTGAAAAGACCGAGCACGATATCGTCTCGCGCGCCCTGCGCCTGGACGACCAGCGTGTGGCCGGCCTGATGACACCGCGCCTGGATGTGCACTTTATCGATCTGGAAGATCCGATAGAAGTGAACCTGGCCAAGATTGCCGATAGCTCCTACAACCGCTTCCCGGTGTGCAAGGGCGATATCTCGCATGTAATCGGTATCGTCCACGCCGGCAGCCTGTTTGAACAGGCGATCCGTGGCAAGGCCATCAATACCGTCGATATCGCTGCTGCGACCCGTCCACCCTTGTTCGTGCCGGAAACCATCAGCGCGATGCAATTGCTGGAAACGCTGAAGAAAAACCGCGCCGAATTGGCGCTGGTCATCGATGAATACGGTGAAATCGAAGGTATTGTCACCCTGAGCGACGTGCTGGGCGCCCTGGTCGGTGATGTGTCGGTGATCGATGAACACCATGAAGTCGATGGTGTACGCCGTGACGATGGTTCATGGCTGATCGATGGCGGCGTTTCCTTCGACCGTTTCCGCGAATTGCTGGAAACCGATGTACGCTTCCCGGAAGAAGCATCCGGTACTTACCATACGCTGGCCGGTTTCGTGATGACCTTCCTCGGCCACATTCCGCAAATGTCTGACTCCTTTGAGTGGGAAGGCTATCGCATCGAAGTGGTGGATATGGACCGCAACCGTATCGACCGCTTGTTGATTACCAAGCTGGATCCGGGACCGGACGACGTGTTACCGGACGAAGCGGGTTGAGCTTGAGCTGATGCAGTATTAAAAAGGGCCGGATAATTATCCGGCCCTTTTTGTTTGGCGCTACCCGACTTACATGGAGGCACGGTAAAACACGTAGTCGGCCTGGTATTTGACGATTTGCTTGGCACCGACATTGCCGGCACCACAGGCGGAAGCCGGTGCTGCTCCACCGACGGTATTCAGACGCTGGATGTAGGTGATGTCTGCCATGGCGCCCTTGCCCATGGATGGGTTGGCCTGGACCAATTGCAACGGGATGGAACCGGGGTTAGGGGAGACCGCCAGTTGCTTGCCGGTGACTTTGCTGCCATCGTTGGCTTCCCAGGTCGGGCCACCATAATATTTGCCCACGGCCATCTTATTGCTGTCATACAAGATGGCGTCCGGTCCTGCCAGCACCCACTCGAATGCGCCTGCCATATTTGCTTTGGCGCGACACTGATAGGTCAGCTCACCAATACCGACGGTCTTCATCACGACTTTGTTGCCCGCCGGGACTGTCACGGCGGCTGGCGCATCCGGTGTGCTCATCATCATGCTGGAGCAAGCTGTCAGTGTCAGCGCGGCAACACCGGCGAGTAGGGTAATTTTTGTGTGCATGGAAGTCTCCTGATTATGGATAGGGTTTCGCAATACGTTTAGCCATATAGGCTCTGGATGAGGGCTGGCTGGCACCCTCATCCATATACGTACCCTCTGTCCATGCAGATTCAAAAAACTTGCCTGATTTCCAATGATGGTTTTACAGCCGGCAGCAGTGAGGTCTATATACTGGTTTATCTTGTTGCTACCGGCTTCCACTATGCGAGCACTTACTCTGGAAGAACTGCGCGACCGCCATGGTGCGCGTTATAAATGGCTGGTCTTGCTGACCTGCATGATAGGCAGCGTTGCAGCCATCCTCTCGTCGACCATCGTCAACGTCGCGATCCCCGACCTGAGCCGTTACTTCGCATTGGGGCAGGAACGGGCGCAGTGGGTCTCGACCGGTTTCATGCTGGCGATGACCTTGTCGATGTTGCTGACGCCATGGCTATTGCTGCGCTTTGGCTTGCGTCGCACTTACGGCGGCGCGATTTGCCTGCTGCTGATCGGCGGTGTGGTGGGCGGCTTCAGTATCAATTACCCGATGTTGCTCAGCATGCGGGTGCTGGAAGGGCTGGCCTCCGGCGTGATGCAACCGATACCGGCAATTGTTATCTTGCGCGCGTTTGACCAGCACGAGCAGGGCAAGGCGATGGGTATCTTTGGCTTTGGCGTGGTGTTGGCACCTGCAGTCGGTCCCAGCGTTGGCGGATTCCTGGTTGAATTGTTTGGCTGGCGTTCGATCTTTTTCGTCGTCGTGCCGCCCTGTTTGCTGGTGCTGGTACTGATCCAGCGCTTCCTGGCTTCTTATACCCCGGTACCGGATAGCGACAAGCCGCTGGACTGGAAGGGTTTGTTATTGATAGGTGTGAGCATAGTCAGCCTGTTAAATGGTGTGGTCGAGTTGCGTGGCGATATGCCACAAGCGGTCATCCTGCTAGTGATCGGCGTTGCGACTTTAATCGGCTTCATCCTGTACCAGACCCGGACCAGGGCCGAGCCTTTAATGAATATGCAATTGTTCCGCCATCGACAGTTTGCCATGGGTGCACTGGTGGCTTTCATTTACGGCATGGGCTTGTTTGGTTCGACTTATCTTTTGCCTATTTATATGCAGATGGCGATGAATTACGCGCCGTCGCAAGCCGGCCTGGTATTGCTGCCGGCCGGCATCGTGCTGGCCGTGACCATACCGTTGGCCGGCCGGTTGGCAGATCGCTATCCGCCCAATATATTGGTGGCGATCGGCTTATTCCTGTTGGCAAGCTCCTTTGCGCTAATGGCCAATGGTTCGCCTGCCACCAGTTACCTCGCATTGATGGCGTGGGCGGTGATCGGGCGTATTGGTTTGGGTTTCGTGTTGCCGGCGCTGAGCCTGGGCGCTATGCGCGGATTGGATATCGGGCTGGTGGCGCAAGGCGCGAGTGCGATCAACTTCGTGCGACAACTGGGTGGGGCGATAGGGGTCAGCCTGGTCGGGGTAGTGCTGGAATGGCGTATCGCCTTGCACCAGGCGCAGTCAGCCTTGGGTGCTGACAATCATCGCAATGCTTTTAATGAAACCTTTTTCCTGGTTGCCGTACTGTGCGCAATCGCCGTCGTCGCGGCCTGGTATATGCGAGAAAAACCCATGACGAAAGATCAATAAGCGATAGAAAAATGAATGTGACTTATGGTTAAAAGGCAATAAAAGTGCGTGTCTTTTGCCGGCGGGTATGGTCTAGTTAGGTGTGCAGGAATTTCGCTGTAATCCGCAGCAAGCAAGTCGTACAACATAATCGGTACAACGCATCAATAGATTGCAGTAGTAGATCGCGGTAATAAATCACGGCAGTAAATTGTTTCGGTCGGACGGTGTGCTCAACCAAGTTGGCAGGACTTTCTCAGACGGATTTACATGCAACAGATTAGCGAACACAACACTGTGCCCGCGACGGATGATGCTCCGGTGCGCACTGCCGCGCCCGACAGCCAGCCGCATGGTTCCAAATCCGCCAAGTCTGCAAAAATCCATGTGGTACGCGCGCGGCGCCAAACCATACTCAATCACCGCAATCGTCAAAACGCACGTCTGCAGCGCCTGTTGCTGATCGGCTTATTCGGCCTGTTTTACCTGGTCGGCGTGGCAGTTTTCTATATGCATGGCCTGGTTGACCATGTGGCATTGACGACGTCGACGGTCTTGATCACCAGTACGGTATCTTTTTTCTATCTGTGCTTTTTGGTCGGCTGGAATAATCGCGCACGCGAAAAGAATCTGCGCGTCCCGATCAGCTTGTGCGCGATCGGCATCATGTTGCTGATGTCGTATATGGCGCCGGCAACGCAAATCCTGTTTACGCCCTTCCTGTTCCTGACGATGACTTTTGTCTTGCATCGCGTGTCACCGAAGATGATGTTCTTGCTGACGATAGTGACGCTGTGCGGCTACCTGCTGGTGATTGTCGTGCACTACCAGCAGTATCACGATTGGGCGATGTTGCAACTGGAAGGTGCCTTGTTGTTGAGCCTGTTGTTGACCTTGCCCGGATTCGTCGTGTTGGCGAGCCGTATGCAGCAATTGCATAACGCCCTGTTCAAGGCGACCCGCAAGATCAAGGATATTGAAGAAGATGCGCGCCGCGATGTCTTGCTCGGTTGCTTCAACCGGCGCTATATCGTCGCAGCGCTGGAGCAGCAAAAGCGGATGGCGGATGAAAGTGGCGCACCTTTGTGCCTGGCGGTGATTGACCTCGACCATTTCAAGCGCGTCAACGACGAGGCGGGTCATCTGGGCGGTGATGAAGTCTTGCGCACCTTCGCCCGTGTGGCCGAGAGCAATGTACGCAAGCACGATATTTTCGGGCGCTATGGCGGTGAAGAATTCCTGTTGGTCTTGCCGGAGACGCCACTTTCGGCGGCGCTGAATATCTCCGAACGCATACGCACGCAAATCGAACAGCATGATTGGCAGGGCAAATTGCGTAACCGTGTCACGGTCTCCATCGGACTGACGCAATACATTGCCGGTGAATCGGTGCTCGATTTGTTTTCGCGTACCGATACGGCGATGTATATGGCCAAGCAGGGTGGCCGCAATCAGGTCGTGGTCGAAGCGGCGGCAGCCGATGGTGTGAACGGCTGAAGTTTGCAATCGGATATTTGACCGCAGGCCTCACCTCTTGCATGTTTGGCATCTTGGCTTGGAATTGTGTCTTTTGTGTGGCCGTATTGAAGGGGAGAGCAATTAAATTGCGCTGACACCGTTTAACAAATGTAATATTGTTCTACGGAAAGATTCCCTTTGTACTCGTGCCTAAGGCCAGGTGCACCATCTCATTTGGCGTTGAAATACCATGCAAGAACTTGCCGGACTTACCGCATTGATCATCGAGCCGCATGCCGGCATGCGTGCCAGCATCCACAATATGCTGAGCATAGGCGGCATAGGCAAAATCGAGTACGCCGCCGGTTCCGGTAGCGCAATTCGCCCCTTGAAGCACAAGCAGTTCGATCTGGTGATCTGTGAATATGATTTGGGCGAAGGGCAGGATGGCCAGCAATTGCTGGAAGACCTGCGTCATCACAAGATCATGCCGCCGTCGACCGTCTTCATCATGGTGACTGCCGAGCGCAATCATGAAAAAGTCGTCAGCGCTGCGGAGTTGGCGCTGAACGATTACGTGCTTAAGCCTTTCACCGCAGAAACCCTGATGGACCGGATTGCGCGCGCAATCGACAAGCGCAACGCACTTAGCCCCATCTACCAATTGATAGAGCAGGGCAATCTGAGTGATGCGATCAATGGCTGCGTATTGGCAGAACGCGCGCAGCCACGTTACCAGGCCGAATTCATGCGCTTGCGGGCCGAGCTGCATATGACTTTGGGCGAGTTGCCCGAGGCAGAGGCGATATACGCCGAGATCTTTGCCAAGCGTTCGATAGCCTGGGCCCGCCTTGGCCTCGCAACCAGCCTGTTCATGCAGGACCGCCTGGAAGAAGCGGAAGAAATGTTGAGTTCGCTGGTTTCCGAGAAAAGACAATTCCTTGAAGCCTATGACTGGCTGGCGAAAACGCAGGAAGCCCGGGGCATGCTGCCACAGGCGCAAGCTACGCTGGAACATGCGGTCATACGTTCGCCCCATGCCTTGCAGCGCTTGCGCAAGCTGGGTAATGTGGCGCTGGAAACCGGCGATATCGATACCGCGCACAAGGTATATCAGCAAGTGATCAACAAGGCGAAATTCTCCGAGTTTCGTGAGCCGGAAGACCATGTGCACTTGGTTCGCACTTCGATTGCGAAGGGTGAATTGCAATTGGTGCCACCCATTATTCGCGATCTCGCAAAATCACTGGCGAACGTCAAGAAAACGCCGGCCTGCCGCGCTTTGGCAACCGCCATGCTGCATAAACATAACGGCGAAGACGAACAAGCCGTTGAGGAACTGGAAGCGGCGGTGCTGGCGTGCAAGGAAGCGATAGGCTTGTCCAGCGATACCAAGCTGGCCCTGGCGCAGAATTGCCTGGACAGCGGTTTGGAGCAGGGCGCGGTTGAAGTGATGACTTCGGTCGTCGGCAATGCGTCTACCAATGTCGCCATGACGCGCGCGATGCGCTTGTTCCGTGAAGCAGGGCGCGAGGATCTCGCCAAGCGTGTGACACGTGAAAGCAAAAGCCAGGTGGTGGACCTGGTGTCAGCTGGTGCCGAGAAGGCGCGCCTGGGTGATTACCACGGTGCAGTGGCACTGATGTCGGAAGCGGCGGAGCGATTACCGGAAAATCCGCAAGTCGTTTTCAATGCAGCGGTCGCGGTATTGAAGTGTCTCGATAGCCTGGGTTGGGATGTGCAACTGGGGGAGCAGGCGCGCAGCTATATCGCGAATGCGCGTCGCCTCGATCCGCGCAATCCGCGCCTGTCGCTACTGGCCAGCATGTATCGTGACATCCTTAAAAAATATGCGATGGAACGCGTCTACGGCGTTCCGATCAAGGCCCTCAATACGGCGCCGCAAACTGAAAAGCAATAAAGCCGATGCTGGTCGCCGCGGTTTAAGGTGCGACCAGGATGGCTTTCACCAACTCCGGCGGACGGCCAATGGCGGCGCGCTGATTGAAGCGCACGATAGGTCTTTGCAAGAGCTTCGGATGGCTGGCGAGGGCGTCCAGCAGTTGCGCGTCATTCGCATTGCTTAACTGCAGGGCGCTGAATTCATCTTCATTGTCGCGCACCATCGCCGCTACGCTGACAGGGCCTTCGGATTGCAGCAGCTGATGCAATTCAACGAGTTGCTGGCGGCTCAATGGCGTTTTTTGATAATCGACGACATTCAATTCCAGTCCTTGTTGCGCAGCGAATGCTTCGGTCAGGGCCAGGGTTTCGCGGGATTTTGAGCAGCGGGGATTGTGATAAATGGTCAGCATGATGTGATTCGAATTGTGTGGGGAAGGATGCGACATTATGCCGTTTTCGGCTTGCATCATTGGCGTCGCCGGCCGCAAGGTTGCCGAAGTTGAAAGGGCGCGCCTATAATCAAGGCAAGATCCGGTGAAATGATGTTGGTTTGCGCGACATTCAGTAATTTTATGTATTTTTAAACAATTCGGGTTACTTGTGGATAGTTCGACGATAACTGTTGTCTTACCCATACTCGATTTAAAAGTGATGCCATGTCTGACAATTCCGATAGCAATTTGCCGCCCGTACCAAAGTCCGTACCTCCTGAAGCAACCTCGCCCAGTGAAGCCACACCGCCGCCAGCTGCAGTGCCCAGCGCAGAGCCGCAAGTAGGGGCGGTGCCGTCGCCGGCTTCTTTCAAAACCAAGCCGGATTTCGGCAAGCACAGTGTGCCAGCCTACCAGATGCCGGACGATACGCCATGGAAGCAAACCTGGCGCATCTTTCAGGCGCGCCTGCAAAGCCTGTCCGAGCAAGTTGGCCGACGCCTGACGCAGCGCACCTTAAAGATAGGTGTTTCAGCGCGTATATTCCATCCCGAAAGCGGTGCCAAGGGTTTGCAGGCGAAAACGCTGCAATATCTGGAAGAATCGATTGCACAGTGGGTGATGTCGCGCGATGTGCTGGTCCTGATGATCCCGACCGTGAATACCAATGGCTTGCTGCATCCGAGCAAGATACGTTTGCGCGATTACGCGAAACATCTGGATGGCCTGGTACTGCAAGGCGGTGCCGACGTCGCACCGCAGACCTACTCGCAAACCGCGACCCGTCCGGAGTGGAGTGGCGATAGCTCACGCGATATGTATGAGCTCGAGTTGTTGCATGAATTTATTGAGGCCGGCAAACCGGTGCTGGGCATATGCCGCGGTTGCCAGTTGATCAATGTTGCCTTTGGCGGCACCTTGTACCAGGACATTGCGACCGATGTGCCGTCGGCAATGCTGCATGTCAATGACTTGTACGATAGTCATCGCCATGAAATCGCCTTCCCGCCTGGTTCATCGCTGGCTTCGCTGTTCCCGGGCCACACTTCGCCACTGGTCAATTCCATTCACCATCAGGCGGTGCGCGATCTGGGGCGCGACCTGACCATAGAAGCGATATCGCAAACCGACAATATTGTCGAAGCGGTACGTTATACCAAGGCGCGTTTTGTCATGGGTTTGCAATGGCACCCGGAATTCCATCGTGCCGGTGGCTCCGAACTGCTGGACTGCACGCCCATCCTTGATAATTTCCTACGTGCAGCAAGGGAAACGCGTTTCTGATCCCCCTTTGACCCCACCCTTGGCTAAGCATCTATAAAAATATTTTAAAAAAATAGGTGTAGAAGCGTAGCAAATTGTTGACAAGGGTGACCGACTCCCATATAGTTTGGGGTTCCCCGCGGAGGGGTGGCCGAGTGGTTAATGGCAGCAGACTGTAAATCTGCCCTCTTACGAGTACGCTGGTTCGAATCCAGCCCCCTCCACCAAGGTTTTCGCAGTAAATCAGTAAGAATAAGCAGCAAAAAAGAGATGTGCAGTGGTGACCCTCGCGGGTGTAGCTCAATGGTAGAGCTGAAGCCTTCCAAGCTTATGACGAGGGTTCGATTCCCTTCACCCGCTCCAGTTTTTTAAAGGTTGGACGTGCCGCAGTTGTTGGTATCGGACGGCTAGTTTGCCCTTTTAGCTCAGTGGTAGAGCACTCCCTTGGTAAGGGAGAGGCCACGTGTTCAATCCACGTAAAGGGCACCATAGAATTCAGTAGTTCATTTTTTCGGTAAAGTCGGTCGGGCGTGTGCCTGAACATTCTCATCAAAATTGTTAGGAGTCTAAGATGGCAAAAGGCAAATTCGAGCGGACCAAGCCGCACGTGAATGTGGGCACAATTGGTCACGTCGATCATGGTAAAACCACACTGACAGCTGCGATCGCGACTGTTCTGTCGAAGAAATTCGGCGGCGAAGCAAAAGGCTACGATCAAATCGATAACGCGCCGGAAGAAAAAGCGCGCGGTATCACGATCAACACCTCGCACGTTGAATACGAAACCGAAACCCGCCACTACGCACACGTAGACTGCCCAGGCCACGCCGACTATGTTAAAAACATGATCACCGGTGCTGCGCAGATGGACGGCGCGATCCTGGTTTGCTCCGCAGCAGACGGCCCAATGCCACAAACCCGCGAACACATCCTGTTGTCGCGTCAAGTTGGTGTTCCATACATCATCGTGTTCCTGAACAAAGCGGACATGGTTGATGATGCAGAATTGCTGGAACTGGTTGAAATGGAAGTGCGTGAGCTGCTTTCGAAATACGAATTCCCAGGCGACGACTTGCCTATCGTTAAAGGTTCGGCAAAATTGGCGCTGGAAGGCGACACCGGTCCATTGGGCGAGCAAGCAATCCTGGCCCTGGCTAACGCACTCGACACCTACATCCCAACACCAGAACGCGCAGTTGATGGCGCCTTCCTGTTGCCAGTAGAAGACGTGTTCTCGATCTCGGGGCGCGGTACCGTTGTTACCGGTCGTATCGAACGCGGCATCATCAAAGTCGGCGAAGAAATCGAAATCGTTGGTATCCGTGATACCCAAAAAACCACCTGTACCGGTGTTGAAATGTTCCGCAAATTGCTGGATCAAGGTCAAGCTGGTGACAACGTTGGTGTATTGCTGCGCGGTACCAAGCGTGAAGACGTGGAACGTGGTCAAGTTCTGGCAAAGCCAGGTTCGATCAAGCCACACAAACACTTCACAGGCGAAATCTACGTTCTGTCGAAGGATGAAGGCGGTCGTCACACACCATTCTTCAACAACTACCGTCCACAGTTCTACTTCCGTACAACGGACGTAACTGGCTCGATCGAGTTGCCGAAAGACAAAGAAATGGTAATGCCAGGCGATAACGTGTCGATCACAGTAATGCTGATCAACCCGATCGCGATGGAAGAAGGTCTGCGTTTCGCGATTCGCGAAGGTGGCCGTACCGTTGGCGCTGGTGTTGTAGCTAAAATTATTGAGTAATAAATGAATACTGCGGCGATCTCGATGTTGAGATCGCCGCAAGTGGTTCAGGTAGTGGTAGTGTAAAAACCGTAGGGGCGTAGCTCAATTGGCAGAGTGTCGGTCTCCAAAACCGAAGGTTGGGGGTTCGAGGCCCTCCGCCCCTGCCACCGATTCAGGTGCAGGGCATCGAAAGTAAAGTGTATGGCTAATCAACCCGTAGAAACTGTTGGCGCGTCAGGCGATAAGATTAAGATCGTTTTGGCGATTCTTGCCGCAATCGCGGGCGTAGTCGGATTCTATTTTTTGTCGGATAAAGCGACGGCTGTCCGCGCCGCTGCATTGGTTGGTGGTTTGGTAGCGGCGATTGCGATTGCGTGGACTTCCGCGTCAGGTCGCGATTTCCTCAATTTTTCAAAAGAAGCAGTTCGCGAAACCAAGAAAGTAGTTTGGCCAACACGTAAAGAAGCATTGCAGATGACCGCAATCGTTTTCGGTTTCGTCTTGGTCATGGCGCTTTTCCTGTGGGGTACGGATAAGTTACTCGAAGTTGTGCTGTACGACCTGATTTTGGGCTGGAAAAGATAATGAGCGACAATATTCAGGATGACGCGCAAGGCGGTGCCCAAGGCGCCGCTGCAGCAGCTTCCACAAGTAAAAAACGTTGGTACGTCGTGCACGCCTATTCCGGTATGGAAAAGAGCGTGCAACGTGCGTTGATAGAGCGCGCAGCACGTGCCGGCATGGAAGATAAATTTGGGCAGATTCTGGTGCCTACCGAAGAAGTGATCGAAGTCAAGAATGGTCACAAATCGGTTAGCGAACGCCGCTTCTTCCCTGGTTATGTTCTCGTCGAAATGGAAATGACCGACGAAACATGGCATTTGGTTAAGAATACGAACAAAGTGACCGGTTTCATCGGTGGCAAGTCCAACAAGCCTACCCCGATTCCGCCGCACGAAGTCGACAAAATCATGCAGCAAATGCAGGATGGCGTCGAAAAGCCGCGTCCAAAAGTGTTGTACGAAGTGGGCGAGCTGGTACGTATCAAGGATGGTCCGTTCACCGATTTCAACGGCAATGTCGAAGAAGTCAATTACGAGAAATCCAAGGTTCGTGTTTCAGTCACGATTTTTGGCCGCGCTACCCCGGTAGAGCTGGAATTCGGTCAAGTCGAAAAAGTCTGATTCAATAAGTGTTAACGCAGGCCGGAGCGTCTGGAACGTCAAGTTCCAAAAATCCGGAAGCAGTAAAAAGAGGAGCCCCAGTAATAAGCCGTATGGCAAGTGAACAGGCGCTACCACTCAATCAATGTAGGAGCCATCATGGCAAAGAAAATCATTGGTTTTATCAAGCTGCAAGTTCCAGCTGGTAAAGCAAACCCATCCCCACCAATCGGACCTGCACTGGGTCAACGTGGCCTGAACATCATGGAATTCTGCAAAGCGTTCAACGCACAGACCCAAGGTGTTGAGCCAGGTATGCCAATTCCGGTTGTAATTACAGCGTTCGCGGACAAATCATTCACTTTCGTGATGAAAACCCCGCCGGCAACGTACCTGATCAAGAAACATTCGGGCGTAACCAAAGGTTCGCCGAAGCCACATACCGACAAAGTCGGTAAGTTGACACGTGCGCAAGCTGAAGAAATCGCTAAATTGAAAGCCCCAGATCTGACCGCTGCTGACTTGGATGCTGCTGTACGCACCATCGCTGGTTCGGCACGTTCCATGGGCATCACGGTGGAGGGTCTGTAATGGCTAAGTTATCGAAACGCGTAAAAGCATTTAAAGCAAAAGTTGACCGTACCAAAGCGTACCCGTTCGACAATGCAGTTGCTTTGATCAAAGAATGCGCATCGGCAAAATTCGATGAATCGATCGATATTTCGGTTCAATTGGGTGTTGATGCCAAGAAGTCCGACCAGGTAGTTCGTGGTTCGGTTGTTTTGCCAGCTGGTACCGGTAAATCGGTTCGCGTTGCAGTATTTGCAACCGGCGAAAAAGCAGAGCAAGCGAAAGCTGCTGGTGCAGATATCGTTGGTATGGATGACCTGGCTGAGCAAATCAAAGCCGGCAACATGCCTTTCGACATCGTTATTGCATCGCCAGACACCATGCGTATCGTTGGTACCCTGGGTCAAATCCTGGGCCCACGCGGCATGATGCCTAACCCGAAAGTCGGTACTGTTACTCCTGACGTAGCAACTGCAGTTAAAAATGCAAAAGCTGGTCAAGTTCAATACCGTACTGACAAGGCTGGCATTATCCACGCCACCATCGGTCGTAAATCGTTCTCCGACGAAGCGCTCAAATCCAACTTGTTGGCTTTGATCGATGCGTTGAATAAAGCCAAGCCAGCGACCAGCAAGGGTGTTTACCTGCGTAAAGTTTCGCTGTCGTCGACGATGGGCGCTGGTGTACGCGTCGATCAATCGACCCTGGCTGCTTAAGTATTGAATTAAGTCCCGTTGCCGATTCGGCAGCGGGCGCATCTTTGGGCTGGACCTGATTCGTAGTATTGAAGAGGGTCCAGGCAATCAAAGACCGTTGGGCGGCGTGCATGTAGTCAGTGTGCAAAGTTAAATGTGGATTCGGCAACGATGCCATACCCAACGCAGATGGTGAACCCGAACAAGTTTTGTAGTCTCTTCGCTGGCTTGCCAGTATGAACTCCTAACTTCGGACGCCGTGTTCGAACCGATGTGAGGCAAGCAATCAATGATGATTGTGTATCCGCTGAACATCATTTTTGGAGGTTGATCTTGAGTCTCAATCTGAATGACAAAAAGGCCGTAGTCGCCGAAATCTCTGCCAAAGTTGCATCGGCACAGACCATCGTCGTGGCCGAATACCGTGGCATCCAGGTTGGTCACTTGACACAACTGCGCGCCAAAGCGCGGGACCAAGGTGTGTACTTGCGCGTATTGAAAAATACGCTCGCACGTCGCGCTGTTGAAGGTACCGCATTTGCCAGCCTCGCTTCCGAAATGACCGGTCCGTTGATCTATTCGATCTCGGATGATGCCGTTGCAGCAGCAAAAGTCATCAGTGACTTTTCTAAAACCAACGACAAACTGGTCGTCAAAGCGGGTAACTACGCAGGTAAGCCGCTTGATAAAGCAGCTGTTACAGCGTTGGCAAACATCCCTAGCCGTGAAGTCCTGCTGGCCCAAGTTTTGGGCATGATGCTGGTTCCGGTTGCGAGCTTTACGCGTGGTCTGGCTGCTCTTGCTGCTAAAAAAGCTGAAGGCGCTGAGCCTGTCGCTGCAGCAGCACCAGCCGCCGAATCGACCGAAGCAGCAGCGGAATAAGGGATGCCGCATTAAGCGGCGCCCTCGCTCTTGTTTCGACGCATTCGCGTCAGTACCAATCAGATGTATTTATTGAAAAAATTTAGGAGTTTCAAATGGCAATTAGCAAAGACGACATCCTGGAAGCCGTAGGCAACCTGACAGTTCTGGAACTGAATGACTTGGTAAAAGCATTCGAAGAAAAATTCGGCGTATCCGCTGCTGCAATGGCTGCTCCAGCAGCTGGCGGCGCAGCTGGTGGTGCCGCTGCTGAAGAACAAACCGAGTTCACCGTTGTTCTGGCCGATTTCGGCGCGAACAAAGTTGGCGTGATTAAAGCAGTTCGCGAAATCACCGGCTTGGGCTTGAAAGAAGCGAAAGACCTGGTTGATGCAGCACCAAAACCACTGAAAGAAGGCGTTTCGAAAGCAGACGCAGAAGCAGCGAAGAAAAAACTGGAAGAAGCTGGCGCAAAAGCCGAGATCAAGTAATCTCGATTTGCCCGCGCGACTTTACAGCGCCCGAGTCAAAGTTCGAAACCTCCCGAAAGGGCGGTTCGGCTTTGGCTCCTTTGTCGTTCTTGATTCTATGTGGCCAAGGGCAGACTTGATGGACTTCATGTAATCTTGTCAGCATTTGGTTGTTAAAGGGCAGAGACTTGAGGTTTCAATGTTTCGAATTGTGCAATGTTTGCAATTCGGCAATGCAGCCTGAATCCTGAATTCTCTATCCTTCCCTGTCACTCACGGAGTGTCCATGCACTACTCATTTACTGAGAAAAAGCGCATTCGCAAATCATTCGCGAAACGCGCTAACGTTCACAACGTTCCGTTCCTGCTGGCGACCCAGCTCGAGTCTTACCACGGCTTTTTGCAAGAAGACAAGATACCGTCCCAACGCAAAAATGAAGGCTTGCAATCCGCCTTCACGTCTATTTTCCCTATCGTTTCGCACAATGGTTTTGCGCGTCTCGAATTCTTGTCATATGTGCTCGGCGATCCGCCGTTCAACATTAAAGAATGCCAACAACGTGGATTGACCTACGCGTCACCTCTGCGTGCCAAAGTTCGTCTGGTGATCCTGGATAAGGAATCGCCAACCAAGCCTGTCGTTAAAGAAATGAAAGAACAGGAAGTCTACATGGGCGAATTGCCTTTGATGACTTCGACCGGTTCCTTCGTGATTAACGGTACAGAGCGCGTTATCGTGTCGCAGTTGCATCGTTCGCCAGGCGTGTTCTTTGAACATGATCGCGGCAAGACGCACTCGTCCGGTAAATTGCTGTTCTCCGCACGTATCATTCCTTACCGCGGTTCATGGCTGGACTACGAATTCGATCCGAAAGACATCCTGTTCTTCCGCGTCGATCGTCGCCGCAAGATGCCTGTCACGATCCTGTTGAAGGCAATCGGCATGACGCCGGAACAAATCCTCGAAAACTTCTTTGTTTTCGACGATTTTGCATTGCATTCCGATGGCGCCGAAATGGCTTTCGTCGCAGAACGCCTGCGCGGTGAAGTTGCTCGTTTTGACATCACCGACAAAGCCGGCAAAGTGCTGGTGGCAAAAGACAAGCGTATCAACAGCAAGCACGTGCGTGACGTGGAAGCTGCCGGCATCAAGAATATCTCGGTACCGGAAGACTACCTGCTCGGCCGTATCCTGGCGAAAAACATCGTTGATAAAGAAACCGGCGAAGTCATTGCCAACGCCAACGATGAATTGACCGAAGACCTGCTGGCACGTCTGCGCGAAGGTAAAGTCACCAATATCCAGACCTTGTACACCAACGATCTGGATCAAGGCGGCTACATCTCGCAAACACTGCGTATGGATGACACCACCGATCAGATGGCAGCGAAAGTCGCTATCTATCGCATGATGCGTCCAGGCGAACCGCCAACCGAAGATTCGGTTGAAGCCTTGTTCAACGGCTTGTTCTACAACGCAGATCGCTACGACCTGTCGGCTGTCGGTCGTATGAAATTCAACCGTCGTATCGGTCGCGATGAGCTGACCGGCGACATGACCTTGTCGAACGACGACGTACTGGCCGTGATCAAGATCCTGGTTGAGCTGCGCAATGGTCGCGGCGAAGTCGATGATATCGATCACTTGGGTAATCGTCGCGTACGTTGCGTCGGCGAATTGGCTGAGAACCAATTCCGTGCCGGCCTGGTGCGTGTTGAGCGTGCTGTCAAGGAACGCCTCGGCCAAGCCGAAGCTGATAACCTGATGCCGCATGATCTGATCAACTCCAAGCCGATTTCGGCTGCGATCCGTGAATTCTTCGGTTCGTCGCAGTTGTCGCAGTTTATGGATCAAACCAATCCATTGTCGGAAATCACGCACAAACGTCGCGTTTCCGCTCTCGGACCTGGCGGCTTGACCCGTGAACGTGCCGGCTTTGAAGTACGTGACGTGCATCCGACCCACTACGGGCGTGTATGTCCGATTGAAACACCTGAAGGCCCGAACATTGGTCTGATCAACTCGCTGGCTCTGTATGCCCGCCTGAACGAATACGGTTTCCTGGAAACCCCATATCGTAAAGTCGAAGGCAGCAAAATCACCGACCAGATCGATTACTTGTCCGCGATTGAAGAAGGTCGTTACATCATCGCCCAGGCGAATGCGACCATCGACAAATCGGGCGCGCTGTCAGATGAATTGGTTTCCGCACGTGAAGCCGGCGAAACAATTCTGGTATCGCCAGAACGTGTCCAGTACATGGACGTTGCGCCAGGCCAGGTTGTGTCGGTTGCTGCTTCGCTGATTCCGTTCCTCGAACACGATGATGCGAACCGCGCATTGATGGGTGCCAACATGCAACGTCAGGCAGTTCCTTGCTTGCGTCCAGAGAAAGCATTTGTCGGTACCGGTATCGAACGCACCGTGGCAGTTGATTCGGGTACGACAGTACAGGCATTGCGTGGCGGTATCGTTGATTACATCGATGCAGGCCGTGTCGTGATTCGCGTCAATGATGACGAAGCACAAGCGGGTGAAGTCGGTGTAGATATCTACAACCTGATCAAGTACACCCGTTCGAACCAGAACACCAATATTAACCAACGTCCTATCGTGCAAGTCGGCGATCGCGTTGCAAAACATGACGTCATCGCTGACGGCGCATCGACAGATCTGGGCGAATTGGCCCTGGGTCAAAACATGCTGGTCGCGTTTATGCCATGGAACGGTTACAACTTCGAAGATTCGATTCTGATCTCCGAAAAAGTTGTGGCTGATGACCGTTACACCTCGATTCATATCGAAGAGTTGTCGGTTGTTGCACGTGACACCAAGTTGGGTGCGGAAGAAATCACACGTGATATCTCCAACCTGGCTGAGAACCAACTGGCACGTCTGGATGAATCCGGTATCGTCTACATCGGTGCAGAAGTGACCGCTGGCGACACCCTGGTCGGTAAAGTAACGCCTAAAGGCGAAACCCAACTGACACCGGAAGAAAAACTGCTGCGCGCGATTTTCGGCGAAAAAGCATCCGACGTAAAAGATACATCGTTGCGCGTACCGTCCGGCATGGTCGGCACCGTCATCGACGTGCAAGTGTTTACACGTGAAGGCATTCCACGCGACAAACGTGCACAACAGATTATCGACGACGAACTGCAACGCTATCGTTTGGATTTGAACGATCAGCTGCGTATCGTTGAAGGCGATGCATTCCAGCGTCTGGAAAAAATGTTGATCGGCAAGGTCGTCAACGGCGGTCCTAAGAAAATCGCCAAAGGCGCGAAAATCACTAAAGAGTATTTGGACGATCTGGACAAATACCACTGGTTCGATATTCGCCCTGCAGACGACACATCGGCCAATGCTTTGGAAGCTATTAAAGAATCCATCGCTGAAAAACGCCATCAGTTCGATCTGGCATTTGAAGAAAAACGCAAGAAACTGACGCAAGGCGACGAATTGCCGCCAGGCGTACAGAAGATGGTCAAAGTGTATCTGGCAGTCAAACGTCGCCTGCAGCCTGGTGACAAAATGGCGGGTCGTCACGGTAACAAAGGTGTGGTATCACGCATCTTGCCTATCGAAGACATGCCGCACATGGCTGACGGTACACCAGCAGACGTCGTGCTGAACCCATTGGGTGTTCCATCGCGTATGAACGTTGGTCAGGTTCTGGAAGTTCACTTGGGCTGGGCCGCTAAAGGCCTGGGCTTGCGTATCGGCGAAATGCTGAATGCACAAGTACAAATCGCTGAACTGCGTAAATTCCTGGCTGCGATTTATAACGAATCCGGCAAAACGGAAGATCTGGACAGCTTCAGCGATGCAGAAATCCTGGAACTGGCTGGCAACCTGAAAAACGGCGTACCGTTCGCAACACCGGTGTTTGACGGTGCTGACGAAGGCGAAACCCGCCGCATGCTGGATCTGGCTTACCCGGATCACATTGCGAAGCAATTGGGTATGACCGCTTCCAAGAACCAGGTCACGATGTATGACGGTCGTACCGGTGAAGCGTTTGAACGTACAGTAACCGTCGGTTACATGCACTACCTCAAACTGCATCACCTGGTTGATGACAAGATGCATGCTCGTTCGACCGGTCCTTACTCGCTGGTTACGCAGCAACCACTGGGCGGTAAAGCTCAGTTCGGTGGCCAGCGCTTCGGTGAGATGGAAGTCTGGGCACTGGAAGCATACGGCGCGTCCTACGTCTTGCAAGAGATGTTGACCGTCAAGTCCGATGACGTGAATGGCCGTACCAAAGTGTACGAAAATCTCGTCAAGGGCGACCACGTCATCGACGCCGGCATGCCGGAATCCTTCAACGTTCTCGTTAAGGAAATCCGCTCGCTGGGTATCGATATCGACCTGGAACGCGACTGATGTAAAGCAGGGGAGAAGCGAGTCGCTTCTCCCTTCGCTGTTTGGAATTTGAAGTAAAAGTAGTCAGTAAAAAATAGTAGTAGCGAAATAGTAAGAACGAAATAGCAGTTTTTGGTAGTGTCGTCTGTCCCGGTATGCGCGGAACTCAGCTCGTGAAGTATGCTTCAGGCTCAGCTCTCCCGCCCATGCGAACAGGGTATAAAGCAGCGCCGCCTCTACCGTCTCATCATCAAGCGTTTTTTCACGCCAACTGGAGTGATACATGAAAGCACTGCTCGATCTATTCAAGCAAGTTCAGCAAAATGAACAATTCGACGCGATCAAAATTGGTCTGGCGTCACCTGAAAAAATCCGTTCGTGGTCCTACGGCGAAGTTAAAAAGCCGGAAACCATCAACTATCGTACGTTCAAGCCAGAACGCGACGGCCTGTTCTGCGCAAAAATCTTTGGCCCTATCAAAGATTATGAATGCCTTTGCGGCAAATACAAACGCCTGAAACACCGCGGCGTTATCTGCGAAAAATGCGGCGTTGAAGTAACGCTGGCCAAAGTGCGTCGTGAACGCATGGGCCACATCGAACTGGCATCGCCAACCGCACACATCTGGTTCCTGAAATCGCTGCCATCCCGCCTGGGTATGGTGCTCGACATGACCCTGCGGGATATCGAACGCGTCCTGTATTTTGAAGCCTACGTTGTGACCGATCCAGGCATGACCCCGCTGAAAAAATGCCAGATCATGTCGGAAGACGACTACGCTGCCAAATACGAAGAATTCGGCGACGACTTCACCGCATTCATGGGCGCCGAAGGTATCCGTGAATTGCTGCGCGCTATCGACATCGATCGCGATGCTGAAATGCTGCGTCAGGAATTGAAAGATTCCAAATCCGAAGCCAAGATCAAAAAATACGCTAAGCGCCTGAAAGTGCTGGAAGCGTTCCAACGTTCGGGTATCAAACCGGACTGGATGATCATGGAAGTGTTGCCAGTCTTGCCGCCAGAACTGCGCCCATTGGTGCCGCTGGATGGTGGTCGCTTCGCAACCTCCGATCTGAATGATCTGTATCGCCGCGTTATCAACCGTAACAACCGTTTGAAGCGTCTGATGGAACTCCGCGCGCCGGAAATCATCACCCGCAACGAAAAACGTATGTTGCAGGAAGCAGTTGACTCGCTGCTGGACAACGGCCGTCGCGGCAAAGCGATGACCGGCGCCAACAAGCGTCCACTGAAATCGCTGGCCGAAATGATCAAAGGCAAGGGCGGTCGTTTCCGTCAGAACTTGCTGGGCAAACGCGTCGATTACTCGGGTCGTTCCGTTATCGTCGTGGGCCCACAACTGAAATTGCATCAATGCGGTTTGCCGAAACTGATGGCGCTGGAACTGTTCAAGCCATTCATTTTCAACAAGCTCGAATTGATGGGCCTGGCCACCACTATCAAGGCAGCTAAAAAACTGGTTGAGATTCAAGAGCCAGTCGTTTGGGACATCCTGGAAGACGTGATCCGTGAACATCCGGTTATGTTGAACCGTGCACCTACCTTGCACCGTTTGGGCATCCAGGCGTTTGAGCCGGTCCTGATCGAAGGTAAGGCAATTCAATTGCACCCATTGGTCTGTGCTGCATTTAACGCCGACTTTGACGGCGATCAAATGGCGGTCCACGTTCCACTGTCGATCGAAGCACAGATGGAAGCACGCACATTGATGCTGGCTTCGAACAACATCCTGTTCCCATCGAACGGCGAACCATCGATCGTTCCTTCGCAAGATATCGTGTTGGGTCTGTACTACGCGAGCCGCGAAGCGATCAACGCCAAGGGCGAAGGCATGATGTTCCCGGACGTGTCCGAAGTCATCCGCGCCTACGACAACAAAATGGTTGAACTGGCGACGCGTATCACCGTTCGTATCACCGAGTATCCAAAAAATGTGGAAACCGGTGAATTCGAAAAAACGGTTACCCGTTACGAAACCACCGTCGGTCGTGCGATCCTGTCCGAAATTCTGCCTAAAGGCTTGCCGTTCTCCGTTCTGAACCGCGCGCTGAAAAAGAAAGAAATTTCGCGTCTGATCAACTTGTCCTTCCGTAAGTGCGGTCTGCGCGCAACGGTTGTGTTCGCTGATCAACTGCTGCAATCGGGCTTCCGCCTGGCAACCCGTGCCGGTATCTCGATCTGCGTCGATGACATGCTGGTACCTAAGCAAAAAGTTGACATCATCGCGACCGCTGAAGGCGAAGTTAAACAGATCGAACAGCAGTACTCGTCCGGTCTGGTTACCGCTGGCGAACGTTACAACAAAGTGGTTGATATCTGGGGCAAAGCAGGCGATGACGTCGGCAAGGCCATGATGGATCAACTCAAAGTTGAAGACGTCACCAAACGTGATGGCACCAAAACAACACAAGAATCGTTCAATGCGATTTACATGATGGCCGATTCCGGTGCGCGCGGTTCCGCAGCACAGATTCGTCAGCTGGCCGGTATGCGTGGCCTGATGGCGAAACCGGACGGTTCCATTATTGAAACGCCGATCACCGCGAACTTCCGCGAAGGTCTGAACGTTTTGCAGTACTTCATCTCGACTCACGGTGCGCGTAAAGGCCTGGCCGATACCGCTCTGAAAACAGCGAACTCGGGTTACCTGACACGTCGTCTGGTTGACGTGACACAAGATCTGGTTGTAATCGAAGACGATTGCGGTACCTCGAACGGCGCATCGATGAAAGCGCTGGTTGAAGGCGGTGAAGTGATCGAAGCATTGCGTGACCGTATCCTGGGTCGCGTTGCTGCGAATGACATCGTCAATCCTGAAACACAGGCAACCCTGTACGCGGCCGGCACACTGCTGGACGAAGACATGGTTGAAGAAATCGAACGCCTCGGCATCGATGAAGTAAAAGTACGTACACCGTTGACATGCGACACCCGCTTCGGCCTGTGCGCACAATGTTACGGTCGTGACCTCGGCCGCGGCACACTGGTTAACGCCGGTGAAGCAGTCGGTGTGGTGGCAGCGCAATCGATTGGTGAGCCAGGTACACAGCTGACTATGCGTACCTTCCACATCGGTGGTGCGGCATCGCGTGCAGCGGTGGCATCGTCGGTCGAAGCGAAATCGAACGGTACCGTTCGATTCACCGCGACCATGCGTTATGTCACCAACGGTAAAGGCGGCCAGATCGTCATTTCCCGTTCCGGTGAAGTGTTGATTACCGATGACCACGGTCGTGAACGTGAACGTCATAAAGTACCGTACGGCGCAACCCTGATCGTCAAGGACGGCATGGTTATCAAGGCCGGTACCGCATTGGCAACATGGGATCCATTGACCCGTCCTATCATTACCGAATACACCGGTACGGTGAAATTCGAGAACGTAGAAGAAGGTTCGACCGTTGCACGTCAGATCGATGAAGTAACCGGTCTGTCGACCCTGGTTGTTATCGATGCGAAACGTCGCGGCTCGGTGACCAAAACTGTACGTCCACAGGTCAAACTGTTGAACGAACAAGGCGAAGAAGTGAAGATCGCCGGTACCGAACACGCAGTGACGATCGGCTTCCAGGTTGGCGCGCTGATTACCGTGAAAGACGGCCAGCAAGTTACGGTCGGTGAAGTATTGGCTCGTATCCCGACCGAATCGCAAAAAACACGTGACATCACCGGTGGTCTGCCGCGTGTTGCCGAGTTGTTCGAAGCGCGTTCGCCGAAAGATGCCGGTATGCTGGCTGAAGTCACAGGTACTGTGGCATTCGGTAAGGAAACCAAAGGTAAGCAACGTCTGGAAATCACAGACATGGACGGCAACAAGCACGAGTTCCTGATCACCAAGGACAAGCAAGTGCTGGTACATGACGGCCAGGTTGTGAACAAAGGCGAGATGATTGTTGACGGCCCGGCCGATCCGCAAGACATCCTGCGCCTGTTGGGTATCGAAGCGCTGGCGCGTTACATCGTCGACGAAGTTCAAGACGTGTATCGCTTGCAAGGCGTGAAGATCAACGACAAGCACATCGAAGTCATCGTGCGTCAGATGTTGCGTCGCGTTCAAGTGGTTGATGCTGGCGATGCTAACTACATCGTTGGTGAACAAGTTGAGCGTTCCGAACTGCTGGACGAAAACGACCGCGTTGTCGCTTTGGGCAAAATCCCTGCAACCTACGAGAACGTATTGCTGGGTATTACCAAAGCATCGCTGTCGACCGATTCCTTCATCTCGGCCGCATCGTTCCAGGAAACAACTCGTGTCCTGACCGAAGCTGCGATCATGGGCAAAAAAGACGGCTTGCGCGGTCTGAAAGAAAACGTGATCGTTGGTCGTCTGATTCCTGCCGGTACCGGCCTGGCGTTCCACCGCGCCCGCAAGGAAAAAGAATCGTGGGAAGCGGAAGAACGTACAGCGTTGCTGCAATCCGAAAAAGCTGCCCGTGCAGCGGAAGCGGAAGCGCAGTTTGCTGACGTTGCCAGCGTACCGGATAGCGACACCGACGCGTCCTAAGCACGACACGTTGCAAGTATCCAAAGCGGCATCAGGAGCAATCCTGGTGCCGTTTTTTTATGTCCTCTGGCTTTCTGAATCGATGAAGTTTTACGGCTCAAAGATGTATAGGAATCATCGGTAAAGAATGCTCTTGTTGCAGGAAAGCGTCATTTTTCCTGTCGCCAACAAAATATCTTTAATAATAATGATTATCATTTAATGGATCGGCTATGATCTCCATCCTGATACGTGCTGACAGACGTGATCACTGATCTCATGGCGCGCTTTGCAAGGAAAAGCGCCGCGCACAAATACTAAAAACTACGGCAGCCAGCATTACTTTCGCTAGCAACCTATCCACGAAAACAAGGAAGGGTTGTTATGAAACTATGCAAAAACAAACTCGCCCTGGCTACCGTGCTGGTCCTCCAGCAATGGCCGGTGCATCAGGCTGGCGCGCAACAAATCGCCAAACTCGACGAAATTACTGTCACCTCGACGCGCGGACTGGGCGGTGATATCAATCGCGCCGCTGCGACAGTATCAGTAGTCACGGCAGAAGAGATTGAGGAACAGAATGCCAAGGATATAAAGGACGCCTTGCGCTATGAGCCGGGTGTCGAAGTTCGCCGGTCGGTCTCCCGCACCAGTGGTATCAGTGGCGCCAGCGCCACTGCGGGACGTGGCGGAAATGAAGGGATTACCATCCGCGGATTGGACGGCAATCGCGTGTTGATGCTGGAAGATGGTGTTCCGGTTCCGCGTGCTTTCAGTGTCGGCACTTTAAGTGCCGGACGTGGCAGCTATCTGAACACCGATCTGTATCAACGTATCGAAGTTTTGCGCGGCCCTGCTTCATCCATGTATGGCAGTGATGGCTTGACGGGCGCAGTTAATTTCGTCATCAAGGACCCGCAGGACTACCTGAACATTTTCAATAAAAATACCTACTTCTCGGTTCGTCCATCCTTTGATTCGGTCGACAACAGCTTCGGTGCCACCGGCACCTTCGCCGTGGGCGGTGAACGTTGGCAAGGTATGGTATTGCTGAATGCGCGTCATGGAAAAGAGACTGATAACAAAGGTGATCGTGATATCACAGGTACTAATCGTACAGCGCCAGATCCGCTGACCTATGACACGCAATCTGCGCTGGGCCGCGTGGTATTCCGCGCTACGGCAAATGATGTCTTCAAGTGGACATTGGCAACGACAGAAAACAAGACCTCGGGTAGCAGTCCTTCAGCCATAGGTCCTGCAGCGGGCGGAACTTTTGTCACCGGGTATCAAACCTCGAGCAAGGTGCAAAGCGATCGCTTTACCTTTGCATACGAACGCGACGATGCTGACAACCCGCTGGTGCAGAAAATCCGTGCCAATGTGTTCTATCGCGATGCCAATACAAACCAATATACGTTTGAAAGCGGCACCGGTCCGACGCGTCCGCGCTTCCGTGATGTGACTTACAAAGACCAGGCAGTTGGCGGTGGCGTGATGGCCGAAAGCAGTTTCAATGTCGGTGGGATCAAGAATCAACTGGTGTACGGATTTGACGCCAGCAAAAGTCAGTTAAGCCAACAAGCGACTGGAACCGGTTGGACTACCTGTACCGGTACGCAATACTGTGAACTCTTTCCTAAAACGAATTATTCGATTTTTGGCGCTTACGTGCAGGACGATATACGCATAGGGAAGCTGAGTATTATTCCCGGTTTGCGCTATGACTCATATGAGCTCGATCCCAAGGCAAGTGCGCGCTATGACGCACAAGCGAATGCAAACGGACAGCCGGCGGCACGCAGCAAAGACAATGCGGTTTCGCCGCGTCTGGCATTCCTCTATGAAGTAACACCAGCGTTTGTGCCTTACGCGCAATATGCGCGCGGATTCCGTGCGCCATCGCCACAAGAAGTGAACTCTTACTTCAATAACGTCGGTGTGCCCGGCGGTTCTTATATGCAGATTGCTAATCCGAACCTCAAAGCGGAAACCAGCAATTCATATGAGATCGGTTTGCGCGGCAAGGTGGATCTGGCCGATAGCCGTGTGCGTTATAGCGCGGCTGCATTTGCCGGACGATATAAAAACTTTATCGAACTGGTCCAAATTGGCGGCAACTTCCAGGTGGCGACCCCGGCCATCAATCAATACATCAATGCGTCACGAGCCAACATACACGGCGTGGAAGCGCGCGTCGACTGGCGTTGGGATGCAGGTTGGGCGCTGCGTGGTGGCTTTGCTTATACGCAGGGTGACAGCATTAATCGCAATGGTGTCAAAACCGGGCTGGATTCCGTTGCGCCGTTGTCGGTGGTGACCGGCTTGCGCTATGAGCCAAATCAAACCTGGTTCGTACAAGGAGATTTGATATACGCCGCTGCAAAGAAGCGTAGCGACCTTGCGAATCCTAACGTCGGTACGCAGCCCGCGTTTACTCCGTCGTCGTTTGCAATCCTGGATGTGTTCAGTGGCTATCGTGTGAACAAAAACGTCAGCTTCAACGCGGGCATACGCAATCTGTTTGACCGTAAATACTGGGTATGGAACGACATACGTGGTTTGGGTCTGGCGAGTACGGCAACCAATCTGGATGCCTATACATCACCTGGCCGCAGTTTCAATGTGAGCATGAAAATAGAGTACTAATCGCGCCATTGCGGCGTTTCGTATAGAAGCGGGTCGCCGCTTATTTTTAAAGAAAGAGAAAATAAATGAGATACACAAAATTGATGAGTGCCCTGCTGGCAGCTTTGGCGCTGTCCGGAAATGCAATGGCGGATGCCGATGCCGACGCTCTCAAAGCAAAGCAAGTCGCCTTGCAAGCAGAGCAGCCAGGTTTGTTTGCAAGAGACATCGCACAAAAACTCGGCGTCAGCGAAGCGAAACTGCTGGCTGCCGATATCGGTCGTGGCGCGACACTGCTGCGTTCAGATGTCGCTACCTACAAAGCCTTGTTCAATCGTATGCATGAACTGGGCCGGATCAAGGCAATTACGCGCAACGAAAATGGCGTTATCGAGCGCACCGCAGTCGCGTTGCCGCCGAAGCTGGATGAGCAGGGCCGTGTGAAGCCGGGTAGTGGCTTCGTTGGCACCGAGATCGACTTGCGCTTCAAGATGGATAGTTGGGGTTATGCATTTGCCGTGGTTGCGCCCCGGGCCGGTGGCAGGACCAGCCGCAGCCTGCAGTTCTTTGACAAGAATGGCGAGGCTATCCACAAGGTTTACCTGAATGATGAAAAGGGCGTGCCGGCGTTTGATAAGCTGGTTGCCGAGTACAAGGCGGCAGAGCAAAAGCCGGACTGGACCGTTTCCGTTGCCAAGCCGCCCAAACCGTTGACCGATATGAATATCAAGGAGCTGCGTAGCGCCTGGTATGAAATGACGGATGTGCATGAATTCCAGCGCTTAATCAATGACTTCGGTATCTCGCGCGAACGTGCGTTTGAGCTCATCGGGACCGACGCGGCATACAAAATCACCGGCAAATCGGTGGAAACCCTGCTGGAAACGGCTTCCAAGCGTGAACAGCCGATCATGGTGTTCGTGAGCAACTCTGGCATGGTCCAGATTTACAGTGGCCTGATCGAAAAAACCGAAGCCAAGAATGGCTGGTTCAATGTGCTGGATCCGGACTTCGACCTGCACCTGCGCCAGTCGGGTGTCGACCACGGCTGGGTGGTGCGTCGTCCGGCCAAGAGCGGAACCATTACTTCGGTGGAATTCTATGATACCAAAGGTGAGCAAGTTGTTAACTTTTTCTCCCGCCGTGATCAAGGCAAGGAAGAAACCAAAGTCTGGCGCGATATTGTTGGCAGCCTGACACGTTTACCTTAAGAGTTCGGTACCCGATGCGTAGCAATTACGCATCGGGCGAGGCTCGCGTATGAAAACTGTCCTTGACCCTTGATAATTTGGGGAATATACTCGCGAGTTCTCGATTTTAAGCTCTGCTGGGCTTAAGCGTTCTTTGATCTGCCGTGTTGTATTTCCTTCCTGGCAATTCCTGCGCGCTTTTTCCTTCATGGTTAATCGAGCCGCGCGTTGATTTAATTCTTCCGCAATGATTCTTTAGTCCCCGGACAACCGTTTTCGGGTTCGTATTATTAATGTTGTACTAGCTGGATAGAGAGCGATGCCAACCATCAATCAACTGATTCGCCAGCCGCGTGTTTCTGCACGCGTCAAGAGCAAATCGCCGGCGCTGGAAAACAGCCCGCAAAAACGCGGCGTATGTACCCGCGTTTACACCACAACTCCAAAAAAGCCTAACTCGGCTTTGCGTAAAGTTGCCAAAGTTCGTCTGACCAACGGTTTCGAAGTTATTTCGTATATCGGCGGTGAAGGCCATAACCTGCAAGAACATAGCGTCGTGCTGTTGCGCGGCGGTCGTGTAAAAGATTTGCCGGGTGTGCGTTATCACATGGTTCGCGGCGCGTTGGATACCCAAGGTGTTAAAGACCGTAAGCAAGCACGTTCGAAGTACGGTACCAAGCGTGCAAAAGCTGGCAAGAAGTAATTAAAGTTTTTCGCAGTCTCTGCGAAATGAGTGTCGGTCCCCAATGGGCCGAGTAAGTGGATGGTTATGATGACCTCCGCGAGTGTGCAGCAAATTTGTTGTTGCGCCTCAACTGAAGATTGAAAGGAATCGAAATGCCACGTCGTCGTGAAGTTCCCAAGCGGGAAATCCTGCCAGATCCGAAGTTCGGTAATGTTGATGTTGCCAAATTCGTTAACGTTTTGATGTTGTCCGGTAAAAAATCGGTCGCAGAAAACATCATTTACGGTGCGTTTGAGCACATCCAGACAAAATCCGGCAAAGATCCGCTGGAAGTGTTTACAGCTGCTATCGCAAACTGCAAGCCACTGGTTGAAGTAAAATCCCGTCGCGTTGGTGGTGCAAACTACCAGGTGCCGGTTGAAGTCCGCCCAGTTCGTCGTATGGCTTTGTCCATGCGTTGGTTGCGTGAAGCTGCAAACAAGCGCAGCGAAAAATCGATGCCACAACGTCTTGCTGGTGAATTGCTCGAAGCGGCTGAAAGCCGTGGCGGTGCAATGAAAAAGCGCGATGAAGTTCACCGTATGGCAGAAGCGAACAAAGCGTTCTCGCACTTCCGCTTCTAATAAAAGTAGCGTCAACGTTTGCGCGTTGACGTTTGTCTGCTTATATAAATTGTTCGGAGCCGGGCACCTCATTTAAAAAAATGATGCTCGGTTTTGTTCGTTAAAGAGATATTGGATTAATCATGGCTCGCAAGACCCCCATTGAGCGTTACCGCAATATCGGTATTTCGGCTCACATTGACGCTGGTAAAACCACCACGACCGAGCGCGTCCTGTTCTACACCGGCGTAAACCACAAGCTGGGTGAAGTGCATGATGGTGCTGCTACCACCGACTGGATGGAACAGGAACAAGAGCGCGGCATCACGATTACATCGGCTGCTGTGACTTGCTTCTGGAAGGGCATGGCGAACAATTTCCCTCCGCATCACATCAACATCATCGATACCCCGGGCCACGTTGACTTCACAATTGAAGTTGAACGCTCGATGCGCGTACTCGACGGTGCTTGCATGGTTTACTGTGCAGTGGGTGGCGTGCAGCCGCAATCGGAAACAGTTTGGCGTCAAGCTAACAAGTACAAAGTCCCACGTTTGGCATTCGTCAACAAGATGGACCGTACCGGCGCGAACTTCTTCAAAGTCTACGATCAAATGCGTGCGCGTTTGAAGGCTAACCCTGTGCCTATGCAAGTGCCTATCGGCGCTGAAGATTCGTTCGCAGGCGTAATCGATCTGGTCAAGATGAAAGCGATCATCTGGGATGACGCATCGCAAGGTATGAAGTTTGAATACGGCGATATCCCTGACAACCTGTTGGCTGACGCGAAAAAATGGCGCGAAAACATGGTTGAAGCCGCTGCTGAGGCATCGGAAGAGCTGATGAACAAATATCTGGAAGAAGGCGACCTGTCTGAAGCCGATATCAAGGCTGCGATTCGTCAACGTACGATCGCCAGTGAAATCGTTCCTATGCTGTGCGGTACCGCCTTTAAAAACAAGGGCGTACAAGCTATGTTGGACGCGGTTATCGAATACCTGCCGTCGCCAGTGGACATTCCACCAGTGCCAGGCCTGGATGAAGATGATGAGCCTACCGTTCGTAAATCGGAAGACACCGAGAAGTTCTCGGCTCTGGCGTTCAAGATCGCAACCGATCCGTTCGTTGGTCAACTGTGCTTCATCCGTTGCTACTCCGGTATTTTGAATTCCGGCGATACCGTCTACAACTCTGTTAAAGAGAAGAAAGAACGTATTGGCCGTATCGTTCAGATGCAGGCGAACCAACGTGAAGAAATCAAGGAAATGATGGCCGGCGATATCGCTGCTGTTGTTGGCTTGAAAGACACCACCACAGGCGACACCCTGTGCGACGACAAAGCTATCGTTGTCCTCGAGCGCATGGTCTTCCCTGAGCCGGTTATTTCGCAAGCTGTTGAGCCAAAAACCAAAGGCGACCAAGAGAAAATGGGCCTGGCGTTGAACCGCCTGGCAGCTGAAGATCCATCGTTCCGCGTGCGTACCGATGAAGAATCAGGTCAAACCATCATCGCTGGTATGGGTGAGTTGCATCTGGACATTATCGTTGATCGTATGAAGCGTGAATTCAACGTGGAAGCAACTGTTGGTAAGCCACAAGTTGCATACCGCGAAACAATTCGCAAAACATGCGAAGAGATCGAAGGCAAATTCGTTAAGCAATCTGGTGGTCGTGGTCAATACGGTCACGTGGTTCTGAAAATTGAACCGCAAGAGCCAGGTAAGGGTTTCGAATTCGTCGACGCGATCAAAGGCGGTACGGTTCCACGCGAATACATCCCTGCAGTTGAAAAAGGTGTGCGCGAAACATTGACCTCGGGCGTCCTCGCGGGCTACCCAGTGGTTGACGTTAAAGTCACCCTGTTCTTCGGTTCGTACCATGACGTCGATTCGAACGAAAACGCGTTCCGTATGGCTGCATCGATGGCATTCAAGGACGGCTGCCGTAAAGCAAGCCCGGTTATCCTCGAGCCTATGATGGCTGTGGAAGTTGAAACACCTGAAGACTACGCTGGTACCGTGATGGGCGATCTGTCCTCACGTCGCGGCATGGTTCAAGGTATGGATGAAATCGCGGGCGGCGGCGGCAAGATCATTAAAGCCGAAGTGCCTTTGTCCGAGATGTTTGGTTATGCGACATCGTTGCGTTCCGCAACACAAGGTCGTGCAACCTACTCGATGGAATTCAAGCACTACTCTGAAGCACCTAAGAACGTGATCGACGCAATCGTCACATCGAAGGCGCCTAAGTAATAGCAAGCGTTAAGGATCGGGGAGTGGGGCGTGTGCACTGCTCCCCGGCCTGCAGTAAATTAATTAAACGATGCCCGATGACGGACATCCTAATGTAAATAAATCGTTCTTTTTGAAGGAAGAATAAAATGGCAAAAGGTAAATTCGAACGGACTAAGCCGCACGTGAACGTGGGCACAATTGGTCACGTCGATCATGGTAAAACCACACTGACAGCTGCGATCGCGACTGTTCTGTCGAAGAAATTCGGCGGCGAAGCAAAAGGCTACGATCAAATCGATAACGCGCCGGAAGAAAAAGCGCGCGGTATCACGATCAACACCTCGCACGTTGAATACGAAACCGAAACCCGCCACTACGCTCACGTTGACTGCCCAGGCCACGCCGACTATGTTAAAAACATGATCACCGGTGCTGCGCAGATGGACGGCGCGATCCTGGTTTGCTCCGCAGCAGACGGCCCAATGCCACAAACCCGCGAACACATCCTGTTGTCGCGTCAAGTTGGTGTTCCATACATCATCGTGTTCCTGAACAAAGCGGACATGGTTGATGATGCAGAATTGCTGGAATTGGTTGAAATGGAAGTGCGTGAGCTGCTTTCGAAATACGAATTCCCAGGCGACGACTTGCCTATCGTTAAAGGTTCGGCAAAATTGGCGCTGGAAGGCGACACCGGTCCATTGGGCGAGCAAGCAATCCTGGCCCTGGCTAACGCACTCGACACCTACATCCCAACACCAGAACGCGCAGTTGATGGCGCCTTCCTGTTGCCAGTAGAAGACGTGTTCTCGATCTCGGGGCGCGGTACCGTTGTTACCGGTCGTATCGAACGCGGCATCATCAAAGTCGGCGAAGAAATCGAAATCGTTGGTATCCGTGATACCCAAAAAACCACCTGTACCGGTGTTGAAATGTTCCGCAAATTGCTGGATCAAGGTCAAGCTGGTGACAACGTTGGTGTATTGCTGCGCGGTACCAAGCGTGAAGACGTGGAACGTGGTCAAGTTCTGGCAAAACCAGGTTCGATCAAGCCACACAAACACTTCACAGGCGAAATCTACGTTCTGTCGAAGGATGAGGGCGGTCGTCACACACCATTCTTCAACAACTACCGTCCACAGTTCTACTTCCGTACAACGGACGTAACTGGTTCGATCGAGTTGCCGAAAGACAAAGAAATGGTAATGCCAGGCGATAACGTGTCGATCACAGTAATGCTGATCAACCCGATCGCGATGGAAGAAGGTCTGCGTTTCGCGATTCGCGAAGGTGGCCGTACCGTTGGCGCTGGTGTTGTAGCTAAAATTATTGAGTAATAAACCCGATTAAATGGCAGGCAACCCTGCCGTTTAAATATCGCCGCGAGTGCTAACCCGCTCGCGGCTCGCTCTTTTAAGGAATCAAAATGTCAACAGCACCGAAATCAGCTCCAAACCAAAAGATCCGTATTCGCCTGAAAGCATTCGACTACCGTCTGATCGATCAATCGGCACTCGAAATCGTTGATACAGCAAAACGTACCGGCGCAGTTGTCAAAGGCCCAGTGCCACTGCCAACACGTATCCAGCGTTTTGACGTTCTGCGTTCGCCGCACGTCAACAAAACTTCGCGTGACCAGTTCGAAATTCGTACGCACGTTCGCCTGATGGACATCGTTGATCCAACCGACAAAACAGTTGATGCATTGATGAAACTGGATTTGCCAGCTGGCGTTGATGTAGAAATCAAGTTGCAATAATTTTATGTATTACGGGGATGGGCTCGGTTTACTGATGCCAAATCCCCGGAAATGCAGGCTGGGCACAACAATTCACACATTTATGTGTTGTGGAAGCGCTGTTTGCCAGTTATAATCTCGGGCTTCGCTGTGGATTCCCATTTTGGAGTCTCAGTGGTACTCGTAGTTTTTGAAGTTTCAAATACATCAGCCCCGCCCAATCGTAGGTGGGAATGGAGAAAAAATGAACCAAAACCAAGATAAAGGCCAAGGCCTGCTTGGTCGCAAGGTTGGTATGATGCGCATCTTCACAGATGACGGGGATTCGATTCCTGTCACTGTGTTGGACGTGTCTAACAATCGTGTGACGCAAATCAAAACGTCTGAAGTCGATGGTTATTCGGCTGTTCAGGTCGCCTTCGGCAGCCGTCGTGCTTCCCGTGTCAACAAAGCAGCGGCAGGTCACTATGCTAAAGCTGGTGTTGAAGCAGGCACATTGCTCAAAGAATTCCGCGTTGCCGCTACTGCTGCTTCCGAACTGAAAGTCGGCGATGTTATCGCTGCCAGCCTGTTCGAAGTCGGTCAAAAAGTAGACGTGCAAGGTGTGACGATCGGTAAGGGTTACGCTGGTGTTATCAAGCGTTACAACTTCGGTTCCGGTCGCGCAACCCACGGTAACTCCCGTTCGCATAATGTTCCAGGTTCCATCGGTATGGCGCAGGATCCAGGTCGTGTTTTCCCTGGTAAGCGCATGACTGGTCACTTGGGTGACGTTACTCGCACCACACAAAACCTCGAGATCGCTCGTATCGACGCTGATCGCCAACTGTTGTTGGTTAAAGGTGCTGTTCCTGGTGCAAAAAACGGTCAGGTGATTGTATCGCCGGCTGTTAAAGTCAAAGCAAAGAAGGGGGCTTAATCCATGGAACTCAAGCTCCTGAATGACCAAGGTCAAGCTGCTTCGAACGTTGCTGCTCCGGATACCATTTTCGGTCGTGACTACAATGAAGCGCTGATTCACCAAGTCGTCGTTGCCTATCAAGCCAACGCACGCAGCGGTAATCGCAAGCAAAAAGATCGTGAAGAAGTTCATCACACGACCAAAAAGCCATGGCGTCAAAAAGGTACGGGCCGTGCTCGTGCTGGTATGTCGTCTTCGCCTTTGTGGCGCGGCGGCGGTCGGATTTTCCCGAACTCGCCTGATGAAAACTTCTCGCACAAAGTTAACAAGAAGATGTATCGCGCAGGTGTTTGCTCGATCCTCTCCCAGTTGGCTCGCGAAGGTCGTCTCTCCGTAATCGAAAACCTGTCAGTTGAAGCGCCAAAGACCAAGCTCTTGTCGCAAAAATTGAAAGGTATGGGTCTGGATTCCGTGCTCGTCATCACTGACAGCCTGGATGAAAACCTGTTGTTGGCATCGCGCAATCTGCCTAACGTGCTGATTTGCGAGCCACGTCATGCTGATCCAGTTTCGTTGGTGTTCTATAAAAAGATCCTGATCACGAAATTGGCATTGGCCAAGATTGAGGAGATGCTGGCATGAGCGCGATTCTGAAACATAGCGAAGAACGCCTGATGAAAGTATTGTTGGCGCCAGTCATTTCCGAGAAAGCTACTTTCGTTGCTGAAAAGAACGAACAAGTTGTTTTCCTCGTGATGCCGGATGCTACCAAGCCAGAAATCAAGGCTGCAGTTGAGTTGCTGTTCAAGGTTCAGGTTGAATCTGTTCAAGTTGCCAACCGTCAAGGTAAACAAAAACGTTCGGGCCGCTTCAATGGTCGCCGCAACCACACACGTCGTGCGTTTGTGTGCCTGAAGCCAGGTCAAGAAATCAACTTCACCGAGGAGGCTAAATAATGGCACTCGTTAAAGTCAAGCCGACCTCGCCTGGTCGTCGTGGCATGGTCAAGGTCGTTAATAGCGACCTGTACAAAGGCCGTCCATTCGCAGGCCTGCTCGAAAAGAAATCGAAAACTGCCGGCCGTAACAACAACGGTCACATCACTACACGCCACATCGGCGGTGGTCATAAGCAGCACTATCGCGTTATCGACTTCAAACGCACCAAAGATGGTATTCCGGCGAAAGTGGAACGTATCGAATACGATCCAAACCGCACGGCTAACATCGCTCTGGTGTTGTATGCAGACGGCGAACGTCAATACATCATCGCAACCAAAGGTATGGCTGTCGGCGATCAATTGATGAATGGCTCGGAAGCGCCGATCAAGTCGGGCAACTGCCTGCCGATCCGCAATATTCCAGTCGGTACTGTTATGCATTGCGTTGAAATGCTGCCAGGTAAAGGCGCGCAAATGGCGCGTACAGCTGGCGCCGGCGTAGTGTTGATGGCACGTGAAGGTACATACGCTCAAGTTCGTTTGCGCTCCGGTGAAGTTCGCCGTGTGCATATCGAATGCCGTGCAACCGTTGGCGAAGTTGGCAATGCTGAGCATAGCCTGCGCAAAATCGGTAAAGCAGGTGCGATGCGCTGGCGTGGTGTTCGTCCTACCGTTCGCGGTGTGGTCATGAACCCGGTTGATCACCCACACGGTGGTGGTGAAGGTAAAACGGCAGCAGGTCGTCATCCAGTATCGCCATGGGGCCAGCAGACAAAAGGCAAGAAGACACGCAGCAACAAGCGTACTACTTCTATGATCGTCTCGCGCCGCGGCAAGAAATAAGGATAAGACATGACACGTTCATTAAAAAAAGGGCCGTTCTGTGACGCCCACTTGGTGAAAAAAGTTGAGACCGCGCAAGCGATCAAAGACAAAAAGCCAATTAAAACCTGGTCGCGCCGTTCGACAATCATGCCTGACTTCATTGGCCTGACAATCGCGGTGCATAACGGTAAGCAACACGTACCGGTTTACGTATCCGAGAACATGGTTGGTCACAAGCTCGGCGAATTCGCGCTGACCCGCACGTTCAAAGGTCATGCTGCTGATAAGAAGGCTAAGAAATAAGGTCCGATGATGGAAACTAAAGCTACCCTCCGTGGTGTGCGCCTGTCGGCTCAGAAGGGCCGCCTTGTGGCAGACCAGATCCGCGGCAAAAAAGTGGATCAAGCGCTCAATATCCTGCAATTCAGCCCTAAAAAAGGTGCTGCGATCATTAAACGTGTATTGGAGTCCGCAATTGCGAACGCCGAGCACAATGATGGTGCGGATATCGACGAATTGAAAGTTACAACGATTTACGTTGAAAAAGGTTCGGTCTTGAAGCGCTTCACAGCGCGTGCAAAAGGCCGTGGTGATCGTATCTCTAAACAATCCTGTCACATTTACGTGACTGTCGGTAATTAAGGAGTCACGATGGGACAGAAGATACATCCAACCGGTTTCCGCCTTGCGGTTTCGCGTAACTGGGCATCGCGTTGGTATGCTGGCAATAGCAACTTTGCCACCATGCTCAACGAAGATCTCAAAGTTCGTGCATACCTGAAAACAAAACTGAAGAACGCTTCAGTTGGTCGCGTCGTTATCGAGCGTCCAGCGAAGAATGCCCGCATCACTATTTACAGCTCGCGTCCAGGTGTCGTGATCGGTAAAAAGGGTGAGGACATCGAAGTGTTGAAATCCGCACTGACCAAAATGATGGGCGTGCCGGTCCATGTCAATATCGAAGAAATTCGTAAGCCAGAAACCGACGCTCAACTGATCGCTGATTCGATTGCACAGCAATTGGAAAAACGCATCATGTTCCGTCGTGCAATGAAGCGTGCAATGCAAAATGCAATGCGCCTCGGTGCACAAGGTATCAAGATCATGTCGTCCGGTCGTTTGAACGGTATCGAAATCGCACGTAAAGAATGGTATCGCGAAGGTCGCGTGCCACTCCACACACTGCGCGCAGATATCGACTACGGTTTCGGCGAAGCTGAAACAACCTACGGCATCATCGGTATCAAAGTCTGGGTCTACAAAGGTGACCGCCTCGCCAATGGTGAAGCGCCGGTAATCGATGTTGCATCCGATGATGACAAAAAACGTCGTGGCCCACGCCGTGACGATGGTAAACCAAGCGGTCGTCCACGTGCTCCGCGTCCAGAAGGTCAACCAGGTGCGGCTGCGCCAGGTTCCGCGCCGGCCGCCAAGCGTGTTCGCGCTAAAAAGCCGGATGGCGCCGTTGACGCTGCTGTGTCGGCTGAGAAAGCAGGAGAATAATCATGCTGCAACCAGCACGCAGAAAGTATCGTAAAGAGCAAAAAGGCCGTAATACCGGTATTTCACATTCGCGCGGCACCGCCGTGTCGTTTGGTGAATTCGGTCTGAAAGCGATTGGTCGTGGTCGTATTACTGCTCGCCAAATTGAAGCGGCTCGTCGTGCAATGACGCGTCACATCAAACGTGGTGGCCGTATCTGGATCCGTATTTTCCCGGACAAGCCAATTTCGCAAAAACCTGCTGAAGTCCGTATGGGTAACGGTAAGGGTAATCCGGAATACTACGTGGCTGAAATTCAGCCGGGCAAAATGTTGTACGAGATGGATGGTGTGGACGAGGCACTGGCACGCGAAGCGTTCCGGTTGGCTGCAGCTAAGCTGCCGCTGTTGACCACGTTTGTCGTTCGTCAAGTCGGCCAATAATAGGGGCGAACATGAAAGCATCTGAACTCCAAGGCAAAGACCAAGCGGCTTTGACCAAAGAACTGAACGATCTGCTGAAAGCGCAGTTCGGTCTGCGTATGCAGATTGCAACACAACAGTTGAACAATACATCGCAACTGAAAAAAGTACGTCGCGACATAGCACGTGTAAAAACGGTCATGAATCAGAAGGACGCCAAATAATGAACGATCAAGTAAAACAAGCGCTCAAGCGTACGTTGATTGGCAAAGTCGTGTCTGACAAGATGGACAAGACCGTAACCGTGCTGATCGAGCGTCACGTCAAGCATCCGTTGTACGGCAAAATCATCATGCGTTCGAGCAAGTACCATGCGCATAATGAAGGTAACCAGGCAAAAGCTGGTGATACGGTCGAAATTCAAGAAGGTCGTCCTATCTCCAAAACCAAAGCCTGGACCGTGACACGTGTTGTACAAGCAGCGCAAATAGTTTAATTAGTTGTTGCGGACCCGCTATTTCGATGTAATAATAGCGGGCTTCGTTCTTGTAACGTAAAAGTTGCAAGGCAAAAAGTTTTAGTACCAAGAAGTTGTTGTGCTAATCGAAGTTTTGGAAATCGTCCACCTCATCAGTCTGCTTTCGGCGGGCTGCCGGGACCAAGACTGACCGCAAATGTGCATTGTGTGCAAGAGCGGGTTAAGTTGGGAAAGAAAATACTATGATTCAAACTGAAAGCCGGCTCGAAGTAGCCGACAACACTGGTGCCCGCGAAGTAATGTGCATCAAGGTGCTGGGCGGTTCAAAACGCCGTTACGCTGGCATTGGCGACGTGATCAAGGTCACCGTTAAAGTCGCAGCACCACGTGGTCGTGTGAAAAAAGGCGAAATTTATAACGCAGTTGTCGTGCGTACAGCCAAAGGTGTCCGTCGTCAAGATGGTTCCCTGGTCAAGTTCGACGGCAATGCAGCAGTTTTGCTGAACGCAAAGCTGGAGCCAATTGGCACGCGTATTTTTGGACCGGTTACACGTGAATTGCGCACTGAGCGCTTCATGAAAATCGTTTCTCTTGCGCCTGAAGTTCTGTAAGGAGTCGTGATGGATAAGATTCGTAAAAGCGACGAAGTCATTGTGCTGACTGGCAAAGACAAAGGCAAACGTGGCGTTGTGCAACGCCGTGTTGATGCTAACTACGTGGTTGTCGAGGGTGTCAACGTTGCTAAAAAAGCGACCAAGCCTAACCCAATGACAGGCGCAACTGGCGGCATCGTCGATAAGTTGATGCCAATTCATGTGTCGAATGTTGCATTGTTTAATGCTGCAACCGGCAAGGCAGATCGTGCTGGCTTTAAAGACGTGGACGGTAAAAAAGTCCGCGTTTACAAGTCAAGCGGCGAAGCAGTGAAGGTTTAAGAGATCATGGCCCGTCTCCAAGAATTCTATAAAGAAAAAGTCGTTGGCGATTTGACTGCAAAATTTGCATACAAATCGGTAATGGAAGTTCCGCGCATCCTGAAGATCACCCTGAACATGGGTTTGTCGGAAGCGGTTGCGGACAAGAAAATCATCGAACACGCAGTTGGCGATTTGACCAAGATTGCTGGTCAAAAACCAGTGGTTACCAAAGCGCGTAAGGCGATTGCAGGTTTCAAAATTCGCGAAGGTTATCCTATCGGTTGTATGGTGACTTTGCGTGGCGCTCAGATGTATGAGTTCCTTGATCGTTTCATCACAGTTGCGTTGCCACGTGTGCGCGATTTCCGTGGTGTGTCCGGCAAGGCGTTCGATGGGCGCGGCAACTACAATATCGGTGTGAAAGAGCAGATCATTTTCCCCGAAATTGAGTACGACAAGATTGATGCATTGCGTGGTATGAATATCAGTATCACGACAACTGCAAAGACCGACGATGAAGCAAAAGCGCTTCTCGCCGCATTTAAATTTCCGTTCAGAAACTGAGGTTGCCATGGCAAAACTGGCACTGATTAACCGTGAACAAAAGCGTGCAGACCTGGTAAAGAAATATGCCGGCAAACGCGCTGAGTTGAAGGCGATCATTGATGACCAATCGAAGTCGGAAGAAGAGCGCTACGAAGCGCGCCTGAAATTGCAGGCGTTGCCACGTAACTCGGCTCCTACTCGTCAACGTAACCGTTGCACTTTGACTGGTCGCCCCCGTGGCACTTTCCGTAAGTTCGGTTTGGGCCGTATTAAGCTCCGTGAAATCGCCATGCGTGGTGAAATCCCGGGTATGACTAAAGCCAGCTGGTAATAGGAGAATAAGCAATGAGTATGAGCGATCCTATCGCCGATATGCTGACCCGTATCCGCAATGCGCAAGTAGTACAAAAGACTTCGGTAGCAATGCCGTCGTCCAAAGTCAAAATCGCAATTGCAAACGTCCTCAAGGACGAGGGTTACATTGAAGACTTCGCCGTAACAGAAGCTGCTGGTAAGGCAGAGCTGAAAATCGGTTTGAAATATTATGCAGGTCGTCCAGTTATTGAGCGCTTGGAGCGCGTATCCCGTCCAGGATTGCGCATCTACAAGGGCAAGGACGATATTCCAAACGTCATGAACGGTTTGGGTGTGGCTATTGTGTCGACACCAAAAGGCGTTATGACTGACCGCAAAGCGCGCGCAACCGGTGTCGGTGGCGAAGTTATTTGCTACGTCGCCTAAGGAGTGCAAGATGTCTCGTGTAGGTAAAATGCCGATTGCACTGCCAAGTGGCGCGGAAGCGACTATCACTGCAGCGCAAATCACAGTTAAAGGCCCGTTGGGTACCTTGTCCCAGTCCTTGAATGGCCTGGTCAACATTGAAAACGACAACGGCACACTGAATTTCAAAGTCGCTAACGACAGCCGCGAAGCAAATGCGATGTCGGGTACCTTGCGTGCATTGGTCAATAACATGGTCAACGGCGTAACTAAAGGCTTCGAAAAGAAATTGACGCTGGTTGGCGTTGGTTACCGTGCCGCTGCGCAAGGTGACAAGCTGAATCTTTCGTTGGGTTTCTCGCATCCAGTCGTGCACCAGATGCCGCAAGGCGTCAAAGTGGAAACGCCGACACAAACTGAGATCCTGATTAAAGGGATTGACCGTCAAAAAGTCGGTCAGGTGGCTGCCGAAGTTCGTGCGTACCGCGAACCTGAGCCTTATAAAGGCAAGGGCGTTCGTTACTCGGACGAAGTGGTTGTGATTAAAGAAACCAAGAAGAAGTAAGGGTTGACGATGGATAAGAAACAATCACGTCTGCGCCGCGGACGCCAAACTCGAGCAAAGATTGCCGAGTTAAAGGTGAATCGCCTGGCAGTGCATCGCACCAACTTGCACATCTACGCCAGCATCATCGGACCAGATGCCACAGTATTGGCATCTGCCTCGACACTCGAAGCTGAAGTTCGCCAAGAGTTGGCTGGTCAGTCCGGCAAGGGCGGTAACGTTGCCGCTGCTGCACTGGTAGGCAAGCGCGTTGCAGAAAAAGCACTGAAAGCAGGAATCGCCGAAGTTGCGTTCGATCGCTCCGGTTTCCGTTATCACGGCCGCGTCAAAGCAGTTGCTGAAGCTGCGCGTGAAGCTGGTCTGAAGTTCTAAGGAAGAATCGTCATGGCAAAAATGCAATCCAAAATGCAAAGCGATAAGCCGGATGATGGCATGCGCGAAAAAATGATCGCGGTCAACCGTGTGACCAAAGTGGTCAAGGGTGGTCGTATCATGGGTTTCGCAGCATTGGCTGTAGTCGGTGATGGCGATGGCCGCATCGGCATGGGCAAAGGCAAATCGAAAGAAGTGCCGGTCGCAGTGCAAAAAGCAATGGAAGAAGCGCGCCGCAAAATGATCAAAGTAACGTTGAAAAACGGTACTTTGCAACACACAGTTACCGGTAAGCACGGTGCGTCGTCAGTTTTGATGCTGCCAGCTAAAGACGGTACTGGCGTGATCGCTGGTGGTCCTATGCGCGCAATTTTTGAAGTAATGGGTGTAACGAACGTTGTGGCGAAATCCACTGGTTCGACCAACCCTTACAACATGGTTCGTGCAACTCTGGACGGCCTGGCAAAGATGAACACTGCTTCGGAAATTGCTGCCAAGCGCGGTAAATCTGTTGAAGAAATCCTGGGCTAAGGTGAGCGCAATGGCAAACACAGTTAAAGTTAAATTGGTCAAAGGTTTGATCGGTACCCGCGAAACACATCGCGCTACCGTTCGCGGCCTGGGCTTGCGCGGTATCAACTCGGTATCCGAGTTGGAAGACACACCGGCAGTTCGCGGCATGATTAACAAAGTATCGTATCTCGTGAAAGTAGTGTCGTAAGCCTCGGCTTGCACACGGAGAAAATCATGGAATTGAATAGCATTCAACCAGCTGACGGCGCCAAGCATTACAAACGCCGCGTCGGCCGTGGCATCGGTTCCGGTCTGGGTAAGACATCGGGCCGTGGTCACAAAGGTCAAAAATCCCGTTCAGGCGGTTTCCATAAAGTCGGTTTCGAAGGCGGTCAAATGCCTTTGCAACGTCGTTTGCCTAAGCGTGGTTTCAAATCGCTGGCAACGCCATACAAAGCAGAAGTTCGCTTGTCCGACCTGGAAGCATTGCCAGTTACGGAAATCGATATCCTGGCATTGAAACAAGCTGGCGTCATCGGTGAGCTCGCACGTGTCGTTCGCGTGATCCTGTCCGGTTCGATCACTAAAAAAGTGACCGTCAAAGGCTTGATCGCAACAAAAGGCGCAAAAGCAGCTATCGAAGCAGCTGGCGGTTCGGTTGCTTAAGTTTGTAGTCTGATAACGGAGTAAACATTGGCGACTACTCCTCAGCTTGCTAAGGGTGCGACAAGTGGATTTCCATGGGGTCGCCTCTGGTTCTTGCTCGGTGCATTGGTAGTATTTCGTATCGGTGCACACATTCCTGTACCAGGAATTGATCCGGAACAGTTAGCGCAGTTGTTTAAGCAAAATCAGGGCGGTATCTTGGGCATGTTCAACATGTTCTCGGGTGGCGCATTGTCCCGCTTTACGATTTTCGCGCTCGGTATCATGCCGTACATTTCTGCATCGATCATCATGCAATTAATGTCGGTAGTGTCTCCGCAGTTGGAAGCGCTAAAGAAAGAAGGCGAATCCGGCCGTCGTAAGATCACCCAGTACACGCGCTACGGCACGTTGTTATTGGCGACCTTCCAGGGCTTGGGTATCGCAGTGGCGCTGGAATCGCAGATTGGCCTGGTCATTGATCCGGGCATGGCATTCCGCCTCACGACAGTAATCACGCTGGTTACCGGCACAATGTTTTTGATGTGGTTGGGCGAACAGATTACCGAGCGTGGCTTGGGTAACGGTATCTCGATCATCATCTTTGCAGGTATCGCAGCAGGTTTGCCTAGCGCAGTTGCAGGTTTGTTTGAGCTGGTTCGCACCGGTTCGATGAATGCACTGTCGGCGATTCTGATCTGTGTAGTGGTTGCTGCAGTAACGTATCTGGTGGTGTTCATTGAACGCGGCCAACGCAAGATCTTGGTGAACTATGCCAAGCGTCAAGTGGGTAACAAGATTTACGGTGGTCAAAGCAGTCATTTGCCGCTGAAGCTGAACATGGCTGGTGTGATTCCTCCAATTTTCGCCTCGTCGATCATTTTGTTCCCGGCGACGATTACGAGTTGGTTCACATCGGGGGAAACGACAAGCAAGTTCGTCGGTTTCCTGAAAGATCTGGCCGCCTCGATGGCACCAGGTGAACCGATTCACGCTTTGCTGTATGCTGCTGCGATTGTTTTCTTCTGCTTCTTCTATACCGCTTTGGTATTCAACAGCAAAGAGACAGCCGATAATTTGAAGAAGAGTGGTGCGTTTGTTCCGGGTATTCGTCCTGGTGATCAAACCGCTCGGTATATTGACAAGATTCTGACTCGGTTGACATTAGCTGGCGCGGTCTACATTACGCTGGTGTGTTTGCTACCTGAGTTCTTGATTGCGCGCTGGAAGGTACCGTTCTATTTCGGTGGAACATCACTTCTGATTATTGTGGTGGTAACGATGGACTTCATGGCACAGGTGCAAAACTACGTGATGTCGCAGCAATATGAATCGTTGCTCCGCAAAGCGAATTTCAAGGGCGGGATTCCAACGCGCTAAGCGCGAAGGAAAACGGGCAAACGAATGGCAAAAGACGACGTAATCCAAATGCAGGGGGAGATTCTAGAAAATCTCCCAAACGCAACATTTCGAGTTAAGTTGGAAAATGGGCACGTAGTGCTTGGTCATATTTCAGGAAAAATGCGCATGAACTATATACGCATTCTGCCTGGCGACAAGGTGACGGTAGAGTTGACACCTTATGATTTAAGTAGGGCACGTATCGTGTTCCGTACTAAGTAACTTTAAAAACGAATCAAGAACTGTAAGAAAGAGGGCAAAAATGAAAGTGCTCGCATCAGTTAAGCGGATCTGCCGCAACTGTAAGATCATCAAGCGCAAGGGCGTCGTTCGAGTAATTTGCATCGAACCGCGTCATAAGCAGCGCCAAGGTTAATTTAACGTTATTGATTGAGGAATAACGAATGGCACGTATCGCAGGGGTAAACGTACCCAACCATCAACATACCGTAATCGGCTTGACAGCTATTTATGGTATTGGCCGCCCACGTTCGCAAAAAATTTGCGACACAGCCGGTGTTCCGACCACTAAAAAGGTCAAAGATCTGGACGACAACGAGCTCGAGAAGCTGCGCGATGAGATTGCAAAATTCATCGTTGAAGGCGATCTGCGCCGTGAACTCTCGATGAACATCAAGCGCCTGATGGACTTGGGTTGCTATCGTGGTATGCGTCATCGCAAAGGTTTGCCTTGCCGTGGTCAACGTACCCGTACGAATGCACGTACTCGCAAGGGTCCGCGTAAAGCAGCACAATCGCTGAAGAAATAATTCAAGTAAGCAGTTCGATTAGACGTCGGATTCAAGGAAAGAATAATGGCAAAAGCACCTAATAACGCCGCAGCAGCACGTGTGCGTAAGAAAGTTAAAAAGAACGTTGCTGAAGGCATCGCGCACGTACACGCGTCTTTCAACAACACCATCATCACGATCACCGATCGTCAAGGCAATGCGCTGTCATGGGCAACGTCTGGCGGTGCCGGCTTCAAGGGTTCGCGTAAATCGACCCCGTTTGCAGCGCAGGTTGCAGCTGAAGCAGCAGGTAAAGTCGCGATCGAATGCGGCATCAAGAATCTGGAAGTTCGCATCAAGGGCCCAGGCCCAGGCCGTGAATCGGCAGTGCGTGCGTTGAACAACCTGGGTATCAAAATTACCCAGATCCAAGACGTTACTCCAGTGCCACATAACGGTTGCCGCCCACCTAAGCGTCGTCGTATCTAAGCATTTGTTGTATCAACGGTAGTTTGTTGTACCGTAATTCGCCCGCCAAAGACCTTGGCGGGTTTTGTTCTTAAGCCCACCGTCTGTTGCACGCCGCACAGACTAGCGCTCAATGAATTTGTGATGAATTTTAATAAACAAAAAATTCATTCGGAGCGTCATATATTTAAAGGAAATTCTCGTGGCACGTTATATTGGACCTAAAGCAAAACTCTCACGTCGTGAAGGTACCGACCTTTTCCTGAAAAGCGCACGTCGTTCGCTGGACTCGAAATGCAAACTTGATTCGAAACCTGGTCAACACGGTCGCACTTCCGGTGCTCGTACCTCCGACTACGGCAATCAATTGCGTGAGAAGCAAAAAGTTAAACGCATGTACGGCATCCTGGAACGTCAATTCCGCCGCTACTTTGCAGAAGCCGATCGTCGTAAAGGCAACACCGGTGAAACACTGTTGAAGTTGCTGGAAGCGCGTCTGGACAACGTTGTATATCGTATGGGTTTCGGTTCGACACGTGCTGAAGGCCGTCAATTGGTTTCGCACAAAGCGTTCACCGTCAACGGTATCGTTGTCAACATCGCTTCGTACCAGGTTAAACCAGGCGACGTGATCGCTGTTCGTGAAAAATCGAAAAAACAAGTGCGTATCGTTGAAGCCCTGTCGCTGGCTGAACAATCGGGTATGCCTTCTTGGGTTTCGGTTGATGCGAAGAAAATGGAAGGCACCTACAAGGCAGCTCCAGATCGCAGCGAAATCGCTAACGACGTCAACGAATCGCTGATCGTCGAATTGTATTCCCGTTAATAAAGAATCCCGGCCCACCTTCTGGTGGGCTTTTCTCGTAATGCCATCAGCCTTATCGGTGTAATGAGCCGAGGGTATTGAAAAGGACATTTCATGCAAAACAGTTTGTTGAAGCCACGTATTATTGAAGTTGAAGTACTCGGTGCCGGTCACGCCAAAGTCGTGATGGAGCCGTTTGAACGCGGCTACGGCCACACACTGGGTAACGCGCTGCGTCGCGTACTGTTGTCGTCGATGGTTGGCTACGCGCCGACAGAAGTGACGATCGCCGGTGTTGTGCACGAATATTCTTCACTCGACGGCGTGCAGGAAGACGTTGTTGATCTGTTGTTGAACCTGAAGGGCGTTGTGTTCAAATTGCACAACCGTGACGACGTCACCCTGACCCTGAAGAAAGACGGCGAAGGCGCAGTGTTGGCATCGGATATCGAATTGCCACACGACGTAGAACTGGTTAATCCGGATCACGTGATCGCTCACCTGACCGCCGGCGGCAAACTCGACATGCAGATCAAAGTCGAAAAAGGCCGTGGTTATGTACCGGGTAACGTACGTCGCCTGTCCGAAGATACCAACAAGACCATCGGTCGTATCATTCTGGACGCTTCGTTCTCGCCTGTACGTCGTGTTTCCTACGCTGTTGAGTCGGCTCGCGTTGAACAACGTACCGATCTGGACAAACTGGTTATCAACATCGAAACCAACGGTGTGATCTCGCCAGAAGAAGCGATCCGTCAATCGGCACGCGTCCTGGTTGATCAACTGAATGTATTCGCTGCGCTGGAAGGTACAGAAGCACCGGCAGATGCTCCATCGCGTGCGCCTGCAGTTGATCCTATCCTGTTGCGTCCAGTTGATGATCTGGAACTGACAGTACGTTCGGCTAACTGCCTCAAAGCAGAAAATATTTACTACATTGGTGACCTGATCCAACGTAGCGAAAATGAACTGTTGAAAACGCCTAACCTCGGCCGTAAGTCCCTGAATGAAATCAAGGAAGTACTGGCATCCCGCGGTTTGACTTTGGGCATGAAACTCGAAAACTGGCCACCAGCCGGTTTGGAGAAGTAATTAGTAATGGGGATAGGGGCAACCCTATCCCTTTTGTAGTAGAATCCACCGTCGTAAAAATATAGATACCGGTCCGCGTCCCTGCAAAGTGGCGATAGAAGAACTGGATTTAAACTCAACTAGAAAGGTATTACCATGCGTCACCGTCACGGCCTCCGTAAATTAAATCGTACCTCTTCGCACCGTCTCGCGATGTTGCGCAACATGACTGTTTCGCTGCTGCGTCACGAAGCAATCAAAACAACCTTGCCAAAAGCAAAAGAACTGCGTCGCGTGATCGAACCGATCCTGACTTTGGGCAAAACCGACAGCCTGGCAAACAAACGCCTCGCATTCAACCGTCTGCGTGATCGCGAAATGGTTGTCAAACTGTTCGCTGAATTGGGCCCACGTTACGCAAACCGCAATGGCGGCTACCTGCGTATCCTGAAAATGGGTTTCCGCGTTGGCGACAATGCACCTATGGCATTCGTTGAACTGGTTGATCGTCCAGACACCACCGAAGCAGTAGAAGACAACACCGGCGAATAAGCTGCTTGTTAGCAAAAAAAAAAGCCAGGCCTAGCCTGGCTTTTTGCTTTTCCGGGCGGCATCCTGCATGCGCGCTTGTGGCAAGATGGGCATAATTAACTTAACGTTACTTGCCTATGCCAGACCCAGCCATCCTCGCCGTTGCCGATCTGCATAAATCCTTTGGTCGCAACGGTTCGGGTACCAAAGTGATAGACGGCCTGTCTTTCGCCCTGCGGCGCGGCGAGTGCTATGGTTTGCTCGGTCCCAACGGTGCCGGCAAGACAACAACCTTGCGCTTGTGCCTGGGCCTGACTGCACCGGATAGCGGCAGCATTACCCTGGTTGATCACGCGATCCCGGCGCATGCGCGGGAAGCACGCGCACGGGTCGGTGTCGTGCCACAGGGTGACAACCTTGATCCCGACTTTACGGTAGAAGAAAACCTGCTGGTCTTTGGCCGTTACTTCGGCATTCCCGACAAAACCATACAGGCGCGTATTCCCTTCTTACTGGAGTTCGCCAACCTGACGAATAAAAAGGATGCGCAGATCGGTGAACTGTCCGGCGGTATGCGCCGGCGTCTGACCCTGGCGCGTGCATTGGTCAATGATCCAGACCTGATCTTTATGGATGAGCCGACCACCGGGCTGGATCCACAGGCACGCCACATGATCTGGGAGCGCCTCAAGGCTTTGCTGGCGCGCGGCAAAACCATATTCCTGACCACCCACTTCATGGACGAAGCGGAGCGCCTGTGTGACCGCCTGGCCGTGATGGATTACGGCAGGCTGATCGCCGAAGGCTCGCCGCGTGAACTGATTGCGCAACATATAGAAAGCCAGGTGCTGGAAGTCTATGGTGACGGTGCCGCGGCCTGGGGCGCGCAGCAGGGGCGGGCGCAGGCAACGCGCTATGAAGTCAGCGGTGAAACCATATTCTGCTATACCGACGATGCGCAGCCCTTGCTGCATGGTTTGGCGCACACATCGAATGTCCGGTACGTGCATCGCCCGGCGAATCTGGAAGATGTATTCCTCAAGCTAACCGGAAGGGAGATGCGGGATTGAAATCGACCCTATATGCATTGCCGGTATTTTCTGCGCGCGCCTTTCCAATCTGGCGCAGGAACTTCCTGGTCTGGAAAAAACTGGCCGGTGCCAGCGTACTCGGCAATATTGCCGATCCCTTGATTACCCTGCTTGCTTTCGGTTATGGTTTGGGCAGTTTGCTGACGCATGTCGATGGTATTCCCTATATCCAGTACCTGGCTTCTGCTTCTATCTGTATGTCCATCATGATGGCGGCTTCATTTGAAGCGCTGTACTCGGCCTTTTCGCGCATGCATGTGCAAAAGACCTGGGAAGCTTTACTGAACGCGCCGCTGGCTTTGGATGATGTGGTGGTGGCAGAGATGTTATGGGCGGCGACCAAGGCGCTGATTTCCGGTGTGGCGATCTTGTGCGTGATCTTTGCGCTGGGCATAGGTTTGCACTGGCATACCCTGCTGGTACTGCCTTTGCTGTTCCTGATCGGGATGATGTTTGCATCGCTGGGCCTGGTGATGAATGCCTTGGCTAAAGGTTATGATTTCTTTACCTACTATTTCACGCTGGTGCTCACCCCTATGGTTTTCCTGTCAGGTGTGTATTATCCGGTGGCGCAGTTGCCAGGATGGCTACAGGGTATAGCCGGCGTCCTGCCTTTGGGTGCTGCGGTGAACCTGGTGCGTCCATTATTATTGGGACACTGGCCGCCTACACCCTGGCTGGATATCGCGATACTGCTGGCATATTGTGTTGTCGCCTTTTACGCGGCGACCGTATTGACGCGCAAGCGTCTGTTGAATTGAACGAAGGACGTGTAGTGATGTCGATACCAGCGCAAGTATTGCTCGTTTTCAGCAATGTACCGGATCTGGAACTTGCCAAGAAGCTAGCGCGGCATTTGCTCGAACAGCGTTTGGCGGCATGCGTGAATATCCTGCCTGCAGTGCATTCGATGTATCGTTGGCAAGGTGCGCTGGAAGAGGGGACTGAAGTAGCGTTGCAGATCAAAACCACGCAAGCGTTGTATGCTGAGCTGGAAGCAGCGATCAGATCCATGCATCCGTATGAAGTACCCGAAATTATTGCCCTTCCCCTTAGCCAAGGTTTGCCGGCTTATCTGGACTGGGTCAGGCAGGAAACCAACAAGGATAGAAATGTTTAAGAATCAGGTGTGTATGCCCTTGGGCATACATCGCGTTGCAGCGCTGTTCAACCAGTTCATGCTCGCGCTGGGCTGTGTCCTTATGCTCGGCTTGCTGGCGCCGGCTGCACATGCCGATGAAGAATTCCTCGCACCTGAAGTCGCCTTTCAGTTTTCTGCGCGTATGGATGATGCGCACACCATCGCCGTCACCTATGCGATTGCGGATGGCTATTACATGTATCGCGAACGCTTTGCATTCCGGGCAACGGGGGCAAGCCTGGGCGAGCCGCAAATCCCTGATGGCAAAATCAAATTTGATGAAACTTTCCAGAAAGATGTAGAGACGTATCGCAAGAGCGTGACGATACGCATACCGGTCGAAGCTTCTGCACCATTCACGCTGATCGCGACCAGCCAGGGTTGTTCGGATAAAGGTTTATGTTATTCGCCTATGGATTCCGAGGCACGTTTCTCGGTTGCCAGTGGCAATGTAGAAGTACTTGCATCGTCGGCATCAGCTGCGCAGGCAGGGAATACCTTGCCTGAATCTGAAATGGGCCAGATAGAACGTTCGCTGAAAAGCGGCAAGCTACTGGCCATCCTGCCGCTGTTTTTCCTGCTTGGCCTGGGGCTGGCATTTACTCCTTGTGTCTTGCCCATGGTACCTATCCTTTCCAGCATCATCGTGGGTGAGGGTACGCAAGTTAAACGCAGCCGCGGTTTTGTATTGGCGCTGGTGTATTCGCTGGGGATGGCGATCGTCTATACCCTGCTTGGCACGGCAGCCGGCCTGATCGGTGAAGGCTTGGCGGCGGCGCTGCAGAATCCCTGGGTATTGGGTACCTTCGCGATCCTGATGGCGGTGCTGGCCTTGTCGATGTTCGATGTCTATCAATTACAAATGCCGGCTGCGATACAAACGCGTTTGACGCAAGCTTCCGAGAAGCAGTCTGCCGGCAAGCTGATAGGCGTATTTATCATGGGTGCCTTGTCGGCGCTGATCGTCGGTCCATGCGTGGCGGCGCCTTTGGCCGGTGCTTTGGTCTATATCAGCCAGACCCGCGATGTGATGATAGGTGGCAGCGCCTTGTTTGCGATGGCGATAGGCATGAGCGTGCCGCTGTTGCTGGTTGGTTTATCGGCCGGTGCCTTGTTGCCGCGTGCCGGGATGTGGATGGATGCGGTCAAGCGCTTCTTCGGCGTGCTGATGCTGGCCGTCGCCTTGTGGATGGTGTCGCCAGTGATTCCTGCCGTGGCGCAAATGCTGGGCTGGACTGCATTGCTGGTTGGCTATGGCGCTTACTTATTGTGGGGCGCAAAAGGCGGCTGGTTCTCGAAAGCGGTCGGCTTGATTTGTGTCGTGCTTGGGATGCTGCAATTGGTCGGTGTCGCAACCGGTGGCCGTGATGCATTGGCACCGCTGGAACATTTGCAGGGTGAGCGGCAGGAAAAAGTAAGCTTCAAGCGCGTCAAGACGGTGGCGGATCTGGATGCTGCCTTGATCCTGGCTAAAGGCAAGCATGTGATGCTGGATTTTTATGCGGACTGGTGTGTCTCCTGCATCGAGATGGAGAAGCTGACTTTCACGGATAAGCGTGTACGCGCCCACTTCGCTGAAATGGTCTTGTTGCAGGTCGATGTGACGGCGAATGATGCGGAAGACAAAGCCATGTTGCGGCGTTTCAATTTATTCGGGCCACCGGGCATTATTTTCTTTGACAAGGCGGGGCAGGAGATTCAGGGTGGACGCGTCATTGGTTTCCAGAACGCCGACAAGTTCACGCAATCGCTGGCCTTGATCAAGCAGTTTTAAGTGTGGCGCTGCTTGCGCTATGATCATAGCTCCCCGTTATTTGTATAGTTGTTATTTGTCGTTGGGAAAGTTGTCTGGCCGGGCTATAGTCAGACTTTGATGATTACAGTGTTAAGGAGAAAGCAATGACTTTACGTTTAGGCGATACTGCCCCCGATTTCACGCAAGATTCGTCAATCGGAAAAATAAAATTTCACGAATGGGCAGGCGATTCCTGGGTTGTTTTATTTTCGCATCCAGCTGACTTTACGCCGGTCTGCACCACTGAGCTGGGCCTGACTGCCAAGCTGAAACCTGAATTCGACAAACGCAATGTGAAAGCGATTGCCTTATCCGTCGATCCGGCAGAAAAGCATGTGGAGTGGATCAAGGATATCGAAGCGACACAAAAAACCGTGGTTGGATTTCCTATCGTTGCAGATGCGGACAAATCGGTTTCCACCTTGTATGACATGATTCATCCAAACCAATCGGCGACGGCAACCGTGCGCTCGTTGTTCGTGATCGATCCGCAAAAGAAAATCCGTTTGACGATTACTTATCCTATGAGCACCGGTCGTAACTTCGATGAAGTCTTGCGCGTGATTGATGCCCTGCAACTGACTGATGGTTATACGGTTGCGACACCAGGCAACTGGCGCGATGGTGACGACGTCATTATTCCGCTGACCGTGCAGGATGAAGCTGTCATCAAGCAAAAGTATCCTAAGGGCTTCAAAGCTGAGCGTCCTTATCTGCGCCTGACGCCACAGCCGAATAAATAATCTGAATGCGGTAAATAAAAAAGCATCCATCTGGATGCTTTTTTTAATGGTGCAAATGTTTTCCGGCCAAGTGTCGGGTGATGATGGCACCAACGATTGCTGTAACAAGGACGATGCTGATTACATAAGCGGCAGGATTTCGTAGGCCAACAAAGTCAGCAATCCAAATTAGTGCCGCGGCAGCGATAAGCTCGGAGACAAGCACCAGCGGGAGTATTTTCTTTGTCGGTAGCTTACTTCGCTTATACAGAATCCATACGCTGGGCGCCCACAATATGGCCAGGACAGTGATTACTCCTATTAGTGGGAATAAAAATAGGAATAAGGAGTCACTCATGTATTGTGGTCTTGCCGGTTTTAACCTAGCTTCAAGCGACGTGCGATATCGCGTGCGAAGTAAGTCAGTACGCCATCAGCGCCGGCACGTTTGAAGGCGATCATGGCTTCCATCATGGTTTTGTCATGATCCAGCCAGCCTTGTTGCGCGGCCGCCTTGATCATCGCGTACTCACCGCTGACCTGGTAGGCAAAGGTCGGGACCTTGAATTCGTCTTTGACACGACGCACGATGTCCAGATAAGGCATGCCCGGTTTGACCATGACCATGTCAGCACCTTCTGCCAGATCCAGCGCAACTTCGCGCAATGCTTCATCGCTATTGGCCGGGTCCATCTGGTAGGTCGATTTATTGCTCTTGCCCAGTGTGGCGGACGAGCCGACCGCGTCGCGGAACGGGCCGTAAAAGGCCGAAGCGTATTTGGCGGAGTAAGCCATGATGCGCGTGTAAATATGATGGTGCGATTCCAGTGCTGAACGTATCGCACCTATACGACCATCCATCATGTCGGACGGGGCAACGATATCGACACCGGCTTCGGCTTGCGCCAGCGCCTGCTTGGTAAGGATGGCGCAAGTTTCGTCGTTGAGAACGTAACCATGTGCATCCAGTACGCCATCCTGGCCGTGGCTGGTATAAGGGTCGAGTGCAACGTCCGTCAATATGCCCAGCTCCGGGAAGCGCTTTTTCAATTCGCGTACCGCGCGTGGAACCAGGCCGTTCGGATTGCAGGCTTCAATACCATCCGGTGTTTTCAACGAAGCCTGGATCACCGGGAACAAGGCCATGACCGGAATATTCAACTCGACGCATTCCTCCGCCACGCTCAACAGCAGATCGACCGACAGGCGCTCAACGCCCGGCATCGATGATACTTTCTCCCGCTGGTTCTCGCCTTCGGTGATGAAGACCGGATAAATCAAGTCAGCAGCTGTCACCACATGTTCGCGCATCATCGCGCGCGAGAACGCGTCCTTGCGCATGCGGCGCATACGCAGGGCGGGGAATTGGGCATTTTGTAAAAGTTTGGACATGGCGGTCTTCGACGAAATGAGGGTTATCAAGATTACTAAAAAACGAAATGGAGAAAAATAATTGAAACTTTTTCGCCGTCTGTCGCTCCTAGTAGCAGGTGCTTTGCATCTCCCGCTTCTCCTCCCTGAGCGGGGCCAGGTCGCACAAGCGCGATATGGCGTTATTGCCCTGGAGATACTCCCCTTTCTCCAGGGCCTTTTTTTGCCCGGTGCCTTTATCTTCAGACATCGTTTGCGGCAGGACCGTTCGATTCTTCCTGTGGCTCTTCATTCAAACCGAGCAACTCTATTATCTTGTCATTGGCTTCGTCCAGGCCGCTGCGTTTAAGCGCCGAGAACATTTGCGCGGTAAACGGAAACGGCTGGCCGTTTTCATCGACATAACTTCCCAGGATGGTACGCGCGGTACGCAGCGCATTGGCGGCATCGTTGCGATTGAGCTTGTCGGATTTTGTTAACAGGCAATGGATAGGTTTGCCGGTCGGGGCAAACCATTCCAGCATCTGGATATCGAGTTCGGTAAATGGACGGCGTGAGTCAACGATCAGGACCAGGGCAGCCAGCTGTTCGCGGCGTTGCACATAATCACCGAGCAGTTCCTGCCAGTGCAGTTTGGCCGAGCCGGACACTTCGGCATAGCCGTAGCCGGGCAAATCAACCAGCAGGGCGCGGATTTCATCGACCTTGGTTTCGTCTTTGCGATGCTGGCCGACATGCGCGCCACCGATGGAAAAATAATTGATATGCTGTGTGCGGCCCGGGGTTTTGGACGCAAAAGCCAGTTTTTTCTGGTTGCACAGGATATTGATCGCGGTTGATTTACCAGCGTTAGAGCGGCCGGCGAATGCAATCTCGGGAACTTGCGTTTTTGGCAAGTCACGGAGATGATTGACCGTGGTGAAGAAGCGGGCTTGCCAAAGTAGGGACATAGGATGGGAGAAAATGCTTAAGGGGTGGCAAAAATGCCGGAAAGCTATTGTACAATGAGTGGTTACGCATTGTTGCGCCGCAGAAGCGAACTAGCATCTTAAGTGGCAGTATAAAGTCGCCAATAGGGCAGAATTTTAATAAGTCTCCAGGGTGTTTGAATGAATCGTATTTGTATACCAATCGTAAAATCCTTGTTCGTTGCGCTATTGGCAATTGCCTCTACCGCTAATGCTTCTGAAGATAAAAAAGTAGCCAAAGCCGATCCAGCCAAAGGAGAAGCGCTCTACAACACAGGCGACGCAACCCGTAATGTCACAGCCTGTATCGCCTGTCACGGCGCTGCCGGCAATTCCAGCATCGCCGAAAACCCGAAACTGACCGGGCAGCATGGTGCTTATATCCACAAACAATTAGTCGATTTCAAAGGTCCGGCGCGTAATAACGCGATCATGGCGCCGATAGCCAAGGGCATGACGGAAGAAGATATCCAGAATGTCATCGCCTACCTGGCCAAGCAAAAGCCAACCCCGGGCGCGGCGAAAAACAAAGACACGGTTGAATTGGGCAAGAAAATTTACCGTGGCGGTATCGCCGAGAAGAATGTCCCGGCTTGTGCTGCCTGCCATAGCGCCAACGGTGCAGGCTTGCCGGCACAGTACCCACGCCTGGCCGGTCAACACCAGACTTATACGGCGGCGCAACTGATCAACTTCCGTAACGGCACGCGTAAAAATAGCGAGCCGATGACAACTGTTGCCAAACGGATGTCGGATGAAGAAATTCAGGCAGTATCGGATTACGTCGCTGGCTTGAAATAATAAAAATAAGCGCCAAAAAATAAAAAAAGGGGTGGCTCAGGCTACCCCTTTTTGCTTTATACGGAGACATCGTGCCAAACAGCTAATTTACTGCTGTGCATCTGGCCGACTGCAGTAGATTGAGGATGAAGTAATGACAAGTGAAACAGAAACAAGCACGGGTGGTTGGGAACTGAAAACCAGCCGCCGTTGGTTGGCAGATAGTGTTGAATTGCTGTCCTCGATGCGTTTTGCAATCAGTTTGCTGACACTGATTTCGATTGCATCGATTATCGGTACCGTCCTCAAACAAAATGAACCGATGACGAATTACGTCAATCAGTTCGGTCCTTTCTGGTTCGAAGTCTTTAGTAAGCTGAACCTGTACGCGGTGTATTCCACCTGGTGGTTCCTGGTGATCATGGGCTTCCTGGTTGTTTCCACTTCGCTGTGCCTGTTGCGCAACGCTCCCAAGATGCTGAAAGACATGCGCAGCTGGCGCGAGAATGTGCGCGAGCAATCGTTGCGCAACTTCCATCACAAGGCGGAATGGCGCGTCGATATTTCGCGTGCGGCCCTGACGGCACAGACCTTGGCACGGGTAACTGCAAATGGGTATAAGACCAAGGTCGTCGAAAAAGAAAATGCGACCCTGATTGCGGCCAAGCAAGGTGCGGCGAATAAATGGGGCTACATCTTTGCGCATGCATCGATTGTGATTATCTGCCTCGGTGGCTTGCTCGATTCCGACTTGCCTATACGCATACAAAAGCTGCTCTTTAATAAAACACCATTCGTAGGCAACGGCGTCATTGCGCAGATTCCGGAACAGCACCGATTGGGTTTGGGTAATCCGACTTTTCGTGGCAATACCCTGATCCCGGAAGGAAGCAGCAGTAGTACCGCCATCATTTCGCAGCAGGAAGGTGTGCTGATCCAGGATTTGCCGTTCACGATCCAGCTCAAGCGTTTCATCATTGATTACTATTCGACCGGCATGCCGAAGTTGTTTGCCAGTGAAGTAGTGGTGACGGATCACGAAAACGGCAAAGTCTTTCCGGCCACGATCAAGGTGAACGAACCTTTGATTTATCGTGGCGTCGCGGTGTATCAATCGTCGTTTGAAGATGGTGGCAGCAAGCTGAAAGTTACCGGCTACCCGATGCAGGGTGCAGCGCATGCGGCCTTCTCCTTGCAGGGCGAAGTAGGTAACACCACACCGCTGGCTGCGTCCGGGAAAAATGCTGATTACACGGTCGAGTGGTCCGGCTTCCGAGCCTTCAACGTCGAGAATATGGCGAAGAACGGACAGGATGTGCGGGCGGTGAATCCGAACCAGGGTTTGTCTTCAAGTTTTGACAAGCACCTGGGCTCTGCGGCAAAGAGCGCCAATAATAAAGACTTGAAAAACGTCGGCCCCAGCGTGCAATACAAATTGCGTGATCGCAACGGCCAGGCGCGTGAATATCACAACTATATGCAACCGGTACTGGTCGATGGTGCGTACGTGTTCCTCGCCGGCATGCGTGAATCGCCGGCAGACCAGTTCCGCTTCTTGCGGATTCCGGCCGATGACAACGATACGGTAGATGAGTGGATGCGTTTGCGTGCCGCCATCCTCAATCCGCAGTTGCGTGAACTTGCTGCGCAGCGTTATGCACAACGTGCATTGCCGGAAGCACGCGATGGCGTCAGCGCCCTGCGCGCGCAATTGCAGGCCTCGGCCCTGAAGGGTTTGACAATTTTTGCCGGTGACGGACAGGATGCGGGTTATATTGCCGTGTCGAAGTTCCTGGAACGCATTCCGGCGCAGGACCAGGAAAAGGCTGCCGATATTTTCATGAAGATCATGAACGGCAGCATGTGGGACCTGTGGCAAATTGCACGCGAGAAAGAAGGTTTGAAGCCGGTCGAGCTGGATGAAAAGCATGGTCGTTTCCTGCAACTGGCGACGAATGCCATTTCCGATGCTTTCTTCTATGGTGCGCCGGTTTACCTGCAATTGCAGGGCTTTGATGAAGTCAAGGCTTCGGTCTTGCAAGTCACACGCTCACCAGGGAAAAACATCGTTTACTTCGGCTGCCTGTTACTGGTGCTAGGTGTGTTCTCGATGTTTTATATACGCGAACGCAGGGTCTGGATCTGGATCAAGTCGGAAGACGATGGCGGTGCGCATGCGATCATGGCCATGAGTTCGCAACGCAAGACACTGGACTTTGAAAAAGAATTTGAAGTATTTAAACAGCAGTTGCTGCAAGCAGGGCCGTCACAGAAATAAGCAGGATCTGGATGGTGTTTGTGGTTTCGCTTTTATATAAGAACGCATATCACGTATATTTGTGAGATGAGTTCTGGATGCATATAAAGAATTTACACTGAGCCTGGCTTGCTGGTCAGCCGGTAGTAAACATTACGGAGATAGCAATGGACGCAGTACAAGAGCAGATTTATACGCAGCCGCCCGGTTTTTTCAAACGCCTCACTGCGCTGGATTGGTTGTATGGCGCGGCCTTGCTGGCGGCCTCCTTGTTTGCGCTGAATCGCTTTGGCCATCACATGGATATTTACGAGGAAGTGATCCTCGTATTGGCGGCGCCGACTTTCGCATGGCTCGGCTGGCACTGGAAATCGGTGCGTTGGTTGATGGCTTTGCTGGCGGTCTTGTCCCTTTCTGCGATTGCCATGTACGGCGGCGCGCTGGCAATGGCTGACCAGAAATTTTTCCTTAAATATTTATTGTCCAGCCAGTCTGCAATCTTGTGGATGAGTACGCTGTTCCTCTTGTCCACCGTGTTTTATTGGGGCGGCCTGATTACACGGTCGGCGACCGGTGCTTCGCTTGGCAGTAAATTATGCTGGGCGGCGGTGGTGATGGGCTTTACCGGCATGCTGGTACGCTGGTATGAGTCTTACCTGATAGGTGCGGACGTCGGGCATATCCCGGTTTCCAACCTGTATGAAGTATTCATCCTGTTCTGCATGATCACAGCCTTGTTTTATTTGTATTACGAACAAGTGTATGCGACGCGTCAATTGGGGCCATTCGTCTTGCTGGTGATATCGGCGGCGGTCGGGTTCCTGCTCTGGTACACCGTCACCCGTGATGCGGCAGAAATCCAGCCTTTGGTTCCAGCCCTGCAAAGCTGGTGGATGAAGATACATGTGCCGGCCAACTTTATCGGTTACGGGACCTTTGCGTTGGCGGCGATGGTGGCGATTGCTTACCTGCTGAAATCACATGGCATGCTGGTTGATCGCCTGCCTGCGCTGGAAGTGCTGGACGATGTCATGTACAAGGCGATTGCCGTCGGTTTCGCTTTCTTTACCATTGCGACTATCCTCGGTGCCTTGTGGGCGGCCGAAGCATGGGGTGGTTACTGGTCGTGGGATCCGAAGGAAACCTGGGCGCTGATCGTCTGGCTAAACTATGCTTCGTGGCTGCATATGCGCCTGATGAAGGGTTTGCGCGGCAAGGTCGCGGCCTGGTGGGCGGTCATCGGTTTGCTGGTGACAACATTTGCTTTCCTGGGTGTGAATATGTTCCTGTCCGGTTTGCATTCCTACGGCGAACTGTAAGATTTAACTTTGGAATAAATACACAGTTCCAAAGTGGCATGAAGAGGGGAAACTGAATTTTCGGTTTCCCCTTTCTATTTTGAAACTCCTGTAAGGTTGGCGGGTCTGAAGAGACTAATGAGCACAATCCTCATACGGAGTTGCCATGTTAATCAAACGTAATTCGAACGGGATAGAACTCCCGTTTGCATCTGAAATCACGCCGCGCCAGGTTTTTGAGTCGCGGCGTGACTTTATCCGCAAACTTGCGGTCGGTTCTATCGCCGGTGGCGCTTTGCTGGAGATGGCCACGCGCGACGCCTTCGCCGCGTCCGCCGCGCAAAAGCTGGCGGCGCAGCAAAATCCAGCCTATGTCGTGCTCGACAAGCAAACGTCATATAAAGATGCGACGACCTACAATAATTATTACGAGTTCGGCACCGACAAGGAAAGCCCGGCCCGCTATGCATCGGCTTTGAAGACGCGGCCATGGACCGTGTCTATAGAGGGTGAAATCAAGAAGCCGATGACATTGGACATCGACAGCTTGCTGAAACTGGCGCCGCTGGAAGAACGTGTTTATCGCCTGCGTTGTGTCGAAGGCTGGTCTATGGTGATTCCATGGATAGGTTATTCATTGTCGGAACTGATTAAAAAAGTTGAGCCGAATTCCAATGCCAAGTACGTCGAATTCGTGACGGTTGCCGATAAGGAAGCTATGCATGGCCTGAATCGCGCCGTGCTGGACTGGCCCTATGTAGAAGGACTGCGTATAGATGAGGCGAACCATCCGCTGACGCTGTTGACGCTGGGCATGTATGGCGAAGTATTGCCGAACCAGAATGGCGCGCCTGTGCGTATCGTGACCCCGTGGAAGTATGGCTTTAAGTCAGCCAAGTCCATCGTCAAGATCCGCTTTGTCAAGGACCAGCCGCGTACTGCGTGGAATCTGGCTGCGCCACGGGAATACGGTTTCTATTCGAATGTAAATCCGCAGGTCGATCATCCGCGCTGGTCGCAAGCCAGTGAGCGCAGGATAGGCGAAGACGGCTTGTTTACGAAGAAACGCCCGACCCTGATGTTCAACGGTTATAGCCAGGTTGCGTCCTTGTACACCGGCATGGATTTGAAGAAATTCTTTTGACGTAGGCGCTGTAACCTTTAGTCGTGGGCGACGAACTAAGCATAATGAACATCAACCCCTCTCCGCGCCAACTCACGCTATTGAAATGCGTGTTGTTCCTGCTGGCTTTGCTGCCTTTCATCCGTCTCGCCGTGTTCACGGTGACGGAACAGCTGGGTGCCAATCCTATTGAGTTCATTACGCGTAACACCGGTGACTGGACCTTGTACTTCCTGTGCATGACGCTGGCGGTGACGCCGCTACGTCGCTTCAGCAAGTGGAACTGGTTACTCAAGCTGCGGCGCATGCTGGGTCTGTTTGCCTTCTTTTACGCCAGCCTGCATTTCATGACCTTTTTCTGGTTCGATCATTTCTTTGATGTCAGCGAGATGTGGGCAGATGTACTCAAGCGCCCGTTCATCACCGTGGGCTTCACCGCTTTTGTCTTGCTGATACCGCTAGCGGTGACGAGCACAAACGGCATGGTAAAACGATTGGGTGGCAAGCGCTGGCAATGGCTGCATCGCCTGATTTATGCGATCGCACTATTGGGGATATTGCATTACTGGTGGATGAAAGCGGGCAAGCACGATTTCGAACAGCCGATTATCTTCGGTTCTGTCGTGGCTGTGCTGCTGTTGCTGCGGGTGTACTGGTGGTGGCAAAAGCGTGCGCAGGCACCAATGGTGGCGGGGCGTGTAACTTAAAAACAAACGGGATGCAGTGTGCATCCCGTTTGTTTTCAGCCTATCAAGGCAGCAGCGATTCCAGTGCAAACAAATCACTGGCAGCTTCGCGCTTGCGTATCAGGTGCACCTTGTCACCATCCACCATGACTTCTGCCGCCCTGCCGCGTGTGTTGTAGTTGGATGACATGGTCATGCCATACGCACCCGCCGACATGATGGCCAGCAAATCACCTTCTTCTATTGCCAGCTCACGTGAGCGCGCCAGCCAGTCGCCGGATTCGCATACCGGACCGACTACATCGTAGGTTGCTACTGCGCTATCGCGTTGCTGTACCGGCAGTACGCCGTGCCAGGCTTCATACATGGCTGGACGCATCAGGTCATTCATTGCCGCGTCGACGATGGCGAAGTTTTTGGTTTCGCCGTGTTTAATGTACTGAACTTCGGTCAGCAGGATGCCGGCGTTGCCGACGATGGAGCGACCTGGTTCAAACAAAACCTTGATAGGCGCACCGCCGTGTTTTTGTTTGCGCCATGCGTCTATCTTGGCAAACAGGCGGGCCAGATAATCACCGACGGCAACCGGTTGATCATTGTCGTAGTTGATGCCGATGCCGCCGCCGATATCCAGGTGATGCAGATGGATGCCTTCAGCATCCAGCGTGTCTATCAGTTCTATCAACTTGTCGACTGCTTCCAGCAGCGGCGCGTCATCCAGTAATTGCGAACCGATATGGCAATCGATGCCGACTACCTCGATATTGGGCAGGGCTGCCGCTACGCGATAAGTCGTCAGCGTGTCTTCGTAAGCGATGCCGAATTTATTGTCTTTCAATCCGGTCGAGATATAAGGATGGGTCTTGGCGTCGACATTCGGATTGACGCGCAGCGAGACCGCAGCCTTTTTGCCCATTTCTGTGGCAACGGCATTCAATCTATGTAATTCAGGAATCGATTCAACGTTGAAGCACAGGATGTCGTGCGACAAGGCGAGCTGCATTTCTTCGCGTGATTTGCCGACGCCGGAAAAAATAACTTTGCGTGGTGAGCCACCGGCTGCCAATACGCGTAATAATTCGCCACCGGATACGATATCGAAACCCGAGCCCAGTTTGCCCAGCAGGTTCAGCACCGCCAGATTGGAGTTTGATTTGACGGAATAGCAAACCAGCGCCGTTTCATCGTTGCGGCCATGTTGTTTGCAGGCGTCGGCATACGCCGAGAAGTTCTCAACCAGCGCAGCTTTGGAATAGATGTAGGTTGGCGAGCCGAATTGTTGGGCAATTTGCGCCAGCGGTGTATTCTCCGCGCAGAGCACACCGTCTTGGTAAGAAAAATGCGACATGATGGGTTTTACTTGGTATCGGATGACGGAACTGCTGGAGCAGGAGTTGGCGGAGGAATGGTCGGTGTTGATTTTTTGGATTGCCCTGCGACTGGCTTGCTTCCCGGCATATAAAGCGGACCTTTTTGGCCGCAACCGGCGAGCAGGCTGATGCAGGCTATGCCGGCAAGAGTAGAGAGCAACGCGACGAAGCGCGATAAACCAGATTGGGACTTCACGATTAGAATCACTGTTTAACGAAACGTGTTGGAGTGTAGCATGACCGAATCAGAATTCCTGAAGCAAGCGGAAGCAACTTTGGATCAAATTGAGGCCAGCCTGGAAGATTTGGCCGATACCAGTGATCTGGATGTCGAATGCACCCGTAGCGGCAATGTGCTGGAGATCGAATTTATCGATAACGGCTCAAAAATCATCGTCAATAGCCAGGCTCCCATGCAAGAGCTGTGGGTGGCGGCCAAATCCGGCGGCTTCCATTTCAAGGCGACTGGCACGCAATGGATCAATACGCGCGATGGTGCCGAGTTATTTGCGGCTTTGTCGGAAATGGTGAGCAAGCAAGGCGGGATTCCGGTCGTTCTGCAAGACGCGGGCTGATCAGCTACGGATTGATGCAATAAAAAAGCGGGAGGTCCTCATCGGAGTTCCCGCTTTTTATTGTTTGCTTGTCAAAATTAAAACAATTCGTTTTTCACTTCATCCTTGGTCGGTGCATTCGACGGGCTGTTTGCATCGCCCGCGTCCAGGTTGCGTACGCCCAGGCCAGGCGGGCTCTCGGCATAATAGTATTCGCCATTCACCGTAATGATGCCTTCCGGTACGGTGCGCTCGACCATAGGCACGTCCTTGAGTGCCTTTTGCATGTAATTGATCCAGATCGGCAGCGCCAGGCCACCACCGGTTTCGCGATTGCCGAGATTTTTCGGTTGGTCGAAGCCGATCCAGGCGATACCGACAATATTCGGCTGGTAACCCGCAAACCAGGCATCAAATGAGTCGTTGGTGGTGCCGGTTTTACCTGCGAGATCGGTGCGCTTCAATGCCATTGCCTTGATCGCGGTGCCTGACGTCACTACGCCCTTGAGCATGCTATCCATCAGGAAGGCATTACGCGGGTCGATTGCACGGTTTGCTTCGTCGCCCGCCATGTCCGGTTTGACTTCCGACAGCAGCTTGCCATTGGCGTCGGTAATCCGGGAAATCATATACGGGCTGATTTTGTAGCCGCCATTGGCGAATACCGAGTAGGCCGCGGCCATTTGCAGCGGCGTCACTGCGCCCGCACCCAATGCCAGCGTCAGGTAAGGCGGGTTCTTGTCGGCATCGAAGCCAAAGCGCGTAATGTATTCCTGGCCGTACTTGGCACCGATTTTATGCAGGATACGGATCGAAATCATATTCTTCGATTTGGCCAGGCCCTTGCGCATCGTCATCGGGCCATCGTACTTGCCGTCGTAGTTCTTTGGTTCCCATGGCTGGCCGCCGGTCTGGCCGGCATCGAAACTGATAGGCGCGTCATTGATGATGGTGGCTGGCGACAGGCCTTTTTCCAGCGAAGCCGAATAGATGAAAGGCTTGAATGAGGAGCCGGGCTGGCGCCATGCCTGCGTGACGTGGTTGAATTTATTGCGGTTGAAGTCAAAGCCGCCGACCAGTGCGCGTATCGCCCCGTCATTCGTATTGGCGGCGACAAAGGCAGACTGTACTTCAGGCATCTGGATGATGCTCCAGGCCTTGCCCTCCTGCATCACACGGATGACAGCGCCGCGTTTGACGCGCTTGTTAGGCGCGGCTTTTTCACTCAATAGATTGGCGGCAAAGGTCAGGCCGGCGCCTTCAATCTGGATTTCCTCACCGGACACCAGGACTGCGCGGACCAATTTTGGTGTCGCTTCCAGCACAACGGCTGCGACCAGGTCGTCACTGTCCGGGTGGTTAGCCAGTTCCACTTCAATCGCAGCTTCGGCTTCTTCCTTATTGTTCGGGATTTCGATATAGCTTTCCGGGCCGCGATAGCCGTGGCGCTTTTCGTAATCCATGACACCGCGGCGCACTGCTAGGTAGGCGGCATCCTGATCAGCTTTGGTAATGGTGGTGAAGACGTTCAGGCCGCGCGTGTAGGTTTCTTCCTTGAATTGTTCATACACCAGTTGGCGTGTCATTTCGGCTACGTATTCAGCATGTACGCCGAACTCGCTGCTATTTGTCTTGATCTTGAGCTCTTCATCCTTGGCTTGCATGTATTCCGGCTCACTGATGTAGCCGAGCTGGTACATGCGCTGCAAAATGTATTGCTGACGTGCTTTGGCGCGTTTCGGATTGACGACCGGATTGTAGGCGGAAGGCGCTTTCGGCAGGCCGGCCAGCATTGCTGCTTCAGCGATGGTGATTTGCTGTAATTTTTTGCCGTAATAGATTTGGGCTGCTGATGAAAAACCGTAGGCGCGTTGACCAAGATAAATCTGGTTCATGTAGACCTCAAGGATTTGATCCTTGCTCAGGTTTTTTTCGATTTTCCACGCCAGCAGTACTTCGTAAATCTTGCGCTTGAGTGTTTGTTCGCTCGACAGGAAGAAATTGCGCGCTACTTGCTGGGTAATGGTGGATGCGCCTTGACGTGCACCACCACTCAGGTTGTGTACCGCCGCGCGCACGATCCCGACATAGTCGACGCCACCATGTTCAAAGAAGCGATCATCTTCGATCGCCAACACGGCTTTCTTCATGATGTCCGGAATTTCCCTGATGTGTACCAAATTCCGTCTTTCTTCGCCAAATTCGCCGATCAGGACGTTATCTGCAGAAAAAATGCGTAATGGGATTTTGGGGCGGTAGTCAGTCAGCGAATCCAGTGCCGGCAGGTTCGGATAGGCCATGGTCAGGGCAAACACCAGAATCAATGCGCCTATCACGCCCAAACCGGTAATCAGGCCGATCACCCCGAGTGTGATTCGCAATGCCAGATTAGGTGCGCGTTTTTTAGCTGATTTTGGTTCGGTACTGCCGGACGATGATTGTTTGGAAGCCATGCAGGGAGGAAAAGTGAGGGGTCGATATTCGGGCCATTATAGCTGGCTGCCGCTAAGGGACGCGATTGTTACTAATAAACAGTACTAATTGCAACATCGGTTTTTGCGCGTGGATTTTTGGCAACGGATTTGCAAATTACTTTGTGGAAAGTGCTTTACACTTTTGAAGGCTTGTTGCTACGATTTAATGTAACGTTTTACCAATGTGCTCTAAATATAAGTTTTTAAACGATTTTTATCGAAAAATCATTACTTTTTCATTCCGGTCGAGTTTTTGACAAGCTAAACGGCGTGGCGTTCACATACTAAATTACGTTTCTAGGGAGAACTGCCCTTGGCTTTAGATTTTGGCTCCTTATTCGGCAAAAAGAATCCGCCGTTGATTGGTTTGGATATTAGTAGTTCCGGGGTGAAACTCGTTGAATTGTCTGAGGTTGGGAAAAACGAACTCCGTCTGGAGTGTTTCGCCTCAGAACCATTGCCGCGGGGAGCGGTAGTGGACGGAAATATCGAAAATATCGATCAGGTATCGGATGCCGTGCTGCGCGTTTGGAAAAAGAGCGGTACGCGCGCCAAGTTTGCCGCTATGGGCATGCCGCCCGCATCAGTTATTACTAAAAAGATAATTCTTCCCAGTGGCTTGTCGGAAGAGGGGCTGGAATTGCAGGTTGAGACCGAGGCCAGCCAATACATTCCATTTGCACTGGATGAAGTCCGGCTCGACTTTGACGTGATCGGCCTGGTCGAGAATTCGCCGGACGACGTAGAAGTCATGCTGGCTGCAACGCGCAAAGAGAAAGTCGAAGACCGCGTAGCTGTCGCCGAAGCGGCTGGCTTGAAACCTACCATCATGGATATCGAGTCATATGCGGCGCGTGCTGCGATCGATCGCCTGACAGCGCAAATGCCGAACCGCGGACAGGGCCAGATCATGGGTTTGTTCCAGATCGGTTCGCAAGTCATGCACGTATCGATGTTGCTGGATGGTCAATTGATTTACGAGCGTGAACAACCATTCGGCGGCCATCAACTGACGCAAGAGATCGTACGTACTTACGGCTTGTCGTATGAAGAAGCTGAAGTCAAAAAGCGCAACAATGATTTGCCGGATGGTTATCAAGCTGAAATCCTCGAGCCTTTCCTGGAAACCGCCGCGCAAGAAGTAACGCGTGCAATTCAATTTTTCTTTACTTCCACTCCTTATACCCGCGTCGACCAGCTATTTCTGGCAGGTGGCTGCGCGATTATCCCCGGCATGGTGGATACCGTTGCCAACCGCACCAAGTTATCAACGTCAGTGGTTAGTCCATTCAAGGGTATGCAGTTGAGCCCGAATGTACGGGAAAAGCAGTTGCGCATCGAAGCACCGGCTTATCTGGTTGCATGCGGTTTGGCGATGCGGAGGTTTGACCGATGATCCGTATCAACTTATTGCCACACCGTGAAGCAAGACGGAAGCAGCGGCAAAAGGATTTTGTTGCACTGCTGTTGTTGAGCGGGATTTTTGGGGCGCTGATTGTGATCGCAGTCGGTGCTTATTTCTCCAATCAGCTTTCCGATCAACAGCAACGTAATAGTTTCATCAAGGCGGAAAACACGCGTCTCGATGGCGAAATCAAGGAAGTCGCGAACCTGAAACAGGAAATCGAAGCCTTGAAGGCGCGCCAGCAAGCGGTTGAAGATTTGCAGAGTGATCGTAATCAACCTGTTTACTTGATGGATGAACTGGCGCAACAAGTGCCGGAAGGCGTTTACCTGAAGTCCTTCAGGCAGGATGGACAGCGCGTGCTGTTGAATGGTTATGCGCAATCAAACGAGCGGGTCTCCGAGCTGTTGCGCAATCTTGGCAATCAATCGCCATGGCTGGAGCGTCCGGATTTGATTGAAATCCGCTCCACTGGTATCGGTGCGGGCAAGGACGCGAAGAAAGTATTCGAATTCACCATCAATGCCGGCATCAAGCGTCCACGTGACCAGGATCCCGCCGCTACAGCTGCGCCAGTCGCAGCTGCGCGGAAACCTTGATATGAGACAGGCACCATGGCAGATCTGAAAAATATTGGGGAATCGATCAGTGCACAGTTCCGTGACCTGAACGGCTTGCATCCTGGACTATGGCCGGTGGTGCCGCGCATGTTGTGTGCGGCTGGCGTACTGGTGGCGGTACTTGGGGTGGGCTGGTATTTGTATTGGAGTGATCAGCTCGATGAGCTTGATCGCGCGGTAGCGGAAGAAGTGACGCTGAAGGATGCGTACAAGTCCAAGGTACAACAGGCGATCAATCTGGTCGGTTTGCGCAAGCAAAAAGAACAGGTGAACGAATACGTCTCTACGCTGGAAAAGCAGTTGCCGAGCAAGGCTGAGATGGATGCGTTGTTGTCTGATATCAATCAGGCGGGTCTGGGGCGCGGCCTGGCCTTTGAGTTATTCAAGCCGGGCCAGGTCGTCGTGCGCGATTATTACGCCGAGTTGCCGATTGTGATCAAGGTGACTGGTAGCTATCACGACGTCGGGGCCTTCTCCAGCGATATAGCGAATTTGCCACGGATCGTGACGCTCAATAATATGAATCTGGTGGTCGCCAAGGGCAATACCCTGACGCTGGATGCCGTAGCAAAGACCTTCCGTTATTTGGATGATGAAGAAGTTGCGGCACAACGCAAGGCTGCCGCCGGCAAGAAGAAGGGTGGCAAACGATGATGCATGCTCCATTCATTAAGCGCGCTCTTCCTATCCTGTTTGCGGTGATTTTGTCCGGTTGCAGTGATAGCGGCACAGCCGATGTCAGCCAGTGGATGAAGGAAACCCGTCAGCAAACACGTGTATCGATCAAGCCTTTGTCCGAACCGAAAAAATTCACGCCTTTCAGCTACGACGCGAAGAATCGCGAAGATCCATATAGCCCGAACAAGCTGGCGGCTGCCCTTGCCAAGGCTCGCAAGGATGGCGGCACGATACGGCCTGATCTGGACCGCAGGCGTGAAGCATTGGAAAGTTATCCGCTGGATACCATGGTGATGGTGGGCACGTTAGCCAAGCCGGGGCTGACCTATGCCTTGCTGCAAGTCGACAAGTCCATTTATCAGGTCAAGGTAGGGAATTACATCGGACAGAATCTCGGCATGGTGACAAAAATTACCGATAACGAGGTTTCGTTAAAAGAAGTAATTCAGGATGCGGCCGGTGACTGGGTCGAGCGTGAAGCCAAGCTGGAGTTGCAGGAGTCGCAAAAATGATCACGCTACAAAAACAATTCAAAAGTTCTCAAGGGATGGTGCAAAAAATGTGGCGACTTACTGCGTTTGTCGGTCTCTTATTCATCGGCGGTTTAGCTTCCGCACAGGAAAACGCGATTCAATCCATCACGGCAAATCAGCAGGGTTCAAATATTGTCGTGAAAATCGCTTTGACGAATCCGCTGGTCAAGCCGCCGGTTGGCTTTACGATTAATAGTCCTGCCCGCATTGCGCTCGATTTCGCCAATACTGCGAATGCAACCGGAAAAGGTTTGCAGGATATCGGCCTGGGCGATGTGCGCAATGCCAATATCGTTCAGGTTGGTGATCGTTCCCGCCTGGTTTTCAACCTGACCCGTCCTTTGAATTACGCCACTACGGTTGATGCCAATACCGTCATCGTGACGATAGATGGTACCGGTGCTGTCGCCACTCCTTTGAATGCAGCCGGTTTGCCGGTCCCCGTTGCAAAAAACAATGCGGGACGCCAAGCCTTGCGGGATATCGACTTCCGTCGTGGCAGCAATGGCGAAGGCCGCATCGTTATTGACTTGCCGAATAACCAGGTTGCTGTTGACGTTCGTCAGCAAGGTAAGAAAATTGAGGTCGATTTCATGAAAGCGACCTTGCCGGATGTCTTGCGGCGTCGCCTCGATGTGGCGGATTTTGGCACCCCTGTAAATGTCGTCACTACCCAGCAGCAGGGTGATAATGTGCACATGACGATTGAGCCAAAAGGTTTGTGGGAACACAGTGCCTATCAAAGCGATACCCAACTCGTAATCGAGGTCAAGCCGCTGAAGGAAGAGCCTAACAAGCTTGGACAAGGTGTACGTGATTATCGCGGCGATAAATTATCGTTGAATTTCCAGAATGTGGAAGTGCGGGCGGTATTGCAGGTGATCGCAGACTTCACAGGCTTGAACATCATTACCAGTGACACGGTCAGCGGTAATCTGACTTTGCGACTGAAAGACGTTCCCTGGGATCAGGCACTGGACATCGTGATGCAAGCCAAGGGTTTGGACATGCGCAAGAACGGCACCGTGCTGTGGATTGCGCCCCGTGACGAGTTATTGACCAAAGAAAAACTGGAGCTGGAGCAGCGCGCCCAGATCGCTGAACTGGAACCTATCAAGACAGAAACCTTCCAGCTCAATTATCAAAAAGCTGAGTCGTTCAAGCAAATTTTCGGTATTGATGGCGGCAGTCGTAGTATTTTGACCAAGCGCGGTAGCGCTGTGGTCGATCCGCGGACTAATCAATTGTTCATTACCGATATCGCATCCAAGTTGGAAGAAATTCGCGCTTTGGTAGCCAAGACGGATATTGCGACCCGTCAGGTTATGATTGAGGCGCGTATCGTTGAAGCCGATGACAAGTTCAGCAGTAGTCTCGGTGCCAAACTATCGTTTGGGGTGCAGAATCAAGGCAACTATCAACTCGGTGGACGCCAAACGAGCACAACGGCGGCGATTGGACCACCTACCTTGGGCGGCAGTGCAGTCAATTTGCCAGCTGGGAACATCAACGGTAATTCACCTGGCTCAGTGGCCTTAACCCTGTTTAATGCCGCAGCGACACGTTTCATTGGCTTGGAGTTGTCTGCGCTTGAAGCCGATGGCAAGGGCAAAATTATCTCCAGCCCGCGCGTCATTACGGCGGATCAGTTGAAAGCCTTGATTGAACAGGGCACCGAGTTGCCGTATCAACAAGCGACCAGCAGTGGTGCTACCAGTGTTTCCTTCCGTAAAGCCAACCTGAAACTGGAAGTCACGCCGCAAATTACCCCGGATGGCAATGTGATCCTGGATGTGGACGTGAATAAAGATACGGTGGGTGTGGAAACCCGTTCCGGCTTTGCGATTGATACCAAACACGTCAAAACCCAGGTCTTGATCGATAATGGCGGGACGGTGGTGATCGGTGGTATTTTCCAGCAAACCGAGCGTGATTCGGTATCAAAAGTGCCGTTTTTCGGGGATATCCCGGTCTTTGGTAATTTGTTTAAAACCACCGGTCGCACCAACGACAAGACTGAATTGCTGATCTTCCTGACACCTAAAATTCTGACTGACAAGGTCTCAATCAGGTAGGATGCCGCTTATAGGCAGCGCCATGTCGGCTGCTGCACCTGGTAAAGAGAGTTTGTGCAACGTGGGTGGAAACATTTTTCTGGTCGGTTTGATGGGTGCCGGCAAAACGACAGTCGGTCGTGCGCTGGCAAAAAAGCTGAACAAAAGGTTCATCGATTCCGACCATGAAATCGAAGAGCGCACGGGCGCGACCATCCCGTTGATTTTTGAAATTGAAGGCGAAGCGGCCTTTCGGCAGCGGGAAGCGGAAGTCATCCGTGATCTGACCGCGCAGCAAGATATCGTTTTGGCAACTGGTGGTGGCGCGGTCCTGAATGCGGAAAGCCGCGCCTATCTCAAGTCACGCGGCACCGTGATTTACCTGCGTGCCAGCGTCAACAGCATAGTCCAGCGTACCAGCCACGACAAGAATCGCCCACTGCTGCAAACCGGCGATCCGCGTAAAACCATAGAGGAATTATCGCGCATACGCGAGCCGCTTTATAATGAGGTGGCGCACATCGTCATTGACACCGGGCGGCCTAACGTACAATTCCTGATGCAGTCCATATTGTCCCAGCTGGGGCCTGAGCATACACAGGCTGTTGCGGCACAGGATCATCATTCTTTATCGAAACACGACATGACGTCTCAGCTTTCTTCTACTTCGAATACCTTGCAGGTTGATCTGGGGGCGCGTAGCTACCCGATTACCATCGGACACAGCCTGCTCGGCGATTCCTCCTTGCTGGCTGCGCATGTCGCCGGAGCGCGTGTCGCCATTGTGACCAACACGGTAGTGGCGCCTTTGTATCTGGAGCAGGTCAGCAAGTCCTTGCAGGCTGCCGGCAAGCAGGTCACGGAAATTGTGTTGCCGGATGGCGAGGAAGAAAAAAACTGGGCCAACCTGATGAAGATATTTGACGTCCTGCTCGCGGAAAAATGCGATCGCAAGACGACCCTCATCGCATTGGGTGGCGGCGTGATCGGTGACATGACCGGCTTTGCCGCAGCAGCTTACATGCGTGGCGTACCTTTTATCCAGGTGCCGACCACCTTGCTGTCGCAAGTGGATTCATCGGTAGGCGGCAAGACCGGCATCAATCATCCGCTCGGCAAGAACATGATAGGCGCGTTTTATCAGCCGCAAGCGGTTATTGCAGATACTGCGACCTTGAATACCCTGATTGCGCGTGAGTTATCGTCCGGCCTGTCGGAAGTGATCAAGCACGGCGCAATTATTGATGCAGCATTCTTTGACTGGATCGAAGCCAATATCGGCAAGCTGGTAGCGAAAGATGCGGAAGCCCTGGCATACGCCATCAAGCGCTCCTGCGAAATCAAGGCAGATGTTGTGCGCCAGGACGAACGCGAAGGCGGTTTGCGCGCGATCCTGAATTTTGGTCATACATTCGGTCATGCGATCGAAGCCGGCATGGGTTACGGCGTCTGGCTGCACGGTGAAGCGGTCGGTTGCGGCATGGTGATGGCGGCAGATTTGTCGCATCGCCTTGGCTTCATCGATGCGCAAACCAAGGACAGGATTGCTGCGGTAGTCAAAGCCGCTGGTTTGCCAACGATCGCACCGAACCTCGGTACCGAGCGCTGGCTGGAATTGATGGAGGTCGATAAGAAAAATGAAGGCGGCCAAATCAAATTCATCTTGCTGAAACCCTTGGGCACTTCGGTGATCATGCCGGTGCCGCAAGAAGCGTTGTTGCAAACATTAAACGCATGCGTCGCCTGATCATTCTTCAGACGACTATGTGTCTGGCTCAGTCCTGACATGAATATCGAGGCTCATCTTGCGCCTTACGCGGCCCGTTCCGATACATCGACGGGTCGCCGCTACACTGAACCATCCACCTCTTCCCGCACGGAATTCCAGCGCGACCGCGATCGCATCATCCACTCCGCCGCATTTCGCCGGCTGGAGTATAAAACCCAGGTATTCGTCAATCACGAAGGTGATTTATTCCGTACGCGCCTGACGCACAGCATAGAAGTAGCCCAGATCGCCCGTTCGATTGCGCGCAATTTGCAATTGAATGAAGACCTGGTTGAAGCCATTTCGCTGGCACATGATTTGGGGCACACGCCTTTTGGCCATGCCGGGCAGGATGCCTTGAATGCCTGCATGAGCGACTACGGCGGCTTCGAACATAATCTGCAAAGCCTGCGCGTGGTTGATACGCTGGAACAGCGTTATGGTGCCTTCGATGGTTTAAACCTGATGTTTGAAACACGTGAAGGCATACTCAAACACTGCTCACTGGCGAATGCGAAGAAGCTCGATGCGATAGGGCAGCGCTTCATAGAAAAGAAACAGCCGACGCTGGAAGCACAGCTGGCGAATCTGGCAGATGAGATTGCCTATAACAACCACGATATTGACGATGGTTTGCGCTCGGGTTTGCTGACGACTGCGCAACTGGATGAAATAGAATTTTATGCACGCCATCGGCATCAGGTTGAACTTGCATTTCCGGGCATCACCGGGCGTCGCGCAATTAATGAAACGATACGCCGGATGATCAATGCGTTGATTGTCGATGTGATTGAAACATCGAAGCAGCGTATCGCTGTGGCACAGTTAAAAACCATGGACGACGTGCGCAACGCGCCGGCTCTGATAGCCTTTTCTGACGGCATGCGTGCAGAAGCGGCTTTGCTCAAGCGCTTCCTGCGCGAAAATCTGTACCAGCATTATCAGGTCAATCGGATGACCAGCAAGGCGCGACGCATAGTGGCGGAATTGTTCGATACCTTCATGCGCGAGCCGAACCTGTTGCCGCCGGATTACCAGCAGCCGTGCAGCGATGCGCCCCAGGCTATTACAGCGCAGGCACGCAAAGTGTCGGATTACATTGCCGGCATGACAGACCGTTATGCCATACGCGAGCATAAACGCCTGTTTATGATCGATGAAATGTAAGCTGCTTACAGTCGTAAATTAGTTGAGCGCGCGCAGCGGATGTGCGTAGTCAGGCCAGGCCGATTCAAAAAACGGTGCGATCATTTCCGGCGTCACTTCTTTCAGCGTGGCCGGCCGCCATTGCGGTGTATTGTCCTTATCAATCACCAGTGCCCGGATTCCTTCTACGGTTTCACCATGTTCAAAGCAACGCCGCACCATGGTGCGTTCCAGGCGCAGGCAATCGGCCAATTCCAGTTTCGCAGAACGACGGATTTGCTCCAGCGAGACATGGATCATCAGCGGTGAGCGTTTGTGCAAAATTTCCAGGGTCTTTTGTGCAAAGGGATCGTCATCGCTTGTTAGCGATGCGACGATAGCCGCGACTTCGTCGTGTGCGAAATGGCGGTCTATCAGTGCACGTTGTCGCGCCAGCAGACTATTGGCCGGATCGATCTGCGATTTAAAGGGCGCAGCAAAATTTTCTATCGCTTGCCGATACTGCCCATCTTTGACTGATGTAAGCAGGTTCATTAATGCCGGCAATTCGGTACGGGGGACATAGACATCAGCCAGGTTTGCGTACAAGGCATCGGCTGCGCCGACGATCTCACCGCTCAAGCCGAGGTAGGTGCCCAATTCGCCTGGCAGGCGCGACAGGAAGTAACCGCCGCCCACATCCGGAAACAAGCCGATATTCACTTCAGGCATAGCCATCCGCGTACGTTCGGTCACGACACGTATGCTGGCCGCCGCACTGCTTTGTGCAATGCCCATGCCGCCGCCCATCACGATTCCATCCATTAAGGCGATATACGGCTTGGGATAGTGATGAATCAAATGATTCAACGCGTATTCTTCGGTGAAGAAATCCTCCAGCAAGGCACTACCGCCTGTCAATCCGCCCTGTGCCACCTCATGAAAAAAACGGATGTCGCCGCCGGCGCAAAACGCTTTCGGCAAGCTGCTGTCGATGACGACCGCGCGCACTGCCGGGTCATGTTCCCACGCGCCCAGCTTTTCCGCGAGCGTTCGCACCATGGGTAGTGAAAGGGAATTCATTGCCTCGGGCCTGTTCAGCGTCAGGCGTGCGAGACCATTTTCAACGGTGCTGCGGATGTGTTCAGACATGGAGCGATGATCAAATTGGTAAGGTCTGGCCATTTTATCGGCTTATGTTGTTGCAGGGAGGACAAATAGTTCAACCACTGGGGCACCGGATTGCGCCGTCCGTCGGCTGCCTCTGATGCCGGGGAGGAGTTGGTTTAAATTAATGTTAACTACAGGAAAGATGTTATGAAACATATATATTTGCCAAACATGCGTGCATCCAGGGGTTTTACCTTGATGGAATTGATGATCACGATGGTCATCATCGGCATTCTTGCCGCGATAGCCGTGCCGATGTATAGCGCTTACGTTACGCGCTCAAAAATCCCCGAGGCGACCAGCGCCCTGGCTGGTATGCGCATCAGGCTTGAGCAATATTATCAAGACAACAGGAATTATGGCTCGACTGCCGCCGCCTGCGGACTGGCTGTGCCAAGCGGGTCAAATTTTACATATACATGTGTGTGGCGCGGCACTGATCAAACTTATCTGATCACAGCGAACGGTGTTGGCAGCATGAATGGTTTTACTTACACCATAGACGAGGGCGGGAACAGGGCGACATCGGCTGTGCCTGCTGGTTGGGGTACCGCTCCGATTTCTTGCTGGGTGTCTAAAAAGGGTGGCGAATGCTAAATCGCCGGCACGAACTGGGTGTCACCCTGCTTGAGTTGATAGTGGGGATTGCTGTTGTATCCATGCTCCTCATGGTTGGATTGCCGAGTTTCGGTTTGTGGATACAAAACACTCAGGTGCGTACCGCGGCGGAAGCTGTACAGAACGGTTTGCAAGTTGCGCGGAGTGAAGCGGTCAGGCGCAATGCAAATGTGCGTTTCACTTTGTCGAATGCAAACGGCCGAGTGGAGTGGACGGTTGGTTGTGTTGTGGAGCGCGACACTTGCCCGGCCGTGATCCAGACGCGGAATGCTGCAGAGGGTGGTGTAAATGGACGAGTGGGCGTCAGCACCGAGATCCCGCCTGCAGTGGTGCCTGCTACCCAGTACAGCACAGCACTGGCCGCAGGCGAGGGGTTGACCGGCGCGGGCGGTGCGGGCGTCACTTTTAGCAGTTTGGGAATGATGGCGAATCCTGCCGCGGATGTGCATCGTATTGATGTCATTAATAGCACGACAGCGGATGCGCGGCGCTTGGTGATCATCATCGGTTCCGGCGGCTTGACGCGCATGTGCGATCCGCGTCTGTCTTTGTCAGAAAATCCACAAGGCTGTTCCTGATCTGTTGTTCATCATGAAAAATAAAAAACTTCATCTACAACAGGGTTCGATCATGCTGGAAAGCCTGATTGCAATTCTCATTTTTTCGTTCGGCATATTGGCACTGGTGGCATTGCTGGGTGCTTCAGTGAAGAACTCGTCCAGCGCCGTTTATCGTACCCAGGCCAGTCTCTTGGCCAGCCAGCTGGTTGGTGAAATGTGGACCGGGGACAAATCAAATGCCGCCTTGATTTCCAACTATCAAGGCAGTGGTCCGGAAGCATGGCGCGAGAAGGTAATGCAGGCCTTGCCCGGCGTAGTCAACGCCGGCACAAATCCACCTAGTGCAGGACAAAATCTACCGGTCATTACTGTCGCGGCAGATAACACGGTAACTATCACTATTTCCTGGCAAGCGCCAGGTGATGCCGACGTACACAAATACGTTGCTGTTTCGCGTATTACATCAAGCGACGGTAGCTAGCATGAGAAAACCAGTCGTGACTCAATTATTCAAACGCGCGCAAGGCGGATTCAGCCTGGTGGAAATTATGGTGGGTGTCACCATCGGTTTGCTCGGCGTGCTGATTATCATGCAAGTCTCCAGCGTCTTCGAAGGGCAAAAACGTACGACCACCGGTGGCGCCGATGCGCAAACAGCCGGCACGATTGCTTTTTATTCGCTCGAGCGTGATTTGCGCAGGGCTGGATATGGACTGACGGAGCCCAGCGTCATAGGCTGCAATATCAAACGCTATTACGACGGCGCACCAGCTCCGGATGTCAGGTTGACACCAGTAGTGATTACGGATGGCGCCGATGGCAAGCCGGACACGATTCATATATTTGCCAGTGGCAAAGGCAACTGGAGTGTGCCGAATCGCCTGATTATCGAGCATCCGGCAACTGCCGTCGAAGCTACGCTCAATACCAAGCTCGGAATCCGCATCGATGACCTGTTAATTGCGTACGTCCCGGGACAGGACAATTGCACGATGTTCCAGGTGACCGGACCGTTAGACGCGCTGAACAACCTGAAAATGGATGATTTAAAAGTTGAGCATAAACGCGGTACCAAGGAGGGTGAGGGGATCTGGAATCCGGACAATCCGGCAGATCTTTTCCCGGCTATAGGTTATCCGGTCGGCACGCTGGTTTTCAATATGGGTGCAATGGTGGACCACACCTACACCATCGATGCCGGCAGCAACCTGATGTTGACCGACGCCACCGGCGCGAAAGTGATTGCTAGTGATGTCATCAGCATGCAGGCGGAATATGGTTTCGATACCAGGGCCGGAGTGCAAGTGGAACCGCGTGTCGATACATGGAGCGCGACGATGATAGATGCGAATGGGAATGGCACGACACTCAATGATGGTGGCGATGTGGCGCGTATTGTTGCAGTCAGGATGGCGATGGTGGTACGGAGCAGCCTGAAAGAAAAGCCGAATGCCGCAGGAACATGTGACGTCACGATCGCGACAGCGGTCGGCTCACGGGCCGCTAATGCGCCGAGCTGGGCAGCAGGCGCAATTGATGTCAGCAAACTTCCAAATGGGGATGCGAATCCGGATTGGCAATGTTATCGATACAAGACTTTTGAAAACATCATTCCCATGCGCAACCTGATGTGGAGGGAAAACAGTGCGACCTGATCTCTCATCTTTCATGAATTTTCGCAAACAACAAGGGGTGGTGCTGTGGGTGGCGTTGATTGTCCTGGTGGCGATGACGCTGGCGGGAATTGCGCTGGTCCGCTCGGTTGATACCAGCAATACGATCGCCGGAAATATGGCATTCAAGCAGGGCATTATGCTATCCGCGGATTCAGGCGTTGAAGTCGCGATTAATTGGCTTAATGCACGACAGGCAACGGCGGCGGCGAATGACGATGCAGCCAATTCCGGTTACTACGCAAACAGTCAGGAGGGACTGGATTTAACCAGTAGCCTGAATGATCCCAAGCTGGCCGTCGTCGACTGGGATCATAACAATTGCCAGGGCTCATCTTCTTCCGTTTGTATCAAGCCTTCGCCGGCGGTTACTGTGGGAGACAACACTGTTTCCTACATCATCCACCGCCTATGCCGCAGCTCTACCAATTTTAACGATAGCGCGAACTCATGCGTTACCTACCAGAGCCGGGGTGCAGTCAGTAAAAACAGGGATAGCCTGGAGAATGGGACAGTCCGCTTTGAACCCTTGCCGACACCTTACTATCGCATCACTGCGCGTGTGCTCGGGCCGCGTAATACCACCAGTTTTGTACAGACAGTTATCCATTACTAGGCTGTGTGCTGATTAGATTGGTGCCTTCAAGTTTTCACCGATCCGGCATTGCAGTACAGGAGAAAGTTTCATGAAGAAATCTTGTTTGCTTCGCATCCAGAAGTTTTTGCTGCTGATGGCATTGGCGACATGCCTGGGGACGGTGGCGTATGCTGCGGTGACTGACATTTCAGATACGCCGCTGGCTTCCGCATCCAACAGCATCGTCAAACCGAATGTCATGTTCATTCTTGATGATTCCGGCAGTATGGCCTGGAGTTATCTGGGTGACGATGTGTATAGCAAGGGCTACGTCAACAAAGTCGGATATAGGAATTCGATTTGTAACAAAGCCTATTACAACCCGGCAGTGACTTACGTGCTGCCGGTGTATGCAGATGGTACTCCCTATCCGGCGCCGGCTTTTACAGCTGCGTACTATGATGGATTTCGCAACAATTCTGTACAAGTCAATTTGAGTACGGGTTTTATGGCGTGGCGTTCCAGTTCCAGTAGCCCGAGGACACCAACCGGTTATACACAAGACTGTACCAGTGGTAATGATTCTTGTGATCCGAGTAGCGGATCGGATCAAATTTCCAATAGTCAATCGGCTGCTTACTATTTTGTTTATAAGGGTAGTCGGTCAGCAAATCTTGGCGATAATTCCAGCAATGACCATTGCAAAAATGGGAACAGTAATTACAGTTCGAACTGGACCAAAGTGGTTGTCAGCGCGACATCCGGTGCCGGAAATACAGACGAACGTCAAAATTTCGCCAACTGGTTTAGTTATTACCGCACCCGTATGTTGGCAATGAAGACTGCTGCCGGCCTGGCTTTCAAGAGCATTAATGATAATTATCGTATCGGCTATACCACCCATAGTTATACCGGTGTTAGTGCATCGAGTTCCAGCTTTCTGAAAATTGACGATTTTACTTATGCATCAGATGGAACCGGACACAAGAACAAATGGTATGACAAGCTTTATGGCGCAGGAACATCAGGAGGTACACCCCTGCGCACCGCGCTGTCCAAGGTCGGTCGCATATATGCAGGGAAGCTGCTGACCGGAGTTAATGATCCGATTCAATATTCTTGCCAACAGAACTTCGCTATTTTGGCGACAGATGGATATTGGAATGGTGGGGCCGGTTATCAAATGGACGGTTCCACTGCGGTTGGCAACCAGGATGGCGGAACGACGGCGCGGCCCATGTTCGATGGCTTAAGTCGTAGCGATACACTGTCTGATGTTGCGATGTATTACTACCAGACAGATTTAAGAGCGGAAGATGATCTTGGTGCCTTGGGCATTAAAGTTGGTAAAAACAATGTGCCAGGTTCCGGTGCTGACGTGCAGCTACAGCAGCATATGACGACCTTCACCCTGGGCCTGGGTTTGAACGGAACATTGAATTATTCTGAAAACTATCTGTCCGGCGGTTCCAGTGATTTCAATGCAATTACCGCGGGTACCAAAAACTGGCCGGCGCCGAAGGCGGATGATCCGACCGCAATTGATGATCTTTGGCATGCTGCGGTCAATGGTCGCGGTACTTACTTCAGCGCACAAAATCCTAATTCACTGATTAGCGGACTGAGCAAAGCATTGGCCGGCGTTAGCGCACGTACCGGTGCTGCTGCATCAGCTGCGACCAGTAACCTTGAACCGGTGGCAGGAGATAACTTTTTGTTTGTTGCTTTATATCGGACCGTCAAGTGGGATGGTGATTTGCAAGCCAGGACGATAGATCCAAGCAACGGTTCCATATCGACCACCCCGCTATGGGGCGCGCAGGCCGAATTGAATAAAAAAGTGTCCGCCACGACAGATACCCGGACCATTTATACCTTTGACGCGAGTGCCACCAATAAGTTAAAGAGCTTCACCTGGGATGCCTTAACTAATGCGGAAAAAACCTATTTCAAAAATACCTGTACCAATAATCTTTTGTCGCAATGTCCTGATCTGACCAGCACCCAGCGTGATGCAGTCGATGTCGGCGATACCCTGGTGGCGTTTCTTCGTGGACGCACCGGCAACGAAGATCAGACCGGCAATGCCAATCCCTTGTTCCGGGATCGCGAGCACGCTCTGGGCGACATGATAGGCGGGCAACCGGTATATGTGAAACGACCAACCTTTAACTACCTGGATGCCAACTATCTGGAATTCAAGGAGGTGACCCAGGCCAATCGTTTAGCCATGGTTTATGCTGCCGCAAATGACGGGATGTTGCATGCTTTTGAGGCAACGACCGGACTCACGACTTCCGGTAGTGAAAAATGGGCATATATCCCACCTATCGTTTTACCTAACCTCTACAAACTGGCCGACAAGAATTACGCCACCAAGCATCAATACTATGTTGATGGCTCCCCCACGATTGCCGATATTTGTCCTAATGCGCCGACCAGTACCTGTACTGCGGGCGAGTGGAAAACGATTTTAGTTGGCGGTTTGAACAAGGGTGGCAAGGGTTACTACGCGCTGGATATCACCGACCCGGACAATCCCAAGGCGCTATGGAATTACAGCGTCGCCGATGATGCCGACATGGGCTATAGCTTCGGCAATCCGATTATTGCCAAACGCCGTGACGGGACTTGGGTGGTAGCCATTACTTCGGGCTATAACAATACCGGCGGTGACGGCAGGGGGCATTTGTATTTGCTCAACGCAAATACCGGTGCACGCCTGGAAAAACTGAATACCAACGCGGGTAGTGCCGGTTCTCCGAGTGGGTTGGCAAAGATTAATGCCTGGGTTGACACGGCGGTCGACAATACCGCCAAGCGGTACTACGGTGGTGACCTGTTGGGCAATGTATGGCGCTTCGATACGGAAGATATCATCCTTCCTGCCGGTAAGGAGGCAACGCTACTCGCGGAGCTTGGTAATGTTTCGCCTGCCGGTGTGCAGCCAATTACCACCAGACCTCTTCTGAGTGAAATTTCGGTAGGTGGTAACAATTATGCAGTCGTCACGGTCGCGACCGGACGTTACCTGGGTGATACCGATCGTAGTGATATCAGCCAGCAGTCCGTTTATGCATTGAAAGACACCTTGGCGGAAACCGGTTTGGGACAGGTGCGGGCACCGGATGTATTGGTGCAGCAGACGCTCACAACAAATCAGGCGGGCACAGAACGCACGACCTCGTCGACAGCTGTGGACTGGAATACAAAATCCGGCTGGTTTGTAGACCTGAATCCAAACAATGAATCACCTGGCGAACGGGTCAATGTCGGAATGCAGCAACAGCTGGGCTTGTTGACAGTTGCAGGTAATGTACCGGAACAAAATGCCTGTACCGTTGGTGGTTATGCCTGGTTGTATTTCTTTGATTACCGGACCGGGCAGTACTCGATGAACTCAACCAATCAAATGGCTGGACGTCGTTTGACAGGCAATGCTTTGGTCGCGGGTATTACGACCATACGACTGGGTACCGGGAAAACCACGACACTGGTGACTGATACCGGTGGTGTACTGAATAATGAAAGTAATCCGCCGCCACCACCGGATTCCCTCAAAGGTGCGCGTCGCGTCTCCTGGCAAGAGTTGATTGTTGATTAGTGTCCGTCAAATGTAATGGCGCAATATTTCATGAAACTGGCGCGACGCCCTTGTGAGTTGTCGGCAGGCTTGCTTGCAGTGCTTGCACATATATTATTGGTCGTCTATTTCGCGACCGCGACGGTGGGTAATTCTGTTGCAGGGGCGATGACACAGCGCGTGGTGGACGTTGCATTGCAGGAGGGACGGGCGAGTATTCTTGCCGTTTCGCAGCAAACCTCGTCTGTTGTCAGGAAGAGTGTGGAAGTAGCACGGGAAGCAGTTGCGGCCGCGCCCATATTGCCGCATCTGCCTGACGCCAGCTTGCGCGGCCAACATTACTTTGCGTCAAGCGAGCTGACGCAAAAACCTTTGGTCGCGGTCGATATTCCGGAAAATTTTGCCTTACTGGTGCCGGGGGCACCTGATCAAGTGGCGGTTTTACGCTTGTTAATAAGTGAATACGGGGATGTCGACCAGGCGCTCATTGAAGATACTGTGGTGCCGCTTGATACGGAAGAGATATTGTCCGCCACTTTCAAGAAAGTAAAATTTCATCCCGGCGAAATCAATGGACGTACAGTCAAAAGCCAGCTCAGGATCGCAATCCGCCTGGGTGAAGAAGTCACTGCAGCCAGCAATGAAATAGGCCTGCGATGACGCAGCAAGCGGACACAAAAAAGGGCGCAATCTGCGCCCTTCATTTCATCCGGCCGATTTGCCCGGCCTTGCCTTTAGCTTAAGGCGTTACAGCGTCTGACGCATCCGGCAATCGTTTGATCGCATCGTGTTGATGGTCTTGCTGTTTGGTTTTGTATTTGATCACTTGTCGATCGAGCTTGTCGATCAGTGTATCAATGGCAGCGTATAAATTATCTGCGATACTTTCCGCGTGCAGATCCTTGCCTCTCACTCGCAAGTTAATTTCCGCCCTTTGGCGTTTTTCTTTCTCGGGAAGATTGTCTACAGTCAGGATGACTGCAATATCGATAACGTGATCAAAATGTCGTTTGATGCGCTCCAATTTACCTTGTACATATTCGCGGATGGCGGGGGTCAATTCGAGGTGATGTCCACTGATTGTGAGATTCATACAGTGCTCCTATGAAAGTCACTGGAGGTTATGCGCGTCTTGTTAAGTGACTACGCCGAACACAGCAACGTATAACTACAACAAAAACTACAAAGGACGATATCTACAACGACTTGCGCAGATTGACCGGTGGGATCTTCAGGGCTTCGCGGTATTTTGCTACTGTCCGTCGCGCTACCACCATGCCTTGTTCTGCCAGCATGTCGGCAATCTTGCTATCAGAGAATGGAATTTTCGGGTCTTCAGCTCCTATCAATTGTTTGATCAGTGCCCGTATCGCCGTCGACGAAGCTTCACCACCGGCTTCTGTTGCGACATGGCTGCCGAAAAAGTATTTCAATTCGAACATCCCGTGGGGAGTCAGCATGTACTTCTGGGTGGTTACACGTGAAATAGTACTCTCGTGTAGACCCAGTGTATCAGCTATTTCACGTAAAACAAGCGGTCTCATTGCGACCGCACCGTGCGAAAAGAAGTTCCTCTGACGTTCAACAATTGCCTCTGCGACACGCAGGATGGTGTCGAAGCGCTGACGCATATTCTTGATTAACCATTTTGCTTCTTGCAACTGGGAACCAAGCGATGCCTCGCCCTTGCTTTGCTTCAAAATGTTGGCATACATGCTATTAACGCGCAGCCGTGGCATCACGTCGTGGTTCAGCATGACTTGCCAGCCGCTACGGGTACGTTTGACGATGACGTCAGGCACCACATAGTCGGAAGCATCCGTTGCAAAAATGGAACCTGGATGCGGATTGCATTGCTTGATGATGGCTTGTGCTTCGCGCAAGTCTTCGTCATCGCAATCCAGTGCCTTGCGCAATTTGTTGAAGTCGCGCTGGGCGAATAGCGGCAAGTGATTTTCCACGATGGCGAGGGCCATGCGGCGGGTCACCATTGCCACTTTGGGCATACGTTTGATTTGCAGTGCCAGGCATTCGGCAGCATCACGCGCACCTACGCCCGGTGGATCGAAGCTCTGCAACATTTTGAGAGAGATCTGCAGTTCTTCCAGTTCGATCTCCAGCTCTTCCGGCAGGCGGGCATGGATTTCTTCCAGCTCTTCTTCCAGATAGCCATTGTCATTCAATGCATCAATGATTAACTCAAGCAGCGCACGGTCGCGGTGTTCGCGTACGGTAACGCGCATTTGTTCGAGCAGATGCTCACGCAAGGTTGTTTCATGCGCTTCGAGTTGCGGGCGGGCATCATCGTCCTCCGGGGCCTTGGAGGTGCGTGCTACATCGTCGAAACTCCATTCGCTGTCACCGCTTGACGCTTCCGGCAAATCGGGCGCGTCGGAGCCGCCTTCGCTATCCGGGGTTTGGGGGGTATTGGCTTCGATGCTGGCGCCTTCCGGCGTCGTGCCGCTGGCACCGATGGCACCGTCAGCCAGCAGGCGTACTGCATGATCCAGCGGATCATCGGTACGTTCCAGCATCGGGTTGTCGGCAAGAATCTGTTCCAGTTCCTGATGCAATTCAAGAGTCGATAACTGCAGCAGGCGGATCGATTGCTGCAGTTGTGGCGTAAGTGCCAGGTGTTGCGAGACTCGTAGTTGCAGGGATTGCTTCATAGATGTTTTTTCTTCCGCTTACATGCGGAAATGTTCACCTAAGTAGACGCGCCGTACCGATTCATTGGCGATGATGTCGTCCGGTCGTCCGCTGGCCAATACCGCACCCTGGTTAATGATGTAAGCGCGATCGCAGATGCCCAGTGTTTCGCGCACATTGTGATCGGTGATCAGCACGCCGATGCCACGTTCTTTGAGGAAACGCACAATGCGCTGGATTTCAATCACCGCGATAGGGTCGACACCTGCAAACGGTTCATCGAGCAGGACGAAACGCGGATTGGTCGCCAATGCACGGGCAATTTCGACCCGGCGGCGTTCACCACCGGATAGCGACATCGCCTGGTTTTCGCGCAGCTTTTCAATTTGCAAATCGGCCAGCAAGGTGTCCAGGCGCTGTTCCAGTTGCGACGAGTTCAATGCCTTGCCGTTGACGCGCTGCAATTCAAGCACAGCGCGGATATTGTCTTCGACGCTGAGCTTGCGGAAGACCGATGCTTCCTGCGGCAGGTAGGACAGGCCGAGTTGTGCGCGCTTGTGGATAGGCAGGCGCGAGATGTCGACGCCATCCAGTTCGATGCGGCCGGCATCAGACGGTACCAGGCCCACGATCATGTAGAAGGAAGTGGTCTTGCCGGCGCCGTTAGGGCCGAGCAAACCGATCACTTCGCCGCTTTCAACTTGCAATGCGACATCGCGCACAACCTGGCGCGCGCCATAGCTTTTCTGGAGTCCGTTAACGATCAGCTTGCTAGACATCTTATTTTGCCTTTGTATCTGCGGCACGCGGTTGGATTACGGCCTTGATGCGGCCGGCACCTTGTTTGCTGTCGCCGCTTGACGTGTTATGTACGGTAAAGAATTCAGCGCGTGTGTCGTAGGAGATGAATTCGCCTTCGACTTCATCGGTGGGCTTGCCGTTTTCCAGGCGACGCATGCGGGCCTTGGAAAACAACTTCATGATTTCGGCCTTGTCATCGTATTCAATGCGTTCAGCCTGGCCTTCTATCCATTGGTCCGGACCGCCATCGCGCTTTTGCTTGAAGTTAGCCAGCGTATCGGAGGAGCCGTATAGCGTGATGAATTGATAGCCGGCCGGGTCTTGCTTGACCACCATCTTGTTGGCTTTCATCAGGATGGTGCCGCGGGTTAACACGACATTGCCGGTGAAGGTGTTGATCTGCTTGATGTCGTCGTATTCCATTTTATTGGCTTCGACATTGGTGGGCTTGGTGGCATCGGCCTTTTCGGCAAAGGAGCCGACCGTTGTGCCCAAGCCGCAGAGAACCAGAAGTACGGAAAGGAAGCGTTTCATGAAAGTTCTCTAAATGAATGCGTCGGATAAAAATCGTCTATGCGCTTAGCGCGGATGTGCGGCTTGATACTGCGCATTAACATTGCTGGATAAATTGAATTCGCCGGTTGCATTATTGGCGAACATACCGCTGCCGTTCAATGTCGATGTGCCGACTTTGATATCGACATGCTTGGGCGTCTTCATGATCTCATCATCCGGCAGGATCAGCAGGTACGAGGTCTTGAGCTGGAAGTGCTGTGAGCCCGCTGCCGGTGGCCGGTCGATCAGGACGTTGTCATACATATGCACTTCGGTATTGTCCTTTTCCACCAGGGCGCGCTCCGAGCGGCTGACCATCGGTTGTCGCCCCTTGCTGAAGCTGTACATGACCGGCTTCTGGATCTGGTAGGAATTATCCAGTGGGTAATGCTTCATCTCGGTGCCGGTCAGGTTATAGCGTGCAGTGCCATCCTTGCCCATACGGACAAAATTGAATTTTTCTGCATAGAAGTCAGGTTCGCTGCGTTGTTTGGCCGGCAGTGTTTCGTCGGTTTGGCGACGCATGACTTCGACCAGCCAGAAACTGCCGAATGCCAATGCCGCACTGAGTGCAATCAGTACGACCAGGCGCACGGTGTTGGTGGGGCGCAGCGCTTTCATGCAAGATACGGCGCCAGTGCCGCCTCGTAGTTGCCTTGCGCGCGCAGGATGAAGTCACATAGTTCGCGTGCTGCTCCGCGGCCGCCGCCAGCCTGGGTCACATAATGCACGCGTGAACGTACTTCTGCATGGGCGTTCGGCACGCTGGCGGCAAAGCCGACGCGCATCAGAATCGGCAAATCGATGACGTCGTCGCCGATGAAGCCGCAGGCGTCTGCCGTGGTATTCGTTTGTGTTAACAGCTGTTCAAAGGCGCTGCGTTTGTCGTGTATGCCCTGGAACACATGGTGTATGCCGAGATCGCTGGCACGGCGCAGCACGATAGGTGACTGGCGTGCGCTGATGATCGCGGTCGAGACACCGGATTGCTGCAGTAATTTGATGCCATGCCCGTCGAGCACATTGAAGGTCTTGCTGATTTCGCCTTCCGGACCAAAGTGCAGGCTGCCATCGGTCAGTATGCCGTCCACGTCAAAAATCATCAGCCGCACATTGGCGGCACGTTGGCTGGCGACGGTGTCCTTGGGCGCGCTCATCAAATTACTTTCGCACGCGTCAGGTCATGGATGTGCAATGCGCCGACCAGTTTGCCGCCGGCATCGGTGACCAGCAACTGGTTGATGCGATAGGTTTCCATCATATCAACCGCGGCGACCGCCAATTGATCCGGATGAACGCTGCGTGGATTCGCGTGCATGACTTCAGCAATCGAGAGCTTGGAGAAATCCTGCTGGGTTTCAATCAGGCGGCGTAAGTCGCCATCGGTAAACACGCCAATGGCACGGCCTTCAGCATCGACTACCGCAGTCATCGCCATGCCTTTCTTGCTGCTTTCCAGCAGCGCAGCGTACAGCGTCGCGTCCTTGGCAACGGTAGGGATGGCTTCGCCGGTGCGCATTACATCGCGTACATGTGTCAACAAACGACGACCGAGGGCACCGCCCGGATGCGAGCGGGCGAAATCTTCTTCGCCAAAACCGCGCGCATCCAGCAGCGCCACGGCGAGCGCATCGCCGAGTGCTAGGGTGGCGGTGGTGCTGGCGGTCGGTGCCAGGTTGAGCGGGCAGGCTTCCTTGTCGATATGGACGTTCAAATGAACGTCAGCCTGTATCGCCAGGTTGGAAGCGTCGTTGCCGGTAATGGTAATCAGGCGTGCGCCCATGCGTTTGATGGTCGGCACGATGCCGAGTAATTCGCCGGCTTCGCCAGAATAAGAGATTCCGATCAGGACATCGTCGGCGGTAATCATGCCAAGGTCGCCATGCGATGCTTCCGCCGCGTGCACGAAGAAGGCCGGCGTACCGGTCGAAGCCAGTGTTGATGCTATTTTGCGTGCGATATGCCCGGATTTGCCGATGCCGGATACCACCACCCGGCCTTTGCAATTCAACAGCAGGGTGACGGCCTGGATGAATTGTTGGCTGGTCTTGCTGGTGATGCGTTCTTTTAGTGCGAGGATGGCGTCTGCTTCGATTTGCAGCGTGTCGCAAGCAAATTGCAAGGCGCGCGCGGTGCTTTGGGCATCAAAAGTTGCCGGTGGGTTTGGGGCATGGGATACACTCATGCTCGAAAGTATAAACGAATTCCTAAAGCAAAAAACCTGCCAGACGTAACAAAAGTGTGGTTTGATAGTTCTGTTCCGATTTGTCACCAAACCAGCACCTTACTTCAGTCGTTTCCTCACTATGCTTTCCCCATTAGAACTTACGCTACTCTTGCTTGCGGCTGCGGTATTGGGCGTGGTGGCCTTCCGCATGATGCACTTGCCGCCGATGCTGGGTTACCTGGTGGTGGGGATTTTGATCGGTCCGTATGCGCTCGGCTGGGCCGAAGATAATGCCACGACCCATGCCCTGGGCGAGTTTGGCGTGGTCTTCCTGATGTTTTCGATCGGCCTCGAGTTCTCCCTCTCCAAATTGCTTGCCATGCGGCGTACCGTATTCGGTCTCGGCATGGCGCAGGTCATGCTGACCATAGGTGCCACCATGGTGTTTGGCTGGCTGGTAGCGCATTTTTCCACACGGCTGAGTGCCATCAGCTGGCAAGCGGCATTGGCCATAGGTGGCGCCCTGGCCATGTCATCCACTGCGATTGTTTCCAAGCTGCTGACAGAGCGCCTGGAGCTGGAAAGCCAGCACGGGCGCCGGATTATCGGTATTTTGCTGTTCCAGGACCTGGCGGTGGTGCCTTTGCTGATCCTGATCCCGGCGCTGGCAAATCCGCGCGGCGACCTTGGTACGACCTTGTTGTGGGCCGCACTGAAGGCCGTGATCGTGTTGTTCCTCCTGTTGTTCATCGGGCATAAATTAATTCGCAGCTGGTTCCGTATCGTCGTCAAGCGTCGGTCTCAGGAATTGTTCATGCTGAACCTGTTGCTGATCACGCTGGGTGCCGCCTGGATTACTGAAATGGCCGGTTTGTCGCTGGCTTTGGGCGCTTTTGTCGCCGGCATGCTGATTTCCGAGACTGAATACAAGCACCAGGTGGAAGAGGACATCAAATCCTTCCGCGACGTCTTGCTCGGCTTGTTCTTCATTACGATCGGCATGTTGTTGAATGTGCGACTGGTGCTCGAGCACTGGTGGCTGGTTTTATTGCTATTGAGCGGCGTGGTTTTGTTGAAATTTGGTTTGATTGCTTTTCTGGCAAGGTGTTTCGGTGCGCCGGTCGGTGTGGCTTTGCGTACCGGCCTGGCCCTGGCGCAAGCCGGTGAATTCGGCTTTGTGCTGTTGAACCAGGTGGGCGGCTTGAATCTGGTCGAACCGCTGATTTTGCAACTGATACTGGCGTCCATGGTGCTGTCCATGCTGGCGGCACCGCTGATCATCGCCAAAGCCGATGCCATCGTGATGAAATTGTCGGCGAATGAATGGATGGTGCAATCATTGGCCTTGACCCAGATTGCAACGCGCACCATGGCGACGCAGCAGCACGTGATCATCGCCGGCTTCGGTCGCAGTGGGCAAAGCCTCGCCAAGTTGCTGGAGGCCGAAGGAATTACCTATCAGGCGCTGGATATGGATCCGGATCGGGTGAACGAGGCGCAGGCGGCCGGAGCCTTCGTATCTTACGGCGATGCCGGGCGGCGCGAAAGCCTGGTGGCAGCGGGTATTAATCGTGCGGCAGCGCTGGTCATTACTTATGCAAGTACGCCTTCAGCCTTGAAGGTTTTGCATCATATGCATGATCTGGCGCCCAATTTGCCGGTGATTGTGCGTAGCCATGACGATACCGACCTGGATAAATTGCGTGCAGCAGGTGCGTCAGAAGTGGTGCCGGAAGCAATGGAGGGCAGCCTGATGCTCGCTTCGCACGCGATGCTGACGCTGGGCGTGCCTCTGCGACGCGTAGTGCACCGGGTGCAAGCGGCACGCAGTGAACGTTATGCGACTTTACGCGGCTTCTTCCACGGCAGCAGTGATGTATCTGATACCGCCGATAGCATGCAGGTGCGCCTGCATTCGGTTCCTTTGGGAGAAACCTGCAAAGCGGTGGGCAAAACCCTGGAGGAGGCCGCCCTGCAAGAGCTGGACGTGGAAGTCACTGCCGTGCGGCGTGGCAAGGAACGGTTGACGGTAAGCCCGGAAATGGTGCTGATGGCAGGCGATACCATCGTCCTGCGCGGCGGTGCCGAGGAACTTGCGCGGGCCGAAACGCGTCTGCTGAAGTCTTGATGCTTGGTGTTTGTGGTTGACGGTATCCATCCGAAGACGGAAAATTGCCAACCCGCAATGAGCAAAGCCTTGATGGCATGCGGCGGGCAGGGCAGTGGCGCTGGAACTCCGGTCGTGGTGGTTTTTCGCCGGCGATTTCCCCTAGATTAAGTACATTTCTTGTCCCCAGGTGGTGATTTGAGCATTTCCCCCAGCAGTTTTCCTGATGCGTCCCTAGAATCGCCCGCTGTCGTGCGCGATTCCGCTGCGCCGTATTCTGCTGCATCTACTACTTCCAAGCTCCCACTCTATGTGGATCTCGACGGTACGCTGACTTATACCGACCTCCTGTTTGAATCGGTACTGCTGCTGATCAAACGCAATCCTTTCTATATTTTCCTTTGTGTGTTTTGGTTGCTGCAAGGGCGCGGCTACCTGAAGGCGCAAATCGCCAAGCGCATCACACTGGATGTCACCTTATTGCCTTACAACGCAGATCTGCTGGTTTTTTTGCGAGAACAGCATGCGGCCGGACGTCGTTTGATATTGGCCAGTGCTTCCGATCACCGTCTGGTGCAGGCGGTGGCCGATCATCTGGGTATTTTTTCTGCGGTGATGGGCAGCGACGAGGCGACCAACCTGAAGTCTGCGGCAAAGTTGCAGGCGATCGAAAAAGATAGTGCTGGTCGTGGTTTCGCTTACGCCGGCAATAGCTCGGCTGACCTGGCAGTATGGTCGCAGGCCACGGAAATGATTGTCGTGAATGCGTCAGCCACTATCACGGCACAAGCGCAGAAACTGAAAACACCGGCACTTGTCATCCCGCCCCGTCCATTTAAATTGCGCCTGGTACTCAAGGCTTTGCGCCTGCATCAATGGGCGAAGAATGCATTGCTGTTTGTGCCTTTACTGGCGGCGCATGAGCTGGGCGGCGAGCGCTGGCTGTCGACCTTGCTGGCTTTCGTCGCTTTCGGCATGTGTGCGTCGGCAACCTATATCGTGAACGACCTGTTCGACCTCGCGTCGGATCGCGCCCATCCGCGCAAGCAGGCGCGGCCCTTTGCGGCGGCGACCCTGACCATTCCTTTCGGTATCGCACTGATTGCGATCCTGCTGCCACTGTCCTTGTGGCTGGCGGCGGCGATTGATCCGGCTTACCTCGGCTTGATGCTCTTGTACATCGTTGTCACTTTGCTGTACTCGGCACGCCTGAAGCAGGTCGCGATCATTGATGTATTGGTACTGGCTTCGCTGTACACGCACCGAATCCTGGCCGGTGGCGTCGTCAGTGATGTATTGATTTCCAACTGGTTGCTGGCGGTGTCGCTGTTTATGTTCCTCAGCCTGGCACTGGTCAAGCGCTGCGCGGAACTGGAATTTATGAGTGGTGACGGCCATGTGTCATTGGCAGGGCGCGGTTACCGTACCAGCGATTTGTCCTACCTGATCTCGATGGGCATTGCCAGCGGTTTTGTCGCGGTAATGTTGCTGGCCTTGTATATAGACAGCCAGGTCGGAGGCGAGATGTATCCGCATGCAGAATGGTTGTGGCTGATATTGCCGGTAGTACTATTCTGGATCATGCGTTTATGGCTAAAAATTTCGCGTATGGAAATCCATGACGATCCACTACTGTTTGCAATCACTGATCGCACCAGCTGGGTGGTTGCGATAGTGATCGGCTGCATCGCGCTGGCTTCATCTTGGCCGGGCTTGGCATGAGTCAGATCGCGGCTTTGGGCTTGGCATTTTTTTGCGTGTGCCTGACGGCAATGGCGCAGGTCTTGCTGAAGATGGGCATGTCGACACCTGCAATCCAGCAGGCGCTGGCTGGCGATATGCGCTCGGTTTTTTGGCTGGCCTTGGGCAGCCCGCTGATTTGGGGCGGAATGTTTTGTTTCGGCGCAAGCGCCGGGTTGTGGCTGTTGGTGCTGGGCAAGCTGGAAGTCAGTATGGCTTATCCATTAATCTCGCTGGGCGTGGTGCTCACTACGATAGCCGGGATTTTTATATTGGGTGAGTCCGTCAGTATTTACAAGGTGCTGGGTGTGGCCTTGATCATTACAGGTGTCATTGTCCTGTCGGTAAAGAGTTAAGAATTAAGGAAGAGTAATGAATTTGAATTCAACGCGTTCGCTGTACGCTGGCGCAGATCCGGTACGCGCGCGACAGGTTTTCAAGTGGACGTTTGGCATTACGCTGCTGATCAAGCTGTGGCTGGCAGCCTATTTCCCGATGACCGGCGACGAAGCCTTCTTTTACCAATGGGGCGTTTTCCCGGATTGGGGTTATTCCGATCATCCGCCTATGGTCGGTTGGTTGCTGTTTGTCCTGAACAGTTTCTCCAGCCATCCTTTATCGCTGCGTTTCTTTACCGTGCTATTGTGGAGCCTGATCGCGCTCGGCCTGGTTGATCTGTTGCGTCGTATCTCGCCGTTCCAGGAGGGTGTCGCTTACTGGCTGGGAACCTTGTTCCTGGTACTGCCGTTTTCGTTGTTGCTGAACCTGGTTACCACCGATACACCGCTGATTTTCTTTATCTTCCTATCGGGTTATTGCTTCATACGCGGCACCATGTCGGAGAAGACGCTGTGGTATGTCGGCGCCGGCATTTTCCTCGGTTGCGCATTGTTGTCGAAGTACTTTGCCGGTTTGCTGGCCATCGCCTACTTCGTTTATCTGTGCCGTTCGCGTCGCGGCTGGCTGAACCTGATTATCATCGCCTTGTGCTCGGCACCGCTGTTTGCCATTACTGTCGCATTCAATGCGCATCACTGCTGGTCGAATGTGATGTTCAATATGATCAACCGTAATGAAAACGCGTCATGGTCGCTGTACACGGTGGGCGAATACGTGTTGATGATGATCTACCTGATCACGCCATGGGTGTTCTTAAAGTTGCTGCGCTCGGGTGGCATGATGGTGCAGCGTGGCGCGATTGTGGTGTTGTTCCTGGTGCCTTTCAGCCTGTTCCTTTTGCTGTCGATGGAAAAGACCATCGGTTTGCACTGGGTATTGGGTTTCATGCCTTTCCTGTTCCTGTTCATCGGAACCTGCAGCAGCGCCGAAGACTTGCGCAAGTACACCAAATGGACCGCATGGTTTGCCGTGCCGCACTTCCTGTTCCTGGCCGCCCTTATCTTGTTGCCGACCACGATGTGGAAGGATTACGCACTGCATGACGACATCATCTTCCACAAGGAAGCGAAGAATATCGTAGCCAAGTTGCGCAAGGATTTGCCGCCGGGCGCTACCATCATGGCACGTGCTTATACGCCTGCGGCTTTGCTGTCGTATCACGCCGACGAGTATTTGCCGACATTCGGGCAGGGCAAGTTCCACGCGCGCCAGGACGATTTGCTGATCGATTTCAAAAACTATGCGGGCAAGACCATCCGTATCTTTGATCGTCGTGCAATCAATCCGGCCGAGTTGGAGCCTTATTTCTCATCAGTGACGGTGCATACGATGCAGTTGGATGGCCTGACCTTCTGGTATGCAGATGGCAAGGACTTCAAATACGATGTCTACCGTGAGCGTATCCTGAAGACCGTGGCGAATCTGTATTACCGGATTCCGTCATTCTTGCCGGTATATGGCTGCGGTTTCCTCGAGCGCTACGATTTGCCTAAGCCGCAATAAACGAAATCTGGCGATGCCCCTGGTCGTTTTCTTGTCCAGGTAGTTGCAATATGGTCGTTCATGCAGTTCTCATTGGAAACAAGGAAGGCTGGCGACCATGAAGAAAAAGACGATCGTTTTCCTGACGGCCACCGCTCTGCTGGGTGGTTTGATCGGATGTGCTCCGCTGACGGTTATCAACGCAGTTACCAGTTCGCGTAGCTACGATAAGACGGCAGACATCGCTTTCGGTACGGATGCGCGGCAGCGGCTGGATGTGTATGTGCCGCATGGTCTGCAGGGTTTGGCACCGGTAGTCGTATTCTTTTATGGCGGCAGCTGGAATAACGGTAATCGCGCCGACTATGCCTTTATCGGCGAAGCGCTGGCATCCCGCGGGATCATCGCGGTGGTGGCGGATTACCGTGTGTATCCGCAAGTACGCTATCCCGATTTTATCGACGATGCGGCGCTAACGCTGGCCTGGACGGTGAAGGATATCCAGCGTTTTGGCGGTGATTCCAAACGGTTGTTCGTGATGGGACATAGCGCCGGTGCCTACAATGCGGCGATGGTTGCGCTGGACCAGCGCTGGCTGGCCAAACAGGGATTGACGCCCGTCATCTTGCGCGGCTGGATCGGATTGGCCGGGCCGTATGACTTTATCCCGATCGAAAACCCGGATGTAAAGCCGGTATTCTTTTTTCCGGACACGCCGCCAGAGTCGCAACCGATCAACCATGTCACGCGCGCCGCACCGCCGGCGCTATTGATTGCGTCGCACGATGACAAGATAGTTAATGCAGTGCGTAATACCGGTGGCATGGCGACCAAGTTGCGTGCTTCGGGCGTGGCCGTGACCGAGTTGTACTTTGATCGTACCAGCCACGCCACCCTGATTGCTGCAATGGCCTGGCCACTACGCGGTTTGGCGCCGGTATTGGATAATGTGGAACGTTTCGTTAAGTCTGACGCGGCACGTGAAAATTATGCAAGTCAGGAAAAATAGATTTTGCAGTAAGCTTTGCAGGATGTTGCCGGAGCTGGAGCAATCCATTCCGGCATTTTTCATGTAAATCATGACAGTTGGAAAAAATGGAAATATTTGAACGCATCCTCGGCATTATTTTGCCGGTTTTTATCATCATCGCGCTCGGCTACGGTTATGCCCGCCTGCGTGGAGAGTCCGTGCGTTCCGATATGACAGCCGTCAACCGCGTCAGCATGGATGTGCTGTGTCCCTTACTGGTATTTACCGCATTGGCGGCCAAGGATTTCGACCTCGCGCACAACGGCACACTGATCCTGGCCGGTGCATTGATTTCGCTGGGGTCGGGTTTGCTTGCGTGGCCGGTGGCCCGCATGTTCGGTTACGACGTGCGCAGCTTCGTGCCGCCGATGATGTATAACAATTGCGGCAATATGGGTTTGCCGCTGGCGATGCTGGCGTTTGGTGCATCGGCACTCGGTTCGGCTGTGGCCCTGTTCATGGCGTGCAACCTGGTCTACTTCTCGGTTGGTATCAAAATCATTGAGAGTGGTCGCAAGGGCCATGACGGCGTACATGTCTCACCGTGGAAATTCCTCGCCAATCCGATGATGATTTCGATGATCATCGGTATGGCCTTTGCGATTGTGCACGTGCCTTTGCCGGCCCCGTTATTCATGGCGATGAAGATGCTGGGCGATGCCTGTATCCCGCTGATGCTGTTTGCACTGGGTGTGCGCATGATGGACGTCAGCCTCAAGAGCTGGCATATCGGCCTGGTCGGTGCTGCGGTTTGTCCTATCGCCGGTTTGATCATTGCGTGGCTGCTGGATCACGTCTTCAGCCTCAATCCTGAGCAACGCGGCCAGATGTTCCTGTTCGCTTCCTTGCCGCCGGCAGTGTTTTGCTTCATGGTGGCTGAGCAGTACAAACAGGAGCCGGACAAGGTGGCTTCCATCGTTTTGCTTGGCAACGTCGCGGCTTTGATCTTCGTGCCTATTGGTTTGTGGATGGGCTTGCCCAACTAAACCGTAGCGACGTAAAAAAGGGCGAACCATGGTTCGCCCTTTTTGTTGCGGCTTAAGGAGTTAAGCCGCCGATTTCTTTTGCTTGAGCAACGGTGCCAGATACTTGCCGGTAAAGCTGGCAGGATTCTTCGCCAGGTCTTCCGGTGTGCCTGCGCCTATCACCTGGCCACCACCGGCGCCACCTTCCGGTCCCATATCGACCAGCCAGTCGGCTGTCTTGATCACGTCCAGATTGTGTTCAATGATGACGACGGTATTGCCCTGGTCGCGCAGCCTGTGTATGACCTTCAGCAGCAAATCGATATCGTGGAAGTGCAGGCCGGTAGTCGGCTCATCCAGGATATACAAAGTACGGCCGGTATCGCGCTTCGACAATTCCAGCGACAGTTTGACGCGCTGTGCTTCGCCGCCGGACAGCGTGGTCGCACTTTGCCCGAGGCGGATATAGCCGAGACCGACATCCAGCAAGGTCTGCAGTTTGCGTGCGATGACAGGAACCGGTTTGAAGAAGACGTGTGCTTCTTCCACCGTCATGCCCAGCACTTCGGTAATGTTCTTGCCCTTGTACTGGATCTCCAGCGTTTCGCGGTTGTAGCGATTGCCGTGGCAAACGTCGCAGGGGACGTAGACGTCCGGCAGGAAGTGCATCTCAACCTTGATCACGCCATCACCCTGGCAGGCTTCGCAACGTCCGCCCTTGACGTTGAACGAGAAACGCCCGGCGGAATAACCGCGTTCCTTCGAGGTCGGTACCGTGGCGAACAGATCGCGTATCGGTGTGAACAAGCCGGTATAGGTGGCCGGATTCGAGCGTGGTGTACGACCGATAGGGGCCTGGTCGACTGAAATGACTTTGTCGAAATGCTCGAAGCCGCTGATCGAATCATGCGGTGCCGGTTCGGCCTGTGAGCCATACAGGTGGCGCGAAGCGGCGTGGTACAGCGTATCGTTGACCAGTGTAGACTTGCCCGAGCCGGAGACGCCGGTTACGCAGGTCAGCAAGCCGACCGGCAATTCCAGTGTGACGTTTTTCAGGTTGTTGCCGGTGGCGCCGGTAATCACAAATTGTTTCTTCGGATTTGGTGGCGTGCGTTTTTTCGGCACGGCAATTCCGAGCGTGCCGTTCAGGTATTGCGCAGTCAGTGACTTCTTGCTTTTCAGGATGTCTTTCAACGTCCCTTCGGCGATGACTTCGCCGCCGTGCACACCCGCGCCTATGCCCATATCGACTACATAGTCGGCACAGCGGATCGCATCTTCATCATGCTCAACCACCAGCACGCTATTGCCGATGTCGCGCAAATGCTTGAGGGTTTCGATCAGTCGGTCATTGTCGCGCTGATGCAAACCGATGGACGGTTCATCCAATACATACATGACGCCGGTCAGACCGGAACCGATTTGCGAGGCGAGGCGGATACGCTGTGCTTCGCCGCCGGACAGGGTGTCCGCGCTGCGTTCCAGCGACAGGTAGTCGAGGCCGACGTTGTTGAGGAATTTCAGGCGCGAGACGATTTCCTTGATGATGCGGTCGGCGATTTCTTTCTTCGCGCCGGTCAGCACCAGGGTTTCAAAGAATTCCAGGGTCTGGCGCAAAGGCGTCGCCGCAACTTCAAAAATCGCGCGCTTTTGTTTGCCACTGCCAACCATCACATTACGTGCTTCAACACGCAAGCGCGCGCCCTGGCAGCTTGGGCATTCTTTTTCGTTGATGAACTTGGCCAGCTCTTCCTTTACTGCCATCGAATCGGTTTCGCGATAACGACGTTGCAGGTTGTTGACCACGCCTTCAAAGGTGTGTTCGCGGATGACGGTGCGGCCTTTTTCATTCACATATGTGAATGGAATGTTTTGCTTGCCGGAGCCGAACAGGACGGCTTGCTGCGCGGCTTCCGGCAGCTTTTCGAACGGCATATCGATGTCGAAGCCGTAGTACTCGGCCAGGTTCGACAACATCTGGAAGTAAAACTGATTGCGTCGGTCCCAGCCTTTGACTGCGCCGCTGGCGAGGGAAAGGTTGGGGAAGGCGACGATGCGTTTCGGATCGAAGAACTCGATATGACCGAGGCCGTCGCATTCCGGGCAAGCGCCCATCGGGTTATTGAAAGAGAACAGGCGCGGCTCCAGTTCCTGCAGCGAATAGCCGCAAACCGGGCAGGCGAATTTGTTTGAATACAAATGCTCGACGCCGCTATCCATTTCCAGAACCAGAGCACGGCCTTCTGCGAGGCGCAGCGCCGTTTCAAAACTTTCTGCGAGGCGTTGCTTGATATCGGCTTTTACCTTGATGCGGTCAATCACCACATCGATCGTGTGTTTTTCCGCTTTCTTCAGCTTCGGCAAAGCGTCGACATCGTAGATGTGCGCATTATTGGTGCCGCTCTGCACGCGGAAACGTACGAAGCCTTGCGCCTGCATCTGTTCGAACAGGTCGACGTGCTCGCCTTTGCGATTCGCCACCACCGGTGCCATGATCATCAGCTTGGTGTCTTCCGGCATGGCCAGCACGGCATCGACCATTTGCGATACCGATTGTGCGGCCAGCGGGTTTTCCGGATGGTCGGGGCAGTATGGTGTACCGACGCGGGCATATAGCAAACGCAGGTAATCGTGGATCTCGGTGACGGTGCCGACGGTGGAGCGCGGATTATGCGAAGTCGCTTTTTGCTCGATCGAGATGGCAGGTGACAGGCCTTCGATCAGGTCGACGTCCGGTTTCTCCATCAACTGCAAAAACTGGCGTGCGTAAGCCGACAGCGATTCGACGTAACGACGCTGGCCTTCCGCATACAGCGTATCGAAGGCGAGCGACGACTTGCCGGAGCCGGACAGGCCGGTGATCACGATCAGCTTATTGCGTGGCAAATCCAGATTGATGTTCTTGAGGTTGTGCGTACGCGCACCTCGGATACGAATCTCGTCCATTAACTCTTTCAGCTAGGCTTTTCCGATGTCCGCGCCCCTTTTTGAGGTTCGCGAGCGGGTTAAAACGGGTCAACCTGCTACTATAGCGGGTTTTAAAGCTGGCCGTAAAACCAGTTATTCCCTATTTCCAGTAATACATGTCCTACGATTCCTCAAACGACCTCAGTACCGGCATGACCCGCACGGAAATCCGCGCCAGCACTTCGCTTGCGTCGATTTTTGCATTGCGGATGCTGGGCTTGTTCCTGATCCTGCCGGTGTTTGCCGTTCATGCAAAAACCCTGCCGGGCGGCGAAAGTGCAACCCTGGTCGGTTTGGCCATGGGGATTTACGGTTTGACACAGTCTTTCGGGCAAATCCCGTTCGGGATTGCCTCCGACAAATATGGCCGCAAGCGCATCATTGTTATCGGATTGATCTTGTTTGCGCTGGGCTCCTTCATTGCCGCCGCGGCCGATAATATTATTTGGGTCATCATAGGGCGCGCGGTGCAGGGGGCCGGTGCGATCTCGGCTGCTGTAACGGCTTTTATCGCCGATTCGACTAGGGAAGAGCATAGGACCAAGGCGATGGCGATGGTGGGTGGCTCGATCGGCCTGACTTTCGCCGCTTCGCTGATACTTTCGCCCTTGTTGTACGAGTGGATAGGAATGGGAGGCATCTTTGCGCTGACCGGGATTTTGTCGGTATTGGCAATTTTTGTTGTTATATACATAGTGCCGGCCGCGCCCAGCCTGCCGCCGGCGCAGGTGTCGATACGCGAGATATTGGCGCATGGCGAGCTGATGCGCCTGAATTTTGGTGTGTTTGCACTGCATTTGACGCAAATGGCGATGTTTGTCGTGGTACCGTCTGCGCTGATCCAGTTCGCGCAATTGCCGCTGGCCGAGCACTGGAAGATTTACTTGCCGGTCGTCATTGCTTCTTTTGTGCTGATGTTGCCGCCTATCTTCATCGGTGAAAAGCGTGGCAAATCGAAACAGGTATTTGTAGCAGCGATTGCTTTATTATTACTGGTCCAGGTCGGCATGTGGCTGGTCTTGTCGCAAACGCAGGTGCACTGGACCTGGCTGGTCGGTTTATTGCTGGCTTTCTTTGTCGCCTTCAATATCCTCGAAGCCAGCCAACCATCGCTGGTGTCGCGTATCGCGCCGCCGGGCAGCAAGGGCGCGGCATTGGGTGTCTATAACACGCTGCAGGCCCTGGGCCTGTTCTGTGGCGGGGCTCTGGGCGGATGGCTGACGCAGCACGTTGGTGGTGCTTCCGTCTTTGTTTTGGGCTCTGCTTTGTGTGTCGTGTGGCTTATAATTGCGGCCAATATGAAAAACTTACCGCGCCGTGGCCAGGTTCAGGCTGCAGTCGTTTAATCGGAGAAATAGCAATGGCATCAGTTAATAAAGTCATCATCGTCGGCAACCTGGGACGCGATCCCGAAACACGTTACATGCCGAATGGCGAAGCAGTGACCAATGTTGCCGTAGCAACCACCGAAAGCTGGAAAGATAAAAACAGCGGTGACAAAAAAGAAATCACCGAATGGCATCGCATTACCTTTTATCGCAAACTGGCTGAAATCGCCGGCCAATACCTGAAAAAAGGTTCGGCAGTGTATGTCGAAGGTCGTTTGCAAACACGTAAGTGGACCGATAAAGACGGTGTTGAGCGTTACACAACCGAAATCATCGCCGACACCATGCAAATGCTGGGCGGTCGTCCGGGAGCAGGCGGTGCTAGCGCCGGTATGGATGACGATTACGGCAGCAGCGCACCGGCACCGCGCCAAAGCTCAGGTGGCGGCAATGCACGCCCGGCAGCGAAGCCGGCAGCAGCGTCGAATTTCAACGATATGGATGACGACATTCCGTTCTAATTCGTAACTGGTTCCGTAAGTAAAAAAAGCCTGTCAGATTCATATCTGACAGGCTTTTTTTATTCTCCACTCACTGCATCGACCTTAATCGCGCCGACATGTATTGCAACATTTTATTGGCGGCGCTTGATAGCTTGCGGCCGCTGCGTGTAATTAAATGCGCCTCGGCATTTTCCATGATGGGGTGCTTGACCGGAATAGTGAATAACTCTCCGGAAGCAAGTTCGCTGCTAACGACGAAGGATGGCAAAAAAGTCACGCCCATTTGCAAGCGGACAAACTGCCGCAGAATGTAGAAGGAATTGGTCGTCAGCTTGGGCCTGAGGCGGATTTGTTCAGTTTGTTCAACCAGTTGCAGGATCTGGCGCAGGCCGAAGGTCGTGTGATTAAGCGCCATCGGATACGGCAGGAAGTCCTTGATTTCAAACGGGCCTGGCTTGTGCAATAAGGGGAAATCCGGGCCGACCACGGCGTAGATCGGTTGCCGGCTGTACTTGCGTGAGACGATCTTATTGTCGGGAGGCGGGTTCATAATCAGGCCCATATCGGCCTCATCTTCGCTGACCCTGCGCATGATCTCATTGGTGCCGCCGACATCGAGCACGACTGAAATATCCTTATAGTCCGCGCCAAATTTCGCCAATGGCCCGGCCATCATGTCGGACACAAATCCTTCCCCCAGGACAATGCGAATAGTGCCCTTCCGCAGGCCGCGGAGTTCTTGCAGTTCAGCCAGGACATCTGCTTTATGGGAGTGCTGTTCACGGAAATATTGCGACAAGAGCCTGCCTGCTTCAGTCGGCTTGATGCCTCTTGTGTGACGTTCAATGAGGGCTATCCCGAGTTCTTCTTCGAGCAGCGCGACTTGCCGGCTTACTGCCGACGGCGCTATGTTGAGTGCATCTGCGGCCGCGCGCATGGTGCCACGCTGGATCGACTCGAACAGATAAACAAGACGTGCTTCATTCAGTGTTTCGTACATACCGTCGACTTTCGCATTCTAATAATTAGAATGGATTTGATGATCCATTGCAATTCATTATAGATCAGAATCTCGGCTTAATCAGCGCCTGCTCAGAGGGGCTAATGCAATCTTTTTTAGAAAAAATTAAGAGGCGGGACGATGGAAAAAGCAATTGAAGTAGGTGGTACGCCGGGCGGCAACAGTCTTCCCCGCTTTGTGAAATTGTATGTTTGCGCGGCCATTATTTTGGTCATTGCCGAGTTGATCGGTTCCTTTACCTTCAATATCGGCCCCGGCAAGGTGGTCTTATTGCCTATGATTTGGGCCCTGCTGATTGGCGCCATATTGGGTTTGTCCAAAAACCTGCTCCCTGCGCCTATGCGTATCGACACCGTGATGCAATTTGATGCGGCGAAAATTCTGCAGCCGGCGCTGTTGCTGTTTGTCGCCAAGCTCGGATTGCTGGTTGGTACCTCCTTGCCGCAGATCGCGGAATCGGGCTGGGCTTTGGTGTTCCAGGAATTCGGTCATTTTGTCGGCACGATCCTGATTGGTTTGCCCCTGGCTTTGCTGCTGGGCATCAAGCGTGAGGCTATCGGTGCGACGTTTTCCGTCGGGCGTGAACCGAGCTTGGCCATCATCGGTGAAAAGTACGGCATGGATTCTCCCGAGGGGCGTGGGGTATTGGCGGAATACCTGACCGGCACGGTGTTTGGCGCGCTATTCATCGCAGTGTTGGCAGGTTTCATCGCCAGTTTGAATATTTTCCATCCGGTTGCCCTGGCTATGGGTTCCGGCGTAGGTTCCGGCAGCATGATGGCAGCCGCGTCGGGCGCTATCGCCGCGCAACAAACACCGGAGATGGCCAAGCAAGTCATGACCTTTGCTGCGGCGAGCAATCTGATCACCACCACCATCGGTACCTATTTCACGTTGTTCATCTCGCTGCCACTGGCAGTGTGGGGATATCGCGTGCTGGAGCCGATTCTTGGTCGCACCACCACAGCATCCGTTACGCAAAAAGAAAGCGCTGTTGAGCATGTCGTAGATCACGGTGGCGTACTCGGTCCTGTCGGTATCTGTTTCGCCTGGGTACTGTCCGGCGGATTGACCCTGATTGGTGACTGGATCGCCCATGGCAGTAATCCGCTTGCAGCGTTGCCGGGGATGTTGATTGTCTTATTGGCAGTGATGGTCGGCGTGTTGGCGAATAAATTCATCGGTAAGAAAATCCCCGCTGTCTGTTGGGTGTCGCTTATCGCCATGCTGCTGACCGCTCCTATCTGTCCCTGGGCGACGCAGATTGCAGAGTTGACTGGCAAGATTAGTTTCCTCGCATTTATTACGCCTATGCTGACTTTTGCGGGTCTTTCCATCGCCAAGGATATTCCGGCGTTTCGCCGTCTCGGCTGGCGTATCGTCGTGGTCTCTTTCGCAGCGAATGCAGGAACCTTCCTCGGTGCCACCGTGATCGCGCAGTTTTTCCACCACTGAAAATAGATTGAAGAAAAGGTAAAAAATGTCTCTGGATAAGAATCTCATCTCAGACATGATTAAGTGGCGACACACTTTTCATGCCTCTCCGGAACTGGCTTTCGAAGAAGTTTCAACTGCTCAGCTGGTTGCCTCGGTATTACGTGAAAACGGTATCGCGGTGGAAGAGGGTATCGGTCGTACCGGTGTAGTAGGAACGCTGAAGCGTGGTGACGGACCAAAAATCGGTTTGCGCGCCGACATGGATGCGCTCCCTTTATCTGAAAAAAACGACTTTGCCCATAAGTCTCGCCACGAAGGGAAGATGCACGCCTGTGGCCACGACGGTCATACCGCAATGTTGCTCGGTGCCGCAGTGGCACTCAGCAAGAATACTGAGTGGGCAGGCACGATTAACTTCATATTTCAACCGGCTGAAGAAGCCGCTGGTGGCGGCCGCGTCATGATCGAAGACGGCTTGTTTGAGCGTTTTCCATGCGACATGGTGTTTGGCATGCATAACTGGCCTGGCGTGCCGATGGGGCGTTTTGCCATCAATCACGGGCCGATGATGGCATCTTTCGATACATTTGAAATCACGATTCAAGGTGTCGGCAGCCACGCAGCGATGCCGGAGCGCAGCGTCGATTCGCTGGTTTGTGCCAGCCAGTTGGTGCTGGCCCTACAAACCATCGTTAGCCGCCGCTTACCCCCACAGGAGACGGCGGTTGTCAGTGTCACTCAAATCCACGGTGGTGAAGCCTGGAATGTATTGCCCGAAACCGCCGTCATCCGTGGCACCGTGCGTTGCTTTTCCGCGAGCACCCAGCGTCGTATTCATGATCTGCTGACAGAGATTAGCAGCGGCATTGCGCAATCCAACGGTGCAAGCGCAACGGTGTCTTACCGTTATGCCTATCCGGCGACGATTAATTCTCATAATGAAACCGATATCGCCATACGCGCCGCGAGTGCGGTGGTTGGGAAAGATAAAGTCGATTGGGATTGTGTGCCGTCGATGGCATCCGAAGACTTTTCCTTTATGCTCAACAGCAAGCCGGGTGCCTATATATGGATGGGCGTTGATCGCGACGAAACGATCCCTTTGCACAATCCGCATTATGATTTCAATGACGATACCATCGAACTCGGGGCGTCGTTCTGGATCGAACTGGTGCGCGATGCGATGGGCACTGGCAGCAAGACTGTAGATGCCGGTGTAACAGCTGCAGTTGCCGCGTAATTACTTCACTTGAGAAGGAAACAGCATGGCAATCAGCGTATTCGAACTGTTTAAGATAGGCATAGGTCCGTCCAGCTCCCATACAGTGGGGCCGATGCGGGCGGCAGCTACCTTTGCCAACGGTTTGAAAGAGAACGGCCTGCTGGATTCCACGCATGGTATCAAGGCCGAGTTGTTTGGCTCACTGGGTGCGACCGGAAAAGGTCATGGCAGCGATAAGGCGGTGCTGCTCGGGCTGCTGGGCGAAGCTCCCGATCTCGTCGATATCGACACGATTGAGGCCAAGCTTGCCCAGATCCGCCGCAGCGCCAGTATCAAGTTGCTGGGGGAGCGGGAAGTCGGTTTCATTGAGAAGGAACACTTGCTGTTTTATCGCCGGCGCATATTGCCGTATCACTCCAACGGCATGCGTTTCACCGCCTACGATGAGCATCAGGCTGAACTCGCCAGCAAAGTGTATTACTCGGTCGGTGGCGGCTTTGTCGTCAATGAAAACGCTGCCGCACAAGACCGTCTCGTGCCAGACAGCACGAATCAGCCTTATCCATTCCATAGTGGCGCAGACCTGTTGAGGCTTTGTGCAGCCAACAATATCTCGATTAGCCAACTGATGATGGAGAACGAAAAAGTTTGGCGTTCCGAAGAAGAGATTCGCAGTGGCCTGCTAAAAATCTGGCATGTGATGCAGCAATGTGTCGCACGCGGTTGCGAACAGGAAGGTACCTTGCCCGGGCCTATGCAGGTGCGACGCCGTGCCGCTGCCTTGCATCGGAGGCTGTTGACGCAGGCGGAAGGCGGTGTGAGTGATCCCCTGACCACTCTCGATTGGGTCAATTTATTCGCGCTCGCGGTGAATGAAGAAAATGCCACGGGTGGCCGTGTCGTCACCGCGCCGACCAATGGCGCGGCCGGCATTATTCCGGCGGTCCTGCACTACTACCATCGCTTTGTGCCGGGAGCGAATGACGATGGCATCGTACGATTTTTGCTGACGGCAGCGGCGATCGGCATTCTGTACAAAGAGAACGCCTCGATTTCCGGGGCGGAAGTCGGGTGCCAGGGCGAAGTCGGGGTGGCATGTTCGATGGCGGCAGGAGGCTTGGCTGAAGTGATGGGCGGCACGCCGGAGCAGGTGGAAAACGCAGCTGAAATCGGCATGGAGCACAACCTCGGCCTGACCTGCGATCCGATAGGCGGACTGGTGCAGGTTCCCTGTATCGAGCGTAATGCAATGGGGTCGGTCAAAGCCATCAATGCAGTGCGCATGTCCTTGCACGGTGACGGGCGTCATTTTGTGTCGCTTGATAATGTGATTAAAACCATGCGCGAGACCGGCGCGGATATGAAGACGAAGTACAAGGAGACATCACGCGGCGGCCTTGCAGTCAATGTGATCGAATGCTGAAGGGATTTGCCGAATTACCGCTTTAATATCTGCCTGTACTGAATGTATCAATAAAAATGCGAAGCTCTCCGGGCTTCGCATTTTTTTATGCCTGCACAAATCTTGGCCCCGCTTGGGCCTGCATCTTTCCCGCCTTGCACATCCCTTAAGCAATGTCCCATTAGTTTCTTCAATTCTTGCACCTGTTCCATGGGGCATGGTTCTTTTACAGTATTGGTTATGCAACACAGATTCCACATGAGCATCATGTGCCGCATGTGAGCGTTGAATACCTTCTTACTTACCGGAGATTGACCATGAGTACCCTTCGTTTATCCTACTGGACCCTTTCCCCTGAGGCTTACCAGGGCTTCGCCGCGACGAAAAAGGCGCTGGAAAAGAGCAGCCTGGGCAAGCAATTGATTGAACTGGTCTGGTTACGCATGTCGCAAATCAATGGCTGTGCTTTTTGCTTGGAAATGCATGCGAAAGCACTACGTGCCGATGGCATGAAGGATGCGAAGCTGGATAGCCTGGCCGGATGGCGCGTGAGCGCGCTTTTCACCGAGCGTGAAGCTGCGGCACTGGCGTGGACCGAGTCGCTTACGCATGTCGACAAAACCCACGCGCCGGATGAAGATTTCGAACCCTTGAAGGCACATTTCACGGATGTTGAAATTGCCGACTTGAGTTTTGCCATTGCCCTGATGAGCGCATTCAATCGCCTGGCGATCGGGATGCGGCAATAAAACGAGTGGGGCACTTACAGTGATCGGTGCGCTGGTACATGTGATCTGGACAGACCGCATACACGTCACGCACCGATTGTGTTTGCTTAATGGCATTTCTAAAAAATCACCGGACCCGGCGTTTTGCATGGAATTTGCAGTGTGTATGAGATATCATCTGCCTTAGTTTCGCGCAGATTTCGACGGAACCATTGTGGTTCCGTTTTTCCTTGCGGCATGCTTGTTGCGTCTGAGTAAATTTTTCCTCCCACTCTCCCCAGGCAGCACAGCTCAATTGACCCCGGCATGGCTTCGGGGTTGGTAAGTCCTCTTTTCCTGAGTAGATTAATTAATGAATACGCCTTTCCTGAAAAATGCGTTGGTGCTCGGCTTATTGTCCGCCATTGGTCCGTTCGCCATCGATATGTATTTGCCGGCTTTGCCATCGATCGGCCAGACGCTGGGTGTGTCCATGAGCGCGGTACAGGCCAGCCTGATGGCCTTTTTCATCTCACTGGGTATAGGCCAGATTATTTACGGCCCGATTTCGGATATGGTGGGACGCAAGCCACCACTGTATTTCGGCCTGGCATTGTTTGCCGTATGCAGTGTGGGTTGTGCAATGGCGCCGGATATAGAAACCCTGATTGTGTTGCGCTTCCTGCAGGGCCTGGGCGCGAGCGCCGGCATGGTGATCCCGCGCGCGGTGGTGCGCGACCTGCACACCGGCAATGATGCGGCGCGCCTGATGTCTTTGTTGATGCTGGTCTTTAGCGTCTCGCCCATCCTTGCACCGTTGTCGGGTAGCTTGCTGATTGAATTGTGGGGCTGGCGCAGTGTGTTTTGGGCGGTGACGGTCGCTGCCGTACTGGCGTTGATACTACTGGCGACCAGCCAGGCCGAGACGCGCCCGCGTGAGCAGCGCGTGGATAGCAGTGTACGTAGTGCGCTCAGAGCGTATAGCTTATTGCTGCGCGAGCCGCACTTCCTCGGCCTGGTATTCATAGGTGCATTTGGTATTTCCAGTTTCTTTGCTTATCTGGCGAATTCTTCTTTCATCCTGATCGATCATTACGGACTCACTCCGCGCCAGTACAGTATCGCTTTTGCAGCGAATGCGGCTTCCTTCATTGGGGTCTCGCAATTCACCGGGCGCCTGAGTGCGCGGTTTGGTTTGGTGCCGGTAGTGAAGGTGGCGGTAAGCGCTTATGCACTGGTGATGACGACGTTGTTGGTGATTAATCTGATTGGCATTGAACGTCTGGATGTCATGCTGGTCATGTTATTTGTTGGTTTCGGCTTCCTCGGCCTGGTGATACCGACCACGACCGTGCTTGCATTGGAAGAGCACGGCACGATAGCCGGTACCGCTTCCGCCTTGATGGGGACCTTGCAATTTGTGACCGGTGCGGCTGTGATGGCGATTACCGGTCTCTTTGTTGACGGTAGCGCACGACCCATGGTGGCTGGTATTGCGGGATGTGCGTTGCTGGCCCTGTTTATCTCCTGGTTGACCTTGCGCTCGACGAGAATGCGCGGTACACAGGCATAAGCGCGGAGAGATACTGCGCCTGGATTGGGGTGATGCATGCCTGGCGTTGGAATTCAAATATAACTAATGAAGTGAGAAATATTGATGCTGTCATTTTCCCCGCACCGTAGTAAAACACTGCGCAACATTGCGCTCTCCGTGCTTGGATTATCCGCAGCGTGGAGTGCGCAGGCGCAGACCGCTGCCAGCCCGTTCAGTGATTTGATTACCGAGCCAGGCGGTGCCGGGCTTGGTTTTGTGACGCGCTTTGAAAGTTCTCCCTATGTAGGTGGCGGTACCAGGCAGGATTTGCTGCCGCTTTATCTATACGAGGGCGAACATGTTTCGATGCAGGCAAATCGCATCGGCATCAAGTTTGTGCCGAACACGGAACAGCGCTTTGATGTGTATTTCAAACGGCGTCTGGAGGGCTTTCCCGAAGCGGGCAAGGTTTCATCGCTGGACGGTATGGAAGTGCGCAGTACCGGCGTCGATCTCGGATTCACGTATCGCTATGAGCAGCCCTGGGGCACCTTATATGCATCCATCATGCATGACGTGAGCAACACGTCGAACGGTACCGAGCTGGCGCTGGAGTATGCGTATGACTGGCGCTCCGGGCGTTTGTCCTTGCGCCCCAGCCTGAATATTTCGATGCGTGATGCCAAGCTCAATAATTATTATTATGGCGTGCGTGCGAATGAAGCCATTGCCGGCCGTCCTGCTTACGCGCCGGATGCGGGCACCAATGTGTCCGTGAATCTGTATGGCACCTACGATTTGACCGAGCGCTGGCGCTTGTTGGCCGGTGCTTCAGTCACCTCCTTCGATGGCAAGGTTCAGGACAGTCCGATAGTGCGCCGCGGTTTGCAACCATCTTTCTTTGTCGGTGCGGCTTATGATTTCGGTAGTTACAAAAAAATGTGGGCGGATGAAAAGACCCCGACCTATGTGCGTGTCCTGTATGGTCGCGCGGCCGATGACGGTTGTCATTTGGCGCGTATCCTGACTTTCAAATGCGCCGACCTGGATAAGGTAAATCCGACCAGCATCACCGGCGTACATATCGGTAAGCCTTTCATTGAGAAGCTGAATGGCTGGCCGCTCGACTTTGTCGGTTATGCCGGCCTGGTTTATCACAATGATCGCAACCTGCAGGCGAACGGTGTCCAGGCTGATTTGTTCATGAAGGCTTATTACTATGGGCTGCCATGGAATCACAAGGTCAAGACCCGGCTTGGCTGGGGGCTGGGTGTTTCATTTGCCAACCGCGTTCCTTATACGGAGGTGAGCAGCCAGGCGGCACGGGATCGACCCACTTCGCGCTTGTTGAATTATCTTGATCCGACGATAGACGTCAGCCTGGGGGATTTGATCGGCTCGCAACGCTTGAAAGAGTCCTATATCGGTCTCGGCGTCTCGCATCGCTCGGGGATTTTTGGATCATCCCGACTGTTGGGTGATGTGAATGGCGGTTCGAACTACATCTACACTTATCTGGAAATGAAAATCTAAGTAAGGTTTCGCAGTATCCATCGTGTTATTTCCTGAGGCTGTGGCTCAGCTTCAGGCCCTCTTTTCTCCCTGACACTTCCTTCAACATCGTGCGCACTCGGGTGTGCTTGTATGCACGCGCAGCGATGTTCGTTCACATCTGTTCCAGTTGCCAGGCCCACCCGCGGTGGGCTGTGGTAGCAGCAATTCGCAATCTGTTCAAAGCATGGCAAAGAGAAAACGCTGGCCGTTGATTTGTTGCGTATGTCGGAAATTAAAGGCTTTTAAAGCTCGAAATCGAGAACATTTTGTTTCGGACGTTACGTTACAAGTAACACGGAGCAAGTAAATTTTAATGGCAAAAATAACAATGTCTTATTAATAATTTTCCTTCCAAGTAATTGATTTTTAAAAGATTTTTTTAAAAATTAAAAATTAATTGAGAGCACTAAAAACCCAGTTTTCGATTGGCATGCAATTTGCCACTTGGAAAGTACGGGGGCTCTTCAATTTAATTTTGAATTACAACGAGGGAGAACGAACATGAACACGAATCTGAAACTGAACAAAAGCATCACAAGCCTTGCAGTCTTGTCCGCAGTTCTTTTGATGTCGGGCTGTTCTTCAACCGGTAGCGGTTCTACCGGTGCCAGTCTTGGCGGCGGCGGTGGTGGCGTAACAGCTACAGCAACGCCAACCGGTCAAATCGCAAATGGCGCCGGCAACATCGTCACATCCACCGGTAATGCAGTATCGAATACCGGTACCGCGGTCGGCAACCTGAACCTGCCTATCGTACCTAAACAAACACAAACCGATTTGGGCAACGTCGTAGTCGAAGGTGGTGGCATCGTTTCCACCTTGGGCAATGGCATCAGCAAAGGCCTGGGCCAAATGGGTGTAATCGATAACCCGGTCGGTGTCACTGTCGGTAGCACCGGTGACGTCGTCAAACAAACCGGCGTGACAGTGCAAAGCGCCGGCACACTGGTCAGCAATCTTGGCACCGGCCCATTGGCTCCGCTGGCACCTGTCACCGCTCCTGTCGGTGGCCTGGTCACCAAAGTCGGCGAAACCGTTTCGAATGTTTCGACTCCTTTGACCCAGGTCCTGACTACCGGACCAGTGGAACAAGTTACCAAAACCTTGAGCCACACCATCGTGCCATTGACCAGCCAAGTGACGACATTGACACAATCGCTCGGTAAAACAACCGGCCTCGGCCAACCAGTCAGCAATTTGCTGATCGCCGTTGGTGGCACAGTAAGCAAAGTTGGCGGCACAGTGAAAACCAGTGGCTTGCCTATAGTGAACAACCTGGGTGGTCCGGTCATCACCACGGGTAACACGGTATCGATCGCCGGCATCTTGTTGCATGGCACAGGCGGCAGTTCGGGTGCGTTCTCGCTGGGTAGCCTGCTGGGTGGCGTTGGTGGCGAAGGTGGCACAGTCAATCTGTTGTCGCCTGTGATCAACATCGTCAATCCTATCCTTGGTGGTGGCTTGGGTGGCATAGGCGGCGGTCTTGGCGGTGGCAATTTACTGGCCCCAATCGTCACCATTGTTGATCCCCTGCTGGGTGGCAGCCTTGGTGGTATCGGTGGCGGCGCTGATGTAGGTAACCTGCTGACCCCAATTACAACTTTGGTGAACCCACTGTTGGGTGGTGTAACCGGCGGCGCTGGTGCAGGTGGCTTGTTGGCACCGGTCACCAATATTGTTAATCCATTGCTCGGTGGTCTGGGTGGTGCCGGCGCAGGTGGCTTGCTGGCTCCTGTTACCAATATCGTCAATCCATTGCTGGGTGGCGTGGGTGGCGGTGCCGGTGCAGGAGGCTTGCTGGCTCCTGTTACCAATATCGTTAATCCACTGTTGGGTGGTGTAACAGGTGGTGCCGGAGCCGGCGGTTTGTTGGCACCAGTGACCAATATTGTTAACCCATTGCTCGGTGGTGTGGCTGGCGGTGCAGGTGGCGCGAACTTGTTGTCGCCTGTGACCAACATAGTCAACCCTATCGTTGCTCCACTGGTTGGCGGCACCGTGGGGGGCGCAACCGGAGCAACTGGTACGACCAATGTATTGGCTCCTGTAACCAATACAGTGGCATCACTGTTGGGTGGTTTGCTCGGTAAAAAATAAGAGCCTCGTTCTCACCTCTGCAAATCCTGGTCCTTGTGGCCAGGATTTTGCACGAGAGGAGCAAGGTAAGAGAAAGAGCTGCGATTGAAGTATGCGAAACCTGACGTCATAAACAGATTGATAGAGGGTATCTAATCAGACGGCGACTTTAGCCAAAAGGACTTTATGCTTACATGGCGTGTTTTCCCATGCGGTGTTGACGAGCGTGAATAATGTTTGTGCAAGTTGTGAGAAGTTTTCGTTAAAGTATTGATTAGTAGAAATATTTTTGTCGCTTTTTTCCAAAAATACCGCATTTATGGGATGTTCAGAGTAGCCGGACACGCTCATTCTTTAAAGCAACTTCAATTGGTTAACAATTGCAAATTCTGTGCGCGCTTTTTTGTGTGCGGTGCTTGTTCAAAGTGCCATACCGTCAGTAAGCACTTACAAGAATTTGCAGATGTAAACCTTGGGTTTGACACTTGCCATTTGGCAACTAAGCTGAATTCAAGGCCGTTGGTTAATACGTAGTGATATCGGGATGTGTAGTACTGGAAGGACGCATGCGGGACAGCATGCTGACAAAGGGACTGTATGCAAAGATTCATCGAGAGATTGGTCGCGGTCTGCCTGACAAGTGCGCTGGGTCAATTGGCCTTGATGCCGCATGCCAGTGCTGCAGACGCGCGTAGCGCTGGCCAGGGTAATCCTCTCGATAACCTGCCCAAGCTCGAACCAAGCCCGGCACCAAGCGTTACCGTTGATATCCAGCCGCAAGCGCTGGATCCGGCAATGCAACGTTTGCTGGCAAGCCGCATTGTTCCTTCCCGCTTCAAAATCGCCGGCGTGGAAAGTATTCCTTTCGAACTGGTCGCCGCGGAGTTTTCCCGGTTGACGAATCGCGAAGTAACGGTTGCCGAGCTACTGCAGGCAGCGAACAAAGTCACCCAGATTTATCAGGCCAAAGGTTATCCACTTTCTTTCGCCTTCGTACCCGCGCAAAGCTTCAAAGACAATGTTGTTGAAATCAATGTCGTTGAGGGTTACGTCAGCACTGTCAAGATAGAAGGCAATCCCGGTGCTTCGGAAGAGCGCCTCCGGAATATTGCGGAACAACTCAAGGAAGACCGCCCGCTCAGCCGCGCGACCTTCGATCGCATCACCAGTATCCTGAGCCTGCAACCAGGCATGCGCATCAAGGCAACGGTACGCCCGCCGGAAAATACAGATGGTGCTTCGGAGATGACCCTTGATGTCAGCCGCAAACCAATTACCACTTCATTTGCGGTGGATACGGCGACCTCGTCCTTGCGCGGCATATTCAGTGTGACTGAAAACGGTTTGACACCGCTTGGTGAGCAAGTAACGCTGAGTACCATCGCACCGCGCGGACCTTCGCGTGAAGAGTATGTTGGTTTGAATTACATCCAGCCGATACGCTGGCAAGGGATGTTGTTGCAGGTCACCTTGTCCGACTATAAAGGTGAGCCGGAAAACCAGGCGCTCACTGCACAACAACTGCAATCACGCTATCAAACCAAGACACAGCGCGTCAGCGCCAATCTCAGCTACCCGCTGATACTGAAGCCCACGCGCAGCCTGACCTTGTCCGGCGGCATTTATGCGGTCAAGAACTCTTCGCGCTATACGCTGGACGTTCCGGCTCCGGCGCCAAGCATTGAATTCAGTTCCGATATTCGCGCACTGAGCCTTGAACTGACCTCAACCGAAGTATCTGATCGTAGCAGCACACAATGGTCGCTGGGCGTTTATCAGGGCTTCGATAGTTTGGGAGCGCGTCAGCTCAACGGCAATATCGATCTCGATTTCTTGCGCATCAAGGGTAGCTTTACCCGAAGCAATCAATTTGCAAACGGCTACGGCATTACGGTTAGCGGGATGGGGCAGTACAGCAGCAACATCCTGCCGTTATCGGAACAGGTCAGCTTCGGCGCCAAACTTTACGGGCTCGCTTATCCGGTTGGTGAAATCGCCGGCGACAAAGGCTGGGGCGCGTCACTGGAATTCAATCGGGCGTTTCCATATGACGGCAGCTATGTGAAACGAATCCAGCCTTATGTCATGGCAGATGCCGCCAAGGTGTATGTGAATGCCGGCCGTTTGGCGCATAGCGAAATTGCATCGGTCGGTACCGGCGTGCGCTTTAGCGATTTGCGCCACTACTCGCTGGACCTGTCGGTCGCGCAACCGGTAGGCGAGATACCCATCAATGCGAGCAAGCGCGCGCCACGATTTAACCTCGGATATTCGTATCAACTGGATTAACACAGGATAAGACAAGGCCATCGTGTCAAAAAAGATGGCCATATGGGGAGCAAAGCGTTTCGTACTGATAGCAAAGGCTGTGTTGGAGAAAGGAGTCTGACATCGAAAACGAACAGAAGACATTGCGGTACAAGACAAGCGACGGTTCAGGTGAACGCGTCGTTTAAAACGAAATGAAATCTATATTGATGTGAAACAGGAGTGAGAAATGAAAAGCCAAATTATCCGTTTTATGAAAGACGAAGAAGGTGCTACGGCGATTGAGTATGGACTGATTGCTGGCCTGATCGCGGTCGTCATCATTGCAGCGATTACATCCATAGGAACGAATCTGGATGGCATATTTGATGTAATTGTGACCAAGTTGCAAGCCGTTCCAAGAACCTGATGCTCGTTAATGCCGGTGGTTTTCGATAAATCCATGAGTCGATACCCCTAATGCCACATGGGATTGATGATTGTATTCACTGCTTTCTTATGTGTTGCGGTCATCGTTTACGACGTCCTGTTTCGCCGTGTGCCGAATGGCTTGCTTTTGCTGTTCCTGTTGGCACACACGGCTTGCATGATAGTGGCCGGACATGGCATAGGTGGTATTGACGTATGGAGATCCGTTACCGGGTTAACACTGGGATTGATTGTTTTTGTGCCCCTCTATGTATGGCGGGTAATGGGGGCGGGAGACGTCAAATTCCTGGCGATCATAGGTGCGTTGCTTGGACTTAAAGGATTGTTTGTTGTCTGGCTGATAGCAAGTGTCTTGGCAGGATTGCATGCGTTGGTGTTTCACGTTCTGGTTGTCTGGGAAAGCGCAATCCCGTTCAGACTTAATCGCATCATGCAACAGATCGCAGATGGTGAAATGTATAAACGTATGGTGAGTGCCCGCCAAGGAAGAAAGGGCACGCCTTACGCGGCGTATCTGGCGATTGCACTTATTTATTCTTTAGGTAAGGCATGGGGGGGATGATGAAAAACGCGATTCCATGTCATGCAACAGCAGGACAGTCAGGCCTGTGCTTTGCACATGATTTTGACCGGCAGCGCGGTGCGGCCGTCATTGAATTTGCCTTTGTCTTCCCTGTTTTTTTCGTCATTTTTTATGCCGTAATTACTTACGGTTTGATTTTTGCGGCACAACAGTCGATTACGCTTGCTGCTGCGGAAGGTGCTCGTGCCGCGCTACGTTATTCAGCAACTGACGAGGCGCGAGGGACAAATGCCACGAATGCGGCAATCGGTACCGGTAGCTCGGCATATTGGTTGACGCCCCGTTTGACGGTAGCAAATGCGCTTACCACCTGCCCATATAGCAGTGCCGCTAATAACAATGCAGGTGTTCGCTGCTATCGGGTAACGGTTACATATGCAAACTACCGACAAAATCCGTTGGTTCCTTTGTTGTTGGGATCGCTTCTGGCTGTAGCGGTTCCGGACAAGCTGGAAAGCAGTGCGATTATTCAATTAGATTAATAACCCATCATAAAGAATTATGCGCTCATGAATAAACTCACAAAAATCATCGCAGTAATTCTTGTTTTGTTAGCGCTATGCCTGGCAGCGCTGGCATGGTGGATGGGGCGTCAGCCACCGTCTTTGCCGGTTGAAGTGAAAACGGCAACGATACCTAAAGCTGCAGAGTATCCGGTGGTCGTCGCAGCCGAGAAGTTGGAGAAGGGCAAGCAAATCACGGCGAGCAACGTAAAGCTGGTTACCTTTCCCGTCACGGCGAATGGCACCTATGCAAATGCAACTGATGTCATCGGTAAAGTTCCTGCTGTTGATATTGCTGCTGACACTTTGGTTACAGAAGAACAATTGGTGCGGGGTTTGGCATTGAAACTGGCCGATGGCGAGCGTGCGGTAGCTATCCCTGTTGATGAAGTGGTTGGGGTCGGTAATCGAATCGCGGCCGGAGATTACGTTGATGTATTTTTCACTTTGAAAAAGGGAAATGACGTTGATCTCGGGCAGTCGCGCTTGCTGGCATCGCGACGTCTGGTATTGACATACGGCGCTGCGACCATGGGTGAAGCACAAGCCAATGCAAATGCACTTGCAAATAGCCAGACGGCACAAGCCGCGCAAGCGCGCACAGCAGTACTCGCTACCCCCATTGATCAAGTTAATCAACTCTTGCTGGCGGCCCAGAACGGAAAGCTGACACTGGTACTGCGCCACCCCGGAGACAACGGCGTCGCGGATATGAGTTTGTTTCCGGAACCAAAGAATGTGTTGCGGGAGAAGAGTGGTTTATCGCAGGCAGATAAAGAGGAGTTACGTACAGGAGATAACCAGGCTTATGCAGGTATTGATTTTTCCAGTTGGGCCGGGACCGGTAGTGTCAACACGGCACGTCCTCCTGCTGCAAGCAGTGGTTCTTCATCCAAGACGCAAAGCAGATCGTCGAGCACATTAGAGGTCATTAAAGGAACGCAGAGGGAAAACGTTAGCTTCTAAACCAAAAAGCAAATTATCGACAATCTGAAGCGGGTGGCTGACAAATGAGAATATTGAATGCCTTAGTGATTATTGCCGGATTTTTGTCTTCTTCCGTAGTGGCAGAGGACTTGAATTTGACGGTCAGGGTGCGCGAACAGATTCAATTGAAAACGCCGGCGGATCTGGAACGAATTGCCGTCGCTGATCCAGATGTAGCTGACGTACTAATTATAAAAGGATCCAGCAAGCGGCCAGGCAGCATTATGCTGCTAGGTAAAAAGCCTGGCAGTACAAGTGTAACGGCATGGCAACGTAATGGTCCGACCAAGGTGTGGCAAGTACAAGTCCTCAGTGCTTTGCAAGGGATGTTGCCAGAAGAGGGGCTGGATCTGCAAATTAGTGGAGACAGTGCCAGCTTGCGCGGTCAGGCACCTTCCCTGTTGTCACATGCAAATGTGTCTGCAGCAGGTGCGCACGCGGTAGGCAGGGAAAAATTGCTCGACACTTCAACTGTAGCCACGAGTGGCATGGTGCAAATTGATGTGCAAATCGTCGAATTTAGCCGCAATGTTTTGAAAGAAGCCGGTTTTGATTTTCTATTCAACCAAAATCGCGGCGCTACTTTCAGCTTTGGCTTGAACAATTTTTCTACGGTGCTGTCGTCCACGGTGCAGACACCGGTATCACAAGCTTTCAACCTGCTTGGCAGCTCCAGCGTAAATGCAAGGGTGAAACTCATAGAGCAAAACGGTCTTGCCCGGGTTCTTGCCCGGCCATCCTTGATCGCGTTGTCCGGGCAAAGTGCCAGCTTCTTGGCCGGTGGTGAACTGCCAGTTCCACAATCGGGTGGACTCGGTACTACCACCATTATCTACAAAGCCTTTGGTATAGGTTTGACGGTGACACCAACTGTCTTGTCCGCAAATCGCATCGCGCTGAAAGTGGCACCGGAAGCCAGTGACCTTGATTACACAAACGCGATAGTCACGAACAACATGATGATCCCGGCAATATCCACGCGACGTACGGAAACTACGCTGGAACTCGGCGATGGTGAAAGTTTCGTTATAGGCGGTCTCGTCTCTCGGACTACCAAATCTAACGTGAGCAAGATTCCCTTTTTAGGCGATTTGCCGATTCTTGGCCCTTTCTTTCGCAGCATGCAATACAACCAGGATGAAAAAGAGCTTGTGATTATTGCGACACCGCATTTGGTCAAGCCAATCGCGAAAGGCGCACAACTGCCGTTGCCGGGCGACGATAAAGAAAGACGGGACACACCAGCAAACGCTTGGGGTAGTTATGTGATGGGTGCTGCTGGCGGGGATGATTTACCAGGATTTTCAAAGTAAATAGTGGAGAAGCAATCTTTGGAAAAGCTCATGGAACAACAAGGGCTGCAGCGTGAAACTACGCAAAATGATAGCAATCGCTTTGTCTTTTGCTCGTCTAACGGCGCGCATCTGCGCTGGCTGGCACATGCCCTGAAAGAATGGCATGTGGTGCAACAGGAACTGGCTCCGATTGCTTTGTTGACGGCGCGCGTGGCCGAATGCAAGCCACGCCTGGTTTTGCTGGATTTTTCCGGAAACTGTGGGGATAGCGCGGCTAACTGTACTGCCGATATGATCGCGCTAGCACAAATGATGAAGAGCAAGTTGCCAGAGGTGCCAGTGGTGGCAGTCGGCACCATGGATTATCCGGAAGGCGCGGTCGCTGCTTTGCGCGCGGGTGTGCATCATTTCATTGATATGACTGCGCCGGTGGAAGAAGCGCACGATGTCATCTATAAATTGGTGGCAGCGGTCACTGCTCCTGCGGTTGCAATCCAGGGAACCTTAATTACCTTGCTGGGTGCAAGATCGGGCGTTGGCAGTACGACCATATCGGTACATTTGGCAGATGTCCTCCAACTACGCAAGTCGGCGCAACATAAGGATTACCAGATAGGCCTGCTTGATCTCGGCTTGCCTGCGGGTGACGGACAGCTTTATCTGAACGTCGCGGGTACTTATAGCTTTATGGATACCCTGCGTAATCGTCATCGCCTGGACAGGACTTTGATCCAGACCGCGTTGACCAACAGCCATAACGGCATAAAAGTTATTTCCTTGCCTCGTATGCTCAAGGAAATGTCAGGCATTTCGCACGAGGATGTTTTGTCATTGCTGACGCAATTGCGCCTCTATTTCGATGTGCTGGTGCTGGATCTCGGAGGCTTTGCTGATATGGAGTTGGTTGAGTGCATGGCCAATGCATCTGACCAGGTTCTGTTCGTTACCGACCAGAGCGCTGGTGCTCTGGTTTCGCTTTCATCCATGCTCAAAGAATTCAACAAGCTCAGCGGTGATGCCAGTCGGCGAAAACTAGTCGTCAATCGCTATGACATTCGTTACGGAATGAGCGCACCGCAGATTGCTGAGCGTTTCGGCCTGCCGTTGGCAGCTGTATTGCCGGAATGTACATTGCGCTTAATGAGTAGTGCCAACCAGGGAAAGTTGTTACACGAAGTCAATAAACACGATCCATACATGCGAGAGATTCAAGATCTGGCTGAAAAATTGTTGAACCCGCAGGCCGAAAAACATGCAGGCAAGTTGTCGAGCTGGGTATCGGGTTTGCTCAAGCCATAAAACATACGACGGCAATGGCCGGGATAGAGGCATAACGAGATGAGCGATCAAGTGGGATTGGCTAATGAGGACGACGCCTTTGTTAACACACAAAGGTTTCAGGACATCAAAACGGCGGCTTATGACAATCTGCTGACGCGGATTGAAGAGCTTGGTGCCGAATTCGGACGTTGGTCGCGCTCGGCGATACAACAATTCGTCAATCTCGATGTCGATGGTTTTGTGCGTTTGCGTCGCATCCCGCTCAATGAAAACGAAGTACGCCTGATTGCCGATGCATTGACCAAAGAGCTGGCAGGCCTAGGACCCTTGGAGGATTTGCTGGCCGACGGCGATGTCGAGGATATCCTGATCAACGGTTATAACGATGTATTTGTCTCACGCCATGGCATATTGCAGCGCGAAACTTTGCGTTTTACCGATAACAATCATTTGCTGCGTATTGTGCGGCGCATCCTGGCACCGCTTGGACGAAGGCTCGATGAATCGAACCCTATGGTCGATGCACGGCTGCCCGATGGCGGTCGGTTGAATGTAGTGATCGAACCGTTGGCGGTCGATGGGCCCATGGTGTCGATACGTAAATTCCGTCGCGATCCGCTGAAACCGAGCGATTTACGGCAACTTGGTACATTGAATGATGAATTATTCACTTTGCTGGAAAGTGCCGTCAAAGCACGCTGCAATATTTTGATTTCTGGCGGGACCAGCTCGGGCAAAACCTCATTGCTTAATGCGCTCGCATTTTTTTTGCCGGAAAACGAACGAGTTGTGACTGTTGAAGATACAGCCGAATTGTCCTTGAATCATCCTCATGTCGTGCGTCTGGAATCGCGGATAGGTAGCTTTGAGGGGACCGGAGTTGTGACGATTCGCGATCTGATTCGCAACAGTTTACGCATGCGTCCAGACCGCATTATCGTCGGTGAGGTGCGTGGTGCCGAAGTGCTGGAGATGTTGCAGGCAATGAATACCGGCCATGATGGTTCGATGGCGACGATACATGCGAATACACCACGTGAATGTCTGCACCGGATAGAAATGCTGGCAGGGTTCGCAGGCTTTCAAGGCAGTGAATCGAGTTTGCGCAGACAAATAGCTGGCGCCATTGATTTCATCGTACAGATCGGACGCCTGTCAAATGGTCGCCGTCGGATTGTATCCATCACGGAAATTACCGGTGTGGGTGACAACATCATCACAACGCAAGAGCTGTATCGTCATGAGAGCTTTAACGGCCCGGATGGCGAAGAAAAAGATCGTTGGGTCTCGCTGGGAATACAGCCACACTCACCGAAACTGCAAAAACGGCGGCAGTTAGCGCCGAATGGTGGCAATCCTCAAATGAGAAGCTAATCATGTCGGCATTGACACTATGGATAGTGGCTGCGGCGATATTGTTACTCGCCGGGGGCATTCTGTTGTGGCAGAACGCACAACTACATCAGCGGCAGGATGCGACATCGGCTTTTGTAGACCAGCAGATCCGCAGTATGGAGCAGATGCAGTCTGCAGTATATGAAGAGGCCGATACACAAACGGTATTGCAGCCGCGCATCGAATCAAATATATGGCGGAAATTTTTGTTACGTGCCGGGATAGTAGCAACACCGTTGTTCTATCTGGTTTTGATTGGGCCGGGAGTTGCGCTAATTACATTGGCTGCTGTATTCGGTGGAGTCTTGTCGGCAATCGGAACGGCATTTCTATATCTGACCTTGTGTTATTTCCGTTTATGGCTGAAGGCAACTCGCCGCCACCAAAAAATGGTCCGGCAACTGCCGGCATTCCTGGACACGATGGTCAGACTGACCATCGTCGGAAATAGCCTGGAATCAGCGTTCCAGTCAACGGTGCTGACTACTGATGCTCCATTGCGTGAGCTACTCGATCGTAGTAATCGTCTGGTGCAGGCGGGAATGGACCTGGAGCATGCCTTGCTGCAAAAAGCGCGCGTCTTTCAGGTGAAAGAACTAGAACTGATTGCTGCCGTGATTGGCGTCGCTTTGCGATTCGGTGGCCGAGCAGACACGGTGCTGGAGCGCATGGCCGCGTTTATGCGTGACAGGGAGTATGCACAAAATGAATTAATTGCTTTATCTGCAGAGGTAAGGTTGTCTGCCTGGATACTTGGGCTCTTGCCGATAGGCATGGGAGTCTTCATGGTGATTTTCAATAATAGAATGTTTGTCACTATGTTGGAGGATCCGATAGGCAAAGATCTTTTGATCTTTGCCGTGGTGCTGGAAATGATCGGTGCGTATTGGCTGTATCGCTTGGCCAAATCGGTATGAGGGAAATATGAGCCCGCATCTCCTCAGTATCTTATCAATATCATTGTTGGCCGCAGCAGCATTGCTGGTCGGTGGCGTGTTGTTACGTCAATTGTGGCAATTCGTGCGCAGTGAAAAAATGTTGGCGCATCGTATTGATATCCAAGAACATCCGGGGCAAGAAAAATTGGCCGACGGGCCGCTGTTGCGTCGCTGGATCGACAGTTTCTTGAAGTATGCGGCGCACTGGGTAGATACACCGCTAGGTAAGCAATTGGTCGCAGAAGAAGATCGGACCCTGCTGGATCAGTGTGGTGTGAATGATAGTCGAGGTAAAACGTTTTTCTTTGCTACGCGCGTATTGCTCGGTATTGGATTTCCAGTGCTGGCATGGGTGTTCTTTTTCGAGTATGCCAAAACGACATTGCTGATCGCCGTGTTTGCCGGTTTTGCAATCGGATACATGGGGCCTAAGTGGATTATGCAAATAAGGGCAAAGGAAAGGCGGCAAAAGGCGTCCGAAGAATTGCCGCTACTGATTGATTTGCTGCGTCTACTGCAAGGAGTAGGCATGTCTATTGATCAAAGTCTGCATGTGGTAGAGAACGAGTTCGCGAGCTCTTTGCCGATTTTGAGTAAAGAATTGCAGATCGCTGCACAACAGTACTTGAACGGACGTACGCGTGAGCAATCGTTGCGTCGTTTTTCGACGGTATTTGAAAACGAAGACATGAGCGCGGTAGCACGCCTGATTGTTCAGGTTGACCGCTATGGCGGCGCCGTTCAACAGCCATTGCAGCAATTCAGTGATCGTTTGCGTGAACAACGCAAACTGGATATGAAAGAAAAAGTGGGCAAGCTGACAGTCAAAATGACCGGTGTAATGGTCTTGGCATTACTGCCTGCCTTATTAATTATTACGGGTGGCGCAGGATTTCTGGCGATCATTCGCGCGTTGTCAAAAATGGGAGGTGGCGCATGAAAATTCGCAGACACGGTGATATGTTCGGAGCCTTGCTCATCATGCTGCTGCTTGGTGGCTGCGCCAACTTCAATGCTTCCTCGAATGAATATGCGATGCGCAATGATGAGGCGATGCAGCGGCAACAAGCTGAACTGGACAAGCCTGCTTTAGACAATAAGCAGGTGTATCTGGACATGATAAAAAAGATGCAGGAACGTTCTTTATATTTCGCTTCGATTGCTCACATCGATTCCTATCAAAAGACCTATGGTGGTTCACCTGAGGTGCAGCGTCTGTATGCCGATGCCTTGCGTGCAACAGGGCAGGATGCCGCTGCAGAAAAACAATATAAAGCATTGCTGAACGGACCTGAATCAGCTGCCGCCTGGCATGGATTGGGTTTGCTGGAGGCGCAGCGCGGAAATTTCGCACTGGCAATTTCAAATTTGCGAGAGGCCAGTCGTCTTGATCCGACCAATGCAATCGTACTAAGCGATTTGAGTTACGCCTTGCTGAATACAGGCGAAAGTAACGCGGCGCGTCTGCCTTTGATGCAGGCGGTGGAGCTGGCTCCCGGGAATCGCAAAGTCATCAGCAACCTGGCCTTATTTTTTCTGCTTTCCGGTGAGCAGCCTAAAGCGGAAGCCTTGATGAAAGAGGCAAAGATTCCAGTAGATGTCCGTTCTGAAATATTCAAACGTAAAGAGGCAATTGCGAGCCGTAATGTGCCGTTGGCCGCGAAGCCGGATCCCGGCAATCGGGTTTTGCCAGTTGTCGCCGGAGCTGGTGGCATGCAGCTACAACTGCAACTGCAGTTGCTGCCGCCGAGTTCCGCGGTGATGGCTCGTAGCGAGTAGTTGCAATGGATTTCTTCTTTACTGAGCGACGAGGGGGATTGATGAATAAGCCATTCTTAAATGCGAACGCAATGAGACTGAATGTTTTGCCGGCAATTGCGTTGTCTTTTTGCATTACAACATCTATCGGTCATGCGCAGGAATCGATCCTGACACAGGATCCAGTCACGCAAGAAAAGCAGCCCGCACGGCAAATCGGTGAACTCACTTCTGCGCTGCTGACCATGCAGGTGGACGGTAGTGCCGCCGGTCCCGGACTGCCTACGTTGGGCGCTACCAGCTCCATCAGTTGGGAGCGGTATATAGACAGCTTCAAGTACAAAATTCCGGAATCATTTGAGCGGGCCGTTAGTAAAAGCAATACAAGTCAGTGACCTTATATTGACAGGCGATGTATGAACATCTTTTCGCAATCTCGGACCCCGGATCAAGATACTGCGGCGCGTGCAGGCGTGCAGCAGCATCAGCGCGGTTCGATTGCGATTATCGCCGCGATTGGTATTTCAACGATGATCATTGCGTTGGCATCGATTGATATTGGTTATTTGTTTTTTCAAAAACGTGATTTGCAAAAAGTGGCGGACATGGCAGCTCTTGCAGGTGCGCAGCAATTGGCAAGATCATCTACATTACCGAATCCTTGCGCCTCCGCAACGATCGCCGCCAAGTCCAATGCAGATGCGCAAGTGTCCCAGGCATTTTCAGCGAGTGAGTTTGCAGCTACGTGTGGCAGATGGGACCCTACCGTCATTACGACCGCACCTTATTATCTGGCCTACGCCGGTGGTGTCGCCCCGGTTGGCAATCCTCCGGCCTCTGCAGTGCGTGTGTGGGTGAGTCGTTCCTTCCACAGTATCTTTGGTTCATGGGCTAATCGTAGTGTAGCTGCAATGGCAATTGCGACCGCGGATGCGCCGATTGCTGTGTTTTCGGTCGGTTCAAAATTGTTGCAGATTCAAGGAAATGGAACGGTTCCTAAATTGTTGACTGGTATAGGGGTCGATGTGGCCGGTACTTCGTTGGCTTCCTATAACGGCTTGGCTAATGTGAATGTTAAGCCAGGTGGATTGTTAAAAGCTTTGGGCGTAAGCGTGGCGGCTACGGCCGATGTTGCCACGATACGATCTGCCGTTCTTGCGAATACAGCAGGGGGGTGTGGCAACGGGTTCTGTCCGTTAAACGTACTTTTGGGAGCAATGTCGACAGTGGCGGGGCAACAAGATTTGGTGAGTTTGCTAGGGATCAAGGCCGGCCAACTTACTTTGCCCGTGAAGATATTGTCAGACGCTGCCGGGCGTGGCCTGTTTGTGCTGGCTGATGCAGCCAATGGACAAGCCGCACTCAATTCGGATATCAATGTACTGGAGCTGGTGACGGCTGCCGTTGGGGTTGCGAATAGCCATCGATTTGTTGACGCCGGTACCGGTTTAACCTTGCCGGCCTTGGTCGGTGCCAATATCAGGGTCGGAATAGTTGAGCCGCCTTCGATTGGTATTGGTGGTGTTGGCGCGACGGCCTTTACGTCGCAAGTGCGAGTATTCAACCACATTGTTGCTCCTTCACCGCCGACATCGGTAATCGGTAAATTACTGAAAGTGGATTTGCCTATTGCTATTGATGTGGTGAATGGTCAAGGCACTATCACTGCCATGTGTAATCAGTTGGATGCAAGTGGTAACCAGACCGCGACGATACAAGTCAATGCGCCGATTCTTAGCGTCTGTGCCGGCAATATGACCGAGGCTTCGGCTTTTTCTACGATAACTGCTTGCGATGTCAGTGGAACTGCCCCGTTCGTTAACGTTCTCAACGGTACGCTTGTGTTGGGCAAGCCATTCACACTGAATGCGCTTCCCGGTGGGGGCGTCGTGACGCTCAGTAAAGGACAGACCGCAACAGTTGGCAGTAATAACTTGCAGCTGGGAACCACTGTAACGAATATATGGAATGCGGTGCTGGCTACTTTGTTGGGGCAAATACTTAACGCGCCATTAACAGGTGTAACGAAGACTAACTTAGCGAACGGACTGCTGGCGGCTAACGGCAATGGATTGCAGGCCACACTGGATGCATTGAAGACTTCGACGACATCCTTGCAGACATTTGCGAATGGCTTGAATAACGATGTAAAAAATTTGCTGACCGGATCATTGAGTTCCAGTGTCATCGGTTTGCTCAGTAACGTTGGTAATCTGGTCAGCGGTTTGTTGACCAGTGTGGTGACTCTGCTGGGAAATATTGTTCAGATATTGTTGAATCTGCTCTTTTGTGATGCCACATGCCAGGTAGAGAAGCCGCTAACCGGGAATAGTAGTAACCCGGCAGTAAGCAATCTATTGCTCGGAGTCTTGGCAATATTGGAGAACTTGCTTAAACCTTTGTTGGACACATTGGGTAGCCAGATTGCATCCTTGCTCAATGGATTGCTGGGTATCCAGCTGGGTCTGGTTGATGTGACCTTGATCGATTTGAATTGTGGTGGCGGTGACACCGCCAGACTGGTTCACTAAATGGCTTATAACAATCCCCCATACCTCGACTCTCAATACTTGCCTATGAAAAATAACTCCTCGTTTGCAAAGTGGTTCGGCTATCTCGGCTTCGATCATTTCATCGCGCCTTTCTTGATCAAGCTGATTTACTGGGTTGGTGTGTTGGTCATCGTGAGTGCCGGCATTGGAGGCTTCTTTGCGACTTTTGAAATGCCTGAGCGTGGGATAGGTGGCGTGTTGCTGACCTTGGTTGCGACAGTCCTGTCTTTATTGCTTTGGCGCCTGATGTGCGAACTGTTGATCCTGGCATTCAATATTTACGCAAGGTTGGTGGAGATACGTAATTTGCTGTCGCATCGCCAGGAACGTATGGATGCTTACCGCAAAGTGCCAAGTGTGCGTGCCTTGAATAACGAATGACGGAAACTGTGTACAAACAGCATGCAAAAAATTAAAGCACCACAAGAAAATATCGATATTTACGTTTGGGAAGGTAAATCAGATATTTACGATCGCATCGTGCGCTGTCTCGTGAGTGCCGAGGTTGATGTGATGCGGGCAGATGGCATGGATGCCTTGCCGGAGCAGCCGAAGTTGTCGCCATCGATTGCGATCATTTCGGTGACCATGATCGATGGCGGTCGCTTTAACGCAGATGACTGGCAAAAGGCGCACGGCATGCCGGTAATCTGGGTGGCAGAGGCACCGCGTGCTTATGATTCGCGCGTGTATCCACCGGAGTACTCACATATCCTGATGCTGGACTTCACTTGTGCTGAATTGCGCCGCCTGGTGTTTGGCCTGGCCGGCGAATTGCACGGTGGCGCTAAATCGACGCAGGAGAAGGATCCGTTGATCGCGGAGTCCGATGTGATGAAGACACTGTTGAAGGAAACAGTCGCTTTTGCTGATTGTGATTCAAATGTATTGATTGCCGGCGAGACCGGCGTCGGCAAGGAACGCATCGCGCGTTTACTGCACGAGAACCACCAGCGCTATGGCAAGGGTCCCTTCGTAGCGGTCAATTGCGGCGCGATTCCGGACGGCTTGTTTGAATCGCATTTCTTCGGCCATGCGAAAGGTGCGTTTACCGGCGCCATGCTGGCGCACAAAGGTTACTTCGAACAGGCAGACAATGGCACCTTGTTCCTTGATGAAATCGGCGACCTGCCTTTGTATCAACAGGTCAAACTATTGCGCGTGCTGGAGCAAAGCAAAGTAACGCGCCTTGGTTCGGCAGTTGAGATCGATGTGGAGTTCCGCCTGGTGGCGGCGACCAATCGCAATTTGCGTGAACTGGTAAAGCAGGAAATGTTTCGTTCCGATTTGTATTACCGGATGGCGGTGATTGAATTGCGCGTGCCGAGTCTCGAGGAGCGGGGCGAGGTCGACAAGATTGCGATTTTCAGCGGCATCGTGACGCAGATATTCAAGAATGCGGCGCGTGATTCTTCACCCTTGCCGGAAATTCCCGATTGGCTGCTGCGCCTGGTGGCAGCGACGCGTTTTCGCGGGAATGTCAGGGAACTGCGCAATATTGCTGAACGCATTACCATTATCCATCGCCAGCTTGGTGATTGGGACAGGTCTGCGATTGATCGTGTGTTCCATGCCTTGCAGGACTTGAAGGTGGAAGGTGATATCGAAGATCAGGTTGGTACACGGAAGAAATGGGATGCCGCTGATCGCAATCGCATTATCGAAGCGCTGGATGCGCATAACTGGCGGCGGCAGGATACCGCGAATCATTTGAAGATGAGTCGTAAGGTGCTGTGGGAAAAAATGCGCAAATTCCAGATCATTGATGGTGATCCGGAGCCGGGTGAGGTAGAACCCTAAAAAAAAGCCACGTCGTTTATACGACATGGCTTTTTCGATATGGCGAGGGCTTAGCGGGGGATTTGCGCGAAGCGTCCGCTATTGAAGTCATCGATGGCTTGCACGATTTCTTCGTGGGTGTTCATCACGAACGGGCCATGACCAACGATAGCTTCATCGATCGGTTCGCCGCTGATTAACAGCACGACAGCATCACTATTGGCTTCAATGGTGACATTGCTGCCGGCGCGATCCAGCAAGACCATTTGCGCATCGCGTGCTACAGCTTCGCCATTTACCAGCACGGTGCCACGCAATACGATGAGCGCCGAGTTCCAGCCATCCGGTACCGGCAGTTCGGTGACGCTGCCCTGATTCAGGCGCACGTCCAGAACATGCATAGGCGTGAAGGTATGCGCTGGTCCTGTGTTGCCCAGGTATTCACCGGCAATAACGCGTACCGTGCCTGCACCATCCGGCATTGCGACTGCCGGAATATCGCGGTCGACTATGGCCTGGTAGCCGGGCGCGGTCATTTTGTCCTTGGCCGGCAGGTTAACCCAGAGCTGCACCATTTCCAGTGCACCACCGGAACGGGTAAATGCTTCGGAGTGGAATTCTTCATGCAGGATGCCGGCACCAGCCGTCATCCATTGCACATCCCCGGGGCCGATTACGCCGCCCTGGCCGGTTGAGTCGCGATGTGCGACCTCGCCCTTGTAGACGATGGTGACCGTTTCAAAGCCGCGATGCGGATGCGAACCTACGCCGGGTGGGTGTTGCGCCGGGCTGAAATCAGCCGGGCCGGCGTGGTCCAGCAGCAGGAAGGGGCTGAGTTGCTTGCCGTGGCTTTGATAGGAAAACATCGAGCGCACAGGAAAACCGTCACCGACCCAGTGCGGACGAGGAGCGCTATAGACGCCAATGATATTTTTCATGATTGCTTCCTTTCGGGATGCGAGATTATTTGACAGGATTAAGGATAGTGCAGGGACGATGCCTTGGGTAGGCGGTAAAATCAGCCATCAGTGTCCTATTTCATGAACAGTGGAGCCCGAATGCAGGATTTGAATGATCTTTACTTCTTCGTCCAGGTGGTGGATCACGGTGGTTTTGCACCTGCCGGGCGTGCCCTCGGAATTCCCAAATCCAAGCTGAGCCGCCGTATTGCACTATTAGAGGAGCGGCTGGGCGTCCGCCTGATCCAGCGCACGACCAGGCAATTTTCAGTTACTGAGATCGGGCAAACCTATTACGAGCATTGCAAGGCGATGCTGGTGGAAGCCGAAGCCGCGCAGGATGTGATCGATGTGACACGGGCGGAACCGCGCGGCGTAGTGCGCCTGTCTTGCCCGATTACCTTGCTGCATGCGCATGTCAGCGGCATGCTGGCGGATTTCATGGCTTTGAACCCGCATGTGACGGTGCATCTGGAAGCGACCAATCGACGCGTTGATGTGGTGGCTGAGGCGATGGACATTGCAATCCGGGTCCGGCCGCCGCCTATCCAGGACAGTGACCTGGTCATGCGCGTCCTGTCTGATCGCGGGCAATGCGTGGTGGCGAGTCCTGCGCTATTTAGTACGCATGCCTTGCCGAAGACCCCGGCTGATATCGCCGAATGGCCGAGCCTGGCACTCGGTACCCCGCAGCAAACACATGTCTGGAATCTGTTCGGGCCGGATGGTGCGCATGTGTCTTTGCACCACCATCCGCGTTTTGTGACCGGCGACATGATGGCTTTGCGTGATGCGGCACTGGCCGGCGTCGGCATCGTGCAATTGCCGCGCATGATGATTCGCGAGCAATTGGCCGCAGGCGCGCTGATCAGTTTGCTGCCGGATTGGGAGCCGCGGCGCGAAATCGTACATGTCGTCTTTCCGTCACGACGCGGTGTGTTGCCTTCCGTTCGGGCCCTGATTGATTACCTGGCCGAGCGTTTCCAGGCATTGAATGAAGATTAAAAGTGCTTTTGCCTGATAAATATGTGCATATGCAGCAGATGATGGTGGGAATGGAGCAGAAGTGTTGTCAATGAGGTAATGACAGATATGGCAGTGGCGTTTTGCCCGTCTGATTTATTTGTGGGTAAAGCAAGGGAAAAGTGTCAAAAAATCTTGTTTCTTACATGAACCTGAATTTTTGCATGTTCTTCTCCAGAGGTCCGAAACACCAGCTGTTTACGAAAAATCACTAAATGCACATTTTTGTTTTTTTGCTGCAATCTTTTCTATTCTTTTCGTTTTCGCTGCATTAAGATTTGAGAGTTACGTTTTGATGTTTTTACATTTCCATACGGAAAATTTATCATTTGATATGTATGGAACAGCAATAAATTGTCACAAAAATAACTGAGGCTGATTGCCAAAGCGATCTAACCTCGACCTATTAATACTCTAGCCGTTTAAGCATGTCCCTAAAGCGTAACGATTCATCCGAAAACCAGCTTTCCAGCTTGATGGAAATTGCCGGGGAGCTTGTGCTGCGACTCAATACGCGCGGAGAGATTCTCCACGTCAGCAAGCGTACCGATGCCTTGATCGGTCACGGCTCTTCATTGGCCGGGATGAAGTTGTTCGAGCTGGTGCGTTTGTCGGATCGGCATGCGATCGAGGCTGCTTTAAGACAGGCGGTTGCCTCCCGTGAAGTGACACGTGTAAGCGTGCAAATGGCTACGCGCGCGGTGTTGCGCTGGTATGAGTTGCAAATGATCGCGTATGACGAAGCTGATGAAGCGGCGGTGCTGGTAGTCGGCCACGACATATCGGGACAGCAGGCGACGGAAGAGCGCCTGCGTCATATGGCGACGCATGATGAATTGACCGGTTTGCCGAATCGCTCCCTACTGGCGGATCGTCTGCGCATGGCGATCGCGCAATCGCGTCGTACCGACCGCGGTTTTGCGGTGGTGGCGCTGGATCTCGATGGTTTCAAGAAAGTAAACGACGCGCTCGGCCATCCGGTTGGCGATGCCTTGTTGCGTGTGGCAGCCGCGCGTTTGCGTGAAACCTTGCGCGATGTCGATACGCTGGCGCGCGTCGGTGGCGATGAATTTGTCGCGGTGCTGCACGGCGCAGTCGACGAAGTGGAAATCCATAATGTGGCACGCAGGATGATCGCGGCCATTCAGTTACCATTCGAAATCGATGGCAATGCACTGTATGTCAGCACTTCTATCGGCGTTGCGATTTATCCGGCGCATGGCGAGACTGACGTCAAATTGCTGGCGCATGCCGATAGCGCGATGTATCGCGCGAAGGAAACCGGTAAAGCACGCTGCATCATTTACAACCACCTGAGTTTCAACCAGGTCGAGCATGATGTGACGATGGAAGCCGCGATGTTCGAGGCGGTGCGCAATGGTGAATTCCTGCTGCACTACCAGCCGATTGTCGATGCACATACGCGCCAGATCATGGGCTTTGAAGCGCTGATGCGCTGGATGCGGCCGGATATCGGCCTGGTGCCGCCCAATCAGTTTATCCCGATGGCCGAAAACAATGGCCTCATCAATTTGCTTGGCGCATGGGCTTTGAAATCCGCTTGTGTGCAATTGAAACGGTTTGAAGAAGCCGCCGGACGCCAACTGTATGTGTCGGTGAATGTCAGCCCGCGCCAGTTCCGCAGCGATCAATTCCTCAGCATGATGGATGACGCGCTGAAATTGTCCGGCCTGGAAGGTGACCAGTTATTGCTGGAAATTACCGAAGGTATCCTGATGTCGGATCCCGAACATGCGGAAGCATTGCTGGCCAAGATCACTTCACGCGGCGTACGTATCGCGATTGATGATTTCGGTACCGGTTACTCGTCGCTGGTTTACCTCAAGCGCTTCCCGATTGCCGCGCTCAAGATTGATCGTACCTTCATCAAGGATTTGCCGGACTCCATCAAGGATGCGGCGATCTGTAACGTGGTTCTCAGCCTTGCCAATCACTTGAGTTTGTTGACGGTGGCAGAAGGCGTGGAGAACGAGCGACAAATGGAATTCTTATCTGCACAGGGTTGTTCACTGATCCAGGGCTTTCATACCGGCTTCCCCTTATTGCCGGATGCACTGATCGATATACTGAAAGCAGATGCCTTGGCTCTGCAAAATTAACCCGCCAAGTCAAAAGACCTCGATTCATGACGAACCAAATTAGCCCAGCGATCAATCCTGAAAAAACACTGGATTTACTGTGGACACGCGTACGCCAGCGCGGGGATTTGCCCGGATTTTCAAAAGTGGTCACTGCCATCGTCGGCGCCATGCAAGGCGAAGACGATAGGGAATTCAATATGACCCGGACCGTCCTGTCCGATCCGACGCTGACGCAACGCGTCTTGCGCCTGGCCAATAGCGCGATGTATTCGGCGTTCGGGCAAAGCATCAATACCGTATCGAAAGCGGTCATCGTGCTCGGCACCGAAACCATCGGCCACTTGGCCCTGGGGTTGAAGCTGATCGATGGTTTGTCCGCAGCGTCGCTCGGCAGCTCCGATACGCGTAGCGAAATGGAACGCGCCGTGATGGCCGGCCAGATCGCGCGCCAGGTTGCATCGTCGACTACCCGTCGGGATACCGAAGAAGTTGTTGTGTGCTCTATCCTGCATTCGCTGGGTCGCCTGATGGTGTCCTTTTACCTGCCGGAGCAATGGGCAGAAGTGCAGGAGCGCGCGACCAGTAACAATATTTCAGAAAACGAAGCCGCGCACGATGTGCTCGGTCTCGAGCTGGATGAAATCGGCCGCCTGATCGGCAAGCGCTGGGGTTTGCCTAGCGGCCTGGTCGCCAGCCTCAAGGAAATGCCGCCCCGTGTGGACGCGGATGCCAGCCATGAGCCGCTGGAACATTCGGAATGGCTCGCTGCAGTCTCGACCATGTCGACCCGTTGCGCCGGCGTTTTGTGTGAAGACGATGCCGCATCTGCCGAAGGTGACCTGGCCGAAATCGCAGAGAACTATGCAGAAATGCTGGGACTGGATTCGGCGGTCGTTTTGTCCGCGGTCGATGCCGCGCAAAAGGCTTCGGAAGATGAAACACTGGCGCAACAAGGCAAGCAGGCCAATGAGCCGGAAGCACAAATGTCCTTGCCGCTGGGTAAACCGGCCGACTCCATCAATATCCTCAAGCGCGGCGTCGGCGATATGCACGACGAAGTGGCGACCGCCAGCACCGGCCAGGTTATGACTGTAGCGCTGGAAACGGTTTATCAGGGCCTGGGTTTAAGCCGTGCGGTTGCTTTCCTGCGCAATCATGATGAAGGCAAGTATGTCGCGCGTATGTGTTTCGGCGAATGTACCGAAGAGATGCTGGCGCGCCTGGCCTTTAAGGATGCCTATCAGCCCGACGTATTCCATGCGGCGCTGGCGAACGACAAAATGATTTTTGTCGAAGATGCGCAGGCGCCGGGCTTCCTCAGCAAATTGCCACGTTGGTGGCGCGATGAATTATCGACTGCGCGCAGCTTCGTTATCTTGCCGCTGATGCTGAACTTCCATCCGGTCGGTTTCATGTATGGGGATTGGGATGCGTCCTTGCCGCCATCCAAAATTTCACAGCAAGAAGTAGTCTTGCTGGATGAATTGCGTGCGCTGGTCGTCAAGGCGATCAGTTATCGCAATAAGAACGACGAGCCGGCCTGGACGCGCACGATGCGTTAATGCCGGTCCCGTTTGTCAAAATATGGTAATTGGGGTCAGAGTTGATTTAATATGCATTAAATCAATTTAGGTGCAAAGCCATGGCCCGACTTCCACGGCTGGTTGTCCCCAACCAGCCCCATCACATCATCCAGCGCGGCAATGACCGCCAACTGGTATTCCGCGACACTGCCGATTATCTCGAATTCCTGGCGCGCCTGCGTGAGGCCGCCAAGCAATTCAAGGTGGCGATCCATGCCTATGTCCTAATGCCGGACCACTTGCATTTATTGGCGACGCCAGCCGATCAGGATGGTTTGTCGCGCATGATGCAATGGCTGGGGCGCTATTACGTGCCTTACTTCAACCGTAAATACGAGCGTAGCGGGACCTTGTGGCAAGGACGCTACAAGGCAACCGTGGTGGATGCCGAGCGCTACCTGATGACGTGCTGTCGTTATATCGAAACCAATCCGGTGCGCGCTGGCCTGGTGAGCGTTGCCGGTGATTACCCGTGGTCCAGCTATCAGCACCATATCGGCCTGAAATCCGACCCCATCATTACCGATCACCCTTTGTATTGGGCTTTGGGTAACACGCCGTTTGAGCGCGAAGCTGCATACAAGGCATCGATAGAGCAAGGCTTGAGTGCGGCCGAAGTGGCTGCAGTCAGTGATGCCACTTTGAAGGGCTGGGCTTTAGGTAGTGAGCAGTATAAATTGTCATTAGAGAAACAAACTCAACGTCGGATTCGACAGGTCAAGCGGGGTAGGCCGCCGCGCCAGAGCGGCGAGCTACGCACCGAAAAGACTTGATTCGACGGGCATTTTGAACCATTTTGGTGCAAAAGTTTATCACTCTGTCCCCATTTAAAATTTGATTCAAGAGTAGGGAAAATTTAATTGACACTGACCCTAATTGTTGAGGTTGAAATTGAGAATGCTCTGCACTATCCTTCAGGCTCATTGAAAAGTAGTGGAGAAGGCTATGCATGCGCAAGGTTTGTACGATCCGGCTAATGAACATGATGCTTGTGGCGTAGGTTTTGTCGCCCACATCAAAGGCAAGAAGAGCCATTCTATTGTTGAGCAGGGTTTGCTCATCCTCAAAAATATCGACCATCGCGGCGCTGTCGGTGCCGACAAGCTGATGGGCGACGGTGCCGGTATCTTGATTCAGATCCCGGACCAGTACTACCGCGAAGAAATGGCCAAGCAAGGCGTAACCCTGCCACCAGCAGGGGAATACGGCGTCGGCATGGTCTTCCTGCCTAAGGAAAACGCGTCCCGCATCGCTTGCGAACAAGAACTCGAACGCTCGGTTCTGGCTGAAGGCCAGGTCGTGCTGGGCTGGCGCGATGTGCTGGTCGACAAGGAAATGCCGATGTCGCCGACCGTGCGCGACAAAGAACCAGTGATCCGCCAGATTTTCATTGGCCGCGGCCAGGACATCATGGTGACTGATGCGCTGGAACGCAAACTGTATGTGATCCGCAAGGCTTCCGGCCACGCGATCCAGGCTCTGCACCTGTTACACGGCCAGGAATTCTTCGTGCCATCGATGTCGGCCCGTACCGTTGTTTATAAAGGCTTGCTGCTGGCTGACCAGGTCGGTGAGTACTATAAAGACTTGCAAGATCCACGCTGCGTCTCCGCACTGGCGCTGGTGCACCAACGTTTCTCGACCAACACCTTCCCTGAATGGCCGCTGGCTCACCCATATCGCCTGTTGGCGCACAACGGTGAGATCAACACAGTTAAAGGTAACTTCAACTGGATGCGTGCACGCGAAGGCGTGATGAAGTCGGCCGTGTTGGGCGATGACCTGAAAAAACTGTTCCCGCTGATCTATGAAGGTCAGTCGGATACCGCATGCTTCGACAATGCGCTCGAACTGCTGGTCATGGCTGGTTACCCGATCGCACAAGCGATGATGATGATGATTCCGGAAGCGTGGGAAAACCACACGACGATGGATGACAACCGTCGCGCTTTCTACGAATACCACGCTGCGATGATGGAACCATGGGATGGTCCGGCAGCAATGGCATTTACCGATGGTCGCCATATCGGCGGTACCTTGGATCGTAACGGCTTGCGTCCTGCACGTTACATCGTGACTGACGACGACCTGGTCGTAATGGCGTCGGAATCCGGTGTCTTGCCTATCCCTGAATCCAAGATCATCCAGAAATGGCGCCTGCAGCCAGGCAAAATGTTCCTGATCGATTTGGATGCAGGCCGCATCATCGACGATAAAGAACTGAAAGATACCTACGCTAACGCCAAGCCATACAAACAATGGATTGAGTCGGTACGTATCAAACTGAACGAACTGAACAAGGAAGCTGCGGAAGCCAAATCGGCCACCGCTTTGCTCGACCTGCAACAGGCATTCGGCTACACCCAGGAAGATTTGAAATTTCTGATGTCGCCTATGGCAACCACTGCTGAAGAAGCAACCGGTTCCATGGGTAACGATTCGCCGCTGGCAGTCATGTCGAACAAGGACAAGACGCTGTATAACTACTTCCGCCAGTTGTTTGCGCAAGTCACCAACCCGCCTATCGATCCGATCCGCGAAGCAATGGTGATGTCGCTGGTGTCCTTCATTGGTCCCAAGCCTAACCTGCTCGACACCAACAACATCAACCCGCCTATGCGTCTTGAAGTGTCGCAGCCGGTGCTCGACTATGCGGATATCGCCAAGTTGCGCAACATCGGTGCGCACACCGGTGGCAAGTTCAAATCGCATGAGCTGAACATTTGCTACCCGACCGCATGGGGCAAGGAAGGTATTGAAGCGCGCCTGGCTTCGCTGTGCGCGCAGGCAGTGGATGCAGTTCAATCCGGCCACAACATCCTGATCATCTCCGATCGCAAGATCGATGGAAACCACGTCGCGATCCCGGCCTTACTGGCGACTTCGGCCATCCACTTGCACCTGGTCAGCAAAGGTATGCGTACCTCGACCGGCCTGGTAGTGGAAACCGGTTCCGCACGTGAAACGCATCACTTTGCGCTGCTCGCCGGTTACGGTGCAGAAGCAATTCATCCATACCTGGCGATGGATACCGTCAGCGAAATGGCGAAGGGCTTGCCAGGCGATTTGTCGCCGGAAAAAGCGATCGCCAACTTCCAGAAAGCAGTCGGCAAGGGCTTGATGAAAGTCATGTCGAAAATGGGTATCTCTACCTATATGTCCTACTGCGGCGCGCAAATCTTTGAAGCAATCGGCCTCAACAAATCGTTGATCCAGAAGTACTTCAAAGGCACCTCGTCGAATGTTGAAGGTATCGGCGTATTCGAAGTGGCGGAAGAAGCGCTGCGCCTGCACAAATCGGCATTCAGCGCTGATCCGGTGCTGGCACATTCGCTCGACGCCGGTGGTGAATACGCATACCGCGTACGTGGTGAAGAGCACATGTGGACGCCGGATGCGATTGCAAAACTGCAGCATTCGACCCGTGCCAACAACTTCAGCACCTATAAAGAATACGCACAGATCATCAATGATCAATCGAAGCGTCACATGACACTGCGTGGCTTGTTCGAATTCAAATTCGATCCTGCCAGCGCTATTTCACTGGACGAAGTTGAGCCGGCGAAAGAAATCGTTAAACGTTTCGCTACCGGCGCAATGTCGCTCGGTTCGATCTCGACCGAAGCGCATGCAACCCTCGCAATTGCAATGAACCGTATCGGCGGTAAATCGAATACCGGCGAAGGTGGCGAAGATACCAAGCGTTATCGCTCGGAACTGCGCGGCATTCCTATCAAGGATGGTTCGACGCTGGCATCGGTGATCGGCAAGGACGTGGTTGAAGTCGACATGCCTTTGATGCCTGGCGATTCGCTGCGCTCGAAGATCAAGCAGGTCGCTTCGGGTCGTTTCGGTGTCACCACCGAATACCTGACTTCGGCTGAACAAATCCAGATCAAGATGGCGCAAGGTGCTAAACCAGGTGAAGGCGGTCAGCTGCCAGGGCACAAAGTGTCCGAGTACATCGCACGCCTGCGTTTCTCGGTACCTGGCGTTGGTCTGATCTCGCCGCCACCGCATCACGATATTTACTCGATCGAAGATTTGGCGCAGCTGATCCATGATCTGAAAAACGTCAATCCAAGCGCATCGATCTCGGTCAAGCTGGTAGCGGAAGTCGGTGTCGGTACCGTTGCTACCGGTGTCGCCAAAGCGAAAGCCGATCACGTTGTGATCGCCGGCCATGACGGCGGCACCGGCGCATCGCCATTGTCGTCGGTGAAGTTTGCCGGTTCGCCATGGGAACTGGGCCTGGCTGAAACGCAGCAAACCCTGATCCTGAACGGTTTGCGTACCCGTATCCGTGTGCAGGCTGACGGTCAAATGAAAACCGGCCGTGACGTCGTCATTGCTGCTTTGCTGGGCGCAGATGAAATGGGCTTCTCGACTGCACCGCTGGTCGTCGAAGGCTGCATCATGATGCGTAAATGCCATCTGAACACCTGCCCGGTCGGCGTTGCGACGCAAGACCCGGTCTTGCGTGCCAAGTTCTCCGGCAAGCCAGAGCACGTGGTCAACTACTTCTTCTTCATCGCAGAAGAAGCACGTCAAATCATGGCGCAGCTGGGTATCCGTACATTTGACGAATTGATCGGCCGTGCCGACCTGCTCGACAAATCGAAAGCGATTTCGCACTGGAAAGCCAAGGGCCTGGATTTCAGCCGCATGTTCTATCAACCGCCAGTAGCAGAAGGCGTTGCGCGCTACCACGTGGAAGGCCAGGATCATGCGCTTGAAAAGGCGTTGGATAACAAGCTGATCGCGCAAGCGAAAGCGGCTATCGAAAACGGCGAAAAGGTTTCCTTCATTTCGACGATCAAGAACGTCAACCGTACCGTTGGTGCGATGTTGTCGGGCCAGGTTGCGAAGAAATACGGTCACGAAGGCTTGCCTGACGACACCATCCACATCCAGCTGCAAGGTACCGCAGGCCAATCGGCCGGCGCATTCCTGGCACACGGCATTACGCTGGACCTGGTTGGCGAAGGTAACGATTACGTCGGTAAGGGCTTGTCGGGCGGTCGCATCATCGTGCGTCCAAACACCGAATTCCGCGGTCGTGCAGTCGAGAACATCATCAGCGGTAACACCTTGCTGTACGGTGCGGTCGCCGGTGAAGCGTTCTTCAACGGCGTCGCCGGTGAACGTTTCGCGGTGCGTAACTCGGGCGCGATTGCAGTGGTCGAAGGTACCGGTGATCACGGTTGTGAATACATGACAGGCGGTACCGTCGTTGTACTGGGTGAAACCGGTCGTAACTTTGCTGCCGGTATGTCGGGTGGTATTGCTTATGTCTACGACCCGAAAGGTGATTTCGCCAGCAAGTGCAATATGGCGATGGTTGCCCTGCACCCTGTGGAATCCGCAGCTGAACAGGAAGGCAAGGCAGAGCACGCTTCCTGGCATAGCCATGTACGCGGTGCCGATGCGCAAACCGATGAAGCTATCCTCAAAGGTTTGATCGAGCGTCACTTCAAGTACACCGGCAGTACCCGTGCCCGCGCCCTGCTGGATGAGTGGAGCAGCGCCCGCAGCAAGTTCGTCAAGGTATTCCCATCGGAATACAAACGCGCATTGGCTGAAATGCATGCTGCCAAGGCTGAACAGTCAGTATCCACCAAGGTCGCTGTGTAAGCTGCATAAGCACGGTCAACAAACGATGTCATGGCCCGATCGCGAGACGGTCGGGCCGAAACGAATGGTTTAGAAGGCGAGAGAAACATGGGAAAGATTACCGGCTTTATGGAATTCCAGCGTTTGCGCGAAGCAAGCGAGGAGCCGCAAAAACGTACCGCGCATTACAAAGAATTCACCATGCATCTGAGCGATGCAGATTCAAAAGTGCAGGCAGCACGCTGCATGGATTGCGGCATCCCGTTTTGCAATAACGGCTGCCCGGTCAACAACATCATTCCTGACTGGAATGACCTGGTCTACAGCGGCGCATACAAGCAAGCGCTGGACACCCTGCATTCAACCAATAACTTCCCGGAATTCACCGGTCGTATTTGCCCGGCGCCATGCGAATCCGCATGCACACTGGGTATCAATGAAGATCCGGTCGGTATCAAATCGATTGAGCACTTCATCATCGACAAGGGTTGGGATAACGGCTGGGTCGTGCCACAAGTGCCTAGCGTCAAAACCGGCAAGAAAATCGCGGTAGTCGGCTCCGGTCCTGCCGGTATGGCGGCTGCACAGCAATTGGCGCGCGTTGGCCACGATGTCACCGTATTTGAAAAGAATGATCGCGTCGGCGGCTTGCTGCGTTATGGCATTCCTGACTTCAAGATGGAAAAAAACCACATCGATTTGCGCGTCAAGCAAATGGAAGCAGAAGGCGTGACCTTCCGCACCAGTGTATTGGTTGGTAAGGATTTCCCGGCGAACATCATCAACTGGGCAAAAGAAACCATCTCGCCGGAGCAAATCAATAAAGATTTCGACGCGGTCATCATCGCTGGCGGTGCCGAACAGCCACGCGACCTGCCGGTTCCTGGCCGTGAATTGAAGGGTGTGCACTTTGCGATGGAATTCCTGCCATTGCAAAACAAGGTGAATGCCGGCGACAAGGTCAAAGACCAGTTGATGGCCACCGGTAAACACGTGGTCGTGATTGGCGGCGGCGATACCGGTTCCGATTGCGTCGGTACCTCGAACCGTCACGGTGCAGCTTCGGTAGCGCAATTTGAATTGCTGCCACAGCCGCCGGAAGAAGAGAACAAGCCGCTGGTCTGGCCATACTGGCCAACCAAATTGCGTACCTCTTCGTCGCACGAAGAAGGTTGCGAACGCGATTGGGCGGTTGCTACCAAGCGCCTGGAAGGTAAAAACGGCAAGGTTGAAAAACTGATCGCTGCCCGCGTTGAGTGGAAAGACGGCCGCATGCAGGAAGTGCCTAACTCGGAATTCGAAATGAAAGCTGACCTGGTCTTGCTGGCGATGGGCTTTGTTTCGCCGGTACAGCAAGTGCTGGACGCCTTCGGTGTCGACAAGGATGCACGTGGTAACGCCAAGGCGACTACCGATGGTGAAGGTTGCTACCGTACTTCGGTCGAAAAGGTGTTTGCAGCTGGCGACATGCGTCGTGGTCAGTCCCTGGTGGTCTGGGCGATCCGTGAAGGTCGTCAGTGTGCGCGTGAAGTTGATGCGTTCCTGATGGGTGAGTCGGTACTGCCACGTTAATGGATCGCACGGTGTTGGCTTGAAAGCCAACACCGCGCTCGCCGGGTTGAGCAGGCGCAGGCCTGCACAACTGATCCGGCTCCCGTCCGTGAAGGTCGTCAGTGTGCGCGTGAAGTTGATGCGTTCCTGATGGGTGAATCGGTCCTGCCGCGCTAAGCAAAAATCTTTTGGTGCAGAAAACCCGCCGAGTCGCAAGACCGGCGGGTTTTTTTACAACGTTTGGTGTATGTAAGCTGCCCAAAAGAAATGGGCGCGGGAGAGATTTCGTTTTCTGCACTACAATTATGACATTGCAAAAGAAATACTCCCCTAGTGTCTAATCTTGTTGAAATCCGCGATCTCCATTTTGCTTATGGTGAGCGTCCGATCCTGTCGGAGCTCAACATGGACTTCCCACGTGGCAAAGTGATTGCCGTCATGGGCGGCTCCGGCTCGGGTAAAACCACGGTTTTACGCCTGATTGGCGGTCAGTTACGGCCGCAGGCGGGGCAAGTTACGGTTGATGGACAAGTCGTTCACGAACTTGATACCAAGGCTGTATATCAATTGCGCCGCAAAATGGGCATGCTGTTCCAGCATGGCGCGCTGTTCACCGATATCTCGGTGTTCGAGAATGTTGCCTTCCCGTTGCGCGAACATACGGATTTATCCGAGGAATTAATCCGCGATCTGGTGCTGATGAAATTGCACACGGTCGGCTTGCGCAATGCTGCGCAATTGATGCCGGCCGAGATTTCCGGCGGCATGGCGCGGCGCGTTGCACTGGCACGTTCGATTGCGCTGGACCCGGAACTGATTATGTATGACGAGCCGTTTGCCGGTCTCGATCCGATTTCGATGGGCATGACTGCGAACCTGATCCGCAAATTGAATGATGCGCTCGGTTCGACCACCATCCTGGTCTCGCATGATGTACATGAGTCCTTCTCTATCGCGGATTATGTGTATTTCCTGTCAAAAGGCGCGATTGTCGCGGAAGGAACGCCGGCCGAGATGATGGCTTCCAGCGATCCGTACGTGAAACAATTCGTCAATGCCGAGCCGGATGGACCTGTGCCTTTCCATTTTCCGGGCAAGTCGCTGGCCGATGATCTGGGGCTGGAGGCGCGCTCATGATTTGGTTGCTGGAGACGATAGGACGTCTGGTTCGTGAATTTGTTGTCAATATTGGTTTTGCTACCCGCACTTTTTTCGGAATTATCGGTGCTTCCGGTGGTTTGTTGCGCCGTTTCCGGCTGATTACCAGCCAGATCCACTTCATCGGCAACTATTCGCTGGTGTTGATTGCGGTGTCCGGTTTGTTTGTCGGTTTTGTGCTGGGCCTGCAGGGTTATTACACGCTGAATAAATACGGTTCAGAGCAGGCGCTGGGTTTGCTGGTTGCCCTGTCGCTGACGCGTGAACTGGGTCCGGTTGTGACGGCCTTGCTGTTTGCCGGACGTGCCGGTACTTCCTTGACAGCTGAAATTGGCTTGATGAAAGCCGGCGAGCAATTGTCCGCGATGGAAATGATGGCGGTGAATCCTTTGCAGCGCGTACTGGCCCCCCGTTTCTGGGCCGGCGTGATTGCGATGCCTATCCTGGCCGCGATCTTCAGTGCCGTCGGTATCCTCGGCGGCTATATCGTCGGCGTCCAGCTGATCGGCGTGGATGAAGGTGCTTTCTGGTCGCAAATGCAGGGCGGTGTTGACGTCTGGAACGATATCGTCAACGGCGTGATTAAAAGTATCGTATTCGGTTTTGCGGTGACTTTCATCGCCTTGTACCAGGGCTATGAAGCCCAGCCGACGCCGGAAGGCGTGGCGCGCGCAACGACGCGCACCGTGGTGATCGCATCCTTGTCCGTGTTGTGGCTGGATTTCCTGTTGACGGCTTTGATGTTCAGCTAAGTTTCAAATAAAGGGGCGCGGGAGCGGGTAATGCACTTTTAGATTAAAATGTGCGCCCCTCCGACGCTTTGTTCGTGTGATGGAAGAGGTACTATTTTTTGCCAAATAGCACTTTCTCCCATATTTGAGGTATCTGTTTATGCAACGAAAATCATTAGACTTATGGGTTGGCCTGTTTGTGCTGCTGGGCGCTGCCGCACTGTTCTTTTTGGCGATGAAAGCCGGGAACATGAGCTCGCTGTCGTTCGAACAGGTTTATCCGGTGGTGACACGATTTGATAATATTGGCGGGCTGAAGCCACGCGCACCGGTTAAAAGTGCCGGCGTGGTGGTTGGACGCGTGGCCGATATCTCCTTCGACGACAAAAGCTATCAGGCGACAGTGACCCTGAATATCGAAAGTCGTTATGTTTTCCCGAAAGATTCGTCGGCCAAGATTTTGACCTCGGGTTTGCTGGGCGAACAATATGTAGGTTTGGAACCAGGTGGCGATACCGTCAACCTGGCGGCAGGTGACAGAATTACAATGACACAATCGGCGATGGTGCTGGAGAACTTGATCAGTCAATTCCTCTTCAGTAAAGCAACCGAAGGGAAAGAAGACCAAAAATGAAAAATACCAGCAAAGCACTCTTGTTGACTTCGGCACTATTGCTCGGCGGATGCGCCAGCAGCACCGCTACTAACCAGGCAGACCCTCTCGAGGGCTTTAACCGCGCGATGTTCAGCTTCAATGATACGGTAGACCGTGTCGCACTGAAACCGGCTGCGACCGCGTATCAGGACGTATTGCCGTCGTTCGCGCAAACCGGTATCAATAACTTCTTCGGTAACATCGGCGACGTCTGGACCATGGTCAATAACTTCCTGCAAGGCAAGGGCGAAGCCGGCTTGTCGGACGTAATGCGCGTTGCGGTCAACAGTACTTTCGGTTTTGGCGGCGTGCTTGATATCGCGTCTGAAGCCGGTATCCAGAAGCACAAGGAAGACTTCGGTCAGACCCTGGGCAAATGGGGTGTAGGTTCCGGTCCATACGTAGTCCTGCCTTTGTTCGGTCCTTCGACCTTGCGTGATACCGCGGCCCTGCCGGTTGATATCTACGGCGACCTGTGGACCTATGCGACGCCGGTTGACGTGCGTAACGTCGGTGCTGTGGTACGTGTGATCGACCTGCGCGCTTCGGCTTTGAATGCAACCAACCTGCTGGAAGATGTTGCGCTGGATCGTTACACCTTCATCCGTGGTGCTTATTTGCAACGTCGTGAAAGCCAGGTAAATGATGGCGCGGATGCCAAACCTAGCAGCGACAAGGCGATAGGCCCGCAAAGCTAAGCAGCTTCGTTGCTTCCTGTTACAGATATGCTGACAGAAGCCGGCACTATCGTTGAACCACGCGCTTCGACAGTAGTCGAAACGCTACAAACGAGCCGGTTGCACGCAGCTGAGGTGTAATCCGGTTATCGCGGCATGTGCTTGTTCTGATATACGCCATGTCGCCCAACCGGTAAGAAATTGAACTAGGGAAATATGAATATATTTAAAAAATTAACGTTTGCAGTCGCAGCCTTGTCGTTTGCCGGCTATGCCGCAGCACAGGAAGCGCCGGACGTCCTGATCAAGCGTATCAGTGAAGAAGTGATGGCAATTGCCAAATCCGACAAGGAAATCCAAAGCGGTAATCCACGTCGTATCCAGCAAGTTGTTGATGAAAAGATCCTGCCGCACGTTGATTTCCAACGTATGACAGCATTGGCAGCTGGTCGCTACTGGCGTGATGCAACGCCGGATCAGCAAAAACAGCTGACCAATGAATTCCGCAGCTTGCTGATGTACACCTATTCAGGTGCGATTTCGCAAATTCGTGACCAGAAGCTGGAATATCGTCCATTGCGCGCTGATCCTGCCGATACAGAAGTCATTGTGAATACACAAGTGATCCAGCCACGCGGCGAGCCTATCCAGTTGAGCTATCGCCTGGCGAAGGCGCCTACCGGCTGGAAAATCTATGACGTCAATGTACTCGGCGCATGGCTGGTTGAAACCTATAAAGGCAGCTTTGCGGCAGAAATCAGCAAGTCCGGCATGGACGGCCTGATCAAGACACTGGCCGAGAAAAACAAAAAGCTCGCCGGTAGCGTTGCAAAAACAGGCAAGGCTTCCTAAGAATGTTCCAGCCCGGTACATCGCTCACTTTCGACAATGCCAAAACGGCATTGAGCGCTGGTTTGCAGGCGATTGCTGCCGGGCAGACGGAATTTGATTTTGCCAAAGTGGAAACTGTCGATTCTGCGGCAGTAGCCACCATGCTGGTTTGGCGTCGTACCGCCAATGCCCGCGCGCTTTCCCTGAGTTTCAACAACCTGCCGGGGAATCTGCGCAGCCTGATTTCCCTCTATGACGTGACCGAATTGATCGGCACCAGCTCCGCGCGCGCCGACTTGCCGCATCATTGATCCCTCCTGCATTTCCCTGCGTACTACGTTTCACCGCCTCTCATGCAGGGGCTCAGCGTGAAAATCCAATATAATCAAAGGTTTTCGCATCCGGCAGCGTGATTTGCGCAGCCGCCAGCGTCCCATTTTGCGTAAAGTGTTCTGAGCCACCATGGCTGCAATTCAAATAAATAATGTCGAAAAAAGCTATCGCACGCTGAAAGCGTTGAATGGCGTTTCACTTTCTATCGAAGAAGGTGAGTTTTTCGGCCTGCTTGGGCCTAACGGCGCGGGTAAAACCACGTTGATTTCCATCATTGCGGGCCTGAACCGTGCTGATTCGGGCAATGTCACCATCCAGGGTCATGACGTTGTCAGCGATTACCGCAAGGCGCGCCAGTTGCTCGGCGTGGTGCCGCAGGAACTGGTGTTCGATCCCTTCTTTACCGTGCGCGAGACTTTGCGCATGCAGTCCGGCTACTACGGGCTGAAGAATAACGATGCCTGGATCGATGAAGTCATGCATCACCTCGACCTGACCAACAAGGCCGATGCGAATATGCGTGCGCTGTCCGGCGGCATGAAGCGTCGCGTGCTGGTTGCGCAGGCACTGGTGCACAAACCGCCTGTGATCGTGCTGGATGAGCCGACCGCAGGCGTCGATGTCGAGTTGCGCCAGACCTTGTGGAAGTTCATTTCGCGCCTGAACCGCGAAGGGCATACCGTGGTCCTGACCACGCACTACCTGGAAGAAGCGCAGGCGCTGTGTAATCGCGTCGCGATGTTGAAAGGCGGGCAGGTCGTGGCACTCGATACGACTTCGACGCTGATTAAGCGCATCTCCGGTTCGCAACTGGTGGTGAAGCTGGCATCCGGCAGCTTGCCGGATGAGCTGAAGGAATTGGTGTCGCATCCGGAAGAACTGGTATTCGGCAATCAATACACTTTGCGCGTCAACGACTACAGCGATGTCGAACCCATCCTCGCCAAACTGCGTCTGGCCGGTGTGGTGATAGAAGACATGCAATTGCAACAAGCGGATCTGGAAGATGTTTTCATCCAGATTATGGAAGGTGAGAAATGATAGGCTTCCAGACCCTGTTTTATAAAGAAATGCTGCGTTTCTGGAAGGTTGCGACGCAGACCGTCGCCGCGCCTATCCTGACGGCTGTCCTGTACTTGCTGATCTTCGGCCATGTGCTGGAAGACCATGTGCAGGTATATCCCGGTGTGAAATATACGGCCTTCCTGATTCCCGGCCTGGTCATGATGAGCGTCTTGCAGAATGCATTCGCCAATTCATCGTCATCGCTGATCCAGTCGAAGATCACCGGCAACCTGGTTTTCGTCCTGCTGCCGCCGTTGTCGCACTGGGAGCTGTTCAGTGCCTATGTGATGGCAGCCGTGGTGCGTGGCCTGGTGGTCGGCACCGGCGTGTTCATCGTGACGGCCTGGTTTGCAGACATGTCTTTCGTGGCGCCGTGGTGGATAGTGATCTTTGCCGTGCTTGGTGCAGCAATGCTGGGCACCATGGGTTTGATCGCAGGCATATGGGCGGAAAAATTTGACCAGCTCGCGGCATTCCAGAATTTCCTGATCATGCCAGCCACTTTCCTGTCCGGCGTATTTTATTCGGTGCATTCCTTGCCGCCGTTCTGGCAAACCGTGTCGCATATGAATCCGTTCTTTTACATGATAGACGGCTTCCGTTATGGCTTCTTTGGCCAGTCCGACGTGAATCCGCTGATAAGCTCGACGGTTGTTGCATTTTTCCTGGTGCTGCTGGCAGGTGTCGGCATGTCGCTGCTGAAGAGCGGCTACAAGCTGCGCCATTGATCATACGAACCGGCCGCTTACACCCTATTTATTCACCCCATCATCACCATATTAGATAAAGGCAGAATCATGTTGCCCACACCAGAATTAGTTAAAAGTTATATCGCAGCCGGACTGGATTGCTCGCATCTCGAAGTCAGTGGCGACGGCGCGCACTTCGAAGCAGTGATCGTATCGGATGCGTTTGCCGGCAAGCGCCTGATCCAGCGTCATCAGATAGTGTATGCGGCACTCGGCGACCGCATGCGCGAAGAAATCCATGCTTTGTCGATGAAGACACTGACGCCTGAAGAATTCCAGAAGTAAGCAGCTACATACTTGAATGGCCCAGCACCGCTTGGGCAAGCTTTTGAATGGATAAATTTTTAAATGGATAAGCTTTTAATTCGGGGCGGTAATCGTCTCTCCGGCGAAATCACTGTTTCCGGTGCTAAGAATGCAGCGCTGCCGATTTTGTGCGCGGGTTTGTTGACAGCTGATACGGTACAGTTGAGTAATGTGCCTAATCTGCAGGACGTGACTACCATCTTGCGCCTGCTGCGCCAGATGGGTTTGCGTGCAGAGCAGGACGGCGACAAAGTCAGCCTCAATGGCAGTGCCATCGATAAGCTGGAAGCGCCATACGAGATGGTGAAAACCATGCGTGCCTCCATCCTGGTACTGGGTCCCCTGCTGGCACGCTTCGGCGAAGCCCGGGTGTCCTTGCCTGGCGGTTGCGCGATCGGTTCGCGCCCGGTAGACCAGCACATCAAGGGTTTGCAGGCGATGGGTGCCGAGGTCACGATAGAGGCTGGTTACATCCACGCTAAAGCCAAGAAGCTCAAAGGTACGCGTATCGTGACCGATATGATTACCGTTACCGGTACGGAAAACCTGCTGATGGCGGCAACGCTGGCAGATGGCGAGACCATACTGGAAAATGCCGCACGTGAACCGGAAGTAACCGACCTCGCGAACCTGTTGGTGGCGATGGGCGCGAAGATTGAAGGCATAGGCACGGATCGTCTGGTGATACAGGGTGTGGAAAGCCTGCACGGCGCGAGCCATGCAGTGATCGCTGACCGTATCGAAACGGCGACCTTTATGTGCGCAGTTGCGACTGTTGGCGGTGACGTCACTTTGCGTAATGCGCGTACCGATACGCTGGATGTGGCTTTCGATAAATTGCGTGAAGCAGGTGCGATCCTGACTTCAGGTGACGACTGGATACGTGTGCAAATGGCTTCGCGTCCGAAAGCAGTCAGCTTCCGTACCACTGAATACCCGGGTTTCCCGACCGACATGCAGGCGCAATTCATGGCCATGAACTGTGTTGCAGAAGGCAGCAGCCGCGTGATCGAAACGATTTTTGAAAACCGCTTCATGCACGTGCAGGAAATGAATCGTCTTGGTGCTGCGATTACGATTGAAGGTCACACTGCGATCATCAATGGCGTGGATAAACTGGTGGGTGCACCAGTCATGGCCACGGATTTGCGCGCTTCGGCTTCGCTCGTCATTGCTGCATTGGCAGCAGAAGGCGATACCTTGATAGATCGCATTTATCACCTGGATCGCGGTTACGATCGTATGGAAGTCAAACTGTCCGCCGTTGGCGCAGATATACAGCGAGTGAAATGATGACGCAAGAGAACCAACAACTGACGCTGGCGCTTTCCAAGGGCCGCATTTTTGAAGAAACCTTGCCCTTGCTGGAAGCTGCCGGCATCAAGGTCACCGAAGATCCGGAAACTTCGCGCAAGCTGATCCTGCAAACCAATGACGCAAATGTGCGCGTGATTATCGTGCGTGCCTCGGATGTGCCGACCTATGTGCAATACGGTGCGGCTGATTTCGGCGTGGCTGGCAAGGATGTTTTGCTCGAGCACGGCGGCGAAGGCTTGTATCAGCCTATCGACTTGAATATCGCGAATTGCCGCATGTCGGTCGCGGTCAAGGATGGCTTTGATTATGAAAGCGCCGTGCAACAGGGTGCGCGTTTGCGTGTGGTCACCAAGTATGTACAGACTGCGCGTGAGCACTTCGCGGCAAAAGGTGTGCACGTCGACCTGATCAAATTGTATGGCTCGATGGAGTTGGGTCCCCTGGTTGGCCTGGCGGATGCCATTGTCGATCTGGTCAGTACCGGCAGCACCCTGCGCGCCAACCATCTGGTCGAAGTGGAACGCATTATGGATATCTCTTCGCGCCTGGTTGTCAATAAGGCTGCGCTGAAGCTGAAACGTGAGCGCCTGCAACCTATACTTGAAGCATTTGAAAAAGCATCGAAACGTTCGTCTTGATGTTGCAACAACAGGATACGATTCCTACATGGCTTGATTGAGAAAAATGATGTCCATACAGATACGCAAATTTGATTCCACCCATCCCGACTTCCGCCAGCAACTGGCTGACGTGCTGGCTTTCGAAGCCAGCGAAGACGAGGCGATTGATCGTGCAGTGCTGCGCATCCTCGAAGATGTGAAAAAACGCGGCGATGTCGCCGTACTGGAATACACCAAGCAGTTCGACCATGTCGAGGCGGACAGCTTGCAAGCTTTGGAAATCAAGAGTGCCGATTTGCAAGCCGCATTGGCGCAATTATCGCCGGTGCGTCGCGCTGCCTTGCAGACTGCAGCGGATCGCGTGCGTGCGTATCACGAACGGCAAAAAAGCGAGATTGGTTCTGACGGCTTCAGCTACACCGAAGCGGACGGTACTATCCTCGGCCAGAAAGTGACACCGCTGGATCGCGTCGGCATTTATGTGCCGGGCGGTAAGGCGGCTTATCCGTCATCGGTATTGATGAATGCGATCCCGGCCAAAGTCGCCGGTGTGCAGGAAGTCATCATGGTGGTACCGACGCCAAATGGTGTGCAGAATGAACTGGTGCTGGCCGCTGCTGCGATGTCCGGTGTTGATCGCGTATTTACTATCGGTGGCGCACAGGCGGTGGCTGCGCTGGCTTACGGTACTGCGACTATTCCGCAAGTTGACAAGATCGTCGGCCCGGGCAATGCCTATGTGGCGGCAGCCAAGCGCCGCGTGTTTGGTACCGTTGGTATCGATATGATTGCCGGTCCATCGGAAATCCTGGTGGTATGTGACGGCACCACCAATCCCGACTGGATTGCGATGGACCTGTTCTCGCAAGCCGAGCATGACGAACTGGCGCAATCCATCCTGATTTGCCCGGACGCGGCTTATCTGGATGCGGTGGCGGACAGTATCAACCGTCAACTCGCGGACATGCCACGCAAGGATGTGATCACTACTTCGCTGACCAATCGCGGTGCGATGATCAAAGTGCGTGATATGGATGAAGCGTGCGAGATCGCCAACCTGATCGCAGCGGAACATCTGGAAATTTCGACCGAGAATCCTCAGCAGTGGGCCGATAAAATCCGCCACGCCGGCGCGATGTTCCTCGGTCGTTTCTCTTCCGAGTCGCTCGGTGATTACTGTGCCGGTCCGAACCATGTGTTGCCGACTTCGCGTACCGCACGTTTTTCGTCGCCGCTGGGTGTATATGACTTCCAGAAGCGTTCCAGCATGCTGCAAGTCAGTGAAGGTGGTGCGCAGACGCTGGGCAAGGTCGCCGCTGAACTGGCCTACGGCGAAGGTTTGCAAGCCCATGCCCGTTCTGCAGAATATCGGCTGAAATGAGATTGCTCCGGGCTCAGCCATGACGGATTGGCGCGATCGCATATTCTGTGAAGATGCGCTGGCTGGACTGGCGCGTATTCCCGATGCGGCGATCGACCTGATCATTGCCGACCCGCCGTATGGATTGGGCAAGGATTACGGCAACGATTCCGACAAGCTGGATGCCGATGCTTACCTGCATTGGATGGAGCAGTGGATAGATGCGGCTTTGCCCAAGCTCAAGGCGAATGGCAGCCTGTATATTTTCCTGACCTGGCGTTATTCGCCGGAAGTCTTCGTCATGCTGAAGAAACGCATGACCATGCTGAATGAAATCATCTGGGACCGGCGTGTGCCTTCCATGGGCGGCGGTACCCGCAAGTTTTCGTCGGTGCATGACACCATCGGTTTCTTTGCCAAGGCCAAGGATTATTACTTCGACCTGGACGCGGTGCGCATCCCTTACGATGCTGAAACGAAGAAGGCGCGTTCACGTTCCATCTTCGTTGGTGCCAAATGGCTGGAGATGGGCTACAACCCGAAGGATGTCTGGAGCGTGTCGCGCTTGCATAAAGAGCACCGCGAGCGGGCCGACCATCCTACCCAGAAGCCGCTGGAAGTGGTCGAGCGCATGTTGAAGGCTTCGTGTCCGCCCGGCGGCGTCGTACTGGACCCTTTCATGGGTAGTGGCACTACGGCAGCGGCGGCCAAACGTTGCGGCCGCCATTTCGTTGGTTTCGAGCTGAATGCCGAATATTGCGAGATGATAGAAAAGCGTTTGCAGCTGCTGACGCCGCAGGAAGAAACGGCAAGTCTGGTGTTGGCAGGGCAGGAGCAAAAATCAGCGTCGGAAGAAATCTGATTAATTTCGATGTGGAATTGCCAAGAGTCGGTGCTTTTATGCAGATTCCTGCGATTCCCGGGCTAAAAAGGCGTGTATCTGGCGAATCAGGTGCCCGAAGCTAAAGTCCTCGTTGAAAATGTGGGTAAAATGCATGTATTGCCATAAACTTGGCCATGCTTTGCCTCTGAAGTGGCAAAGTGATTTATATCTCGATGCTGTACTAGCATTACCTTCTTCGTCATTACTGGTTGTTAATTGAATATGTCTACGCCACGCACTGCAGAAATCACGCGCAATACCAACGAGACGCAAATCCGCGTTGCGATCAATATCGATGGTACCGGTCAGCAAAAACTGAACACCGGCGTGCCTTTCCTCGACCATATGCTGGATCAGATTGCCCGTCACGGCCTGATCGATCTGGATATCGAAGCCAAAGGCGATCTGCATATCGATGCCCACCACACGGTGGAAGACGTCGGCATTACGCTGGGCCAGGCTTTTGCCAAAGCGATCGGCGACAAAAAAGGCATCCGCCGTTACGGTCATTCCTATGTGCCGCTGGACGAAGCATTGTCGCGCGTCGTCATCGACTTCTCGGGTCGGCCAGGACTGGAATTCCATGTCCCCTTCACCCGTTCGATGATAGGCACTTTTGATGTCGATCTGACACACGAATTCTTCCAGGGCTTCGTCAATCACGCGCTGGTATCTTTGCATATCGATAATTTGCGTGGCGCGAATGCCCACCATCAGTGCGAAACCGTATTCAAGGCCTTCGGCCGTGCATTGCGCATGGCGGCTGAACTGGATCCGCGTTCCGTTGGTACGATTCCATCGACCAAAGGCAGCCTGTAAGCTGCTCGCGGCCTGCAAGAGAATTTCAATACACTGAAATCTGAATCAACCGGTATGAACAAAATTGTTGTAGTGGATTACGGCGTGGGCAATCTGCGCTCGGTCGCCCAGGCTTTGCGTAAAGTGGCGCCGGAAGCGGATGTCCGCATTTCGGGCGAGCTCAATGACATCCATACGGCTGACCGCCTGGTCCTGCCGGGGCAGGGTGCCATCCCGGATTGCATGCGTTCGCTGCAGGAGTCGGGTTTGCAGGAAGCCTTGCTCGATGCCGCCCGTAACAAACCTTTATTCGGCGTCTGTGTCGGTGAGCAACTGATGTTTGACTGGAGTGAAGAAGGTGATACCGCCGGCCTCGGCTTGTTCCCCGGCAAGGTCATCAAATTCCGCCTCGACCAGCAATTGCAGGAAGATGGCTCCCGTTTTAAAGTCCCGCAAATGGGTTGGAACCGCGTGCGTCAGGCGCAGTCACATCCGTTGTGGGATCAGATTGCTGACGACAGCTACTTCTATTTCGTGCATAGTTATTACGCCGTCCCTGCAAATATCGCCCACATGGTAGGTGAAACACCCTATGGCGCGCCGTTTTGCAGCGCGATTGCACGCGATAACATCTTTGCGACGCAGTTCCATCCGGAAAAAAGTGCCACGGCCGGGCTGCAGCTGTACAAGAATTTTGTTCACTGGAATCCGTAAGCCTTATCCACTATCGCTTTCTTTTCTACTTACAACCTCACACTGCTAACGTATCCATGCTGCTCATACCTGCCATCGATCTCAAAGACGGTCACTGCGTTCGCCTGAAACAAGGCGATATGGACCAAGCCACTGTATTTTCCGAAGACCCTGCCGAAATGGCGCGTCACTGGTTATTGCAAGGTGCGCGTCGTCTGCATCTGGTTGATTTGAACGGCGCATTTGCCGGCAAGCCGAAGAATGAGTCGGCGGTCAAATCGATCCTGCAGGCCGTACGCGAATACGCGGAAAAAAACGGTATAGAAGAAATCCCGGTGCAACTTGGCGGCGGGATCCGTGACCTCGACACCATCGAACGCTATCTCGACGATGGCCTGAGTTACATCATCATCGGTACCGCAGCGGTCAAGAACCCGGGCTTCCTGCACGATGCCTGCAGCGCCTTCCCGGGTCAGATCATCGTTGGCCTCGATGCCAAGGATGGCAAGGTTGCCACCGATGGCTGGAGCAAGCTGAGTGGTCATGAAGTGATAGACCTGGCGAAGAAATTCGAAGATTACGGCTGTGAATCCATCATCTACACCGATATCGGCCGCGACGGCATGATGGGTGGCGTGAATATCGAAGCTACCGTCAAACTGGCGCAAAGCATGACGATTCCTGTCATCGCTTCCGGCGGCGTGCACAACATCAAGGATGTGGAAGCACTGTGCGCGGTACAGGATGAAGGCATCGAAGGCGTGATTTGCGGTCGTTCGATTTATGAAGGCACGCTGGATCTGCGTTCGGCGCAGGACCGTGCCGATGAATTGACCGATGAAGCACCGGAAGCGGACGCATGACACTGGCAAAACGTATCATCCCTTGCCTCGATGTGACCGCCGGCCGCGTCGTCAAGGGTGTCAATTTCCTCGAGCTGCGCGATGCCGGTGATCCGGTTGAAATCGCGCGCCGTTATGACGCGCAAGGCGCGGACGAGATCACTTTTCTCGACATTACGGCGACCTCGGATGGGCGTGACCTGATCCTCGACATTATCGAAGAGGTTGCTTCGCAGGTATTTATTCCATTGACGGTAGGTGGTGGTGTGCGCGCGGTCGACGATGTGCGGCGTTTGCTGAATGCGGGCGCAGACAAGGTCGGCATCAACAGTTCCGCCATCAGCAATCCGCAACTGGTATTCGATGCATCGCAGAAGTACGGCTCCCAATGCATAGTGGTGGCTATCGATGCGAAGAAGGCATCCGATGGCCGCTGGGAAGTGTTCACGCATGGCGGCCGCAAGGCTACCGGCCTGGATGCGGTCGAATGGGCCAAGAAAATGCAAAACCTGGGCGCCGGTGAAATCCTGCTGACCAGCATGGATCGCGACGGCACCAAGATAGGTTTCGACCTGGACCTGACGCGTTCGGTCTCGGATGCGATCAGCATCCCGGTGATTGCGTCCGGTGGTGTCGGCGGTTTGCAGGACCTGGCGGATGGCGTCAAGGTCGGCCGTGCCGATGCAGTGCTGGCGGCCAGTATCTTCCATTACGGTCAGCACACGGTGCAGGAAGCCAAGCGTTTCATGTCAGATCAAGGTATTCCAATGAGGTTGGTATGAGCAGCAATGCAAAATGGCTGAATAAGGTGAAGTGGGACGAGCACGGCCTGGTGCCGGTCATCGCACAGGAAGTCGGTACGAACGACGTGCTGATGTTTGCGTGGATGAATCGTGACGCGTTGGCCAAAACCATAGAAACCGGCGAAGCGATTTACTGGAGCCGTTCGCGCAAAAAGCTGTGGCACAAGGGCGAAGAGTCCGGCCACACGCAAAAAGTACATGAAGTACGGCTCGACTGCGATGAAGACGTGGTCTTGCTCAAGGTTGAGCAAGTCGGCAAGATCGCCTGCCATACAGGACGCCATTCCTGCTTCTTCCAGAAGTTTGAAGGCGGCGCCAAAGACGGCGACTGGGAAACCGTAGAGCCTGTGCTGAAAAATCCGGAAACGATATACAAATAAAGGCGGAGTCGCATGAGTGAAACACTGAAGCGCCTGGCGGCCGTGATCGAATCGCGCAAGCCGGCGAATGGCGGCGATCCTGATAAGTCGTATGTGGCACGCCTGTTCAGCAAGGGTGACGACGCGATTTTGAAAAAAATCGGCGAAGAAGCGACCGAGCTGGTGATGGCGGCCAAGGATGCGCGTGCCGGTGCCGACAAGTCCAAGGTCTTGTACGAGTGTGCCGATCTCTGGTTTCATTCCGCCGTCTTGCTGGCGCAGTTCGATTTGACGCCACAGGATGTGCTCAATGAGCTGGCGCGCCGCGAAGGTATTTCCGGCATTGAAGAAAAAGCTGCGCGCAAAGCGGACTAATTATCACCACATCTGATACGCTGGCGTTGAGAACCAACCACGATGGAGTTTCATTTGGATAATTGTATTTTTTGTAAAATTGCCGCGAAACAAATTCCTGCACAGATTATTTATGAAGACGACGATTTGCTCGCATTCAACGATATCAATCCCGCAGCACCGGTCCATTTCCTGATCATTCCAAAAAAGCATGTCGCAACATTGGCTGATTGCACCGTCGATGAGGCTGCATTGTTGGGTAAAATATCCTTGCTCGCGCCCAAGCTGGCACAAGAGCAAGGCGTGGGTTACAGCGCGAATGGCGATGGTGTGGGCAGCGGTGGTTTTAAGACGCTGTTCAATATCGGGCCGGATGGTGGGCAAGAGGTGTACCATCTGCATATGCATGTGCTGGGTGGGCCGCGTCCATGGCGCAGGTCACTGGCTTAAAACAATAATTCTAGAAACATAGAAACAGGGCGGCGACGCTTAACAAGGAGAAAATGATGGGTTCATTTAGCATCTGGCACTGGTTGATTGTACTGGTCATCGTGATGCTGGTATTCGGCACCAAAAAACTTGGCAATATGGGTTCGGACGTCGGTAAAGCCGTTAAAGGTTTTAAAGACGGCATGAAAGGCGAGGACGACAAGCCTGCCGCCCAGAACGCTGCGCCATCGCAGGTTGCCGACAAAGGCACCGTCGATGTTGAAGTGAAAGAGAAGTCGAACAGCTGATCATCTTGTGGGCAGGGGTGGCCATCCGGCCTGAGCCTGCACACACTATGTTCAGCCTATCGCCAATCGTATGATCGATATCGCCTTTTCCAAGCTTGCGATCATTGGTGTTGCGGCACTGGTTTTCATCGGACCGGAAAAGTTGCCGAAAGTGGCGCGTATGGCCGGTACTTTGTTCGGCCGTGCGCAACGCTACATCAATGATGTCAAATCCGAAGTGAGTCGCGAGATGGAACTCGATGAGCTGCGCAAGATGCACCAGGACGTGCAGTCGGCTGCGAGTGATGTCCAGCGTTCGATTTCGGAAGGTGTCTCGCAAGCCGAGAGTTCCCTGAACTCAGCCTGGGACGATTCAAGTGCGGATATGGAGCTCAATCCCTTGATGGAGCCGCCGACCTACGATGAAGCCGCGGCCAAATCAAAGAATTTCCGCAAAAAGAAATTGGCACATACCTCGGCCATTCCATCCTGGTACAAGCGTCAAAGCGGCCAAAAATCGCGTGTCATTTCCGGTGCCGCCCGCATGGCGAAACATACGCCTGCCCACGCCCGCAAATCTTCACCATTTTTCCATTGATGGAACAGTTGCGCAGCTTAATGGCGCCGGGTCGCGCGCCGTTTTATAAGTCACTGTCCTATGGTCGAATACCTGAGATGATTGCCGTCGCGCCATAATGAATGAAGAAAAGAACATGACTGGTACCGAAGACTCATTCATTTCGCATTTGATCGAACTGCGTAGCAGGCTGATGAAAGCCTCTATCGTGGTGATCGTGATCTTCCTGTGCCTGATGCCTTGGGCCGGCGATATTTACGACCTGCTGGCACGTCCGATGATGCTGGCACTGCCGGAAGGCAGCAAAATGATTGCGACCGGCGTCATCACGCCGTTCCTGATCCCGGTGAAGGTGACGATGCTGGTGGCCTTCCTGATCTCGCTGCCGTGGGTCTTATACCAATTGTGGGCTTTTATCGCACCCGGGCTGTATACGCATGAAAAGAAGCTGATTGCGCCACTGGTGGTGTCTTCCTCGGCTTTGTTTGTGGTTGGCGTCGCCTTCTGTTACTTCTTCGTGTTCGGTGTGATCTTCCACTTCATCAATAACTTTGCGCCGAAGTCGATTTCAGTGGCACCGGATATTGATAGCTATTTCGGTTTTGTCATGACGATGTTTATCGCCTTCGGCCTGACCTTCGAAGTGCCGGTCATCGTGATCGTGCTGGTGCGCATGGGTTTGGTGTCAGTCGAAAAACTGAAACAGATACGTCCTTATGTGATCGTCGGTGCCTTTGTGATAGCCGCCGTTGTCACGCCACCGGACGTGATGAGCCAGCTCTTGCTGGCGGTGCCTTTATGCCTGCTGTATGAAGTCGGCCTGTTGCTGGCGCCGATGTTCGTGAAGATCACGCAGGCGCCAAAAGAATCCGAATCGATTTAATCAGGCCTGGCGCATCCAGGTCACGAGCGGATAAGCATCCTTGAAGTCCGACGCCAGTGTTTTTCCGAGGTCGGCGACTTTCCTGACCTCGATTTCGCGCCATACAATAAAATTCTTCAGCTTGATGTATTCCAGATGTGGCACATCGGCATCGAAGCCTTTCGGCGGACGTGTCAACTTACCTTCCTGCTGTAAATCGCCGTAAGTCTCTTTCAACTTCTTGTTTTTCAACAGTTTGGAAAATCCCGCTGCGTCGTCGATCACGTGCTGGCGGATTGCGCGCAGGCGTTCGGATGGTGGCATCCATTCTCCGGCGGCAAGCAGCAGGGTGCCGGTTTCATTGATATGGAAGTAGTAAGTCGGGCCACCACCCTGGCTTGGTTTCTTCAAACCGTTCGCATTGATGGCTGCGGAGAAATGCGTTTTGTAGGGGATCTTTTCCTTTGAAAAGCGCATGTCGCGATTGATGCGGAACAGCGCTTTCTTGGGATTGCAGCCGGCTACCGCAGGATCGAATTTGCTGATGTCTGCAATCAATGCCGTCACCAGTTCGAGGAATTCCGCGCGCAGGATATCGTAGCGCGGCTTGTTCATGACGAACCATGCGCGATTATTGTTCTCGGACAGCTCCGCTAAAAATTGGGTGAGATCGCGTATGTGCATGGATGTATTACCTGTTATTCCTCGGCGCGCGGTGGTGCTTTCGGGCGCATGCCGACAGTGATGTTCAAAGTGTTTTCCTGATTGCGTCGCAGTACTACCACCTTGGCCTTGGTGCCCGGCGACAGTTGCGCGATCTGGTTCAGCATGTCCGCCATATCGGTGATGGCCTTGCCTTCTACCGAAACCAGGATGTCGCCAGGTTGCATGCCGGCTTTATCGGCCGGGCCACCCTTCAATACCCCGGCGATGATCGCCCCCGTGCTTTTCTTCAGGCCAAAGCTTTCCGCCAGCTCAGGTGTGATGTCCTGCGGCTCGACGCCAATATAGCCACGTATGACGTGGCCATTCTTGATGATGGCATCCATCACCGATTTGACGGTTGTCACCGGAATCGCGAAGCCTATGCCCAGCGAACCGCCGCTACGTGAATAGATCGCGGTATTGATGCCAAGCAGGTTGCCGTTGGCATCGATCAGGGCGCCACCGGAATTGCCGGGATTGATCGCGGCGTCGGTCTGGATGAAGTTTTCAAACGCATCGAGGATGCCGAGATGGTTACGTCCGAGTGCCGAGATGATGCCCATGGTCACGGTTTGGCCGACACCGAAAGGATTGCCGATTGCCAGTACGACGTCGCCGACACGGGCTTCTTCCACCCGGCCCAGTGTGATCGCAGGCAGGTTATCCAGATTGATTTTGATGACGGCGAGGTCGGTTTCCGGATCGGAACCGACGACTTTTGCAATCGCTTTGCGGCCATCGGTCAGCGCGACTTCAATTTCATCCGCCGCCTCAACTACGTGATTATTCGTGAGGATATAACCCTCTGCACTGACGATGACGCCGGAGCCGAGGCTGACTTGTTTTTCCTGTTGCTCATCGAAGCGGTCACCGAAGAACTTCCGGAAGAACGGATCATCCATGAATGGGTTCTGCGATGGCGTCGCGGTTTTACTGGTGAAGATATTCACCACCGACGGCATTGCCACTTTGGCCGCATCACGGAACGAACCCTGGGTCGGCGCCGTATTTGGCGGCGCTTCCAGCATCGCCACCGAAGTCGAGCTGCGCACCTTTTGCGCGCCGCCCAGTACGCCGCTCGCCCATTCGGGCTTCAAGGTCGTTACAATGAATAAAATTGCCAAACCGACGGTTACGGTTTGCGCAAACAACAGCCAAAGACGTCGCATAAAAGGTAGGAAAAATGGGTCAGGGAATGATAGATAGGGATGAACTTGCCAAATATCTAGCGAGAACGCTTGATATTACCCGTTTTCGCGATTTTTGCCCAAACGGCTTGCAAGTCGAAGGGCGCAGGCAAATTAAAACACTGGTCAGCGGTGTCACCGCCAGCATGGCATTGCTGGAGGCTGCGCTGGAAAAAGATGCGGACGCCATCCTCGTACATCACGGTTACTTTTGGCGTGGCGAGGATATGCGCGTGATCGGGCAAAAGCATCAACGCCTGAAAACATTGCTGACGCACGATGTAAATTTATTCGCTTATCACCTGCCGCTGGATATGCATGCGGAGTTCGGCAACAACGCACAACTGGCCGCACGACTCGGCTTGCAAGCCGAATCACGTTTTGCTGAAGATGATTTGGGTTGGTTGGGCAGGAGCACGAATCCTGCGGTGGCCACAGTCGGCGAACTGGCGCAGGAAATCGAAAAAAGTTTGCAGCGTAAACCTTTGCTGATCGGGGACCCGGCGCAGAAGCTGGGCGCGATAGGTTGGTGTACCGGTGCGGCCCAAGGCTTCCTTGGGGATGCGATAGCTGCCGGCGCGCAAGTTTATTTGAGTGGTGAAATATCCGAACCCACCGTGCACCTGGCGCGTGAAAGCGGCGTCGCCTATCTTGCCTGTGGTCATCATGCAACTGAGCGCTACGGCGTACAGGCTTTGGGTGAGCATGTCGCGCGCAGCTTCGATCTCCGGCACTATTTTATCGACATCGATAACCCTGTCTAAGGCATTTCCAGAACATGATTGCAGACATATATGCATGTCTTGCGTAATCATGCTGCATGGCAATTTGCGACTATGGTATAACTACAAATATTGGCAAAAAATACAGGCGCGTTTTTGTTCGCGTGTCGGGTACGGAGAGGAGTACGGATCAATGCAGGAACCGGTAGCCGATGGGCCGATTACAGTTCTAGTCGTCGAGGATGACGCGTTGACGCGCCGTACCTTGAGTCTTGCAATCGAGAAAGAGCCGTCACTGAAATTGCTCGATGCACTCAGCGATGTGAAGTCCGCGTTGAGCTGGCTGGAACAGCAAACGGTTGAGCTCTTGCTGGTCGACCTGGGTTTGCCGGATGGTTCCGGCATAGACATCATCCGTTACTGCGCGCATCGCTATCCCGCCTGCAATATCATGGTCATCACTACTTCCAGCGATCAGGACAATGTGCTCGACAGCATAGAAGCCGGCGCTTCCGGTTATGTACTGAAAGATGCAGATCGCCTCGATATCGTTCGCGCCTTGCTGGATTTGCACGCGGGCGGTTCGCCGATCAGCCCGACGATAGCGCGCAAGGTGTTGGGCCGGGTGCGTGATGGCAAGAAAGCGCCCGATGCGGTGAATGATGCGGCCGCTGCCGAGCAGGTCGCGCTGACCAAGCGCGAATCAACCATCCTGGACCTGATTGCGCGCGGCGACAGTTATGGCGAAGTCGCAAGGCAGTTATCGCTGTCCGTTGGTACGATACAAACACACATCAAAAATATCTACGATAAATTATCTGTGCATTCGCGTGGCGAGGCCGTGTATGAAGCGAATCGCCGTGGTTTATTGCAGATGGATCAATTGAAATCCAAGCGCTAGGACTTGCCGGGCGTTTGTTGCGACGAATAAAAAAGGCCGCCTGTATGGGCGGCCTTTTTGTTTATTTTTTCAGTGAGTCGCGGATTTCACGCAAGAGCGCGATATCTTCCGGAGTTTCCGCCGGTGCTTCCGGGGCAGGTGGGTCAGTGCGCTTCAGTTTGTTCAGCAGACGTACCATTTGGAAAATGATGAAGGCAAGAATGATGAAATTAAGCGCAATTGTGATGAAATTGCCGTAGGCGAGGACCGCGCCCAGTTTTTTTGCTTCTACCAATGTCAGGTTGGGATCCTGATTATTGAGCGCAATGTAGTAATTGCTGAAGTCCAGGCCGCCGAAAATCTTGCCGACCACCGGCATGATGACATCCTGTACCAGCGAATCGACGATCTTGCCGAATGCCGCGCCCACAATGACTGCGACGGCCAAATCGACCACGTTACCCTTGACCGCAAATTCCTTGAATTCCTGCATCATGCCCATGGCAATCCTCCGTTTAACTTGTTTGTAAAAATGCAATGCGCCAACGTATCCTAGTTTTAGGCGCAAAAAACGTCAAATTAAATTTCCTCAATTTTTGTCATTTTCGATGGATAATGCGTCGCAAATAAATAATTAAAAAATAATTGCGTGTTGCCGTATTGCTCAAAAGTTCCGCAAAATTAAATGAAGCATGTCTATTTGCTTTAAAACAAACGTTGGCTCCGTTATAATCTAAGGTTGCTAGAAGTTTCGTACAGATTTCGCATTTTGACTGATTGGGGTTGGTATGAGTAACGAAAAGCAGGTCGATTCCGGTCGGCGAGGCTTGCTCGTCGCCACATGTGCGGCGGGTGGCGTAGCTGGCTTAGCCACAACTGGAGTATTAGTCTCTACGTTTCAGCCATCGGAGCGCGCAAAAGCCGCTGGTGCGCCTGTTGAAGTCGATATTTCTAGCCTCACTCCGGGTGAGATAAAAACTGTCGAATGGCGCGGTAATCCCGTCTGGATCATGAAGCGCACACCGGAACAGGTGGCCGCTTTAGGTAAATCCGACGGTGAGTTGGCGGATCCTGAATCTGCCCGTACGCAGTTCTCTACCACCCCGGAATACGCCATGAATGAATGGCGTTCCCGACAAAAGGACCTGTTGGTCGTGGTCGGTATCTGTCCTCATCTGGGTTGCTCGCCGACCGCCAAGTTGCAGACCGGTGCCCAGCCATCGCTGCCTGACGACTGGCACGGCGGCTTCCTTTGCCCATGCCACGGTTCGACCTTCGATCTGGCCGGCCGCGTTTATAAAAATAAACCTTCGCCAGACAATTTGCAGGTTCCGCCGTATATGTTCGAAGGCGACACCAAGCTGGTCATCGGTAAAGATGAGAAAGGTGAGGCGTAATCATGGCATTCCACGAAAAGCAGCTCCCCGCCGACGCACCTATCGCTGACAAGGCTCTGAACTGGGTCGACGCCCGCTTCCCGCTGTCATCGACCTGGAAGGCCCATCTCTCCGAATACTACGCTCCAAAGAATTTCAACTTCCTCTACGTTTTTGGCTCGCTCGCACTGCTGGTGCTGGTGATCCAGATCGTGACCGGTATTTTCCTCGTGATGCATTACAAACCGGACGCAAACCTGGCGTTTGCTTCGGTGGAATACATCATGCGCGATGTGCCTTGGGGCTGGCTGGTGCGCTATATGCACTCGACCGGCGCTTCGGCGTTCTTCGTCGTGGTTTATATCCATATGTTGCGTGGCCTGCTGTACGGTTCGTATCGCAAACCGCGTGAACTGGTCTGGCTGTTCGGCGTCGCGATCTTCCTGTGCCTGATGGCGGAAGCCTTCTTCGGCTACCTGCTGCCATGGGGCCAGATGTCGTACTGGGGCGCACAAGTTATCGTGAACCTGTTCGGTGCGATTCCATTCATCGGTCCTGACCTGTCGCTGTGGATTCGTGGCGATTACGTGGTGTCCGACGCTACCCTGAACCGCTTCTTTGCGTTCCACGTGATCGCAATCCCGCTGGTCCTGATCGGCCTGGTAGTTGCGCATATCGTCGCCTTGCATGAAGTGGGTTCGAGCAACCCGGATGGCGTTGAAATCAAGGAAAAAGTCGATGAAAAAGGTGTTCCGCTGGACGGCATCCCTTTCCATCCTTACTACTCGGTACACGATATTTTCATCGTGACGATCTTCCTGTTCGTGTTCACCGCAGTGGTGTTCTTCGCGCCGGAAATGGGTGGTTACTTCCTCGAGTACAACAACTTCATCCCGGCTGATCCGCTGAAGACGCCGCCGCATATCGCTCCGGTCTGGTACTTCACGCCGTTCTATTCGATCCTGCGTGCCACTACTTCAGACTTCATGATCTGGCTGGCGGCAGGCGTCGCGGCATATGTTGCGCTGATCATCCTGAAGACCCGTCTTGCCAGCAAGTTCAAGATCGCCGCTGCCGTAATCGGCCTGGCTGCAATCGCCGGCATGTTCGTCTTCGATGCAAAATTCTGGGGTGTCGTGCTGATGGGCGTGTCCGTCATGATCATGTTTGGCCTGCCATGGCTGGACGTATCGCCGGTCAAGTCGATTCGTTATCGTCCTAGCTGGCACAAATACGTGTACATCGTATTTGGCATTGCTTTTGTCGTTCTCGGTTATCTGGGTGTGCAGCCGCCGACCGCAATCGGTACTGCAATCGCACAGTTCGGTACCTTCGTCTACTTTGGCTTCTTCCTCCTGATGCCTTGGTGGAGCGCCATGGGTACCTTCAAGCCTGTACCGGATCGTGTTGTTTTCCATCCGCACTAAGCCAAGGGATAACAGAATCATGACATTGCTGAAAAAACTGATTGCGTCTCTGGTGCTCTTGCCAGGCCTGGTGCTGGCTTCGGAAAGCGATTTCCCGCTGGACCACGCTCCTGACCGTACCAAGGACCTCGCAGCACTGCAAAACGGTGCACGCCTGTTCGTGAACTATTGCCTGAGCTGCCATGCTGCTTCATCGCTGCGCTACAACAAGCTGCAAGACCTCGGCCTGACCGAAGAACAGATCAAAAACAATCTGCTCTTCACGTCGGACAAGGTCGGCGGCATGATGACCATTGCAATGGCACCGAAAGATGCGAAAAACTGGTTCGGTGCAGTTCCGCCTGACCTGTCCGTCATCGCCCGTGCCAAAGCATCCGGCGCAGGCACAGGTGCCGACTGGTTGTATACTTACCTGCGTTCGTACTACAAGGACGACACACGGGCCACCGGCTGGAACAATATGGTGTTCCCTAACGTTGGTATGCCGCATGTGTTGTGGGAGTTGCAAGGCATACGCGACGCCAAGTTTGTAGATGAAAAAGATCCGCACGACGCTAGCAAGGTCGTGCACAAGTTTGCCGGCTTTGAACAAGTGACTCCGGGTCTGCTGACCCCATTGGAGTACGACAAAGCTGTTGCCGATTTGGTGTCATTCATGACCTGGATGGCCGAACCGGCGCAAAATACCCGTAAACGCCTGGGCGTTTGGGTATTGCTGTTCCTGGGTGTATTTATTGTGATCACCTGGCGCTTGAATGCTTCCTATTGGAAAGACATCAAGTAATTTTCTTGCCCGCAGTTTGCGGGGTTTGTTTTAGGGTGAGCCGTAACGGGTCTCACCCTTTTGTTTCTAAGGAACTATAAAAATGATGGTTCTCTATTCGGGTACAACCTGCCCATTCTCCCAACGTTGCCGCCTGGTTCTGTTTGAAAAAGGCATGGACTTCGAAGTTCGCGATGTAGATTTGTTCAACAAGCCGGAAGATATTTCGACCATGAATCCGTACGGCCAGGTGCCTATCCTGGTTGAGCGCGACTTGATTTTGTATGAATCGAACATCATCAACGAATACATTGATGAACGCTTCCCGCATCCGCAATTGATGCCGGCAGACCCATTGATGCGCGCGCGTGCGCGCCTGATGCTCTTCAATTTTGAAAAAGAATTGTTCATCCACGTACACACGCTGGAAAACGACAAGGGTCGCAGCGGTGAAAAAGTCCAGGAAAAAGCACGGAATGAAATCCGTGACCGCCTGACGACGCTGGCTCCACTGTTCCTGAAGAACAAATACATGCTGGGCGATGAATTCTCGATGCTGGACGTGGCGATTGCACCGTTGTTGTGGCGTCTGGATCATTACGGCATCGAATTGTCGAAAACCGCTGCACCGCTGATGAAATACGCTGAACGCATCTTCTCGCGTCCGGCCTATATCGAAGCATTGACGCCTTCTGAAAAGGTCATGCGCCGTTAAAAAACTGCGCTGTGAGGTTCCGGTAATGTCCTTGTATGAAAGCTTATATTTCAATCAACGACATTGCCGGGGTTTCGTGGCACACTTTTTAGCCGTGTAGAGCTGATCGCCATCATGTCTGAAACTTCAACCAAACCTTATTTACTGCGCGCCATTTACGAATGGTGTACCGATAACGGCTATACCCCATACATGGCTGCCGTAGTAGACGGTGCCACACGTGTGCCGATGGAGTTCGTCAAGAACGGCGAGATTGTCCTGAACATCAGCTTCAGCGCGACCAGCGGCCTGAAGATGGAAAATGATTTGATCCGCTTCAGCGCACGTTTCGGCGGCGTTTCCCGTGATATCTCGGTCCCGGTCGATAATGTGGTGGCCATCTATGCGCGTGAAAACGGGCAGGGCATGGCGTTTGAAGCCACAAATAAAGATGCGGTGGAAGAAGCTGGGGAAGAAGTTGAAGACACCGACGTGGAAGAGGCGGCACCAGTACATGCTGCGCCTGCATTGACGTCGGTACCGACGGCTCCACACGAGAAAAATGACGACGATGGTTCGGATGAGCCTGATCCACCGAAAAAAGGTGGAAGACCTACCCTTACCCGTATCAAATAGAGTATAATACTGCTCTGCAAAAAGTTTAGCCGACTTAGCTCATTTGGTAGAGCAGTTGATTTGTAATCATCAGGTGGCCAGTTCGAAACCGGCAGTCGGCACCAAATAAAAACCCCTTATAGCTTCGCTATGAGGGGTTTTTTCTTATATGTTCGCTTTTCATCCATGCCCGGTAGTCTTGCATAGGTTCAGTCCCGGCCCTATCTGCGGATAGAATGGGGCTATTCATTTCATATTTCTCTTTCAGTACTCATGAAATCAAGTTCGCTCATCATCTCCACCATGTTGTTTTGTGCTGCTGCGCTGGTTCATGCACAGGACGTGCAGACCGTCAAAATAGGCCTGGCTGCACCACTAACCGGACCGCAAGCGTTTTACGGCAAGGATAGCCAGAATGGCGCGCGCCTGGCGGTGGATGAATTGAATGAAAAGAAAATCGTCGTCGGTGGCAAGCAACTGCGTTTTGAGTTGTTGTCCGAAGACGACGCCGCAGATCCCAAGCAAGGCGCGGCCGTTGCGCAACGCTTTTGCGATTTGCACGTGAATGCGGTGATAGGGCATACCAATTCCGGTACTGCGATCCCGGCTGCGCGGATTTACCATCAGTGCGGCTTGCCCAACCTGTCGCCATCCGCCACCAGCCCCGAGCTGACCAAGTCTGCATACAACACCACGTTCCGCATGCTGGCGAATGACAGCACGCTGGCGCAGGCCCTCGCTGCTTATACGGTGAATGTACTGAAGCTGAAAACAATAGCGGTGGTGGATGATCGCAGTGCTTATGGCCAGGGGCTGGCCGATGCGTTCCGGACCGCTCTGCGCAACACGCCGGTGACTGTCGTCACCCAGCAATACACCAATGACAAGGCGGTCGATTTCAGTGCGATCCTGACCGCTATCAAGGGACGCAATCCGGATGGTATTTTCTTCGGTGGCATGGACCCGCAAGGCAGTGCGATGCTGCGACAAATGGAACAGCTGGGCCTGACGCGGCAGAAGTTTATCGGCGGTGACGGCATCTGTACGCAGGGCATGGAGCAGCGCACCGAAGGCATGAAGATACAAGACAATCTCGTGTGTGCGCATAGCGGCATCGCACTCGATCGTACCGCGGCCAGCCGTGCGTGGAAGAAGCGCTATGACGATAAATTCCCGGGCCAGTTCCAGATGCATGGCCCGTATTCCTACGACGCTGTGCTGGCAGTCGCGAAAGCGATGCAGGCTGCCAATAGCGTAGAGCCGCAAAAATACTTGCCGGCGATGGCCAAGGTGCATTTTGCCGGGGTCATGTCGAACGTCCAGTTCGATGCGCGGGGTGAGATCAAGAATCCGACAATTTCTATCTACACCTACCAGGATGGCAAGCGTCGCCTGGCGAACTAGGTCTGTAGCAGAGATCTAGTCTTTCAAACCATTCCAGCGCGGCGTCAGGCTGTGCTGGATATCAAACAAATCCAGTACGCGTCCTGTCGTGTGGTCGACCATCTCTGCTATCGATGCAGGGCGGTGATAAAAGCCGGGTAGCGGCGGGAAGATGATGCCGCCCATTTCGGTGACAGCTGTCATATTGCGCAGGTGCGCGAGATTGAACGGCGTTTCACGCACCATCAGGACCAGGCGGCGACGCTCTTTCAGCACCACGTCGGCGGCACGGGAAATCAGGTTGTCGGAAAAGCCGTGCGCCACTGCCGCCAGCGTCTTCATCGAGCAGGGCGCAATGATCATGCCGTCGGATTGGAAAGAACCACTCGCAATGGCAGCGCCCACATCGCGCACGTTGTGCACGACATCGGCCAGCGCTTCCACATCCTTGCGCTTCATATCGAGTTCTTGATGGAGGTTCAGCACACCTGCTTCGGATATCAGCAGGTGTGTTTCCACACCCGCGATATCGCGTAGTACTTGCAGCAGGCGTATGCCATAGATGACGCCGGTGGCACCGGTGATGGCGATAATCAATCGCTTCCGGTGCAGCGTCGGAGTAGCGTCAGCAGACGCTGTCACTTCAGGCTTTCAGCAATGCTTGCAGTTCGCCGGATTCAAACATCTCGTTCATGATGTCGGAGCCGCCGATGAATTCGCCTTTCACGTACAGCTGCGGTACGGTTGGCCATTGCGAAAAGTCCTTGATGCCCTGGCGTACTTCAGCATCGTCCAGCACGTTGACCGTGACCAGATCCTGCACGCCACTTTCTTTCAGCAACTGGATTGCCTTGCCGGAAAAGCCGCACTGTGGAAATTGTGCCGTGCCTTTCATGAATAAAACGACTGGATTTTGGCTTACGGTTTCCTTGATCCAGGATTGTACGTCGTCGCTCATTGCTGCCTCACTATGGGTTAATCTGACATTATAAGAAAATCCGCGGAATCTTGCTGCTTATCCCTTCAGTTTGGCGAATGCCGCCGCCATTGCGCTGCTGGTTTCCGGCTGGCGGCTCTGCTGGTTTTGGTGCTGCGAGAGGCGACGGCTGTCATTGCGGTCACCGCGCTGCTCTGGTTTGCTGCCAGCGACTGGTGTCGAGTCCGATAAACGCATTGTCAAAGCGATACGTTTACGCTTTTCATCGACTTCCAGTACTTTCACTTTGACAACTTGTCCGGCCTTGACCACGGTGTGCGGGTCTTTGACGAAGGTGTTGGACAGGGCGGAAATATGTACCAGGCCATCCTGATGCACGCCGATGTCGACAAACGCACCGAAGGCGGCGACGTTGGTGACCACGCCTTCGAGGATCATGTCCGGGCGCAAATCCCTGATTTCTTCGACGCCATCCTTGAAGGTGGCGGTGGTGAATTCCGGACGCGGATCGCGGCCTGGTTTTTCCAATTCTTTCAGGATATCGGTAATCGTCGGGATACCGAATTTTTCATCCGCGTATTTGGCCGGGCTCAGTGATTTCAAGACCTTTTCATCGCCGATGATGCTTTTCACATCTTTTTTGATATCAGCCAGGATTTTTTCGACCAGTGGATAGGATTCCGGGTGGACCGCCGATGCATCCAGCGGATTGTCACCTGCCATCACGCGCAGGAATCCCGCTGCCTGTTCAAATGTCTTGTCGCCCAGGCGTGGCACTGCGCGCAGGTCGGCACGTGAGGTAAACATGCCTTTCAGGTCGCGATAGCTGACGATGCTTTGCGCGACGCTGTTATTCAGGCCGGATACGCGGGCCAGCAGCGGCGCGGAAGCGGTGTTGACGTCTACACCAACGGCATTCACGCAATCTTCAACCACGGCGTCCAGCGAGCGTGCCAACTGGGTCTGGCCGACATCATGCTGGTATTGGCCGACGCCGATAGACTTTGGATCGATCTTCACCAGTTCCGCCAACGGATCCTGCAGGCGACGGGCGATGGATACTGCGCCGCGGATCGAGACATCCATATCCGGCAATTCGCGCGATGCGAATTCGGATGCCGAGTAGACCGAAGCACCGGCTTCCGACACCACGATTTTGGTCAGTTTCAGTTCAGGGCGCATCTTGATCAGGTCTTGCGCCAGCTTGTCGGTTTCACGCGAAGCGGTACCGTTGCCGATGGAGATCAGCGCGACTTTGTGTTTTTCCGCCAGCTGCGCCAGTGTATGCAGCGTGCCGTCCCAGTCATTACGCGGTTGATGCGGATAAACGGTGGCGGTATCGACTACCTTGCCGGTAGCGTCAACAACGGCAACCTTGACGCCGGTACGCAGGCCGGGATCCAGGCCCATGGTGGCGCGTGGTCCGGCTGGTGCTGCCAGCAACAGGGCTTTCAGGTTCAGTGCAAAGACATTGATCGCCTCGACTTCTGCTTTCTCACGCAGATTGGTCATCAGCTCTGTTTCCAGATGCATGAAGACTTTGACGCGCCAGGTCCAGCGTACGGTATCGAATAACCATTTGTCAGCAGGACGCCCCTGGTTGCTGATGCCAAAGCGCGATGCGATACGACCTTCGCATGGATTGTGCGGCGCATCCCATTTCGGTTTTTCTTCTTCGCTGTCGAGACGCAAATTAACGTTCAGCATCTCTTCGCGGCGACCACGGAACATCGCCAGTGCGCGGTGCGACGGGATGGTAGCTATGGTTTCGGAGTAATCGAAGTAATCGGCGAACTTCGCGCCGGCATCTTCCTTGCCTTCGACCACTTTGGATTCAACGATGCCATGTTCGGTCAGGTATTCACGCAAGGCTTGCAGCAAACCGGCATCTTCGGCGAAGCGTTCCATCAGGATCTGGCGCGCGCCATCGAGCGCGGCCTTGGTGTCGGCTACGCCCGGATTTTCCACGCCTTCCACCGTGAAGGCCGGCTTCAGGTATTTGGCCGCTTCTTCTTCCGGATTCAGCGTCGGGTTTTCCAGCAAGGCTTCGGCCAATGGGGTCAAACCTGCTTCCACTGCGATTTGCGCTTTGGTGCGACGTTTCTGTTTGTACGGCAGGTATAAATCTTCGAGGCGGGTCTTGTCTTCCGCATGCGTGATCGCATCCAGCAATTCCGGCGTCATTTTCTTTTGTTCTTCGATCGAAGAAATGATCGCAGCACGGCGGTCTTCCAGCTCGCGCAGGTAGCGCAGGCGTTCTTCCAGCAGGCGCAGTTGCGTATCGTCGAGACCGCCTGTCACTTCCTTGCGGTAGCGGGCGATAAAAGGCACAGTGGCGCCTTCATCCAGCAGGGCGACGGCAGCAGCGATTTGTATTGGTTTGGCGACGAGTTCGACGGCGAGGCGTTGTTCGATTGAAGGCAGCATGAATGATCAGAATGAAATATGAGTGCAACGAGCGATAGATGATACGCAATTAATGCGAATGCGCCAGTCTTGACAGCAGAGAAAAATATCCGGGAATAGTGAAGTGTTTTCTCTGTTGCAACTGTTAGGTGGCTACCTGCACCCCTGAAGTGTTAAGCAGGGGCGCAGGCAAGGCGGCAGGTACCAGGTTTTATTTCAATGAAAAATCCACGCGGCTGGCTTTGGCGCTTGCCGTGCCTTCTTTCGCAGCACCGGCTCCGGATTTGGACGCCAGCAGGAACAGGCGGTCTTCTGGGATTTTGCCGGTTTGCAGCAGCCAGTCCTTGACCGCTTGCGCCCGGCGATTTGCCAGTGCGGTCAGGTCATCGTCGCTGACGGTGGTATTGGTGACCATCAGTTTTTCCATCTCATCGACCGGGATATCTTTTTGCAGGCCTATCATATTGCGCGGTTTCGGGAATTTCTCCGCGCTATAGACGCGTTTGAGCAAGGCCGGATATTCCTGTGGCGTAATCGTCAGGCTTTCGATATCGCCGGATTGGCCGCGCGACACCATGTCTTTCAGTTTCAGTGCGCGCACCTTGCGATCGATCGATGCCTGTTTCAAGCCTTCGCGATCGGCTTCAGGATCGGTGCGGCCGGTGATTTCGAGTTTCAGTGCCGGACGGTCGGTCAGCATTTTTGCCATGCTCTTGAGCTTGCTTTCGCCGGTGTCGTCGATATTCGCCCGGCCCACCGCAAATTCGAGGTTGGAAAGTTCTTCGCCGCCGCCGAACAGCGAACCGATTAGCGCGAATGGCGCGGTTACCGCTTTCGTGATCAGGTTGACGATGACTTTCACAATGATGCCGCCTATCGAGAATTGCGGATCATCGAGTGAGCCGCCGATCGGCAGGTTGATATCGATCACGCCGTTGCGATCGCGCAGCAAGGCCAGCGCAAAATTGACCGGTAAATTACCCGCAGTCGAACCTTCCACCTTGTCGCCCAGTGTCAGCTGTTCGAGGATCAGGCGGTTCTGCGCACTCAGGACGCGATCCTGCACCTTGTAGGCGACTTCGAAAGACAGTTTGCCTTTCTCGATGCCGTAACCGATGTAGCGACCGGAGTAGGGCGAAAGCGGTGCCAGTTCCATGCCATGCACTTCCGCCTTCAGATCCAGTGTCAAATCACCTTTCAGCGGGTTGACGCTGCCGGCGATGGCGAGAGGCGCGCTGTTGACCTGGCCTTTCAGGTCGACATTCGCATTGCTATTCGGATCCGACGACAAGCCGCTGACCGTACCGCCAAACTTCATCAGGTTGGCGGTGTAGTTAGGCTTAATGAAGTTATCGGTAAAGCGTATCTGTCCGCCTTGCAGCGTCAGCTTTTTAATCTTGATCGGCGGAATGTCGCTGGCGGCTTTGGCTGGCGGTGGCAGCACCACTGTTTTGGACGAGGCTACCGGCGGATTCGGCGCGGCCGGTTTGTTTTCCTCGGTCACACTTTTTTGCCCGACTGTTTCACTGCGTTTGACGTCTTGCAGGTTGATGCGGCCGGTCGGGTCAATGATGATACGGGCGAAGAAATCACTCAGCGAAACCTGGTCTATGCTCAATGCAAACGGTGCCAGGCGTACATCCATGCCGCCGAAGTAGAGCGATTTCCAGCGCAGGAAGTCGTTGCTGCTCAGTTTGTCGATAGTGGCGAGGTTGCCTACCGTCAGGTCACCCTTGAAGCCGCCGACCAATGCATCACCTTTACCCTGATCGATTTGCAGCTTGCCCTTGCCTGATACATCGGCGCGGGTCAGCAGGATGTTGACCTGGTCGGTGAAGTAAGGCTGCAACTGCATGATATCGACGCTCTTGAAATCCAGCGCGAGATCGGTGTGCAAAGGCGTCATGCCGACGCTGCCGTTGATGGCGAGCTGCCCATTCTTGTTGACGGCTGCCTTCAGGTCGAGTTGGCCGCGTGTATTGGCTTTGGTCGAGAGGTTTTGCAGCGACAGCGTCAAAGGAGCTATGGTGGTGACCGCTGCTTTGGGCAGGCTGCGGTCTTCCAGGCGCGCCGACCAATTGCTGATGGCGATCTTGTTGATATCTACCGTGTAGGGCGCATCATTGGTTTTGGCAGCAGCTTTTGCCGGACTGTCGCCGCTGCCTTTCTTCGCGGGAGCCGCATTGCTGCGCACTTTGCCTTGCAGTAAATCAAAGTCGGCCTGGTCGGATGACACTTCTTCGACCGTGACGGCTTTCTTGCCGGTATCGACTTCGACCTTGCTGACGGCCAGATTGAATTTTTCTATGCTGGCGTTCACCGGGCGTTCGCCTTGTGCATCGCTATAGCGCAGCGCGGCGTTGTTGATCGCGAGTTCGCCCAGTGCCAGCGTAAAGGCCGCAGGTGCTTTGCTCGTTGCTTTAGCCGGTGCTGCTGCGGTCGTCGAGTCTGCTGCCGGGGCACTGTCGGCCGTTTTTGCCGCTGTGTCTGCAGATGCAGGAACCGGTGCAGCAGGTGTGGCGACAGGTTTATTAGCCGCTGCAGTTTTGGATGGCGTCGGCGGTGTCAGCAGATTATCGAAATTGAACTGGCCGTTCGCGTTACGCGTAATGTCTGCTTCCACACCATTGATTTCCAGCTTGGCGATTTCAAAGCGTTCGCTCAGGACCTTGGCTTCATTCAGCGTGACTGCCAGTTCCGGCAGTTTCACTATCGATTTGTCGTTTTGATCGTTGAGTTGCAGCGCTTTCAGTTTGATGTTGCCGCTGATCAGCAGGGCCGGGGCTTTTTCTTTTTCCTGGCGGAAGTCGGCGGTCAGGTGCACATCGAGTTTGGCGCTGGGAACCTTGAAGTGTGGGGTACCGGGGACGTACTTCAGGTAATCAGTCAGGTCCACATCATCCAGGTTCAGGTCGACCACGGCATTGACCGGGTCGGCAAACGGATGTGCCTTGCCTTTGATCAGCATAGGCGAACCGTTGACGTTCGCGCTCAGCAAGGGCTCAACATAGACTTCGACTTGTGATGGCAGTGACGAGATGAAGGGTACGCCCAGTTTCAGGTCGGTGATTTCATGCTTGGTTTGCGCTGTCTTGTCATCGAGTTCGATGTGCCCTTTATCTATTTCGATATTGAAGGCCGAGAAGCGTGCCGGTTCGGGCGATGGCGGCTGGCTGTTGATCAGTTCGATGATGTCATCGATATTGGTGCTTGCCGCATCCTTGCGCACCAGATGCACATACGGCGTGCTGAGCTGAACTTGTTCGATGACAGGTGCAAAGCGCAGCAGGGACTTGTACGAGACATTGACCATCAGCTTTTCAAAGCTGGCGAAGGTGACGTCACCTTCCGGCTCCATCAGCTTCATGTCATGTATCGTCAGGCGCATTGCGTACGGATTGACCTCGACCTTGCCGATGCTGGTCTGGCGGTGCAATTTTTCCGTAATGATTTGTTCCGCTTGCGATTTGATGATGCCCGGCAACGCAAAGTAGCCGAACAGGCCGATCAGGACGATGAACGCGAGCAGGCCGATCAATGTTCGTCGCACTACCGGTTTGCCCGAGAAGTTGCGAACGGATTGCGTCAGCTGCTCAGTGCGTGCGTTTGGCATGGGAGTTCAGCATAAGCCGGGAGTGATGGTAATTGAATTCTACCAGTCGTCCCGTCCGGATGTTGCTGATTTGAATACGTTTTATGTGAGTTTATGCAAACGCCGGGACGGCATGCAATCGACAGCTGTTAAGAGCGTGTTAACAACTGTTTTTTGGACGGAAAACGGGGATTCGGGCGTTCCGGACGCCCGATGTCGGGGATTTATTCTTTTTCCGGGAAGCTGTAGACCGCGCCCGAATCGGCTCCTGCATTGCGTTTGCCGGCCCGCAAGTCGCGATAGACGGCAGCCCGCATGATCAGCATCGCGACTACCGGTGCTGTCATCAGGATGAAGGCGGAGATAATCAGTTCATGGATCACCAGGCGCGATTGCAGGACGGTGAAGTAAAGCATCGAAGCCAGCAGCAGGCAGCCGGCACCCAGCGTGACCGTAATCGCCGGCCCGTGTATGCGCTGATAAAAACTGGGCAGGCGCAGCAGACCGAGCGCGCCGATCAGGATCACGGCACCGCCGACGATCAGCAACAGGGCAACAGGCAGCGCGGCCCAGGCCGGCAAGGTTTCAAATCCATTCATTCTATGATCTCCCCGCGCATCAGGAATTTGGTCAGCGCAATCGTCGAGACAAAGCCAAGCAATGCAATCATCATCGCCGCCTCAAAATAAATCAGGTCGCCAAAACGTATGCCCAGCATCAATGCCAGCAACATTGCGCACATCCACAGCGTATCCAGCGCCAGCACGCGGTCATGCGCGGTCGGGCCTATCAGCAGGCGGATCGTGCAGCACAGCATCGCCAGGATGATGCAGAGGAAGGCGAACTTGACTGCCAGTTCCAGCATGAGCGTCATGTCACTTTCTCCTGTTCAAAAACTTCGATCAAGGGCCGCTCGTATTGCGTCTTGATGGTGTCTATCCACCATTGTTCGTCGTGCAGGTCGAACACGTGCAGCGCCAGTTCATGGGTATCCGGCAGGATTTCCACCCACACCGTGCCCGGTGTCGAGTTGATCAGGCAGGACAACATCGCCAGGCCATAAGGATTGCGGATGTCCAGCGGAATACGGATGAACTGCGAATTCAGCTTGCTGCGTGGTGTGAACAAAATCAGGCGGCTGACATTCAGGCAGGAGCGCACGATTTCTATCAGTGCCATCCACAGCAGGCGGAACAGCGTCAGCGGTTTCGAGATGCGCGGGAAGCCCAGCGGTTGCAAAGGCTGCGTCAAGACCGGTATGACGATCGCCAGGATGATGCCGAGTAACCAGGTGGAGGCTTCCAGGCTTTCATTGAGCAACAGCCAGAACAGCAGCAGGATGAAAGACATCAGCGGTGAGGGTAGCCAGCGTTTCATGGGCGACCTCCGTTGGCAGAAGCATTCGGTACCGCAGGTTCGGAAATCACCCGGTCTATGTATTGCGAAGGTTTATGCAAGTCATTGCTGGTGCGTTCCAGATAGGCAAACACCGGTCCTGCCTGCACGGTAAGTATCACGCACAGCAGGAGCAGGGCGCTGATGGGCAGCACTTCGCTCAGGTGCAGGCGTGGCGAAGCGATCGCACCCGAAGCCCAGAAAGTACGTACACCAAAACGCATCAGTGAAATAATCGCGGCGAGGCCGGACAGTACGATCAAGGTCATCAAGGCCCAGGTGGTCGAGCTAATGACGATATTGCTCGCATCCGGATGCAGCAAGGCATGGAACAGGCCGAATTTCGCAACAAAGCCCGACAGCGGCGGCAGACCGGCAATGATGAGCGCGCAACCGGCAAAGGCGAGGCCAAGGAATGCCAGCGCACCGGGAATGCCGACGCCGGCGGTTTCTTCCGGTTTTTCTTCAATCGCAAACGCTTCCATCGTCAGTGCCAGCATGTTTGCGCCAGGCGAACGGATGCGTTCCACCAGTTCAATCAGCAAGACAAAAGCCGCCATCGCCATGGTCGAACCAAGCAGGTAGTACAGGCCGGCGGTGACCAGCGAAGCCTGGCCGTAACCTATCACTGCCAGCAAGGTACCGGACGACACAATCGCACCATATCCAGCCATACGTCCGAGGCCTTCACTGGCCAGCATGCCGGCTGCGCCAAAGACGATGGTCGCCATGCCACCCCACAGCAATGCGTCGTAACCATAACCGGCGACGGCACCGGCATCCGGCGAGAAGATCAGCAACCACAAGCGCAGGATTACGTAGGCACCGACCTTGGTCATCAGCACCAGCATGGCGGTAACCGGCGGTGAAGCGGCGGCATAGGTGGTCGGCAACCAAAAGCCGAGTGGCCACATTGCACTCTTGACCAGGAAGGCGATAGCGAGGACGGCGACGCCGATTTTCAGGAAGACCAGGTCATTCGCATCGACTTGCGGTATGCGTGCCGCGAGATCCGCCATATTCAGCGTACCGGTGCTGGCGTAGATCAAGGCGACGCCGATCAGGAACAACAGTGATGCGGCAAGGTTGATCGCGATGTATTGCATGCCGGCGCGGATGCGCGCGGTGTTATAGCCATGCAGCACCAGACCGTAAGATGCCGCCAGCATGACCTCGAAGAAGACAAAGAGGTTGAACAGGTCATGTGTCAGGAAGGCACCGTTAATTCCCATCAGCAGGAATTGGAATAGCGTATGGAAATGCACGCCGATGCGGCTCCAGCGCATCATCGAATACAGCAGGGCGGCAGTTGCCAGGACGGCGGTGAGCAAGAGCATCATCGCGGCCAGGCGATCGGCAATCAGCGAGATACCAAATGGCGCGCTCCAGTTGGCCGCCAGGTATACGCCTATGCCATCCAGCCATTGTTCGCTGTCGGTCAGTTGTATCAGGACGATGGCGACCGCGAGTTGCAGCAAGACAGAAGTCAAATTCACGAAGAACTTGAATTGATGTCGACTTTCGTTAACCAGGATCAGCAGTGCGCCGCATAAGAGCGGTAGCAGCACCGGCAGGATGATCAGGTGTTGGATCCATTCCAGCTTCATCAATCAGTCTCCTCGCCGTCGACGTGATCGGTGCCGGTCAGGCCGCGCGAACCGATCATGACGACCAGATACAAGGCGGTCGTGGCAAAGCCGATAACGATGGCGGTCAGCACCAGTGCCTGCGGCACCGGGTCGGTGAACATGGCCGGATCAGGGGCGGCTTCGCCGAGGGTCAACGGCGGGCGATTGACCCACAGGCGACCCATGATGAAGATAAAAAGATTGACGGCATAAGACATCAGCATCAGGCCGGTCAGGACCTGGAAGCTACGTGGCCGCAGGATCAGCCAGATGCCGGAGCCAAACAGTACGCCTATGGCGAGAGAGATAACAATTTCCATCAGACGATCCCTCGCTTGTTGGTGGTAGTTGCATCGGCAGCGCTACCTTGTTGCGGGCGACGACTACGTATCGATTGGTGGGCCAGCGCGACCAGGATCAGCATGGTGGCACCGACGACGACGACGAAGACGCCAAGGTCAAAGAAGAAGGCGCTCGGGACATGAACTTCACCGAGTACCGGCAAATGCAGGTGCGCGGTATGACTGGTCAGGAATGGATAACCCAGCAGGAAGGCGCCAAGGCCGGTGAGGCAGGCCAGCACCAGGCCGAACGATAGCCAGCGCAGCGGTCGCAGGTGCAAATGGGTTTCGACCCAGGTAGTACCGGCCAGCATGTATTGCACGATGATGGCGACCGCAAAAATCAGGCCGGCGACGAAACCGCCACCCGGCAGATTGTGCCCGCGCATAAAGAAGTACACCACGATCATCGCCATGAAAGGCAGCAGGAAGCGCAGGTAGACGCCAGGCACCATCAGGTAACCGAATTCGACTTGTTCCGCCGGGGTTTGCCGTGCCGCCAGGTCGATATTGCTGATTTGCTGTTCCGGTGGCGCCATGCTTTCCGGTGCCGGACGGAAGCGACGCAGCAGCGCGTAGACCGTCAAGGCAACGATGGAGAGTACCGTGATTTCGCCCATGGTATCGAAGCCGCGGAAGTCCACCAGCAAGACGTTGACCACATTCGAGCCGCCACCTTCGGACAGGGCGCGCAGCAGGAAGAAGTCGCCTATGCTGGCCGGTTGCGGATGCGTCAACACAGCATAGCTGACCGCTGCGATACTGACACCGCCGATGATGGCCAGGATCAAATCGCGGGAACGACGCAGCCATACGGTGCGCGGGATTTGCATATTCAGTTCGCGCGGCACCAGGCGGCGTGGCAGCCAGCGCAGGCCGAGCAGGATCAGGACCGCGGTGACGGTTTCCACCATCATTTGCGTCAGTGCCAGGTCGGGTGCCGACAACCACAGGAAGGTCATGCTGACGACTACACCGGTACCACCGACCAGGATCAGGGCAGCCAGTCGGTGATATTTTGCCTGCCAGGCACCGGCGAGTGCGCAGACGCAGCCGATCACCCACATCAGGGCAAACAGCGGATCGACATTGTTAAACGACGCGGCGTTCAGTACCGGCAGCGGCCGCACCATCAGCAGCGGTACGCCTATCATCGCCACCATCATCAGGAATAACTGCGGTTGCAAACGGCGTGTGCCCAGCCATTTCACCAGCAGTGCCGCACCGGCCGAGATACGCAACATCGTCGATTCATATGCTTGCGCACCACTGAGGCGATGCAGGACAGGTACGCGGTCACGCGACGCCAGGTAAAAGTAACGGCGCAGGATGATATAGAACACGATGCCACCGGCGAGTGCGATGAAACTCATCAGCAGCGGCAGGTTGAAACCATGCCACATGCCAAGGTCGTATTCAGGTGTTTGCACGCCGAGTACCGAGACGACTGCACTGTTGAGGAAAGGCCTGACGCTGAGGCCCGGTACGATGCCGACGATCAGGCATAGCAGCACCAGGAATTCAACCGGGAAGCGCATCCAGCGTGGCGGTTCATGCGGGGTTTTTGGCAAGTCCTTGGGCAGTGCACCGAAGAAAACACTGATGAAACGCAGCGAATAAGCGACGCTGAAAATACCCATCGCTACCGCCGCATACGACATCCACCAGTTTTCGGTGCCGCCCACATGCAGGGTTTCGGCGAAGAACATTTCTTTCGACAGGAAGCCGTTAAGCAAAGGTACGCCGGCCATCGACGCACTGGCAACAATCGCCAGCGTCGCCGTAATCGGGATCGCATGGCGCAAGCCGTGCAGTACGCGCATGTCACGTGTGCCGGTTTCATGGTCGATGATGCCGGCCGCCATGAACAGCGAGGCCTTGAAAATGGCGTGGTTCAGGGTGTGGAAAATCGCCGCGACTACGCCCAGCGGTGAGCCTATGCCCAGCAATACGGTAATCAGGCCCAGATGGCTGATGGTGGAATAGGCGAGCAAACCTTTCAGGTCATGCTGGAAAATCGCGATGAAAGAACCGAGCAGCAGCGTACATACGCCGGCCCCGGCAATCAGCCAGGTCCATTCTTCAGTGCCCGATAATGCAGGCCAGAAGCGGATCAGCAGGAATACACCGGCCTTCACCATGGTGGCCGAATGCAGGTAAGACGACACCGGAGTCGGCGCCGCCATCGCGTGCGGCAACCAGAAATGGAAAGGGAATTGCGCGCTCTTGGTCAATGCACCGAGTGCGACCAGTACCAGCGCCGCCAGATACCAGTCATGCGCACGGATCTTGTCGCCGGCCGCCAGTACGATATCCATATCGTAGCTGCCGACGATATGCCCGATGATCAGGACGCCGCACAGCAGGCAAAGGCCGCCGGCCGCCGTCACGGTAAACGCCATACGTGCACCGCGACGGGCGTCTATCCGATGGTGCCAATAACCGATGAGTAAAAATGAGGTGAGGCTGGTGAGTTCCCAGAACACCACCAGTTGAATCAGGTTGCCGGACAGGACCACGCCCAGCATCGATCCCATGAAAGCCAGCAGGAAGGCAAAGAAGCGCGGTACCGGATCTTCCGGCGACATGTAATAGCGTGCGTACAGTACGACCAGCAAGCCGACGCCCAGTACCAGCATGACAAATAACCAGGCCAGGCCGTCCATCCTGAGTGCAAAGTTCACGCCCTGCAGCGGCAGCCATGCTGCCTGGTAGCGCACGATTTCACCGGCGCCGACGTGTTGATAGAGATAAGCAGAGATCAGCAGGCCATACAGGGCAACGCCGCCGGCCAACAGGGATTCGCGGTTGCGCGCATTTGCGGGCATGCAGGCGGCGATGACGCAGCCTATGAAGGGAACGATGACGAGGGAGAGTAACAGTAAGGATTCTGGTATATACATGCGCAGGAAAACAATCAGGAGAAATGGCGAGTCGGGTTACATCAGCGACCGGCGACCGGATGAGTTCAGGATGTGTATGTCATAGAAGGATATCCCTGTTAGTTTGATTAAAAGCCCGGCGCTCCACTGCGCATGTCGATATCTGCAGCTTATCGAAGCGGGTCAGCCGTCATGCCCGCACTGCAAAATTGACATATCAGTTTGATATATCGAATTGACATATGTGAATCATTCAACCTTGCACGCGTATTCAAGCAGGAATTGAAGCAATCATTTTCAGCTCAAGCCTGCTACATGGACGAACGAAGCAAAATTTAATGCACAAGAAAGTCAGGGCACATCTGCATTGGCAAAATCCTTGCCTGTTGTTGCAGCGCACACCACCGGTGGAGCCCTGTACGCTTGCGCGTGCAAGGGCAGCTTTCCTTGAACATCCTGAACGTATCTGGATACACATGGCGTTGTACCGACGGATGGTCGCCATTGGCCCATCTGGTACTGACCGGAGGTCAGCATGTCTATTCGTGCGCGCGCATGTTGCGCGCTGCTTACAAAATCCTGTTACCGATTTTTTTCAGCCCGTCAATAATAACAGACTTGCTTTGTGTGCTCGCCTGCAACTTTTAAAGAGTGCACGCAGCTTGGCTTGTAGTGTTTAAAAGCGGCGCTTTTGTTCGCCGCGTATTTGAATGCAGCGAAGCATGGCAGTGCGCTCGTGAAAATGCCAATTCATGTATGCTGTACGACTTGGAATGCTTCTGCCACGGAAACATTCCAAGGGAAAAAGAATTAACGTAGCAGCGGTCCCAGCGTACCGATGACTATCGTCACCAATCCAAGTATCAAATTGATGCCCACCAGTTTGCGTATGGTCGCCATCGCGGCACCACCGGCTTTCCATTCCTGCGTTGCAACCGCACGCAGCAGGCGACGGTAGGGGGCAAAAAAGATGTGCGCAAAAATCAGCATCATGATGATGCCGAGCACAAACATCAGGGTGACATAGAGCGGTGGCTTACCCATCAAGGCCATCATATACAGCCCGCTGCCGAGTATCAGTGCGACAGAAACCCAGACCCAGGTGAAGAACTTGCTGAACACGCCTGCCAGCAAAGTCAGGCGTTGCGGTGGTTCCAATACGGTGGCGGCAGTAGGGCGCAGCGCATTGTGTGCAAAGAACATGCCGCCAACCCAGACGGTAAAGCCAAGGATGTGTAGGAATTTCGCAATGATCATTGGGACTCTCTCTGGTGAAATGGGTTATAGGGCCATAGGGTAGCTGAAGCTTTGCCGATTACAAAGAAAATTGAATAGAGATTGCCGCACCCGGATGTGGTGCTCGCAGCATGGATGCCGCAGTCAGCCTGGGAATGACTGCCCGCATCCGGCTTATATGGAGAAGTGAATGTTTGTCTGGTTTGAAAAATTATTACATCCTTATCAGGATGAAGTACCTGCTACACCACCCAGCGGATTTACCGCTTTTGTCTGGGCTTGTACCAAAGGGGCGCGCCGCTATATTGCCGCGATGACTTTGTTGACGGCTGCCATCGGCGTATTTGAAGCATTGCTGTTCGCGATGATGGGGCGCATCGTCGACTGGCTCAGCAAGGTGCAACCTGCACTCCTGTGGACCCAGGAGCGCAATAGCCTGTTGACCCTGGCCGGAGTGTTGGTGCTCAGCGTGATCCTGGTTGCTTTGCAAACCATGTTCAAGCACCAGGCCTTGGCGGGTAACTTCCCGATGCAGTTGCGCTGGAATTTCCACCGACTGATGCTGAACCAGAGCATGGGCTTTTACCAGGATGAATTTGCCGGGCGCGTGGCAGCGAAAGTGATGCAGACGGCATTGGCAGTGCGCGACGTGTGCATGATCATGGGCGACATCCTGGTGTTTGTATTGATCTATTTTGTGACGCTGGTAAGCGTGGTCGGTACTTTCGATTTGTGGATGCTGGTGCCCTTCATGAGCTGGGCTGCGCTGTATGGCGTTGCCTTGCGTTACTTCGTGCCGCGTTTGAGCAAAGTATCGCGGCATCAGGCCGATGCGCGTTCATTGATGACCGGGCGTATTACCGATGCGTATACCAATATCGGTACCGTCAAACTGTTTTCGCATGCAGGTCGCGAAGCCAGTTATGCGCGCAATGCGATGCAGGAATTCCTGGTCGCCGTACATAACCAGATGCGTTTGGTGAGTGGCTTCGAAGTCGTCAATCACGCTTTGAGCATGTTGCTGATACTTAGTACTGCCGGCGTTGCCCTGTGGTTATGGATACAGGGACAGGTTGGTGTCGGTGCGGTTGCCGCAGCGACCGCGATGGCCTTGCGCCTGAACGGTATTTCGCACTGGGTGATGTGGGAGATGGCCAGCCTGTTCGAACAGGTAGGCACAGTGCAGGATGGCATCAATACCCTGTCGCGCACGCATACTGTGGTGGATGCACCGAATGCCTTACCGTTGCAGGTCGATAAAGGCGAGCTGGTATTCGAGGGTGTGGGTTTTTCCTATGGCGGTACGCGTCCGGTTATCGAGCAACTGGACCTGACCATACGCCCGGGTGAGAAAGTCGGGCTGGTCGGACGCTCCGGGGCCGGCAAGTCCACCATCGTGAATTTGCTGCTGCGCTTTTACGATATTGAACAGGGTCAAATACTGATAGATGGGCAGGACATCGCGCATGTGACACAGACCAGTTTGCGCGCGCAAGTCGGGATGGTGACGCAGGATACTTCCTTGCTGCATCGTTCGGTACGCGACAATATCCTGTATGGTCGCCCGGATGCCAGCGATGAGCAAATGATCGCCGCCGCGAAGCGGGCGGAAGCACATGAATTCATCCTGACCTTGAGCGATGCCAAGGGTCGTACCGGCTACGATGCGCACGTCGGCGAGCGTGGCGTGAAACTGTCCGGCGGTCAACGGCAGCGGATTGCAATTGCACGCGTGATGCTGAAGGATGCACCTATCCTGCTGTTGGATGAAGCGACCAGTGCACTTGATTCGGAAGCGGAAATTGCGATCCAGGCCAGCTTGTATCAATTGATGGAAGGCAAGACCGTGGTTGCGATTGCACATCGGCTGTCAACGATTGCCGCGATGGACAGGTTGATCGTGCTGGACAAAGGCAGCATCGTGGAAGAAGGTACGCATCGCGAACTGCTGGAGCGCAATGGTTTGTATGCGCGTTTATGGGCGCATCAGAGCGGCGGCTTCCTTGGTGAAGAGGATGATGCCGAAGAAAACACGGACGACATCGTCGTTTAAGCCGGATCGCTTTGCTGTTCACGCATGTTTTTTTGTGAACAGCAACGCGGTTTAGCAGCCGCGCTCCAGGATTTCGCCGGGCAAGCCGTCGAAGTCCATGAATTCCCGAAATACGAATTGGTTGTTGAGCAAAATCTTTCTGGATGGAAGGTTTGCCGGGTCGATGATGGCAAATAAATGCTTGAGCCCAGGCTGTTCCTGTGCTCTTGTGACGAGCAAGCGTGCGACCCTGCCAGCGATGCCTTGCCCCCAATATTCGGGCAGGATGATGTAGCCCAACTCGGCAGTGTCGGCGTTGGCGGCGCTGACCTCCAGCTTGGCCAGGCCGATGAAGTGCCCGTGTTGTGCATCAAGTATTTTGAAGCTGCCCAGCTCGGGGTGTATCCCATTGTTGAGCAACATCGCCGCGTAGTCCGGCTGGGCTTCATCCAGGGGCATGGCGCGCTCCGTGATCATCGCCATCACTTTGGCGTCGCTCACGAGCCGGAAATAGTCGTCAAAGTCTTGCGGGCCGAATTTCTTCAGTACGAATTCCATTTGATATGCCAGCCTTTCCATAGATAGTTCATTTACTGAAAGTCATCTGCGAAGTAAGCATATGGTGTCGCGTATCCAATAAAAAAGTCCGGTCAGCGTATGCTGTACCGGACTTTTTATTTGCAGGAAAACCTGATCAGGAATTGCTGCCGGAAGGAGTCAGTCCCGATTCGGTAATCGACTTTTGCTTGCCTACCAGTAGCAATGCCAGCAGCGTCAGCAATGTAGCGCCTGACAGGTAGTAACCGACATAGTGCAAACCGTAATTGGTCGCCAGCCAGGTCGCGGCATACGGTGCCAGCGATGCACCGACGATGCCGCCGAGGTTGAAGGTGAGCGACACACCGGTATAGCGGATTTCAGTCGGAAACAGTTCGGACAACATGGTGCCGAGCGGACCGTAGGTCATGCCCATCAGCGCCAGGCCGAGCGACAGGAAGAGGGTGACGCCGATCGCATCATTTGCGACAAACATAGGCGCGATCAGGAAGCCGAACAGTACGATCGCAATCGATACCAGGATCATAGTGATGCGGCGGCCATATTTATCAGCCAGCAAGGCAGAGATAGGGATGGTCAGTGCGAAGAAAACGACTGCAAACAATTGCAGGATCAGGAATTCCTTGCGTGTGTAACCCAGGCCGGTGGTGCCCCAGCTCAAGGCAAACACGGTCATCAGGTAAAACAGTACAAAGGTCGCCGTAGCGATGATAGTGCCCAGTACCAGCAGACGGCTATGCTCGCTGAAGATGGTGGCGATAGGTACTTTGACGCGCTCGTTTTTATCCAGCACTTTCTGGAAGACCGGTGTCTCGGTAATTTTCAGGCGCACATACAGCCCGACCAAGACCAGCACCGCACTCGCAATGAAAGGAATACGCCAGCCATAGCTGAAGAATTGTTCATTGGTCAGGGTTTCGCTCAGCAGCAGGAAGATGCCGCCGGAGAGGAAGAAGCCCAGTGGTGCGCCGAGTTGCGGGAAGCAGCCATACCAGGCGATCTTGCCCGGTGGCGCGTTTTCGGTTGCCAACAATACTGCGCCACCCCATTCGCCACCCAGGCCCAGGCCCTGGCCGAAGCGACACAAGGCCAGCAACAGTGGAGCCAGTGTGCCGATCGCTTCATAAGTTGGCAGCAAGCCGATCACCACGGTAGAGATACCCATGGTCAGCAAGGCGGCAACCAGTGTTGCCTTGCGACCTATGCGGTCACCATAGTGGCCGAATACGGCGGAACCGACCGGGCGCGCAAAAAAGGCGATCGCGAACGTCGCCAGCGATTGCAGCATGCCGGCGGTGGGATTCGAAGAGGGGAAGAAGAGGGTGGGAAAAACCAGGACTGCTGCAGTGGCGTAAATATAGAAATCGAAAAATTCGATGGTGGTGCCGATCAGACTGGCGAATAAAACGGTAGCCGGCGAATTTTTCTTTTCGCTACCCGCGTTACGGTCATTCATTATTACTTTCCTTCTTCCCTGATATTTAACCGCGTTGCGGGTTGCTGAATTATTTCGGATTACTTGTTAACGACATCTTTTTGCGCGCTGGTCACGCCATGTGCCTGCTGGTCGGCGTGGTAAGAACTGCGTACCATCGCGCCGACTGCGGCATGGGCGAAGCCCATTTTGTATGCTTCTTCTTCATACATTTTGAAAGTGTCAGGGTGCACATAACGACGCACTGGCAAGTGGTCGCCACTAGGCATCAGGTATTGGCCGATGGTGAGCATGTCGACATCATGCGCGCGCATATCGCGCATGACTTGCAGCACTTCTTCATCGGTTTCGCCGAGGCCGACCATGATGCCGGATTTGGTAGGGGTGTTTGGATGTTGCGCCTTGAAGCGTTTCAACAGGTTCAGCGAGTATTCGTAATCGGAACCCGGACGTGCTTCCTTGTACAGGCGCGGTGCGGTTTCCAGGTTGTGGTTCATCACGTCCGGTGGTGCGGCATTGAGGATTTCCAGCGCGCGGTCCATGCGGCCACGGAAGTCAGGCACCAGGATTTCAATGCGGGTGTTCGGCGACAGTTCGCGTACCCGGCGTATGCATTCGGCAAAATGGCCGGCACCGCCATCGCGCAAATCGTCGCGGTCAACAGAAGTAATCACAACATAATTCAAACGCAGCGCAGCGATGGTCTTGGCCAGGTTTTCCGGCTCATTGACGTCGAGTGGATCCGGGCGGCCGTGGCCGACATCGCAGAACGGGCAGCGGCGGGTGCACTTGTCACCCATGATCATGAAGGTTGCGGTGCCTTTGCCGAAGCATTCGCCGATGTTCGGGCAGCTGGCTTCCTCGCATACGGTGACGAGGTTGTTGGCACGCAGGATGTCCTTGATTTCGTAGAAACGGGTAGACGGTGAAGCGGCCTTGACACGTATCCAGTCGGGTTTGGGCAGGCGCTCCATAGGGATCACCTTGATCGGGATGCGTATGGTTTTGGCTGCACCCTTTTGTTTTTCGCTAGGGTTGTAGGCAGGCGTTACGGCTGGATTTGTCTCGGTAGTCATCAGGCAGGTCGCTTTATGTCAGTCGCCCTTATGTCAGCGCCGGGTAACAGTGCTGGCTAAGGACGCGTGGCGCCGACGTTCGTCATTGCCACGATGGAAATAATGGTAGTACGGATAATGCTGTTGCTGCCGGTCTATCGTGACAGGCTTTTGCTTAATTTGTCTGCCAGTGCGTTTTGCACTTCAGATAATGTCGCCTGCGCGCCCAGGCTTTGCATATCAATGGTGGCCAGGTCTTCATAACCGCAGGGATTGATCCAGGTAAACGGGGTCAGATCCATCGCAACATTCAGCGAGACGCCATGATAGGTGCAACCGTTGCCCCTGATCTTCAGGCCCAGTGCAGCAATTTTGGCGCCTTGCGCCGGTCCGTCCGACATGTAAATGCCGGGCGCGCCGGGTTTGCGCTCGCAGGCAAGATTATACGCCGCCAGCGTATCGATCACAGCCTGTTCGATTTTATTCACCAATTCCCGGGCAAACAGCCGGGCATCGGCCTTGTGGCGACGCAAATCTAGTAGCAAATAGATAACAACCTGGCCCAGGCCGTGATAGGTGACTTCGCCACCACGGTCGGTTTCTACAACGGGGATTTCGTGCGGATCCAGCACATGCGAGGGGTCGGCCGCCAGGCCGAGGGTGAAGACGGGCGGGTGCTCGACGATCCACAGTTCGTCGGCGGTCGCCGTCGTGCGCGCATCGGTAAATGCGCGCATGGCGGCGAATGTGGTGACGTAATCCTCCAGCCCGCGTTGCAGGACCAGGGGCTGGCGTGGCACGGACAGGTCCACGGTGTTACAGGACGTACTTCACCATCGGGTGCGACGACAAGGCGCGGTATAGATCGTCCAATTGTGCACGGCTGGTGGCACGTACCGTGACCGTCAGTGACAGGTAGTTGCCGGCCGAAGAAGGACGTTGTTCGATCCGGCCTTCGTGGAATTCCGGATCATGGATGGTGACGACTTCAATAATGGTCGGGACGAACTGATCGTGCGACAGGCCCATGACTTTGATGGGGAAGTCGCTCGGGTATTCGATCAGGTTTTCCATCGGATCGACCGGGTCGCTTGGCTTAGTTGGTTCTGTCATAGTGGCTGCTTTTGAAAGTTGTTATTTGTGCCAGCAGTATGCTGGCTGCCGGACCGGCTGTCAGGCGAATTTTGCGTCCTGATATGCCTTGTATAGTTGTTTATAAATGGGGCCGGGTTGCCCGTTTCCAATGGTCCGGCCATCGATGGAGACGACAGGCAAGACTTCCTTGGACGCTGACGACAATAGCACTTCGTCAGCAGTAAATACTTCGTCGCGGCTGATGCGACGTAATGCGAACGGAATATTGTTCGCTGCGCATAGCTCTTCCATCAAGCCGTAACGTATGCCTTCCAGTATCAAATTATCCTTGGGCGGACCCGACAGTATACCTTGCCTGACGACCCAGACATTGGAGGCCGATCCTTCGGTCAAAAAACCGTCGCGGAACTGGATGGATTCAATGGCATCGTGTTCCGCTGCATTTTGCGCCGCCAGGACGTTGCCGAGCAGCGAGATGGATTTGATTTCACAATGCAGCCAGCGTTTGTCTTCCATCGAAACACAAGCCACGCCGTGTGTGCGGACTTGCTCTGGCGGTGGTGTGAGCGGATTGGCCATGATGAAAACCGTAGGTGTCAATTCCACATTAGGGAAGGCGTGCGCACGTTTTGCTACGCCGCGCGTCACCTGTATATACGCCAGTTGATCCGGCACGGTTGCCGCAGCGGCCACGCGCGTGACCAGCGCCAGCCATTCATCTTCGGTGTGCGGATTGTTGATGCCGATGGCGGCCAGGCCGCGGAACAGGCGGGCCAGATGTTGTTGCGGGCGGAATGGTTTGCGGGCATAGATGGGGATGACTTCGTAGATGCCGTCGCCAAAAATAAAGCCCCGGTCCAATACCGAAATTTTGGCTTCGGAGAGGGGAGTCATACTGCCGTTCAGGTAGACGAGGGGATCGTGGTCCATGTCACCATTCCTTCAGTGGGGGAATCCAATTCTGGCACAAACGCCGGGCCGGCGGTGCGCTGCCTGCAGATGTTGACGGACGGCATGCTTGCGCCAAATAAAAACGGCAGGATCAACCGAAGTTGAGCCTGCCGTTGTTGCTGGCATGAGGACTAAGCCCCATTCCGCGCAAGCATCAGTGGATTAATGCACCCAGAGGCGGATCGAGTCCAGCGCACGACCGAAGAGGCCAGCCTGTCCGACTTGTTCCAGTGCCAGGACTGGCAACTCGGACACGACTTTGCCGTCAGCCGACATTACTTTGATGGTGCCGACCTGGCTGTTTTTGTCGATAGGCGCGACCAGTGGATCCTTGCGTGCCAGTACTGGTTTCATCGAGTTGGCTACGCCTTTAGGTACGGTCACATATACGTCGCGGGTGAAGCCGATCTTGACGGTGTTTTGTGTGCCTTTCCAGACATTCGGGGTGGCGATGGCTTCGTTCTTCGCGTACAGCTTGACCGTGTCGAAGTTCAGGAAGCCCCAGTTCAGCAGCTTTTGGCTTTCCTGTGCACGTGCCTGGTCGGAAACGGTGCCGAGTACGACCGAGATCAGGCGGCGTTCGCCGGTACCGTTAGGACGTTTTGCGGTCGAGATCAGGCAGTAACCAGCGCCCTGGGTGTAACCGGTTTTCATGCCGTCTACGGTCGGGTCCAGCCACAACAGGCGGTTGCGGTTCGGTTGCTTGATGTTGTTGTAGGTATATTCTTTGGTCGAATAAATTTTGTAAAACTCAGGGTGATCATTGATCAGGTGCGAAGCCAGCACCGACAGGTCACGCGCGGTCGAATAGTTGCTGGCGCTAGGCAAGCCGTGCGGGTTGGCGAAGTGGGTGGACTTCATGCCCATGCGTTCCGCTTCGCGGTTCATCAGTGCGACGAAGGCATCTTCGGTGCCGGCAACCGCTTCGGCGATCGCCACTGCAGCGTCATTGCCGGATTGCACGATCAGGCCGTACAGCAAGTCGTTGACCTTGACCGGTACGCGCGGTTCGATAAACATTTTCGAGCTGCTCGGATCGACTTTCCACGCATTGGTGGAAATCGTGATCATTTGGTTCAGGTCCAGTTTTTTATCCTGGATTGCGGTGAAGGCTACATACGCCGTCATCAGTTTGGTCAGCGATGCCGGTTCGATACGCATATCAGGTTCACTCGATGCCAGTACCTGGTTGCTGGTTGCATCCAGCAGTAACCATGATTTGGCGGCGATGGTAGGCGACGGAACACTTTGGGCAAAAGCGGAGGAAAGCGATAGGACGGTAGCAGCGATGGCCGCAAGTAATTTTTTCATTGGACTCTGTGGTGGATGCCCGCGTACAAATGCGGGCGTCGATTTGGAAAAGTTATCGGATTATAGCGCTGCGCGTGCTGCAGATCGATCAAGCAAGATGAATGTTTATCAATGTGGCAGCTTAGCGCGGCCACACTTCGACAACGTGATTCTTGATATGTTGCAGTTTGCGATTAAAAAAGTGGTCGCAGCCTGGAACCACCAGTACCGGCAGGTCTTGCGGGCGTGCCCATTCAAATACATTGGTCAGCGGGATGGTTTCATCCTGCTCGCCGTGGATCAGGATAGTCCCGGCCGGGACCGTCGGTAGTGGCCATTTGCCGGCCGCAGTACCGACCAGTACCAGGCGTTCGGCGGAACGGCCTTCCGCTTCCAGGCGTTTTTGTAATTGCGCCTGGACGAAGGTGCCGAAAGAAAAACCGGACAGCGCAAACGGCAGCTCCGGATATTTTTCTTGTGCATACGCTAACAGTTGCGCCATATCGTCGGTTTCACCGGCGCCACCATCATGTACCCCGCCGGATGCACCGACGCCGCGGAAATTCATGCGGAAGGCCGCATAGCCCAGTGTGACGAAAGAGCGCACCAGCGTATGTACGACTTTGTTATCCATGGTGCCGCCAAACAGCGGATGCGGATGGGCGACCAGCGCAAAACCGCGTGGTGTATCACTGGCAGGCAGGTCGAGGGCGCATTCCAGCGTACCGGCGATGCCGTCCAGCGAGAAGTATTGTGTTTGTGCGTTCATGACGTATGGCGTATGAATAGGATGGAGGCGGCTGCGCGGATCTTGGGCAGGGTGCCAGGTTTCAGATTTTCAGGCGTTCGACTACTTTGCCGCCGACCAGATGGACATCAATGATTTCATCGAGGTCTTCGTTGTCGACATAGGTGTACCAGGTGCCTTGCGGATAGATCACGATGACCGGGCCTTCTTCGCAGCGGCCGAGGCAACCGGATTGATTGACGCGGACTGCGCCGCTGCGGCTCAGGCCCAGTTCCTTGACGCGTGCCTTCAGGTGTTTTTGTGCGGCGTGCGCGCCGCGTTCGGCACAGCACTCGCGACCGTCATCACGTTGATTCATGCAAATGAATAAGTGCTGGCCAAAAAATTGTTTATCTTCAGACATGAGGGACGTAGCTGCTTTAAAGACCCAGATGATACACCCGCGTCATTTTCGCTTCACGCGATGGCTGGAATGCAGCAGGAACCACAAGGCGGCGAAAGGCCAAAACAGCGACAGGAATTGCGCGGCACCGTTGAAGTTGAGGAATTTCCCCTGCACCCAGGTTTCCAGCGTGGCAATAAAGTAAGGATTGGCCGGTGCGATATTGACGACGATCAGGCCGGCAATCAGCAAGCCTGCTGCAGCACGTCGCTGGTTCGCGCGTGACAGGAATATCAGGCCGGTCAACAGCGCCAATCCCAACAATAAACCGCCTTGTGCGCCTGGCGTCAGCCACGCGTATGCTGCATCCGGGCTGAAGAAGATGGCGGTGGCGAGGCCCTTGACCGCCAGTGCCGCCAGTAACAGCAGCAGTAGCAACACCAGGCGCGGTGCCTTGTCGCGCAACATGCACGCCAGTGCCAGCAAGGCACCGGCGACACCGCAAGCGGTAATGACGGCTTCGGTCAGCCAGTACTGCTCGACGGTGAGTTGCGCGCCATTGCGCAAAAAACTGCCGAGGTCGACAGGCGTCGCCAGCCATTCCGACAGCCAGTCGGAAAGGATAGGGAAGAGTTGGCCCTGGCCGAATAAATAGCTTTGCGGGTAAATCTGCGCCAGCGGCCACAGTGCAAAGATGGTGAGGCCGCGACTTGCTTCAGCGGTGAACCAGCGCTGCCGCAAATGACGCAGGCGACTACGCTCCAGCACCAGGTGGCTGCTGGCAATCCCGATTACCGCGCCTATCAGTGCGCCCAGGCTATTGGTGAGCAAATCCAGGTTGGATGCGACCCGACTCGGTAAATAAGCCTGGGTCGCTTCCATCGCACCGGATAACACAATGCCGAGCAGGAAGGCCAGCAGCAATGCGCCCAAGCGCCGCACGCGTGGATAGAGTGCGTACACGGCCAGGATGCCGAGCGGGATGTAACCGAGGATATTGGTCAGCAGGTCAAAGCCGGTCCAGTAACGTGGCGGGATGGTCGCCAGCAGATAGGTTTGCAGTGGCAAGCCGACGTCCTGCCAGCCGGTGAATGGATACAGGCTGGCATAGACGATCAGGAACAGATAGGCCAGCAGGGCACCGCGTGAAAATGTCGATGCCTGTATTGGCGGCGGCTGCGCTGGGATTATTTTTTCGTCGGGACTGTTGATAACCATACCGCTATTTCATTAATGATTGCATCGCTGGCCGTGGCCAGTGCCGCCGCGCCACCCGGGGCATCCGCGCTCACTGTTGGCAACTGCCGGCTGAACATTTTTTGTGCACGCAAATTGCGACCGTCGAACAGGGAAGCACGCATTGCGATGTGTATCGTGCTGTGCTGTGCGCTGTCAAATGACTGTGAAAAATCATCGACTTCGATCCGCAGGATAGGCAAATTGGCTGCGCCGTTATCGGCCGGGACCACGATACCGCCTGCTTGCGACAAACGTGCTTTCAACCTTTGCTCGAGTAACTGTGCCGGTGGCATCGCCCATTGGCTGCCGGCATAAGGGCGCGGCTGCTGGCTGTTGGCGTAATTCAGGCGGTAAAACATCATTTGCGTATCGAGCCAGCTTGGTGCTGCCACTTCGGCGATACTGAGCGCCGGCAGGTTGTTGACAGCTGTGTCGGGCTTTTGCGCCTGCAGCGGACCGAGGTCATACAGTGTCAGCGCCGGCGCATTGCCGGCACAGCCGGCGAGTAGCGCGCTACCGGCCAGTGCAAGTGTTATCAATAATCTGCGAGTGAGCTTCATCTTGGCTATCCTTGGCAGTGATCTTATGGAGCCGGCGCGCTGAAGCCGGCTTCGCCCGGACCGGGCTGGGCACGACCGGGGCCGAACAGTATGCCTTGCGGCCGCTGGTTGAATGATTCCAGCGCACGGTTTAGCGAACGCATCGAGGTGCGGGTTTCATCAATCAAGGGCGATGCCTGGTATTCCACCAGCGAAGCGGCCGAGCCAACTTTATTAATAGTATCGTCCAGGCTGTCGATCGGGCCACCTGCTGCATTCAGCTTGCTGGTGATTTGCGTGGCTTCGTCAGAGAAACGATTGATGGAATTGAGCGCGCTGTCGGCTTTGTTTGCGAGTGCGGGCAATTTATCCAGCGTCGGTTGCAATTGTTGCGGGATCTTTTCTATTTTGTTGGCCGCTGCGCTGACATCGCTGAAAGCGCCGAGTATGGTTTTTTGATTTTCATCAGACAGCATCAGGTTTACTTTCGATGCCAGTTCTTCGGTTTGCTTCAGGATCGCCAGTCCGCGCAATTGCAGGGTGTCGAGCAGGCTGGCGCGCAAGGTGATGCGTGCCACCTTGTTTTTGGAAGAGGGCAGCAATACCGGTTGTGAACCATCGTCGTCCAGTTGTACGTAGGCCAGCCCGGTCACGCCCTGGTAGCTGAGGGTGGCGAAAGTCGACTGGGTGATCGGTGTGTCTTTGGATACGCTGAAACGAATCAGGATCTGGCCGGGCTTTTGCGGATCGAACAATACCGCATCAACGCGCCCCACATCAAGCCCGCGATAGCGTACGCCAGCCTGTGGATTGAGGCCGGGCACGGACAGGGTGGTGGCGATTTCGTAGGGTACGCGTTCCACGCGATCCCGGTTGAACCAGAGTGCAATCAGCACCGCCGCGATCAACAGGACGATCGTGAAAATGCCGGCCATTAATGCATGAGCTTTATTTTCCATAATTGATCTTTAGAGTGATTGCGACTCTCCTCCCTTGGGCTGATCCGGTTTGTCGGGCAATGCTTCAAACGCACGCTGCCCGCGCTCGCCGCGGAAAAATGTTTCGATAAACGGATGCTTGAACTCCACCACTTTGTCGGGCCTGCAGTAAGCAATGATGTGCTTGTCGGCCAGTACCGCGACACGTGACGATAGCGCAAACAAGGTGTCCAGGTCATGCGTCACCATCACCACGGTCAGATGCATTTCATCGCGTAATTCGCGTATCAGGCTGACGAAACTCTCCGATGCATTCGGGTCGAGGCCGGCGGTCGGTTCATCCAGGAACAGCAGTTCCGGTTCCAGTGCCAGGGCGCGTGCCAATGCCACGCGCTTGATCATGCCACCGGACAGGTCGGACGGCATCTTCAGTGCATGTTCGGGACCGATGCCGGCCATCTGCAATTTCAACAAAGCCGCATCGCGTATTAATTGTTTCGGCAGCACGCGCAATTCACGCATCGGTTGTGCCACATTGTCGAACACCGTCAATGCCGAAAACAGCGCACCTTGCTGGAACAGCATACCCCAGCGGTTGCGCAATTGCTGCAGGTGTTCTGCATCGATGCGATTGATGTCTTCACCAAACACGCGCACGCTGCCGCTGGCAGGCTGGTTCAAGCCCAGCATCTGGCGCAACAATACCGTTTTACCGGAACCCGAGCCACCAACCAGCGAGACGATTTCACCCTGGTTAATCTTCAGGCTCAGGTGTTCATGCACCACTACATCACCGAAGCGCGTGCTCAGATTATCGATTTCTATAATCGTTTGCGGATTATCCGTATGGTCGTCCGTGCAGGCGGACATGCTGTGGTCTATGTCGGGCAGCATCAGAATCCCACTCCGCTGAAGACGATCGCAAATACCGCATCGGCCAGGATCACGACGGTGATCGCGGTCACGACCGAAATGGTGGTGCCTTCGCCCAGGCTCTCGGTATTCGGTTTGATACGCAAGCCGAAATGACAGGCGACCAGTGCAATCAGGCTACCGAACACCACGCCTTTGCCGAGTCCTATCCAATAGTTTGCCAGCGGCACTGCATCCGGCAACTCGCGCAAGAAGTACTTGAACGACAAGCCCAGCTCCGCATTCGCTGCCGCCATGCCGCCGATCAAGGCCATCGCATCAGTCCAGACCACCAGCAAGGGCATCGAAATTGCCAATGCAATGACTTTTGGCATGATCAGGCGGTAACCGTGCGGCAAGCCCATCACCAGCATCGCATCCAATTCTTCCGTCACCCGCATCACACCTAACTGCGCGGTAATCGACGAGCCGGAGCGACCGGCTACCAGGATGGCCGCCAGCAAGGGGCCGAGTTCGCGGATTACGCTCATGCCGAGGATATTGACGAGGAAAATATCACCACCAAACTGATGCAATTGTTGTGCCGACAAATAAGACAGCACGACGCCGATTAAAAATCCGACCAGTGCGGTAATGCCCAATGCCTGATAGCCGGTATGGAAAATATTGGCAGAGATTTCCTTCCATGGTCCGCGCTGTGGTTGTCGTATGAAGCGTCCCATATCCATCACCAGTTGGCCGATCAGGGTGATGAAGCCGAGCATATGATCGGCCATCCTCAACTTGAATTGCAGATAGGCGGAGAAGGTATACCAGCGATGTTGTGGCGGCTTCTTGACTTGCAGCGTGCCGGTTTGTTCCAGGCGCTTGAAAAAAGTTTCGTGTTGCGGAGCCAGCGCCAGTTGTGCCGGGCGCTTCTTGCCCCACGCATTCCACAGCAACTGCGCACCGATGTAATCGAGCGCCTCTATGCCGCTTAAATCCCAGCGCGCTTCATCGACCTTGCGCACGCTGCGCAGGGTGGCCGTCAGTTTGTCCATCGCGCCCGGATCGATCAGTGCACGCACCTGCCACGACCCTGCTGCGATCACAGTGGCCTGGTCGTTCTGCGTGTAGCTGAGGGTGGGCGACGCGGAGTTATGCATGCAGGCAAGTGTAAGGGAGAATGCCATTTGCGTCACGCCGCTACTTCGCGGGCGTATTTACAGCCAGTCTGCACTCATTTCGATACAGGCTCCAGTTTCGCCGGGGCAAGCATCCCGCTACAATGCGCACATGACTCCACTCCCATCAGCACAACGACTGGCCGGCCTGTGCACCACTGCGGCGCACGCTATCGCGCTGGAGATAGTGGCGGAAACCGGTTCGACCAATGTCGATTTGCTGGCGCGCGCGGCGCATTTGCAGCAGCCGACGCTGTTGTGGGCGCAGCTGCAAACCGCCGGCAAGGGGCGTGCCGGTCGCGCCTGGCATACGCCGGCGGGTGCCGCGCTGACTTTTTCGCTGGCGTGGAAATTCAATTTGCCCGTGCAGGGTTTGCTGGGCCTGCCGCTGGCGGTCGGCGTCGTGATTGCGGAAGCCTTGCGTACTTTTGGCGTCGACGCGCGCTTGAAATGGCCCAACGATGTTTTGAAAGACGATGGCAAGCTGGCCGGGATACTGATCGAAACAGTGACAGACAAGACCGGGCGGCAAGCAACCTGGGCCGTGATCGGGATCGGGATTAATATTGCCCAGGCTTCCGGCTTGAGCATGCAAACCGGCCGCGCGGTAGTTGCGGCGACGGAACTGGCGGCAGAACCTGAGCGTGCCATGGCGGCCTTGCTGGATGGTTTCGCGCAGGCTTTGCCGCGCTTCGAGCAGCAGGGTTTTGCGGGCTTTGTCGACGCCTGGAATGCGCTGGATGCTTACGCCGGTGAGCCGGTAAATATTCTCGACCAGGGGCAGGTATTGCATACTGGTTATGCTGCCGGCGTGGATGCAGGCGGGCGCTTGTTACTGGATACTGCGCAAGGTCGCATCACAGTGCTTGCCGGCGATGTATCGTTGCGGATCAGGGAGGATTGAGGCGATGCTGCTATTAGTCGATGCAGGCAATACCAGAATCAAATGGGCGCTGGTCGATAGATCCGCGCCGGAACAGACGCCGGGCAAATGGCTGCAGCAGGGTAGCGTCGCGCATGCGGATGCTGCTACCTTGATTGATGCATGGCGTGGCTTCAGCATAGGCCGTGTGATGTTGTCGAATGTGGCAGGCCATGAATTGCGTGGCGAACTGGAGAACGCAGTATTGCGCACATTGGGGACCAAACCGGTGGCGCTGGAGTGGTTTGCATCCGCGGCAGAATTGGGCGGCGTGCGGAATCGCTACCTGAATCCGGCGCAATTGGGCGCAGATCGTTTTGCGGCCGCGATCGGTGCGCATGCCTTGTTTCCCGAGGGACCGCTGGTGGTGGCGACGTGCGGTACGGCGACCACTGTCGATGCCTTGAGTGCAGAAGGTGAATTCATCGGCGGCATGATCTTGCCGGGTTTGGGTTTGATGGCGACGTCACTGGCCAAGAACACCGCGCAATTACCGCAAGTCGCGCTGCAAACCAGTTTGACGCAACCTTTTGCCGATAATACCGATGCGGCTATCGTCAGTGGTTGCCTGGCGGCGCAAGCCGGCGCCATCGAGCGTGCGGTAGCGGCGCAAATGCGTACTTATCCCAATCTGCCTATTCCTTGCATACTGGCGGGTGGCGCGGCAGACTTGATTGCGCCGCATCTTTCGATTGATTACACACGTGTCGACAATCTGGTCCTGATCGGCTTGCATACGGTAGCGCTTCAACATTCTCCAACATGTTAAAAATCCTGTTCGGCTTATTGTTACTGATTAATGGCGGCTTGTATGCGTTCCAGCATGGTTATCTGGATGCGCTGATTCCGCCCAGCCACGATCCTTTGCGCTTAAAGCAGCAATTGCATCCGGATCAGTTGAAATTGCTGCCCTTGCCGGTCGAGAATGGCGCAGCTGAGAAAGTGGAAAAAGTCGCGGCAGCAGAGCCGGAAAAAATCCCGCAAATCACGGAGAAAGCCAGCGATGTAGTGGCCTGTACCGAGATTGGTAATTTCGATGCGGCGGAGGCCAAAAACTTTGAAGCGAAGCTGGCAGCCCTGACTTTGGGCGACCGCCTGACGCGCCGTCCGGTGCAGGAAAATGCGCGCTTTATCGTCTATATCCCGCCACTCGCGAATAAGGAAGCCGCGGATAAAAAAGGCGGCGAATTGAAGCGGCTGGGCGTGGATGATTTCTTTGTAATTACTGAACATACCCCTTTGCAGTGGGGTATTTCGCTCGGCATCTTCAAATCTGAAGAAGCCGCACGGAATCATCTCGCCGCGTTGAATCAAAAGGGCGTGCGTAGCGCACGGGTTGGTCCGCACAATGTTGCAGCACCTAAATTTGCCTATCAATTGCGCCGGATAGACGCGAGCACCAAAGCCGGCCTGGATAAAATCCGCGCCACCTTCCCGCGCCAGGAAGAGCGTGCCTGCAGCAACACGGCGGCCTGAAGTTCAGGCTTTAGTGGCTGCTATCGTTGCGGCTTGCCGCCGCGCCCGCAAGGCGGCCAGGCAAGTCGGACACATGCAAGTCCTGGCACTGCCGTCGGCATTGCGCAGCACTTCAGTTTTGGGTGCAGTCGGCAGTGCGGTACACCAGCAGGCTTCGTTGTTAGCGGTGTCGACCATGCCGCATGAAAATGCCGCGCCACATTGCGAGCAAGAACTCATTTTTCTTTCTTTTCCGTAGTGTCGATAAGCGGCATTTTGCGCATCGCATTGCGCAAGATACCGAGCTGCGCATGAAAACCGCGACAGGCGTCGCATACCAGTAAATGCATGCGCATGCGCAAGGTTTCCCCCACGCTTAAGGGGCGGTCCAGCCTGGCCGATGCCAATTGGTGTACTTCTTTGCAAGTGGGGAGTTCCATGGCGTTCCAGTGAATTATCGAGGAGCGGGCTGATGACCGAACCAGTTCAGGTCGAGGCAGGCGCGCAAATGCAGGCGAGCGCGGTATAACATCACCCAGGCATTAGACGAGGAAATACCCAATTCCTTACAGATTTCTTCGGTTTCCAGCTCCAGCCACTCGCGCATCATGAAAATGCGCGCGGTTTTTGCCGGTAGTTTCTCCAGGCAAATTTCCAGCACGCGGAAGAAGTCCTGTTCCTGTACCGTCGCCACCGGATCACTCCAGGCTTGCGGCGTTTCGCGCGCATGGCCATCGGCGGTGAAGAGCGCATCGATCAAATCATCATCCGATTGCTCGTCGTGCCCCTCGAATTGACGCGTACGCTGGCCGGCGCGCAGCGCGTCGATGATCTTGTACTTCATGATGGCAGTGACATAAGTACGCAGTGAAGACTGCCCGGCAAAGTTGTCCGGTTTTTCCAGGACTGCGATCAATGCATCCTGCACCACGTCTTCGGCTTGAGCCTGGTCACGTAATTGCAGCAGTGCAAAGCGCAGCAAGGCCGGGCGCAATGATTCCAGTTCCAGTGTCAATTCAGTAGGCGGTGCGGAGGGAGAATCGGGCTTCATTGCAGGTGGTTTTGTCGTTTGGGCAATACAGCAGCCGAATATTCATGGAAATTCCGGCAAAGAGCCAAGAAATCAATTGGCATTCGCTGTAAAATCGCGGTCATCCATTTTCAGAACCTTTCAAACCCAACTTGACCGATATGAACGCTGATCTTACTGTAGTTTCGCCACAAATACAGGCGCAAATTCTGGCCGAGGCGCTGCCGTATATCCGCAAATTTCACGGCAAGACCATTGTCGTCAAATACGGCGGCAATGCGATGACCGAAGAACGCCTGAAGCACGGCTTCGCACGCGACGTGATTTTATTGAAACTGGTCGGCATGAATCCGGTCGTGGTGCATGGCGGCGGTCCGCAAATCGATAACGCGCTGAAAAAAATCGGCAAGCAAGGCACCTTCGTGCAAGGCATGCGCATCACCGACGAAGAAACGATGGAAGTCGTGGAGTGGGTGCTGGGCGGCGAAGTGCAGCAGGATATCGTGATGCTGATCAACCACTATGGCGGCCAGGCAGTCGGCCTGACCGGCAAGGATGGCGGCTTGATCCGTGCCAAGAAGATGCAGATGCCGGACAAGGAACATCCGGGTCAATTCCTCGACATCGGTTTTGTCGGCGATATCGAAGCAATCAATCCGGCGGTCGTGAAAGCGTTGCAGGATGATGCCTTCATTCCTATCATTTCGCCTATCGGCTTCGGCGACGATGGCCAGGCTTACAACATCAATGCTGACGTCGTGGCCGGCAAGATTGCAGAAATCCTGAAAGCTGAAAAGCTGATCATGATGACGAATATCGCCGGTGTACAAGACAAGCAGGGTAATCTGCTGACGGACTTGTCAGCCCGTGAAATCGATGAAATGTTTGAAGACGGCACCATCTCCGGCGGCATGCTGCCGAAGATTTCATCGGCTTTGGATGCGGCTAAATCCGGCGTCAATACCGTGCACATTATCGATGGCCGTATCGAACATTCGCTGTTGCTGGAAGTGTTGACCGAACAGGCGTTCGGCACCATGATCCGTTCGCACTGATACATTTGAACTGAGTAAATTCAGTTCAAAAAAAGCGTAAGGACTATCTGGTCCTTACGCTTTTTTTATATGTACGCCGGGAAGCTGATGTCGTATTTCATCTATGCCGGCAGCGACAGGTTCTCAGCCTGGTACTGTGCATGCCATTTCTCGAATTCTGCTGCCGGCAGCGGGCGCGAAATCATATAGCCCTGTGCAATATCGCAGCCCAAATCAGACAGCAATCTATACGCGCTTTGTTCTTCCACGCCTTCGGCGATAGTTTGCATACCCATCTTGTGCGCCAGCGTGACGGCGGCTTCAACAATATGCACGGCACCTTTATCGTCGGGCAGGCGGCGCACGAAGGATTGATCGATCTTGATCAATGAGATAGGCAGTTGATGCAAATATTGCAGCGATGAATAACCGGTACCAAAGTCATCGATGGAGATCGTGATCTTGGCTTCTGCCAGGCGACTCAATTCGACAATGGTGCGCGCGATATCGGTCATCAAAGCGCCTTCGGTCACTTCCAGTTCCAGTGACTGGCCGCTGACGTCATAGCGTTGCAAGAGCGATAGTACGAGGTCGGAGAAGCCCGGTTGCAGCAGATTGCGCGGCGAGATATTGACCGCTATCGGCAGGTGTATGCCTTGCTGGCGCCACAGGACAATCTGCTTCATTGCCTGTTCCAGCGCGAATTCGGTAATCAGGTTGATGAGCGTACTTTGTTCGGCGCGCGGAATGAAAATGGCCGGCGGGATATTGCCGCGCTCCGGATGATTCCAGCGCATCAATGCTTCGACGCTGTGCACTTCGCCGGTACGGATGCAGATCTTCGGCTGATAGTGCAACGAGAGCTGGCCTTCCTTGATGGCGCTCATCAGGTTGCCGAGGATGGAGAGGTTTTCTTTCGCAAAGTTGCTGGTTTCCGGGCTGTAGGCCACGCAATCCAGTGCATCTTCGTCGGCGGAAATCAGTGCGGATTCCGCTCTTTGCAGGTAAAACTCGGGCGATTGTATGACTTTGCCGAAGGTGGCGTAGCCGAGGCGGGAGTCGGCATGGATAGGTATGGCGTTGAATTGATATGGTTGGCGCGCACCCCTGACCAAGTCCGCGAGCAGTAGGTTGATTGTTTGGGCATCCCGATTCTTGATCAGGATGCCTAACTGCTCTGGGTCGATGCGATAGACCTGTACTTTGTCCTGCAAAATATTGGTATAGCGTGCCGCAGATTGGCGTATTACTTCTTCGATCACGTCGAAACCAAAGGCCGATTTTAATTCCATTGCATTCTGCAACGAGACCACGACGAGTACGTGCAGGTTGGCGTTGCTTTTTACTTTCGGTAATTCGGCCAGCGCATCGAGCAGGGCACTGCGGTTCGGTAACTGGGTGGCCAGGTCATGGCGCGCGATCCATTTCAGGTGCCGCAGATAAGACCTGACGCTATCGCTGGCGCCGCCGCAGGAAAATCCAACCAGCATGAAGAAGCCGGTGCGGTATAGCCAGTTGAGCATTGCCTGTTGTTCGCCGGTGCTGACGTCGATCGGCATGAAAGGACCCAGCACAATACCGCCTATCAGGCCTACTACCAGGCCGCCCCGCATACCGAATACAAAGCCCGCCAGCATGATGGGCAAATACATTGAATGGGAATAAACGAATTTAATGCCGCCGGTGATGTAAACCAATGAATACACACCGCAAACCATTGCGATAAGGATGGGTACCATGGCTATCCGTATCGCACGGATATGTACGGCCAACCATTCGAACAATCGCATAGTGTTCATCAGACATTCCTTCGGGAGGCAACATCAGTTTGGTGCGGGGTCGGTGCTTATTCTTGAGTGTAGTGTTGAAATCGATGTAACTATCCGGGAATAGCGAGGCGCCAGATTCTGCGTCTTTTTCTTTGCGGAGATTTCCTGAATGCATGTTGCCACGGGAAAATGAATTCCGCAAATAAAGTTATTTATGACAACTTTTCCGGGCCTAAGGCCAGCCCGGAGAGCCTGAGGTGGCGGGGTTAATAGAGCTTTTGCACCTGGTAACCGCGTTGTTGCAGCAGGCTGGGTACGCCCTTGTCGCCGAGCAGATGTAGCGCGCCAACCGCCACAAAGCTGTTTTTATCGGTTTTCAACAAGGCTTCTACTTGTTTCGCCATATTTGGATTGCGCTGATCGAGCAAGACTTTTTGCAGGAAGCGGTCCGAGGCGTTTTCCCCTTTTTGCATTTCAAGCAGGGCGGCATCCAGTGCCTTCGCGTCGGCGATTTGCCATGCATTGATCAACGCCAGTGCTTTCTTCATCGCCTCTCCGCTGGCCAGTTCGTGCAGGTTTTCGACCAGGTATGCTTCCTGTTCTGCATCGCTCATGCTATCGAAGAGTGAAAGTTGGTAGTCTGCCGTTTCCAGTTCCTGTACTTTTTTCTTTTGTTTTTCGGCGATGGCGAGGAAGTGCAGCTCTATTCCCTGCTCGGTCGGGAAGCCATTGCGCGCCATTTCTTGCACCAGTAGCAGATTGGCGACCATCCACGGTTTCATCCGTACGATGCTTTCAAATGGCGTGCCGCTGCGGCGCAGGGCCTGGCGCAACTGGGCGGTGGCATCGGCCGACAGATGCTGGTTAATGGTTTGTCCGTCCGGGTAGAGGCCATGGCGCATAATGGCCTGACGCATGGCCCCGGTGTTACGGATGTCAACTTCGATGACCAGTTTCTTCGCCGCTGTCAGCGCTTGTGTGACTTGCGGCTCGAGTGGGTAAAATGCAGTCTTGCCGACATGTACCGTACCGAACAGATAACTGGTATTGCCGCGATAGGCGACGCGATACAGGGTGCCACGCTGTGGGGCGCCGGTTTGTTGCGTTGCTTTTTGTGCGGCGGTGGCGGGTCCTGATGAGGTGTCGGCCTGTGTGCTGCCCGTGAACAGGCCCACGAGTACGGTAAAGGCAAAAACGATGGTACGACGCATGCAACTCCCTTAATGTTTTGAATACCCGACAAGAATATAAACGATGCCCAAGCTGACCTGGCTGTTCGACCTGGATAACACGCTGCACAATGCCTCGCATGCAATCTTCCCCGCGATTCATCACAATATGAACATCTATATCGCCCAGGTCTTGCAGCAGAGGGGTCTGGTTTCGGATGAGGCGGCGGTCAATGCCGCGCGCGTCGCCTATTGGCAGCGTTATGGTGCGACTTTGCTCGGTATGGTAAATCATCACCAGGTCAGGCCTGAGGATTTCTTGCGCGAAGCGCATCGTTTTGACGATCTGCCGACCATGATACGCGCCGAGCGCGGGTTGGCGCGCCTGCTGCGTCGCCTGCCAGGACGCAAGATATTGCTGACGAATGCACCACGCCGTTATTCACGTGACGTATTACGCCACCTCGGCCTGCATCGGCATTTTGCCAAACACATGCCGATAGAAGCGATGCGCGTACATGGTCGCCTGAGGCCCAAGCCATCGAAGCAAATGCTGCGTAAATTGCTGGCGCGGGAAGGCATCAGTGCGCAGCGTTGTGTACTGGTGGAGGATACCGTGAGCCACCTGAAGGGGGCCAAGGAGCTGGGTATGGGCACGGCCTGGGTGACGCAGTACCTGGCCGCCGATTCCAACAAGCAGGCGCTGACTGGCTATCGCGCAACAGTCGGCTGCACAAAACGCCCAATTTATGTCGATGTCAAAGTAAAATCCGTAGGGCAACTATTCAGGCAGTTGCACCGATTGCGCTAGCGGCGAGTTGAGTCACTGCTATCCGCAGTATGAGTTTTAGATTGCTAACCTACATATAAAAATTATTATGGCAACTACAAAACCAGGTGAACGCAAGCTGCAGATACTCCAGACATTGGCGACTATGCTGGAGCAGCCGAAAGGGGAGAAAATCACCACCGCAGCACTGGCGGCACGGCTCGATGTGTCGGAAGCTGCGCTGTACCGGCATTTCGCCAGCAAGGCGCAAATGTTCGAGGGCCTGATCGAATTCATTGAATCGACGGTATTCGGCCTGATCAATAAAATCACCGAGCAGCAGGAAAACGGCTTGTCGCAGGTACAGGCAATGATCCTTATGTTGCTTAACTTCGCCGAGCGCAATCCCGGCATGACGCGCGTGATGATAGGTGATGCATTGGTCAATGAAGATGAGCGCCTGCAAACGCGCATGAATCAATTCATAGACCGTATCGAGCTGGCGTTCAAGCAATCGCTGCGCATCGCTGCGACGCAAGGGCAGGCAAATGAATCGGATGTGGCGGTGCGTGCCAACCTGATTGCCAATGCGGTGCTCGGGCATTGGCAACGTTATGCCAAAACTGGTTTCAAACAAAGTCCGTCCGAGCATGCATCGGCGCAAATAGCGATATTGCTGGCCTGAGGCTGGCATACCACGGACTCGCTGGCGCCTGCCGCCGGCAATCTTTCCAAACACTGACGGAATGCCGCCCGGCACGCCTGAAAATATTCGGGCGCGCTTGGTCGTACAATAGCGACTTGCTTCGCATTCCTTGCCTGACCTATGTCTTTGTTTACCCCTGCAGATTCCACCAGTAGCAGCTGCTTTGCCTTGCTCGACGATATCGACGCCAGCGCAGCAGATGCACGTTCACGCCTGTATACCGGCCATATCGGTGTGTTGGCGTGTCGACAGGCGGTGCAACTGCCGGCTTTATTGCAGGAGATGCAGCAGGCTTTGCAGCAGGGAAAATTCGCGGTCGGCCTGTTTGCTTACGAGCTGGGCGCCGATATGCATGGGATAGACGCGCATGCCGGCGGTCAGGCTGTGGCTGAAATCCTTTTATTCGAACGTTGCGAACACCTGTCTTCGTCGCAGGTGCAGGCATGGCTGCAGGCACAGGACTCATCTGCAGCCGCCGGTATTGCGCAGGTAGCGGCGGATACCGACGAAGCCGGATTCTGTGCGGCGCTTGCGCGCATACAGGCTTATATCGCGGCGGGTGACACCTACCAGGTGAACTACACTTATCGGCTGCGCTTCGATGCCTATGGTCCCGTACATGCGCTGTACCGTCGCTTGCGTGAACGCCAGCCGGTGCCGTATGGCGCTTTGCTCGGTTTGCCGGATGGACGTGCCGTATTGTCTTTGTCGCCGGAGTTATTCGTGCGTCACGACGATGGTGTGCTGACTGTGCGTCCAATGAAAGGCACGGCTGCGGCCAGCGGTGATGCGCAACTGGACCAGGGGGCGGCGGATGCATTGGCTGCCGATACCAAAAACCGTGCCGAGAACCTGATGATCGTCGACCTCTTGCGCAACGACCTCGGTCGGGTTGCCAGGACGGGCTCGGTCAAGGTCGATAAGCTGTTTGATGTGCAGCGTTACAGCAGCGTGCTGCAGATGACGTCTACCGTGCATGCACAGTTGCATGAATCAGCGGGTTTGCCCGAGATCTTCGCTGCGTTGTATCCCTGCGGTTCGATCACCGGTGCGCCCAAGCACAGGACGATGCAAATCATCCGTGAACTGGAGTCTAATCCACGTGGCTTGTACACCGGAGCCATTGGTTACTTCGACCCGCCGCAAGCAGGGCAAGCACTGGGCAACTTCTGCCTGTCGGTGCCGATCCGTACTTTACAGTTGCAAGCACAAAATCGCGACGGCATACGCAAGGGCGAGATGGGCGTCGGTGCCGGCATCGTATATGACAGCGTCGCGCTGGATGAATATGAAGAATGCCGTCTCAAGGCGCGCTTCCTGATTGATATGCAGGCTGAATTTGAATTGTTTGAAACCATGCATGCGACGCGCGTGTATGGGTGTCGCCATCTGGATCGGCATTTGCAGCGGCTGGCTTTATCCGCCGCTTATTTCAACTTTACCTTTGATGAGCAAAAGATCCGCACGGTACTTGATGCAATTTGTGCGGCTTTGCCGGATGAGCTTGGGTACAGATTGCGCTTTGCGTTGAGGCAGGACGGCAGCCATACGATACAGACGGCGGCGCTGACTGCATTGGTCGAGCCGGTCAAGTTACTGTTGGCAGGGCAGGCGATGGATGCGAATGATCTTTTCCTGCGTCACAAAAGCACGATACGTACGGTCTATGACGCGGCATGGCGCGCGGCGGAACAGCAAGGGGCTTTCGACCAACTGTTTTGCAATACGCAGGGCGAGGTGACTGAAGGTGGCCGCAGTACCTTGTTCGTAAAATTGCAGGGTCAGTGGTACACGCCACCGCTCACCAGCGGTTTGTTGCCGGGTGTGATGCGCGCGGTCGTGCTGGAAGATCCGGTATGGGATGCGCAAGAAAAAATCCTGACGCTGGATGACGCGCGCAATGCCGAACAAATTTATGTCTGCAATGCATTGCGCGGGATGGTGCCGGCTGTGATCGTCTGGAATAGTTGAACCGATAATCAGACCGGCAGTGTCACCTTGAAGCAGCTGCCACCGCCTTCGCGTCCGGTACACACAACTTCGCCGCCATGCGCACGGGCGATCTGTTGTACCAGGCTCAGGCCGAGGCCGACGCCGCCTTCACGCTCGCTGGCCCCCGGTAGTCGATAGAATGGCGCAAAGATGTTTTCACGTTCCGCCACAGGAACCCCGGGACCGCCATCGCAGACTTGCAAGACCACCTTGTTCGCGACTTTTTCCAGGCTCACATCGATGGCCGTGCCATTGCCATAACGCCGGGCGTTTTCCAGCAGGTTGCGTACCATGCGACGCAGCAGGCGGGCATCGCCGGGAATTTCTACCGACTGGGTTTCGAGTTGGGCGTCAGTGCGTGCACATTCTTCGGCGACCAGCGCAGTTAAATCTATGGGTTCAAATACCTGCACCGTATCGGCCGTCGCATCGAGGCGGCTGGCCAGCAGGATTTCATCGATCAGTTGATCCAGTTCGCCAATATTGCGTTTGAGTTCATTGCGCATTTCCGGTTGTGCATCGGCCGCCATCAATTCAACCGCCATGCGTATGCGTGCCAGCGGTGAACGCAATTCATGCGAGGCATTCGCCAGCAAGGCTTTTTGCGCATCGACCAGTGCTTCGATGCGTGCGGCAGAGCGATTGAAACTGGTGGCGAGGCGGCCGACTTCATCTTTTCCTTCGACCTTGATGCGGGTCGAAAGCTGGCCGGCACCCAATGCTTCCACACTGGTTTGCAGGCGTTCGAGGCGGCGCGTCAGGCGGCGCACGATAGGATAAGCACCGATACCCATTGCGAGGCCGATGATCACCAGTGTGGTAAAGAAACTGAACGGTGGTTTGCGCCGGCCCGGATGCTGGCCGACCAGCCAGCGATCATCCGGCAATTTGACGGCGAATACCGGTGGTCCGCCACCCAGCCAGCCGCTGCTGACCTGGGTTTCATCCAGTGGAGGCAGTTCACGGCCGATCGACGCGATTTTTTCGCGTTTGGCGGAGTACAGCGTGAGATCGGCGCGCATACGCTGACGCCAGCGGTTCAATGCTTCCTGTTGTTCTTCATTGCTGGCATCGGCCGGCGGCAAGACGTCTGCCGCAATCGCGGCAAACGATTCCAGGCTGGGGCCGATCTGGCGCGATTCGGTATTGATGCGCCAGGCGGTGGCGAACAGGATGCCCGCGATCGTCAGGCTGATCAGCATCGCCAGGTAAATGCGGATGTAGAGCCGGTGCGACCAGCTGAAACGCCCGCGTGTTGCGGTGTCAGACATCCTGCGCCTTTGCAAATACATAGCCGGCGCCGCGTACGGTGATGATGCGCTTCGGCTGTTTGGGGTCATCTTCTATCGCGGCACGCAAACGACCGATATGCACGTCGATGGAACGATCGAAGGCTTCCAGCGGTTCACCCTTGACCACGTCCATCAACTGTTCGCGCGACAAGACGCGGCCGGCGCGATCCGCCATTGCGGCCAGTAAATTGAATTGATATGAGGTGACCGGTTTTTCCTGGTCATCGAGGCGTATCACGCGCGCATCGAGATCGATTTCGAGGCGGCCGAAACGCAGGACGCGCTCATTATTGCTGGCAACGCCTTGCTGGCGTCGCAATACAGCCCGCAGCCGCGCCAGTAATTCACGCGGTTCAAACGGTTTGGGAATGTAATCATCGGCACCCAGTTCCAGGCCGACCACACGATCCATCGGATCGCCCTTGGCGGTCAGCATGACGATGGGCATCGAAGCCAGCGGTTGTGCCTGGCCGCGGATCTGGCGGCAAACGTCGAGGCCGTCCGCATCCGGCAGCATCAGGTCGAGCAGCACGATAGAGTAGGCTTGCGTCGCGGCAGCCTGCTGCAATTGCTGCAGGCCCTCGCTTGCAGTACCGCTATGCGTGACCTCGAACCCGTTCTGGTTCAGGTAAGTGGCGACCATGCTGGCTAGGCGCTGGTCGTCTTCTATCATGAGTAGGCGTTGTGTCATATGGCTAGTGTACCGCTATGAACTGCGCCCGCAGCCAATTTTATGGTTGCGGGCGCGCTCACATGGTGTAGCTGCTTTATTGGGCGGCTGGTGCCGGTGCCTTCGGTGCCTGGTCGCGATCATGGCGTGGGCCGTGACCGAAACGATGACCGAAACCACCGCGGTGCTTGCTTAGTTGTTCGACTGCTTTCACGCGTTGGGCCGGGGTCAGGACTTCTGCTGCATCAGCAAATGCCTGTGTCATACGGCGCGAACGTTGATCAGCCAGTTTTTGCTCGGTCTGGCGTACTTGTTCCAGAGCTTTGCGATCAATGGTCGGTTGTGCCAGCAGTTTCAAACCTTGCTCATGCGCTGCACGGTTTTGCTCCATCAATGGACGCAGGTCATTGAACGCAGACTTGGCGATCGCGCCGAGTTTGGTTTTTTGCTCCGGAGTGGCATCCGGTACCACGCGTTTGAGCATGTGGTCGAAGCGTTTCTCTGCGCGCTCCGGATTCATTTGTCCGTGTGGGCCGCCTTGTTTCTGTTGGGTGGCTTGCGGTGCCTGGCCTTCCTGTGCATGGCTGACGCCTATGATGGAGAATGCGCTGACGATGGCGGCGGTAGCGCCGACCATCATCAGGCGACGTGCACGACCGGCAGCTGGTATGGCAGCAATGCGTGGGGTTTGCTTGTTCATGTAAAGCTCCTTTGTCTATCAATGGTGCCTGCTGTGTGGTGCAGGCATGTTGATACTTTAGGAGGCCACTGTTGCGGGTTCGCTAGTGAGCCGTAAAGTTATGTAAAGGCCGATTAGGGGTGTCGCTGGCCCTACTTGGTGCATGAGCGGCAATTTCAGAGCTGAATCACAGGATTGCGCACTAGTTTGGGTGGCGCCGGAGGGGTGTTTTCAGTTGTCACTTGGCATAGCTTTTGCACCATGGAAAGGGTAGCTGTCTGCGCATATGCGACGCGCTATGCACCCGCCTGACGATAATAAGGAATAACAATGAACCGGCGCCACTTCCTCTGTGCCAGCCTGCTGGCAAGCCCCGTATGGTTGATGTACCCCGCGCAAGCCGAGGCGCGGATTGCGCATATTAACGATGCAATCAATAAATCCGGTCGCCAGCGCATGTTATCGCAACGCCTGGCCAAATGTTATTTGCAAGTCGGGCAGGACATCGATATGCCGCGTTCACAAAAAATATTCAATGCCTCGCTGGCCCTGTTTGAAAAGCAGTTGGGTGAGCTGGAAGCATTTGCTCCGAATGCCGAAAACAAGGCGACACTGGCCAGCTTGAAAAAGACCTGGGCGGCTTACAAAAGCGTCTTGCTGGATAAGGCGCCGAACCAGTCCGATGCGAAGGCTGTCATGCGGCTCAGTGACGAGGTGCTGGCGCTGGCACATGCGTCGACGCTGCAACTGGAAAAGATATCCGACACAGCGGTGGGTCACCTCGTCAATATCGCCGGTCGTCAACGCATGTTATCGCAGCGGATGGCGAAGTTTTACCAGGCGATCAATTGGGGTGTCGCTTCATCCGAAGCATTGGCACATCTGGTGAAAGCGCGCGATGAGTTTCTGGCGGCGATGGCGGAGCTTTCCGCTTCGCCCAAAAATACCTTGCAGATCAGGCAGGACATCATGCTGGCGCAGCAGCAATGGTTTTTCTTCGACCAGGCCTTGAAGAGCAATGCCATCAGCAGCGATAGTAAAATGCGTTTCGCTACCAATGTGGCAACCAGCAGCGAACGCATCCTCGAAACCATGGACCGGATTACCGGCATGTACGAACAGTTGGGCTAGTGAGCCTGTCCGCACACTACGCATTTCGCATTGCGTTTGACCTTGATGCTGCTCCATTCCATAGTCCGCGCATCCAGCATGAGCAAACGTCCGGCCAGTGACTGGCCGATGCCGACGATCAGCTTTAGCGCTTCGGCCGCCTGCGTGCTGCCGACTATCCCGACCAGCGGTGCGAATACACCCATGGTGCCGCAATTCACATCTTCAAATTCCTGGTCTTCCGGGAACAGGCAAGAGTAGCAGGGCGCTTGTGCGTCGCGTTGATCGAATACACTGATCTGTCCGTCAAACTTGATCGCCGCGCCGGATACCAGCGGTACGCGATTGGCGACGCAAGCACGGTTGACGGCGTGGCGGGTGGCGAAGTTATCGCAGCAATCCAGTACCACGGTTGCATTACGCACCAACTCATCGAGGCGGGCGCCGGAGACGCGTTCCTGCAGTGCGACTACCTTGATGGTCGGATTGATTTCTTCCAGCGTCTGTTTGCCGGAAGCAGCCTTGGATAGTCCTACGCGCTGGGTCGTGTGCAGGATCTGGCGCTGCAAATTGGTCAGGTCGACCGTATCGTCATCAACCAGCGTGATGGTGCCGACACCGGCCGAAGCCAGGTAGAAAGCGGCAGGCGAGCCGAGGCCGCCGGCACCGATGATGAGCACATGTGCCGCCAACAGTTTTTCCTGCCCTTCGATATCGATTTCATCGAGCAGGATGTGGCGTGAATAGCGCAGGAGTTGCTGGTCGTTCATAAATAATCCATCAGGCTGGGTGATGCAAAAAAGGCCGGTGACAATCAAAAAAAGCCGCATCGCTGCGGCCTTTTTTGTTAGCGGTCACGACTATTTTTTGTCGCCGTTTTTCGGTTCTGCTTTAGGTTCCGGTTTTGGTTCTGTCTTCGGTTTATTGATGCCGGGTTCTTCTTTTTTCGGCTCAGGTTTCGCTTTCGACAGGACGACAGGCAAACCTTTCAAGTGGTTCAGCGCTTGCGTCAACTGGAAGTCATCCTTGCTGCCGAATTCCAGTGGTTTGCGTTTTTTCTCGAGTGCAGCCAGGCGTTGCTCTTCTTCCAGTTCATCGACTGCGGCATGGACTTCAGGGCCTTTGTCTTTGTCATTGGTCAAATGCTTTTGCAAGTCTGCTTCGCGCAGGCGCAGGCCGTTCAAGCCGTCGCCATCGGCGGTTTCATCCACCATCAGATCCGGCACGATGCCTTTGGCCTGGATCGAACGGCCGCTCGGTGTGTAGTAACGTGCGGTCGTCAGTTTGACTGCGGTATCGGCAGACAACTGGCGTATGGTTTGTACCGAGCCTTTACCGAAGGTCTGGGTGCCCATGATGGTGGCGCGCTTGTGATCCTGCAGTGCGCCGGCCACGATTTCAGACGCGGACGCCGAACCGGAGTTGACCAGTACCACCATAGGGATTTTTTTCAATGCTTCCGGCAGTTTGGCGAGTGGATCACCAACTGAACGGCTGGCATAGAATTCGCGGCGTGCGTAATAGGTTTCCTTCGAGCTTGGCAACTGGCCGTTGGTGGATGTGACGACCACATCCTTCGGCAGGAAAGCTGCGGAAACGCCGATTGCGCCCGGCAAGACGCCGCCCGGATCATTGCGCAGGTCGAGTACCAAACCTTTCAGGTTAGGGTCCTGTGCATACAGGGCTGCAATTTTCTTGACCATGTCATCGATGGTCGGCTCCTGGAATTGCGAGACGCGCAACCATGCATAACCCGGTTCAACGACTTTTGCTTTCACGCTTTGCACGCGGATTTCCTGGCGCGTGATCGCGACGATGATAGGTTTGTCTTCATCCTTGCGCGCGATGGTCAGCGTGATCTTGGTGTTTGGTTCGCCGCGCATGCGCTTGACGGCTTCGTCCAGCGTCATGCCTTTGACCGGGGTCGAATCCAGGCGTGTGATCAGGTCACCTGCCTTGATGCCGGCGCGGTAAGCAGGGGAATCTTCGATCGGGGAAATGACTTTGACGTAGCCGTCTTCCATCCCGACTTCGATGCCGAGGCCGACAAACTTGCCTTGCGTACCTTCACGCAATTCCTTGAAGGCTTTCTTGTCGAGGTAGGCAGAGTGCGGATCCAGCGATGACACCATGCCGGAAATGGCTTCGGTCAACAGTTTCTTGTCGTCGACCGGTTCTACGTAATCTGATTTAATGAGCCCGAATACTTCGGACAATTGGCGTAATTCTTCCAGAGGCAAGGGCGTGCCGGCGGCATTTTTTTGCGCCATCGCGTCCAATTGTGTCCCCATCGCGATCACGCCGGCAACCATGCCTAAACCGACCAGTCCGATATTCTTGAGTTTCGTTCCCATGTTCACCTAATAGTTACCCAACTGAGCGGGTCAAACGCGCGGCCTTGGTGCCGCATTTCAAAGTATAAACCTGATTGCTCATTGCCGCCGCTATTACCTGTGCTGGCAATCACATCGCCCGATTTGACGGTGTCGCCTGCATGTTTTAGCACGGATTGATTATTGCCGTAAATCGTCATGTACTGGCTGCCATGGTCAACAATGATCAAATTGCCAAATCCGCGCAGCCATTCGGCAAAAACCACACGGCCGGCAGCCACGGCTTTGACTTCGCTGCCTTCTTCGGCACGGATGAACAAGCCTTTCCAGTTCGGGCCTTCGCCCCGTTTGCTGCCAAATTTGGCGATCAGGTCACCCCGCACCGGCAGCCGTAAACGCCCGCGCAAAGCGGCAAACGCTCCATCTTGGACGCTGGCGTCAGGTGTGAGTTCATTACGCGCCAGTGATTTGCTGGGTGGTTCGTCATCTTCAATTGCGTCTGGATTGCTGATTTTGCCATTGGCGGCACGATCTGGCGTATTGCGGGTTTTGGCTTGCGCCAGGCGTTTTTCGCGTTCGGCCTGGGCGCGGGCGATGCGCTCCTGGCGCCGCTTTTCAGCGGCTTCGGCTTCGGCCTTGCGTTGTTCCTGGATCAGCACCGCCAGCTTGTCGACCAGGCTGGAGAGGCGGCGCTCGTCCCGTTCGATATTGCCGACTTCCTTGCGTTGCGCGGCCAGTTTGCTGGAAAGCTGGGCCAGCAGGGCCGAACGCTGGGCCTTTTCCTTTTGCAGGATGGCGTGCTGTTCGCGTGCTTCGCCGGCGATTTCATCCAGTTCCAGCTTGGCATTCTGTACTTCGGCCTGGTTTTCCTCGATTGCCGCCAGGTTGGCGCGCAGCGATTCAATCAGCGTCGCCTGCGCGCGTGACACATAGCCCATGTATTGCAGCTCGCGGTTGATGCGGTTCGGGTTATCACCTGACAACAGCAGCTTGATGCGGTCTTCATTGCCGGCGACATATTGTTCACGCAGCAGCTTGGCCAATTGTTCTTGCTGGGCTTCGACGACTTTCTTGAGGGCGGCTTGCTGTTTGGATAAGTCGCCGAGTTTGGCTTCGGTTTGCCTTTGTTCCTGCGCCAGGTCGTTCAGGTTACGCTTGGCGTCGGAGATGGCTTCTTCCGATTTGGCAAGCGCATCGGCGGCATAGCTTTTGGCAGTTTCTGTCTTGTCTATGCTGCGTTTGAGCGTATTGAGCTTTTGCCGCAGGTCGGCGCGTTCGGTTTCGGCGACCTTTTTTTGCTTGCTGCGATCGGTCGCTTTTTGTGCGTGAGCCGGGCTCATTACGCCGAAAGTGAGCGCCAGCGCGGTGATGGCGGCGAAAACGCGCATGCCCGTGCGGCCTGGAAGGAGCGGGCGGACGGGCATGGCGGACTTGCTATTAGTGCGTGTTGGCAATGAAATTGGCACTGCGCTTACTTGCTTTGACCGTGGCTGGCGGCGGCCTGGACAGCTGCTTGCAGTGATTCCTGGTCGCCAAGGTAGTAATGCCGTATCGGTTTCAGGTTTTCATCCAGTTCATAGACGATAGGACGACCATTCGGAATACTGAGCGAGACGATGTCCTGATCGCTGATATCGTCCAGGATCTTGATCAACGCGCGCAGGCTGTTGCCGTGCGCTGAAATGATGATTTGTTTGCCGGCGCGTATCGAAGGCACGATGGTGTTGTTCCAGTACGGTTCTACGCGCAGCAAGGTGTCTTTCAGGCATTCGCCCAGCGGGATTTCTGATCGTTGCAAATGGGCGTAGCGCGGATCGTCAAACATGGTGCGGGGATCGTCTTCCGCCAGATGTTTGGGCGGGATGTCGTAGCTGCGACGCCATTGCAAAACCTGGTCGGCACCGTACTTTTCAGCTGTTTCGGCCTTGTTCATGCCTTGCAGTGCACCGTAATGACGTTCGTTCAGATGCCAGTCGCAAACGACCGGTATCCACATCAAATCCATCTCGTCGAGCGCAATCCAGAGGGTGCGGATCGCACGTTTGAGCACGGAGGAATAAGCCAGATCAAACGTAAAGCCTGCTTCACGCAGCAATTCGCCGGCATGTTTGGCTTCGTTGCGACCTTTTTCCGTCAAGTCGACATCGGCCCAGCCGGTGAAGCGGTTATCGAGGTTCCATGTGGACTCGCCGTGGCGCATCAATACGATTTTGTACATGGTTCAATTAGATAATTAATGGTTTTTTGATGCAAAATGCCGAATCCGAATTGTATTCGGTCTTCTATTTTATAATGCGAACACTCTTTCAACTAATTGGATCACTGTGAAATTCTTCCTTGATAACATTTTCCTCATCGGCATCGTCATCCTTTCCGGTGGCGCGCTGGTCGCACATACCCTGCAACGTGTTGGTGCCAAAGTTACTGCTTTGCAAGCAACCCAGATCATTAACCAGGGAAAAACACTGATTCTCGACGTGCGTCCTGCCGCCGATTATGCTGCCGGCCACATCCGTGACGCGAAAAACATCCCATTGAAAGAATTGAAAGGCCGCGTGGCTGAATTGGAAAAATTCAAGGCTCGCCCGGTGATCGTCGTCTGCAGCAAGGGCTTGCAATCGAACAAAGCAACCGCACTTTTGAAGAAAGAGGGCTTTACCGAAGCCACTAGTTTACTCGGTGGGCTGGATGCTTGGCAATCGCAAGGTCTGCCGGTTACCAAGTAAAAAGGACAATTTATGACTGCGCATGTAGTGATGTATAGCACCGGCGTCTGCCCATATTGCACAATGGCAGAGCGCCTGTTGACGGCCAAGGGTATCGCCAATATCGAAAAAATCCGGATCGACCTCGATCCGGCCCAACGGGTGGCGATGATGGAAAAAACCGGTCGTCGCACCGTGCCGCAGATTTATGTCGGCGAAACCCATGTAGGCGGTTTTGACGATTTGAACGCGCTGGAACGCCAAGGTAAGCTGGATGCCTTGCTGCAAAGCGCGTAAGCGTATAAATTCTTTTATTTGCAAGTAAGCAGGAGGGGGCGTTTCCCCCCTCTTTATATAATCTTATTGAAAGTGCTTCATGGCTGACGAAAATCTGCAACCTTTATTCCAGATCCAACGTGTTTACCTGAAAGATCTGTCGCTCGAACAACCGAATTCCCCAGCCATCTTCCTGGAACAGGAACAGCCAAATATCGAAGTCGCCGTAGATGTAGGCGCGCAACCGCTGGCTGAAGGCATTTTCGAATCGACCGTCACGATTACCGTCACCGCAAAAATCGCTGACAAGATCGCATTCCTGGTTGAAGGCAAGCAAGCCGGTATTTTCGAAATCCGCAACATCCCTGACGAACAACTCGATCCATTGCTCGGCATCGGTTGCCCGAACGTGATTTACCCTTACCTGCGCGCGAACATCGCTGACGCGATTACCCGTGCCGGCTTCCCGCCTGTACACCTGAGCGAAATCAATTTTGAAGTGTTTTACCAGCAGCGCCTGGAAGCGCTGGCGCAGCAGCAAGCTGACAACAGCTCCGGTATCGTGATGGCAGATGGTTCGGCAGCAAGACACTAAGTTTTTCAAACTGCCTGCAGTGCGCGTTGCCGAACGCGCCTGCCGCGCCTCAGACACTTCCGAAGGTGATTTATGAAAAGGTCTGCCCCGCTTATTCCTGTTTTATTGCTGACCATGCTGGGCGCAAGTGCCGCGCATGCGGTTGAATACAAATCGGTAGGCAATAATCCCGCTGTCCTGTACAACGCACCGACCGAAAAAGGCCGCAAGGTATTTGTCGCGCCGCGCGGCATGCCGGTCGAAGTCGTGCTGACGCAGGCGGGCTGGAGCAAGGTGCGCGATGTGGCGGGTGACTTGGCATGGATAGAGGCAAAGGCACTCAGCCCGAAACGCAATGTGATCGTGACCGTTGCCAATCTCAAATTGCACACCAATGCAGAAGAAGCATCGGCCATAGTAGCGACCGCAGATAAAGGCGTGTTGCTGGAACTGGCAGCAGCGCCATCCGCCGGCTGGGTCAAGCTCAAGCATCGCGACGGCCAGACCGGTTATGCCAAATCCAGCGAAGTGTGGGGCGAGTAAGCGCCGCATGAATATTTCAATACTGGGTGCGGGCGCATGGGGTACGGCTTTGGCAATGTCGCTGGCCGAACGTCATGCGGTCGTGTTGTGGGGCCGCGATGCCGCGGTCATGCAGGTGGCACAACAGGCGCGTGAAAATGCTGCTTACCTGCCGGGATTTCGCTTTCCGGACAGCCTGGTGCTTGGCTCGGACCTGGATGCGGCGATTACACATATTGGTTCAGATGGTTTACTGATTGTTGCTACATCGCTGGCAGGTTTGCGGCCGTTGGCAATGCAATTGAAGCCTTATGCCATTCCCAATCTGGTCTGGCTGTGCAAAGGCCTGGAAGAAAAAACCAACTTATTGCCGCATCAGATCGTGCATGAAATATTGGGCGATGCGATTCCTGCCGGCGCCTTGTCCGGCCCGTCGTTTGCACAGGAAGTGGCGCGCGGTTTGCCGTGTGCGCTGGCGATTGCTTCCGATAGCGAGGCTTTGCGCGAACGCGTGGTGCAGGCGGTGCATGGTCCGGCGATACGGATTTATTCGACCGATGATTTGATAGGCGTTGAAGTCGGTGGCGCAGTGAAGAATATCCTGGCGATTGCGACCGGCATCATCGACGGCCTGGGCCTGGGATTGAATGCGCGTGCAGCCTTGATTACCCGCGGCCTGTCCGAAATTACCCGCCTCGGCGTTGCCCTTGGCGGTCGTGCGGAAACGTTTAACGGCCTGGCCGGCATGGGTGATTTGATCCTGACCTGTACCGGTGATTTGTCACGTAATCGCAAGGTTGGTCTTGGCCTCGCACAAGGCAAGAAGCTGGAGCAGATCGTGGTCGAACTGGGTCATGTGGCGGAAGGCGTGCGCTGTGCGCAAGCGGTGCGCCAGCTGGCGAACCAGCATGGCGTGGATATGCCGATTGCGAATGCGGTGGCGGCGGTATTGTTTGATGGCGAATCACCGCGCGACACGGTCAAGCGTTTGCTGTCGCGCGAGTCACGCGACGAAATCGCCTGACGCACCGACTACATTAAGCAGTGCCGCCCGGTGCTGCTGTTCCTTGCAGTTTCCCCACGCTTTAATGCTGTAACAGCAGCGTCAACAACACCGACGAGTCTTCCAGCGCATGCAGCGAGTGCTTCTCGCCACCGGCCAGGTACACCAGTTCGCCGGCACGCAGGGTTTGCGTCGCTTGATGCGCATGTAACTCGATAGAGCCTTCCAGGCATTGGATCGTGACAGCTCCCGGCACCGCGTGTTCGGGCATGCCTTTGCCGCGTGGCAGTACCAGGCGCATCAATTCAAGCTGCGGGGTTTTGAACAGGGCATTGGAGACGGCGCCGGAGATACGTGGGCCGAGCGGGCGTATGTCGATCAACTGGCCGGATGTTGCGTGCGGTAGAGCCATTATGTTCTCCTCTAGCTGTTGTCGCGTACATTAAACGAACGATAAACGAGCATCCCGCATTTGTTATAACAAACAAAACGGGCAGGATCAATCGGCAATCCGATTGTCGATTGATTCAGTCGGGTATTGCGATGGGATTACTGCTCTTCCGGTTCCGATAACTTGGTTTTCAGCAAACGTTTCAACTCTTGTCGCTGTCCGGAAACGGATTTCTGATGCGGGCCGCCGACACGCTGCTTGGCGGCGAGCGCGACGTGATTGCGCGGTTTCAGCGCTTTTTGCGCAGGCTCTATGCGTATCGTGAGCTTCTGGCGTTTGGCGAGTGCTTTATTGGCCATATAAAAACGCGCATGGTTTTTGCCATGCGCGTGTTGAACTTACAAGACGTAACGTGACAGATCCTCATTCACTGACAGCGCGCCCAGTCTTTCGTCGACATAGGCGGCATCTATGACCAGGGTCTGGTCCGGGTCGTCGGTCGCGGAAAACGAGATTTCTTCCAGCAATTTCTCCATCACCGTGTACAGGCGACGTGCACCTATGTTTTCGGTTTTTTCATTGACCGAATAGGCGATTTCCGCCATGCGCTTGATGCCATCCGGCGCGAATTCTATCTTCACGCCTTCGGTGCCGAGCAGCGCTTCATATTGCCTGGTCAGGCAGGCGTCGGTGCTGGTAAGGATGCGCTCAAAGTCTGCGATCGACAGCGATTCCAGTTCGACGCGGATAGGGAAACGTCCTTGCAGTTCCGGGATCAGGTCAGACGGCTTGGCCAGATGGAAGGCGCCGGACGCGATGAACAGGATGTGATCGGTCTTGATCATGCCGTACTTGGTATTGACGGTAGTGCCTTCGACCAGTGGCAGCAAATCGCGCTGCACGCCGGCGCGTGAGACATCGGCACCACCGTTTTCCGAACGGGTGGCGATCTTGTCGATTTCATCGAGGAAGACGATGCCGTTTTGCTCGACATTGGTGATGGCCTTTTGTTTCAGTTCATCTTCGTTTACCAGCTTGCCGGCTTCTTCTTCGATCAGGAGCTTCATCGCTTCCTTGATCTTGATCCTGCGGGTTTTCTTGCGCGTGCCGCCGACACCTGAAAACATGGATTTGATTTGCTCGGTCATTTCTTCCATGCCGGGCGGCGCCATGATTTCCATGCTGGGACCGGCTTCCGCCAATTCGATTTCAATTTCCGTGTCGTCCAAAGTGCCTTCACGCAAACGCTTGCGGAAGGTCTGGCGCGTCGCGTTACCCGTGGACGGCGCGGTATCCGAGCCAGAGCTGGATGACGGGTGAAAACCGAAGTCACGGGCTGGTGGTACCAGGATATCAATGATGCGATCTTCCGCTGCGTCCTCGGCACGGGCGCGTACTTTACGTGTTTCGAGCTCGCGTGTTTGCTTGATGCCGATATCGATCAGGTCGCGGATGATGGTGTCGACGTCACGGCCGACATAACCGACTTCGGTAAATTTGGTCGCTTCGATTTTGATGAAAGGCGCATCCGCCAGCTTCGCCAGGCGGCGTGCGATCTCGGTTTTACCGACACCGGTCGGTCCTATCATCAGGATGTTTTTCGGTGTTATTTCGTGGCGTAAAGGTTCGGCGACTTGCTGGCGACGCCAGCGGTTACGCAATGCAATCGCGACGGCGCGCTTGGCGCGACCTTGTCCGACTACGTGTTTGTCGAGCTCTGAAACGATTTCCTTGGGTGTCATGTTCATGATGTTCTTCGCAAAATTTACAGGGTGCGTATTAACTATGCAGGGCGGATATCAATCCAGCGTTTCTATGATGTGCGACAGGTTGGTGTAGATGCAGAGTTCACCGGCGATGGTCAGTGATTTTTTGACGATGTCTGCGGGAGATAAATCGGTATTTTCCTGCAGCGCCTTTGCCGCCGATTGCGCATAAGTGCCGCCAGAACCGATGGCACCTATGCCGTCGTTGGGTTCGAGTACGTCGCCATTGCCTGTGATGATGAGGGTAGTTTCTTTGTCAGCGACCAAAAGCATCGCTTCCAGGCGGCGCAGCATGCGGTCGGTGCGCCAGTCCTTGGCCAGTTCGACCGAGGCGCGCATCAAATGGCCCTGGTGCTTTTCCAGCTTGCTTTCGAAGCGTTCCAGCAGTGTGAAGGCATCCGCGGTGCCGCCGGCAAAGCCGACCAGTACCTTGCCGTTATAAACCTTGCGCACCTTGCGCGCAGTGCCTTTCATGACGATATTGCCAAGTGTTACCTGGCCATCGCCGCCGAGCGCAACAATGTTGCCGCGACGCACTGACAGAATGGTGGTGCCGTGAAATTGTTCCATGCTTGCCTCTGATATGAAGTGCTGAGCCTATGAATAATCGCGACTAGCGCGGAGATTCATGAAAAAGTGGGGGCGGCCTGAGCGATTACAAGTCGAAATTGTGCCGCTTACGGGCACAGGTTTCAGTTTTTGCGGGGGACGATGCGTACGCTGTCGGTCATGCCCATGACATTACACAATGCAACGATGAAGTGATTCGGGTTATGCAACTCTATGCTTTTGCCACCGGCGATCAAGGGCATTAAATCACCGAACAGGCGTCCTGCGGCATTGAAATCCATGCGTGTGAGCTGTGTGCAGTCGAGCACGACCGGATTATGCGTGTGTGCATAAGCGGCAATCTTTTGACCCAGGGAATCGCTGCGTGCATCGATCAGTACCGGCATCACGAAGTGGTCGCTGGCAGTTTCATCCTGCGGCGCGGATTCTTCGTTATCGGTTGTCACTTTGTCTTGTGGCGAGACAAAGGCCGGCGGCGATACTTCAAAGGTCACGCAATAATCGATGCTGCGTTCTTCAAAATCGGCTTCGCGGTTCAATAGGCGCAATACTTCCAGCAAGAGCAGCCATGGTGCTTCGGTTTCATCGCGGCGTCCGACTTGCAGGATGGCCTGGATTTTTTCGGCCAGTTCCGGTGCGCCGACCAGGATCAGCTTGTGTCCCGATTTTTGCAGCCGTTTCAAAATATTCAGCAGCAAGCCGCAACCGACCGGATCCACTTGCGTGACACGCGCAAATTCCAGTTTGATCACCGGGCTCATCTCGGCCAGGTTCTTGATGCGTTCCAGTTGCTTGATAATGCCGGCATCAAGTTTGGCGGAGAAGGCGATACTCGGGATCGTACTGCTGCGTACGGCAGGTGCCTGGTTCACCTCGGTGGCATTGCTTACCCGCCAGGTCGGCGGCGACATTTCGAATTTGTTGGCGAATTCTATCGACAGGTTTTCAAACTGGCTGCGCTGGCCGGTGATCTGATACAGATCAAACAGCATGCCCCATATCGTCAACAACGTGCCGCCGGGCGCATCTTCGGCGATGGCATTCAGCAGTACCGGTTCGATCAGGTCGGTCTGGTCGTTGGCAAACAGGATGGCGGCTTCTTCGATAACAAGTGGCGCTTCCGATTTGGAAATCGCAACGGGGCCGATGACGGTTTCTGCACCGAGCAGGAACGCGGTGCTGGCACCCATGATATCCGGCAGCATCGACGGCTGGCCGAGTTGCGGCGCGGTTTCAGGCGCCTTATTGGTTTGGGTATTCGGTGGCCGGACGTTGGTGTTGAGGAATTGGCTCGGTGGCCCCGGCATGGTGTTGCCGCTGAATGGCAGCGGCTTGACGAATTCCGATGACATTTCGGATTCGATGGCATCGATTTTCATTGCAGTGGCATGGGCTGCCATGCGCTGCACGTAGTCGCTTTCGCTTTTTGCGTTAACGCGAAGTTCATCGCGTTTCTTTTGCGAAGATTCGGCCTCAGTCGGCTTGCGTGCCGGCTGTTTATCCTTCTTGCCAAATAGCGAGAAAATCCCCACGTCTATCCTGGTGTGCAATGGCGTGCAATTTTAATAAGTACGCCAAGTTGTAAAACGCCTCTGCGAGACGCTGCCAAAAAATCCGCTTAAAGGTAACACAAAGTGACCTGCCGATATATGCCGATATGGGCAGGTCGAGAACTCATCTCACGCGTACTGGTGAAATGAGTTCTAGTGTAGCCAAAAATCCGGCTTCAGCGATACAAAAGCACTTAAAAACTGGTGCGTACGCCAATGATCAGGTTCCTGCCGGACAGTGGTGCCACTTCACGCAACACCGAGGTCGACAGGCGGATATCTTCATTCAACAGGTTTTTGGCGATAGCGAACCAGGTGACAGGCGTTGAATTGTAGTTTTGCGTATAAGACAGATTGGCATCGACCTGGGTATAGGACGGTGCGGCATAGGTCTCAAAACTTGCCAGGCGATCCTGTTTCTCTGCATGCAAGACCTTCAGGCCGGACCGCCAGTTGCCTTCGCGATAACCAATTTCCGCGCCGAAACGGGTGGTCGGTTGCAAGGGCAGGTTGCCGGCACCATCCAGGCTGCCGCGTGAGGTATCGGCAAAGCCGCGCCATGAAAAGCCATTGCCACGCAGGTTGTAACTGAGCTCGGCTTCGATGCCGCGTATGGTGGCATCGTTTTGCGACCAGAAGCGTTGCAGGAATTCACCGCTAGGGTCCGCGTTGCCATGGTCATCGACCATGGTGCCATCGGTGCGGCCATAGACATAGTTCTTGACGCGGTTCTGGTACACATTGGCTTTCCAGCGCATCAAGCCTTCAGTTTTTTGCAGGCTCAGTTCGATATTGCGTGAGGTTTCCTTGCGCAGGTTGGCATCGCCGATATCGTAGGTCGCGGTCGATTCATGCGGGCCATTCGAATACAGTTCTTCTATGGCTGGTGCACGCTGTGCCACCGAAGCCGTCAGGCCCAGGCCATAGCCCTGGGTAAAGGTCCATAAGCCGCCCAGCGAATAGGAGCCGAGGTTGAAGTCACGCTGGACCAGGCCGGAAGCCGCATCCGGGCGTCGTTTGACGGATTCAATACGGGCCCCGGCACTGGCGCGGAAAGGACCGAAATCACGCTCTTCGACCAGGAAGCCTGCGACCGATTGGCTCTTGGTGACTGGCACGGTAGCGTGGCTGTGGCCGTGATCGTCATCCACCGGCAGGGCCGAGAATTCCGAGTTTTCGGTTTGCAGGCCAAAGGTGCCGCGCCATCCTGCCAGTGGCTTATGCGTCAGTTCCCAACGGGTTTCGCTCGCCTTGTTTTTGAATTCGGTCGCCGGTGTGCCGTCTTCCAGATTTTCGGTGTGCTTGTAATCGGTGTGGCCGATCTTGAAGCGGAAGGATTCAAAATTCTCGAACGGGTTCTTGATCAGGCCGCCAATATCGTAGCGGGTCTGGTCCAGCGTAATGAAGGACTTCTCGGCAGTCGGAATGCCGTAACGGTTGTCATCGACGCCGACCGACGCCCCGATATAACCCCAGCTCTGGATATAAGACGCACCAAAGCCCACGCTGTTGGCGCGCGCATAAGAGTTGGGCAGGCGGCCTGAACCCTGGCTCGGATCGTTCGGATTGGCATAGCCTGGGATCTTGTAGTCATCTGCATCGCGCACATTGCCATCGACGTGCAAGCCGATAGCGCCGGCCGCACCGTCGACCGAGAAGGATGCGTTTTTCATTTTATCTGCGCTGCCAAAGCGGGTTTCCGCTTCACCGGTCGGCTTGCTGTTGAGTATGGTCGGGATGCGGTCATTGACGATATTCACCACACCGCCAATTGCACCTGAACCGTATAGCAAAGCGGAAGGGCCGCGCAGGATTTCAATCTGGCGCGCGGTAGCCGATTCGCCTACCACCGCGTGGTCATTCGACAGGCTCGAGGCATCCATCACAGACATGCCGTTTTGCAGGATCTTGACGCGTGGGCCTTCCATGCCGCGGATGATCGGGCGCGAAGCTCCGGCGCCGAAAGCCGAAGCCGAAACGCCGAGTTCTTGCGACAGGGTGTCGCCTAATGAATTGCCGAGCTTTTCGCGCAATTCATCGCCATACAGCACTTTGGCCGGCGCCATGATTTGTGCGCCTTCATCATTGCTGAAAGGGGAGGCCGTGACGACGACTGCGGGTAGGGTTTTCTCCTGCTCTTGTGCAAGCGCGGAGTTGGATAGGGAGGCGAGCGCGGACAGGACGGCGCTGGCCAACAGGGTACGTTGGGCGATCATGTTACTTCCTTGAAAACGAATGAATGCGAGTGCAAGCCAGAGCGAGTCTGATTGCAGCAGGAGATGAAGTCGTTTACACCGCTGGTGGGGCGCGGGAAGAGAAGTGACAGAGGAGGGGGGCATCCCACGAAATGTAGGCCGCCCACAGTGCGAGTACGCGTACGCTGGTTTGCAGTACGGGGGAGAAAGGCAGCAGGGGCGCGCTATCGGCCAGCGCCATGCCATCGAACAGGATACAGGAGTGCGATTTATCGCCTGCGTATTCCAGTTCAGCCACTGAAGTGCCGCGTTCTTCCATTTGATGGTGCTGGATGCTGCCCCAATCCGCGTGTTCTATCCGGTGCCGCAAGCCCATCCACTGCGCAAACAGGACGAGCGCTACCAGCAGTGCGGCGAAGCACAGGCGGCGGGTCGTTGCGGCAGATGACGGGAAGACGGATTTCACGTGGGGTCTTATTTATTCGAAGCCAGTGTTGCGTTATTCATCCGATAGTACAAGCCCATGGGATCGTCTTTCATGACTTCCATCTTGCCGGAAACAATGATGGGTTCCAATGTGTACTTGACCGGTGTTTTCGATTTCACTTCGACCACGCCTTCCGGTCCGGCCGGCAGGCAAAAACTACAGCTTTGCGGTACGAGTGAAATCAGGAAATGCTTTTGTTTTTCGCCCGGTTCCAGCGGCATCATGAAGCCCTGGACCTTGATTTCCTGATTGTTCAGCGCTGCAATATCCTTGCTGAATTCGGGCAGGATACGATTCTTTACCTTCACCTGCTTGACCTTGGCCAGCGTGCTCCATGAAGTGACGCCCTGGATGTCGTACAGCACCGGCATTTGTCCGGGCGTGTTGCCGACACCGGGTGGCGCAACATGTTGCTGGCCTTGCGCAGGTGCGGAGCTTGCTCCGGCAGCATGTGCAAACGCCGGTGCCAGCAAGGCGAGCAACAGGATACGGGAAGCAGTGCGCATGATCATTCCGTCAAGTAAGCGTAAAGGGTGGTCGGTCATTGTACCGGGCGTGTCGCGGCGACTGACAGCTTAATGCACATGTCGCATTCCGCACAACTTGCCCAGCGCCAAACCTTTACAGGCGTTAGCCAACTCGGCGTGACAAGTCTTTTCATCCTTGCCTTTGCCCAGGCATCTTGCTGCAGCATAGTGTGCGGCGGCAATGGCCTGGTGTTGTGCAATGGTTTCTTTCTTATGTTCACTGGCACTTTCGTTTTCCTTTGCGTGCGCGGAAAAAGCGAGGAGTGCTGCGCAAGTGATCAACAGGTATTTCATATCAACCTCAGCGTAAATTTAGTGTGACAGTGTGCTGGCGATGTCAGTGCGATAGGCGCGCCAGGCCGGCAATATGGCCGCGAGCAAACCTGTGCCCAATGCGACCAGTAATAACCATGCTTCATCGGCGCTGAAAATAAAACCGGACAGCGACAGGTTTTGATCCGCACTCAGGATGCGGCCCAATACTTCAACCGCGAGGTGGCCGAGGACCCAGCCGAACGCCGCACCTATCAGTGCCAGCAATACACCCTCGACCAATAGCAGTGTGAACAATTTGCCGGGTGTTGCACCCAGTGTGCGCAGGATCGCCAAATCCGTTTTGCGCTCTTCCAGCGCGTTGTACAGCGCAACAAACATCGAAAGCGCGGCAGACAGCAAGACGATGGCGGCAATGCCGCGCAAGACATCGATGCCGACGCCGAGCAGGCGGAACAGTTTGGCTGCTTCCAGTGCCGGTTGTGCTGCCTGTAATTCGCTTTGGCTATTGATGAAGCGTGGCATGGTGACAGCCGCCAACGGCGATGCATATTGCACCAGCAAGGCTGTCAATTCACGCGACTCATCCATCGCCTCTTTTTCTTGTGGATCGCTGGCATCCAGTCCGTGTGTCTTATCGTGCACCTGCCATACCGATGCCACCGGTGTCAGGATCAGCCGGTCCAGCACGGTGCCGGTCGGTTGCAGGATGCCGACTACTTCGAAAGGTGCATCTTCGTGTACTTCACCGGCACCGGCCAGCCCGTGCGAGCCAAAGAAGTTGGCGCCAGGTTTAGCACCGGTACGTTGCGCCGCCTGTGCGCCGAATACCGCCTGCATCGGGGCTTCGAACATTTTTCCCTGCGCCAGCGTTCCCTGGTAGTGCGAGATGTAATCCGGGCTGGTACCGACGATGCGGAAGCCGTGGTAGCTATCACCCAGCGCCAATGGCATGACGGCCTTCACCATGCGATTCTGTTTTAACAGTGCTTCCGCCGACAAGGGGATGTTGCCGGTCGGCGTATCGACGTGATAGATGGACGACAGTATCAGTTGCAGTGGCGAACCCTTGGCACCGACCACCAGGTCTATGCCTTCCGCATCGCGCAAGGCATAGGCCGCGAGCTGGGTAGAGGCCGATAACACGAAGCTCATCATCGCAATGCCGACTGCCATCAACAGGATGTTGAGGAGTGTGGCAAGTGGTTTATGCCGTAGCGACTGCAGTGCCAGTGTCCATGCGTTGAGCGTCATCAGCTTGCCGCTCCCGCTGCATGCAGGCGCAATAGCTTGCCCTGTGGGAGCGCTTCCACTACGCGTGCGTCATGAGTCGAGAGTATCAGTGAGGCACCGAGCTCATTCGCTTGCGCCAGCAATAGGGCGATGGCGCTGCGGCAGGATGCATCATCCAGGTTGGCGGTAGGCTCATCGGCCAGCAATAGTTGCGGGCGATTGAACATCGCGCGTGCCAAGGCTACGCGCTGCTTCTGCCCCTGGCTGAGTTGATGTGGTTTGGCCGTGGCTTTGTCAGCCAGGCCGAGGGCACTGAGCAAGGCATCGGCGCGTGCGCTATCACTTGCCTGGCCGCTGGCATAGGCCGCCAACAGGATGTTGTCGCGTGCATTCAGGCTGGGAATCAAGGCCAGTTTCTGTGGCAGGAAGCCGATATGCCGTCCACGCCATTGATCTGCGGCACGCGGGGCCAGTGTTGCGATAGACGTGTCCGCCACACGGATGTCGCCGTTTTGTGGTGTCAGGATGGCAGCAATCAAATGCAGCAAAGTCGATTTGCCGCTACCCGAAGGGCCGATGACGATCGCATGCTCACCACGCGCCAGCGAAAAAGCCGGAACGTTAAGTTGGGGGATGTGAGCACCGGGATAGCGATGCGTCAGCTTAGCTATTTGCAACATGGTTGCATTCTACAAAAAAACAAAGCGCGCGGATAGGGTGCCGCGCGCTTTTATTCTGTTATCGACGGATGGCTGGCAGGATCGGGTGATCCCGCCCGGAATCAGTCGCCGTACAGTTTTTGTTTCAGTTCACGACGTTGCTGTGCTTCCAGCGACAGGGTCGCGGTCGGACGGGCCAGCAGGCGTGGGACGCCGATAGGCTCACCGGTTTCTTCGCACCAGCCGTATTCGCCGGAATCGATGCTCAGCAGTGATTGCTGGACTTTCTTCAGCAACTTGCGCTCGCGGTCGCGGGTACGCAATTCGAGCGCATGTTCTTCTTCAATCGTGGCGCGATCAGCAGGATCGGGTACCAGTACGGTTTCACGCAGATGCTCGGTGGTTTCATCGGCGTTTTTCAGCAAGTCCTTTTCGAGCTGCTGCAGACGATTTCTGAAAAATGCGAGTTGCGCGTCATTCATGTACTCCTTTTCGCCCATCTTGAGGATTTGCGCTTCGGTTAACAATGCGGTGTCGCTTGCGACGGATGTTGATTTGCTTGATTTGGTTGCCACTTCGCTTGCCTTCAAAACTACGGGTTTTTCAATTTTATCTGCGACCTTGGAGACAACTTTGGAGCTGCTGCCTGTTGTGGATCGAGATGCGTCTTTATTCGGTTTTGCTGTCACGGTTGTCGCTTTGCTGGCGCTGGCCGTGACTTTTGTTGCTGGGCTCGCTTTGGCGGCCGGCCTTGCTGCCGGTTTAGCCAATGGTTTTGCACTTTTTACTGTGCTTGATTTTACTGCCGGCGCTTTCGTTTTGACAGCGGCCTTTGGCGATTTTACCGCACTCTTGGCCGGTGCCTTTTTCACAGCTTTGGCTGCGGGTTTGGCAACCGGTTTGGCCGCTTTACTCGCGGGCTTGACGGCTTTGCCTGCGACTGTTTTCGCGGGTGATTTTTTGGCGGGTGCCTTGCTAGCTGGCTTTGCACGAGTAGTCGCAACGGCCTTCTTCGGGGCAATTTTTTTTGCGCTTTTTGCAGATTTTGTGACGGTTGCGTTCATAGTCCCTTGTCCTCAATGAACTTTCCCACACTCGGATCTTATCGTGCCCTGCGTGCGAGACTCACACCTTTAGCAACACCCAGGTCCTTATACCCTGAGCTCAAAACCACGGTAGTTTATACCAAACATTGTTCCAATCCGAAAATAAACGTTTCTTTCGGCAGATTCTGCCCGATAAACACCATTTTGCTAGAGCGTACTTCGTTTTCCGCCCATTTGGCACCGATGTCGGTGCCCATGATCTGGTGCACGCCCTGGAACAAGACCTTGCGATCGGCTCCATCCATCCACAGTACGCCTTTATAGCGCAACATGCGCGGGCCGAATACCTGTACCAGGCTGCCGAGGAATTCGTCCAGCTTTTCAGTATTGAAAGGGCGCTCGCTCTTGAATACGAAGGCGGCAATATTGTCGCTGTGATGACCGTGGTGGTGGTCATGGTGATCGTGTTCGTGTTCGTGTTCGCAATGCGCATCACAAGAGTGATCGTGGCCATGCTCATGCTTGTGTTCGTGCGCATGTTCTTCTGCCGCAATGAAATCCGGATCGATTTCCAGCTTGTCGTTGAGGTTGAAGCCGCGCAGGTCTAGCACGTCGGCAATCGCGACCCGACCGAAATCGGTCGTGCTGATCGGCGCGCGCGGATTGATGCGCTTGATGCGTTCGGTCAATATTTTCAATTCGTCGGCGCTGACCAGATCGGTTTTGGAGACTAATAATTTGTCAGCAAAGCCGACCTGGCGTTGCGCTTCTTCGTAGCTATCAAGTTGATGCATCGCGTGCTTGGCATCAACCACGGTGATGATGGCGTCGACCAGGTATTCGGAAGCGACTTCTTCGTCGACGAAGAAAGTTTGCGCCACCGGACCGGGATTGGCGAGGCCGGTGGTTTCAATCACGACATGGTCGAATTGCAGTTCGCCGGCATTGCGTTTTTGGGCCAACGAGGTGAGGGCGATGATGAGGTCGCCACGTACCGTGCAGCAGATACAGCCATTATTCATTTCAACTATCTGCTCGGTGCCATCCTGCACCAGGATTTCATTGTCGATATTTTCCTGGCCGAATTCATTTTCGATGACGGCGATTTTGAAACCATGTGGCTCTTGCAGGATGCGGTTGAGCAAGGTGGTTTTGCCGGCACCGAGGAAGCCGGTGAGGATGGTAGTAGGTATGAGTGCCATGTGAGTTAAGCCTGGTGAGCGCAATCGGCACACCATCCCTTGATGGTGAGTTCGATTTCGTGACTTTGGAAACCTTTGCCCAGCGTTGCCTGCAATACATTCTGCAATTGCTGGCGCAGGGTCGCGGTAGGTGATTTTTTATTGTCTGCGGCAAACAATTGTTCGTCGACATTGTCGATGCAAAAGACTTTGGCGCAGCGTGTGCATTTGAAGTGGCCGTGCTGGTGTTGTTGCGCTGTGCTGTGCATGCCATGTTCATGGTTCTCGGCTCCAGCGTTGTAGCGGAAGACGCGGTCATCGCCGGCGATTTTGTGCGCCAGGCCTGCATCGGTCAGGCAATCCAGCGCACGATACAGCGTGACCCGGTCCATTTCGACCAGTTGGTCCTGCACGTCCTGATGCGACAACGCATACGGTGCGCCCAGCAATGCTGCCAATACCTTGATGCGGGCGTCGGTGGCGCGTACTGAGGTTACACGCAACTGGCTTTCGGCCAGTGCCGGGTAATCCGGGGCAGAAGATTTTTTCATGATGATGCAGCTTCGATTGGATAGTAGGTGAATTATGCCGCAAATTTGCAATTCAGTTGCAAATTGTGTTTGGTGCAGGTCTGGATCAATGGAATGGCAGGGTGCTTATGCAGGTTTTTTCTTGGCGCGCGGATGGGCGGCATCGTAAACCTGGGCCAGGCGCTGGAAGTCGAGCGAGGTATAAATTTGCGTCGCCGCGATGGAGGCGTGCCCCAGCATTTCCTGTACCGCGCGCAGGTCGCCGGATGATTGCAATACGTGTGAAGCGAAGGAGTGGCGCAATACGTGCGGATGCACATCGGTAGGTAAGCCTATCGCCTGTCCGTGCGCTTTCAGGCGTAACTGGACCACGCGTGTCGAGACGCGGGTGCCGCGTTCGCTGAGGAAGAGCGGGTGCGGATCGAGTTTCACCAGGGTGTCGCGTACTGCCAGCCAGGCCTTGAGCGCATCCATCGCCGCCTGCCCGATCGGCACCGTGCGCATCTTGTTGCCTTTACCGGTCACCATGACTTCATGTGCATCGAAATCGATCCAGCCGGCCGAGATGTAACGTGCTTCCTGTGCATAGCGCACATCCAGTCCGACCAGTTCGGAGACACGCAAGCCGCTTGAGTACAGCAATTCAAACATCGCGTGGTTGCACAGTTGCATGGCAGAGTCGGCGTTCTTGCCGGGCGCATGCTCGGCTACCAGGCGTACCGCATCGTCTGCCGCCAATGCTTTCGGCAATGGTTTGCTGCGTTTCGGTGCCTTGATGCCATCGACCGGATTGGAGGTGATCGCATTTTGCTCGGACAACCAGGTGAAGAAGCCGCGCCAGGCCGATAATTTGCGCGCGATGGAACGCGCATTCAAGCCTTGCGCATGCAATTGCGCGGCGAATTTGCGGATCTGGAAATGCGTGACACCGGTCAGCGTGGCCTGGTTGTCACTGGCCGTCGCGAATGCAATCAATTCAAGCAAATCGCGACGGTAGCTGACGGTTGTCAACGGCGCCAGTTGGCGCTGGCTGATCAGGTTATCGAGATAACCGTCGAGGTAAGCCTGATTGCTGACTAGGCTCACGATGGGGTTTAGTCGAGCATGCCCGACAGTGCGGCGCTGGCGGTCTGGCCGATATTGGTCAGGAAGTCAGTTGCCATGTCGGAAGTGAAGCGATGCGGGTCGGGCGAGCCGAGTACCAGCAGGCCGAAGGCTTCGGTGGCGTCATCCAGACGCAAAGGCAGCAAGGCCACCGATTGGATCGCGGGCGCATCTTCCAGCCATGATGCAGCTTCAAAGTCATTGTTGCTGCCGCAGAACGGCGTGGTCAGGCCATTCGAGAACAGGCGCGAATCGGCTGAAACCGGTGCGGCGAACCAGGTATGTGCAAATGCTTCGGATACGCCCCACAGGCGCAGGGTCACATGCGGTACCGCAAAAGCGCTTTGCAGGCCGGTGGTCAATGTGTGCGGCAAATCGACATCATTACGTGCCTGCAACAGCGCACGCGTCCAGGTGTGGAATTTACGTGTGATCTGGTCGTTTTCCTGGCCGATGCGCATCAGTTCGGCCAGGCGCAATTCCATGACCTTCAGCTTTTCGCGCAAGACATCCATCTGGCGTTCCTGCAGAGACAGGGTGCGGCCGCCGAGGGCGCTGGATAGTTTGATTCTGGACAGTAACTCTGCATGTTCTTCAAAGAATTGCGGGTTATCCAGCAAATAATCGGCAACGGTATTGGAGTCCAGTGGAGAAGTCATTTGTCGTAATAGTGAGTGTGGTTTGAAAGCGCGCCGCTTGTGCGACGCGGCCTTGCTTTAATTGGCAATGATTTTAACCGACAACCGGGCGCGAAAAACAATTCCGCGCAGTGCGCTTAAATCTCGATTTCGCCTTCGAATACGGTGACTGCCGGGCCGGTCATCATCACGGGAGAATCTTGCCCCCCCCAAGCGATGACTAATTCGCCGCCGCGGGTTTGCACTTTGACCGGCGACACGAGCACGCCACGACGGATGCCGGCCACGACGGCAGCGCACGCGCCAGTGCCGCAAGCCAGGGTTTCACCGGCACCGCGTTCGAATACGCGCAGTTTGATATGGTGTTGATCCAGTATTTGCATGAAACCGGCATTGACGCGCTTCGGGAAGCGCGGATGGTGTTCTATCAGTACACCGTCTTCCCGTACCGGCGCTGCTTCGACATCGGCCACGACTTGCACCGCGTGCGGATTACCCATCGATACCACGGATATCCAGTTGGTCTCGCCCTTGATGTCGAGTGGCCACAGCGTGTCTTCGCCTTCGGCCTTGCATAATAAATCTGTCGTGTCGAAGGGCACATCTTCCGGATTCAGGATAGGCGCACCCATATCCACCGTGATTTGCCCGTTGGCTTCAAGGCGCGGCTCGATGATGCCCGACATGGTTTCAACCTTGATCGCGCGTTTGTCAGTGAGTTTTTTATCTGTCACAAAACGCACGAATGCACGTGCACCATTGCCGCATTGTTCGACTTCACCACCATCGGCGTTATAGATGCGATAGCGGAAATCGACACCGGCAGCCTGCGCCTTTTCGACCACCAGCATTTGGTCGGCGCCCACGCCAAAGCGGCGGTCGGCCAGATATTGCCATTGGGCAGGAGTAAAGTCGATCGCCTGATTGATAGCATCAATGACAACGAAATCGTTGCCCGCGCCATGCATTTTTGTGAATTTGAGTTTCATAGTGCGATTATAGCCGTGGCTGGCAAGTGCGTACTGCCTGGCAATCAATAAGCCGGTGGCGCTTCGTCTGTATTATTGTTGGCGTAAAAGCTGGGTTCGCCGGCGGGGCGCGTCTTGAAACGCTTATGCGTCCAGAAATACTCGGACGGTGTTTCACGGGCGCGCTCTTCGATGAATTTATTCATATAGCGGGTAGCTGCCGTGATGTCGTCGCCCGGATAATTTTCCCATGCCGGATAGAAAGTGACTTTCCAGCCGCGATAGTCGGGCAGGTAGGTCGCGACTACCGGGATGACTTTGGCATTGGTGGCTGCCGCGATGCGTGCCGGTGCCGTCAGGGTGGCGGCGGGGATACCGAAGAAAGGCACGAATTCAGCATCCTTTTCACCGAAATCCATATCCGGCAGCATGAAGAAGGGCAGGTGTTCGCGCATCGCGCGGATGATGGGTTTGATGCCGTCAGCGCGGGAAAACAATTTGACCGGGCGAAAGCGCGAACGTCCTTTACGCAGTACGGCATCGAACACTGGATTCAGTTGCTGCGTGTAGATGGAGCACAGTGATGATTCCAGCATGACGGCGACACCGGCGACATCCAGACTGACGAAGTGCGGGCATAGCAGGATGGTCGGGCTGGCCTTGATCGCGTCCAGCGGTACGCCGGGTTCCACCACGATCAGCCGGCGCAGGCGTGCTTCCGAACCCCACCACAGGATGCCGCGTTCCAATACGCTGCGGGCATAAGCCTGGAAATGCTTCTTCGCGATTGCCATGCGCTCGTCTTCCGATAATTCCGGGAAGCACAAAGCGAGATTGATGAGGGTAATACGGCGGCGCGATTTCTTGTAGGCAAACAGCAGGTTACCTATCACTTCGCCCAGGCGTGCAATGACAGGTAGCGGTAGCCAGTGCAGGCACCACATCAGGGCAATGATGAATCTCATGAGCTACTTCCGCTATCGGTAGAGTCGGTCGCGTGCGGTGCTGCTACTCCGGCCGGTATTTTGTAATGGTTATAGCTCCAGAAGTATTGCGCAGGGCACAGGGCGATCAATTGTTCCATCGCAGCATTGATGGCGCGCACCTTTTCTTCCAGCGGCAAATTTTCGGGGATACTGAATTGGCGCAGGTGCAAGACATAGCCCTTACCGTATGGCTGTCGTTCCGCGAAAGCCAGGATCATCGCGGCACCTGTCATTTCCAGCATCTTGGCCGGCAATGTCATGGTGTAAGCGGGTTTGCCGAAGAAGTCAGCCCACACACCTTCGCCGTTTTGCGGCACCTGGTCCGGCAGTAAACCAATTGCGCCGTTTCGTTTCAATACTTTAAACAGCGTGCGTACACCACTCAGGTTGGCCGGTGCCAGCGACAGATTGTGGCGTGCGCGTGCGCCTTCTATCAAAGGTTTTAAGGCTTCCTGCCGTGGCGGTCTATACAGTACGGTGATCGGGAGCTGTGCTGCTGCGACTTGCGCCGAGATTTCAAAACAGCCGAGGTGGGGCGTCAGGAAGATGATGCCTTTGCCGGCGGCGGCTGCCTGTTCCACCACTTCCCAGTTTTCTATGCGGATGGAGCGCAGCACGCGTTCCGGCGACGCGCACCAGATGAAGGGCAGTTCCAGCATGTTTTTGCCGGATTCGCCGACTGCTTTACTCAGGTGTTGGCCGAAACCTGCCAGATTGATATTTTCCTTCAGGCGACGGCGATAGCTGCCGGAGGCCAGGTAAACCGTCCAGCCGATCACCACCCCGATCGCATGCAGTATCGGCAAGGGCAGGAAAGACAACAGGCGGAAGAGGAAAACAAGCATGCGGGTCGTGCATCGTGCTCTTGTGACAAGAGACTTTGCCGATTTTTTTCAAGAGGCGTAAAATAGCACAAAGTAGCAACCGCCGAGTTAATGACAACTTGCGAGGCGGTATATAAATTTCGCTAAAGCGTCGCAGGTTCATTAGCTTGACCGCGACATAAGGCCAACTAAAAGAGTACTAAGGAACCTGTAATGGCAAATGAATACCTGTTTACCTCTGAATCCGTCTCCGAAGGCCATCCGGACAAAGTAGCGGATCAAATCTCCGACGCCATCCTTGACGCGATCTTCCAGCAAGATCCAAAAGCACGCGTTGCCGCAGAAACACTGTGCAACACCGGTCTGGTCGTCCTGGCGGGTGAAATCACCACCTTCGCCAACGTTGACTACATCGAAGTCGCACGCCAGACCATCAAGCGCATCGGCTACGACAATGCCGACTACGGTATCGATTACAAGAGCTGTGCCGTGCTGGTTGCATACGACAAGCAATCGCCGGATATCGCACAAGGCGTGGATGAAGGCGCGGGGATCGACCTCGACCAGGGTGCTGGCGACCAGGGCCTGATGTTTGGTTATGCCTGCGATGAAACCCCGGAACTGATGCCGGCCGCGATCCACTATGCGCACCGCATCGTTGAACGCCAATCCGAATTGCGCAAGGATGGCCGCCTGCCATGGTTGCGTCCGGATGCCAAATCGCAAGTTACCCTGCGCTATGTTGACGGCCGTCCGGTTTCCATCGATACCATCGTATTGTCGACCCAACATGCGCCGGAAATGCAGCACAAGGATATCGAAGAAGCGGTCATCGAAAGCATCATCAAGCCAGTGGTACCGGCTGAATGGCTGAAAGACACGCGTTTCCTGGTGAACCCGACAGGTCGTTTCGTCATCGGCGGCCCGCAAGGCGATTGCGGTTTGACCGGCCGTAAAATCATCGTTGATACCTATGGCGGCGCAGCACCACACGGCGGCGGCGCATTCTCCGGCAAGGATCCTTCGAAAGTTGATCGTTCCGCCGCATACGCAGGTCGTTACGTTGCGAAAAACATCGTCGCAGCCGGCCTGGCAGAACGTGCACAGATCCAGATTTCCTACGCCATCGGCGTAGCCAAGCCGACTTCGGTCATGGTCACTACCTTTGGTACCGGTAAAATCAGCGATGAAAAAATCGCTCAATTGGTGCTGGAACACTTTGACCTGCGTCCAAAAGGCATCGTGCAAATGCTGGATCTGCTGCGTCCGATTTATCAAAAAACTGCAGCTTACGGTCACTTCGGTCGTGAAGAGCCGGAGTTCAGTTGGGAACGTACTGACAAAGCCCAAGCGCTGCGCGCAGCAGCCGGTTTGTAATAATTAGTCTGTAGTGTTGTTCGATGGTCGGATAGAATTCTGCAAAGAATTAATCCGACCATTTTTGTTTTCAGAGGCGCTGATGCATATTGCACCCCTTGCCAGGCATATCCTCCGTATTTCCATCCTGCTCCCGCTCCTCGCCGGGTTCAGCCTGCCTGCAAGCGCCACGACTGCTTCCGCCACTGTTAGTTCGCCGCTACATCCTGCTGACTGGTGTAAACGCCTGGTAGTGCGCATGCCGGGCGTATCCAATGCGATGTGCCTGCAGAGTGAACTATTGCCTACAGGTGTTAATTCGCTGCAAGGCTTTCCCTTGCTGGCACGCCAGATCCCGGCAAAAAAGACCAAGCGTAATCAAACGCCATTGCGCGTCCTGCTGATGGGCGGCATCCACGGCGATGAACTGACCTCGGTCTCGGTCGTGTTCCGCTGGTTGCAATGGATGCCGACTGCGGCTGCGCAGCAATTCGACTGGAGCGTAGTGCCAGTGGTGAATCCGGACGGTTTCCTGGCACCCAAGGCCAAGCGCGTGAATGCGAATGGCGTGGACCTGAACCGTAACTTCCCGACACCGGGCTGGCAACAGGATGCGCCACGCTACTGGGCGAACCGGACCAAGAAGGATCCGCGTCGTTTCCCTGGTGCCGCGCCTTTATCCGAACCTGAAAGCAAATGGGTGCACGATGAAATGTTGCGCTTCCGGCCGGATGTCATTATTTCCGTCCATGCGCCGTTCGGCGTACTGGATTTCGACGGTCCGGCCCAGCCACCGCGCCGTTTCGGTCGTTTGCTGCTGAACCGGGTCGGGGTCTATCCGGGGTCTCTGGGTAATTACAGTGGGGTGCATAAAAATGTTCCCGTGATCACTATCGAATTGCCGAACGCACAAAAAATGCCCTCAGACGCCGAGGTGAAGCGTATCTGGCTCGATATGTTGCGCTGGATTATTGAAAACGTTGAATCCCAGTCGGAACTGGCCAAAGTGCATTCAGTGTCCTTGCCCAGCTCAGAACCGCCAAAGAAATAGCCACTACCGGCGACCGAGGGTGGTCGCGCAGGTTTTTTTCGATTAAAATGGCTGCCGCATCAAGGAGCGTTGCGACAGGTCGTTCGATCTGCCAGGCTTGATGCAGTCAGTACATGCAACTGCGCTCACGTTTCTTTTTTTCTAACGAAAGGAGGGCGTGATGAACGCCGCAGTAATGACTTCCTCTACCAATTTTTCCGACTATGTAATCGCTGATCTGTCCTTGTCCGCCTGGGGTGACAAGGAAATTCGCATCGCCGAAACCGAAATGCCTGGCTTGATGGCCATCCGCGAAGAGTTCGCCGCTGCGCAACCTTTGAAGGGCGCACGCATCACCGGCTCGATCCACATGACGATCCAGACCGCAGTATTGATCCAGACGCTGGAAGCGCTGGGTGCAAAAGTACGCTGGGCATCGTGCAATATCTATTCGACACAAGATCACGCTGCTGCTGCGATCGCTGCAGCCGGTACACCAGTATTTGCAGTCAAAGGCGAAACACTGGACGACTACTGGGAATACACGCACCGCATTTTCGAATGGCCGAACGACGACAAGGGCGCGCCGGTTTACTCGAACATGATCCTTGACGACGGTGGCGATGCAACCTTGTTGCTGCACCTCGGTACCCGCGCTGAAAAAGACGCATCGGTATTGAACAATCCGGGTTCCGAAGAAGAAATCTGCCTGTTCAATTCGATCAAAAAACACCTGGCCGTTGACGCTGCCTGGTACTCGAAGCGCTTGCCGCAAATCCTCGGCGTGACCGAAGAAACCACCACCGGTGTGCATCGTTTGTATCAAATGCACAAGGAAGGCAAACTGGCTTTCCCTGCGATCAACGTTAACGATTCCGTTACCAAATCCAAGTTCGATAATCTGTACGGCTGCCGCGAATCGCTGGTAGACGGTATCAAGCGCGCCACCGACGTCATGATCGCCGGTAAAGTTGCTGTGATCGCCGGTTACGGTGACGTCGGCAAGGGTTCGGCGCAAGCGATGCGTGCCTTGTCGGCACAAGTCTGGGTCACCGAAATCGATCCTATCTGCGCATTGCAGGCAGCGATGGAAGGTTATCGCGTCGTGACCATGGAATATGCCGCGGAACACGGCGACATCTTCGTTACCTGTACCGGTAACTACCATGTGATCACGCACGAACACATGAAGAAGATGAAAGACCAGGCAATTGTCTGCAACATCGGCCACTTCGACAATGAAATCGAAGTCGCCGCCCTGAAGCAATACACCTGGGAAAACATCAAGCCGCAAGTTGACCACATCATCTTCCCTGACGGCAAACGCATCATCTTGCTGGCTGAAGGCCGTTTGGTTAACCTCGGTTGCGGTACCGGCCATCCATCGTATGTGATGAGCTCGTCGTTCGCGAACCAGACGATTGCACAAATCGAACTGTACGCAAACACCAAGAGCTATCCGGTCGGCGTCTACACCTTGCCTAAACACCTGGATGAAAAAGTCGCACGCTTGCAATTGAAGAAACTTAATGCACAGCTGACGACTCTGACCACGGAACAGGCAAACTACATTGGCGTACAACAAACCGGTCCTTACAAACCGGAGCACTATCGCTACTAAGCACTTGCAGTCGCAGTAGTAAGTTATAGTCGTTTCAGTGTTTTGCCTGAGCTGCCCCATCGTGAATATGGGGCAGCGATTTCCTGACGTTCAGTACTGAAAAAAGGAGAAATCGTATGCGCATCATCCTCATCTGGGCAATCAATGCAGCGGCACTTTTTGCGCTTCCCTTCCTGATGTCATCGATCAAGGTCGATAGTGTCGGTACGGCCATCATTGCCGCCCTGATACTGGGCCTGGTGAACACCCTGATCCGTCCGGTACTGGTGTTGCTGACCTTGCCTGTCACCTTGCTGACGCTGGGCTTGTTTATCTTCGTCATTAACGGCCTGATGTTCTGGGCGGTCTCGCAACTGGTAGGTGGCTTCCATGTTGCCGGCTTCTGGTCGGCGGTAGGCGGTGCGATCCTGTACAGCATTATTTCGTGGATATTGTCCGCGCTTTTACTACAAGAAAAATGAAAGAACAGAATTTCAGCATAGAGTTTTTCCCGCCCAAGACACCGGCGGGCGTGGAAAAACTGCGGGTAACCTGCGCCAAACTGGCCGAGTTGAACCCCAAGTATTTCTCGGTCACCTTTGGTGCCGGTGGCTCGACGCAACAAGGCACACTGGAAACGGTGCTGGAAATCCGCGGCGCCGGTCAAGACGCGGCGCCGCATTTGTCTTGCCTCGGCAGCTCGCGTGAAAGCCTGCGTGCGATCCTGGCACAGTACAAATCGCATGGCATCAAGCGTATCGTTGCCTTGCGTGGTGACCTGCCCAGCGGTTACGGTGCGATGGATATGTCGTCCAGTGAGTTCCATCATGCCAATGAACTGGTGGAATTCATCCGTGCCGAAACCGGTGACTGGTTCCATATTGAAGTCGCCGCTTATCCGGAAATGCACCCGCAAGCGAAATCGCCGCAGGACGATATCGCCAGCTTTGTACGCAAGGCCAAAGCCGGTGCCGATTCAGCGATTACGCAGTACTTTTACAATGCCGATGCTTATTTCCGTTTCGTCGATGATGTGCGCAAGGCTGGTACGGATATACCGGTTACTGCAGGCGTCATGCCGATCACCAATTACTCGCAATTGATGCGCTTCTCGGATATGTGCGGTGCCGAAATCCCGCGCTGGGTACGCCTCAAGCTGGCCAGTTTCGGTGATGACAGCGAGTCGATACGTGCCTTTGGCCTCGATGTGGTGACGGACTTGTGCGAGCGTTTGCTGGCAGGTGGTGCACCTGGTTTGCATTTCTACACATTGAACCAGGCGGTAGCGACACATACCATCTGGACCCGCCTGAACCTGTCGCAGAAATAAACGGTAAGACGTAAAGCGATGCCCTGTACCGGTAACGGACAGGGCATTTTTTATGTCGTCGGATCAAGCAGGCCGGAAGGTGGCTTCTTCCGTCACTATCGCATCCAGCGCGATGTCATATCCTTCGGCACTGAAATCGACTTCGCCAAAAGCATAGGAGACACCCAAGGTGCGTGGTCGTGGTTCTCGCGCCAGTGTCCTGTCGTAAAAGCCACCGCCATAACCGAGGCGGAAGCAGTCCGCGTTAAAACCCAGGCAGGGGATGAGCAACGCTTGCGGCTGTATCAGATCATTGCCTGCTGCCGGAATGTCGGTGCCGAAGCGGTCTTTGCGCAGGGCCTCGCCCGGTGTCCATGTCACAAACTGCAAGGGCGCGTCATCACCGATGATGATCGGTAAAGCCAGTTGCACGCCCAATGCAGCCAATTCAGCATATGCCTGCTGCACATCGGGTTCACCGCGCATCGGCCAGTACACGCCCAGGCTGGCCGGTTTTTCGGTACGCCACCATTGCAGGATTTTGTCGCTCAGGCGACGGTCAAAAAGAACGCGTTGATCCGCGGCAAGGGCCTTGCGCGATGAGAGTAGGGAACGGCGTAATTCGAGCTTGTTTTGCATGGGTACGGGAGGTAATCGCGTGCTATTCTAGTTGCCAGTGCTGTCTAGTATAAGCAGGATAAAAATAGGGGTCACGAAATTGATGTTTTCACATAAATTATTGGCGCGGGTCATGCTGCTCGCCGCATCTGCTGTATTCCTTTTGCCGGCGGCGCATGCGCAAAAGCGTGCGGCTGGATTTGCCAGTGATGACGATGCATTTTTAGCATTGCGTGATGCGTCCCGGCGCGGTGATGCAGCGCGTGCCGCTGATATTGCTTCCAAACTCGGTAATTATGCGATCCCGTCTTATGTTGATTACTACCAGCTTAAGCCCCGTATCAAGGATGCCAGCCCGACAGAAATCCTGGCTTACCTGAACAAATATAACGGCAGTGCGATTGCCGACCGCTTGCGCAATGACTGGTTGCTCGAACTGGGCAAGCGGCGCGACTGGGTGACCTTCGATGAACAGTATCCACAGTTCCAGCTGGATGACGATACCCAATTGAAATGCTATGCACTGATGTCGAAGGCGCAAAAGGGTATGAATGTTGCAGTTGATGCGCGTGCCTTGCTGACCGTGCCGAAAAATTACGGCGAAGGTTGCGTCGCATTGATAGGCATGTTGATGGAAAACAGCCAGTTCAATGAAGATGATCTGTGGGCACAGATACGCCTGGCGGCAGAAACCGGTTCAACCGATTTTGTGCGTCGCCTGGTGCCGTTCACCGGCATAGATGATGGTTCGTTGGTGACGGCGATGGAAAAGCCTGCGCTGATTACCTCGAAGGGCGTGGGTTTCCGCCGGGTGAAGCATGAAGTATTCATCGTCGCCCTGGGCCGTATCGCCAAAAACAATCCGGCGCAAGCTGCGGAGATTTTGTCCGGCAATACGCTGTTGCTGAACAAGAAGCAGGAAGCCCAAGGTTGGGCACAAATCGCCTTGCAGGCTTCGATGAAGCTGGCACCGGAAGCGGCAGATTACTGGCGCAAGGCTGGTAACGCACCTTTGTCACTCGAAGGCCACCAATGGAAAATCCGGGCAGCCCTGCGTGCCGGTGACTGGAAGCTGGTCAGGCAAGGTGTGGAAGCGATGCCGCCATCATTGCGCGATGATGCGACCTGGACCTATTGGCTGGCGCGTGCACTGCGCGAAGAAGGCAAGCGGGATGAGGCCAATGCATTGATGCAATCGATTGCATCGCAAACCAATTTCTACGGCCAGCTGGCATTGGAAGAGCTGGGTCAGAAAATTACGATACCACCGCGTGCGACTCCGGTAACGGAAGAAGAGATTGCACCTATGGCAGCCAATCAGGGTTTCCGTCGTGCCTTTAAATTCTTTGACCTGGGTTTGCGTTTCGAAGGTTACCGTGAATGGAACTGGGAACTGCGCAAGATGAACGAGCGCCAGCATTTGGCGGCAGCTGAATTTGCGCGTCGTAGCGAAGTGCTGGATCGTATGGTCAATACCTCGGACCGAACCAAGATAGAGGTCGATTTCACGCAGCGCTTCCCGGCGCCTTATCGCGATGTCATGCGCTCGGCCACGCAAAAACTGGGTTTGGAAATGGCCTGGGTATACGGCCTGATCCGTCAGGAATCCCGTTTCATCATGGATGCACGTTCGCATGTAGGGGCTTCCGGCCTCATGCAATTGATGCCTGCAACTGCGCGCCATGTGGCCAAGAAAATCGGCATGACCGATTTTGCCCACAGCCAGGTAAATGAAATCGAGACCAATATCCTGCTCGGCACCAGTTACCTGAATATGGTCCTGAACGATCTGGGTGGTTCGCAAACCCTGGCCACCGCTGCTTACAACGCGGGTCCGGGACGTCCGCGGGCATGGCGTTCGACTTTGACGCGTCCGGTTGAAGGGGCGATTTTTGCGGAGTCGATTCCGTTTTCGGAAACGCGCGACTACGTGAAAAAAGTACTGTCCAATGCGACTTACTATGCGGCGATGTTCGAGAGCAAACCGCAATCGTTAAAGGATCGCCTGGGTAGCGTCACACCGACAGCATTTGTACCGACGGATTTGCCGTAAATTAGCGCCGCGGTCTCCAGGAATTTTATCGTTAGGGCGATATGCAAACTACAGAACTTGATCCGACTTTGTCGCAAACGCTGGGTAACGCCGAAAAGAATGGCTTGAAGCTGGTGATCGCCAACAAGAATTATTCTTCGTGGTCCATGCGTCCGTGGGTGGCGATGACGGCTTTCAATATTCCATTCCAGGAAATTTCGCTGTTGCTGGATCGTTCTGATACGACGATGCAGATTGCCCATTACTCGGCGGCAGGCAGGGTGCCCGTCTTGCTGGCAGGAGAAACCACGATCTGGGATTCACTGGCGATTTGCGAATACCTGGCCGAGCAATTCCCGGAAAAGAAAATGTGGCCGGAAGATGTGGCTGCACGGGCCTTGGCGCGTTCGATTTGTGCGGAAATGCATTCCGGCTTTACCGGTGTACGTTCTGCGATGTGGATGAATATACGAGCGAAATTCCCGGGCAAGGGACGCACGCTGGAAGCGCAGGCCGATATCGGTCGTATCAGTGAAATCTGGGAAGATTGCCTCGCCTTGTCCGGTCCGAGCAATTTTTTGTTCGGCGAATTTTCAATTGCTGACGCTTACTTTGCCCCGGTAGTCATGCGTTTCCGCACCTATGAAGTCGTGCTGGCGCCGGCGCTGGATGCCTACGTCGAGCGCGTTGCCGCGCATCCGGCCGTGGCGCAATGGATAGCCGGCGCCCTGGCCGAAACCAATCACATAGAAAAATACGACACCTATCCCGATTGAACTGACATGAAGACTTACATCGTTGGCGGTGCAGTACGCGATGAATTGCTGGGCGTCGCCGTCAAGGATCGCGATTACGTCGTCGTGGGGGCAACACCGGAAGCCATGGTGGCGCAAGGTTATACCCCGGTCGGTAAAGACTTCCCGGTCTTCCTGCATCCGCAGACACACGCCGAATATGCGCTGGCGCGGACCGAGCGCAAAACCGCGCCCGGTTACAAGGGTTTCGTATTCCATACCGATGCCGGCGTGACGCTGGAAGAGGATTTGATTCGTCGCGACCTGACCATCAATGCGATGGCACAGGATGAAGACGGCAGCATAGTGGATCCTTTTGGCGGCAAGCGCGATCTCGAGCAGCGCATCTTCCGTCACGTATCACCAGCCTTTGCCGAAGATCCGGTGCGCATATTGCGCATCGCCCGCTTTGCCGCGCGTTTCCCCGAATTCACGGTGGCGGCAGAAACCAATACCCTGATGCAGGAAATGGTAGCGGCGGGTGAAGTCGATGCACTGGTGCCTGAGCGCGTGTGGCAGGAACTGGCGCGCGGTTTGATGGAGGTGCGGCCGTCGCGCATGTTTGCAGTCTTGCGTGATTGTGGTGCCTTGCAACGCATCCTGCCTGAACTGGATGTGTTGTGGGGTGTGCCGCAACCGGCGCAATATCATCCGGAAATCGATACCGGCGTGCACATCATGCTGGTCATTGATTATGCGGCCGGTATTCAAGCCGATTTACAGGTGCGTTGTGCCGCCTTGCTGCATGACCTCGGTAAAGGCGTCACACCCCCCGATCAATGGCCGCGACATCACGGGCATGAAATGCATAGCGTGAAACTGGTGGACGCAGTCTGTAAACGCCTGAAAATCCCGAATGATTGCCGGGACCTGGCGCTGATGACGGCACGCGAACATGGCAATGTCGGTCGTGCGCTTGAGTTGCGTGCGAATACGATAGTGAATTTGCTGGAGCGTTGTGATGCGTTTCGCAAACCGCAACGTTTTATAGAGATGTTGCAGGCTTCAGAGTGCGACCATCGCGGTCGTACCGGTTTCGCAGACAAAGCGTTTCCGCAAAAGGCCTATCTGCAGGCAGCGCTGGCAGCGGCACAAACGGTGAACGGTGGGGAAATTGCAGAATTGACGCGCCTGCGTTATCCGGATCAGCAGCAACGCATACCGGACGCGATCCATGAGGCAAGGGTGCAGGCAGTTGCTGCGGTAGTCAACAAGCCCTCAGGCGAACCCCAGGCATAGCGTCGCCAGCGTAGTTGTAACAACTCAGGTCATTGGAACATGACGGCGTGTCGACAGCACATAAGCGCGTAGCTCGTTGCGCGTGACGATGCCGTCATTATTGGCGTCGATTCTTTCGAAGTTTTCTACGATCAGCGCCATATTGGCTGCTTTCGCTTCGGATTTGGTAATGCTTTGTACCGGTGCCGGTGCCTTGTAAGACGCAGTCTTGTCCTGCGCATGCTTGCTTCTATAGGCTTCGGCAGACAGTTGTGCGGCGGTGGCGTTGACGACGACCAGTGCTATCGTCAGTGCGATAAGCTTTTTCTTCATGGTTACTCCCCTTTACAAGCACGAATACGTGTTTGAAGCATCCATTGAAAGATTATTCAGCTTAATCCGCCAACGCATTTACGCCTTGTTACATTTGATACAAAACAATGGATACAAGGCAATATGCGTTTTTCGCATAAGAGTCCAACAAAGACTTCGTTGGAAATGAGGTGTTCCCTGCCTAAGCTGATGACAGTCGTCAATTTTTGCAGAAGGGGGACTATTTTGGATTTGCTTGATACCGTCACCGCAGTCTCTGCCGCGGCAGTCGTGCTGGCTGCGCTGATCTATCGTTTATAGGGCAGCGCAGCTGCTTGCAACTGATCAGAATTTCGGGATGTGCAAGGTCTTGCTGATCATCAAGGTGCCGGACAGCGCAAACAGCAAGGCCAGCGGATGCAATTCCCATGGGCCGAGCAGCCATACGCCGCCGTAAATCGCTGCTCCTACACTGCCGATCGATGCCAGCCATGCCAGGATACCGGTAATGATGACGCTGGTCGGGATCGGCGTTCCTTCAAAGTAGGCAACCTTGTCCGCTCCCTCCGACAGGCTTTCCGCGGTGACGTTGTAGCGCGCCAGGCGGCTGACGCCGCAACAGACAAAATAAATCATTGCGACCCAGTCCCAGCCACCGGTCAGGCCGGCAGCAAAGCCCAATGTCACCGGGGCCAGCCCGAATGAAATCACATCGGCCAGTGAATCCAGTTCACGACCCATCGCCGAGTGCTGGCGGCGCCAGCGTGCGATGCGACCATCCAGGACGTCAAATATAAAAGCGGCCGGCGCCATTGCCGCGGCTGCGTAGAAATGCGTCAGTGACTGGCTGGCCATATACAGCATGGCAAAAAATACTGCCGCTACACCGCAGGCGGCGTTGCCCAGCGTAAAAAAGTCTGCCAGGTGAAAGCCGCGCAACATGGAAAAATGCTTGCGGGGCGTCTTGGATAGTGGCATTACTGTCTCTCGTGAATAATCTATTTTTAATTGACGTCAAAACCAAGGGCGCGATGCTATCGCGCCGTGTCGTAAGGGCAAGTATGTCATTGAATTAAATGATTGTGCACGGAAATAGCCCGGATTTTATTTCCTTCATGGGGTTTTTAAGTGGCTTGCCACCCTGCAATTGCAAGCTGGTATAAGTCGGTTACCGTACATACGGGAAAAAATCGGGATCCTAAACTGGGACTTTCCTTCACTGGAGGCTGCCATGCAATTAAATAAAAATGCCATCAACAAGGTACTGGGTTTATCGCTGTGCGCTGCCAGCCTTGCGCTGACTACCGGCCTGGCTTCCGCTGCCGACACGGCTGCCAGCAATTATCAGCAGGACCGGGCGGCATGCATGGATGGACGGTCGGCGCAAGATCGCGCGACTTGCTTGCGCGATGCGGGTGCCGCGTTTAATGAGGCGCGCCACGGGAAATTAAAAGACGACGATGCATCGGTGTATCAAAAGAATGCGCAGATACGCTGTAATGCCTTGCCGGATGCGGACAGGCCGGACTGCATACGCCGCATGAGCGGGCTGGATACGACCATCTCCGGCAGTGTCAGCGGGGGCGGCGTGTTGCGTGAAACCACCACGATTCAGGTTGATCCGCCACCACCCGCGATGGCACCAGCGGAACCGATGTATCCGAATATGCCGGCAGGCAGTGCTCCCCGATAAATACATCCACAATAAAAAAGGCCCCGTACAGGGGCCTTTTTCGTTGAAGGATCTTTTTACTGCGCTGGCTTTTACTTCACAACCATTAATGTGAATGGAATCACATAGGCTTGTAACGTGACCAGGAAGCCGACCAGGATGGCCAGTGCGATCGAATGGAAGAAGACGTAACGCAGGATATCGCCCTCATGCCCGTACCACTTGGTTGCAGTAGAGGCCACCACAATGGATTGCGCATCGATCATTTTGCCCATCACACCACCGGAACTATTCGCCGATGCCATCAGCACCGGTGGCAAGCCCAGTTGTTCGGCCGTGGTTTTTTGCAGGCTGCCGAACAAGACGTTGGCGGCGGTATCCGAGCCGGTCAATGCTACGCCGAGCCAGCCGAGCAAGGTACCAAACATTGGATAGAACACGCCGGTATGCGCGAAGGCCAGGCCCAGGGTTGCATCGAGGCCCGAGTATTTGGTCAGGTAGCCGACGCCGAACATCGCACAAATAGTTAGCAATGAATAACGTACCAGCTTGATGGTTTGCCAGTATTCCTGCAGCAGGCGTTTGAACGAGTACCCCATCAAGACACCGGCGACGATCGCAGATACCAGGATGCCGGTACCCGCCATCGACAATACATTGAAGTTAAATACGGCGCCTTCGAGGAAGGGTTCTTTCGCAACCGGTGGCATTTTCATGACCATCTTGTCGAGGCCGGGAATTGCATATTTCCATGACCAGATCGCATCAATCGCTTTCTTGAAAAACGGTGTGCCCCAGATGAAAACGAAGACTGACAGGATGACCCAAGGCATCCATGACTTTGCGACGCTGATGCTGGCCAATACCGGTTTCTCTTCCGATTCCGGTTCAGGTTTGATGTCGTCCTTGGAATTGTCATTGCGATTGCGCAGGGCGGTCGAAGTCCAGATTTTCTTCGGTTGCCATACCTTGAGGAACAAGGTCAGCGAGCCCATCGAAACAATCGCGGCAATCACGTCAACCAGCCATGGGCCGTGGTAGTTCGAGACGACGAATTGCGGAATCGCAAACGATACGCCGGCAACCAGAATCGCCGGCCAGATTTCACGCATGCCGCGGAAACCGGCAAATGCCCAGATCAGCCAGAACGGCACCAGCACCGAGAAGAATGGCAACTGGCGACCGATCATCGAAGACAGGTCCAGCAAGTCGATACCGGTTACAGCTGACAACGCAATCACCGGTGCGCCAAGTGCGCCGTATGCGACCGGAGCAGTATTGGCAATCAGTGCGAGGCCGGACGCAGCCAAAGGCGAGAAGCCAAGGCCGATCAGGATTGCACCGGTCACAGCCACCGGGGTACCGAAGCCGGCGGCACCTTCAAAGAATGCACCAAAGCAAAATGCCACCAGCAGCAGTTGCAAACGTCGGTCTTCCGTGATGCCACTGATACTGTTTTGCAAAACTTTGAAGTAACCGTTGAGCGTCGTCAGGCGATGCAGGAAGATAATATTCAGTACGATCCAGCCGATCGGGAACAGGCCGGCAGCAATGCCGTAACCAGCAGCCTTGCCAGCCATCGCCACCGGCATGCCAAAGACGAAAGCGGCGATGACGATACCGACTACGAGTGCCAGGCCCGCCGCGAGGTGGGCTTTCATGTGGAAAAATGCAAGTGCTGCGAGAAGTACTGCAACCGGTATGCCGGCGGCGATAGTGGAGAAGCCGAAGCTGTTAAGCGGATCGTAAATCTGTTGCCATATCATGGTCGTGTCCTTTGATTGGGTAACTATAATTTTTAACCCTTGCTGATCGTTGCAGCACAGGGGCACGCAACCATATCAGCCACTCACAAGCGCATTGATGCATAAATTTAACCCCTCAATGCAATATTTTGAAACCTCAATCTGAAGATTCTGAGACTTCTTTTGCGCAGTTGTGCCACAGCAAATTTTCAAGCGTAAATCCGCTGCAGGCAGAGGCGACGCATGCGCTGATTGCGTAGGTCGTAAATGTGGGGTTTGTAGAGGGAAGGGAAGAAAAGCCCGGGTTCAGATAATCCTGAAAGCGGATGTCGCGGTGGAAACCCGGGAGTGTTGCAATTTAACGTTTAATTAACGCGTAGATGTCGAGCCTGCTGCGCGCTTATTTTTCTTGCGCAATGAAGTTCGCATATCCACGTGCGCGCAATTCGCATGCGGGACAGGTGCCGCAGCCATAACCCCAGTCGTGCAAGGCGCCGCGTTCACCGAGATAACAAGTATGGGTACCTGCCCGTATCAGGTCGACCAGTGCGTTGCCACCCAGGTCTTGCGCCATTTTCCAGGTCGCGGCCTTGTCTATCCACATCAATGGTGTTTCCAGCTTGAGTCGCGTTGCCATGCCGAGGTTGAGTGCAACCTGCAAGGCTTTCATCGTATCGTCACGGCAGTCCGGATATCCGGAGAAATCGGTTTCGCACATGCCACCGACCAGCACGTTGAGGCCGCGCCGGTATGCGACTGTTGCTGCGACCATCATGAATAATAAATTGCGGCCGGGGACGAAGGTGTTCGGCAAGCCGTTTTCCATCATCTCGATTGCGACGTTTTGCGTCATCGCCGTATCGGAAATTTTGGAAATGAGCGACAGATCTATCATGTGATCTTCGCCCAGCCTGTTATTCCATTCCGGAGAAGATGCGCGCAATGCCTGCAGTACGCTCGGGCGCACTTCCAGTTCCACCGCATGGCGTTGGCCGTAATCGAAGCCTATGGTTTCAACCCTGGCATAGCGCGCGAGCGCCCATGCAACGCAAGTCGTAGAGTCTTGTCCACCGCTGAACAATACCAGTGCACCATCTGCAGAACTCATAATCTCTTTCAATAACAAAAGCGTGGCACTTTGTACAAAGCGCCGACCAAAGCCGCATTATATGATGTGCCGGGCTATCGCTTTGTCTGCCTGGCTATATAGGATCTATACAGGATCTGCTTTGGTAAGGGTCTGTTCGATGAAGTCACCGTCAGGTTCCGTAATCCGTACGCGAGCCGGATACCATTCCATCGATGGTGCAAACCAGATATCCAGCTTCTGATCCTTGTCGCCGTCCTTGATGACGCGACTGACTTTGATAGTGTTCAGGTCGCCGGTCGCGGTTTTGATTTTTTCAGCCTTGTTGACTTTGAAGACCCACGCATCCGCATCCTTTTGTCCAACCACGGTCAGCGGGATGCTGGCACCGGTTTTGAACTTATTTGGTGTGCTGCGTGCGATGGTCGCTAATTGCCATACGACGCTATTACGATCTTGTTCACCGCCCTTGATCGGATAGCTGGCATCGGAAGCGCTGAAACTGATGGTTTTGGCATCGCGATTAAATGTCGCCGTAGTCGGATCCTTGCGATAGCGTTTTTCCGTCGAGGTCAACGGCGCCAGGCCAAATGCATCGATAGTGCCTTCGCTTTTGGCTTCCAGTATCTTGCCCAGCAGCATGGCCCTGGTTTCAGTTGTAATCGAGTAAGTTGCCTTATCCGTTTTCCAGTGGATGATGGCAGTGCCGTTCAGCGGCAAACCGCGTTGGTTGGCGTTGATTGCATAGTTCAGGTCGGCCGATGGCGGCAGGTTGAAACTGCGTTTGGCCGGTGTTTGTGCCAGTGTGGCGCTCGCCGAAGTAGCGATCACGGTGGCGAGCAACATGGATTCCAGATTACGGTAAAGAGTGCGCTTCATTGGGTCACCAAAATAAGGGATTATTAGGATTATATGACTAGTGTGGGGCGGAAACGTTCAGGCGGGTTAATGACATGTCCAGATAGTCGCCATTGGCTTCGGTATAGCGCAGGCGCACCGGGTACCAGTTCTGTTGTGGTGCCAGCCAGATATCCAGCTTTTGGTCGTAGGAGCCACGCTTGGGCGCGCGCGCCACATGCCATGCTGTGGTGCTGACACCATCTATCATGATGTCTTCCTGGCCGATCACCAGTATGTGCCATGTTTCCGCATCGCGTGTACCGGCAACGAATAAATCGATACTGGCCCCGGCCACGAATTTTTCACTATCGCCACGCCCGATACCGGCCAATTGCCAGATGATGCTGGCGCGGTCCTGTTCACCGCCGGTACGCGGATACGATTGCGTCGATGCGGAAAAACTGATCTGGGCGGGTTCGTGCTGAAAATGCGTATTGGTTTCGGCGCGGCGAAAACGTTTTTCGCTATATAGCTCGGGCACGATGCCTATATCCGAAATCGTGCCGCTGCTCTTGAAGCGCAGCGCAGTAATGAAGAGCACGCCAAAATCACCATCCACCGTATAGCGACTGCCATCTGTCTGCCAGCTGATGGTGCCGCTGCCATAGGTAGGCGCACCTTCCTTCGGGATTTTCTGGATGTCGTATTTCAGGCTGGCGGATGGCGGCAGGTCGATTCTATAGGCGGTACCTTCTTCCGCTACCGGCGCTGTTGGTTCAGGTATTTCTGCTGCGGCAATGTTGCTGTCGCTGGCGCTTTCTGCTGGCGGCTCGTGGTTCGGAATACTGCCTGTTTCGGCAACGGCTGCCGGCGGTACAGGTGCCGGAGCAGCAGGACGCGGGCGTGGCTTGGGCTTGGCGGCGACTATCTTCGGTTTGGGTATGGCTGGCGGCTCGCTTTCCAGCGTAGCGGCGACGACCATGGTGTTGTCCGGTGGCTTGGCTGATGGCAGTGCAATCAGGCCACGGGCCCAGGAAATGATGATCAGGTGCAGTAACAGGGATGCCAGTAAAACCAATAGCCCGCCGATATATAGCCGTTTGTGTGGCTGGTTCGGTGGGGGGGGGGGAGTCTCTGGCGTCATGGCGCTAGTGTAAACGCAAGGGCCGGGATTCGGTGCACAAGCGGGTGGGCATGCCACCGCGTAAAATGATCGTTTTAAGAAGGTCTCGTAGTGAAAACCCAAGTAAAAAATATTTTGGCCGCAGTCCTGTTGAGCACTTGCGTGGCTGCGCAGGCGGCTGAGCCCATCAAAATCGGCATGATAGATGGCATGTCCGGCGCTTTTGCCAACGCCGGCGAAGCAGTGGTGCGTAACCTGCAACTCGCGATTGAGACGGTGAATGCGCGCGGCGGTGTCAGCTTGCCGGATGGAGCGCATCCTCTGGCGCTGGAGGTCTTTGATAACAAATTGGGGGTGGAAGAATCCTTGCTGGAATTCAAACGGCTGGCCGACCAGCGCATACCTTTTATGGTGCAGGGGAATAGCTCGGCCGTAGCGGCAGCCCTGCTGGATGCCGTCAACAAGCATAATCAACGCGCACCTGCCAATCGCGTGCTGTTCCTGAATTACTCGGCAGTTGATCCTGCCTTAACGAATGAAAAGTGCAGCTACTGGCATTTCCGTTTCGATGCGAATGCCGATATGCGCATGCATGCCCTGACCGAAGTCATCAAGCGTGATACGCGTGCCAGGAAGGTTTACCTGATCGGGCAGGATTACAGTTTCGGTCGCCTGGTAGCGCAGGCCGCCCGTACCCAGTTGACTGCCAAGCGACCTGATATCCGGATCGTAGGAGACGAATTGCATCCTATCGGCAAGATCAAGGACTTTGCGCCATATATTGCCAAGATCAAGGCCAGCGGTGCCGATGCGGTGATCACCGGTAACTGGGGTAATGATTTAACGCTGCTGGTGAAGGCCGCGAAAGAGTTTGGCTTGAATACCAAGTTTTATACCTTTTACGGTAATGGCCTCGGCGCGCCGGCCGCGATAGGTGATGCGGGTGTGGATCGCGTCCGTGCGGTGGCTGAATGGCACCCGAATGTGGGAGACGGTATGGCAGATTCCGCCAGTGACCGTTTTTACAGTGCTTTCCGCCAGCGTTATCCGCAGGCAAAGGATGACTATGTACACCTGCGCATGCACATCATGATAGAGATGCTGGTTAGTGCCATCGAAAAAGCCAAATCGACCGAGGCACTGGCGGTGGCGAAAGCACTGGAAGGCGCGCAATATCGGAATGCATTCCACGACGCGACGATGCGCGCGTCCGATCATCAATTGATCCAGCCTTTGTACGTATCTGTCATGCGCAGGAAGTCGGACGGCGGTATGCGCTTCGATAATGAAGGCAGCGGTTACGGCTTCAAGACGGAGTTGTATTTGCCGGCGGCCAATACAGCCTTGCCGACCAGTTGCAAGATGCAGCGCCCTTTACGGTAGATAGGCGTACTTTATCTGCTACGCTTACAGAACTCAAAGCGACGGCAGCTCTTGTGTACCCGCTATCGTGTAATCGCATCCCGGAGGTTTATCGTGACCCAGCCCAATATGCCCAATCTTCCAGGCTTTGATGCCATGGCCGATACGATGGAGTTCGTCAAGAATATGTGGGGTGGCATGAAGCCGCCGGCCACAGGCATGCCGGGCATGGTGATGCCGACCTTGTCGGTGGAGGAAATCAATAAACAAATCACCGATTTAAAAGCGGTGGAGGCCTGGTTGAGCGCAAATATGAATATGTTGCGCGGGACGATACAGGCACTGGAAGTGCAAAGTGCGACGATCAGCACCCTGCGCAGCATGGGGCAAACTTTTGCACCGGAACCTAAAGCTGAAGCACCGGCCGAACCAATCGCTCCCGCTGCCCCGGATCCTTTGCATGCAACTGCCGCCACTGCGACTCCCACCGTATGGTGGAATATGCTGCAGGAACAATTCAATCAGGCGGTCAGTAGCGTAATGTCGGAAGAAGCTGCAGCAGCAAAAAAAGCAGCAGCCAAGCCAGCCGCGAAAAAAGCTCCGGCTGCCAGGAAAGCAGCAACGAAATCATCCGGCAGCAAGCCGGCCAAAAAACGCCCGCCTGCCGTAAAAACCTGAGTTCCTACGCTGCAGGTTTGCTGGCGCCGCTGGCAGGATCAGGTGGTATGCGCAGGCGCTGTGCAAGCCAGATCGTCAGTACCCCGCAAGCTACTGCGAGATAACCTACGGTGTCGTAGTGCTCTATCATTCCGTCCGGTGTGCGCGTAATGATCAGGCCTGCGATTAGTGTTGCGAGGCCGGACGACAGCATTTGTACTGATGAAATGAGTGTCATGAAAGTGCCGCGTACATGCGCTTCCGGTACAGCGCTCACCATCGCCATACCCGGCACCATACGTCCCGGCACCAATATAAAAAAGATCGTCGAGTTGATTAACACCAGCCACCAGGCAATTGGTACCAGATGGGTGGTGATCAGGAGCGGAATAAACGAAGCCAGCGCGACCAGTTTATACACCTTCAACTTGCCATATTTATCCGCCATTCGCCCTATGAGTTGTGAAGTGAAGAAAGTCGCCGCGCCACCGCATAAATAAACCACAGTGATAAAGGATTCCGGCAAACCGACATTCGTGGTCATGTACAGCGCGATGTATGGGATCACCGTAAAGCCGGCCATCATCATCATTGCAATAAAGGCGAAGGCCGTTAAATGGCGAGGTTCCCTGGCGACGGCAAAGATACGTTGAAAAACATTCCCAATCGGTTTGTTGTGCAGGTGTGCGGTCAGGTTAGGCAGCAGTTTGTAACCGATCACCCAGAAAATACCCGACAACAGCACGATGAAGAAGAAGGGCGCGCGCCATCCCAGCGAGGTGAAGGTAGACGCCAGCAACAAGCCCAGTGGCACGCCGGCCACGGTCGAGATGGAAAATGCAGCCATTACTGTGCCCAGCGCTTTGCCTCGACGTTCAAATGGAATCACATCGGCAATCATGGTTTGCACCAGGCCACCGAGGATGCCGCCAAACGCGCCGGCCAAAGCACGTGCGATCAGCAGGAAGGTAAAGTTGGGCGCAAGTCCGCAACACAGGGTTGCAATGATGAAGCACGCATACAAAACCAGCAGCAGTTTGCGTCTGTCAAAGCGGTCAATATAGGTCGCCGCCAGCAGGCTGGATGCTGCTGCAGTGAAGGTGTAAGACGACAGCAAAAGGCCGAACTGGTGTGTATCGATGTGCAGTAGCCTGATCAACTGCGGACCAAGCGGCATCATGATCATGAAATCAAGAATGTGTGTGAACTGTATACCGGCGATGGTCAGCAGGAACAGTCGTTCATTTTTGATAACGGGTGTATGTGTAGATGAGTGCAAAAGAACCTGCTGAATAAATATTGCGTGGGACTGACTGGAAAAACCTGAACCTGGACTAACTAGACAATCTATTGCGGACGCTGGATGCGCGTGGCTAAGTGGCGCGAGAGTTTGAATTCTTTTAAGCGGGCAATCAGATGCATGGAGATTCTGCGTGCGCTTAGTCTAATGCTTTTTTCAAAGTGATGCCGGAGCCGGGTACAGAACCAGAAAAATGCCGGGATAAACATGGTCCATTCTATGTATCCGGTGTGGTGTTGGTATGGCTGTATACGTATATATCTGTTGTAGCTAATGAATAGTCGACCTTCTGTAATGCGAGAGTGATGCTCTGGTTTTCAGAGAAAAAATGTTGGTGTCCTTGTTGCTGATGCTGCTAAAGTTGCCAGATAAAAAATAATTAAAGAGAGGTTGGCATGCCCTGTTTTGTGTGTACGGGTATAAGTATGGCTCGCGATTTTTTAACGCCAGGCGTCGGCGATGAAATATCTGCGTAAGGTTCTGATTGCTGTGCCTGTAATTTGCTTGGCATTGGTAGTTTATCTTCTGCTTTCGGTGGGATTTGGGATTATCTATATTTTCCCCCAGGCGTTTCTGATTGCCTCCGTAGCGAGTGGAGTGCTGTATTTAACGCTCATGCATGTCGCAAATGACAGAATGCGGTTGATGAGCCGGAGTTTAATATCTTTTAGCCTTGGATTCATGGCCGTGCCAGTCATATTGCTGTATCTGGATTACCCGCGGCCGGGAGAGTTCTATGAGTTTAATGGAAAGCTATTGATAGAAAATGGGGCGATGACGTTGGCTGCCTGGAATAACTTCTTCTTGGACGCTGCAATTGCGACGTGCTTTGGCGCGTTTGCGGGTTGGTTATTTGGTGCTATTTAATGGGAATAATGAAGAATAAAAACACGAAATTTATTCTCGCTTTTCCTTGGTTTTGCTTTGGCTTGTCTTTTTGTATTCATCCAGCGATTATAAAGACCACGATGAAGCCAAGTATGGCATCAGTGCAGTTATTAGTGGGCAAGGGGTTTATGTAATTGTGGCCTATGTCCTGAAGTTTTGGAGGAGCGAGGGCAGGGTGGTTTGATTAGCGTGCTTATGTATGAAATTATCCGACTAATTTTCTTCGCAGGATAGACGTGTGTTTAACTTGAGATACTTGCAATGGGGGAGGGCAATTGCTTGTGTATTGCTCGCAGGCTTTACCTTGTCCGGGTGTGCGTGGCCGGGTGTGCAAGGGCAGGCGAGAGAGATGCAGGGTAATTTCCCCACCTTACTATTGCATGATGCAACAAGGCGCAGTTGTATCCCTATTGCGGATTTTTTTCATCGGGATGGAATTTCGTTTCCGCCCTTTTTCTTTGATGAACAAGCCGAAAATAGAGAATACGCATGGGCATATGTATGCCAGCGACAGGCTGATTACTTTCTAATATTTTCTGCATTGGAAAATACCTCAAAGTGTCAAAAAAGAGAGCTGTCTTTGGGAACAATAATGCCTGGAGGGCTGCGCGCCCTCGATGATCGGCCTGCACTTGCTATTTTTCGAGCCGCTGACCATGCACAGTCAAATCGTAAAATTTCAAATAAAAATATGATTACTGATTTTCGCCCTATGGCTATTGAGTATGACGGAGTTCAGCAAGTGTTTTATTGTGACCAGGGAGAATGGGTGAGTGCTGTGTTTGATTAGATCTGTGATGCCGGTTTGCAGTAGACCTGCAAAAACGATAGTGATCGGGTGTGAAGTAGTAATGCGGCGAGGAATATCCTTGAGTCAGTGCTGTCTATGATTTTTTTCGATAGTCTATGTCGTGATCTAAAAGTATTTTTCCCACATTGCCATGCTGTGTCTGCAATTTCGGGAAAATATTAATACTCTTCGCCGGCGTCCTCATGTGTGGAAATGACACCTTATAAAATGAAAATAAATTTTTTCTTAAAATTGGTTGCTGCGCTTGTTCTTCTCATGAGTGCTCCATCTTTAATGGCTGGGGTGTCAAATAAGATTACCGGGATTTATTCCGACATGACCTTTAACAAAGAAGGTGGTGATGTATTGGGTATCGAAATTTTTGTGATGTTTACTCGTTCCGGATACTGGGTAGTTTTCCAGGATGCCGAAGGCTCACCTTCCGAACCAGTGATAACAGCAGCAGAGATAAAAAATAATGAAATCACCTTTTCGCTGCCTGAGCGAAATGGATATGTTGGTACCTTCAGGGGGCGTATCGGGAAAGGTGTATTGGTAGGAGGCTTTGATTCCGGGCAGCAGGCAACTTTCGGGGGGCGCGAGTTCAAACTGAAAAGAAAGTCTAGCTATTGGCAATAGTCTCTCGCTTACATGTGGCATTCAGTCCAGCTACATTCTGTTTATTTTTTTTCATAGTTGGTTTTCGTGAATAAGAAATATTAAGCGAGATGACAAAAAAAATCTTACGGGTGAGTCTCCTTTGGTTACTGGCAATGGGTGCTGTGCAGTTTCTGTATCCCGCAGTGGCCAAGGTCGTCGTTGAGTCTGTTCCTTTGGCATTTGTGTTGCTGATGCCGTTTGGATGGGAAGCTTTTTTTCAATGGGTATTATTTGTCGGAATATCCTATTGGGCAATCATAGTTCTTGGCTGGGGAGAGCCGGCGCTCTATAAGGGCGCCAAGTTGTTGTTGGTCGCTGCCATATGTATCGTTTTACTCTATGGCGCTTTGTTTTTATTCATATTCGCCAGGGGAGGGCTCTGATGTGAGCCAGCGGCTTCTGACGGGAAAAAGCTCTCCCGAAATATTAAGTATTAATACGATAAATAAGAGCAAGAATTTAAATTATAGGGTGCAAGGATGATCTGGTTTCTCGCGTATGTATTAGCTGGTGCATTTGTCGGCGTATTGGCCGGCTTACTGGGCATAGGTGGCGGTATGACGCTGGTGCCTATCATGGCGGCCTTGTTTGCGGCACAGCACTTCGCTCCAGATCATATTGTGCATCTGGCGCTGGGCACCTGCATGGCTTCCATCGTGTTTACTTCCGGCTCCAGTGTGCGTGAGCATTTGAAGTTCGATGGCGTCGATTTCAATATAGTGAAACGTATGACACCCGGGCTGGTAGTCGGCAGCCTGCTGGCGACCTCCGTGTCGGCATGGATACCGCAACGTCATCTGGCACTGAGCTTTGCCGTGATCGTGTTCTTCGGTGCGACGCAAATCCTGTTGAATAAAAAGCCGAAAGCGGCGCGGGCGCTGCCTTCGGCCGGCCCCTTGTTTTGTGTTGGCCTCGTGATAGGGATTATCGGTGGCCTGGTTTCAGCCGGTGGTGCATTCCTGACGATCCCATTCATGCTGTGGTGTGGTGTACCTATGAAAAAAACCATAGGTACCGGCGCGATGATGGGCATACCTTTGGCCATCGTTGGCACCATAGGCTATGTGATTTCGGGCTGGAGCGTGCCGGGTTTGCCGGACGATGCAGTCGGCTTTATTTCGATCATCGCGCTGGCGGGTATCGTCTGCGGCAGTGTATTTACCGCACCTTTCGGTGCGCGACTCGCGCATCGCCTGCCGGTGCCAGTATTGAAACGTATCTTCGCCTGCCTGCTGTATGTGCTGGCGGCGAAGATGTTATGGACTTACTGGTAAGAAAGAGCTTGCCTGCGGGGTGTAGGTAAGTCCGAACATCGGGTTTTGGGCGCAAATTCCCGTGATTGACTACGATTGCGACCTTAGAAATTCATAAAAATGAAGCCATTTTTGCGCCCGCGGTATGCGGGAATGTTTTTATCTCTTTTGCTCTTTGTATCTTTAATCGTTTTTATCGCCGTGCTGAAGAACATTGATGCTCTTTCGGAAGGCATGGGATGTGCCAATAAAATTATTCAAAAACTGAATTCGAAAGAAGAGAAGTACACGGTATATCAATTTAATCGTCTATGTGGTGCAACAGCACCTGATACATTGCAAATGAGCATTCAGCCTTTTGGATCATCTTTCGATAATGAAAAATATCAGTCATTTCTGGTGTTGGATAGCCGTGCGCGTGTTGTTGGAGTATGGCGAGGCCCTCGAGATTTCAGTGTGAAACTTGAATCCGTTACAGAGATGTATCGTAACGAGCCAAAATCTAGGGAAATAGGCATCCAGTATATTCAGTGAATATATTTCTTTGGATTTTGAAATGATTTTTTTACCTGACGATCAGTTGCTGTAATTTCACCGCACTAAGGGCGATGTCAAAAATGCTGAATATAGCTATGCTCCGAACGGAGAAATTTTCTGATACAAGGATTGTGTAAAGGATTGGAGGAAAAAATTAAATCAACTTTGATCTTGATACTGTTTTTTCTTTGTGGCTCGCCACTTTTAGCTTCTGCAAGAGATTCGAATAAGAATACGCTTTCGGGCATATATTATTTTGAAAATGAAGTAGAGACTTTCTCTCCTTGCAAATCCAATAAAACATATTGGGCTGTTGGAAATTCGGAGTTGATAGATCAACTTCGTAGTAAGGCGCTTGAAAAAAATGGTATTTCTGGCGTTTTATACTTACAGATCCAAGGGCGCTATATAGGCAGTTCCAAGGATGACGAATCTTATGCCCGCGATTTCGACGGTTATTTTAAGATTGAAAAGATCAATCGAATTCGTGTCGCCGACAGGAAAGACTGCCGAATCATAGCGACTGACTGAGCTAGCTCGATAGCAGGCCTCTTTCGCGGGCTTTAGATATGCCCCAAGCCATGATGTTGCCCGGGCGAACCTCGATTTCAATGCCGTTGCTGCAAAGATTGCGCATAACAACTAGCCTGCCTACATTTTTCTCTGAGGGGCGGAATGGTTTTTATCATCTTCGCCTGCCTGCTGTATGTGCTGGCGGCGAAGATGTTGTGGACTTACTGGTAGCGGGGGGCTTGCCTGCCGGAGTGCAGGCAAGTTAGGACCTCAGTTTTTGCGCGAGAATTTCTCTGCTAACTGGGTCAGTTTTTCTGCGCGCAGGCGATCAGCTTCTTCGGCTTCACGTTGTTTGGCTGCTGCTTTGCGTTGTGTCTCTTCTGCCTGGCGCTGTGCTTTGCGCTGTTCGGCATTTTTTTTGAAGCGTTCTTTCAGCGTCGTCGTCGCATGCGTACGATGTACATCTGTCACTTCATCCGCATTGCTGCCGTCCAGGTTGAAACGCACGGTCGCTTTTTCCATCCCCTTCAGGTACCGCAGGGAATTGGTGTGTATGCCGAGCGCGGTGCGTAGCGATTTGCGGCTGACGTCCGGGATTTGTGCGATCAATTGCTTGTCGATGCCGATCGCCAAAGGCAGGAACTCGCCGAATACGGTGAATTTTTCCTGTAGTTCCTTGAGCAAGGTACGTGCGGATTGAATTGGGTTAGGCGTGGTTTCGGTAGTCGTCATTAACAGCGGTTCAGCAATAGAGGATCCAGGGTGCGCAGGATATCACGATGCAGCAGGATTGCCTGCAGTTGTGTGGTTTTTGTCTACACCCATGCTACCGAATCTTCGTGCAAGGTGTACAGTGCCGCATGTCTTATCTATATAAAAATGAACAACAATGATGTACGAAGATGATGAAAATGCACAGGATCAGGCGCTCGCGAGGCCGTGGATAGTCCTGCAAACCACGTATGACGTGGAAGCATGGATAGACCATCAAAATCGCAATATCCAGTATTTGATCAAAAACAACAAAAGCAGCGGTTGGGGAATTTGCTTCGGTTTGACCGAGGGTGGCGAGATTTATTTGCACACCACCTCGGAGGGCGACGTGCTGCTGGATGTCACGCCGGAAGCGGAATGGGTAGCGCCGCTGATTACCGCGGTGACGCAAGTAGAAGCGCCGCGTGCGCAAATCTGGGCCTTGCCCGGCGACAAGTTAACCCAGTTGGTGCTGGGTTTGAGCCCGCTGCTGGCGACTACCCGGCTGGTGACCGATCATAATTTCAATCTGAAGAGATATTGAAACTGCGTACTTTTCGCGGTGGTAAATAAAAAAGGGCGAACCAGCCAGCCGGTTCGCCCTTTTTGTTTGCCGCCAGTCGTCGCGGGACGACTGGCGTTGCTAATTACGCGGTTGCTGCTTTGTGATGACGTTTGCCGAGGTAGTTACCGACGATCACGACACCGATTGCCAGTACCAGGCCTGGAATGCTCAGGTGGGTGCTACCGAACAGGCCGATCTCATGGTGCGGGATATTCGCTTCTATCCATGGTGTCACAGCGGCGTCCGAGAACAGCATTTCGCCAGCCAGGTAACCCAGCAATGCGGCGCCCAGTGTGATGATGATAGGGAATTTTTCCATCAACTTCAGTACCAGTGCACTACCGAACACGATCAGCGGAACGCTGATAGCCAGGCCGATGACCAGCAGCACGACGTTGCCGTTTGCTGCAGCAGCAACACCGAGTACATTGTCCAGGCTCATGACCAGATCGGCGATCAGGATGGTTTTGATGGCGCCCCACAGATTGGAGTGACCTTCAATGTTTTCTTCGCCGTCGTCTTCGGCCAGCAATTGCACGCCGATGTAGAACAACAGAACCGCGCCTATCAGTTTGAGATACGGCAGGGTCAGTAATTGCAATGCAAAAATGGTCAAGACGATACGCAGGATAATGGCGGCGGCGCTACCGTAGATGACGGCCATTTTCTTTTGTTTTGGCGGCAGTGATTTGGCGGCCAATGCGATGACGACTGCGTTATCGCCGGACAGCACGATATTAATCAGGATGATGTTGCCGAGTGCGGCCCAAAATGCTGGAGTTCCTAGTAATTCCATGTCTTCCTCAAGGTTTATTGAATATAAGCGGCGGTCGGCGTACGACCATGTTGTTGTCTGCCCCTGGACGAATCCACGAACATCTTTTGGCCACTACTTGCTAACGCGTGCAAATTTCCTGCAGTTCAATACGTATGAGTCTTAGTCCAGTATAGAGACTAAAACCCAGACGGGAAGGGGAGGTTTTGACAGATGCGAACATCCCCTACGCAGGCGCAGGTTAGCTCGGAAGAACTCAAATTAACGTGATATTAGCGTTAGTTTTTCGTTAAAACTGACTGGAAGTGGATGCGGAAAATACTACCCCCTTGCGGCCTGTCGTCGTGCTCGAGTTTGGCACCGAGATACTCACAGATGCGTATGGCTAAAGCCAGGCCCAGACCGGAGCCGGCCGAGCCTATCAGCTGTGGTTGCGACGGATCGTTTTTCAGGCGGGCACGGATGATGTCGGGTACGCCGGGGCCGGTGTCTTCGACCAATACACTGTGATCCTGGATCGATACGACGACCGATCCTTCATCGGTGTATTCGCAGGCATTGCGGATCAGGTTGCCGATTGCCGACGATAATAATTCCTTGCGTCCGAATACCGAGAAATCCTTGCCTTCCTGGAAGTGCAGGCTGATAGGCCGGTCCCTGACCAAGGGCTGGCCGCGTTCTATCTCGGCCCGGATGACTTCGGAAATCGAGGTGAGTGGCCGGTCTATGGTGTCCGGTCGTCGTGCCAGTAGCAAGAGCACGCTGACGCAGTCGGTCGCTTCTTTGGCGGCACGCATGATGCGACGTGCGGGTGCTTGCAATGCCGGTTGGTCTGCAGTTTGTTCGACCAGCAGTTCGGCTGCGCCGATGATGATGGTCAGTGGTGTGCGCAACTCGTGGCTGACGTCACCGGTGAAGAAGCGTTCTCGTGCGAGGAATTGCTTGAGTTCGGCCGTGTGTTCGGCGAAGGCGCGCGCCAGTACACCCATTTCATCCTGATGATTTAGCAGCGGCAGTTGTGCATTGGTTTTCTTGTCCATCACCGCATTCGCCAGCGTAATGATGGGATCCACAAAGCCGCGTGCGATGAAGCTGCCGAGGAAGAGCGAGAGCGCGACGAAGCCCAGGAAGCCCGCGCCCAGCATCGCGAAGATGACGTGTTCAATGTTTTTATATTCGCTGGCGCGGTCAATCACGACGTAAGGACCGGCCGCGTCCTGGCCTGCCAGCAAATGCACGTACTGATCTTCGAATACGCGCTTGGCGACGCCGAAGGGCAGGTTACGTAATTCCGGCGGGATGGCGGTGCCATGATAGAAGCTGACATCGGATGGCATTTCCACCGGCATGCCGGCTGCATGGCGCGGCGAGGCCCAGGCGGCAATGCTGCGCAAGTGTTCGTCGACCAGCAAGTCTTCAATGCCGACAATTGCAACCGAAGCGACGACACCGACGAAGGTACAAACCGCCAGTGCAAAGAACAGATAGGCTACAACTATGCGACGGCGCAGCGTACTAGGGCGCTTCATCCGCATCTACCAGGCGGTAACCTATGCCTTGCACGGTGCGCAGCATGGCAAACGGGTGTGCTTTATCCAGCGCCTGGCGCAATGCATGGATGTGGGTGCGCAGTGCATCGCTATCAGGCGGATGGTCGCCCCAGACTTCCAGTTCCAGTGTTTCGCGCGAAACGACTTTCGGCGCCTCCTTCATCAGGCAGGTCAGGATCTTGAAGCCGGTCTTGGTCAGTGAGATGGGAATGCCGTCACGCTTGACCTGATAAGTCGAGGTATCGAATACCAGGTTGCCGACGCTGAGGAAGTTGGTGCCCTGGTTTTTGCCACGGGCGCGACGCACCAGTGCTTTCAGGCGGACTTCCACTTCCAGCAGCGAGAATGGTTTCACCAGGTAATCATCGGCACCGCTATCGAAGCCGGCGACTTTGTCGTCCAGCGTATCGCGTGCGGTCAGCATCAGTACCGGTGTGTCTTTCTGCAATTCATCGCGCATCTTGCGGCATAGCGTCAGGCCGTCGATGCCGGGCAGTTTGATGTCGAGGATGACGGCATCGTAATCATGTTGTGCTGCGAGCGCGAAGCCTGCATATCCGTTGGCAGCGGAATCGAGTACGTAGCCGCGCGGCTCCAGGAAAGCGTACAGGTTCGCGACGATATCGGCATTGTCTTCAATAATCAGAATGCGCATGGTAGTGGTGGCGATTGCTCGCCTATTTATCTATGAAATGGTTGTCTGGTCTGGAAAATCACTCAGTTTTATGGCCCGAGAGATGGTTTGTGCATTGGTCCAAATAACAGCCGGATGCGAGCATCGTCATTATGCCTGCGCGTGCAGCGTCTTGCAGAGAATCCGCACTGTAACGTTGTTGTTCGGCTATTGCGTGTGTTCCGCTTGCCATAGGCATCGTTCTATTTTTGCGCCAATGCCTTTTCTATGTCAGCAACCAGTTTCTTGTTGTCAGGTGTCACTTTGGACGGATAGCTTTCGACGACCTTGCCGCTGCGGTCCAGCAGGATTTTGTGGAAATTCCATTTTGGCGTTTGCGCGCCATTCGCCATCAGCGATTTATAGAATGGGTTGATGTCGGGGCCGATCACCGAGCTTTTGGCGAACATCGGGAATTTCACACCATAGGTATTGTGGCAAAACTCGGCGATTTCCTTGTTGGCGCCGGGTTCTTGCTGGCCGAAGTCATTGGAGGCAAAGCCCAGTATGACCAGGCCGCGGTCCTTGTATTTGGCATAGAGTTGTTCCAGACCCTCGTACTGCACGGTAAAACCGCAGTAACTGGCGGTGTTGACGGCAAGAATCACTTTCCCTGCGTATTGGCAAAGATTTTGCGGTGCTTCGTCTTGCAAACGGGCAAGCGTGAAATTCAGGGTGGCCGGGCAAACGGCGGGGCTGGCGGTTTGGGCGTAAGCCTGTGTGCTCAGGCCGAGGCCAGCCAGCAGGGTGGCACGCAAGAGCAGGCGGATGAATTGTTTTGTCATGGTAGGGGTAATCGGGGGCGAATAAGCGTGTCCCATATTGCACCAAGACTATCGGTTTGTCATGGTGCGGAAAAAATAATCTTTTAAGCTGTCATAAACCTAAAAAACGATTGAATTCAGCGCCGGATAGTTTAAATTTTTAGTGGCTAATGAGGTTTTTTTACATCGCCCTTCGGCGTTAAGAAAACATTAAAAAAGCAAGTAATGGCGCGGGATAGACGCGTTTTCGATACTTGAAAAGAATCGAAGCAGTGTATGTTTTTTCCAGGAAATGCGCGCATGTTTAGCCGCTGGCACTGGGTGAGGACTGAATTTCTTGGTAGAATCAAGGACTTAACTCAATTTTTAAGGCGCGTATGCTGTACCCAGAATTGTTTAAATCGCTAGAGCAGGTTCGCTGGAACATGGAAAAAGACATTCCGTGGGATCAGTTCGACGGCTCCAAACTGACCGATGAGCAGGCACAAACCATACGCATGAATGCGATCACTGAGTGGTCTGCTTTGCCTGCAACCGAAATGTTCTTGCGTGACAATCGCGGTGACAGTGATTTTTCTGCTTTCATGTCGGTCTGGTTCTTTGAAGAACAAAAGCACTCGCTGGTGTTGATGGAATACCTGCGCCGCTTCCGTCCGGAATTTGTCCCGACCGAAGAAGAGTTGCATAACGTACGTTTCGAATTCGACCCGGCGCCTGCGCTGGAAACACTCATGATGCACTTCTGCGGCGAAATCCGTTTGAACCACTGGTATCGCTGTGCTTCCGATTGGCATACCGAACCCGTCATCAAGCAAATCTACAAAATCATCAGCCAGGATGAAGCACGCCACGGTGGCGCTTACCTGCGCTACATGAAAAAAGCACTGGTAGAAGTTGGTGATAGCGCACGCGCTGCGTTTGCCAAGATCGGCGTGTTGATGGCATCGGCCCGTCGTACCGAAAAACCGCTGCATCCGACTAACCTGCACGTGAACCAGTCGCTGTTCCCGAACGATACCGTGCAATCGCGTTTGCCGGATCCTGAATGGCTGGAGCGCTGGCTCGATGGCCAGATCAAGTTCGACAGCGAGTGGGAAAAGAAAGTCGTCGATCGTATCCTGCACAATATGTCGCTGCTGTTTGAGCGCACTTTTGGCACCGTGCAGGAACTGAACCGCTATCGTAAAGAAATCGTTACACGTATGGCGGCTGCACAGCCAGCCTGATTTTGCTCTGTTAAACCCAAAAAGCCGCAAGCCTGTTTGCGGCTTTTTGTCTATTGGAAGGACTAATCATGCAAAGACGTACAGTATTAAGCGCACTCGCATTGACCGGTATCTTGCCGACTCTTTCGTTTGCCAAAAACCAGCCGGTGATCAATGTGTACAAGAGCGCCACCTGTGGCTGCTGCACCGAGTGGATCACGCATCTGGAAAAGAATGGCTTCAAGGTGAATGCGCATAATGTGCCGAACACCGCTGCCTATCGCACGAAATATGGCGTGCCATCGGCGCTGGGTAGCTGCCATACCGGCGTCATTGACGGCTATGCATTGGAAGGCCACGTGCCGGCAGCTGATATCAAGCGCTTGCTGGCGGAGAAGCCAAAAGCCAAGGGCCTGGCCGTACCGGGTATGCCTATGGGATCGCCGGGGATGGAAGTGGAAGGGCAGGCTGCAGATGCTTATGACGTTTTGTTGTTCCAGGCCGATGGCAAGACCAGGGTCTATCGCCATTACGCGGCTGCCAAATAAATCTGCAGAGTTAAACCTGCAGCACCAATAAAAAAAGGACGTCTTTGAACGTCCTTTTTTATTTGTATCCAATCAGCGATCAGTGATGGTGTTCCATCTTGCCGGTATCCGTAGCCTTTTTCTTGCCGTCTTCGACCACGATGGCGGTTTCGAGCTTCCCTGCTTTCTTGAAGGTCAGCGTCAACGGTAATTTATCACCGGCCTTGAGCGGGGCTTTCAAACCTATCAACATGATGTGATAGCCATCGCCCGGCAACATGGTGATTTTTTCCTTGGATTTGATATCGAGGCTGCCGACTTCGCGCATACGCATCACGTTGTCAGCTGTCATCGACATGGTGTGGATTTCAACCGAGGTGGCTGCAGGGGAAGTGGCCGATACCAGCGTGTCGGTGCTACTGCCCTTGTTTTCCAGTGTCAGGTAAGCACCGCCACTGGTTTGCCCGGCAACGGTGGCGCGCGCATAAGGATGATCAACATAGATATCGCCGGCGCGATAGTCGTGCGCCATGCTGCTGGCACTGATGCATAAAGTAAGGGCGGCGAAAGTAAGTTGGCGCAAATTCATGGGACTCCTCGGTTATCGGGATGCAGGCGATGAATTAAAAAGAGCCATTATCCTAGCGTAAAAGGCGGTAATGATTATTGGCCGCCGGCAAAATTGTTTTGCCGCCATGCTTCATAGACCACCACGGCGACGGTATTGGATAAATTCAGGCTGCGATTATCCGGCCGCATCGGCAGGCGTATGCGTTGTGATGGTGGGAAGGATTCACGCAAACCGGTTTCCAGTCCCCTGGTTTCCGAGCCGAACACAAATACATCACCGGGCTGGAAAGCCATGCTGGCAAACGGTGTGGAGCCATGTGTGGTGAGTGCAAACATGCGCTCACGGTTAAGCGGCTGCTCGGCCGGGAAGGAATTGAGGAAGGCTTGCCAGTCGGCGTGCACCTTCATTTGCGCGTAATCGTGATAATCGAGCCCGGCACGACGCATCTTGGCATCGTCCAGCGGGAAGCCGAGTGGTTCGACCAGATGCAGTTGCGCACCGGTATTGGCGCACAGGCGAATGATATTGCCGGTATTCGGTGGGATTTCTGGTTCGACCAGTACAACATGAAACAAAGCGGTTCTCCTCATCAGCAGGTCGCCAGTTTATTGCGAAAGTGCGCGGGCGGCGTGATTTTTTGCGTATCTGGATGCTGAATCTATCTCGGCGGGGTGCGGGCAAATACAAAATTGGTTACGCGCGCGGCGCCATAACGCTTCAGCAATGCGGCGATTTCATTCAGGGTCTCACCGGTCGTCAGGCCCTCGTAGTCATCAACACATCGTGTATTCATAGTTATAAGATGATCATAACGTCGCCATCATCACATAAAGGGGTAATCTAACGATATCTTTGTTGCCTGTCGCTGATCCAACTTATCAGGTTCTATAATCTCCTTTTCTTTCGACGAGCGATAGTCGTGACTAAAGCATATTCATACATTAGATTTTCCAGTACCCGGCAGATCAGAGGTGACTCGCTTCGCCGTCAGACAGAAATTTCAGAAAAATATGCCAGCGACCATGGCCTTGAGCTTGACCAGAAATTCCATTTAAAAGATCTCGGCTATTCGGCTTTCGACAGGTCTAACATCGAAAAAGGTGCCCTCGGAGGGTTTCTTGATGCTGTAAAGGCCGGGAAAATCGAGCCGGGCTCTTATCTTCTCGTTGAGTCCCTAGACAGACTTTCCAGGGATCAGTTGATCGATGCGCTAACCGTCTTCCTGGATATCATTCGCCGTGGAATTGTCATCGTGACATTAACCGATGGCATGGTCTATGAACACAAGTCCATGGGCGAAAACTACAGTCCATTGCTTATCTCGATAACGATCATGGCGCGTGCTCATGAGGAATCGCTAACGAAGAGTAAGCGCGTCAAGGCCGCTTGGGCAAACAAGATCAATCATGCTGATGAGAAGAAGCTGACGGCCCGCTGCCCTGCATGGCTGGAACTATCACCTGATAGATCAACATTCAAGTTCATCCCCGAGCGAGCAGAGGTTGTAAAAGAAATCATTAAATTGTCCAAGACAGGTCTTGGGCAATGGGTTATTTCACGACGCCTGAACGAGCGACGGGAACCGAATTGGTCGGGAAAGCCAGTTGGTTGGCACGTTTCGTACATCGCGAAGATTCTTAATAATCCAGCTTTGTACGGTGAGTTTCAGCCTCGCATGACCGTAAACGGAAAGCTGCAGCCCCACGGGGAGCCTGTTGCTAACTACTTTCCTGCACTGATCACGAAAGATGAATTCCTAGCGTTGCAGTCAGTACGTAAGCTACGTACCTTTGCCACGGGGAGGAAAGGGGATCATGTACCGAATCTCATGTCTGGACTACTGAAGTGTGCATACTGCGGTTCATCGATGAATCTCGTCCACACAAGGGCAGAAAAAAAGCTGGATTCCAACGGTGCAGTCATCGAGCATGTAAGTCGCAAGTCACTCATGTGTGAAAAAGGACGACGCGGCCTCGGGTGTTTTGCAGTGCGATGGGACTATCACGAATTCGAGAAAAGTTTCCTCATGTTTTGTAGTGGTCTTGAGCTGTCTAAACTGCTTGAAGACCTTGATGCATCTAATGCGCTGCACGACATGAAGCAAAACTTGCAAGACGAGTTGCGCCTAGTCGAGGCGAAGCTGGAGGAGAACGGAAAGCGACTGCAAAACCTTGTGACATCAATTGAGCAGGGGCAAGCACCGAAATCGATATTAGACCGTATGGAAGGCTTGGAAATCGAGGTGCAGGAGTTACACGAAAAAAGAATCGAACTACGCGCTCAGATTAACCATCAAGTTCAAGAGGAAAGAAGTCGGGTTACAGAGTTGAAATCTTTGCAGTCTGTTCTCAAGCAGTTGAGCGAGAAAAAAGGTGATGAACTGTTCACACTGCGTGCAGCACTAGCCGACCACATCAGACGGTTTATTCAGGACGTGCGAATTTACCCCGCAGGTCAATTGCTCAAGCAAGAAGATGTTGACGCTATGAGAAGTGAGTTGGCGAAAGCTGGTTTTTCTGAAACGCGAATAGCCATCTATGTGCAAACCATGCGTACGACACCAGAAAGAGTTGGTCGAAGTGGAAGGTATGCATCCAGACGAGAGATAGCCCGATATTTCATCATCAGAACGCGCGGCGGTGGCACAAGAATCGTCACGCCTGATTTTGACGACCCAGCTGTATTGAGAGTTGAGTCGCCGATGTATTTCGAGCCAGTCGATGAACCACTCCCGGCAACTGGCACATGAAATTGTTTTGGTTGCATGGATTGATTCCGACCCAATACATATTTGTAACTATTTGATTTTTAATTGAAATTTATTTCATCCTTATATATTAATATATAAAATTAATTAATCCATTATTAATCAACAAGTTACACAAAAACTGCTTAAAGCGTGGGGGCGATTACCCAAGATCGGCTCTATATCGCTCCAGGACTTGTTGCTGATCATCCGGGTTAATGAACGTGGTTACTAACCACTGCAACAATTTCCGATATTGCTGTTCAGATCTACTTTCATTAGCGCCCGGTGGTACGTCGGCCCAGACTTTGCATTGGTCCGAAATCGCTACCATTAACCTGATCAGATAATCGGTTCGTTTTTTATCATCGTCTATAGCTTTCAACACTTTGTTGATATCTGCTTTGATGACCCTGAGATCGTTTGCATATTGCAAAAAACCATTAATAAACTTCATCACTTCGGAAGCCAGCTCGCTTGCATTGCTGGATAAGCGAGATTCCCGACGAGTCATCTTGTTAGTGCGATCAATGATGACGCTATTGATAGTGTCAAAGGTATAGCCGCAGTTCTCAAGAAGATGCTTATGCATGTTTGGGTCTACGAGCACGACACATTCTGCGTTTGCTGTGCGATACCCTGAGTTTCTTCCAATTGCTTGATGCATACGGTCGAGCATGAGTGTTCTCCCCACTTCCTTCCCCTGCTTTTTAAAATCTATGCTGAAAGCATCGCAGAAAGTTTTTACCGTTGCAGGGTGAGGAATGCTGACCTCGATTAGCAAATCGTTGTTCCGAAGACTATTAACGCCCTTGTTATTGCTATGGTTATATTCGGCGGCTAATCCATCTGCGATAAGCACAAGGTTACGGCGTGCAGTGAATAAGGGCAGAATTGCATCTCGTTTTTTCTGTACTGCTTTCGTCCCCAGTATTGTGATTTTTCCTCCGGTAACCTTTACCCGTTCGCCATGCACTACACATGGTTTATTCTGAGACCGCAATTTATAACAGATTGCTTCAACAGTAAGTTTTTCTGTCGTTGTGTATATCACCCTGTGTGTTGGAAATCCTAAGCCAAGTACTTGTTTTTCAGGGCGGACAGCATAGGTCGTGTCGTTAATAACACGGAATTTTCCCTTGTTGGTTTCCGTCATGTTTTTTGACGGTTTAATGTCCATCAACTCTTCTGAATCAGGGTCATCAATCCAGATAATCCAGTTCAACGGAATGCAATCGCGCCTTACCTTCAGCAATCTTAATTGCGCGAATGTAGTGAAGATCATGGCAGGAGCAGTTTCGTCCGCAACTACAAACTTGGGTGGAGACTTATCGAGTTTGAAAGGTTGATCACTATCTTGAATAGATTTATGAGCAATAGCCGGAATGGCTAAATCCTCAAAACGAGCAGGGTCCTTAGCAAGGAAATCTAACGTCAACTTGATGAAATCTTCTTCTAAGTTAGGATGATTTTGTCTTATTGCTCGAATCGATTCGGGGTAATCAATCTCGCCTACTTTGTAGTCCCGCGGGGCGGATCGCTTCAACTTGGTTTGAAAGCGCTGAAGAACCGCGGCATCAAGGCTTAAAGCGATGCGGCAGTGCAATCCTTCTGCTTGAAGTTGTTTGCTAAAAGATGCGTGCTGTTCGAATACCTGCTTCCATGATTTGCATGCAAACACTACTTGCGGCCGAAAGTACTCATCACGATAGGGGAGTAGCTTATGAAAGCCGCCTGTTACAAACTCCCGTGCCAGTTGGCTCTTGCCTGATCCCTCTGGGAGATAAAGAACATGTGAAGAGAAACCTTCAAAGCGTCCAGTTTTTTTATTGATTCCTCGGTCTGAAAGGATCTTTTGTTTTGCCTTTTCTAAGAGGCTGGAAACTTTCACTCGATCCTCATGATCCCAGCATTCATCATCAAATGTGAAGGCATCAAGTGGGTTTGCGTCGGCTTCTAATGGTGCAGAAATCTTGGCGATACTTGGCTGTTGGTCTTCGTGCATAGAAAAAGTGCCGCATCGCTTGCAATGAAAGCATATCGTCCCACTGGGGTAACGAACGATGAATTCGGAACCTTTTCTATCGGTATGAAACGGGCATGACACGCCAGCCACGCGACCTTTGATGTCACGTGCTGTTATCAGAGTTCTTCCAACATGGAATTCTGTTCCGGGGGCGAGCTGACGATTTGGAAGGCCATTTGTCTTGCGTGGAATAGCAGATGAGAAGTCTTTAGTTGCATAGATGTCGTCCTTCTCCCATTTTTTCCAATCGAGAACCGCACCATCGTTCGTCCATATTTCTGCTAAAGATTGACGTTCGGATGGGCAGGACGGGAAGTAGTAAGGCTGGGTAGGTTTAAGCAACACGGGGTCGCATCCGGGCGCGAACTTCATCAACGCCTCAGTAAGCTTGTAATACTCGCCATGGCTTTTAACTAAGCCGTATTCATCGAGTGCCCAATGTGCAGGTATAGGACAGGAAAGCGGAAAGACCAAACGGAATTTTTCTACGCCATCTTGCTGACGGTGACTAAACGATGTGTAGCCCAAATAGGTATAAGGTTTGAATCGTTGCTTGGCTTCGGCGATTGACATTGTGCCGTCGTAATCAACCACCAACAGGGATACTTCTTTAACGTTAGTTTTTCTTCTTGGGGTTGCTGTATCACTTTCAATGAATTGCGTCCCATTGAATAGTTTGATGTCTTCCTTTGAGTCAGCGATTGCGTGCACCGAGAATAGCTCTGTTACCTCTTCCCAAGATAAATCAACCGATTCGCCAGTCACTTCCGAATATACGGAATCAAAGCAGCTTATTTTGTAAGTCAAAAAACCTCCTCGCATACGCTGAGTAATCAGTGCATTCATAGTTTTTATATGTTGCTAAGAGACTCCACACCTTGAACGAAATGCGGAGTCACTAATTGGCCTTAGTTTTGAAGCACTGCTTCCGCTTCATCATCTACTTCAAATGGGATTTCTAAGCGCTCAAGCAAGAAATCAAACTGGGCGTCAGTAAGTTTTTGCGGTACGTATGTAACTCCCTGGAAATCAAAGACGTAATTTCCAGAGCCGTATATCGCAACGAGAGCGCTGCATACGTATTCAATAGTCTCCGTTTGGTCGACCTCTGAATATTTCTCGTTATGCAGGGCACCTGCCATTGCGGAAGACAAACAGGAGCTGATGGTTACTGAAGAATTGAGAAAATCCGATGTGTCCATGTCGCAATTCATAGCCTCGCGATTCACGAAGCGAACGAGAGCTTGTTGGGCTTCAGCACCCTCGAAGTTAATGTCGACTTCGAAATAGGCATCAGATTCAATAATGAGTACACGGCCGGTTGTTGTGTTAATAAAATTTTGCATATAAATTCCTCGTTAGTTGAAAGTTTAGGTTGCGTTGCGTTTGTATTTGCAACAGAAAGAAGCATAATCAGATCGCATATAATTAACATCGTAAATACGAAAGATAGGATTTTCCTGTGTTAATAAAAAAACGTGTCAAGTACAAAAATTGGACAGTTCCCTCGCTGGGTGGTGAAGGATGGACAGACATTGATATTGAAGGCTGCAAAGAATTCAGCCTGGCAGAGATTGAGATACACGAACTGTGGTTTGAATTTCTAAAACGGTCTGATTACAGTCAATGGAATAGAAAACTGAAGCAAGAATTCGATAACGTGTCGCTATGTTCGAAGACCGCATATAAGGACATGCAGTTCCCTGAGTGGTGGACAGGGCACAATCTGCATTTCAGTGTTGCGGCTTTGGATGGTTTTATCGAAATCGAAAATAAAGAAGATTATCGGGACTTCAAACAAATGGCAGATGACCCTGCTGAAAACGTAATGATCTTTGCTTTGTTTATGGACACACCAGTCAATGTGGCAAAGCGCCAGTTGGCCGAAATACTCAAGGCACAACGAAAAAAGACTAGTCGTTACACTAGCCGTCGTCGAGATAGCAATGGCTATTACCCGCTGTACGGGTATAAAACAGCGCGATATCTACCGGACGCGGAGATGCTGTGGAAAATCCTCGATGTCTACGACACGAAAATGAAGTACGCAAACGCAGGGATGCGGAGATTCGGCTGGCAAATCGAAGAAGAGATATCAGAAAGACGAATTGCAGAGGGGCGCAATCCCCTGATAAGTCGTGCAGATCGATTGCGTAAAGAGCCGGTGACAGGGAAAAAGCAGGAAGCCCAAGTGGTTAAGTACAAATGGGAGGATTTCGAAGACGAGCGAAGAAAGGTACAGGCAGCAACTATTTCTCGATATTTTTCTCAGGCGAAAGCCATCATCGCGAATGTAGAACAAGGTGTGTTTCCTAAGTCGAGTTAGGAGATTGCACAACTGTTGTGCTTGTTAATGAGTTAGGGGAAGGTCTACATGTCTTGTTGAGAGAGATGTTATGGCCGCACTAACCGAAGAGCAATGTGAAATCCTGATTACATTCGTACTGGACGAAGCGGGATACGGTTTAACTCGACGTCAGTTCGAGGAGCAATTGCTGGATATCTTTGAAGACATCTCTGGATTCGAGACGATTACGCCAACAGAGGCGGAGCCAATCGTTAATCATCTATGGGAAGTCTATGTCAACAAATCAATCCACTAGAACGCCGGACACTTCATCAGCAAAGACGGTGTCAGCGTTGCCGTCAACGCCGGTAGACATGAGTAAGCCAGCAATCAAAAAAGCAATTGCAGATGGCAAAGCGTTGATTGCAGAAGGTAAAACGAAAGCTGATGCAGCACGTGCTATGTATCCGCAGATCAGCGCTGAATCAAAAGAGACGATCATTGCGGCCTTCGTAGAAGGTGCAACGTTGACCCCGAAGGGAGCGCAAACCTACTGGTATAACTGCAGACGCCGTGCATCGAAGGAAAAGAAGTCGGCACCGTAAATTGCAGTATCTCGGCCATGGTGGAAATGCACCATGGCCGTTTTTCTTATTTAAAAGCATCCAATCTGTTCGCCAACATAAATACACTCGTCTTTCGAGACTTTCAGCGTTGGAACAAGCACGAGTACAAGCTAACAGACGCCGCAGCCGGTCATACCCTTTCTGTCCGGCGGTGTGGGAACAGAATGCGTGAAGCCGCATTAACGAGCCTGCCAGATGATCTCTGGTCAAAGTATCGATGTCGCAAATGGAAGCGAGCATTGTGGTGTCAGCTTGGGAATCATGCTTCTTATCTTCTCCATATAAAACAAACCGTCAGTAATGACAGCGCAGTGAACCGATTGAATTGCGTGTGGCTGGTTAAAGCCATCTCCCGGGCTGTGGACTTTCAGTCCAACCCACAAGTGATCCCTGTAAGAAAAGCGAGATTGTCGAGCGAGCGAAGCGAGTGAGAAATCGAAGCGTTTCTCGCACGTAGTGCTTGCACAGAACCTCCATAAGTAATCCCGTTTGCCGTCTTCGACGACAAAAATTGATTTGACCTTACGTTCAAATCAGTTTTCCCCGTTGTCTTGTTGCCGTGTTGGTTGGATGCTGGTGTTTTAAGTAGGTGTTTCGACATGAGCATTGTCAAACGGGGTAATAGCAAGCACTGGTACATCCAATTTCAGTTAAATGGCACCAGCTATATCCGTTCATCGAAAACCACTAACAAGAAGGCAGCCGTGCAGATGGAAGCCGAATGGCGCACACAGCTGCATGCCAATCTGTACCTCGGCAAGAAGGAGCGCATTCGACTTGGCGAAGCAATTACCCGGTACTGCGAATCCCGCAAGGGAACGCCAAGTCATAAGGGCATGCTGTCATGTGCGAATGTCATCGCTGCACATCTGCCGATTAGTAAGTACATCGATGAGCTGCAATCCCATGACTTGGAGCGATTCAAACAGCGTCGGTCGGATTTGGGGATCAGTAATCAAACTATCCTGCACAACTTGAATCTTGTACGGGGTGCGTGGAAGTTTTCAAAAAAACTTGGCTATCAGGTCAGCGAACTCGAATTTCCACAATTGAAGGTTGCCAAACCACCTGTCAGGTTTTTATCTGATGTTGAAGAAAGCAATTTACTGGCATCTCTTGATCCCCGCCGTGAAGGGCCAGGTCTTGCACCGTTGAATGAGCGTAGTGAACGCATTCAGCAGATGCTGCAGGATTGCTACGATCTGGCGGTGATATTGCTGGATACCGGCGGGCGATACAGCGAAATAGCAAACATTGAATGGAAACGTATCGACATGAATGCACGCACAATCAACCTCTGGCGAACCAAAGTTTCAAATGGATTGATCCTACACATGACGGATCGGGTCTATCGGATTCTGCTGCGACGACAGGGAAATGGCGTGCACGTATTCCAAAATAAGGCAGGCGAAGCACGTGGCTACTCGACACATTCCATACGGAATGCAATCAAGAAGGAGGGATTGGATGGGTGTCGTATTCACTCATTCAGGCATACGTTAGCCACTAGGCTACTTCGCAGCGGCATGAGCTTGTATGAAGTGAAGGAGATTTTGGGGCACACGAAAATTGAAACAACGATGATCTACGCACACCTCGAACTGTCGGAGACATCGGCAAAAGCACGTGATCTGCTCAACGACTTCAACCGTACTTTATCTAACCAGAAGAATTCTACTTTTTACGACGAGGTACAGAAAGTTTTGCCGCCCATGCTTTCAATTGTTCAAGAAGAAAAAGACGATCTGCTTCTGACAGAGGTTCAATCGTAGACGCTATGTCCTCTGCAAGTGCAGCACTTTTGCCAGAAATACCGTTTAACAAGGCGGTCAATGGCGCTTTTAATTCATGAGCGATTGCATCCAAGGTCAGCAGACTAGTGTTGCTTTTCCCCGTTTCTATGCGAGACAGCGAGACCGTATCAATCCCCACCGCTTCAGCAAGGGCAGCCTGTGTCACCTTTCGAGATTTACGAAGGGCAGAGATGTTTTTTCCTATGCGGACAGCTAAATCAGTGGGCATATTAGTAGACGCAATTTGCAAATAGATAGCGCCTAATGTTGTCCCACGTGGAAACGTTGTGTAATATCACAATACGCCTAGTATTGGCGTTTAATGTTAAGTTGATCAAAAAAATGACTTGAGCGACGGTGTCGGCATAAAAGCCGAAGACTGTTTGCCAGCATTGATGCGGTCGAGAAACTGACAAAGCTGGAATGCTGGAGGGGCTTATGCCCCTCCTTTTTTGACGTGCACACAGGGAGTAAAAATGTCCAACGAAGACATCGTTCAAGCCATCGAAGAAAATTCGATGCCGCATATGACATGGGTAACTAACAGTCCGCGCTCCACGAGCAAGCTCTATTCGTTCATTGCAGCGCTTGCCGGACCAGAAAACAATACCGGATGGGGGCCGAACCCCCATGCGCCTTGGCTGGCGTTCCTGTGCCGACTGCTAAATAAATTGGACTGAGGGAGTCGTATGCGAGTTACCAAGATCATTTCCACGATGGGCGTAGCGTTTGCACTCACAGCATGTGGGCAGAGAGCAGTTTCGTATGAATTGGCAATGTGTCCTGAGCCGCTAAAGATCAGTGAATGCAAAACAGATGGGAGAAAGACATTCTGCATGGTGGAGAGTACGGCTGCAGTTCCAATAACTACCTATATCGATACGTGGGCATATGACAAAAATGGCACGTCACTTCAGGGAGGGATGCTGGACACGATTGGCCTTTACCCTAAAGAGCGGAAGAAGGCTGAGCTGATTTTCAGCGACAAAGGTGACGTTACTAAGATGGTTATATGCTCGGTGAATCCAGCGCACCCGTTTGTCGCAGCAAGATTGAAACCGATACAGGAATAGAAAAATGAAAAATATCAAGATACTGTTATCGATCATCATCGCAACAACAATGATTGGTTGTAGCGAATCACAATCATCCGACAAGCAGGCGCAGGCGCAGGTCACATTTCAAACTGTAATACGGCAGGGAGCGACATTCTGCTCTGATATGAGGTCAATGCAGAAGATACAAGTCATGGAAAGGATTAACAATCCTTACGTGCAAATGCCTCGCGACTGCGAGATTGCACCCCAGCCTATCCCTGTGCAAACCCAAGGGGAAGACCCGATGGGATTTGTCGTCGTGTTCAACGAGGGTGGTAGAGCATTGATTCAGAGGAAGGATTTGGAAACGATTCAAGTCAGAAACTAACAGTACTTGTGTATCAACTAAATCGATGCCGCTTATACAATGTCATGAAGTGTTGTTGATGTGCATGTGAAGACAAACACGTACGTGCCGAGGCATCCGGTAATATGCTGTTACTTCAACGACAAGAAAATCATATGGATCAAATTCCGGATGAGCAGGTATATCCTGTTGAGCTGCCAGATGTTCGATACTTCGTTTTGCCTCAATCTCTTGGATTTTCTCGGCGTTTGAAGAACAAGAGTAAAGAAACGATATTTTTGCCCGATGAAATTAAGCAGCTTGCTTCCACATACGGAACGACTTTAGGGCGCATGAACACGGCTGCCCTTTTGCCCTATCGGATGGCTTGGTTGGGTGTGCTTGATGTGCAAATTCAAAGCTTCGAGCAAAGAGCTTTGTTTCAAGCGGTGGCACAAGTTGAAGATGATTTCGATAATCTCGTTCCACCGTTGCGTGAGAAGCTCGCAGCAGAGATGTTTGCTAATTTTATGGCGTCTGACAAGGGTATCGACGCAGCTCATCGTGGCGCCATACATAGGCTTCATCGATCGACACAGTTGGACGAGGGAAGCATTTTGCGCGGTGCTCAAGATTTGCTACTGCAGTCGGCGATCAGTGTATGGGCAGCGTTCGAAACATTCGTTTCGGATTTCATACGCTGTTACCTAAATCAATGTCCACAAGCATTACATCTATTATTAGCGGATGAAGATGCCAAGAAAAGAATAGGACGGGCCAAGTGGACATTGACCGATTTACTGGCTATCGGCCTAAATCTTTCAGATCGAGTTGGTGATCTTGTGCTTACTGAAAACGACTTAAGCGATCTTGTTTCTATGAAGGCATTGTTGTTGCCACTATTTGAACGGGATGAACAACTGCGAATGTCATTGGCTGAGCCTGATCTGTTTATCTTGGGTAAATTGCGAAATATCCTGGCACACAGGGGGGGAGCGGTTGACACAAAGTTCGAAAAGGAAACAACAGGCCGATGGCGTGCAGGAGAAACGGTGACAATTGAAGTAGCGGATTTGAATAGATACTTAAACGCTACTGTCGCAACAGTTGAGCAGATACTGACTTCCGCGAATAGAAAATTTGAAAATTCAAGAGTTCTCTAACTTCTATTAAGTGCATCAAGAGCCTACTAAGCTCTTGATGCACCGATAAAGTCACAAGGAAATCAAACAGTTAGATGGCCCCTTGAAAAACTGGGCCATTTTTTATGGCAGGTCACAGAACATTCCGACGATTTCAATCTGGACGGGGAGGTGTAAGTTGACCGTGTACACACCAATGCATTAGAAGTGCGCTGAATGCGCTCACAAGTAAGCCCATTCAGTCACTTAATGGCAAATGCATTACCTAATCAAAGCGTTGAATGTCTTGAACAGTTTTTCAAACCTATCGAGGGTGGCATTTACTGAAGGGGAATCACTATCCAGAATCGATGGGTTCTCTAGCAGCCAGCGTGCAGTCCCGAAGTGGTCGAATTCTGATATCGATGGAGGCATTAATTTAAATAACTCCTCCACTCGTTTGACTAAACGTGGGGTGCTGTCCACTTCTTTGAGGGCTTTTAATGTGATGGCGTTTAATTTCGGCAGAGCATACGCGTTGTTCAACATTTTAATGAATAGCTCTGGCTCGAAGAGATCTTCTACGTCCGATTCTGATTGATCGGTAAAATCAGCGCAAGTATAGAAATGCCCAGCTTTGAGTATGTTTGCTCGCTTCAAATTTTCGATCTTGGTTTTGTCGCCATTTGCAATATCCGAAAGCACAACCACGTTAATACCATTTCCGCCAAAAAGTCTTACAAAAGGCGCAATTTTATCGATACCCCCCGACGGGCAGAGTGTCCATTTTTTGTCAATTCCTTCTCTTTTTCGTTTTATCAAAGCCTGCGAGAGGACTTGCAAATACAATATGTCCGATGGACCTTCAACTAGCCATGTATTTGTGCCTATAAAAAGCGACTGGGTAACTTCGTATCCTAGTGCGCCTTGCAGAGGAAACAGGGTGTCACCATCCACTTCGAGGACGTCCGATCGCACTTTGGTGCCTTTGATCTCGGGGCGCTTTCCTTTTTGCTCAACTATGACGTCTTCAACAATTCGAACATCAGCCAAGCGATCCATCGGAACCATAAATGGCGAATGAGTCGTGAAAATTACTTGATGGTCGGGTAGCAATCGTTCAACGATATAACGTAACAAATCACCCTGAGCTTTGCCATGCAAAGTCAGCCCAGGTTCATCAAGTAAAACGACAGCATTCCTATTTCCAGGAGTCTTTTTGAGTTGTTTGAATTGTGCCAAGAACGAAAAGAACCACACAAAGCCTGCGCTTCGTTCAGAGAGGGGAAGAGTTGCTTTATGGTTAGTGTTCCTGATGCGAATATCAGCAACCATGCCGGTGTTAAACGGTGGCGGATCTTTTGGCTTGCCTGTGTCGATCTCGATTACCACCTCAAGGGCGTTGTTTTGACTCCAAAACTGAAAGATTTCTTCGGTGATTTCATTGCTAGCAGCTTCGCAGGTCGCCTTGAGGGCTTCCCGACGATCAGCGTTGAGTAGTTCTTCTAATGTTGTTCCAGCGTATTCCAAAAAATCCAGGAATATTTTGTCTCCAATTGATACCGTATTATTTTCTTTGTCTTGCTGCAATTTCTGTATTGCGACCATCCCCGACATGCGTTCGAAGTGAGATGTGAAGAAGAATTTGGGCTGCCTAGCCGCAAGGATATCGATGATAGCCAAATCCAATCGGGACCCACGACATTTCTTGATTTCTTGAAGAAGAGATTCTTGTTTTGGCGTTCGCTCTGAAAGAGAGGACAGAGCTTTATCTGCAGAAGGGCCATCTTTGATGCCGTTCAGAACGTTACGCTCGGTTGCATCTAAGGAGTTTTTGGTAACAAGATATGCCAACGCTTTCTCGCTGTCAGTACCAATGTTCCATATGCGCTTATCGCCGTCGTATCGAAAACCCATATGAGCATCGAAGACATCGGTGTTGATTACACCTGGTCCAAAGTGTTTCTCAACCGCTTCAATATCGGCTTTTTCTAAGCGCCACCAAGTACGTATAACTTCAGCAGTGCCATCATGGTGGCGGTCGTCAAATTTTGTGGAAAAACGCCGCGGATAGTCGATGGTTTCATCAAACTCAAAGTCTTGCGAAGGGCGAAAGCCACGAATCGCGCTTAATAATGCTGTCTTTCCGGCCTCATTTTTTCCTACTAGGCAGGTCAAATCACCGATTTCGAATTCGCCGCTGTCTTCGATTGAGCGATAATTTTGCACGCGAACTTTTATAAGTTTCATTACTCTCTCCCCAGAGATTTTTAAAGGCGATCTGTGTGATATCGGCACATCGAGTTTTTATGTCAAGGATACGCATTGACACTTAGAGCACGTTACCACACTAGGTCGGATGCACATATAAATTAGGTGCATAAATACCCTGAAACGGGGGGCAAAACATGACCAAGTGGAACAAATTTTTACAAGCATTGAATCAAACATTCAACATGCAAACCGGCGCAACATCAACGGTGAAGCCGGTACGACGTGCTTTCGATAACGACACTCAAGAACACGTGATTTGGCTTGAGTATCGCGTGAAGGCGGATATCTTCGAATCAGAAGAATTTAACGGCCAGCCAACAGATCACAGTGCAAGTGATCTTGAAAAGCACAAGCGGTTGATTGATGTAATAACTAATACTGTATTGCGGGTTGCATGATGAGGCAGCTACCAATCTACTCAAGACACGTCACAGCACTGGACCAGCAATTTCACTTCGAAGACAAAGAATCTTCCAGTGTAGAAAGCATTGAACAAGACTTCGATGATGAAACGTTAGAACACGTAATCACCATCGAGTATCGTGTGAAGGTGGCAGAAGCGCCTGATCCCCGAATTAAGCAGGAATACAGTGCAAGAGGGCTGCGAGCACGTCAGGAGGTCATGGATGTATGGCGTGACTGCCTGCGGCCAATGTTGGAAAAGTATCCCGATCTCGACAAGTACATGTGAGTTCGGGATATGGTTCGAATTTGAGCTGCTGGAACCCTTGGTGCTGATCCCCAATTTGCAGCGAGTGGAGGTGTGATACGACTGCATACACCCCAAATCATGTCTCGCACTTATCGACGAATAGAGCATTCTCTCCCCCGTTTTGGGAGCACGCCGCTAGTTACGAGATTCTATTTAATGGCGAATCGTACATTTACCGTATTTTTATTAGCAAAGGTAATGGAAGCGATTACCTTTGTGCCTTTTGATAATTTAATTTCGCCTCTTGTTACCATCTTGTTGATTCCTGACGGCTCAAGAAGGACTTCAGTTTTTTCAGTGCCGCTGAGAATAGTCAGTTTGCCGGTGGCACCAGCAGTTGACTCTTCCTCGTCGTGATCTTCGACGTAAATCGTCACTTTGCCATCACGTGTAGCCAGTTCAAAGCTCAGATCATTTGCACTTTGCACGATACCTCCGTGATTTGCTTTTGAGCCATGAGCCAGTACTTGACCAGTTGCTGACAAGGTAATTGCCATGGTTATCAGGGTTAAAAATCGTTTCATCATTTTTCTCCATAAATGTGGCGGGTCTTGGATGGGTGCCGCCACCAAAACCCGTTTTAGTACGAATCGTCCTGATTGGCTGCTACCAGTCTCTCTAGTGGCTTGCGGCCAACTAGCCAAAATATCAATGGTGTAAGAAGCGAGTCGAGAAGCGTCGAACTGATCAAGCCACCAAAGATAACGACAGCGACCGGATGCAAAATTTCTTTGCCCGGTGCATCTGCTGCCAACAGCAGAGGAACCAAAGCAAATGCAGCGACCAATGCCGTCATCAATACTGGAGTCAACCTTTCCAGTGAGCCGCGAATGATCATAGGCAAACCAAATTTCTCTTCTTCGAATTTGCAGAGGTTAATGTAGTGACTGACTTTAAGAATGCCATTGCGTGTCGCAATGCCCGCCAATGTGATGAAGCCAACCATAGAAGCGACTGACAAAGATACGCCTGCAATCCACATCGCAATAACACTGCCAACCAATGCAAATGGAATATTGCCCATGATGACTAATGCCAAGACGCCAGATTTATACCGTGAGTAAAGTACGAGGAAAATCATCGCCAACGACAAAAGCGACAAGCCAACGATCAGTTTCATCGCTTGTTCTTGCGCTCGAAATTGTCCTTCAATGCTCACGAAGTAGGCATTGGGCATTGGTGTCGTTGCAATAGCGGTGCGAACATCAGCGATGACTCGTGACATGTCCGAACCATCCGTATTGGCATAGACAACGATACGCCGCCGACCATTTTCACGACCGATTTGATTGGGTCCGTCACCTTCTTCGACCGTTGCGACGGACGACAAAGGGATTTTCCCGGCAGGAGTATCCAGCATGATGCGAGCAAGGTCCTGTGGTGAGCGGCCATCGTCAGGTAAGCGTATGGTTACGTCGAACCTGCGTACCCCATCAACAACCTGCGCAATACGTTTGCCTTCAGAAAGCGTTTCTAATGCGCTGAGTAATTGCCCCGGAGTTAATCCATACTGAGCAGCTTTGCGATAATCAATTCGAATCTTGATTTGCGGAATGAGGACTTGCCGCTCAACAGATAAATCGACCAAGCCCGGTACAGTTGTCAGACGTTGCCGTAATCCCTCTGCCAATCCACGTAGCGTATCCGTATCGTCACCATAAATCTTCAATGCGATTTGTGCACGAACACCAGAAAGCAAATGGTCAAGCCGATGGGAAATCGGTTGGCCGATTGCTACTGAGGCAGGAATAGTAGAAAGTTGTGCACGGATGTCGGCCATTACTTCCTCGCGACCTCGTTCCGATTTCTTCAAATCCACGTCAATTTCCGACGAGTGAACGCCTTCGGCATGCTCATCAAGTTCTGCGCGACCGGTGCGTCGTCCAACCTTAATGACTTCAGGGACTTGCCGAATCAATGTTTCTGCCATTGCGCCCATCCGATTAGCTTCTGCCAACGAAGTGCCCGGGACAAACGTCATTCCCATTACCAAAGAACCTTCATTGAATGGCGGGAGAAAAGCACGCGGGAAGAATGCAATCGTAGAGGCGGCAGCAACCACTACCAGTGCGGCGGCGGCCAATATCATCTTGGCTCTTGGGAGCGACCATTCGAGCACACGTTTGTCCCACGCTTTTAAGCGACAAACTATAGGGCTATCACCGTGTGCAAGCTGCTTCATGTTTGGCAATAGGTAATACGCCAACACCGGAGTAACGGTCATGGAAACTAGCATTGATGCCAGAATCGACACGATGTAGGCAATACCAAGTGGTGCAAACAAACGGCCCTCAATGCCGGGCAGAGCAAAAAGAGGCACGAAGACAAGGACGACGATGATCGTTGCGTAGACGATGCCGGATCGAACTTCAACCGAGGCACGCCAGATGATGTCAAAGACGGATGTTGAGTTATCTCCAATGCGTCTTTGTTTCAGTCGCCGCAAAATATTCTCGACGTCTACGACAGCGTCATCGACCAGTTCACCAATCGCGATGGCTAAACCACCCAAGGTCATTACATTGATTGATTGGCCTAGTAAATGAAACGCAACTGCCGTCACAGCGAGCGACAAAGGGATTGCAATAAGCGAGATAGCGGTTGTCCTGACGTTTAGTAGAAACGCAAACAGAATAATGGCAACCAAGATCGCACCATCGCGTAGTGCCTCTACTACGTTACTGATGGATGCTTCGATAAAGTCGGCTTGTCGAAACAAGACCTCAGGAGCAGAAAGCCCAGCAGGGAGTCCTTGTTTAAGTTCACTTAATGCGGCTTCAATTGACCGGGTCAGCTTGACTGTATCCGCTGCAGGTTGTTTTTGAACACTGATAATGACTGCTGGCTTCCCATTTAATCCTGCATCGCCTCGTTTAAAGGCCGCAGCAAACCGGACCGATGCAACTTGTTCCATCAGAACAGGTGCGCCATTGCGGTAAGTAATCGCCAATCCTTTTACGTCTTCTAAGCGATTTGTGCGCCCCAGATTGCGAATCAGGTATTCACGACTATTCAGGTCAATGAACCCTCCGCTTGTATTGGCAGCAAAACCACGTAGTGCTCCCTCGATTTGTTCAAGCGTCACATTGAACTGTGCCATGCGGGCGGTATCAGGCTCCACTCGCAATTGCCTTACGTCACCACCAATAGGAATGACTTGGGACACGCCTGGAATCGATAAGAGTCTAGGTCGCAATACAAAGTCAGCATATTCCCTTGCGCGCATTGGATCGGTTTGTGCGGTATCGATTGGCAAGGCAATCAACATGATTTCGCCCATGATCGATGAAACCGGTCCCATTATGGGGGTGATGCCACCGGGCAGCTGTTCCTTCACCAGCGCAAGTCGCTCTGCCACAAGCTGTCGGTTCCGATAAATGTCAGTGCCCCAATCAAATTCGGCATACACGATGGACAAGCCTACGCCAGCGACAGAACGTACTCTGGTAACTCCAGGCATTCCGTTTAAAGACGTTTCTATCGGAAACGACACTAATTGTTCAACTTCTTCAGGAGCCATGCCACCGGCCTCTGTTAGAACCGTCACCAAGGGTTTATTCAAGTCTGGGAATACATCAATCGGAGTGCGTAATGCCATGAAAGTGCCGTACATAACCAAGAGCAATGCAGCGGCTAAGACAAATACTCGGTTGGTAAGACTGAAGCGAACTATCCAATTAAACATGAGTTCGCCCCTACCGGATTTGGTTGATGAGCGCTGTGCCAGACACAACAACGCGGTTTTCGGAGGCAAGTCCTTTTACAACTACGATGGTTTTTGCATCTATCGCTTTGGCTTCAACTGGTTGAGCAATGAAACGTTCAGCACCTGATTTGATCCATACAATGGCTTGGTTTTCAGGGCTACGTACTAATGCTTCTGCTGGTAGAGAGATACCTTTTATTTTCTCCGTCAATTTAACGATGACGGTAACTGGTTGGCCAACTGCAAGCGCCATGCCTTTCCCTTTCGCCTGAAAACTGATTGGTAGCGCTCCATCACGCAAGCTGCGTCCACCACCCAGTAAAGTCAGTTCTATCTCAGGGTGCGCGGCCAAGCTCGCTTGGTTAATACGATTTGTCAGCGAAATGTCAGTAGTATTTGCTTCGACAAATAAGCGATTGGGATCGATGACTTCAAACAACACGTCGCGTGCTTCCACAATTTGTCCGCTTAAGACATTTGCCGTCGCAATGATGCCGGAAGCGGGAGCTGTGATAGCTTCACTACCGCCGACACTTGCTGAAACTGCACGTTCGCGACCATTCAGGCTATTTAATTCAGCGTGTGCCGCATCGATATCTTTTTGTGGAACAGTGCCTTCCAGCGATTCAAGTCGCTTCACTTTTTGCTCAACCAAAATACGGTTGGCGCGTAAGTCGGCCAGTTGCGCTTGCTGATTGCCCCGGTCAATTGCGCTGGCAACAGGTGTTATACGAATCAAAACTTGACCTTTTTCAACTTGCTGTCCAGTCACCGGCAAACCTTTTGGCCCGGCTTCAATGCGCCCAGAAAACGGGGCTTGTACTCGTCCGCCGGCATTAGGGTCGATAGCAACGCGGCCATTTAACTCAACTGTCAATGGATAGTTATCTTCGATTCCCATCACTGTTCGGATGGCCATGCGCCGTTGCGCTTGTTTGGGGACATTGAGACTGCCATCGGGCAGCCGTGTTAATCCACTTCCATCACCAGATACGGCACCATCCAGATGTTCTCCATTGGGGCCATGTGCACCAGGTGCCGAATGACTAATCGGTGATAACAAAGCAAAGGCCAATGCAGAAATAGTGAGATAAGACGATTTGATATTCATGATTATTTTCCTGTCGATTTTTGACGGCGGCGAAATTTGATAGCAGCTATCAACAAGACGATGACTATGATCAGACCAGCAGCACTCCATGCCCATGGGAAATGCGCATGGTCATCGGCTTCAATGTCAGTTGGTACGATAAGAGTGCCTTCTAGCAAGTCACTTTCATCGTTTGTAGTGAGAGTAAAGAGGAGAGCGTGTTTCCCCGGTTTGGCAAGTGCTTTTAACAGCATTTCGTCATCGACTGCGTAATCGCCGTGATCAGCATGAAACTTTGCAGGTGCCTTCAAACCATTGAAATCAACTTCCAGCTTGCCGTTTAAAACTGGTTCGTTGGACTCATAGCGATCGATCAAGATAGACAATTCACCTCCTTGTAGTCGACCGACTAATTCGAACGATTCGGAAAATGTTTCTATACGAGGCCCTGCATCACGGTGCACATGACCAGTCGGTCCATCCAAATGTTCACCATTCGGGCCGTGTGCCCCAGGCGCAGCTACTGCTGAGGTCATCAGCAGACAATAGAAAATGACAAATTTGAGTAGATTCACGGGATGATTCCTAAGGCTTGATTTAAACGGGCATGGGCAAGTCCCACGGCGACTCTTTGCTGTCTTGCTGCTACGTCTGCTTCATGAGAGATTGCGCGAGAGCGTAAGAGCTCATTGAGTCCACGTTCACCTAGTCGAAATGCTTTTGCGATCAGTTCGGTATGTTCACGTGTCAATGCAACACGCTCCGTAGCAGCTTCCAATCCTTGTTTTGACGCAAGCAATTGTTGGCGTGCGAGTTCGATATCGCTTAGAAGCATGCTTTCAGCCTGCGCAGCTTCTGCTTTCGATGTTTCAATTCTGGTAAGAGCCGCCGTCTCTAAAGGACGATTGCGCGCATCCGTTCCAAACGGAATTTGTACGGCAATTCCAACGCTTTGATTTGAGCTGGTTGCGAAGCCATCCTGTTGACGTCGCATCAATAAGCCAACTGTAGGAGGGTCGCTACGCGTCGCTCTAACTGTCTTGAGAGATGTTTGAGAGCGCTGCATAGATTTCTGTGCGAATAACATCTTGGGATGTGGCTCTTGCATTGCCATTGCAATAGGTTCAGGTTCGGGAACAGGAATGTTTTGTTGGCCGGTTAGCGTCATGTAACGAGCCATCGAGATGTGTAGTCGATTTTGGGCAGCGGTAATAGCGTTCTTCGCTGCGAGCACTTCTTGCTGAGCGAGCAAGCCGTCAGATCTTGCGAGGTCTCCAGCCTTAACTCTACGCATTACATCAGCGGCCAGTGCATCAAGGTGCCGTTGATGATCCTGCGCTTCCGCCAGTTCTTCACGTGCGGCAGCAACTGCCCATAGCTGCTCGCGTACTTCTCCAGCGATTAGTAAACGCGTATTGATTATTTGCGCATCCAGTTCGTCGGAGCTGATATTGGCTAGTGCTTCACGTGCTGATTTTTGCCCTGGTAGCCAAATTGGCGCAGAAACGGAAACTTCGGTTTCGCGAAAACCATTTTGATTATTCCAGCGATCACTACGTTGGGATAACCCAACTGTCGGTGAGCCAGCAATCCAAGATTGAGCTGACTGACGTCCAGCCAACGATTCGTCTCGTCGAGCTTCTAATGTGCGAGCCAATGGCGATCTTTGCCAAGCTGCATCAACAGCGGTCGAGAGTGGGGTTAGGGGTTCCGATAGCGTCATAGGCGCTGTGAGCGCCAAGATGGCTAAAAGACTAAAACGATGAAATATAGAACTGACAAACATGCGATCTCCATTCGGTATCCAAAAAGGCGAACCGAAGGTGTGCGCATATCACGCAGGGTACTTCTACGTGAAATTTAAAAGATATGAAAAATGCAACACCCTCGGCGAATTAACCGAGAGGGGAAGGGGGACGTTGTGGACGCTCTGGAACAGGGTCAGGTATGTAGTCGCTACGTTCTGACGTAGCAATGAAGAATGTAAGTACTGGGCTCAGAAGGGTAACGCTAGAAGGCAATGTTGCCGTTTGGGCGGAAGCAGCGTGATCTAAGAAATGCTGAGTTGATTCGCTTGAATCATCGTAATGGATCGAACCGTCGTCACCGTGATGATGGCTAGTGCCTTCCTGATGCTCTAGTTCATGTGTCAAGTCATAAGCATTTGCCGCCGATAGCCAAATCCCCTGCATAGCAAAGCTATGCAAAGGCAAAAGCATCAACAGGAAAATGCAAAAGAAACGACGCACAAAAGATCTCTTGGATAGGTTGTGACCAGATTATAGCAATTAATTGTTACGACTCAAGACCAAATGAGAACGATTTTTATTGAGCTGATGGCATGTAGTCGGCATGTAAAACACATTGCATAATTCTAATGATGTGGTAGAGTTAATTACATAATCGTAGAGAAAGCTACTAATTATGAAATGGATTCTGCTCATACTTACCCTGCCCACAGAAAACGCCACAGCGCGTATGAGGGCATGGAGGGCGCTCAAAACCTCCGGAGCGGCTGTCTTGCGCGATGGTGTTTATCTATTGCCAGATCAAAGTGGCTGTAAAGCAACCCTGTCAGAGATCGCCGACGATATCGACAAGAACGGCGGGACGACATACTTACTCCACACGAGTACAGATAACGATGCATTCCTTACCTTGTTCGATCGCTCGACAGAATTCGCCGCATTGTCAGATGACATTGCTCAATGCCGAGCCAAGCTCAGCGACGATACGGCGACAGAAACGATCAAACAGGCACGCAAACTACGTAAAGCCTTTGATCAGTTAGCTGCCATCGATTTCTTTTTCAGCGAATCACAAAAACAAACAGCGGCCTCACTACTGGAGTTGGAAGCAACAGCAATCCGTACCTTATCGCCGGATGAGCCACATTCCATCACGGGAGAAATCCAGCGCTTGTCGCTTGCCGATTATCGTGGTCGTACATGGGCAACGCGTGCTCGTCCTTGGATGGATCGCTTGGCAAGTGCATGGTTGATTCGTCGCTTTATCGATCCGAAAGCGAACATTCTCTGGCTGGCATCCCCGGCAGATTGCCCGGCTAATGCATTGGGGTTCGACTTCGATGGTGCGACGTTTTCTCATGTCGGTGCCAAGGTGACGTTTGAAACCTTGCTGGCCAGCTTTGGCCTTGACTCTCCTGCGCTCGCACGCTTGGGTGGCATCGTTCACTTTATCGACGCTGGTGGCATACAGCCACCGGAAGCTAGCGGCATAGAACGTGCGCTGGCTGGTATCCGTGAAACGGTTACTGATGATGATCAACTTTTAGCTATCGCGTCAGGCATCTTCGATGGCCTGCTTACCACCTTTGAACAGGACACTTCAGCATGAGTAACATTACGTCTACTTCAGTTACGAGTACTGAAGAACAAACACGCCCCGATCAAGTGCCTTTTTGGTCTGCGCTTAAACTCTGGTTCAAACTTGGCTTCATCGGTTTCGGTGGCCCTGCTGCGCAAATATCTCTTTTGCACAGAGAACTCGTTGAACAAAGACGCTGGATTAGCGAGCGCCGTTTTCTGCATGCACTGAACTACTGCATGTTGTTACCGGGGCCGGAAGGTCAACAACTTGCCACCTATATGGGATGGCTAATGCACCGTACCAAAGGCGGCATCGCAGCTGGTGTGCTGTTCGTACTACCATCCTTGTTTTTCTTGATTGCATTGTCCTGGCTCTATATCGCCTACGGTCATGTGCCGCTGATCGCCGGTTTGTTTTACGGTATCAAGCCTGCAATTACAGCCGTGGTCGTGCATGCGGTTCATCGCATAGGTTCGCGTGCATTGAAGAACAATTTGATGTGGGCAATTGCCGCTGCATCCTTTGTCGCCATCTTTGCGATGAATGTACCGTTCCCTGTCATCGTCGCAACAGCCGCATTGATTGGTTATCTCGGTGGTCGCTATATTCCAGACAAATTTACAGTCGGTGGCGGACATGGCCAAGCCAATAAATCATACGGCCCTGCACTGATTGATGACGATACGCCGACACCGGAACATGCTCAATTTCGCTGGTCTGGATTGACGAAGATTCTAGCCGTAGGGGCCGTGTTGTGGTGCGTACCTATGGCGGTGCTAACACTGCGCTTCGGCTGGGACCACACCTTGACGCAAATGGGATGGTTCTTTACCAAGGCCGCTTTGGTGACATTTGGTGGCGCGTATGCAGTTTTGCCATACATCTATCAAGGTGCGATCGGTCACTACAACTGGCTCACACCTACGCAAATGATCGATGGTTTGGCATTGGGTGAAGCTAACCCTGGGCCGCTCATCATGGTGGTGGCGTTTGTGGGCTTTGTCGGTGCTTATGTACAAGCAATATTCGGCCCTGATTTGCAGTTCCTTGCTGGCGCTACCGCTGCCGTACTCGTGACATGGTTCACCTTCCTGCCATCATTTATTTTCATTCTGGCTGGTGGCCCTTTGGTTGAATCCACACATGGCAACTTGAAATTCACTGCACCTCTGAGCGGCATTACTGCAGCTGTAGTTGGTGTGATTCTTAACCTTGCAGCGTTTTTCGCCTATCACGTCTTATGGCCAACAGGATTCTCTGGCACGTTCGACTGGATTGCAGCACTAATGGCCATCGTTGCGGCTATCGCACTGGTTGGCTACAAACGTAATGTCATGCATGTTATTGCAGCAAGCGCAGCGATCGGATTAATTCTGAAAACAAGTTTCAACATTTAGCTCATTTAGTTGAGCCGGATTGGAGAACAAAATGCCCTACGAAATACTTCCGCTATCACTTGATACAACAGCTTTGTCGGGATTATCTGCCACATTAATTCAAAGCCATCATGGCAATAACTATGGTGGCGCAGTCAAGCGCTTGAACGCGATACAGGAACAACTGGGGAATGTCGATTTCGACCAAGTGCCGGGTTTTGTTCTCAATGGGCTCAAACGAGAAGAGCTGATTGCATATAACTCGATGTTGTTACATGAAATTTATTTTGATTCTTTGGGTGGAGATGGCTTGTTGCCAGAAGGTTCACTACGCAGTGCGATTGAACGCGATTTCGGCAGTGTAGCGCGTTGGCAATCCGAGTTCGTCGCGATGGGAAAAGCCTTGGGTGGCGGATCTGGTTGGGTAGTGCTGGGGAAGTCACCACGAGATGGCAAGCTAAGTAATCAATGGGCAGCAGATCATTGTCACACCCTGGCTGGGGGCCTGCCGCTACTGGCGTTGGATATGTATGAGCATGCATATCACATTGATTTTGGCGCAAAGGCAGCAGCATACGTGGATGCCTTTATGAAAAATATCGACTGGAACAAGATAGAAAAACGTTGGGCAGCATCGGTCTGATAAGGAGATCAACATGAAATGGATTACACGTGAGCGTCCAAAGATCGATCGCATTGCTTGTCCGTGGTTGATATCTCGTTTTGTGGATCAAAATCCAGAGTTTCTCTATGTTCCGGCGAAAGATGTGATGCGTACTGCAGAAAAAACAGGTGCCATCCCTTATGACGTGCCGGGTGTGGAATTAACGCATGATGGCGAATTTTGTAGCTTCGATGCCATCTTGAAAAAATACAAGTTGGTCGATCCTGCTCTACTGCAACTTGCTGAGATCGTGCGAGGTGCAGATACGTCAAGGCTTGGTCTCACGCCACAATCAGCTGGGTTGTATGCGCTGTCATTAGGGCTGTCCCGAAATTTTACTGATGACCACGAAATGCTTAAACATGGCATGGTGATGTACGACGCACTATATACATGGTGCCAACAATGCCAGTTGGAAACGCATCAATGGCCTCCTGAAATGAAGTAAGTCTGCTGAAAAGATAACGGAGAGGGAAGCAAGGTGCACAAAGGAGTCGTCTACGCATTACTGGCAGCTGCATTGTTTGGTGCCAGTACGCCTTTTTCCAAGATGTTGGTCGGCCAAATGGCGCCAGTCATGCTTGCGGGATTGCTTTATCTCGGGAGTGGAGTCGGTTTGCTCACTTGGTATGCATTGCGTTTCATCTCATCCAGAGGCAAACAGACATCAGGTGATCGTTTAACAGCACGTGATTTACCTTGGTTAGGTGGAGCTATTCTGACGGGTGGTATTGCTGGCCCTGTGTTGTTGATGATTGGCTTGACGCTTACTCCTGCATCATCTGCATCACTCTTACTGAATATTGAAGGTGTATTGACCGCGTTGTTGGCTTGGTTTGTTTTCAAAGAAAACTTTGATCGCCGTATTTTTGCAGGCATGGTCTTGATCGTGATAGCAGGCGTATTGCTATCGTGGGGACAAAGCTCGAAGCTGGAAATCCCTTGGGGTTCTCTTACTATTGTTGCTGCATGTTTATGCTGGGCTATCGACAATAATCTCACCAGAAAAATATCAGCGAGTGACGCCGTTCAAATAGCGGGAATTAAGGGCTTAGTCGCTGGCTCGGTGAATTTATTGATAGCAGTCGAAATGGGTTATTTAGTACCAGATGTTCATGTCATCTTTAATGCTGGCGTCGTAGGCTTTTGCGGCTACGGCCTCAGTCTGGTGATGTTCGTACTTTCTCTTCGCCATCTTGGTACGGCTCGAACTGGTGCGTATTTTTCAGCAGCACCGTTTGTAGGGGCGGGTGTATCACTCTTGCTTTTAGGGGAGACACCCAGCACAGTATTTTGGATTGCAGCAGCATTGATGGGGGCTGGTATTTGGTTGCATTTGACGGAAACACATGGACACAAACATACGCATGTTCCTCTGTCCCATGCGCACGCACACCGTCATGATGCACATCACCAGCACGAGCATGATTTTCCATGGGATGGCAAAGAACCTCATGTTCATCCACATGAGCATGACCCATTAACGCATAGTCATGACCATTTTCCTGACATTCATCACCGACATAAGCACTAGGTTAGACGTGTTTAGGTGAGTTGGGCCATCGGACTATCGACAACAGGACTATGATTACGTTGTGTGCTTCGCATGCACTCACTACATAAGGGGAGACAAAATGAAAAAAATACTGATCGCAATGCTGTTAATCGCCGGGACTTCGTTTGCCATTGCTCACTCAGGTGGCACAGATAAAAATGGTTGTCATAATGATCGGAAAAACGGCGGCTATCACTGTCACTAAATTTCCAAAGTATAGAAAATAGAAACCGGCTTAATGCCGGTTTTTTGTTTGGCGACCGTTCAATTGCGTATGGCGTGGTTATGACCACAACGCCAGCATTTCAAGTACGGGCCATATCGGCCATTCTTCTTTGTAGTGGGCATCATGCATAAGTCACACGTATGACAGACGCCACGATACGCTTGCCAAATTCGCCAGCAGTTATAGATTTGTACAGCAATGCTCGTGACGCCGAACGCGATGCCAAGATAGTACGTATAGATCGCGAGATGGTGTACGCGAGGTGTATCAAGAAATTGTGCTGTTGCAGCGAACATGTGTAGTGCTGCTAATAATAGAAATACTGGAATACCTATTAGGTGAGCCATGTAACGCATTGCTAACCCGCTTCGCGAAAAAGCAGTGATCGTTACATGAGCTTGCAGCAGCGACAATCCGGTGTTTATGGGATGGAGCAGCTTTAGTGGTGCCATAACAGCATCCCGCGCTGACAGTCATCGAAGGGGAGGGGCGATCAACAATTCATGTGTTCTTAGCTACGAGGTGAGTACGTCATCCACGATAGCGATATGCTGCCCACGGACCAGGTCGGCCGCCTGTGCTGCCAGCGTAAAGGCATTGCGCATATTGCGATGGCGGGCATCCGGTGGCAGGCTGGATTGCATGGCGGTTTCGCGACTGCGCTGGATCAGCTGCGGTATCAGCGGAATCGCAATGGCCCTGGATAAGGGTTTGGCAATTTCCAGTGCCTGGTTGAAGCCACGTTCGGCCAGGCGCTGCTCACCGAGCGGTACGGCAGCCATGATGGTCGGCATCGCAAAAGCCCGTTCGCGCAGCAGGGCATCGACAATTAATTGTGCGAATAAGGGGGCCAGGGCCAATTGATTGCCGAATTTGAGCGCGAGTACCAGATGGTCGATCGGGGCGCTGTAATCGCCGGCAACAATGGTTGCGTCGAAGGCGCGCGGGATGCGCAGGCAGTTGCCACATAGGGAGCGTACCTGTTCGCCGTCTGCCAGCGGGTACGCGCATTGTGTGCAGCGTCGCGGGCGTCGGCTGAAGAATTGCCTGCCACAAGGACCGCACAGCGCTGCGGTGCCGGGGATGCTGCAGAGCGCGCAGGATGTGGGTATTCCTGCCGGCAAACGCAGGATGCAACGACGGGTCCAGTCAATAAAACGATAAAGCATCGCGCACTTACCTCCATGCGTGTAAACTTGCCCGCATTATCTCATTGCTTAGCTTGCCTTATTCGTGTCTTCCCTGCCGCCACAATCCGACTCCAAACTCAGTGCCCCGATAGACCTGAATCGCGTTCGCGACTTGTTCAGCGATCCTGTGCGCACGCTGGAATCGGGTTTCCTGCGGCGCGAAGTGGCGACCCGCATGCATGAGCGGCTGGCATTGGTAAAAATTGCACCGACGCATGTACTGGATGCCGGTTGCGGCGAAGGCGCAGACCTGGCGACCCTGCAAAAACGCTTCCCGCAAGCGGCCATGCTCGGGTTGGACGCATCCAGCGCCATGCTGGCGGCAGCGCAGGAGAGCCAAGTGGCGGGGCTGTCGTCGATGAATCGCCTGTTGCAGCAATGGCTGCCGGCGGTGATGGGACGCGATTCGGGAGCCAGCCTGGTATGCGGAAATTTCGCGCAACTGCCGCTGGGAATCAATGCGGTCGATCTGGTATGGTCCAACCTGGCCTTGCATTGGCATCCGCAGCCGGACCGGGTGTTCGTCGAATGGCGCCGTGTCTTGCGCCAGGACGGTTTGCTGATGTTCTCTTGCTTTGGCCCGGACACCTTCAAGGAGCTGCGTGCGGCATTCGCGGCGGCCGATGCCGAGCCGCATGTGTTGCCATTTGTAGACATGCATGATTTCGGCGATATGTTGGTAAATGCCGGTTTTTCGACACCGGTGATGGATATGGAAACCCTGACCGTGACTTACGGTTCGGTGGAAAAGCTGATGGCTGATGTGCGTGCGATGGGCGGTAATCCGCTGGATACGCGCCGCCGTGGTTTGCTGGGCAAGCAGGCGTGGCAACGCGCGATGGATGTGCTGGAACAAAGCCGTCGTGCCGACGGCAAGATCCCGCTGACATTCGAGGTAATCTACGGCCACGCGTTCCGGCCGGCGCCGCGCGCGACCGCGAGCGGGGAGTCGATTATCCGTTTTGATCCGCCGCGGAAATAAGAATACTTGTTAAATAATTATTAAAAATATGAGCGGGAGACGGCCAATGTTTTGGCAGCGGCAACTAAAAGCAGCGCGCCGCTTATGTGTGTTCGGGGTATTTGAAGGCGGTAAAAAGTACTGAAAATGGGAGCTGTTGTCATTTGTTTTTATACTTGATAACAAAACCCTTTCCGACTTATACTTCGACGGTTTTGCGTGAGTGCAGCTTGCTTGCGCAAACCGTTCAGGCGGTGTGCTATGGCCAACCGAGAATGGTTATTGAAACGTAATTGTTCGATATCACCACGACAACTGATGCAGGCTTATTCAGTGTTATGTGTGGTGTCCCTGATCATTGCGCTTTCCTTCACCTGGCGCGGGGCGTGGTACATCTTAGGTTTTGCAGTAATTGAATTAGCGGCTGTAGGGTGCGCTTTTCTTTGTTATGCACGCCATGCTACCGATTGCGAACACATAGTCCTAACCGACGATCTGTTGGTAATACATCTAATTCAAGCCGATAAAGCACGGCAATTTAAGCTAATACGTCATTGCACGAAAGTCGATCCGCCAGCGAAGCGGCATCGATTGATAGGTCTGGAATCCTCCGGTACGCGTGTTGAAGTGGGGCGATTCCTGACAGAATACAAGAGGCGTGAGTTCATCCGTGAGCTGCGTCAGGAGCTGGGGTCTGCAGTTATGCCTGGTTGTTAAAAGAATTCTTAATTTGGGCTTTTGAGGAAATCATGAAACATGCGAAGCGCCTTCAATCTTTGATGCTTGGTGCGTCGTTCCTGGCGGCTGGTATGCCGTCGTGGGCGGTGACCGATAGTCCGGGCGGACCTGCAGTGCGTCAGCTCAATTTCCACGAACCTGTAACGCAGATCGCGGAACAAATCTATTCGCTGCACACCTTGATGCTGATCATCTGTCTGGTGATTTTCGTCGCTGTGTTCGGCGTCATGTTTTACTCCATCTTCAAGCATCGCAAGTCGCTCGGTCATAAGTCGGCGACTTTCCATGAAAGCACCGCAGTCGAAATCGCATGGACCGTGGTTCCTTTCCTCATCGTTATCGGTATGGCGCTGCCGGCGACCAAAACCGTGGTGGCGATGAAAGACACCTCGAATGCGGATATCACCATTAAAGCCACCGGTATGCAGTGGAAATGGGGATATAACTACCTCAACGGCGAAGGCGAAGGCATCAACTTCCTCTCTAATCTGTCCACCCCGCGTGAACAGATCGTCGACAACACCAAAGTCAAAAACGAAAACTACCTGATCGAAGTCGACAATCCAGTGGTCGTACCGGTCAACAAAAAAATCCGTATCGTGCTGACCGCGAATGACGTGATCCACGCCTGGATGATCCCGGCTTTCGGCGTCAAGCAGGATGCGATCCCGGGTTTCGTACGTGACACCTGGTTCAAGGCTGAAAAAATCGGCACCTACCGTGGTCAATGCGCCGAGCTGTGCGGCAAGGACCATGCTTTCATGCCTATCGTCGTCAATGTCGTCAGCGATGAAGACTACAAGGCGTGGGTAGACGGCAAGAAGAAGGAAATGGCTGCCAACGCCGATGATCCTACCAAGACATGGACCGTGGACGAGCTCGTACAGCGCGGCGAAAAAGTCTATACCGCCAACTGTATCGCTTGCCACCAGGCCAACGGTAAAGGTGTACCGGGCAGCTTCCCGGCACTGGATGCATCGCCGATTGTGACCGGACCAAAAGCCGCCAACATCCACATGGTGATGGAAGGCAAGGGCGCGATGCCGGCCTGGAAACCGGTATTGTCGGATACCGAAATTGCCGCGGTGATTACTTATACCCGCAACCATTGGTCGAATAAGGCCTCGGAAAACATTGTCCAACCAGCAGAAGTGCTGGCTGCGCGTAAGTAATAGAATCGGGAGACAGAGATGAGTACAACCGCAGTCGATCACGCACACGATCACTCGCACGACCATGACCATGCGCACGATCATCCGCATGGCTGGCGCCGTTGGGTATTCGCGACCAATCACAAGGATATCGGTACGCTTTACCTGTGGTTCTCGTTCGTAATGTTGTTGTCCGGTGGCTTCCTGGCGATGTTGATACGCGCCGAGTTGTTCCAGCCAGGCCTGCAATTGATGCAACCGGAGTTCTTCAACCAGCTGACCACCATGCACGGCATCATGATGGTGTTCGGCGCGATCATGCCGGCTTTCGTTGGTTTCGCCAACTGGATGGTGCCGCTGCAAATCGGCGCGTCCGATATGGCATTTGCCCGCATGAACAACTTCTCGTTCTGGTTGCTGCCACCGGCAGCGATCCTGCTGGCGGTGTCCTTCCTGGTTCCTGGTGGTGCAACTGCTGCCGGCTGGACCCTGTATGCACCGCTGTCGACCCAAATGGGGCCTGGTATGGACATGGCGATTTTCGCCCTGCATATCATGGGTGCATCGTCGATCATGGGTTCGATCAACATCATCGTGACCATCCTCAACATGCGCGCGCCTGGCATGACCCTGATGAAGATGCCGATGTTTTGCTGGACCTGGCTGATTACCGCCTACCTGCTGATCGCCGTGATGCCGGTTCTGGCTGGTGCGATCACCATGACCCTGACCGATCGTCACTTCGGTACGTCCTTCTTTAATGCGGCTGGTGGCGGTGATCCTGTCATGTATCAGCACATTTTCTGGTTCTTCGGACATCCAGAGGTGTACATCATGATTTTGCCGGCTTTCGGCATCGTCTCGCACATCATTCCTACCTTTGCGCGCAAACAGTTGTTTGGCTATGCATCGATGGTGTACGCAACCGCTTCGATCGCGATCCTGTCCTTCATGGTATGGGCGCATCACATGTTCACTACCGGTATGCCGGTCACTGCACAGTTGTTCTTCATGTACGCGACGATGTTGATCGCGGTGCCAACCGGCGTGAAGATTTTCAACTGGGTGGCAACCATGTGGCGGGGCTCGATGACGTTCGAGACACCTATGCTGTTCGCCATCGGCTTCATCTTTGTATTTACGATGGGCGGCTTCACCGGCCTGATCCTGGCGGTGACACCTATCGATATCCAGTTGCAGGATACCTACTACGTGGTGGCTCACTTCCACTACGTGCTGGTGGCTGGTTCCTTGTTCGCGCTGTTTGCCGGTTTCTACTACTGGGGTCCGAAGTGGACCGGTTTCATGTACAACGAAACCCGCGGCAAGATCCACTTCTGGGGTTCGCTGATTTTGTTCAACATCACCTTCTTCCCTATGCACTTCCTGGGATTGGCCGGTATGCCACGTCGTTACGCTGATTACCCGGCGCAGTTCACCGATTTCAACATGATCGCGTCGATTGGTGGCCTGGGCTTCGGCTTGATGCAGGTGTACTTCCTGTTCGCGGTGGTCATACCTTCAATCAAAGGCGGCGTGCCGGCAGAAGCGAAACCTTGGGATGGTGCTGAAGGTCTGGAATGGACGGTGCCTAGCCCGGCTCCTTTCCATACATTTGAAGTTCCTCCAACAGTTAAATAAACGGAGTGGCGGGCGTGAGCCCGCCACATTGCGATGTCGGATTTGAAGACGGAACAAAAAAAGCGTAATTTGCGCACCGCCCTGATACTCGGGGTCATCGCCGCGATGTTCATGTTCGGCGTGATCGCAAAACGCTTGTGGTTTATTTAGGGCAGAGATGGAAAACCAGACAGATGATCAGAAGCACAGTAAGTTAAATACCCAGATGTTTGGCAAGCTGGTTGTGATTGCTGTGATGATGTTTGGTTTTGGTTATCTGCTGGTACCGATATACAAACAGATTTGTGAAATTACAGGTGTCAATATCCTGACCTCGCAAGAGATGAAGGTAAAACCGATTGATAATTCGCAAGTCGACAAGAGCAGGACGATCACGGTTGAGTTTGATGCGAATACGCAAGGACCGTTTCGTTTCCGCCCTACGGTAAACAGCATGCAGGTGCATCCGGGCGAAATGGCCCAGATCGTGTATGAAGTAGTCAATACACAGGCCCGCAGCGTAGAAGCACAGGCAATCCCGAGTTATGCACCACAGCAGGCGGCAGCGCATTTCAAGAAAGTGGAATGTTTCTGTTTCCAGCAGCAAACTCTGGAAGCCAGCCAGGCGAAGCAGATGCCGGTAGTGTTTTACCTGGATCCTGCTTTACCCAAGGATGTAAAGACGATTACCTTGTCCTATACTTTCTTTGAGATCGCAGGGCGTGAGAAGAAGGCAGAGCTGAAGCCGACAGAATTGAAACAGGCAGTAGCAGGATAAATAGTAAAAAGAAGAAGTCGGCCAGCTAGTCAGAGCCGATAGTCGAAATGAAATTTAACGCGTTGTTTGCGACATGCAATTGTCCTGATGGCGTCACTACTTGAATTTTGTATTGGGAGATGGAGATGAGTGCTCAACACGCGAATGCGCCTTACTATTTCGTGCCTGGCCCGTCCAAATGGCCAGCGATAGCGGGAACTTCGTTGCTCGTGATGATGCTGGGTGCGTCGGGCTGGGTAAATGATGCAGCCTGGGGATCTTATGCCACGTTTGCGGGCCTGATCGGCTTCCTCGTAGTGCTGTACTACTGGTTCGGCGACGCTATTTCGGAATCCGAAGGCGGCATGTACAGCAAGCGCATCGATGCTTCCTATCGCTGGAGCATGAGCTGGTTCATTTTCTCCGAAGTCATGTTCTTTGCCGCATTCTTCGGCGCCCTGTTCTATGCGCGCAGCATTGCGATGCCTTGGCTTGGCGACCTGGACAACAAGATCCTGTGGCCAGACTTTGCCGCACACTGGGGTAATGTCGGTCCGGCCGGTACGGTAGAGCCATTTACCACCATGGGTCCATTCTGGATTCCAACCATCAACACCGCTTTGCTCTTGTTGTCCGGTGTGACGCTGACCATTTCGCATCATGCGATCCGTGAAAACCATCGCGGCAAGACGGCATTCTGGCTGGCAGCAACCATCCTGCTGGGCGCGATCTTCATGGGCTTCCAGGTCTATGAATATATGCACGCTTACACCGAGCTGAACCTGAAACTGACTTCGGGTGTGTATGGTTCAACCTTCTTCCTGCTGACCGGCTTCCACGGTTTCCACGTGACCCTCGGCGCGATCATGTTGAGCGTGGTGCTGTATCGTGTATTGAAAGGCCACTTCACTGCAGACAATCATTTTGCATTTGAAGGCGCCGCTTGGTACTGGCACTTTGTTGACGTCGTCTGGCTCGGTTTGTATGTCGTGGTCTATTGGCTGTAAGTCACGCGGGCAGTAAGCGCGGGACATGAAAAAGCCGCACTTCGGTGCGGCTTTTTTGCGATCGGGGCGACATGTTATGCAAGAGGCAAGCGCCTTGATGTATCTGGGTCAGCGTATGCCGGTTGGCTGGATCAGGCCAAATTTATAGGCCAGCAGTACCAGGATAAACAGTGCGACTGAAAATCCTACCCGCATCGTCAGGGCTTTGACCGTGCGATTGCTTTTACCCTTGTCTTTCATCAGGAAGAATAGCGCCGAACCCAGGCTGCCGAGGATCAGGATGAAAGCAATGGCGACTATGATTTTCATGGCATAAGGGATGGGTTGGCCGGGCCTTCGGGTACGCCGTCATCCGACGCAGAATGTATTGAGTAAAGTGACATTGTAATGCGATTCACCTTTCGATTTAGGCTCATTCCATTTGTTGCCGCAGCTATTGCGGTGGCGATCGGCCTGTCGTTGGGACAATGGCAAACCAGGCGCGCTGCCGAGAAAATTGCCATCGAACAAAAAATCCATGAACGGCAAGCCGCCGCTTCCTTGCAGTTAAGCGACGCCGCGCTTAATCCTGACGATATCGAATTCCGCCGCCTCTCAGTCCAAGGTGAATTCCTGCAGGACTGGCCGGTTTATCTGGATAACCGCCCGCATAATGGCGTCGCCGGTTTCTACCTGCTGATGCCATTCAAAGTCGCCGGTAGCCGGTTGCATGTATTGGTGGCGCGCGGCTGGATTCCACGTAATGTGGCAGACCGCACTAAAATGCCCGCTATCGTTACGCCGCATGGCCAGTTACAAATTGAAGGTGTCGCGCGCCGTGATATTGGCCATGTGATGCAATTGGGTGAGGTGGACGCGCCGCGTCCCCATGCGATCGTGCAAAACCTCGATGTGGCAGGCTTTGCCGCCGCCAGCGGTTTGCAGATGTCACCTATTGTTCTTGAACAGTTGACGGATACCGGTGACGGTCTGGTGCGTGACTGGCCGGTACCATCTTCCGGTGTGGACAAACATCGCGGTTATGCCTTCCAGTGGTATGGCTTGGCTGCAATGGCTTTTATATTTTTTGTTGTGACAGGAATTCGACGTGGAACCAAATAAAAACAAGGGACGCTGGAAATTATTTGCCGTGATTCTGGTCTGTGCGGCACCTATCATCCTGTCTTACTTCACCTACTATGTGATCAAGCCACAGAGCCGTACCAATTACGGCACCCTGATTGATCCGCGTGATTATCCGATCCCGACGCTGGGCGCGACCACACTGGACAAGAAACCGGCTACGCTGGAGTCCTATCAGGGCAAATGGGTGATGCTGCACGTCAGTGGCGCCGAGTGTGAAGCATCCTGCGAAAAGAAATTGCATGATATGCGCCAGCTGCGCCTGGCGCAGGGCAAGGAAATGGACCGTATCGAACGCGTGTGGCTGATCACCGATGACAAGCCGGTCGATACCATCCTGATCCGCGAATTTGACGGCACCGATATGTTGCGCGTGAAAGAAGAGCTGGTGCGTGCGTGGTTGCCGACCGATGCCGGCAGCAGCATTACCGACCACATCTATATGATAGATCCGCTCGGACACCTGATGATGCGCTTCCCGAAAGACGCTGACCCGAACAAGGTCAAAAAAGATTTGTACAAATTATTAAAGGCTTCTGCAATTGGTTGATTCCGGCACTTTGTTCCAACTGGGCAGCAAGGGCATCTTTGTTGCCTTGCTGGCTTTTGTCATTGTCTGGTCGTCGAAGGACCCGGATAAATATCGCAAGCTGGTGTGGGTGACTTTATTCCTCACCTTCGATGTGATCATGTTTGGTGCTTTCACGCGCCTCACGGATTCCGGCCTCGGCTGTCCTGACTGGCCCGGTTGTTACGGTCATGCCAATCCATTGCAGGCAATGGAACATATACGTGCCGCCGAGGCATTGATGCCGGATGGTCCGGTCACCGTGATGAAAGCCTGGGTCGAAATGATCCATCGTTACCTGGCGATGGGCATAGGTGTGCTCATCATCGCGATCGTGGTGATTTCCTGGCGCTTCTGGTTGCAGAGCGGCCGCAGCGTGCACAAGTTTTCGCCGCATTTTCCGGTGGCCTTGCTGATTTTCGTCTGCATCCAGGGTGCCTTTGGCGCGTGGACAGTGACGATGAAGCTGCAGCCTGTCATTGTCACTATCCATCTCTTGTTAGGCATGACCTTGCTCGGCATGCTGGCCTGGGTTGGCGCACGGCAAAAGGAGCATCCACCGGTCGCCGCCGCAGCTTATGCCTTGCGTATCCCGGCGCTGATCGCCCTGATTTTGCTCAGTTTCCAGATTGCGCTGGGTGGTTGGGTCAGCACCAATTACGCGGCGCTGGCCTGCAGCGATTTTCCTTTATGCCACGGTGCGGTGATCCCGCAGATGGATTTTGAAAACGGCTTCACGCTGTGGCGCAGCCTCGGCATGACAGCGGATGGCGAATACCTGCCGTTCCCGGCTTTGACAGCGATCCACTGGACGCACCGGGTGTTTGCCTTTGTCATGGCCGGATACATCGCCTGGGTTTGCTACAAGGCCTACAAGATCGAAGGTTTGCAGACGATTGCACGTGGTGTGCTGGCGGCGCTGGCATTGCAAATCACGATAGGTATTGCCACAGTTTCATTGAAATGGCCGCTGGCGCTGGCGGTCGCGCACAATGGTTGTGCAGCGCTGCTTGTCCTCTTGCTGGTCATGTTAAACTACAAGGCTAGAATCCCCGGTGCTGCCGGGACAAATCGTGGGCCGGATCAACTTGATACGCGCTTATCGGCTGCACCCAACGACAACGCATGACTACTCTGACCGTATCTCCGAATCGTATCGCCCAGTACTGGGCCCTGACCAAGCCGCGTGTGACGCAGCTGGCGGTTTTTTGCGCCGTCATCGGCATGTTCCTGGCAACACCTGAGTTGCCAAGCTGGAAGATTGTCGTGTCTGCAACAATCGGTATCTGGTTACTGGCGGGCGCCGCATTTGCAATTAACTGCCTGGTCGAGCGCGAGATCGATTCACGCATGGCACGCACCGCCCGACGTCCAATGGCACGCGGCGAAATTACCGTGCTGCAAACACTGGTGTTTTCAGGTGTGATCGGTGGCGCAGGCATGTGGGTGTTGTACAACTTTGTGAATCCGCTGACGATGTGGCTGACCTTTGCCACCTTTGTCGGTTATGCAGTGATTTACACCATCATCCTGAAACCGGCGACGCCGCAGAATATCGTGATCGGTGGCCTGTCCGGTGCGATGCCGCCTGCATTGGGCTGGGCCGCGGTGGCAAATGATTTGCCGATGCAGGCGTGGATACTGGTTTTGATTATCTTCATCTGGACCCCGCCGCACTTCTGGGCGCTGGCCTTGTACCGTCGTGATGAGTATGCAAAGTCCGGTTTACCGATGCTGCCGGTCACGCATGGCACCGAGTTCACCCAATTCCATATCTGGCTCTACACCATCGCCCTGGTCGCAACCACCATGTTGCCGTTTGCGGTCGGTATGAGCGGTTTGATTTACCTGGTGTCGGTGGCGATCCTGGATATCATTTTCGTTTGGTATGCATGGCAGGTTTATCGCCATTACACCGATATGATTGCGCGCAAGATGTTCGCTTATTCGATCATCTATCTATCCCTGCTGTTTGCGGCCTTGTTGGTCGACCACTATTTGAGATTCTGAAAAATGCGCTTCCGTTCTTTCCTGATGATGTGCGCTGCAGTGCTGGCCTTGAGTGCTTGCAGCGATAAAGCGAAACAAGTGACTTTCAATAACACCGACCTGACCGGGCTCGGATATGCGAAGGAATTTTCGCTGCACGATCACAATGGCAAGCTGCGCACGCTGGCCGATTTCAAGGGCAAGGCAGTTGTCGTATTCTTTGGTTTCACACAGTGTCCTGATGTATGCCCGACGACCATGATGGAAATGTCGAATGTGATGAAGGCACTGGGACCGGATGCGGACCGGGTGCAGGTCTTGTTTGTGACCGTCGACCCTGAGCGCGATACCGCCGCCTTGCTGGCGCAGTATGTACCGGCTTTCGATCCACGCTTCCTCGGCTTGCGCGGCGACCTCGCAGAGACCGAGAAAGTGGCGAAAGAATTCAAAGTGTTTTATCAAAAAGTGCCGGGCAAGACACCGGGTAGTTATACCGTCGATCACACCGCCGGCAGCTATGTGTTTGACCCGCAAGGCCGCATCCGCTTATTCATACGTCACGGCCAGGGTATAGACCCTATCGTGCAGGATCTGAAGACTTTACTGGCAGAGAAAACGTAAAGAAGACAGGCATAAAAAAGGCGCTCCGAGGAGCGCCTTTTTTGTTTGCTGCTATGACTGCTTAAGCGTAAGCGGCCAGCGAGCCTTTCATTTTTTTCAGTGCGACTGCTTCGATCTGGCGAATACGTTCTGCCGATACGCCGAACTCATCAGCCAATTCATGCAAGGTTGCACCGGAGCCATCGTCGTTCGCCAGCCAGCGCGCTTCAACGATGCGACGCGAACGTGCATCCAGTTTGCCCAAAGCATTCGACAAGCCTTCGGTTTGCAGGCGATCAAACTGCTGCGATTCCAGCACCTTGGTCGGTTCCTGCATATCTGAAGACAGGTAAGCGATAGGCGCAAACTTGTCGTCTTCATCGTCAGTCGGCGCTTCCAGTGCGATATCGCGACCGGACAAGCGGGTTTCCATCTCTATGACTTCTTCCCGTTTGACGTTCAGCGTTTTCGCCAGTTCATCGACCTGATCCGGCGTCATCGAATCGAGGCCGGTTTTGTGGCTGCGCAGATTGAAGAACAATTTGCGTTGTGCTTTGGTCGTCGCGACTTTCACCAGACGCCAGTTTTTCAGGATGTACTCATGCATTTCTGCCTTGATCCAATGCATCGAATACGAAACCAGGCGTACGCCTTGATCAGGGTCGAAACGCTTCACGGCTTTCATCAAGCCGATATTGCCTTCCTGGATCAAGTCTGCGTGCGGCAAGCCGTAGCCCAGATAGCCGCGGGCGATCGAGACGACCAGGCGCAGATGCGAGAGCACCAGTTTTTGCGCGGCACCGAGATCATTCTCGTCGCGCAGGCGACGCGCCAAAGACATTTCTTCTTCGTGCGTCAGCATAGGGAGGCGATTGACCGCCGAGATGTAAGCGTCAATATTGCCCAGCGCACCAGAAAATCCCAATGCCAGCATATTGCTGTTAGGAACCAATGCGGTAGATGCAGATACTGCTTTCATGCGTTCTCCTTGCTAAGTTTCAGTCAGAAACCAATTTGTTTCTGTGAACTAAACTGCTTTGAATAGCTATATTAGCACTCTCTTGAAATGAGTGCTAATGAGCGTTTTTTACTAAGCTGATAGCCTAAACACTATTGCTTTTTTAATCATTATTGCTCTTTTCTTGCAGGGATTAGAGAGCTTTCTGACCCAGAAGTTGCGTCTGACAGCCCGATTTTGACGAAGATTTGCATTTCTTTTGGGAAATAAAAAAGGACCTGTTCAGGTCCCTTTTTATTTGTTGCGTGGCACAGATAAAAACATAAGTCAGTGTGCGCTCACATGGTGCTTAATGCAGTCGTGCCAAATGCCTCTGTACGGAAAGCAATGCGCCCAGTAAACCGAGGAAAGCGCTGGCGGCCAACAGTATCAATGTCGGCACCAGGTCCAGCGGTGCCAGGCGGAACTCGGATGCATAGAGGCGGGCGAAATCGGCGATTGCCGCGTTCAGCGGATTCAAGGCCAGTGCGACTGCGATCAGGGCGACGCCACCGGCGATCAGGCCGAGCAGGGCACCGGTGTAATAGAAAGGCCGGCAAATGAAGGAGTCGGTGGCACCGACCAGGCGCGAGACTTCAATTTCTTCACGCTGCGTCATGACCTGCAGGCGTATTGTATTGAAGACCACGGCAACCACGACTACGCCGAGCGTGGTGGCGAGGAAGATCAGGATCAGGCGCATGACTTGCAGCAAGGCCGCCAGCCGTTCAACCCAGGCCGAATCCATTTGTACATATTCGACGCCGTTGATGGCTTGCAGCTTTTCGACGATGGCTTTGATTTTCTTGGCGTCGCCGTCATTCTGGAAGCCGGTCATCTTGACCACATAAGCGTCCGGCAAGGGATTGGCTCCCAGTGTTGAAATCGCATCGTCCAGCCCGGTTTTATTCTTTAGCGTGCTGAGTGCTTTTTCGCGCGGGATGAATTCCAGTTTGACCGGGTGTTTGGCTTCCTGCGCGATGCGGCGGATTTCCGGTGCTATGGCAGTCGCCCGTTCACGCGGGGTATCCATCGCCATGAAGATACTGATTTCCGGTTCTACCGCCAGTTGCTCGGATACCGGGCGTACGTTTTCCAGTAGCGTCATGCCGGCGAAGGGCAGCGCCAATGCAATTGATACCACCAATACGTTCAGCAGGAAGTTGCCGGGGGTCTTGAACAAGTGACGGAAGGCGTCGCCGAGCGCGAAGCCATGATGTCTGAGCCAGCTATTCATGCGGGCTCCTGGGTTGCTGTTCTGCGCCAGCTTTCAATGATTCGGCCATGGTCGAGATAAATCACGCGGGTCGCGGTATCGAGGAATTGTTCATCGTGGGTGGAAATCAGGCAGGTGACGCCGACCGAGTGGAAGGCCTTCAGCGCATCCAGTACCTTGTTCGCGGCAGCGCGATCCAGGTTGGCGGTAGGTTCATCGGCCAGGATGATTTGTGGGCGGTTGACGATGGCGCGGGCGATGGCCACGCGCTGTTGCTCACCGCCGGACAGCGTAAGCGGTCCGGAGCTTGCCATATCCAGCAAGCCGACTTTATCCAGTGCGGCACGCGCGCGGCGTTCGGCATCCGGCCGTGAAGCACCGCAAACGATCAACGGCAGCATGACGTTGGCCAGCACGCTGCGGTCTGCCAGCAAACGCTGTTGCTGGAAAATCAAACCGAGATTGCGGCGCAGGTAGGGCAGGCCGGAAGTTTTGATGCGGCTGATGTCGTGTCCGCTGACGACGACCGAGCCTTCACTCGGGCGTTCCATCGCGGCGATCAGTTTCAATAGCGTGGATTTGCCTGCACCGGACGGACCGGCGAGGAAGACCAGCTCGCCTTTGCCGACCGACAATGTGATGTCGGACAGAGCAGTGACGTTTTGCGTGTATTTCTTTGTAACCTGGTGGAATTCAATCATCGATGTTGTTAGCCCAATAGCGCTTCTACAAATTCCTGTGCATTAAACGGTTGCAAATCTTCAATCTGTTCACCGACGCCGATGAAGTAGACCGGGATCGGCCGCGCGCGCGCAATCGCCGCCAGCACGCCGCCTTTGGCAGTGCCGTCGAGTTTGGTGACGACCAGGCCGGTCAGGCCGAGTGCATCGTCGAAGGCTTTTACCTGGGTCAGCGCGTTTTGTCCGGTGTTGCCGTCTATGATGAGCAGGATTTCATGCGGGGCGCTCGCCATGCCTTTGGCCATCACGCGCTTGACCTTCTTCAGCTCTTCCATCAGGTGCAGTTGGGTCGGCAGGCGGCCGGCGGTATCGACCATCACGACATTGGTGCCGCGCGCCTGTGCTGAATGCACGGCGTCGAAAGCGACAGCGGCCGGATCGCCGGATTCCTGCGCGATCACGGTCACGTTGTTGCGCTGGCCCCAGACCGTCAATTGTTCACGGGCGGCGGCACGGAAGGTATCGCCGGCGGCCAGCAGTACCGATTGATTGTGTGCCTGCAAATGCTTGGCCAGTTTGCCTATGGTGGTGGTCTTGCCGGCACCGTTGACGCCGGTAATCATCATGACCAGCGGCTGGTGCTGACCCAATACCAGCGGTTTTTGCAAAGGCGTGAGCATTTCCAGCAGCAGGCTGCGCAGGGCGGTTTTCACCTGTGCCGCTTCGGTCAGTTTTTCATTCTTGACCTTGCGTTTGAGTGCATCCAGCAGGAATTGCGTGGCATCGACACCGGCATCCGATATCAGCAGCGCCGATTCCAGCTCTTCGTACAGATCGTCGTCTATTTTGGCGCCGACGAAGAGGGTGGTCAGGTTGGACGAGGTTTTGGACAGGCCGACCTTGAGGCGTGCCATCCACGATTGCTTTTGCTCGGCCGGGGTGACGGCCGGAACGATTTCAGCCTGCACTGCGGCGGCGGCGGCTTCCGGCGATGGTGCCGGAATGCTTGCGGCCAGCTCCTCGCTCACGGGGGCGATCGGTGCTTGCGGCGCGGGCGCGGGTTCTTGCGGTTTTTTCTTGAAGAAACTAAACATCTCGAATGGAGTCAGAACAGCGGTCAGAGGCGCTTGCCGGTATGTTGCAGGTAAGCGGATACAATCGACGTATTCTATCAGAGCGAAGGTCATGAAATTGAGTATCAGAACATTGCTGTTGGCGGCCTCCGTCGTTTTGACCCCCTTGTGGGCAAATGCCGCACAAACTGAAGAGTTCACGCTGAAAAATGGCATGAAGATCATCGTCAATGAAGATCACCGGGCACCGACTGTCGCCCATATGGTCTGGTACCGCGTCGGCTCGGTCGACGAACGCAATGGCGTGACCGGCGTGGCGCATGCGCTGGAACACATGATGTTCAAGGGCACCAAGAAGCTGAAACCGGGCGAATTCAGTAAACGCGTCGCCCAGCTTGGCGGCCGGGAAAATGCCTTCACCAGCAAGGATTACACAGCTTACTTCCAGCAAATCGAGAAATCGAAGCTGGAAGCAGTGATGGCGCTGGAAGCGGACCGCATGGCCAACCTGGTATTCGACAAGAATGAATTCGCGAAGGAAATCCGCGTCGTGATGGAAGAGCGCCGCCTGCGCACCGACGACCAGCCGACTTCCAAACTGTATGAAGCACTGGCAGCCACGACTTATGCGGTGCACCCTTATCGCAATCCCATCATCGGCTGGATGGATGATTTGCAGAATATGACGGTCAATGATGTGAAAGCGTGGCACGACACCTGGTATGCGCCGAATAATGCAACGATGGTGGTATCCGGCGACGTCGAGCCCAAGCAAGTGTTTGCACTGGCGCAGAAATATTTCGGTTCCTATCCGGCGAAAACCCTGACCCGTACGCGCCCGCAAAACGAACCGCCACAAGAAGGCATCAAGCGCGTGACAGTCAAGGCGCCGGCGGAAAATCCCTATGTGGTACTGGCGTTCAAAGTGCCGGCCTTGCGTGATATCGCCAAGGACGACGATGCGTATGCACTGGATGTGCTGTCGGCAGTCCTCGACGGCTACGACAATGCGCGCCTGAGCGCGAAGCTGGTGCGTACCGACCGCGTTGCCAACGATGTGGGCGCATCCTACTCCGGCATTGCGCGTGGTCCGGTCTTATTCATACTGGATGGCACACCGGCACAAGGCACGACTACCGAGCAACTGGAAAAACTGTTGCGTGCCGAAGTTGAGCGCATCGCCAATGAAGGCGTGTCCGAAGCCGAATTGAAGCGCGTTAAAACCCAGCTGATTGCAGCGCAGATTTATAAGCGCGATTCCGTATTCGGCCAGGCGATGGAGATAGGCGTGATGGAAATGTCCGGCTTCTCGTATAAGGATACCGACCGCGTGATTGAGAAATTGCGTGCCGTGACGCCGCAACAGGTGCAAGCGGTGGCGCAAAAATATTTTGGCGACGATGCATTGACGGTAGGCACCCTGGTGCCATTGCCGATGACAGAGAAAAAGCCGGCGGCAGCGCCTGCCGGTTTGCGTCATTAATCGATATCACCCGCCGTCGGCAATAAAGATACAAGCTGTCTTCCAACAGAATTCCGGAGTCCTGATGTTAAAAATAATTAGCAGCGTCGTGCTGTGTGTAGCTTGCAATGCCTCGTATGCGGCATTGCAGATCCAATCGTGGACCTTGAACAATGGTGCACGCGTACTCTTTGTCGAAAACCATACGATACCGATGCTGGATGTCAGCGTGGATTTCGACGCCGGTTCACGGCGCGATCCGGCCGGTAAATCCGGCACCGCGGCACTGACGGGGGCGATGCTGGCGCGTGGCATACATGCAGCGCCGACAGGCAATGAAGGTGCGCTGAGCGAGGCGCAGATTTCGGATGCCTTCGCTGATACCGCGGCACAACGCGGTGGCCGCCTCGACGATGATCGCGCCGGTGCGACCTTGCGCACGCTGGTGACAGAGCGTGAGACTGCAGTATCGTTGTTGGCACGCGTGCTGGCTTATCCGAGCTTCCCGGAAGAATTCCTGCAGCGCGACAAGACGCGTACGATTTCCGCGATCAAGGAAAGCCTGACCAAGCCGGAAGCTATTGCCGGCAAGGCATTCAGCAAACGTTTATATGGCAGCCATCCTTACGGACAGCAAGCTGATGTAGCGTCGATAGAAGCGATCACGCGTGACGATTTGCTGGCTTTCCATGCCAAATACTATGTTGCCAATCGTGCTGTAGTGGCGCTGATAGGTGACGTGACACGTGCCGAAGCCGACCAGATTGCACAGCAATTGACGCAACGTTTGCCGCAGGGCGAGGCCTTGCCGCCATTGCCTCCGGTGACGATAGCGCCGGGTGAAGAAGAACGGATTTCACACCAGGCGAGTCAGGCGCATATCCTGATCGGCATGCCGGGCATGGCGCGGCATGATCCGGACCATTTTGCGTTGACGGTTGGTAACTATGTATTGGGTGGCGGTGGCTTTGTTTCGCGCCTGATGCAACAGGTGCGTGAGCAACGCGGCCTGTCATATGGCGTCAGCAGTTACTTCATTCCGATGGCGCAGCCCGGCCCGTTCCAGATTTCCTTGCAAACCAAGAAAGAACAGGCGGACCAGGCCTTGCAGGTAGTGCGTTCCACGGTTGCCGATTATTTGCGTGACGGCCCGACTCCGGCTGAACTGAAAGCGGCGAAAGATAATCTGATCGGCGGTTTCGCCTTGCGTATCGATAGCAATAAAAAGATCCTGGAGAATATTGCGGCAATAGGTTTCTACGATTTGCCACTGGATTACCTCGATACCTGGACCGACAAGGTGAGCAAGGTGACGGCAGCAGAAGTCAAAGCGGCCTTCCAGCGCAAGATCCAACTGGATAAACTGGCAACAGTAGTGGTCGGTGCTGCTGAAAAATAAGCATTAGCCAGCATTTCCGGGCATCTACACTGGCGCGCGTGGGTTGTACTCATTACAATCCACGCTGCAAATACTTTTCCACGGCTGACCCTGTCCGCCGTCGCCCGCCATGCCGAAGAAGCCCAGTTCCAAACCAGCACCTAAGAAACCTGCGCACAAGCCACGCCCGACCATGACGCACCAGGTGCGCATCATAGGCGGACAGTGGAAACGTACGCCTTTACCGGTGCTGGATGTCGAGGGTTTGCGCCCGACCCCGGATCGCGTGCGCGAGACGGTATTTAACTGGATCAATCACCTGATAGACGGTAGCTGGAGCCGGGTGAAATGCCTGGACCTGTTTGCCGGTACCGGCGTATTGGGTTTCGAGGCGGCCAGTCGCGGTGCGGCACAGGTGGTCATGGTGGAAATGCATACACCGGCAGTGCGGCAACTGGAAGCTACCAAGGAAAAACTGCGCGCCGAGCAGCTCAGCATTGTGCGCGGTGATGCATTAACAGCAATACAAGGCATGGCGCGCAATGCGGCCAAGTTCGACCTGATTTTCCTCGATCCGCCTTACCACCAGAACTGGCTGGAAAAAATGCTGCCCGGCTGCGCCCAATTGCTGGCTAAAGACGGCATCGTTTACGTCGAATCCGAGGAGTCTCTGGTCTCGGATACGCCGCCGGAATGGCTGGCGGATTGGGAAATTGTCCGTGCCGACAATGCGGGCATGGTTTTTTACCATCTTTTGCAATCAAAAAAATTGCCTGAAGTTCAGGCATAATGCGCTTTCAGTTATTTGCGGTGTCCATAGCGCGCTGGCGCGCTGTGTAGAAACTAGCAGCAAAACATCGATCTTTGCTACTCATCCGGCGCATGCGCCGCGTGCTTTCCGCGAGCTGACAACCACAGCCACCCTACGGAGCCAAAATGGTTACAGCCATCTATCCTGGAACATTCGATCCACTGACGCGCGGTCATGAAGACCTGGTGCGTCGTGCCTCGGGTCTGTTTGACAAGTTGATCGTCGGCGTTGCCGACAGCCGCAACAAGAAGCCTTTCTTTTCGCTGGAAGAACGCCTGACGATTTCGAACGAAGTCCTCGGTCATTACCCGAATGTGCATGTGGAAAGTTTTTCCGGCTTGCTGAAGGATTTTGTGCGCCGGCATGATGCCCGCGTGATCGTGCGTGGCTTGCGCGCGGTCTCCGACTTTGAATATGAATTCCAGATGGCCGGCATGAACCGTTACCTGCTGCCAGACGTGGAAACCCTGTTCCTGACCCCGTCCGATCAGTATCAGTTCATCTCTGGTACGATAGTGCGTGAGATCGCCACCCTCGGCGGTGATGTGTCGAAATTCGTTTTCCCGTCAGTCGATAAATGGCTGAAAGAGAAAATCGCGGCACAGGGTTAATCAGGAATTACGTTTGTTATGGCTCTGCTAATGACTCATGTGTTGAGCGGAAATACGGTGATAGGGGAGAGTGCATCATGGCTCTGCTAATTACCGATGAATGCATCAACTGCGATGTATGCGAGCCTGAGTGCCCGAACGATGCGATATACATGGGGCAGGAGATCTACGAGATAGATCCGACCAAATGTACCGAGTGCGTAGGGCATTTCGACGAGCCGCAATGCCAGCAGGTTTGTCCAGTCAGTTGTATTCCGTTCAATCCGGAATGGCGTGAGAGCAAGGAAGAGTTGCAAGCCAAATACGAACGTTTGCAGGCGGAACTCAAAACCGCCGGTTAAATTGAAAAGGGACCCGCGGGTCCCTTTTTTCATATCCGCAGTGTGATCTCAGCTCGCACTGATGACTTTATTCCGGCCTTCTTTCTTGGCCTGATACAGCGCCAGGTCGGCCCTGGCGAGCAATTGTTGTGCGACTGCGGCGCTGTCTTGCCGATCCGTTGGGTCCAGGCTGGCGACCCCTATCGATACCGTGGCTTGCAATTCTTCACCGCTGCCCAGCACGATAGGGCGCTCGCTGACGCTGGCGCGTATGCGTTCTGCTACCGCCAATGCCGCATCCAGCGGCGCGTCGATCAGCAGCACGACGAACTCCTCGCCGCCAAAACGTCCGAGTGCATCGCTCAGGCGTAACTCCGCCTTGATGCGGTTGGCAACTTCACACAAGACTTCATCACCACCCTGGTGGCCAAAGTTATCGTTCACCTTTTTGAAGTGATCGAGATCGATGTACATGCCGGACAAGGCATAGCCATGCCTTTGCGTACGTCCGACTTCTTCCAGCAGGCGTCGTTCGACATAACGCCGGTTGTTGACGCCCGTCAGCGGGTCGGTCAGGCCTATGTGTTGCAGTCGTTCGTTATTGATGACGTTTTCGACGCAGATGGCGACGATGGAAGCGCGATGCTGCAAAAAGTCGCTGGCCATATTCGCGGTGAAACGGGTCGGATCCAGGCTACCCAGGCTGAGCCAGCCGATCAGGGTATTGCGGCGTATCAGCGGCAAAATCGCCACGCTGGCCGGTTTCAACACGGTATCGGGAAACAGGCGCTTGTGTTGCATCGTGTTGTACGGGCCCAGCGCCGGCTTGCGCGCCGGATGCGCGATCTCGCCTACACCGTCTTTGTCCTCGACGAACAGCAGGTTTGGGTAGTCGCTGATATCTATGCGCAGGTCGCTCAGGATGCGGCGGATTTCTGCCGCAGGATCGATCAGTGAGAGGGTGATGACGTCCAGTTCGGATGCTTCTGTCAGCGTGTCGAAGACGCTGTCTATCAATTCCTGGAAGCTGTTGGCGCCGATGAATTTCAGGTCGAATTCCTGATAGCGCTGCATGATTTGCTGATTGCGATGCGCCTGCTCCAGCAATAATTTAAGCTGGGTGCGCAACTGCGAATTTTCAGTAACCAGCTTGTTAGACATGGATGTCAGGTCAGGACGGCGGTAGATGGAGCAGTAATGAGGGGGCAGTAATAACGTGCTGCATACTACCTTGATGCTTACTTCATAGCAATTTTTGTGCGCATCAGAAGACTGGATCGACGCCCACATTTTGTCCGACGCGCAAGATGCTGCCTTCGCCGTTGAGTACAACCGCATTCATGCCGAAAGTGATGCTGCCATCGACTTTGGGGTTGGCGCGGTAAGTGCCGAGGATGTCGAGCGGATCGGGACCAAACTCACCGCTGGCCTGGTCAACCGACGGCAGCGGGCAACGCGGGCAGGGCTTGACCGGTTTCAGCGCGGCACCCTCAAATTGGTACACATCAGCCAGGTCTTCCTCAAATGGTGCGATGTCGCTGAACACCAGATTCGGGCGGAAGCGATTCATTGGAACCGGGCTGCGACCTTGTGCGACCAGCTTTTCATTCAGGTCTTCGAGTGAACCTGTACCTATCACCAGCATAGGGTAACCGTCGGAGAAGAGCACCGGTACTTCGGCATCATTCGTCCATTTCTTGCTCGAATAACGTGTCGCATCCGGGTGGAAGCGTACCAGCCGGCATTTCACGCCGAGTGCATTCGAGAACCACAGTGCGGTGGTGTCATCGCAATCATAGGCATCGACCTGGTCATCCCAGACTTGCACGCGGATGAGTTTTTCATCTTCCGGAGCGGGCAGGCCGAGCGGCACTTCGAGACGCAGCATGCCGGGCGCGCGCAATTCCAGCGTATCGGCCTTGATGCGTGGTGCGATCAAAGCCATCTTCGGATATTCGCGCTGCGTCAGTGCATCGCCGTTTTCATCGACGATCATCCATTCACGGTCATAAATCTGTTCGCTCATCAAACCGGCTGCAGTGAGCGTTGCTTCGCGCAGTGAAATACCGGCGCAGGATTTGATTGGATAGAGATTCAGTTCGGTGAGGATGGGCATGGATCAGGTTTTCTGTCTGTGAGCTGAATAAGCACTGCCTGCCTTCAGGCAAACAGTGCTGCCGCAAGCGGATTAAACGTTGAACAGGAAGTTCAGCACATCGCCATCCTTGACGATGTATTCCTTGCCTTCGGCGCGCATCTTGCCGGCTTCCTTCGCACCGTTTTCACCCTTGTAGGCGATGTAGTCTTCGTAGGAAATGGTTTGTGCGCGGATGAAACCGCGTTCGAAATCGGTATGGATCACGCCTGCCGCCTGTGGCGCGGTAGCGCCGACCGGGATGGTCCAGGCACGGACTTCTTTCACACCTGCGGTGAAATAGCTTTGCAGACCCAGCAGTTTGAAGCCGGCGCGGATCAGGCGATCCAGGCCAGGTTCTTCCATGCCCATATCGGCGAGGAATTCTTTTTTGTCGGCTTCTTCCAGATCGGCGATTTCGGATTCGATCGCGGCGCAAATTGCGACTACCGGTGCGTTTTGCGATTTGGCGTAAGCAGTCAGTTGATCGAGCAAAGGATTGTCGGTAAAGCCGGAATCCGACACATTGCCGACATACATCGCAGGTTTGGCAGTGATCAGGCACAAAGGCTTGATCAATTCCATTTCTTCCTTATCCAGGCCCATTGCACGTACCGGCTTGGCTTCATCCAGGTGCGGCATGATGCGTTCCAGCAGTGCGACTAGCTTGCTGGCGTCCTTGTCGCCGGAACGGGCTTTTTTGTTTTCGCGGTGTATCGCTTTTTCGACCGTACCCATATCGGCCAATGCCAATTCGGTCTGGATCACTTCGATATCGTCGAGCGGATTGATCTTGCCGGCGACGTGGATGACGTTGTCGTCTTCAAAGCAACGTACCACGTTGACGATGGCATCGGTTTCGCGGATGTGCGCGAGGAATTGATTACCCAGGCCTTCGCCCTTCGATGCACCGGCTACCAGGCCGGCGATATCGACGAATTCGACGGTGGCCGGCAGGATGCGTTCAGGCTTGACGATCTCTGCCAGGGCCTGCAAACGCGGATCCGGCACTTCGACCATGCCGACGTTAGGTTCAATCGTGCAGAACGGATAGTTCTCAGCGGGGATGCCGGCTTTCGTGAGGGCATTGAATAGGGTGGATTTGCCGACGTTAGGCAGGCCGACGATGCCGCATTTGAGACTCATGATATGTGCTTTGCTGAGATGTTAATTAACCCGCTATTTTACCGTACCGGCACCGCTTGCCGGGATTTAAGACTGGTGGCGCCGGGATAGTGTGCGGCGAACTTACTTATTGGTATGCAGCTGCATGGTGGCGGCTTCGAATTTGCCTTCGCACAGCATGGGAATGACATCCAGGCTTTTGGCGATGGCTTCATCGATCAGCGGCTGTTCTTCCTTGCGTGGCCGGTGCAGTACGAAGTCGACTACGGCTTGCTGTAGGTTCAATGTGCGCGGATGGCCTATGCCTATGCGCAAGCGCCAGTAATCCTGCGTACCGAGTGCGGCGGTGATGTCTTTCAGGCCATTATGGCCACCTGATGAGCCGCCTTTTTTCAGTTTGGCGACGCCGGGCGGCAGGTCCAGTTCATCGTGCGCGACCAGGACTTCATCCGGCTGGATTTTGTAGAAACGGGCAAGTGCGCCGACCGATTGTCCGGAGCGATTCATGAAAGTCTGCGGTTCCAGCAGCCAGACTTCTTGGCCGGCGATCACGGTTTTGGCGGCGAGCGCATTGTATTTGCTTTCGCGCGACAAATTACAGCGCGGCGTATTGTGCGCCAATTGATCGACCAGCCAGAAGCCGGCGTTATGGCGGGTTTGTTCGTATTCCTGGCCGGGATTGCCGAGACCGACGATAAGACGTATAGGCATGGCGTCGTGAAAATTGGAAAACCTGATTATCGGGGATGAAACGTACTTGTGTCCGTTTCAGTATTAAAAACCGCATAAAAAAACCCGCCACAAGGACGGGTTCTTTCATTGCCCGACCGAAGCCGGGCAAATACTGACTGAATTACTTCTTGTCGCCAGCTGGAGCAGCGGCGGCAGATGCAGCTGCTGCGGCAGCAGCGTCAGCTTCTGCTTCAACTTTACCGGCAGGAACCGAAGCGGTAGCGATCGTTGGGTTGTCTTCACCACCGTGGATCACTGCAGCAACGCCTTTAGGCAATTTGATGTCAGCCAAGTGGATCGAGTGGCCAACGTCCAGTTTAGCCAGGTCAACTTCAACGAATTCTGGCAATTCGCCTGGCAAGCAGGTGATGTCCAGTTCGGAAGCTACGTGGCTGATGATGCCGCCGTGCAGTTTAACTGCTGGCGATGTTTCTGCATTGACGAAGTGCAGAGGCACTTTTACGTGGATCTTTTGTTTAGCATCGACGCGTTGGAAGTCAGCGTGCAAAACGAGTTGTTTGTATGCGTGGACTTGGAAGTCGCGCAACAGGACTTGTTCTACTTTGCCATCTACTTCCAGGTCGAGGATCGACGAATGGAAAGCTTCTTTTTTCAATGCATGGTACAGGGCATTGTGGTCGAGCGAGATATTTACTGGTGCTGCGGTACCGCCATAAACGATACCAGGGGTCAGGCCTGCAATGCGCTGGCGGCGGCTCGCTCCGGTCCCCAGCTCTTTGCGTGCAAATGCGATTACTTTCATGATGAAACTCCAAATATGCCGGATGAAAACCATCTGGCGGTTAAATCCCCCGCGACCAGGGGATTTTAAAAGTGGGGCGGTAATACCGCCCCGGTTTTGGACATCAGCATGAAACACAGCGCTGACATCCTGCCTGTGTCCTGGGACACAGGTTTAAACGTTCTTAGTCGGCAAACATCGACATCACGGAATCACCGGTGCTGATGCGCTTGAAGGTTTCTGCCAGCAATTCAGCGCAGGACAACACGCGAATCTTAGGGCAGGCCTTGGCTGCTTCTGTCAGCGGGATGGTGTCGGTGACGACCAGTTCATCCAGCGGCGAGGTAGTGATGCGCTCAATCGCAGGACCGGACAGGACCGGATGCGTACAGTAAGCGATAACTTTCTTCGCGCCGCGTTCTTTCAATACTTCTGCTGCCTTGGTCAAGGTGCCTGCGGTATCGACCATGTCATCCATGATCACGCAGTTGCGGCCTTCGACTTCACCGATGATGTTCATCACTTCGGAAACGTTTGCCTTAGGGCGACGTTTGTCGATGATGGCCAGATCGCAGTTCAGGCGTTTTGCCAGGGCGCGGGCGCGAACTACGCCGCCAACGTCAGGGGAAACGACCAGCAGGTCTTCATGATTCTTGGTAACCAGGTCACGCAACAAAATCGGGGATGCGTAAATATTATCAACCGGAATATCGAAGAAGCCCTGGATTTGATCGGCGTGCAGATCCATGATCAAAACGCGTTCAACGCCGGCTTCCTGCAACATATTGGCAACGACCTTGGCCGAAATCGCAACACGCGCTGAGCGTGGGCGGCGATCCTGGCGTGCATATCCGTAGTACGGGATGGCGGCGGTGATGCGGCCAGCTGATGCACGTTTCAGTGCGTCTACCATCAACATGATTTCCATCAGGTTGTCATTGGTCGGCGCGCAGGTCGATTGCAATACAAATACGTCTTTGCCGCGTACGTTTTCGTTGATTTCAACAACGATTTCGCCATCGGAAAATTTGGAAACAACAGCTTTGCCGAGCGGGAGGCCGAGTTGCTTGGCAACGCCCAAAGCCAGATCCGGATTTGCGTTACCGGTAAAAACCATTAGGTTTTCGAGTGCCATGGAAATCTCTGCTTGCAGTCGTTAGAAAGGTGGAAAGCCGCCAAAACTCGACGATGGTGTCTTGTGTTGGCGGCTTGCTTGTATGTCACTTACTCTTGAATGTAATGGCAGGGGAAGAAGGATTCGAACCTTCGAATGCTGGAATCAAAATCCAGTGCCTTAACCAACTTGGCGATTCCCCTACGCAACCTTGTGTTTGCCGTTGCATCTTCGCTATCAAAGCGGCGGATGCTGCGTCAAACTAATCTGGTGTCACGACTGCTGCAAATAAGCGAGCGGATGATGCTTGATCGCTTTGGCTTTCCAGGCTTTCCAGTGCGGCGGTACTGTTGCCAGTACTGCATCGGCTTGCTGTTCTTGCTCAAACGGGCAAAACACACAAGCGCCGGATCCCGTCATTCTTGCATTTCCGTATTGTCCCAGCCATTTAATGGCATCGGCAATCGGTGGAAACAATTTTTCAGCCACGACTTGCAGGTCGTTTTTGCCGAAGCTTTCTTGAGCTCCGGAAAAGTCCGATATTTTGACGGGTTTCGTATCCCTTGTCAATTCAGTTGATGAAAATATCTGTTGGGTTGGCACCGAAACCCCGGGTTCGATTACAACAAACCAGCGATCCGGCGTTTCTACCCCTGCCAAAGCCTCGCCTATACCCTCGGCAAAGGCATTTTGACCAAAGATGAAAAACGGTACATCGGCACCTAATTGCAGGCCCAGCGCCATCAATTCCGCACGGTTCAGACCGGTTTGCCATAAATGGTTCAATGCCAGCAGGGTGGTGGCGGCATCGGATGACCCGCCACCGAGGCCGCCGCCGATAGGCAGCTTCTTTTCCACGGCGATATCGGCACCGAAATTCTTTGCCGGATTTTTTTCTGTCGCCACCGTTTGTAATAATTTGGCCGCACGCACTACCAGATCACTCTCAGCCGGTACGCCGGGCAGATCCGTCGTGCGCTGTATCAAGCTATCGTCGCGTGTCGCGAAGTGCAGCACGTCACCGCGATCTATCAGCTGGAATACGCTTTGCAGCAAATGGTAGCCATCCGCACGTCGTCCGGTGACATGCAGGAAGAGATTCAGCTTGGCCGGTGCCGGGCAGTGATTAAGGGTAAGTACCATGGATATAAAGGGTGCGAACGGATCAGGGTGTTTGCCAGTTATCGAGCACGATGCGTATCGCAACTTTGCCGGCCTGTGCTGTCTGGCGTTCCAGGTCTATGCGTTTCGGGCGGTCTTGCGGCGGGCTTTGCTGATCGCTTTCCCAGGTCGGGTACTGGATATTCCAGCCGTCGCGTGTTGTGACCCTGTTGTTGACGGGTGTTGCGATAAATGTTTTGTTATTTGTATCGTTGGCAAAGCCTTGCAGCCAACTGCGCAAGCCGGACACCGGCAGCGGCCATCCGAGCGTTTGTTCTACCAATAAGTCGACATCTGCCGCGCTACGTGGCGGCTGCCCCGACTGAACCAGGGTTGCGTTATCAGGTGTTACTTCAATCGTGGCCAGGATTTGTCCCAGTGGGGACAGGATCGCAATCGAACTGCGGTCCTTGCTTTGTTTCCAGGTGAAGCTACCGTGTATTGCTTCATCCTTGTCATCTTTTTGGTATTGCACCGACAGGCGACCACCCAGCGTAATTGCTTCCTGATACTTGCGTGCTGTTGCGGCTTGTTCGCTCGCCGGTCCCGTCGGCGGCGTGATGCTGGCACAAGCGCCGAGCAAGGCAGTGGACATGATGAGGATAGCGGTCAGTTTACGAGGCATGATTGATCTGATGTATTGAGTTGGCAGGATGTGCCGATGATGAAGCCGGCAAGGCATCGACAGTAGACGAGCTTGCCAGGCAGGCATGCGGGTTTGACGGCGTTGCCGTCAAACCGTTCACATCACAATTGCGCGCGCAGGCGTGTCAATGTGCTTTTCAATAAATCACTTTGTGGATCTTTCTGGTTAGCATCACGCCAGAATTTTTGCGCTTCGGCCCGTTGTCCCTTGACCCACAATACTTCGCCCAAGTGCACGCCGATTTCGACATCGGGACGAATGGCATAAGCGCGGCGCAGATAGTTTTCCGCTTCCTGCAGGCGGCCAAGGCGGAATTGCACCCAACCCATGCTATCCATGATGAATGGATCTTCCGGTGCGATCTTCGATGCTTTTTCGATCAATGCCAGTGCTTCCTGCAAATGGATATTCCGATCTGCAAAGGAATAGCCGAGCGCGTTATAAGCGTGCTGGTTATCCGGTGCGAGGCGAATGATCTTGCGCAGCGCGGTTTCCATCGCGTCCATCTTGTTGGCTTTTTCAGCCAGCATCGCGTAGTCGTAGAGCAGGCCGGTATCGTCAGGGAAACGCTTCAAGCCATTGCTGAGTACCGTCATTGCTTCCGGTACACGGTTGGCGTCACGCAGCAATTGCGCTTCGGCCACGATGACCTGGATTTGTTCGCGCTGACCTTGCGGTTTCAGGTGGCTGAGCAGGTTGCGTCCACCGTTGAGGTCACCACCCATCGCCATCAACTGCGCACTTCTGATCTGTGCTGCCATATACGCCGGGCCCGGCTCGACTTGTGCCAGCCATTTCAACGCGGTTGCATAATCTTTCCGGTCTTCGGCAATTTGCGACATGATCAGCTGTGCTTGCACCGGATCGCGACTTTCGTCGGGATTGTCTTCCAGCGCCTGCAGGTAAGCCGTCAGGTATTTCTCCGCCATCGGAATGTCATTCGTTTGCGCGCCGAGTATGCCCATCGCATACAGGATGGTCAGGTCTTTCGGATCGTCTTTCAGCAATTGTTCGAATTGCTCGCGAGCCTGGTCGTACTGTTTGTTATCGATCAGGATTTTTGCGTAGGCCACGCGTACTTCACGCGCTTTCGGATTGGTTTTGAGGAAGTCCGCCAGGATTTGCAGTGCCTCTGCGCGACTGCTGGTGGATTGCGCCACCATCAGGACGGCGAGTTCCATATCCGGCTTGAGCTTCAAGGCAATTTGCGCTTCGCTGTTGGCGCGTGCAATGTCATTTTTGGTGAATGCGCTTTGCGCCAATGCAAGATGGGTCTCGACCAAATCCTGGTAGGGCGTGGTGACTTCTTCCAGCAGGGCAAAAGCGGCGTTTTTATCCTTGGTGTTGGCCAGCAGGCGCTGTATTTCGAGGATCAGTACACCGCGCGTTTGCGGCGAAGCCTGGCGCAGGCGTTCAATCAGGATGGGACGTGCTTCCTTCAGATTGTCGCCAAGAATGATCAGGCCGAGGTAAAACTGGTTGGCTTCATCCGAGTTCGGTGCCAGTTCATGCCACAGGCGTACTGCGGACAACGCTTCACCTACCTGTTTTGCACTCAGGGCTACTTTTGCCGCCCGTTCCGCCAGACGTGGATCTCGGGTTTCCTGTGCCGTGACCAGCATGGAAACATATGCCAATTGCCAGTCACCACGCTGGAGGGCCAGTTCGGCGCGTAATAATTTGTATAGCAATGGTGCGGTCAGCTGGACCGAGGGGAGCGGATCTTCAGTTTTCCCTGTTGCCACCTTTTTGCTGCTGGCAGGAGGTTTGGCCGTAAGCGGTGCCGGACTTTCCTGGGTAGCCGCAGCGGCGGTTTCCGGTGCCTGCGGTTGGGCTTGGGTATTGGCCGTAGCGGTAATCAGGGCTGACAGCGTTACAATGACAAGGGCATTTTTCAATTGAAGTCCATGCAAATCGAGCGAGGTTTTATTCTACGCTCAACCGCCCGGCAATGCGCTACCTTGGTAGCATCGTTTAAATCATCCTGGAAATCGCAGTCCCCATGCCTGAATTACCCGAAGTCGAAGTAACGCGCCGCGGTGTCGCGCCGCATCTGGAAGGGCAAGTGATCACTGGCGTGGCCTTGCGCCATACCGGCTTGCGCTGGCCGTTTCCGGCCGCCTTGTCACAAACGCTGGCCGGGCGCACGGTACGCAGTACCGGACGACGCGGGAAATACCTGTTGATTCATTTCGACCATGGCACCCTGATTATCCATTTGGGCATGTCCGGGCATTTGCGCATCCTGCCGTCAGATGTGCCGCCGAAGAAGCATGACCATTTCGACCTGGAAATCGGGCCGCAGTTATTGCGCCTGACAGATCCACGCCGTTTCGGTGCCGTGTTGTGGCATGCGGCCGAAGAAGGCTCAATAGAAAATCACCTGCTCTTGCGCACCCTGGGCGTAGAACCGCTGGAAGCCGCCTTCAGTGCGCAATGGTTGTATCAGCAGACGCGCAACCGCAGCTCGGCGATCAAGCAAGTGTTGCTGGCGGGCGACATCGTGGTTGGTGTCGGGAATATCTATGCCTCCGAGAGTTTGTTCCAGGCGCGTATCAATCCAAAGACGCCGGCACACCGCATCGGGCTCGCGCGTTATGAAAGGCTGGCGGAAGCAATACGACAGATACTGGCCGCGGCGATAGAGCAGGGCGGCAGTACGCTGAAAGACTTTATAGGTGTTAACGGACAGTCCGGTTACTTCCAGCAAAATTACTTTTGCTATGCACGGACCGGCGAACCTTGCCGCATTTGCAAGACGCCTATCCGGCAAATCGTCCAGGGCCAGCGTTCGACCTTTTACTGTCCAAATTGTCAAAAGTAAGCAGCGGTGCTAGTGTCGCTCTGGGATGCAGGGTTTAAACCGAATAAAAGAGGCTTACGTGAGTAATCTGGTGCAAAAGTTTCAGGAATACAGCGGCTGGCGCAATGATGTCAAACTTGCGCTGGAGCGTTATCGCGATTGTGTGACGGCCGGCGACCTGGCCGATGCTGCCAGCGACCAGCGTTTCCTGCATACCCTGGCGCGCCTGAATGAAGATAAATTATCGATAGCCTTCGTCGCTGAATTTTCGCGTGGCAAATCGGAATTGATCAATGCGATTTTCTTTGCCGATTACGGCCAGCGTATTTTGCCTACTTCAGCCGGTCGCACCACCATGTGCCCGACCGAATTGATGTATGACGAAACCTTCCCGCCCTCGATACGCCTGCTGCCGATAGAAACCCGCGCCGAAGCGCAATCGACCAGCGATTTCAAATCGCAGAACCAGGTGTGGACAGTTTTGCCGCTTGATACTTCGTCTGCCGACGGCATGCTGGAAGCCTTCAAGCAAGTCAGCCTGACCAAGCGGGTGCCGATGGAAGAAGCGGCGCGTTACGGCCTCTACGATGAAACCGACCTCGATATGGTGATCGCGGTGGATGAGCAGGGCATGGTCGAAATTTCGCAATGGCGCCACGCGATCGTTAACTTTCCGCATCCCTTATTGCAGCAAGGCCTGGTGATAGTTGATACCCCGGGTTTGAATGCGATCGGGACCGAACCGGAACTGACGCTGAACCTGATCCCGAATGCACATGCAGTACTGTTCATCCTGGCGGCGGACACCGGCGTGACCAAGAGTGATATCGATATCTGGCGCAACCATATCGGCGGTACCGGTGCCGGCCGCATGGTGGTGCTCAACAAGATAGACAGCATGTGGGATGAATTGCGCAGCCCGGCCGAAGTCGAGCAGCAAATCCGCATGCAGGTGACGAATGTGGCGCAAACGCTGGAGCTGTCGGAGCGTCAGGTATTCCCGGTGTCGGCACAAAAAGGCCTGGTCGGGAAAATCAATCGCGATGCACCGCTGCTGGCGAAAAGCCGTTTGCCTACACTTGAAAACGCCTTGTCGAATGAATTGCTGCCGGCCAAGCAGGACATCATCCGCACCCAATTAATGGCCGAAGTAAACGAACTCACGTCGGCCAAGCAAGCCTTGCTGTCATCACGCGTACGCAATGTGGTCGAGCAACTGATAGAGCTCAAGAGCCTGCGCGGCAAGAATCAAAACATCCTGCAACATATGATGAAGCGCATCGATATGGAAAAGATGGAATTCGATGGCAGCCTGTTCAAACTGCAGGCGACGCGGGCGGTATTTGCGCGCCTGTCGACTGAAGTATTTACGCATCTCGGTATGGGCGTGTTGAAAGACAATATCAACAAGACGCGCGATGCGATGGAGCGCAGCAAGTTTTCTTCCGGCTTGCGCCAGGCGGTAAAGGAATTTTTCCAGCAGGCGCTGTACAACCTTGAGTTGTCATCCGCCAAGACGGATGAAATCGGTGAAATGATGTCGGTCATGTACCGCAAGTTTTCTACTGAACACGGCCTCGCCTTATCGACTCCGATGCCGTTCTCGCTGGATAAGTACAGCAAGGAAATCGTGATGATAGAACAGCTGTACCACAAGCAATTTGGTGCAGCGACCATCCTGACCACGCCGCAAGTCATCCTGATGCAAAAGTTCTTTGATTCGATTGCCTCGCGTGTGAAGCAAAGCTTCCTGCAAGCCAATCGTGACGTTGAAGCCTGGCTGAAAGTGGTGATGGCGCCGCTGGAAGCACAAATAGGCGAACACAAGGTGCAACTGAAGCGACGCAAGAAATCGATAGAAAAAATCCATTTGGCGACTGACAGCCTGGAAGAAAAAGTGCTCGCATTCGAACAAATGCAATTTGAGCTGGATACCCAGCGCGCCTTGTTGACGCGCCTGGAAAATGAATTGAAGACGGCGATCATGGCGCAGCTGGATTCCTATAAAGCGGCGGCCTAGACCCAGATGAAACGTGTAGTCAGCGATACCCGCAGCAAAGCAATTCCTTCCGCATCATCCTCGCAGGCCCCGGCCGCAGCATGGTCCGACCCGGGCTTTTCCGCCGATGTCATCAGCTGGCAAAAGCAGCATGGGCGGCATGCCTTGCCGTGGCAAAACACGCGCGATGCCTATCGCGTCTGGCTTTCGGAAATCATGTTGCAGCAGACCCAGGTGGCGGCGGTAATTCCTTATTACCTGCGCTTTCTTGAAACATTCCCTACGGTTGCCTCGCTCGCCGCAGCACCATCGGAAGACGTGATGGCGCATTGGAGCGGCCTCGGTTATTACTCCCGTGCGCGCAATTTGCACAAGTGTGCACAGACCATAGTCGGCGAATACGGGGGTGTGTTTCCGAGTGATCCCGAACTGCTGGAACAGTTGCCCGGCATAGGCCGTTCCACCGCTGCAGCGATCTCCGCTTTTTCTTACGGTACACGCGCGGCCATCCTGGATGGCAACGTCAAGCGCGTCTTTGCGCGGGTTTTTGGCGTCGAGCGTTACCCCGGCGAAAAGGCGGTGGAAAATGAATTGTGGTTGCGCGCGGTCGCGCTGTTGCCGGAGAGTGGTGTAGAAGCCTACACCCAGGGTTTGATGGACCTGGGTGCGACTTTGTGTACACGCAATAGCCCGTCCTGCCAGCGTTGTCCTTTGGCGCATCGTTGTATTGCTTACGCTACCGGCCGCACCAGTGAGCTGCCGATACGCAAGCCGAAAAAGACTGTGCCTGAAAGACAGACTACGATGTTGCTGATCGTGGATAAGGATGAAATTTTGCTGGAACAGCGCCCGGACAAAGGGATATGGGGTGGTCTGCTGTCCTTGCCGGAGCTTGCGGCCGAATCAGCGAGTAGTAGTGCGCAATTCGATGCCGCAATGACACAGGCTGTGGCGCGTTTTGGCGTGGCGACATCGCAGGAAAAATTGTCGATGTTTACGCATGTATTCACGCATTTCAAACTGCATATCACGCCGTATCACATCGCTTTGGCGCGTCGTGTCGAACGTGCAGGACAGGATCAGTATGCCTGGTATCCGCTGGCGAAAATGGCCGATGCGCCTTTGCCTGCGCCAGTCAAAAAATTATTACTGGCGGTATTCCGCGAGCCGGACCTGCTGACGCAATAAATTCATTTCAGATTATTTCGTGCTGCTGCAGGTATTGCTGGATGATGGTGAGGCGGGTTTGCGCATCATCCACTTCCAGCAGCTTTTGCCTGGCCTTCAACGGTATCGGCAGGATTTCACACCAGCGGTTTGCCACCCAGCCGGCATCGTCCAGGCGCAGGTTTTCGGTAAACGGGCTTTCGAATTCATCGCCTATTTCGGCACGACCTTTGACATTGATATCGTGGATCACGAGCTTGAGCGTGTTGGCGCAGCTTTCCTGTTCCTTCGTCAGGATGCTGGGGCCGCCATGGCCGAGGATTTGCACCCGACCTTCCAGATGCTGGTCTTTGTGCACACGTGTTTCGAGGATACGAAAGCGCGTGCCACCTTCGGTGCGTAATAAGAGCACGCCCAGTTGCGGTGCGTCCCAGTCGGTGATGTGTGCCATGCAGCCTACCTCTTCCGGCTCCGCTGCATTGCCGATTTCCTGCCCCGATTTAATCAACACCACGCCGAATGGCATTTCGCGCTTCATGCAATCGCGCACCATATCGATATAGCGTGTTTCAAAAACCTTGAGTGGAAGTATGCCGCCCGGGAACAGGACGGTATTGAGGGGAAAGAGCGGAAGCCAGTATTCGTTTTCAGGCATGGGAAATGGGTGTTCGGGATAGAGGCTGATACCGCTTGGACAGAAATATGATCAGTCGAGTTCGCGATGCCTGAGGATGACGTGTTCGTGTGCACGGAAATGCGCTGCCAATTGTTCGACCATATACACGGAGCGATGCTGGCCGCCGGTGCAACCAATGGCGACGGTCAGGTAGCTGCGATTGTCTTTTTTGAATGCAGGCAGCCATTTTTCGACAAAGCCGCGTATGTCCGCCAGCAGTGCGGTAGCGTCCGGCTGTGCCTGCAAAAATGCCTGCACCGGTGCATCGCGTCCGGTCAGCGGGCGTAATTGCCGGTCATAGTGCGGGTTCGGCAACATGCGCACATCAAATACCAGGTCGGCATCCAGCGGCACGCCGAATTTGAAAGCGAAAGATTCAAACAATACGGTCAGTGGCGAATGATCGGTTTCGATCAAGGCCTTCATCCAGCCGCGCAATTTGTTGGCGCTCATGCCGGAGGTATCGATGACATGGCTGATCTCTTCCACGCCTGACAGCATTTCGCGTTCTTCGCGCAAGCATTCTGTCAGTGTGCGACGATCTTCCGCTGCGGTACTGCTAAAGCCGCGATGCGACAGCGGATGGCTGCGGCGTGTTTCAGAAAAGCGGGCGATCAGCGAATCGGTTTTTGCCGTCAGGAACAAGACTTTGACTTCGTGTCCCTGGCTTTGCAGCCACGCGATATCGGCCGGCAAGCCGATCAGCGAACTTGCGCTGCGCGCATCCATCGCTACTGCCAGCTTATCGGCATGCTCTTCCTGGCGGGTGGCGACCAGCGCCCGTAACAGGGTAGGCGGGAGATTGTCGACGCAGAAGTAACCAGCGTCTTCTAGGGAAGTAAGTCCGACGGATTTGCCGGACCCGGAGATTCCGGTAATGAGAATAATGCGCATAGGGCCATGATACCGCAAGCACAAGACTAAGGTGCCGCTGCGAAAATTCTGTTTTGATTTTCGCGTACCGGCTTGCTACTTACTCGTCGCTTTCCATCGCTTTTTGCTGGCGCACCATGAAGTCTTTCAGGGTGTCGATGCCGCGCAATTGCAGGATGGTATTGCGTACCGCAGCTTCCAGCAGCACCGCGAGATTTCGACCGGCTTCGACCGGGATCACGACTTTGCGGATCGAGAGGCCGAGGATTTCTTCGCTCTGCGATGGCAGCGGCAGGCGTTCATAACTTTCTTCCAGCGTGCTGCGGCGAACCAGGTGCACGATCAGTTTCAGGCGCATTTTGCGGCGCACTGCGGTTTCACCGAAGATGGTACGGATATCGAGCAAGCCGAGGCCGCGTACTTCCAGCAAGTTTTGCAGCAGTGGCGGGCAGCGGCCTTCTATCATGTGCGGCGCGATGCGCGCGAATTCGACCGCGTCATCGGCCACCAGGCCGTGGTTGCGTGAAATCAGTTCCAGGCCCAGTTCACTTTTCCCGAGGCCGGATTCGCCGGTAATCAATACGCCGACACCCAGCACGTCCATGAATACGCCGTGCATGGTGATGCGCTGTGCCAGTTTTTTCGACAAATAAACACGCAGGTAATCGATCACTTGCGCGGCGGGTAGCGGCGTCGAAAACAATGGAATGTTTTTATCGTCGCAAATCGCCATGATGTCGGCCGGTGTTTCCAGGCCTTGCGCAATGATGAAAGCAGGCGGTTCGCCGGCGACCAGTTCGGCGGTATGGTGGGCGCGCCCGTTATCGGACAGGCGCTGGTAATACTCGACTTCCTGGTGACCGAAAACCTGGATACGACCCGGGTGGATCAAATTCAAGTGACCAACCTGGTCCGCAGCCGAAGTCGCATCACCCGAAATCAGGCGTTCGCCACCCGGGAAACCGGCAAACCATCCCAATTGAAGCGATTCACGGTTGTCGTCGTAGAGTTGCTGGATGGAGAGCGGTGTCGGTAGTGGCATGTTGGATGCTGACAGGACAGGATGCGCGCCGTTGAAATGGCGCGGCGGATTAGTTGGTGCTTTGCAGGCTAGGCTGCCAGGTAATCAGGCGCGCATGGACTGCGGCCGGATCTTCTGTGCTGGCCAGCAAGTTGCGGAAAGCCTCATCGGAAAACATTTCTGCCAGTTCCGACAGGATTTCCAGATGCTGTTGCGTCACATGGTCCGGAATCAACAGGAAAATCAATAGATTCACCGGTTGGCCGTCCGGCGACTCAAACGGGATCGGCTGTGCCAGGCGCACGAAAGCAGCTAATGGCGCTTTCAAGCCCTTGATACGACCGTGTGGCACGGCAACGCCATGGCCGAGGCCGGTCGAGCCAAGCCGTTCGCGCGCGAACAGGTTGTCGGAGACGACGGAACGGGCAATGCCACAGTTGTTTTCGAAAATTAAACCGACCTGTTCAAACGTGCGTTTTTTGCTGGATACGTCCAGATCAAGCACTACGTTGGCAGGGGGGAGAATCTGACTTAAATGGTTCATGGTGCGACGCACAAAAAAAGGACTCTGCGAGGAATTATAGGCCTATTCGATGGCGATAGGGCCTGAATCGGGAAAGCTGGGCTGGTGCCGGCCGGTCTGTTGCAGATAAGACGCACCTTTTTAATGCGACTTGCCATAGCTATTGCTGTTTTCGTATAGATCGATTAGACCACAAGCGATCTGATTCGTTAAGCCCGGGATGAAGCGCATGAACAAGCTTCATCCACGGAGCTTACACCCTGCTTACTGCCTGGCGTTACGGGTATTTGATGGTGGTTTGCCGGTGCTGAAATTACTGCGCCATGGATTGATATCGAGGCCGCCACGGCGTGTATAGCGTGCATAAACAGCAAGTTTTTGCGGTTTGCACTGACGCAAAATGTCCATAAAGATACGTTCTACGCATTGCTCATGGAATTCGTTATGTTCGCGGAAACCTATCAGGTAGTGCAGCAAGCCTGCCTGATTAATCTGCGGCCCCACGTAATGGATTTGTACGCTGCCCCAATCCGGCTGGCCGGTGACCAGGCAATTCGATTTCAGCAAATTGGACAACAGGGTTTCTTCTACCGGTGCTTCGTCGTGGGCTGCCTGCAGCAAAGACGGATCCGGCACATAGTCTGTCACTTCTATATCCAGGCGATCCAGCAGCGTGCCGTCGAGTTCGCCTATATTGATCTTGGCAAAGTCTTCCGGCAGCGTCAGCGTGATTTGCACTGGCGCCCCAAAGCCCGCCGACAAATCTGCGCGCAGCAGCTCCAGCAAGGCGTCGGTACCGCCCAGCTTGGTTTGGTTGAAGGAATTCAGGTAGAGCTTGAAGGATTTTGATTCAATGATGTTCGGCGAATCGGCCGGCACCATGACCCTGGCAATCGCCACTTGCGGCTTGCCGCGCATATTCAGCCATGACAGTTCATAGGCATTCCAGATATCGACGCCGAAAAAGGGCAGGTCGCCGGACAAGCCCAGCTCGTCGCGCTTGCCCTGGCGTGGAATCGGAAACAGCAGTGAAGGATCGTACTGGGTCTGGTAAAGCGATGGCTTACCCAGTGGTGATGCGTCCGGTGTAGAAGAGGTGCTCATGACGATTACTTTTACAAAAACAATTTATATACAGGGTTGTCGCTCTCATCCCAATGGCGATAACCCAAGCCTGCGAGCGAAGCGCGGAAGGCTTTCATTTCTTTCTTCGGCACTTGCAAACCGACCAGGATGCGGCCGACATCGCCGCCCTGGTTGCGATAGTGGAACAGGCTGATATTCCAGTTTGGCGCCACGCTGTCGAGGAAGCGCATCAGCGCGCCCGGACGTTCAGGGAATTCAAAGCGATACAGGATTTCATCCTGTGTCAATTCACTCTTGCCGCCGACCAGATGGCGGATATGGCCTTTCGCCAATTCATCGTGCGTCAGGTCCAGTGTCTTGAAGCCGTGTTTTTCAAACAGCTTGGTGATCTTGCCGGCTTCGTCGCGATCGGCGATTTGCATGCCGACGAAGATATGCGCCAGTTTGGCATCGCTGATGCGGTAGTTGAATTCGGTAACGTTGCGCGGGCCGATCAATTCGCAAAAGCGCTTGAAGCTGCCACGCTCTTCCGGGATGGTAACGGCGAACACACCTTCACGTGCGGCACCGACGTCGGCCATTTCGGCGACGAAGCGCAGGCGATCGAAATTCATGTTTGCGCCGCTGGCAATGGTGACCAGGGTTTCATTCTTCAATGGCTTCTTACCGGCGCGGGCACGTTCTATATAGGCCTTGGCTCCGGCTACCGCGAGTGCGCCGGACGGTTCGAGAATGCTGCGCGTATCCTGGAACACATCCTTGATCGCGGTGCAGACTTCATTGGTATCGACCACAATGATTTCATCGACATATTGTTTGGCGAGGCGGAAGGTTTCTTCGCCCACCAGTTTGACCGCAGTACCATCCGCGAACAGGCCGACATCTGTCATCGTCACGCGACGACCGGCTTGCAGGCTACGTGCCATCGCATCGGAATCCGAGGTTTGCACGCCTATCACTTTGATTTCCGGACGCACTGCCTTGACATAAGCTGCAACGCCGGCGATCAGGCCGCCACCGCCGATAGGAACGAAAATCGCGTGGATAGGACCGGCGTGCTGGCGCAGGATTTCCATGCCGATAGTGCCTTGTCCGGCGATGACGTCAGGATCATCGAATGGATGGACGAAGGTCAGCTTGAGTTTTTTCTCCAGCGTCAGTGCATGCTGGTAAGCATCTGAATACGAGTCACCGAACAACACGACTTCGCCGCCGCGTGCCTTGACTGCTTCGACCTTGACCGATGGCGTGGTGGTTGGCATCACGATCACTGCGCGGCAACCGAGCTTGGTGGCGGACAGCGCCACGCCTTGCGCATGGTTGCCGGCCGACGCACAAATCACGCCGCGCTTCATTTGTGCCGGCGGCAGGTGCGCCATCTTGTTGTATGCGCCGCGCAGCTTGAAGCTGAACACGCTTTGGATATCTTCACGTTTGAAGTAAATCTGATTGCCCACACGCTGCGACAGCGTTGGTGCCAGCTCGAGTGGGGATTCCACGGCGACATCGTAGACGCGCGCGGTTAGGATTTTCTTCAGATAGTCGGTAGTCATAGGATTCAATATCATGGGCGCGGGTGAAAACAGGGTTTGTTTTCGTGCGGCGCAGCACATCATTATAATGGACAGCCTTTATTGCGCTGTATTAGCTTGAGCATGCAGTGTATTGATTTTCCTTATTTAATATAGATCGGCCTGCGATTTGAATTTATCGATTCGAGTGACACATGATTGAAAGCGCCGTCCAGTGGGTGTTGACGACGCTGGCCGCACCCGAGGTCGGCCTGCTTTCAGTCTTTATCATCAGCTTTGTTTCCGCGACCCTGTTGCCGCTGGGCTCGGAGCCGGCCGTGTTTGCAGTCGTCAAGGCGAATATAGACTTGTTCTGGCCGACTTTGCTGGTGGCGACGGCCGGCAATACCCTGGGCGGAGCGGTTAATTACTGGCTGGGACTGGGCGCGAAGCAGGTATTCGCGAAGGAAAGGGAAACCCGTTGGTTTGGCTGGTTGCAGCGTTTTGGCGCCAAAACCATGTTACTGGCCTGGCTGCCTGGCATAGGTGATCCCTTGTGCCTGCTGGCCGGCTGGCTCAAGCTGCCGTTCTGGCCGTGCGTCTTCTATATGGCAATCGGCAAATTCCTGCGCTATCTGACCATGACCTGGCTCTTGCTCTATATTCCCGATGGTTTTTGGCAATATCTGGCGAAAATCTTTTAAAACGCGACATCCCGCGATTTTTGCCTTAAGCCATCCTGCCCGAATACCTGTTTTTCCCCTTTTTGCGACACACGTCTGTCGGGCGTGTTGCAGCGCAATCAGCTAAAATGCGTATTTAGCGTTAATTCAATTGACCCACTGATGAACGCCCCAGTACAAATTCAGACCCTTCTGGCCGATGGCCCCGGCGGCGCCGTACCTACGCGCTTGCGTGAAATTCCGTATAACTACACTTCGTTTTCCGACCGCGAAATTGTGATTCGCCTGTTGGGCGAGGATGCATGGCAACTGCTCGACGAGCTGCGCGGTGCACGCCAGACCGGTCGGTCCGCGAGGATGTTGTATGAAGTGTTGGGCGATATCTGGGTCGTGCAACGCAATCCCTATCTGCAAGACGACTTGCTGGACAATCCCAAGCGTCGCCAGGCATTGATCGATGCCCTGCATCATCGCCTGGTTGAAGTCGAAAAGCGCCGCAGCACGGATCTGGCCACCTCGACCGATGAAAACGCGGCACGCCGCAGCGTTGCGGTGGAAGCCTTGCTCAAATCGGCGCGCAAGGCAGTCACTGCCTTTGGCGAAGAATTCCGTCGCACCTACGATTTGCGCAAACGCGCCAACCGCGTGCTGGGTCGCTACACCGAAAAAGACAATATCAAGTTCGATGGCTTGTCGCGCGTCTCGCACGTGACCGACGCCACCGACTGGCGTGTCGAATATCCGTTCGTGGTGTTGACGCCTGACAGCGAAGATGAGATGGCCGGCCTGGTCAAAGCTTGCATCGAACTCGGCCTGACCATCATCCCGCGCGGCGGCGGTACCGGTTATACCGGTGGCGCAGTGCCGCTGACGCCGATGTCGGCTGTCATCAATACTGAAAAACTGGAAGCGTTGGGCGCAGTTGAAATGACCATGTTGCCAGGTGTGGACCGCGAATACGCGACCATCTACTCAGGCGCTGGTGTCGTCACCAAACGGGTTTCCGATGCCGCAGAAAAAGCCGGCTTCGTGTTTGCGGTTGATCCGACCTCGGCCGAAGCTTCGTGCATAGGCGGCAATATCGCAATGAATGCCGGTGGCAAGAAAGCCGTGTTGTGGGGCACTGCGCTCGACAACCTGGCCAGCTGGCGCATGGTGGATCCGAATGGCGACTGGCTGGAAGTCACTCGCCTCGAGCACAACCTCGGCAAGATCCATGATGCACCGGTCGCCAAGTTCAAACTGGAATGGACGCATCCGGCCGAGAAGGGCCGCGTCAACCAGCCTTTCAAGAGCGAAACGCTGGAAATCGCCGGCCGCACCTTCCGCAAGGAAGGCCTGGGCAAGGACGTGACCGATAAATTCCTGTCCGGTTTGCCGGGCGTGCAAAAAGAAGGTTGCGACGGCCTGATTACATCGGCCCGCTGGATCTTGCACAAAATGCCGAAGCACACGCGCACCGTGTGCCTGGAATTCTTTGGTCATTCGCGCGATGCGATTCCATCGATAGTCGAGATCAAGGATTTCCTTGATGCTGAAACCAAAAAGGGCGGCGCTATCCTGGCCGGCCTTGAGCATCTGGATGAACGCTATCTGCGTGCGGTTGGTTATGCAACCAAATCCAAACGCGGCATCTTGCCGAAGATGGCTTTGTTCGGCGATATCGTCGGCGACGATGAAAACGCCGTCGCGCAAGCCGCATCCGAAGTCGTGCGCCTGGCGAATACCCGTGTCGGCGAAGGTTTTGTCGCTGTCAGCCCGGAAGCCCGCAAAAAATTCTGGCTTGATCGTGCGCGTACCGCCGCCATTTCCAAACATACCAACGCTTTCAAAATCAATGAAGACGTCGTGATCCCGCTGGATCGCATGGGTGAGTATTCGGACGGTATCGAACGCATCAACGTTGAACTGTCGATCCGCAACAAGCTGCAATTGCTGGAAGAGTTGCACACCTTCTTCGCCAAGGGCAATCTGCCGCTGGGCAAGAGCGACGATGCGGAAGGTGACGATATCCCGGCCGCAGAATTGCTGGAAGACCGCGTGCACCAGGCGGAAGATTTGATCGCCGCCGCCAATGCACGCTGGACCTACATGCTGGACAATCTCGACCAACCCTTGCGTATTGCAAAGGATGAGTTGAATTTGCTGGGCCTGGAACAACTCTCGCCGGTATTCGAAGAGCGATTGATTGTGCAGCCGGACGCGACCCTGTTCGATGTCATTCAAGACCGCACCATACGTGTGTCGTGGAAAACTGAAATCCGTGCGCCGCTGCGCCAGGTATTCAGTGGCGCATCGTTCCGCCTGATCCTGGAAGAGGCGACGGCGATCCATAAACGTGTCTTGCGTGGTCGCGTCTTCGTCGCGCTGCATATGCACGCAGGTGACGGCAATGTGCACACCAACATCCCGGTCAATTCCGATCACTACCAGATGCTGCAGGATGCGCATGCTGCGGTGGCGCGCATCATGGCGCTTGCACGCTCGTTGAACGGCGTGATTTCCGGTGAGCACGGTATTGGTATTACCAAACTTGAATTCCTGACTGAAGCAGAACTGGCCGATTTCCGTTCGTACAAACGACGCATCGATCCGGAAGGTCACTTCAACAAAGGCAAGCTGATGGATATGTCCGAGCTGAGCGCAGATTTGCGCAATGCTTACACACCATCGTTCGGCTTGATGGGCCATGAATCGCTGATCATGCAACAGAGCGATATCGGTGCGATTGCCAACAGCGTCAAGGATTGCCTGCGCTGCGGCAAATGCAAACCGGTGTGTGCGACCCATGTGCCGCGTGCGAACCTGCTGTATTCGCCACGTAACAAAATCCTCGCAACATCGTTGCTGGTGGAAGCCTTCCTGTATGAAGAGCAGACCCGCCGCGGTATCTCGATCAAGCATTGGGAAGAATTCGAAGACGTGGCCGATCACTGCACGGTCTGCCATAAATGCCTGACACCTTGCCCGGTCGATATCGACTTCGGTGATGTCTCGATGAATATGCGCAACCTGCTGCGCAAGATGAACAAGAAGTCCTTCAATCCGGGCACGGCAGCATCGATGTTCTTCCTGAACGCGACCGATCCGGCGACCATCAATGCGACGCGCCAGGTCATGATAGGTTGGGGCTACAAGGCGCAGCGCTTCGGTCATGACGTCCTGAAAAAGCTGGCGAAGAAGCAGACTTCCGCACCGCGTGCGACAGTCGGCAAGCCGCCTATCAAGGAACAGGTCATCCACTTCATCAACAAGAAGATGCCGGGTAACCTGCCGAAGAAAACCGCGCGTGCCTTGCTGGATATCGAAGACGATAAAGTCGTGCCTATCATCCGTGATCCGAAGACCACGACGATGGATACCGAAGCCGTGTTTTATTTCCCGGGTTGCGGATCAGAGCGCCTGTTCTCGCAGGTCGGCCTGGCAACGCAGGCGATGTTGTGGAATGTCGGCGTGCAGACCGTCTTGCCGCCAGGCTACCTGTGCTGCGGTTATCCGCAACGCGGTTCCGGCAATTACGACAAGGCGGAAAAAATCATCACCGATAATCGCGTGCTGTTCCATCGCATGGCCAATACGTTGAATTATCTGGATATTAAAACCGTCATCGTTTCTTGCGGTACTTGCTACGACCAGTTGCAAGGCTATGAATTCGAGAAAATTTTCCCGGGTTGCCGCATCGTCGATATCCATGAATACCTGATGGAAAAAGGCGTGAAGCTGGAAGGCGTGAACGGCGTACGCTACATGTACCACGACCCTTGCCACAGCCCGATGAAGTTGCAGGACCCGTTGAAAACGGTGAATGCATTGATCACGACTGTTGACGACCAAAAGATCGAGAAGAATGATCGCTGCTGCGGCGAGTCCGGTACGCTGGCTGTGACGCGTCCTGATATCTCGACCCAGGTGCGTTTCCGCAAGGAAGAGGAAATGACCAAGGGTGCGGATAAATTGCGCGGCGACGGTTTCACCGGCGACGTCAAGATCCTGACTTCATGCCCGTCCTGCCTGCAAGGCTTGTCGCGTTACAACGAAGACTCGGACACCACCGCCGATTACATCGTGGTCGAAATGGCCAAGCATTTGCTCGGACCTAACTGGTTGCCTGAATACGTTGACCGTGCCAACAACGGCGGTATCGAACGCGTGCTGGTGTAAGCATGGCGGCGTGCGAGTTATGTGAGGAAAGCGGCGGGGAAGTACTGTTCCGCAATGAACAGTTGCGCATCGTGCTGATTGCCGATGCCAACTACCCGGGTTTCTGCCGCGTGATCTGGAATGCGCATGTGCCGGAAATGACGGATCTGAAACCGGAAGAACGTTCGGTTTTGATGCGGACCGTGTGTCAGGTCGAAAGCGCACTGCGCGAAGTCATGCAGCCGGAGAAGATCAATCTTGCCAGCCTCGGCAATATGGTGCCGCATCTGCACTGGCACCTGATTCCTCGTTTTACCGACGATGCACATTTCCCGAATCCCGTCTGGGCGGCGACTCAGCGCCAGACTGCGGACGATATACTGATGCAACGTCGCGCCTTGTTGCCTGCATTGCGCGAGGCGGTAGTACGATACGCTTCCTGCAGTGCCTGATAAATTCATACTCAGGCAATCGAACATTCAATCGGCGGTATGCTTGCCGCCTGCACTTTACCCCTGAACGAGAGATGATCATGGCTGGTTCCAAACAAACACCTCCTGCACCGCAACCCACAGGTTTGACGGTGCGCAAGCAATCGCGCGTACTTGAAATCGAATTCGATGACGGTGCCGCATTTTCCTTGCCTTTTGAACTGATGCGCGTCTGGTCGCCGTCGGCTGAAGTGCGCGGTCACGGCCCGGGACAGGAAACCTTGCAGACCGGTCAGCGCAATGTGGAAATCACCGGCGTTGAACCGGTCGGCAATTACGCGATCAAACCTTCTTTCTCGGATGGTCACGATACCGGCATCTTTTCGTGGGAGTATCTGTACCACCTCGGCACCGATAAAGATGCCCTGTGGGAAGACTATCTGCGTCGCCTTGAAGCGGCCGGGTTTACACGTGAAAGCGGACGCGATGCGCCGATGAGCAAGGCTGTTACCGGCGGCTCTGGTTGCGGAAGTCATTGATTTCATTGGCTTTGCGCACAGCTTTGTTACTAAATTTTCTTGCAGTATCGGCAAGTAAAAATAATTTTTAACGTTTTCTTCACATCTCAATAACGCTTGTATAATGTAATTGGCTAGCTATGACAAATTCCACACATTTCGGTTATCAAACCGTCGCTGAAGAAGAGAAAGTCCACAAGGTCGCGGAAGTGTTTCATTCCGTCGCGGCCAAATATGACGTGATGAACGACTTCATGTCGGCGGGCCTGCATCGTTTATGGAAAACATTCACGATTGCCCAGGCTGGTGTGCGTCCCGGTTTCAAAGTGCTGGATATTGCCGGCGGCACGGGCGACCTGGCCAAGGCGTTTGCACGTCAGGCCGGTAGCAGTGGAGAAGTCTGGCTGACTGATATTAATGAGTCGATGTTGCGGGTCGGGCGCGATCGACTGTTGAATAAAGGCTTGATCACCCCAACATCCTTGTGTGATGCGGAGAAATTGCCTTTCCCCGATAACTATTTTGATCGTGTCAGTGTCGCTTTCGGTTTGCGCAATATGACGCATAAGGATGTGGCGCTGGCGGAAATGCGGCGCGTATTGAAGCCCGGCGGCAAGTTGCTGGTGCTGGAGTTCTCGAAGGTATGGGAACCATTGCAAAAGCCGTATGACGTGTATTCGTTTTCAGTGTTGCCGTGGTTGGGCAAGCGTATTGCAGGTGATGCCGAGAGTTACCGGTATCTGGCTGAATCGATCCGCATGCATCCGGATCAGGAAACACTGAAAAAAATGATGCAGGATGCTGGGCTTGAAAGAGTCGAGTATTTCAATTTGACAGCCGGCGTGGCGGCATTGCACACCGGTATTAAACTCTAGGAGACGAGCATTATGAAGAAATTACTTTTGGCAGTCGCAGTGATGGTCAGTTCGATGACCTTCATCGCTGTAGAAGCGGAAGCCAAGCGTATGGGCGGCGGCGGTTCTTTCGGTAAGCAATCGCAAAGCTTCCAGCGTCCGGCTCCGGCTCAATCTTCGTCGGCCAGCAACGCTGCCAAACCTGCAGCGGCACCAGCTGCGGCTGGCGCGGGCGCAGCTGCAGCAGCCAAACCTAGCATGATGAAAAGCATCCTCGGCGGTGCATTGCTCGGCCTGGGCCTGGGCGCACTGTTGTCGCACCTGGGTATCGGCGGCGCATTTGCCAGCATGATCAGCACCATCCTGATGGTTGCCCTGTTCGCTTTCGCAGCGATGTTCATCTACCGCATGATCAAAGGCAAAAACGCTGGCAATGGCGCGCAACCTTCGTTTGCGAATGGTTACTCGGCAAAAAACAGTACACCTGATATCGGTTCGGGCATCAATCAGCAAGCGAACCAACCATCGGCCCTGCAATCGGCAGCGCCTATGGCATCCGGTGCTGCATACGGCGCGGCAAATGATTTGCCAGCTGATTTCGATGTGGAATCGTTTGTGCGTAACGCAAAAACCTATTTCATCCGCTTGCAAGCTGCATGGGATAAAGCTGATATCAACGATATCCGTGAATTCACCACGCCGGAAATGTTTGCAGAACTGAAATTGCAATTGCAGGAACGTGGCGCGACACCAAACGTAACCGATGTCGTGACACTGGATGGCGAGTTCTACGGTGTAGAGACAGTTGGCAATGATTACGTCGCCAGCATCAAGTTCACAGGCCTTATCCGTGAAGCTGATTACGCACCGACCGAACCGTTCACCGAAGCATGGAACCTGTCCAAGCCAATTAATGGCAATGGCGGTTGGGTTTTGGCTGGTATCCAGCAATTACCGCAATAATTACCGCAATAAAAGCGGGGAATTGCGCTATCCGGCAGTCAGTCAACTCCGACTCGCCATGTAGATAGTTAGCGACGCCACGCAGCAAACTGCTAAACTTGAAGCCGCCCGTGAATGGTTCACCGGCGGCTTTATTTTTTGACGATGACATCTCTTTCCCCTGCCAACATATTCCCTGCCGCGATTAACCACCTGCTTGCGCAGGAAGCGTGGGCCCGTGCCAAGCTGATGCCGCATGCCGGCAAGGTGGCGGTGCTGGACGGCGGTGTGCTGGCAGTGCGCCTGAAAGTCAGCGCTGATGGCATGGTGGAGACGGCTGGCGCGGATGACATGCCGACCGTGACGATACGCATGCAAATGTCCGACCTGCCGCTGATCATGCAGAACCGGGAGCGCGCGTTTTCATATGTCAAAATTGAAGGCGATGCCGATTTTGCCAATACTATTTCGCAACTGAGCCAATCCTTGCGCTGGGAAGCAGAAGACGACCTGAGCAAGGTCGTCGGTGATATCGCTGCCACCCGTATCGTGGCCGGCGCACATAGTGCTGTGAATACGGCCAAAGCCTTGCATCAGTCGGTGACTGAAAACATCGCCGAATACTTTCTGGAAGAAAATCCCCTATTAATCCGTCCGCAGGCGGTCGCCGGCTTCACCGCAGAAGTGACCCGCTTGCGTGACGACGTGGCACGACTCGCGAAGCGGATCGAAAAGCTGAAGGGCAGTAAGCAATGATATTGAAATTTCTTCGCGTCTTGAAAATCATCCGTGTCGCGCTGCGTTACGGACTCGACGAGATCGCCATCTCGGGATTGGCGATTCCGCGGACTGCCAGATTTATCAATCAAGTCATGTTCTGGCGCGACCTGTCGGCGCCACGCGCGATCCGCTTGCGGCGAGCGCTGGAAGACCTCGGCCCTATCTTCGTTAAATTCGGCCAGGTGCTGTCGACACGCCGCGACCTGATGCCTATCGACATCGCCGATGAACTGGCGCGCCTGCAGGATCGCGTGCCGCCTTTCTCGTCCGAGCTGGCGATTGCACAAATCATCAAGTCGCTGGGTGCACATCCGGATGTCCTGTTTGCCGAATTCGATCCGGTACCGGTGGCATCCGCCTCGATTGCGCAAGTCCATTTCGGTCGCCTGAAAAACGGCACTGCGGTGGCGATCAAGGTGCTGCGCCCCGGCATCAAGAAATCAATCGATGAAGACGTCGCACTGATGCACATCCTGGCCGGCCTGGTCGAGCGTATGTGGGCCGATGGCAAACGCCTGAAGCCGAAAGAAGTGGTCGCCGAATTCGATAAATACCTGCATGACGAGCTCGACCTGATGCGCGAGGCGGCGAACGGCAGCCAGTTGCGCCGCAACTTTGCCGAATCCAATTTGCTGGTCGTACCGGAAATGTTTTGGGATTACTGCTCGACTTCGGTCATCGTGATGGAGCGTATGGTCGGCATCCCGATTTCGCAAACCGATAGATTGATTGCCGCCGGCGTTGATTTGAAAAAATTGTCGCGCGATGGCGTGGAGATTTTCTTCACGCAAGTCTTCCGCGATGGTTTCTTCCATGCCGATATGCATCCGGGGAATATCCAGGTTTCGGTAGAGCCTGCAACCTTCGGTCGTTATATCGCACTGGATTTCGGTATCGTCGGCACGCTGAACGATTTCGACAAAGACTACCTGTCGCAAAACTTCCTTGCCTTCTTCCGTCGTGATTACAAGCGCGTCGCTGAGGCACATATCGAATCCGGCTGGGCGCCGAAAGAAACGCGTGTGGACGAACTGGAGTCGGCAGTGCGGGCTTGCTGCGAACCCATCTTTGACCGGCCCTTGAGCGAAATTTCATTCGGCCAGGTCTTGTTGCGCCTGTTCCAGACCTCACGCCGCTTCAATGTCGAAGTGCAGCCGCAACTGGTGCTCCTGCAAAAGACTTTGCTGAACGTTGAAGGACTCGGACGCCAGCTCGATCCGGAACTGGATTTGTGGAAAACGGCTAAGCCTTATCTGGAAAATTGGATGAATGAGCAGGTCGGCTGGCGTGGTTTGTGGGAAAACCTGAAAGCCGAAGCACCGCGTTACAGCAAGCTGCTGCCGCAATTGCCGAGGCTGGCACATCAGGCTTTGACCCAAGTATCGCAACCCCAGCATGACAATACAGAACTGATCAGACGGTTGCTGGAAGAACAGAAGCGCACTAATCTCTTGCTCGGCGTCGCCGTTTACTTTGGTGGCGGCCTGGTTGCCGGCGGGATTTTGACGCTGGTGTTCTTTACCTTTATAGGTGGATAACGCAGTAAGGCGGTATCTGCAGGGGAGCAGTAATGCCTACGGTCTATCGTTCCAAAGTTGATGTCTGGTTGTTCGTCGTACTCGCTTTCGCTGCGCTGGCTTCCTTGTATTCAGCCGGGCAGACCATGCTTTCCAATACGCCGGGTGCAATCCTGATTGCGTCGCTGGTCGCGGCTGTAGGCTTCGGTTTGCCCGCCTGGTTGCTGTTGTCAACGCGTTACACACTGGAAGCATCCCGCCTGCTGGCACAAAGCGGCCCGTTCAAATGGGTCGTCCCACTGGCTGATATCAAAAGCATCACACCCAGCAATAACCCGCTTTCCAGTCCGGCGCTATCGCTGGATCGCCTGCGCATTGATTACGGCAAGGGCAGGATGTTGCTGATTTCCCCGCGCGATAAAGAGCGGTTCCTGAGCGATATCGAGGCCGCCCGTCGCGCTGCGAGCTGAGTCTGCCCGGCGATTTCAAGCCAGCCGGACTTGCCAGTATGGCCGGTGGCCGCGACAGTCTTGGTTCTGATGTGCCATTTTTGAGAAATCAGGCGCGCTATTTGCTACAATTGCCCCGGTTTTTGTATCTATCCCTTGCAGCCCGGCCCAGGACAAGATGGCGCTCCTCGAAATTCGCAATCTCATTCGTCGCTTCGGCGACAACACCGTAGTCGACAACATCAGTCTCTCGATAGAGGCCGGTGAGTTCTTCACTTTGCTCGGACCTTCGGGCTGCGGTAAAACGACACTCTTGCGCATGATCGCAGGCTTCGATGTGCCTGATGCAGGGCAGATCCTGCTGGATGGCGTCGACCTCACAGGCGTGCCGCCTGAGCAGCGTCCGGTGCGTACCGTATTCCAGAACTACGCTTTGTTCCCGCACATGACGGTGGGTGGCAATATTGCCTTCCCGCTGGAAATGGCGAATACCCCTAAAGCCGAGATCCAGAAAAAAGTCGAAGAAGCGCTGGAAGATGTGCGCCTTACCGGTTTCGCTGCACGTTATCCGCACGAACTGTCTGGCGGCCAGCGTCAACGCGTGTCAATAGCGCGGGCGCTGGTGACGCGTCCCAAGTTGCTGTTGCTGGATGAGCCTTTGTCGGCACTCGACGCGCAGTTGCGCGAACAGATGCAGATCGAGCTGATTAACCTGCAAAAAGAAGTCGGTATTACCTTTATCTATGTCACGCATGACCAGGCTGAAGCGCTGGCTTTGTCGCACCGGATTGCGGTGATGAACAAGGGGCAGGTCGAGCAGCTGGATGAACCTACCCGTATTTATAGCTATCCGCGCAGCCGTTTCGTCGCTGATTTTATCGGCACCTGTAATTTGTTTGATGGCGTCGTGACCAAGATCAATGGCGACATGATGTGGCTGGATGTGCCGGGCATGGGTGAGGTCAAGGCCTTTACTTCGCCGGGTGTCACGGTCGGCAGCAAAGGCACGATTGCCTTGCGTCCGGAAAAAACCCAGGTCAGCGCCGAGATCGTACGCGGCGTGGCGGACGAGAATCACTTTGATGGTTACGTCAAAGAATTGCTGTATATGGGCGGCGTGACGGTTTACATCGTCGAAACCGAAGGCGGCGTACGCATAGAAACCATGCTGGCAAATTCGGCTATCGGTCGTCCGCGCTTCTTTGAAGTCGGCGATGCGGTGGATGTGGCGTGGCGTGTCGATGCCGGGCATTTCCTGCCGGAAGCGGCTCATGTCTGACGCAGTGGCTACACCTGCGACAAGCAAGCCGGTGAGCGGCAAGGGTGGTCTGGCGCGCTGGTTGATCAGCGGACCGCCACTGTTGTACCTGATCGTTTTCTTTGCCGTTCCGACGCTGATCATGGCGTTTGCCGCATTCCGCTTCCCCGGCGATTACGGCGGACTGGCACCTTTGTTCGATGAGACTGGTGCGCTGGACCTGACGCTGGAAAGCTTCACACCTTTCTTTACCGATTTTATTTACACGGCGATCTTCCTGAAGTCGCTGCTGTTTGCTGTCATCACCACCCTGGTATGCCTGGCGATGGCTTATCCGCTGGCCTTACTGATTGCGCGCAGTCCGCAGAAATGGCGCAACCTGCTGGTCTTGCTGGTGATCCTGCCGTTCTGGAGCAACTTCCTGATCCGTATTTATGCATGGATGATTTTGCTCGGGCCGCAATCGGCTTTGACGCGCGGCTTGAATGCGGTGCTCGATGTCTTTGGTTTCGAACCCGTGACTTTGCTGTATAGCGCTTTCGCGGTGATCGTCGGCCTTGTGTATGTACACCTGCCTTTCATGGTCTTGCCGCTGTACGCGAATCTTGAGAAGCATGATCCTGCCTTGCTGGATGCAGCGCAGGATCTGGGCGCCGGTAAATGGCAGACATTCTGGCGCGTCACCTTCCCACTTTCCCTGCCGGGCATTTATGCCGGTGCGGCGCTGGTCTTCATTCCTGCACTGGGTATCTTTGCGGTGTCCGACATCCTCGGTGGCACCGGCGGCATCATGATCGGTAATGTCATCAAGCAGCAATTCCTCGATTCGCGCGACTGGCCTTTCGGTAGCGTGTTGTCCATCATGTTGACGGTTGCTGCGCTGGCAGCTGCCGGTTTCGCCGCCTTGCTCGCGCGTCCACGCCGGAGGCAGCATGCATAAGACACGTCCGCATTCAATAGGACTGACGCTGGCTGCGGTGCTGGTGTATGCCTTCCTGTATGTGCCGCTGGCGATCGTGGTGGTGTATTCCTTTAATGATTCACGCCTGAATGCCGAATGGGTCGGCTTTACGCTGGATTGGTATCGCACCTTGTTTGCGAATGAAGAAATGCTGCGCGCCGCCGGCAATTCGCTGATCATTGCTTTGGTTTCGAGCGCGGTCTCGACGCTGCTGGGTACGATGGCGGGCTTTGCCTTGCATCGTTACAAAATCCGTTTGCTGCAGGTGCTGGTGCTGACGCCGATTGCGATTCCGGAAATCCTGGTTGGCGTCTCATTGCTGATTTTCTTTGTGATGCTGAACCTGACTTTGGGCATGTTGTCGGTGACGCTGGCGCATATCGCCTTCAGCATGGGCTTCGTTGCCATCGTCGTGCGTTCGCGCCTGAGCGGCATGGATGAGAGCCTGACCGAAGCTGCGCGCGATTGTGGTGCAACGCCGTGGCAAGCTTTCCGTCGCGTCACCTTGCCGCTGATCATGCCGGGCGTGGTGGCCGGTGCGCTGATGGCGTTTACCTTGTCGATCGACGATTTTGTGATTACCTTCTTTACTGCCGGTGCAAATACATCGACCTTGCCGCTGCAAATCTATTCGATGATCAAGATTGCCGTGACGCCGGAAGTAAATGCGGTTTCCACCTTGCTGATGGCACTGACTTTGTTCCTGATAGTGATCGCTTCCAAGCTTTCCCCGAATGCATTCCGTTCCTGACTTTTTCTTTGGATCTGCCATGAAAAAATTATTCGCCATCCTGTCGCTGTCACTGATTGCCGTTTCCGCGCAGGCGCAAGGCAAGCTGCATTTGTACAACTGGAATAACTATATTGCAGCCGAAACCGTGCAGCGTTTCGAGGCGGCATGCAAATGCCAATTGGTACAAAGCTACTACGGTGACAATGAAGAGATGCTGGCCAAGCTGGCCGCCGGTGCCAAAGGTTACGACCTGATCGTGCCGACCGGAAATGCCTTGCAGTCGCTGATTAAGCAGGGCGCATTGCAGCCGCTGGACAAGAGCAAGCTGGCGAATTTCAAGAACCTGAATCCGCAATACCTGAATACCGATTTCGATAAGGGAAATCAGTACTCGGTGCCGTATGCATACACCATCACTTTGCTTGGTTACAACGAGCAAAAAATGAAGGAACTCGGTATCCCGGTGGATAGCTGGGCGGCGATTTTCGATCCGGCCATCCTGGCGAAAATCAAAGGCAAGGTAACGGTGCTGGATTCGGCCAATGAATTGATGGCTGCTGCCTTGAAGTATCTCGGCTACTCGGTCAACGATACCGATGAAAAGCACTGGCAGGAAGCGAAGAACGTGATCCTGAAAGCCAAGCCTTACTGGGCCGCATTCAACGGCACCAGCTACATCAAGGGTTTGACGGTCGGCGATATCTGGCTGGTACATGGTTATTCCAGCGATATCTTCCAGGCTGACCAGGATGCACAGAAGGCCGGCCGTAAATTCCGTATTCGCCACGCCTTGCCAAAAGAAGGCGCGGCGATGTCGCTGGATAGCCTGGTGATACCGAAAGACGCACCGCGTCCTGAGCTCGCACATCAATTCATCAACCTGATCCTCGACGGCAAAAATTCTGCCGAATTGACGAACCTGATCGGCACTGGCAATCCAAACAGCGCCGCCTTGCCATTTATCAAACCGGAAATCGCGAAAAATCCTGCGATCTTCCCGGACAAGGCCGAAGCTGCGAAACTGGAAATGCTGAAAGATTTGAATAGCAAGCAGCGTCGCGCACTGAACCGCATCTGGACCGAAATCCGTGCCAAGTAAAATGAGGGCGTGCGCATGCTGAAAGTGATCGCGCAGGATTTCATCCGGCCTGAATTCATCGCTACGGTGCGCCCCTTGTATGAAGAATTGGTCGCAAAAACGCGCCTGGAAAAGGATTGCATTTCGTACAATCTTTATATCGATCAAAAGGATCCCGGCCATTTCGTCTTTATCGAAGAGTGGCCAGATCGACAAGCTTTGGATGAGCATTGCCAGACCGAACACTTCCGCCGCCTGGTGCCGCTGATTGATAGTTACCAGCGCGAGGCCGGTACTTTCCTGCTAATGGACGCCTTTTAGGGCGAAAGTCACGGCTGGCGGGGCGCTACAGTTACAAGTCCCCGGTAAATCGGGGCAGAAAACCTTTATAATTCAGGGTTTTGGATGATTTTTGCGGGAATTTTTTCATGCCGATTTATGCGTACCGCTGCGAAGCGTGTGGTTTTGCCAAAGATGTATTGCAAAAGATATCTGACCCGGTGCTGACCGATTGCCCGACTTGCGGCAAGGCGACTTTCAAAAAACAACTGACAGCGGCTGGTTTCCAGCTGAAGGGCACCGGCTGGTATGTGACCGATTTCCGTGGCGGCCAGGGTGGCACGACTGCGCCTGCGGTGTCGAATACTGCAGGCAGTGATGCTGCCAAATCCGATAGCGCGGCGGCAGCTCCGGCACCGGCGGCGCCTGCAACGGCTGCGGCACCTGCTGCAACAAAGTCTGACTCTTGATAAATTTATCGGGCCGGGATTATCCGGTGCGATTCTTACGGTAGAAAATCATGCGTAAATATTTTATTACCGGCTTGCTGATCCTCGTTCCACTCGCAATTACCTTATGGGTATTGAATCTGATCGTCGGTACGATGGATCAATCGCTGCTCCTGCTGCCGGCGCGCTGGCGGCCGGAAGCCTTGTTTGGCTTTGCGATTCCCGGCCTCGGCACGATATTGACCTTGCTGGTTATCTTCCTGACCGGCCTGGCTACACGTAACTTCATCGGTAATCGCGTCGTCGCACTGTGGGAATCCATCCTGCATCGCATTCCTGTATTCAATACGATTTACTCCAGCGTCAAGCAAGTCTCGGATACCTTGTTTTCTTCATCCGGCAATGCATTCCGTAAAGCCTTGCTGATTGAATATCCACGCAAGGGCGCCTGGACCATCGCGTTCCTGACCGGCGCGCCGGGTGGTGATGTGCGTAACCATCTGGTGGGCGACTACGTCAGCGTGTATGTGCCAACCACGCCGAATCCGACCTCGGGTTTCTTCCTGATGGTGCCGCGTGCCGAAACAGTAGAGCTCGACATGAATGTCGACGAAGCATTGAAATACATCGTCTCCATGGGCGTTGTGACTCCGGAACATTTTGAAAAGAAACTCATCATTGATCCGAATCAAACGCAAGCGAACGATACCCCACAATAATTAACGATCGCGTAACAGCGATTGAATCAAAAGAACCTGAAACTGGAAATTCACTATGTCAATGCGAACTCATTACTGCGGCCTTACTTCTGAAGCGCTGCTCGACCAAACCGTCAGCCTGTGCGGCTGGGTACATCGTCGTCGTGACCACGGCGGCGTTATCTTCATCGACCTGCGCGATCGCGAAGGCCTGGTGCAAGTCGTATGCGATCCGGATCGCGTCGATGTATTCAAGGCAGCCGAAGCAGTACGTAATGAATTCTGCCTGCGCATCACCGGTGTCGTACGTAGCCGTCCTGATGGCACCAGCAACAGCAACCTGACTTCGGGCAAGATCGAAGTATTGGCGCATGAGCTCGAAGTGTTGAACGCTTCGGTCACGCCACCGTTCCAGCTGGATGATGACAACCTGTCGGAAACCACACGCCTGACACATCGCGTGCTGGACCTGCGTCGTCCGCAAATGCAAAACAATCTGCGCCTGCGTTACAAGGTCACGATGGAAGTGCGTAAATTCCTCGACGCGCAAGGCTTCATCGATATCGAAACACCGATGCTGACCAAGTCGACCCCGGAAGGCGCACGTGATTACCTGGTGCCATCACGTGTCAACGCCGGTCACTTCTTCGCCTTGCCGCAATCGCCGCAATTGTTCAAACAATTGCTGATGGTTGCCAACTTCGATCGTTACTACCAAATCACCAAATGCTTCCGCGACGAAGATTTGCGTGCTGATCGCCAGCCTGAATTTACCCAGATCGATTGCGAAACTTCGTTCATGAACGAACAGGAAATCCGTGACCTGTTCGAAGGCATGATCCGCCTGGTCTTCAAGAACGCGCTTGATGTTGATTTGCCTAACCCGTTCCCGGTAATGGATTACGCAACAGCGATGGGCCTGTACGGTTCCGACAAACCGGATATGCGCGTCAAGCTCGCATTCACCGACCTCACCGACATCATGAAAGATGTCGAATTCAAAGTATTCTCCGGTGCAGCGAATATGGAAGGCGGCCGCGTAGTCGGCTTGCGCGTTCCGGGCGGCGGCGCGATGCCACGTTCCGAGATCGATGCCTACACGCAGTTCGTCGCTATCTATGGCGCGAAAGGCCTGGCATACATCAAGGTCAACGAAAAAGCCAAAGGCCGTGACGGCTTGCAATCGCCTATCGTCAAAAACATCCATGACGAAGCATTGGCAAAAATCATCGCAGCAACCGGTGCCGAAGACGGCGACCTGATTTTCTTCGGTGCTGATAAAGCGAAAGTCGTCAACGATGCAATCGGTGCCTTGCGCGTCAAAGTCGGTCACAGTGATTTCGGCAAGAAGAGCGGTTTGTTCGATGACGAATGGCGTCCATTGTGGGTCGTCGATTTCCCTATGTTCGAATTCGACGAAGAAAACCAGCGCTGGTCGGCTACCCATCATCCATTCACCGCGCCAAAAGACGGCCACGAAGATTTGATGGAAACCGATCCTGGCAAATGTATCGCCAAAGCCTACGATATGGTCTTGAACGGCTGGGAATTGGGCGGCGGTTCGGTCCGTATCCACCGTGCCGACGTACAGAGCAAGGTATTCCGTGCATTGAAGATCGGTGCCGAAGAAGCGCAACTGAAATTCGGCTTCCTGCTCGACGCATTGCAATACGGCGCGCCGCCGCATGGCGGCCTGGCTTTCGGCCTGGATCGTATCGTTACCATGATGACCGGTGCAGAATCGATCCGTGACGTGATCGCTTTCCCGAAAACCCAGCGCGCACAATGCCTGTTAACACAAGCGCCGTCGGAAGTGGATGAAAAGCAATTGCGCGAATTGCACATCCGCCTGCGCAATGTAGAACCTGCGGTCAAAGCGTAATCACGTTTTTGCGGCATAATAAAAAGGCGCGGAGTTCCGCGCCTTTTTTGCATCTTTTTATTTCCTATCGTTTGCGGTCAGAAAGAAACAATCTGCAATGACTGTGCAATACAAAATCCCCGAATCTGTCCTGGTTGTCATCCATACCGCTGAAATGGAGGTATTGCTGATAGAACGCGCCGACCGGCCCGGGTTCTGGCAATCGGTGACCGGCTCCAAGGATGAAGAAGGCGAACTCTTGCTGGAAACCGCTGTCAGAGAAGTGGCGGAGGAAACAGGAATTGTTGTACAGAATTTATCTGAGCCTGCGTCGACAGCTGCAAAATTTCCCGGTGTCCCGCTGGAAAATTTACAGGACTGGCAACTTTCCAACGTTTACGACATCTATCCTGTGTGGCGCCATCGTTATGCACCGGGCGTGACGCGCAATACCGAGCATGTATTCGGTTTGCAAGTTCCGCGCGACATACCGATCGTGTTGGCTCCGCGCGAGCACCTGAATTTTATTTGGTTGCCGCACCGAGAGGCTGCTGACAAGTGTTTTTCTTCGTCAAATGCCGAAGCGATTTTGCAGCTCCCCATGCATATGACGATTTGATACGGATATCGTTTCATCTGACGGGTTTCGGTTTTTATCTTTTGTTTAAGACTTAGGCCATACAACAGCATGCAATTACGTATCACGACGTACAACATCCACAAAGGCGTGTCCTCATTCGGCAGTCGCCCGCGAATACATGCACTCAAGCAGGCGATCAATAGCATGAAGTCCGATGTGCTGTTCCTGCAGGAAGTGCAGGGGCGGCATGACCTGCACGCGCTGAAACATGCGACCGACTGGCCGGAATTGTCACAGCAGGATTTCCTCGCCGGTGATTCGCACGAATGTGCTTACGGCATGAACGCGGTGTATGACCACGGGCACCATGGCAATGCCTTGTTGAGTTGCTATCCGATCCTGTCGTCACGCAATCAGAATATCTCAGACCACAAATACGAATCACGCGGCATCCTGCATTGCGTGGTGCGTGCACCGGAAGCGGAAGTACATTGCTTCGTCATCCATCTGGGCTTGTTTGCCGGCAGCCGTAAACGCCAGACTGAAGCCTTGATCGAAGCCGTCACCAGCTCGGCGCAAAAGGATGAGCCCTTGATTATTGCCGGTGACTTCAATGACTGGAGCAATGACCTCAGCGAAGAGCTGCGTGCGCGCCTGGGTGTGCACGAGGTATATGACGAGAACCTCGTAAAACGCGGCTTTGGTACCTATATCCGACAACTGGCCGGTCGCGGCCCGAAAATACAACCGGCACGTACTTTTCCGGCTGCGATGCCATTTTTACGGCTGGACCGGATTTATGTGCGCGGTTTCAAAGTAGAATCAGCGGAAGTCTTGCATGGAGCGATCTGGGCGAAGTTGTCTGACCACGCGCCCCTGGTCGCCACCCTGCGCTTGAAATAGCATATGGTTAGACAGGCCGTCGACAGAGCGGCAGGGCAGTAGCTACAGCTACGGCCTTATAAAGCAGTTGGCACAGGCTCGTTGGTGTATCCGGGCCTGTATTGCAGCCAACTTCACAACCAATCATTCAAAGCAAGGCACCTCCGCTTATGCGTTCAGTCAGCTTCACGGGCAATAACGATATCGAGCTCCTGCATTGTGGCGCTGAATACTTCCCGGCGCTGATCGCGGCATTCGAAAAAGCGAATCAGGAAATCTATCTCGAGACGTATATTTTTGCTGATGACGTGACTTCGAAGCTGGTCAAGGACGCATTGATACGGGCCGCGCAACGCGGCGTTATCGTGAATGTGCTGACCGACTGGCTGGGCACCGGCAACAAGGAATCCGCCTTGCTGCACAGGGAATTCCAAAAGAACGGCGTCGAGCATCGCAGCTTTAATCCACTCTTTATCCGCGGCATCGCCCGCATGCATCGCAAGGTGTGCGTAGTTGATCGCGTGGAAGCTTTTCTTGGCGGCTTGAACATCGTCGACGATATGCACGACGATGGCGATGTGAACATCGCCTTGCCGGCACCACGCTGGGATTTTGCGGTACGCGTGACCGGGCCATTGGTCGCAACCATCCATTGGGAAGTCGCGGTGCATTGGGCGCGCCTTGGTAGCCTGAGCTGGCGTACGCGCTGGGCTACCTTCAGGGAATTGCGCCAGAATAAGCCCAGCGATGCACGCGGCCCCATGATCGCCGGCCTGGTGATGCGCGACAATTTGCGACATCGGCGCACGATACAAGCCGCCTACCTGAAAGCATTGGGTACCGCACGCCACTCCGCCTTGCTGGCGAATCCTTACTTCGCACCCGGCCGCAAACTGCGTAACGGCCTGGCTCAGGCCGCGATGCGTGGGGTTGATGTGACCTTGCTGCTGGGGATAGGCCACTATCGCTTCCAGGATGTGGTCGCACGTTCCTTTTATCGTCGCTTGCTGAAAGCCGGCGTCAAGATTGTCGAATACCGGAAGACGCATTTGCACGGCAAGGTCGCCGTCATCGATGATACCTGGGCCACCGTGGGGTCGAGTAATTGCGATGGTTTCAGCCTGTTCCTGAATCAGGAAGCGAATGTGGTGGTGCTGGATACCGAGTTCGCGCAAAAGCTGCGTGTACAGATAGAGCAGGGCATAGCCGATGGGGTGGTGATGAATTGGGAAGAGTATGCCAACATCCCTCTGTACAAACGCATCTTCTATCGCTTCTCCTACTTCATTTATAAAAACCTGATGCGTGTCATGACCTGGGGTAAATCGAACGAGTAGCGTCATGCCTCCCCGGCACGCAGATTGCCGCCAGCAAGCGTAAGTCCCACTTTCCACCGTCTATCGACAGCATTTCATAGGCGTCGCCGACGCGCAATTCAAAATAGATTTACACTACGCCCAGTGACGTGGCGCTGATATACATTGAATATATGATCAATGTTATCGGCGCCACAATTATTTAGACTACCGATTAATGGGTTAGAGCTATATGTCCACGCAGAGTAGTGCAGCAGTACAGCAGGAAGTGACGGAGCAGGACGGCTTGCCGGAAAACGAGAGGCGCTGGGCCATTGTTTCGGTCGCGATCGGGGTCGGCATGGCGTCGCTGGATACCGCCATTGCGAATACCGCCTTACCGTCTATGGCCTTGCAATTGAATGCGACTCCGGCTGATTCAGTCTGGATCGTGAATATCTATCAGCTGGCGATGGTGGCGACCTTGCTGCCGTTCGCGGCGCTTGGGGAGATCCTCGGCTATCGCCGCATTGCCATCTTTGGCTTGCTTCTCTTCACAGCGGCTTCGCTGGCTTGCGCATACGCCTGGTCTTTGCCTACCCTGGTCATTGCGCGCTTCTTCCAGGGCGTCGGTGCCAGTGCGATTATGGGTGTCAACACCGCCTTGCTGCGTTCGATTTATCCGGCGCGCATGTTGGGCCGCGGCCTGGGTACCAATGCGCTGGTGGTGGCGGTGGCGTTTGCCGTCGGTCCGACTACTGCTTCGCTGATTCTGTCGGTCTGGTCCTGGCCATGGCTGTTTGCCGTCAATGTACCGCTGGGTTTGTTTGCCTACTTCCTGGCGCGCAAGGTCTTGCCGCACACCCGACGCGCGACGCATAAATTCGATGCGCTGACTGCCATCTACAACGCCGGTGCTTTCGGTTTGCTCATCCTGGCCATCGGCGAAGGCGCGCATCTCAGCGATGCCAGAACTGTGGCGCTGGAATTATTCGGCGCACTGGTTTTCTTCATCCTCCTGCTACGTCGGCAAAAGGGACATGCAGCGCCTATGTTGCCGGTGGATTTGTTTCGCCGTCCGCTATTCACTTTGTCTGCGTTGACGGCTGTCTGCACTTTTGCGACGCAAAGCCTGGCCTTCGTTTCGCTGCCGTTTTACTTTGAATCCGTGCTCGGCCGCTCGGCGATAGAAACCGGTTTCCTGATTACGCCGTGGGCGGTACTGGTCGGCATCATGGCACCGATAGCAGGGCGTCTGAGCGATCACTATCCACCAGGCTTACTGGGCGGTATCGGTTTGTCCGTGCTGTCAGCGGGCATGGTTTCACTGATACTGATGTCGCCTGATGTGTCCGTGTTCGGCATATGCTGGCGTATGGCGGTGTGTGGCATAGGCTTCGGCTTCTTCCAGGCGCCTAATTTGCGCGCCATCATGAGTAGTGCGCCACCTGAGCGCGGTGGCAGCGCCAGCGGTGTGGTGGCCACCTCGCGCTTGCTGGGGCAGGCATCCGGCGCGGCTTTGGTCGCTTTCTGTTTCATCATCTCGACGCAACACGGCGAAACGCTGGCACTGGGGCTGGGGGCAGTTTTTGCAGCGATCGCCAGCATTGCCAGTTTTATGCGTTTGTTTGTGCAGCAACCCAAGTAAAAAAGCGGGCCTCATTACGAGGCCCGCTTTTTTCATATCACTAAACTGTCTGACTTAGATATGCAGCCATGCGCCTTTGAAGACGATAGGTCCGGTCGGACCGTTCGGATTCGGCGAGCCACCTTTCGGTTCCAGTGTGACCGCCAGCAAAGGAATCGAGTCCGGCGTAGATCCCGCTGGCATAGGCAAGGTCACCGTACCATCGGCGGCGATCAGGCCGAGTGACCGTGGCGCCCCGTCTTTCGGTACGGCCCACAATTCCAGACTCTTGTCTTCAGCTACCGCCTGGCGTGTCACAACCTTGATGACCATTTTGTGATTATGCGCATCGCCGGTCACCAGCGCGATAGGCTCTGCCTGCTCGTTGGTCAGCGTGGCGACGAACATCGGTGCTTGCGGCACGGCGACTTCCGGTTGTCGCGTCAGCAAAACGGCGATCAGCACAGTTGCCAACGCAGTTGAAGTCATGCCAAGGCCGCGCCAGAAGCTGAGGTCTTCGCGCAGGTTCAGCCAGAAGGATTTGCGGTGTTGCTGTTCGGCTTTCTTCAAGCCTATCTGTTTCGAGATGGCGCGCCAGACTTCCGGCGATGGTTGTACCGGTGTTGCGAATTCGGATAGCGGATTGAGCCTATCCTGCCATTCGCTGATGGCGAACCTGAGCGCAGCATCTTCCGGCAACCATGATTCCAGGCGTCGACGAGCACCACCCTTGAGCGTACCGAGTGCATATTCAGCAGCCAGCATTTCACGCAAGGTGGCATTTTGCCGGACGTTTTGCCGGATACTCATACGCCCTCCAGTTTAGTCAGGCACAGGCGCAGTTTTTCCAGTCCGCGTCGTACCCAGGTTTTTACGGTGCCTATCGGCAGTGCTAATTGTTCAGCGACTTCGCTATGCGAGAGGTCATGGTAAAACGCCAGTGCAATGGCTTGCCGGTGCAGGCTTTCCAGCTTGGCAAAGCAGCGCGCCAAAGCCTTCGACTCATCCGAGATCTGCAATGCTTCGATCGGAGTTGGATCTACACTTTCCAATGCGTCCATGACTTCCTTGTCAAAATTGTCGGCATCGATTTCCACCGCGCCATCCAGGCGGCGCAAGGTATCGAATGCCTTGTTACGCACTATGGTTGTCATCCAGGTCATCGGCGCGGCCAAACCGGCCTGGTAGCTGGCCGCGTTGTTCCAGATGCTGACAAAACTTTCCTGTATGACTTCTTCCGCCAGTTCGCGCTTAACTAATATACGCAGCGCAAAGCCAAACAGTTTCGAAGAAGTTGCATCGTAGAGCTGGCGGAAGGCGTCGCCATCCTTGCGGGCGGTGGCGGCGAGCCAGGTTTTGAGTTGGCGGGTATCAGCTGTCAATTTTCAGTCCATTTCAAAGAAGGCTGGCATAAATGCATTATTGATAACATTTCTGTACCGTATTTTTATTCTTGCAATGCGCAGATTACCTCATGACACCTCAAACATACGTATTTTTTAACATTGCGAATCGCGCGGTGCAAAGCTGATGTGACGCCTGTTTTCATAGCTGGCTACAATGGTGTTTTACTGGCAGACGGGTACGAAGCACGATGGCGACAGAAAATGTGCGTTTGGATAAATGGTTGTGGGCTGCGCGTTTCTTCAAGACACGAACGCTGGCGACCGATGCCGTTGACAAGGGTAAAGTGAAGCTGGAGCGGGAGCGGATCAAGCCGGCACGTACCGTCAAATGCGGCGACCTGCTGCAGATCGATAACGGTTCGACCGAATGGGAAGTCGTCGTGCAGGCTTTATCCGATGTGCGCGGTTCGGCTGAAATGGCGCAAAAACTCTATGCGGAAACCGAACAAAGCGTTATACAGCGACAGCAGGAAGCGGATCAGCGCAAATTTTTCAAGGAACCCGGCCTCGGTATCAAGGGCCGGCCGACCAAGCGTGATCGCCGCTTGCTGGATAAAACAAATCAATAAGATGGCGGCGGGGCGCAGTCAAAATCGCCGTCATGCGCTAGTATTGAACTAGCAAATCATTAAATCAGCCGCGAGGAGACGTTTATGGGTCAATACATTGCACCGTTGCGCGATATGCAATTTGTGCTGCACGAATTACTTCATGTTGCAGATGAATTGAAGGTTTTACCCAAGCATGCTGAGATCGACGCCGACATCATCAACCAGGTACTGGAAGAAGGCGGCAAGTTCACCTCCGAAGTCCTGTTTCCGCTGAACCATAGTGGCGACCGTGAAGGTTGCAAACTGGATAGCACTACACACGAAGTTACTCCACCCAAAGGTTTCAAAGCCGCCTACGAGCAATACGTGGCTGCCGGCTGGCCTTCGCTGACCTGCGATCCCGAATATGGTGGACAGGGCTTGCCTATGGTCTTGCAGAATTCCTTTTATGAAATGCTGAATTCGTCGAACCAGGCCTGGACCATGTATCCGGGTTTGTCGCACGGCGCGTATGAGTGTCTGTACGCACACGGCACCGAACAGCAAAAAGCACTTTACCTGCCGAAATTGGTGTCCGGCGAATGGACCGGTACCATGTGCCTGACGGAAGCGCAATGCGGTACCGATCTTGGCCTGCTGCGTTCCAAGGCTGTACCGCAGGCAGATGGCTCGTACAAAATCACAGGCAGCAAAATCTTTATTTCCGCTGGCGAGCACGACATGGCGGCCAACATCCTGCATCTGGTGCTGGCACGCTTGCCGGATGCACCGGAAGGCACCAAAGGTATTTCATTGTTCATCGTGCCCAAATTCCTGCCGGATGCGGATGGCAAGCTGGGCGCGCGCAATCCTATCTTCTGCGGTGCACTGGAAGAAAAGATGGGCATACACGGCAATGCGACCTGCCAGATGAATATCGATGGTGCTACCGGCTGGCTGATAGGCGAACCGAACAAAGGCTTGAATGCGATGTTCGTGATGATGAATGCGGCACGCCTCGGCGTCGGTATGCAATCGCTGGGCCTGACCGAAGTGGCTTATCAGAATGCGCTGGTCTACGCGAAAGACCGCCTGCAAATGCGCAGCCTGACCGGTCCCAAGGCAACCGACAAACCGGCGGATCCCATCATCGTGCATCCGGATGTACGTCGCATGCTGCTGACCGCCAAAGCGTATGCCGAAGGTGGTCGCGCGTTCAGCTCCTACGTTGCGTTGCAGATCGACAAGGAATTGAATCATCCGGACGAAGCGGTGCGCGCCGAAGCAGTGGATGAAGTCGCATTGTTGACACCTATCATCAAAGCCTTCCTCACCGACAATGGCTGGATATCGACTTCGGAAGCGATGCAAGTGTATGGCGGTCATGGCTTCATTTCCGAATGGGGCATGGAGCAATACGTACGTGATTCGCGCATCAATATGATTTACGAAGGTACGAATACCATCCAGTCACTGGATTTGCTGGGCCGGAAAATCCTGCTGGATAACGGTGCCAAGCTGCGTAAATTCGGTGCCAAGATACAAGCCTTCATTGAAGAGAACGGCACCGACGAAGCAATGTCGGAATTCATCACGCCATTGGCCGATCTCGCAGACAAGGTCACCAAGCTGACGATGGAAATCGGCATGAAAGCGTTCCAGAATCCGGATGAAGTTGGCGCTGCGGCCGTGCCTTATCTGCGCGTGGCAGGGCATCTGGTGTATGCCTACTTCTTTGCACAAATGGCAAAGATCGCATTGGCCAAGCAGGATGACAGCGATCCATTCTATAAATCCAAGCTGGCGACAGCGCGCTTTTACTTCGCCCGCCTGCTGCCTGAAACCGCGATGCTGATACGCCAGGCACGCGCCGGTTCGGCCAGCCTGATGGCACTGGATGCCGAATTGTTTTGAACTTGAGACCAGCTCGTTACGACTGAAACCAGCGTACGCATTACTCATTGAGAGGTTTAGGCATGTCAAATTTCATCGTCAGGAAAGTCGCCGTATTGGGCGCAGGCGTGATGGGCGCACAAATTGCCGCGCATTGCGTGAATGCCAAAGTGCCGGTCATATTGTTCGACCTGCCAGCCAAGGAAGGCCCGAAAAACGGCATCGTCTTGCGTGCGATCGAGAACCTTAAAAAACTCAGCCCGGCACCATTGGCTAACGTTGATTACGCGCCTTTGATAGAAGTCGCGAACTACGAAGATGACCTGGAAAAGCTCAAGGATTGCGACCTGATCATAGAAGCAATCGCCGAACGTATGGACTGGAAGCATGACCTGTATAAAAAGGTCGCTCCGCATATAGGCGCAAACACCATCTTTGCTTCGAACACTTCAGGTTTATCCATCACCGCATTGTCGGAAGGCTTCGCGGCAGATTTGAAAGCCCGTTTCTGCGGTGTGCACTTCTTCAACCCGCCGCGCTATATGCATTTGGTGGAATTGATTCCTACCGCGGCGACCAAAGCGGAAATCCTCGATCAGCTGGAAGGCTTCCTCACTTCGACCCTGGGCAAGGGCGTGGTGCGTGCTTACGATACGCCTAACTTCATTGCCAATCGCGTCGGTATCTTTGGCATGCTGGCTACCATGCATGAAGCCGAAAAATTTGGCCTCACCGTGGACGTGGTGGATGACCTGACCGGTAGCAAGCTGGGACGTGCCAAATCAGGCACCTTCCGCACTGCCGATGTGGTCGGTCTCGACACCATGGCGCATGTGATCACCACCATGCAAAACACCTTGCAGGACGATCCTTTCTTCCCGGTATATAAAACGCCGGACATCCTCACCAAGCTGATAGGTGGCGGCGCACTCGGACAAAAAGCCGGTGCCGGGTTTTATAAAAAAGTCGGCAAGGATATCCTGCGCATAGATCCGGCGAAAGCAGATTACGTCGCCGGTGGCGGCAAGGCAGATGACCTGGTCGGTCGTATCCTGAAAGAAAAAGATCCGGCCAAGCGCATGAAAGCGCTGCATGATTCCAGCAATCCACAAGCGCAATTCCTGTGGGCTATCTTCCGCGATGCCTTCCACTACATCGCCGTGCATCTGGAAGCCATCGCCGACAACGCACGCGATATAGACTTCGCCTTGCGCTGGGGCTTTGGCTGGAATAATGGCCCGTTCGAAACCTGGCAAGCCGCGGGCTGGCAACAGATCGCCACCTGGGTCAAGGAAGACATAGACGCAGGCAAGGCGCTCAGCAATGCGCCGTTGCCGGCCTGGGTATTCGACGGACGCAATGGCGTGCATGCGGCAGATGGTTCATGGTCGCCCAAGCAAAAGAAAAACATTCCGCGTTCCAATCTCCCGGTCTATCAGCGTCAGGCCTTCCGTGCTGCACTGGTCGGCGACAATGGTGCGAATGGTCAGACAGCAGGTACCACCGTATTTGAAGATGAATCGGTACGCATCTGGCATCAGGATGATGAAGTCCTCATTCTGTCCTTCAAAACAAAAATGCACGTCATCGGTGCCGGCGTCACCGCAGGCATCAAGCGTGCAATAGAAGAAGCAGAGCAGAACTACAAAGGCCTGGTCATCTGGCACGCGGATGCTGCCGAAGGTGGTGCTTTCTCGGCTGGCGCCGACTTGCAATCCATGCTGCCGCTCTTCATGTCCGGCGGTGTGAAAGCGATAGAACCGGAAGTCGTTAAACTGCAGCAGGCACACCAGGCATTGAAATATGCGAATGTGCCGGTGGTTGCGGCGGTCGCCGGACTGGCGCTGGGCGGTGGCTGCGAATTGCTATTGCATGCAGCTAAACGCGTCGCTTCGATAGAGTCCTACATCGGCCTGGTTGAAGTAGGCGTTGGCCTGATCCCGGCCGGTGGTGGCTTGAAAGAAGCTGCTGCACGTGCCGCCAATGATGCGCGCGGTAACGACATCCTGCAATTCCTGAAAAACTACTACATGAATGCAGCCACGGCTGCCGTCTCGCGTTCCGCACTGGAAGCGCAAACCATGGGTTACCTGAAGAGCGATGACATCATCGTCTTCAATGCCTATGAACTGCTGCACATCGCGAAGACGCAGGCACGCGCCATGTTTGACGCTGGCTATCGTGCGCCACGCAAAGCACTGGTGCCATTGACCGGTAGATACGGCCTGGCGACGATAGGTGCGCAGCTCCTCAATATGCGTGATGGAGGTTTCATCTCGGCACACGATTACAAGCTCGGCATGATGATTGCGGAAGTTGTCAGCGGCGGTGACATAGAACAGAACAGCCTGGTCGATGAGCAATGGCTGCTTGATCATGAGCGCAAGGCATTTATGGAATTGCTGAACAACCCTAAAACGCAGGAACGCATCATGGGCATGATGCAAACCGGCAAGCCCGTGCGTAACTGATCAGGAGCATAAGATGAGTAAACAACTTCAAGATGCATACATCGTTGCTGCAACGCGTACACCTATCGGCAAGGCACCACGCGGGATGTTCAAGAATACGCGGCCGGATGATTTGTTGGTGCATGCCTTGCAATCGGCGTTGTCGCAAGTGCCTTCGCTGGATCCGAACCTGATCGAAGATGCCATCGTCGGCTGTTCTTTCCCGGAAGCAGAGCAGGGTTTGAACATGGCCCGCATGGGCGTGCTGCTGGCAGGTTTGCCGAAGACCGTCGGCGGCGTCACCGTGAATCGTTATTGCGCATCCGGCCTGACCGCGATTGCCATGGCGGCTGATCGTATCCGCGTGGGTGAAGCTGATGTCATGATCGCTGCCGGTGCCGAGTCCATGTCCATGGTGCCTATGATGGGCCATCATCCTTCGATGAATATGGGCATCTTCAAGGAAGAAAACATAGGCATGGCCTACGGCATGGGCCTGACGGCAGAGAAAGTCGCGACACAATGGAAAGTCAGCCGCGAAGCACAAGATCAGTTTGCGCTGAATTCACACCTGAAAGCATTGGCGGCGCAGCAAAGCGGAGAATTCAATAATGAAATGACGGCAGTCGAGATCGTCGAACGTTTCCCGAATCTCTCCAGTGGCCAGATCGACGTTACTACGCGCCTGGTGAATATGGATGAAGGCGCACGTGCCGATACCAATCTGGAAGCGCTGGCGAAACTGCGTCCGGTGTTTTCACCGAAGGGTTCGGTCACCGCAGGCAACAGCTCGCAAACTTCGGATGGTGCAGGTGCACTGATCCTGGTCAGTGAAAAAATCCTCAAGCAATTCAACCTGACCCCACTGGCACGCTTCGTTTCCTTCGCCGTGCGCGGTGTGCCGCCGGAGATCATGGGCATAGGGCCGAAAGAAGCAATTCCTGCCGCCTTGCGCGCTGCAGGCCTGAAGCAGGACCAGATGGACTGGATAGAATTGAATGAAGCCTTTGCTGCACAGGCTTTAGCCGTTATACAGGACCTGGGGCTCGATCCGTCCAAGGTCAATCCTATGGGTGGCGCGATTGCGCTGGGTCATCCATTGGGTGCGACCGGTGCGATCCGCTCGGCTACCGTGGTGCATGCACTGCGCCGCAAAAACCTGAAGTACGGGATGGTGACGATGTGCGTTGGTACCGGGATGGGAGCAGCGGGGATTTTTGAAAAAATGTAATTCGATCTAGGTTTGCTTAAAAAGCCGCAGATGTGTGAACACTGCGGCTTTTGTTATGTATGTGACTAGTCAGGAAGGCCGTTATGATCAGAAGCAGGCATGCAAACAAAAGGGCCTTGCCGCATGCGGTTGTCTAATGTACCAACTGAAATTAATAATTTATTCTTCCCATATTTATGGGATCTTTTATTTGCAACTATAAGGCATGATCGCGGATCGCTAATTTGTCCTGATTTGTTCTTTTCGACAGGTCGGGAAAAACGGGAGGTGTTCCTTGCCTAAGTTTTTTCTTGGAGGCATATGTCAGATGCCATCGGTTATTTGATGGTGTGGATGGGTGAATATCTAAAATTAAGATAATTCTTATTTCTAATTCTGGGCATTATGTGAAGTTGCTTTGCAAGTTTGTGCTGACGATCAGAATACTAATTAATAAACTAAAAATTCTATAACGATGCATTTTCCAGAAACACGACCTGATCGCTCCGATCTTGTCCGCTACTCAAATTTACTTTATCTGCTGGCCTCGCTTTTTCTTGTCCGGGTTGTCGGGCAGGCCGTCCAGTATTGGTTCCCGCTTGCGGCTTTACCAGCGTTCGGCGATTTCCAGGGTAGTTCGCTGCCCTATGCGCTGCTGTTATCCATACAGTTACTTATGCTTGCCTTCATGTACCGGGCCGCGTGGCGATTGGGTAGTGGTAAGCTTCGGCCAAATTCCCGTGTCGGTCGCTGGTTGATGGCGCTGGGCACCATCTATATGGCAGGTTCTTTATTGCGCATCATGATCGGGTTGACGGTGACGGACGCGATGGCCTGGTTCACCAGCTGGATTCCTGCCATGTTTCATGTTGTACTTGCTGCATTCATATTGACTCTGGCTATTTTTCATTTGCGAGCAAAGGACAACTGCGCATGAAGGTTTGGCTTTCCTATGTCTGGTATCCCGTCACTTTGGTGACGGCTGTGTGGACATATTTTCATTTGCTGTCGCTCGGAAGCGAGCCGGTTGCTGCTGCATATGTCCCGGTTGTGCTGTCAGGTATCATGATCGTCGTCCTTGAATGGTTTTTCCCGGCGCGTTCTGACTGGCGCCCAAAGAAGTCCGATGTGATTGCGGATGCTGCATTTTTAGGTTTGGTGCAGATTGCGGTCGCCAGGCTCCTGGGACTGATCGGTGTGCTGTATGTGGCGGCCTGGGCCAACCAGCATTTAACGGATATGCCCTGGCCACGCGACTGGCCTTTGCTCGCGCAGATATTGTTTATGGTGCTGATAGTGGATTTAATGCGGTACTGGTTACATCGTGCTGCGCATAAATACATGTTTCTATGGCGCCTGCATGAAGTACACCATTCCCCGGACATCCTCTATACCCTTAACGTCGGGCGCTTTCACCCATTCGAAAAAGTGTTGCAGTTTTGCCTGGATACGATCCCTTTCTTGCTGCTCGGCGTCGCGCCTGAGGTACTGGCAGGCTATTTCGTTTTTTATTCCGTTAACGGATTTTTCCAGCACAGTAATCTGGAGCTGCGCTATGGATGGCTCAACTATATAGTGGGTAGCGCGGAAACCCATCGCTGGCATCATGCCCGCGACCCGGAAACTGCCTACTGTAATTTTGGTAACACCACCATTATTTACGATCTGCTATTCGGTACCTGGAAGTTGCCTAGTCCTGTGGACGATATTGGTATTCCGGATCGGACTTACCCCAAAGGTTTCTGGGCCCAGATGATTTCTCCTTTCCGACGTCGCAATGACACTTAACCTGATCGCACTTTACCTCCGCGCCACCGCCTGGCGACAGGGCGCACGTATCGCATGGATGGCGCGTAATCCGATGAAAGTACAGCGTCGGTTGCTGGAGCGTATTCTTGCGGATAACCAGACGACCCGTTTCGGACGCGAACACGGATTCGAGAAGATCGGGGTTTATCAAGACTACGTCAGGAATGTGCCGGTATGCGAATTCGAAGGTTTGCGCAGCTTCATAGAGGCCGAAATTGATCATGGCGAGGCTGCGCTGACTGCGTCGCCACCATTGTGTTATATGCGAACCAGCGGCACCACCGGCAAGCCCAAGGACTTGCCGCTGATATCGACGCACCTGTCCGCTCTGCGACGTATTCAGCGCACAGCGGTAGCGTTCCAGCATCGGAACTATCCGCAAGGATTTGCCGGCAGCATACTTGCCCTTACCAGTCCGGCCAGTGAAGGGACTCTTCCTAACGGCAAACCTTACGGTTCCGCGTCAGGGGTGGTCTCCCGTAGTACCGCAGGCTCTATACGAAACAGGTTTGTGCTGCCGTATCAGGTATTGGGCATCGCTGACAGCCGCCTCAAGTACCTCCTGATCTTGCGGCTCGCGCTGGAACGCCGGGACATCAGCTATATTGGGGCGGCGAATCCTTCTACCTTGCTTGCCTTGATGAAGATCTATCGTGAGTATCGTGAGCAACTGATTAGCGATATACGGAACGGCGGTTTTTTTCTCATGGCTGATTTGTCCGCCGACGTTGCAGCTGCAGTGGCGCCGCGCCTGTTTGCCAATGCCATCCGTGCCGGCGAACTGGCGCGTATGGATACCCGCGAACGTCTTGCCGACTTATGGCCTGAACTACATTTGATCGTTTCCTGGACCTGTGCTGGTGCAGGGGTAGCGGCTGCCGCCTTGCAGCAGGAACTCGCGTCGCATACCAAGATACTGGAGTTGGGCTATGTTTCCAGCGAATTTCGCGGCACCATCACCTTAGGTCGCTCTTCAGGAAGCGGATTCCCGACGCTCGACACCCATTTCTTTGAGTTCGTGGAACGTGAAAAATGGGATAGGGGGCAAGCTGAATTCCTTACCCTCGATGAGGTGCGCAAGGGTGGGCTCTACTATGTCATAGTCACCACGCCATCAGGCTTGTATCGTTATTTTATTAATGATTTGGTTGAGGTTACCGGAGTCCTGCATCGGACACCTTTATTGCGTTTCGTCCAAAAAGGCAAAGGCGTCACCAGCATCACCGGCGAAAAACTTTACGAGTCCCAGGTGTTGGCGGCAGTGAGTAGCGCGATGCAGGTCCTGGGCAGACAAGCTCATTTCCTCATGATGCTTGCGGACGAGACGCACGCCCGTTACCGACTTTATGTCGAAGCCGGTGACATCGAGACCCTGCCTCCGGCCGATACCCTGGCGATTCTGGTAGATGCAAAGCTCGCCGCACTTAATCTCGAGTACCAGGCCAAGCGTGAAAGCTTGCGTTTGGGAGACATCAGTGTCCACTGGTTATCGCCGGGTACCGGTGATGCCTACAAGCGGCACTGTGTCGCGCAGGGACAGCGCGAAGGGCAGTTCAAAACTATTGCCGTCGCATATCTGAAGGATTTTCCTTTCGATTTCGCACCTCACATCACCAATGCCACTTATGAAATTACTACGGATTAGCCCATCGATTCTCGACATACCGTTTCGGGAAGCGTTCAAGCATGCTTCTGCCGAACGTGCGGCTACGCAGACTTTGTGGGTGCAGTGTGCGACCGCGACCGGTGTCACCGGCGTTGGCGAGGGATGTCCACGTGAGTATGTGAGCGGCGAGAGCCTGGAGTCCGCATTGGCTTTTGTCGCAAAACATCAGGATGCCTGGATGGCGGAGATCGACAGCGTGGATGCCTTGCGCATGTGGGTAGAAACGAATCGCGTATCGCTGGATGTCAATCCAGCCGCATGGTCTGCGGTTGAGTTGGCAATATTGGATGCACTGGCTATAGAAAAAAATTGCTCCATCGAAAAGTTGCTGGGCTTGCCTGAACTCTGCGGAAATTTTTTATATACGGCCGTGCTCGGTGATGCGTCAGCGGCAAGTTTCCAGAAGCAGCTCGAGCGCTATCTCGCAAATGGTTTTACCGATTTTAAGATCAAGCTTTCCGGCAACCTTGAGCTGGACATGCAGAAGATTGCCGTCTTGCGCGCAACGGGCGTTCCCGCAGGAAGAGTGCGCGCCGATGCAAATAACCTGTGGCCGGACGTGGCGAGTGCAGTCCTGCATATGAAGGCATTGAATTTTGCTTTTATGGGACTCGAGGAACCGATACGTACCGGTAGTCCACAGGCTTTGCGTCAAGTTGCGGTGGCTTTGGGAACGAAAGTCATCCTGGACGAAAGCCTGTTGCGGCTGGATCAGATTGGTGACTTTGAAGAAGATCGGCAACACTGGATCGTGAACTTGCGCATTTCCAAGATGGGCGGCATCTTGCGTTCGCTGGATATGTTGTCGGCCATACGCGAAGCAGGTTTTGGGCTGATCGTCGGCGCCCATGTCGGTGAGACCAGCGTATTGACGAGGGCTGCGTTAACGATTGCAAATCAAGGCCGCGATATTTTGATTGCGCAGGAAGGCGCATTTGGCACGCATTTGCTGGCGCATGACGTAGTGGAACAGCCCCTTATGTTCGGTCATGGCGGGATATTGGAGTTTGCGACGGGAGGCAAACCTGGCCTGGGACTGGATGTAAGGGTTCCGACTTGAAGGCTTTCCGCTTTACTTTGTTGTTCGTGATGACGGCAGTCCTATGCGGATGCCAGGCATTCGTGAACTACAAATTTCTTCCACGTGAGGGCGTACGCCCGGCTGAATACGCAGTATCCGTTGATCGCGATATATCAATCATTACTTCCGACGGTGTTGAATTGCTTGCGAGCGTTTACCGGCCCAAAGTGGACGGCAGGACGCCCACCATCCTGGTTCGTATTCCCGTTAGCAAGACTTGGAAAAATGATATGGCGATGGAGGCCGTGGCAAGTTTTTGGGCCGGTCGAGGTTATACGGTAGTAATACAAGGGACGCGTGGGCGTTACAGGTCCGGCGGTGAATTTTATCCGCTTCGTTCCGAGCGCCAGGATGGCATCGAAACCCTTCAATGGTTGGCACGACAGCCCTGGTTCGATGGCCGCCTTGGCATGTGGGGAGGTTCCGCATTTGGCTATACCCAATGGGTGCTTGCGGATCAGCCTGGCGTGTTGGCATTGAACATCCAAATCGCCAGTACGGATTTCGGAACGATGTTCCATCCGGGCGGCGCATTTTCATTGGAGTCGGCACTATTCTGGGCGGTTCGTAGCCGTGGCAAGGAGGACGAAGATCCTTCTTTCCAGGCCTTGGAAAAAGGATTTAACGGCTTTCCATTGATCGAGGCTGACGATAGGGCCGTCGGCGACATTCCCTTTTTCAACGATTGGGCAACTGCGCAGCCTGGCAGCGCGTATTGGACTTCCATAGATGGTACGGATCGGGCCGCCAACGCGAGAGCGCCGGTACTTTTGATGGCGGGGTGGTCAGATCCGTTTTTACCCACACAGCTCCGGGATTTCATGTCCTTGCAGCATTCATCCATCGGACGTGTTGCACAAGACAGCCGACTTATTATTGGGCCGTGGACGCATGCCGATCCCATCATATTTCCAGACGGGCTTGCGCCAGAAAGTTATCGCGCAGCGAGTCTGGCGCCAAGCATTCCATGGTTCGACCATCATTTGCTCGGGCAGCCCCTGGCTGCAACCCTCAATGCCCCAGTCCGTTTGTATGTCATGGGTGAAAATGTCTGGCGGGATGAGCCGGCGTGGCCATTGGCGCGCGCACGTCATACAGCTTTTTATCTCCAAGGCGACGGCAAGGCTAACGGTTTGCAAGGAGATGGAAAATTACTCCCCGACCTTCCCGTAAAAGCGCTTAAAGATTCATATCGTTATGATCCCGCACATCCGGTTCCTTCGCGTGGTGGCGCTATGCTTGGGCCCCGCGCTGGCATGGTGAAACAGAACGATGTCGAAATCCGGAGTGATGTCCTTGTTTACTCTACTCCGCCTCTGGTGGAGGAGGTCGAGGTTACCGGGCCAATCAGCGCCATATTGTTTGTACAAACATCAGCGAGCAATACTGACTTTACCGTCAAGCTCGTCGACGTCCATCCAGACGGGGCTGCCTACAATATTTCTGATGGGATCTTGCGTCGCAGTTATGCCGCAAATTCTGACCCAAGCGAAATAACGGTGGAACTTTGGCCCACCAGCATGTTGTTTAAACGTGGTCATCAAATCCGTGTAGAGATTAGCAGCAGTAATTTCCCGCGATACGATCGTAATCCGAATACGGGGCGCGATATATTGAACGAGGTGTCGCCTGTGGTGGCGAACCAGACCTTGCATCATTCACCAGTTATGCCATCGCGAATAATACTGCCGGTGATTCCACGCAAATAGAAGCGCAGATGTTTCCGCATTTCGTGCCCGGAAAATACCTTTCATTCTTCTTTATGCCACCATCTCCGGCAGCGCGCACCCAAGCGGTGCAATAACGCACCACCGCGACTCCCTCTGCTTTTATCCTGCGCAAGACATCATTCCCCTCTGTATCTAGTCAGTATTTCGTCGACTATTTGGTGAAAAATCGTAGTGGCACAGACCTTGCTATGACGTAGTTAAGCTTGTACACAAGAAGGTATTCTAATTACCGATCTGGTGTTGGCAGGCCGAATGCGCGCTTACTCGTCAACTTAATAAGGATCAGCCATGCACCCACGCAGAAAATTTATTGCCTCCCTGATTGCAGCATCGTTTGTCTGTGCAGCAGCGTCTACCTCAGCACTGGCAGCGGATCAGGTGATCCGTGTCGGCACTCTTAAACTGATGCATGGCATCACGCCTTACTTCTACGATAAGTTCACACCACCGGGCTACAAGATAGAAGTGATTCCGTTTGAAACACCGACCGATGGCAAGAATGCGGTCGTGACCAAGTCGGTCGATTTTGGTACCTATGGCCTGGCAGCAGCGACGCTGGGCGCAGCAGCAGGTGAGCCGGTCGTGATCGTTGCGGCACAGTGTAATCGCGGCATGGCAGTGGTGGCACGTGCTGACAGCAAGATCGCTTCGATCAAGGATTTGAAAGGCCAGCGTGTCGGCATCCTGCCTGGTTCCACGCAAGAAGTGGTGATCCTTGATCGCCTCAAGCAGGAAGGCATGACGGTCAAGGATATCAAGCCGGTGCGCGTCTCTTTCAGCGAAATGGCTTCGGCATTGGAACGTAACGATATCGATGCTTTTGTCGGTGCAGAACCAGGTCCTTCGATCAGTGTCAGCCGTGGCATCGGCAAGATAGTCGAGTATCCGTATTCGACCCCGACCGGCACCGTGAACATGGTGATGACTACACATGCTGACAACCTGAAAAACAAGCAGGAACTGATCAAGGTTTTCCTGAAGATCCATCGCCAGGCTACCGAGTATGCGATGGCAAATCGCGCCGCTTTTGTCGAGATGTCTGAACAAAAACTGGGTTTGCCTGCGAAGGTCGTGGAATTGGCTGCTCCTAACGTCGAGCTGACATGGAAGCTGGATGAAGACTGGATCAAACGCGCCAAGTACTACGGTTCGCAAATGCTGGACAAGAAACAAATCCGCCAGTTGCCTGATTACGGCAAGTTCATTGATGCCAGTTTCAATCAGCAAGTGAAGTAAGCCGTAAGGGTGAATTAAAGATTCAAGCAGCGAGTTAAATAGTTTTATCTGGAAGGATTTATCGTGGAACAAACCGTCGAGTTACCGATGAAAGTTGTCAGGCCGGAGTTTTGGCCGCGTATCAAAAGTTGGCTGACCCCATTGATTGTGCCTTTGCTCTTGCTGGTGGGCTGGCATGTAGGTGTCAAGGCATCGGGTACGCAGTTGATTCCGCTACCCAAGGATGTTGGCCTGATGTTGTACGACTTCGCATTCGGCGGTATCTACGATGATGCCTTCAGCGAAACGCTGCCGCTGCATTTGTGGAAATCGGTCACGCGCGTCTACGGTGGATTCTTCGCCGCCGCGCTGGTCGGTATTCCGCTCGGTTTGCTGATTGGCCGTATCAAGGTCATTCGCGATTTGCTCGATCCGACCTTGCAGTTGCTGCGTCCGGTACCGGTGACTGCGTGGTTGCCGCTGTCGATGATCTTCTTCGGCATCGGCCCGAACGCCGCGATTTTCCTGGTATTCCTCGGTGCGTTTTATCCGATTGTTTTCAACACGACCTTTGGTGTGAAGGCAGTCGACAATCGTTTGTTTGAAGCGGCCTTGATGCTGGGATGTAATGGCTCATCCTTGTTCCGCCAGGTGGTACTGCCTGCGGCGATGCCGTCCATCCTGAATGGCTTGCGCCTAGGGCACGGCTTTGCCTGGATCCTGATCGTGGTGGGTGAAATGACCGGTGTACCGGAAGGCCTGGGCGCTGTGATTATGGATGGTCGCATGTTGTCGCGTACCGACCTGGTGATTGCAGGCATGGTCGTGATCGGCATCGTTGGTTACAGCACGGATCGTGTGCTGGTCGCCATCAACAATTATTTACTCAAATGGAGCCCGCAACATCATGTCTGATACTTACTCCGAACGTCGTCCTTTACCGGCGATAGATATCAAGGGCGTCAGCAAGGTTTTTTCGATAGGCGGACAAACCGTGCAGGCTTTGCGTGAAGTGAACCTGACCATCAACAAGGGCGAGTTCGTGTGCCTGATCGGTGCTTCGGGTTGCGGTAAATCGACCCTGTTGCGCATCATGGCGGGATTCGAGACCACGTCTTCCGGCAGCGCGAATATGTATGGCATGCCGATTGACGGGCCGAGCCCGGAGCGCGGCATGGTGTTCCAGGATTATGGCTTGTTCCCGTGGCTGACCGTGAAAGAAAACATAGGCTTCGGGCAGCGTCAGCGCAATCTGCCCAAGGCCAAGCTGGAAGAGCTGTCTGCCTATTACACCGATATGGTGGGCCTGACCAAGTTTGCCAATTACTATCCGGGGCAGTTGTCCGGTGGTATGAAACAGCGCGTAGCGATTGCCCGCGTGCTGGCGAACGACTGTGAAGTCTTGTTGATGGATGAACCCTTCGGTGCGCTGGATGCGTTGACACGTGAAAAGCTGCAACAGGATTTGCTGGAGATCTGGGAACGTACCAAGGTGACTGTCGTGTTTGTCACGCATGCGGTGGAGGAAGCCGTGATGTTGTCAGATCGTGTGGTGGTGATGACTGCAGGTCCGGGTCGTATCGAAGAAGACATCAAGCTGGATCTGGCACGTCCACGCGATATCACTGCGGTCGAGTTCAATGAAATTCGGCGCGATATTACCCAGTACCTGAGCAGCCACGTATCGACAAAAATCGCAGCCTGATGTTTGCTGAAAAATAGTCGTAAAGGCGGAAATTCGCGCTACCATGGCACAGGATTTCCGCCTGTGCGGAAGCCAAATAAAATAACAACGTGACTCCGCTATGAATTCGATATATCACGGCATGGATCAGGCTGCCCTGGACGCCGGTTACAACAACTCGCTGGCGGTCAAGAATAGCCCCGCCATATTGAAAGATTTTGATCTACGCAGTGCGGCTTTGCGCGCCGAGTATGGGCAGCGGCTGGATCTGCGTTATGGCCCGGCGGAGCGCAATCGCATCGATTACTTTGCCGGCAGCAAGCCGGGACCACTGCTGGTGTTTATCCATGGCGGTTACTGGCAAATGCGCGCCAAGGAAACCTTCAGTTTCCTCGCTGCAGGCCCCCTGGCGCATGGTATGCATGTAGCACTGATCGGTTACACGCTGGCACCGGATGCAACATTGACTGAAATCGTGACAGAGGTAAGGGCGGGTATCGCCTGGTTGCGACAGCATGCCGGAGAGTTTGGCGCTGACGTGGAACGCATAGTCGTATCCGGCTGGTCTGCAGGCGGACACCTGACTGCCATGTGTGTCGACGAACCTGGTGTGATCGGTGGTGTGGCGATCAGTGGCATTTATGACCTGGAGCCGATACGCCTGTGTTACCTGAATAACAAACTGCAATTGAGCGCGGCGGAAGAGAAGGAGCTGAGTCCTTTGTTACTGCCACTCAGTCCACGTCCGTTGACGCTGATGTATGGTTCGGATGAATTAGCCGAGTTACAGCGCCAGTCCGAGCAATTCGGGGCAGCGCGCAATGCATTGCCGGGTGCACTGGTGCCGCTGGCACAGCGCAATCACTTTACTATCCTGAATGAATTGGCTGCGCCCGACGGTGCGATCACACATGAAGTGTGCGCGATCGCCGGTATTGCCTAGGCTGCTGCGACCGGCATCTCTTCGGTGCGGAAGCGTTGGCGATAATCGCTTGGTCCTATGCCTAGGCGTTTGGAAAAGATGCGGCGCAGGGTCGCCGCATTGGTCAGTCCGCAGCGACGCGCAATATCTGTCAGGCCGAGGTCGGTCGATTCCAGGTAACGACGGGCTGCGTCTATGCGGGCATCGTTGACGAAGTTCATCAGCGTCAAACCGGTTTCCTGCTTGAATATGCGTGACAGGTTGCGCGCACTCATTTGCATTTCATCGGCAATGCTCAATAAGGTGTGTTCGACATTCAGGTTGTTGAGTACATAGTTTTGTACGGCCGCAACCGGTGAATCGTTTTTGACCTGTACTTCCAGTAGTGGACTGAATTGCGACTGGCCACCGGCACGACGCAGGTAGACGATCAGGTATTTGGCGACATCCAGCGCCATTTGTTTGCCGAAGTCTTCTTCTATCAACGCCAGTGACAAGTCGATGCCGGCAGTCACGCCGGCCGTGGTGTACAGACTGTCGTCTTTCACATAAATCCGGTCCGGTTCTACTGTCGCCTTGCGGAACATGCTCGCCAGGCGGGCTGCATCCATCCAGTGTGTGGTCACCGTCTTGCCGTTGATCATGCCGGCGGCACCCAGCGCGAAGACACCATTACAGATCGCACCTATGCGGCGGCAGCTTTCGCCCTGTGCGGCGAGCCAATCCGTCAGCGTCGTATCTTCCAGGATGTCGAATACCCCGAGTCCACCCGGTACGATCAATGTATCGAAATGCGGGCAGGGATCGAAGATGGTGCGGTCCGGCATGATGGTCAGGCCACTGGATGACTGTATCGGTCCACGCGTGGTGGCGATGGTCAGGATTTCATATTCGCATTCGCCATTGCTGAGTACTTTGACTTCGGCAAAGGCATCGCCTGGCGCTGCAATATCCAGCATCTGGAAGCGGGGGAAGACGACGAGGCCTATCGTGATTTTGCGCATGAAAATTATCGGGCGAGCAGGGTGGAATTCGGTATAAGTAAAAATCTGTGCAAATCATACCCGATGCCGGCTCCCGGTAGCACGCTGGCCTTATTACGCCCCAGGCTCAGGATTTGCGGAAGGCGGCAAAGTTGGCGCGGTATTGCATCGCGGTAATCCCCAGTCGTTTAACAAAGACATTGCGCATCTGGTTGGCATTATGGAAGCCGCACAGATAGGCGATCTTCTTCATCGGGTCATTGCTTGCCTCCAGCAAGGCACGGGCTGCATCCAATCGTGCGCTTTCTATGAATTCGGCCGGCGTGATTTTGGTATCACGGACAAAGATCCGGGCAAAGTTACGCGGACTCATCGCCACCGTACGGGCCAGGATTTCCACGCTGAGTTCCTGCTGCAGGTTTGCCAGTACATATTGCTGGACCATGCTGACCGGCGAGCTTTCTTCCGCATAGGGTGTCAGGTAGGGGCTGAACTGCGATTGGCCACCGCGCCGCTGCATGAAGACCACCAGGCGCTTGGCGACATTCAGCGATACTTCGGCACCACTTTCCTGCGACAGGAGATAGAGCGATAAATCAATGCCGGCGGTGACCCCTGCCGACGTGTACAAATTCCCATCCTGTAAAAAGATGCGGTCGGCATCGACCCTGGTGGCGGGGAACATGCGTGCCAGCAGCGCCGCATCATTCCAGTGGGTAGTAATGGTCTTGTCGTCCAACAGGCCGGCGTGTGCCAGCAGGAATGCACCATTACAGATGGAACCGTATTTGCCGGAACGCAGCGCACAGGAGTGCAGCCAGGCCAGCAAGGCTTCGTCCCGCGGCTGTTGCGGTAGTTCGGGGCCGCCCGCAACCAGGATCAGGTCGAATGCCGTATCCACTTCGCTGTAGTGTTTATGCGCAGCGATAGGCAAGCCGTTCGAGCACTGCATCAAGCCGTGCGTGCTCCCGATCACGGTCAGCTGATAGCGCTGCTCATTTTCCAGGAAGCGGTTTGCTTCGGAAAAAACATCCAGCGGGCCGGACACATCGAGTGCTTGTGCCCCGGGGAAAACAAGTATGGCGACGGTAGGCATTGCAATATCCTTTTTCAGGACTCCACGATAACGCGACTGGCAGCAACTTGCATGGTTTTACGCTTGCTTGGCAGGATTTCCACCATGCTTGTCAGCCGTCCGTCCCATGCGGTGATTTCGCTTTTTCTCCCTGTTTCGCATACTGCTTACAGCTGTGATGCACTTTATTTTGAAGTGCTCAGCCAGGATTTTGATCGGGAGAAAAATGATGACGGAAACAGCAGTAGCCAGCGCGGAGCGGGTAGGTCCGGCTTTTTCAGTAGACGGCATGTTGCAGGCACGCGCCAAAACACGCGAAGCGATACGTGCCATCGCCGCCCTGGTGCGGCCGGGAATGGTGGAAGAAGACGCGGTCGATATGGCGAAGCGCACGCTGATCGCTTCCGGCCTGGACCTAACCTGGCACCCGACGCGTATCCGCTTTGGCAAAAATACGATGAAGGCGATGAAGCAGGCATCCGAGCCGGGCGTGGTATTGCAGGAAAACGATATTTTCTTTATCGATATGGCGCCACGCTTTGAAGCATGGGAAGGTGATGGCGGTGCGTCCTTCGTGGTCGGGCAGAACGAAGAGTACACACGTTGCGCATTGGATGCCGAAGCAATTTTCCATGCAGTACGCAAGATGTGGCTGGCGGAAAAGGCCAGCGGTCATGAACTGTATCAATATGCGGAACAGCAAGCGAAGCAACGTGGATGGGAATTGAATTTCGACTTGCCCGGCCATCGCGTATCGGATTTTCCGCATGCTGCGATACATACCGGTTCGTTGGCTGAATTCGAGGCAACACCGTCAGCGATGCGCTGGATACTGGAAATCCATATCCGTCATCCAGAAAAGCAGTTCGGCGCCTTCTTTGAAGACATGCTGCTGGATGACGGCAGCTATCCCAAATAGTCAGGCCGATAGCTGCGCCGCCAGTCGCGCCTGGTGCAACATCTGGATAGTGATTTTCTTCACTTCGGATTGGCTCAATGCGATGTGGGCGCGCAGCAGGTCTTTCGCCTGGCAGCTGCGTTTTTCTATGATGGCACGCAGGATGTGCGCATGTTCGGTGTAGGTTACTTCTATGCGCATTTCCTTCGTGAATTCCAGCCGCCGTATAACGCGTATGCGTTCGGTGATGTCGTGATGGATGCGCGCCATTTCCGCATTGCCACTGGCTTCCACCAATTGTTCATGGAAACGTTCGTCATGTACCGAGAGTGTGGGTACATCAGTGATACGTTCATGTTCCGGCACGAACCAGAGTTCTGCCAGTTGTTGCAATAGTGGTGGCGCTTCCGGCATCGCGCACAGTTGTTCGACCGCCGCACATTCGAGTACGCTGCGCACATCGTAGAGCTGTTCGAACATCTGGAAATCGAAAGGGCGGATTTGCCAGCCGCTCTTGTGCAAGACTTCGACATAGCCTTCACGTTGCAGGCGGAACAGGGCTTCCCGTACCGGTGTGCGACTCATTTGCAGGCGTTCGCTCATCTCGTTTTCGCTGAAACGGTCGCCGGGCAGGAAGTGGAAGTCGAAAATGTCCGCCTTCAGCCGGGTATAGGCTTGCGAAGCGAGACTGTCAGGCAGGACTTTGGCAAATTTGAGCTTGGGTATCATGGTACATGGTTTCCGAAAGAATCAGTTCAGGCAGCCCTGTTGCAATATGCGCGCCAGCCACCGAAGGAAGTGATGTCTTGTGCGCTTTCCAGTGCATACGGTTCACAGATGAAACCTTTGACCAGCCGGCCGTCACTTAACTCCAGCGTGCCTATTCCCAATGGTGCGGGTACCCCGGCGACAAATGAGCCGAAGGCCGGCAGGGGGATATCCCATAATTCCACCGTAATCGCCGCGCCATCCTTGCTGCGTGCCAGCCCTGGTTTGGGTGGCGTGGTTCCAGCCAGTGTGTACAGGCGATAGCTATCGGCGGTCTGTGCACTTTCCACCAGGATGGCTTTACGTTCGGTCAGTTCGCGGTTCAGCGGCATGCCTGTCAGGTGTGCACCGACCACGGCGACCCGCAGGTGACCAGCCGGCACCTCATGCTTGTCCGTGGTGGCTGCCGGCGGCATGTAAGGCTGTCCGGTGGCGCCTCGCGGCAAGCCGGTCAGTGCCTGCCAGTGTTTACCGAAGGCGGCCAGTGCATGGTCCGACCAGGCCGGACCGATCAGCGTAAGGCCAAAGGGCAGGCCGTCGCTACGCAGATTGGCCGGTACCGCCAGCGCGCACCAGTTCAGCAGGTTGACGAAGTTGGTGTACTTGCCCATATGGCTGTTACGGCGGACCGGGTCGGCCGCGACCTCGGCGATCTTGTAATGCGTCGCTGCGGTCGGTACCAGCAAGGCATCGACCGAAGCCATGATTTTGTCGGCAGCGCGTTTGAGGTCGGCCAGCTTGTATTGCGCATTGAAGGTATCTGTTGCCGAGAATTCGCGGGCGCGAAAGATGATGTCGCGCACAACGGGATGGATGGCATCGCTGTGTTCTTCGGCGAAGGCTTCAATTGCCGCATAACGCTCGGCTACCCATGGACCGTCATAGAGCAAGGTAGTGACTTGATCGAATAAGGAAAAATCGAGTGGAATACATACCGCACCGCTGGCGCGTACCGCTTCCAGTGCCTGCGCATACGCAGCGGCTGCGATGGTGTCACCATAAAATTCGGGTTGGGCCGGGATGCCGAAACGCGGCTTGGCCGGCAGCTTGGTCAACACATGTTCCGGGCGTGTACGTGAATATGCATCCGCCGCATCGAAGCCAGCGGCCTGTGTGAATACGAGTTCTGCGTCAGCCACCGTGGTGGCAAAAATAGACACGCAATCCAGTGTGCGGCAAGCCGGTACCACGCCGCGTCCGCTAAGTGAACCGACGGTTGGTTTAAGGCCGACGATATTGTTGAGGCCGGCCGGTACGCGACCCGAGCCCGCGGTGTCGGTACCGAGTGAAAACGGTACCAGGCCGCGTGCCACGACCGAAGCGGAGCCGGAGCTGGAGCCGCCGGATACGTATTCCGGATCGAAGCTATTCGGCACTGCGCCGTAAGGCGAGCGTATGCCGACCAGGCCAGTGGCGAATTGATCGAGATTGGTTTTACCAATGACAATCGCACCGGCATCCAGCAAGCGTTGCACGACGGTGGCGTGTTGTTCTGCGATGTAAGCGAATTCGGGGCAGGCGGCTGTGGTGCGTATGCCTGCCACATCGATATTGTCTTTCGCGGCAAAGGGCACGCCATACAAGGGCAGTGTCGCCAAATCAGGATTTGCCAGGCGACGCGCTTCCAGTGCTTGTAGCTGCGCCGCAAGATAGGGCTGATCAATCAGCGTGATCCAGGCTGCATCATCGCCGGCCAGGCCATTCAGTAGTGTTGCCAGTAAAGCCGCTGGTGTTGCGCCATCGCGGTAAGCAGTTTGCCAATCGACTATCGTCCATCCCAACATTTTGAATACTCCCATGTATACAAGTTTGTATTTGTCTTAGCATGAGTCATGCCATGGGAAAAAACCAGTTTTTTGCCCTTGCCCTGAGCCTGCCCCGGCGATGCGATGGGATTGCGTGGACCGCCTTGGTGCAGTTGCGCACCCTTCGAGTGCGTTTGTTGGATCGAAGCTTAGTACGAGCAATTCCTGCCTGTTTTTTTTCGCACTCCGGCCCTCTTCATATTTCTTTTTCTGTTGTTGTTCTCACGTGAAATTTCTATTGGGGACGACATCCTCTTTCATAGCAAATTTCATTTTGCTTCATATCGGATTGCATCTTTTTCACGCCTTCGCACGAATCAGCTATGACAGAATTTGCGTCGCTGTCCGGCTTGAAATCAAATTAAAAAATGCAGTGGGCGTCACAGCCTTCTAACGATTACCCCCATTTTCTGGGAGACAAAATGATGTGGTCTCATGTGTACGATCCTTTCAACAATGCTTGGCTTTCAACACTGGCGGCGGCAGTACCCGTCGTCGTCATGTTGTCGGCACTGGCTTTCTTTCATATCAGGGCGCATATTGCCGCGCTGCTTGGTTTGGCATCGGCAATTGTTGTCGCGGTTTTTTGTTTCACGATGCCGGCTTCGTCTGCGCTATCGTCGGCAGCTTTCGGTGCTGCGAATGGTTTGATGCCGATAGGCTGGATCATTCTCAACGTCATCTTTTTGTACCAGCTGACCGAACGTAAAGGCTACTTCAAGGTACTGCAGGAAAGCATCACCGGCATTACGACAGACCGCCGTTTGCAGCTGTTGCTGGTGGCATTTTCCTTCGGCGCTTTCTTTGAAGGTGCGGGCGGCTTTGGTACGCCGGTTGCCGTGACCGGTGCGATGCTGATCGGCCTCGGCTTTGCACCTTTGGCGGCGTCGGGCTTGTCGCTGATTGCGAATACCGCACCAGTTGCATTCGGTGCACTTGGTACGCCTATCATTGCACTGGCCGGTGTAACCGGGCTCGATATGCTGCAATTGTCCGGCATGGTCGGACGCCAGTTGCCGGTGTTTTCGATGTTGGTGCCGTTCTGGCTGATCTGGGCTTTCTGTGGTTTCCGCGGGATGCTTGCGGTGTGGCCTGCGATCCTGGTGGCTGCTGCCGCGTTCGCGGTACCGCAATACCTGATTTCGAATTTCCACGGACCGTGGTTGGTGGACGTCGGTGCGGCGATCTCATCGATGGTCTTGCTGACCCTGTTCCTGAAAGTATGGAAGCCGGCCAATATCTGGACCTCCGCCGCCGGCAAGTTCAAGGCAGCAGCGCAGCAACAGCAGCCATCGGTGATCCATACGCATAGCCGGGAGACGGTGATCCGTGCGTGGTTGCCATGGTTCATCCTGTCGGTACTGGTATTCCTGTGGGGGGTGCCGGGCTGGAAGAAGATGCTCGATGGTTTGTCGGTATTGCGCTTTGAATGGCCGTGGTTGCATATGTTGACGCAAAAGATGCCACCGGTAGCCTTGCATCCACATGTGGAAGCCGCGATCTTTAACCTGAACTGGTTGTCGGCAACCGGTACCGGTATTTTCATTGCTTCGATGATTTCCGGCCTGGTGATGGGCTACCGCTTCAAGCAATTGTTTGTCGTGTATTGGGACACCTTGAAGATACTGCGTCATTCGCTGATTGCAATCGCGGCGATGTTGGCGCTCGGTTACATCACGCGTTACTCCGGCATGGATTCGACACTCGGTTTGGCATTTGCCCATACCGGTGTGTTCTATCCCTTCTTCGGTACTTTGCTGGGCTGGATGGGTGTCGCTCTGACCGGTTCCGATACTGCTGCGAATGTCTTGTTCGGTGGCTTGCAAAAAACCACGGCAGAGCAGTTGGGCCTGAATCCGGTGTTAATGGCTTCAGCCAATTCATCGGGTGGCGTCATGGGCAAGATGATCGATGCGCAATCCATCGTGGTGGCCGCTACCGCGACCAAATGGTATGGGCATGAAGGCGAGATCCTGCGCTATGTCTTTTTCCATTCGATAGCGCTGGCTTGCCTGGTCGGCTTGTTCGTCACACTACAGGCTTATGTCTTCCCGTTTACCTTAATGGTCTGGTAAGCGTCTCCAATGCTAGGGATGCAGATTTTCTGCATCCCGGATGCAAATCATTTCAATCTGTAAAACGCTCAGTTTTCCCCGCACACCGCCTATAGTGGCACGTGACTTTCGGACTTGAATTGTCCGGACTCAAAACATCATTTAGGAGAGTAGTAATGAAGGAATATCCAAAATTCAAGGCAGCCGCATGTCATGCAGCGCCTATCTATTTCGACACCCCGGCCACCATCGATAAAGCGTGCGACCTGATCGCTGAAGCTGCGCGCAACGGCGCTTCGCTGATCGCTTTCCCGGAAGCATTCGTTTCCGCCTTCCCGATCTGGTGTGGCGTATGGGCGCCGGTGGAAACGCATGAATTCTTTTTCAAACTGGCATCGTCGGCGATAGCGATCAACGGACCGGAAGTAGCGCAATTGCGTGAAGCGGCACGTCGCCACGGCGTCTTCGTTTCGATGGGCATCAACGAAGGTACACCGATCAGCATGGGTTGCGTATGGGATACGAATATCCTGATCGGTGATGACGGCAGCATCCTGAACCGTCATCGCAAACTGATTGCAACGCATTGGGAAAAACTGGCATGGGCCAGTGGTGACGGTAGCGGCTTGCGTGTAGTCGATACCCGCATCGGCCGCATCGGTGCACTGGTGTGTGGCGAAAACACGAATGCACTGGCACGCTTCTCGCTGATGGCGCAAGGCGAGAACGTGCATATCTCCGCATACTCGCCACGCTGGCCTACCCATCCGTCGGGCGAAGTTGCTTACGACCTCGAAGCATCGATACGCCTGCGTGCCGGTGCGGCTGCCTTTGAAGGCAAGATGTTTAACATCGTCGCTTCCGGCTTCCTGCCGCCTGAAGCAATCGACATGATCAGCCGCAACGATCCGCGTGTACGTCGTTTGATGGAAGAAGCATCGAAGAGCGTATCGATGATCATGGGCCCGGACGGGATGCCGATCAGTGACACCCTGCAGGATGAAGAAGGTATCGTCTATGCCGATATCGACCTCGCCAAATGCGTCATACCCAAACAATTCCAGGACGTCGTCGGTTACTACAATCGTTTTGATGTATTCGAATTGAAGGTTAATCGTCGCGCACTGACGCCGGTTGAATTCAACGATGCTGCAGCGGAAGCAGAACGTGCCCAGTTTGCTGCCGAGCTCGGACCTTTGCCCGCACTGTCACGCGCACCTGACGGTAGCGAGCGCTTGCAATAAGCCGGAGCCGCCTTTGGAAGGCGGCGTTTTTATCTTTTAAATAGCAGGGCGATTATGTCTTTACCTCTCATCACTGAAATGCGTGTACGTGCATTGATCGTGCCACTCTCACAGCCACTGAAAACGGCGAGCGGGACGGTACATGCGGCACCCATGCTGTTGCTGGATGTACAGACGGATGCAGGTGTTTGCGGCCATGCCTATATCTTTACCTATACGCCGCTGGTGCTGGGGGCAGTCAAACAACTGGCGCAGGACCTGACCCTGTTGCTGGAAGGCCAGCCGCTGGATCCGCTGGGTCTCACCAATAATCTGCGCAGCCGCTTTATGCTGATAGGGACCTATGGTTTGCTCGATATGGTGCTGGCCGGTATCGATATGGCGGTCTGGGATGCGCATGCAAAATTCCTCGAGTTGCCGCTGGTACGTGCATTAGGCGGCAGTGTCGGTAGTGGTGCATCTGCCGACGGTATTCCGGCCTATGCCAGCTTCGGTATGGATGGCTTGGCAGATGCGGTGACGCATGTCGCGGCTGCAGTTGAACGCGGCTTCAAGGCGATCAAGATCAAGATCGGTTATCCGACCTTGCAGGAAGATATCGCCGTCGTACGTGCAGCGATCAAGGCGACGGAAGGTGCGGCGCGCCTGATGGTCGATTACAACCAGAGCCTGGATGTGGCAGAAGCGATGGTGCGTTGTCCGGCGCTGGATGATGAAGGTTTGATCTGGATCGAAGAGCCGACGCGTTACGACGATAACTGTGGTCACGCGCAAATTGCAGCCGCAATCAAGACGCCTTTGCAGCTGGGTGAAAACCTGTGGGGACCGCGCCAGGTCGCGGAGAGTGTGCGCATGAAAGCATCCGATTACATGATGCCGGACCTGATGAAGATTGGCGGCGTCTCGGGCTGGATGCAGGCAGTGGGTGTATGCGCTGCCAACAATGTCCGTGTGTCGAATCACTTCTTCCAGGAAATCAGCGTGCACTTATTGCGTGTGACGCCGACCGCGCATTACATAGAGTATTTCCAGATGGCAGATCCTGTCCTGGTCGATCCTTTGCTGGTACGCAATGGCAATGCGATCGTACGCGACTGTCCTGGCAACGGCATCCAGTGGAAAGAAGAAGCTGTTGAACGTTACACCGTGTGATGGTGTGTCTCTTTAGGCAGTGCCCCGCGGGCGCGAGGTACTGCCTATTTTTTTCGTTTGACTGAAGGTTTCGCTGCAGCCTGCGTCAATGCCCGCATCGCATCCTCATGTTCCAGATCACTGCGCAGCCAGTTGATCACTTCCAGCGATTCCGTATGTTGCAAGGCTTCCGGCAGGCAAGTGGCAAAGTAAGAGTAAGCAGGCTTCGCCGTCAAATCAAATACCGGTACCAGGCGACCGCTTGCGGTCAGTGAGGCCGCCATCTTCGGCCGCGCCAGTGCAATGCCATGGCCCCATGCCGCCGCCTGCATGCAGGAGCCGATATCAACAAATTGCAAAGTGCCGACCGGTTCGCGGCTATCCAGGCCGGCGGCCTGGAACCATGGATGCCAGGGTTCTATCGTGCAGCGGAGCAAGGTAGCGCGTTGCAGGTCTTCATAGTTTTCAAACGGCCCATGCTGCGCCAGGTATTCAGGACTGCACATGGGCAGGACATCTTCATCGAGGATGCGGGTGACATGGTAGCCAGGGTAATGCCCGATGCCGAAACGTATCTCGATATCCGAATCGTCTGCCTTCAATCCCACCAGTGGTACCGATAGCTGCAATTCGAAACGCAGCGATGGAAAATTTTCCTGCAATAACTTCAGGCGCGGAATGATGATTTGATAGGCAAAAGTCGGTGGTGCCGCGATGCGCAATTGTTTCTTGGTTTTGGTGCTGGCAGCAGGATTGCGGCCGAAGTGGCTCAGGGTATTGAGTGCATTGCGTACTGCTTCGAGGTAAGCCTGGCCATCGGCGGTGAGTACCGCTTCGCCGCTGGTCTTGCGGAATAATTGCAGGTTGGTGGCTTCTTCCAGTTGCTTGATGCGATGGCTGACCGCACTGGGCGAGATGCACAATTCGCGTGCGACCAGCACGCCGCTACCTAGTCGCGCACGTGCTTCGAATGCAATCAGGCAGGGGATCGGTGGCAGGCGGAAATCGATAGTGGACATGGAAGTGCCGGCAGTGATTTGCAATGATCGATTATAGAACGTGATCAGCCGTAAGCGCCGCCGGTCAGCAACAAATCAGTCATGCGCGCCATTGCGATCACGATGGTGGTAAAGCCGCAGGCGAAAGTCAGGACGATCAGTATTACGACCGACCAGCGGGAATCGGATTGCTGTGCCGATAAGGCATTGTGTTTGGCATCCCATTTTTCATCCGGTGTGAGTCCTATGGTCAATGCTTCTATCCAGCCGGCGAAAATCGACAGCGGGAAAAGTACCAGCACACTTACTGCGATGGAGTGTGGAGCCTGTGCAAGGATCAAGGCCAGCGCGAAGATGAGGAAGGCGGCGAGATAAATCCAGGCCCAGAAATCTTTCGCACCATACAGATAGAAGCGATGCGCGCCGGTGCCGCCGAGCAAGACCGCCAATAAAGTGGCGCTGGTCTTGCTCAAATGTTTGCTGCTTAAAGTGGTGTGATGCATGGAAAGCAAATAGTGTTAGCGTGAGCGGTAACGGTTCACATCGTTCGGTGATACCGCCGTGCCCTGGTTGCCCCAGGAGTTGCGGATATAGGTCACGACAGAAGCGACTTCTTCATCCGTCATCGACTGGCCAAATGGAGGCATGCCGTAAGGACGTGGATTGCCTGCCGTGCTCGGTGCATAGCCACCATGCAAGACCATGCGGATCGCATTGGTCGCAAGCGGCGTGGTAATCGCACGACTGCCGGCGAGTGCCGGGTAGATAGCGGCTACACCTTTGCCGGATTCCTGATGGCAGCTGGCGCACTGGTTTTCATATAGTTTGGCACCGGCCTTGATCATGTTTTTCTTGGTTTCATCCGGCACACTTTCCGCTGCCGCGACTGGTGCCGGAATTTGTTGCGGCAAGGATTTCAGGTAAAGCGCCATTGCCTTGATGTCTTCATCTTTCGCATACTGCAGGCTGCCGAACACTACTTCCGCCATTGGTCCGCTGACCGAGCGACTTGGTGAGGTACCGGTTTTCATCAGTGCGGCCAGATGTTCTGTTTCCCACTTGCCGAGGCTGGTTTGTGCATCACCATTCAAAGGCGGTGCATACCAGTTCAAGACCGGGATCATGCCGCCGCCGAGTTCCGCCTTCAGGTCGGTACCACCCAGTGCATCACGGGGTGTATGACAGGCACTGCAATGGCCGAGGCCTTGTGCCAGGTAAGCACCGCGATTCCATTCCACCGATTGCTTGTCGTCATTCGCGTACTGGCCGGGGCGGAAATAGAGCGCGCGCCAGACATAGAGGGCGACGCGATTGTCGTAAGGGGAGCGCAAGTCAGGTGCGCGGTTTTGCCGGCTGACGGCAGGCAGGGTTTGCAGGTAAGCGAATATCGCATCCGAATCGGCGCGCGTGACCTTGGTGTAATTCGTGTACGGGAAGGCTGGATATAGCAAGCTGCCGTCTTTCGATTTGCCGTCGTGCATCGCTTGCCAGAAATCGTTGTTATTCCATTTGCCGAGTCCGGTTTCCGCATCCGGCGTCAGGTTGGATGTATAGATATTGCCGAACGGGGTAGGTACCGCACGACCACCGGCATACGATTCGCCGCCGCGTGAGGTGTGGCAGCTCATGCAGTTGCCGACGCGGGCCAGGTATTCACCCTGTACCAATTGTTGCGCCGGATCAGCCGGTGGTACGGAAGCCTGGCCGAGGTCAGGATTGCGATTGGCCCAATACAGCCAGCCGACGAAGACGGTGATGATGCCCAGTAAAAGTGCGGAAAAGCGCAATAGATATTGTCGTTTCATGGTCTGCTTTTCTACGGTGCGAGTTTGCCGCACTCAAGCGGGAGTTTGGCGGTAATGGCAGGTGCCGGTGAGGCATCGGCCGGTACGCGCTGTTCGGATAACCAGGCAGCGGCGGCACTGATATCTTCCGCACTCATTTTCTTGACGATGTCAGCCATGCAGTCCGGCTGGGCAGCGTGGCGTGTGCCGATTTTCCACGCACCTATCTGACCCAGCAGGTAATCGCGCGGCAAACCGATCAGGCCGGGGATGGCCGGTGCGGTACCGGTCATCTTCGCGCTATGGCAGGCGACGCAGGCCGGGATGCCCTTGGCTTTATCGCCGTCATGCACCAGGCGGCGACCGCGTTCCAGCTCGGCCGGATTGGATTGCGCGGCTTGCGGTTCCGGGTAGGGTGGGTGCTGCTCCGAGAAATACTGGGCAATTTCGCGCAGATAGGCGTCCGACATGTTTTCCAGCATCGCGGTCATGACCGGATACGTACGCTTGCCGTCGCGGAAATTGATTAACTGGTTATATAGATAGCCGGCCGGTTTGCCGGCGATGCGCGGGTAATAGCCATCGCTGCCGGCACGGCCTTCCTTGCCGTGGCATACCACGCAGGCGGCGACGCGCTGCGCGATGGTATCGGGGATTTTGCCATTGTCGGCAGTAACAGCCGGGGCCGCGGCTGCAGCGCCGGCGGCAAACACAAGACCGGCGGCGGCAAACCGGCAGATGAAGCGTAAGTATTTACTACGCATGTGCGATGCACTCATTGTTATAGGTCTCTTGGCTAAGGCCGGCGGCCTTGATATGCAGAGCTGTCTTCTCTGCAGCTTGTCGGAATTTCTACATGATACTGCAAGGGTAAGGGCACAAGGCCGCTTTGCCTAGCATCAGTAGGCGCGTAAAAAACCATAGCAGTTTGGGTAAAACGCTGTGGGAGAGGCTGTGTGATGGTTAGAAAGGCAAGGGTGGCATCCAGCCTAAGTTCCGGCCATCTTTTGTACCAATTGCCCGAGGCTTGCGAGTGCCGCCTCGCTGCGGGCGTCCCAGACATGGCCGTAATTCAGGCGTATGCAATTGGTAAAGCCATGATGGGCAGAGAAAATCGGGCCCGGTGCCAGGCTGATGCCTTGTGCCAGCGCCTGCCGGTGTAGTTCCAGTGCATTCACCTTGGCAGGTAATTCCAGCCACAGGAAGTAGCCGCCTTTCGGGCGCGTAGCCTGGGTCCCGGCCGGGAAGCTGCGGGCGATGGCTTCCATAAATTGGGTCTGTTGCACCGACAGTGTGTGGCGTAACTGGCGCAGGTGTTTGTCGTAGCCGCCCTTTTCCAGGTAGGTGGCGAGCGCGGCTTGCGCCGGTGCCGATGCCGCCAGGGTGGTGGTCAGTTTGTGGCGGGCGACGGCACGGGTAAAGCGTCCTGGCGCAGCCCAGCCGACACGATAGCCGGGCGCCAGGCATTTGGAGAAAGACGAGCAGTGCATGACCAGTCCTTTGCTGTCGAAGGCTTTGGCCGGCATCGGGCGTTTGTCGCCGAAATACAGTTCGCCGTAGACATCATCTTCAATCAGCGGGATTTCGTGTTGTGCCAACAGGGTGACCAGATCACGCTTTTTCTCATCCGGCATCAGGCTGCCGAGTGGATTCTGGAAAGTCGTCATCAGCCAGCAGGCTTTCGGCTGGTGACGCTCAATCGCGCGTGCCAGTGCACCAAGGTCTATCCCTTCGCGTGGGTGGGTCGGCACTTCTATCGCGTGCAGGCCGTTGCGTTCCAGTGCCTGCAATGCGGCGTAAAAGGTTGGCGATTCGACCAGTACCGCATCGCCCGGGCGTGTCACTGCCGCCAGGCAGAGATTGAGCGCATCCAGCGCGCCATTGGTGATGACGATCTCATCCGTATGTATATGCAAGCCGTCTGCCAGGTAGCGCAGCGCAATCTGGCGGCGCAATTGCGGATTGCCCGGCGTCAGGTCATCGACCGCACTCCACGGGTCTAGCTGCTGGACGCTGGATGCCATCGCCCGTGCCAGCCGTGCCATCGGGAACAGCAGCGGACTGGGGAAGGCGGAACCGAAAGGTACGAGCTCGCGCATCTTGGCCGATTCCAGCACTTCAAACACGCGTTCGCTGATATCAACCGGCGATGAGGCTTCATCCGGTTGCGATGCCTGCTCCGGCTCCGGTGGCAGCTTTTGTGCAGCGCCGGCGACGTAGTAGCCGGAACGCTCACGCGCCCGTATCAGGCCGCGCGCCTCCAATAGATAGTAGGCCTGGAATACGGTGGAAGGGCTGACAGCGCGGCTGGTGCTGGCCTGACGCACCGAGGGCAGGCGATCACCTATACGCAGGACGCCATCCTGTATGGATTGCGCGAGTTCGGCGGCGAGCGTTTCATACAATTTCATGTAGTATCTCTGCGTGCGGGGTAAGGGTGAAATCAGTGGAATTTCTATCGCGCAAACGCATGATAAAACATTATTCGCGCTTCCCGCCGCCTGCTGGACTACAATGACGCCTGAAGTAAGCCAAGACAACCGCTGGCTGTCATTTCGGTGATGGCGGGAGGAAGGTCCGGACTCCATAGAGCAGGGTGACGGTTAACGGCCGTCCGCCGTGAGGCGAGGAATAGGGCCACAGAGACGAGCGTATTAAGTTACGGTGAAACGCGGTAACCTCCACTCGGAGCAATTCCAAATAGGCACGCGTTGACGTTGCTCGCGGAGCGTGCGGGTAGGAAGCTTGAGCCGTGGAGTAATTCACGGCCTAGAGGAATGGTTGTCATAACGCGTGGGTTCGCCCATGCGTCGTAACAGAATCCGGCCTATCGGCTTGCTTCAACTTCTATGCAAACGGTGCGATGAAAGTCGCACCGTTTTTTTTGCGCCGTTTTTTGGCCGCTTCCCGATATTGCCATGTCGCCATATAAGTTGCCGCAGGCATAGGCGTATGCAAGTAGTTGAATCTGCCGGCGCCGGCGCGCCGTATATCTCTACGCAATCCTGCACACTCCGGAAGGAAACGATCATGCGCAAACTTTCTTATGCCTTGCTGCTGTCTGCTTCACTCGCTTCAGTTTCATTCGCTTATGCTGCCGATGCCGTGATGGTAGGTGGACAAAGCATGCTGCCCAGCAAGGATATTGTTGATAACGCAGTTAATTCGGCCGATCACACCACCCTGGTTGCTGCTGTCAAAGCAGCAGGCCTGGTTGATACCCTGAAAGGGAAAGGCCCGTTCACCGTATTCGCACCAACCAATGCCGCATTCGGCAAATTGCCTGCCGGTACGGTAGAGAATCTGGTTAAACCGGAAAACAAGGCAAGCCTGACAAAAATCCTGACTTATCACGTGGTACCCGGCAAATATGACTTTGCCGCACTCGAAAAAGCCATCAAGAAAAACAAAGGCAGCGCACAACTGGCAACCGCCAATGGCGCAAAACTGACCTTTGTCATGAATGGTAAACACAATATCAATGTGAAGGATGACAGCGGCAATACTGCCAGCATCAGTACTTATGATGTGTATCAGTCTAACGGCGTCATCAATGTGATCGATACGGTCTTGCTGCCGAAATAAATAAATCCCGATGCGACACCTTGCGGTGTTGTTATGGCGCGCGATCTTTATTGCTCGCGCGCTTTTTTATTTGTCGGATTCGGTGCGGTATGGACCAAAGAAAGCGACCGGATAAGGTAAGCTTCTGCCGCAAGAATTTACCCTCACGGTTTATATATAGGAGTTTGCCTTGAATCTGCACATTACACTCGCACCGCTGCTCGCCCTGATTGCCGGCATCCTGATTTTGCTGATGCCGCGTTTGCTGAATTTCATTGTGGCCTTGTACCTGATCGTGATCGGTCTCATCGGTTTGTTCGGTACCGGGCACTTCCTGCGCTGAAGCGACGCGGGCATGCGCACTTCAGGCATGCTATAAAGTATTACCTGTCAGCGTACAAGGCGACTTATGGCACACAAATTCCTTAGCTTCATTGCTTGCTGTTGCATGGCTAGCGCGGCGTACGCAGACGAGATCTATCGCTGGGTCGATGAAAACGGCCGTACCCAGTTTTCGGACAAGGTCCCTGACCGGTATCGGAATGCCGCAAGTCGCGTCGATACCAATCCATCTGAATTAACCGACAGCCAGCGCCAGGAAGCGGCTGAGCGCGCGGCGCGTGAAAAGGCGATCGTTGAGCGTGCCAGCGATGCAAGGGCGGAACCGGTGCCGCTTCAAGCCCCGCCTAGCGCAGCCGTGATGGGTTCACGTGACGGCCTGTCACAGCAAAAACTTGATTGCGAACGCATGCAGCGTGAGTATCGCGAAAGCCAGGAATGCTTTGCGCCTTATATCGTGCGCGGCCGCAAAGGGAAATACCGGAGCGGTGTAGTACTGCCGGAAGCCTTCCTTTACTGCAAACCGGTGCCCGATCCGTCGCAACAATGTGGTTCGCAACCGCAGTACAACAGGCAATAAATCCGGATGTTTTTGAATATTCGTTCAATTGTTAAATTGAGTGGCATTTATGATGGCAAATGACTAATAAAACAGGCTTGTTTTTGCATTGCATCATAATCTTTTGATATCAATCGAAATTTGCGACGCCGAAATTTCCGATATCCGCCAAGAAATCGACTTTAAGCCGATTTTTCCGCGATCTTGACGACAAGACGCATCAAAATCCTACAGAAATTTCCCCTTCTTGCACTGCATTTTCCTGGATAAACACATGTGTTTATCTGATGTGCCACTTTCACTATCAATCATAAGTGCTTAATTCTTAGAGATATTTCATTTACATGTTGCGTCAACGTAATGCGCTAAGTCCTTGACTTCATTGAAAAAATTCTTGTTTTTACCCCTGAATATCGCTTGACCGGTAATGGTGCATCCTCTAAAGTGGGCGACAGTGTGAAAAAGTGTTTATTTGTGGGTATTTTTAAACACAAAAATCGCCCGATTCAGCATCTAAAACGTACAAAAAAAGGATTTCAGGGTGTTTCAAGGCGCGTCTTCTCTCAATCTCGATGCCAAAGGCCGGATGACTATTCCGTCGCGGCATCGTGACGCACTGCTTTTGCAGTGCGAGGGGCGCGTCACCCTGACCAAACATCCGCACGGCTGCCTGCTGTTTTTCCCGCGCCCGGTCTGGGAAAGCCATCGCGAGCAAATCGCGGCATGGCCTATGTCGGCGCGCGCCTGGCAGCGTATTTTCCTCGGTAATGCTTCTGACGTAGAGATGGATGGCGCCGGTCGCATCCTGATCGCGCCTGAACTGCGTTCGGCGGTAGGCATGACGCGTGACGTGATGTTGCTCGGGATGGGTAGCCATTTCGAGATTTGGGATGCTGCGAAGTTGGCGGAAAGCGAAGCGGCGGCAGTGGCCAATGGCATGCCGGATGTACTAAACGATTTTTCTTTCTGACGCCGTGATGAATGCAGATGCGGTGCAGCAATACCAGCACCGTACGGTGTTGCTGGATGAGGCGGTCGATGCGCTGGCGCTCGGTGGTGTACGCGCCAACGGCGTATACGTCGACGGCACCTTCGGGCGTGGCGGGCATAGCCGCAAGATTTTGCAGCAACTCGGTAGTGGTGGTCGTTTGCTGGCCTTTGACAAGGACACGCAGGCCATCGCCAATGCCGCGACGATAGATGACCAGCGTTTTGAGATTGCGCACGACAGTTTTGCAACCTTGAGTGAAGCATTGGCAGTACGCGGTATCAAGCAGGTGGATGGGGTATTGCTGGACCTGGGGATTTCGTCACCGCAAGTTGACGATGCGACGCGTGGTTTCAGTTTTCGCGCAGACGGGCCGCTCGATATGCGTATGGATACAACGCGCGGCATGTCGGCAGCCGAGTGGCTGGCGACGGAAACTGAACAAAAAATCGAGAAAGTGATACGAGAATATGGGGAAGAACGGTTTGCTTTTCAGATTGCAAAGGCGATTGTTGCTCGCAGGGCAGTCGAACCAATTTCAAGCACACGACAGCTTGCCGAGATCGTGGCACGCACCGTTAAAACCCGCGAGAAAGGCAAAGACCCGGCCACTCGCACCTTTCAGGCTATCCGGATTTTCATCAATCAGGAGCTTGAAGAACTCGAAGTAGTGTTGAACGAGGCATATCGGTACCTGGCCCCGCATGGGAGATTGGTTGTGATCAGCTTTCATTCTTTGGAAGATCGCATCGTCAAGCAGTTCATGGCCGGCAAAGCCAATGTGCCGCAGCCAGACCGTCGCCTCCCGATTCGTGCCATCGATTTGCCGCAACCAGAAATGAAGCTGTTGTCCCGCGTAAAACCATCCGCTGCAGAAATCAGTGAAAACCCGCGCGCGCGTTCCGCCGTGATGCGGGTGGCTGAACGCCTGCAGCCTGCCGCCAGGGTAGCGCAATGAGCGGCCGCATCTGTTTCATTCTCAGTGTCATCCTGGTCGCCTGCGCGCTGTCGGTTGTTAACGCGCATTACCAATTCCGTCGCCTTTTCATCGAGCTCGAACGCGCGCAAGCGCAGGCACGCCAGCTCGATATCGAATGGGCGCAATTGCAGCTCGATCAATCCACGCTCGGCAAACATGCGCGCATCGAAGGCAATGCGCGCCGCGATTTGCGCATGGTCCCGGTTTCGCCGGCCAGCACGCAGTACCTGACGATGGGAGCCAAATGACACGCAGCACGTCACGCACCGCCGCATCCAAGGGCGTGCCTTTTTCGTCGAACCCGGTACTGGCAACCAAGTTGCCGGCCTGGCGTTCGCGTGTCGTGCTATTCCTGATTTTTGCCGCCTTCCTGACACTGGCCGGACGCGCCTTATGGTTGCAGGGCATGTCGACCGAGTTCCTGCAAAAGCAGGGCGCTTCGCGTTATGCCCGTACGCTGGAATTGCCGGCCACACGCGGCAAGATTACTGATCGCAACGGCCAGGTACTGGCGTCGTCGGTGCCGGTGCGCGCAGTGTGGGCAATCCCGGAAGATGTATTGGAATCGCCACCGGAAAAGTTGCAGGCCCTGGCCAAGTTGCTGGATATGCCAGAGCGTGAATTGCGTCGCAAACTGGATTCGGATCGCACCTTCGTTTACCTCAAACGCCAGGTCGAACTCGATACCGTGGATAAAATCCTCAAACTCGGTATCGCCGGTATCGATACCCGCAAGGAATACAAGCGCTATTACCCTGAAGGTGAAGTGATGGCGCACATCGTCGGCTTCACCAACGTCGAAGACAAGGGCCAGGAAGGTATGGAACTGGCTTACCAAAAAAACCTGGTCGGCGTGACCGGTAGCCGCCGTGTCATCAAGGACCGTCTTGGCCGTATCGTCGAGGATATCGAATCGGTACGTGAGCCGCACGATGGCAAGGACCTGGCTTTGTCGATAGACAGCAAGATCCAGTACATCGCTTTTTCGGCTTTGAAAGAAGCGGTCGAAGTGAACAAGGCAAAAGCCGGCGGCATCGTGGTGATGGATGCAAAAACCGGTGAAGTACTGGCGTTGGCGAACCTGCCGACTTATAACCCGAACAACCGTTCGGTACTGACCGGCGCGCAACTGCGCAATCGCGTGATTACCGATACCTTCGAACCGGGTTCGACCATGAAACCGTTTTCGGTTGCGCTGGGATTGGAAACCAATCGCGTGACACCGAATACGATGATCCAGACCGCGCCCGGCAAAATGACGATCGGTACCGCCACCATCGGCGATGCGCATGCGTCTGGTTTACTGTCGGTTTCGCAGGTGATTGAAAAATCATCGAATATCGGTACCGCAAAAATTGCACTGCAAATGGAACCACATGAAATGTGGGATTTGTTTACCAGTGTCGGTTTCGGCCAGCAGCCGAAAATCAATTTCCCTGGTGCAGTAGCAGGACGGGTCAGGCCTTACAAATCCTGGCGTCCGATCGAACAGGCAACCATGAGTTATGGGCACGGTATATCCGTGTCTTTGTTGCAAATGGTGCATGCGTATACAGTTTTTGCGCGTGACGGCGACCTGATACCGATTACTTTCCAGCGCACGACTGACCAGCCTATCGGCGAACGCATCTTCAGCGCGAAAACAGCGCGTCAAATGCGCGGCATGCTGGAGATGGCGGCAGGTCCTACCGGCTCTGCGCCGCGTGCACAGGTCCCTGGATACCGCGTCGCCGGCAAAACCGGTACCGCTTACAAGATTGAAAAAGGCCAGTATGTTAAGAAGTACGTTTCTTCTTTCGTTGGCTTTGCACCGGTTTCCGATCCGCGCATCATTATCGCGGTGATGATCGATGAGCCGGGCGCCGGCAAGCATTATGGCGGCCAGGTGGCGGCACCGGTATTCGCCACGGTGACGGCAAATGCCTTGCGCTCGATGAACGTGGCACCGGATTCAAGCGTCACCAATATCATCATCCCGGCCGGCTCGGAACAGGAGAACATGTAATGTCCATCCTGACGACGACCGCTCTCGCAAGCATACTTGACTGGCTGGCTGCTAACGCACCCAAGGCCGAGCTTGCCTCCGATTCCCGTCGCATCGCGCAGGGCGATGTCTTCGTCGCCTATCCCGGCGATGAAGCAGATGGCCGCAGCTATATTGCGAACGCCATTGAGCGTGGCGCGCAAGCGGTTATCTATGAGGCTGCCGGCTGCACCTGGGATGCGGAGTGGGATGTCGCGCATCTGGCGATAGATGATTTGAAAGAACATGCGGGTGAAATTGCCGCTGCTTATTACGCCCATCCTGACCGTTCGATGTTCACGGTTGCAATCACCGGTACCAATGGCAAGACTTCATGCGCGCAATGGCTGGGCAGCGTCCTGTCGCGCCTGGGCCAGCCGACTGCAGTGATCGGCACGCTCGGTGTCGGCATTTTTACCAATGGCGGCCACGGTAGTTTCGACGTCACCGGTTACACCACGCCGGATGCCGTATTGCTGCAACGTTCGCTGCTTAATGTAAGCAATCTGGGCGCAACGGCGCTGGCAATTGAAGCATCGTCTATCGGTTTGCATCAGGGACGCCTGTCCGGCATGCATTTTGATATGGCCTTGTTTACCAACTTCACGCGTGATCACCTGGATTACCACGGTGATATGGCGGCTTATGAAGAAGCCAAGGCCATGTTGTTCGACTGGCCGGGACTACGACACGCAGTCATCAACCTGGATGATGCGATGGGTGTGCGCCTGGTGCAGCGTTTGCAAAGCAGGCAGGCTGATGTGGGCATCACCGGCTATACCTTGTCCGATAAAAAAATAGATGGCATCGCAGTTTTGCGCGCGACGGATATCCGCAGCAACCAGAGCGGCACCGTGTTCCAGCTCGAATCAGTAGCTGGCAGTGCGCATGTAAAAACCCAATTGGTTGGCCAGTTCAACGTCAGCAATGTACTCGGCATCATCGGCATTCTGCTGGCAAAAGGCGTTGCATTGCCGGATGCAGTGCATGCCATCGAAGCATTGACCGCAGTACCGGGACGCATGCAGCAACTCGGTGGCGGTGAGGCACCGCTGGTCGTGATCGATTACGCCCACACCCCGGATGCACTGGAAAAAACGCTCGCTACCTTGCGCAGCGTCGCAAATGATCGCGGTGGCGAGTTGTGGTGTGTATTCGGTTGCGGTGGTGATCGGGATCCGGGCAAGCGTCCGCAAATGGGCAAGGTGTCGATGGCGGCCGACCATATCGTGGTGACGACTGATAATCCGCGTAATGAAGAACCGGCCAACATCATCGGCGATATCGTCGCCGGTATTACTGCGCCGAAGAATGCGCCGCAAATCATAGAAGACCGCGCCAGCGCGATCCTGTGGGCGGGTCGCCATGCGGCGCGCCAGGATGTGATCTTGCTGGCTGGTAAGGGACATGAAGCCTATCAGGAAGTAAAAGGGCGCAAGCTGCCTTTCCTCGATGCCGATCATGCGGCCCTGGCCTTGTCGACACGTGTCATGCAGGGGGCGAGCTGATGAACTCTACATTAGCCATACTCCAATCCGCACTGAATGGTGCGCGCATGACGGCAGATGCGTCGTTTGACGGCGTTTCGACCGACAGCCGCACAGTAGGCGCCGGCAATCTGTTCGTCGCTTTGCGCGGTGAACGTTTCGATGCACATGATTTCCTGCCACAAGTGGCGGACCGCAAGGTGGCAGCGGTGGTTGCGGAAACTGTGCCGGACGGTTTGACAGTACCTGCACTGATCGTGCCGGACACCCGTGTCGCGCTGGGACAGATTGCGCATTACTGGCGCCGGCAATTCAAGATGCCTTTGATAGGCGTGACCGGCAGCAATGGCAAGACCACGGTCAAGGAAATGATCGCGGCGATCCTGGAAGCGGCGTGCGGTGTTGATAACTATCTGGCGACACGCGGCAACTTCAATAACGATATCGGCGTGCCTTTGACCCTGATGCGGCTGCAAAAGACTTGCAAGGCAGCAGTGATCGAACTGGGTATGAATCATCCGGGTGAGATAGCTGTTTTGTCTGCGATTGCAGAGCCGACTGTAGGCCTGGTGAATAACGCACAGCGCGAACACCAGGAATTCATGGCCAGCGTGGAAGCGGTCGCGCAGGAAAACGGTGCGGTACTCGCGGGTTTGCCGGTCGATGGCATTGCAGTCTTCCCGGCTGACGATGAATTCACGCCTTTGTGGCGCGAGCTGGCAGTGCAACGCAAGGTGCTGACTTTCGGTTTCTCCGATGATGCGGATGTGCGTTGCAGCTACAGCGCGAATGCTTTTGGCAGCGATATGGAAATTACAGCGGGCCGCCAGCAATTCACGGTGGCTTTGTCAGCCGCCGGCGTCCATAACGTGCGCAATGCCCTGGCAGCGATTGCCTGCACGCTGGCTATCGGTATTGCTACCGATGCCATCGCGCGCGGCCTGCAGGCATTTGCCCCGGTCAGCGGACGCCTGCAACGCAAACTCGCCGCCAATGGCGCGCTGGTAATCGACGATACCTATAACGCCAATCCCGATTCGGTGCGGGCGGCGATAGATGTGCTGGCGCAAATGTCGGCGCCGCGCATCCTGGTGCTGGGTGAGATGGGCGAAGTCGGTAATGACGGGCGTCAATACCATGAAGAAATTGGCGCATATGCGCGTGCAAAAAATATTGAACATGTACTGACACTGGGTGACTTGACGCGCTATGCGGCCAGCGCCTTTGGCGTCGGTGCAAAACACTACGACAGCGTAGAAGAATTAAATAATGCATTGGCCGCAATCTTTACGGCGGATGCAACGGTGCTGGTTAAGGGATCGCGTTTCATGAAGATGGAACGCGTGGTCCAGCACTTACTTGGTCAACAAACTCAGGAAGCCCATTAATATGCTGCTCTGGCTGGCACAATATTTTCAAGACGAACTAGGGCCACTGCGGGTCTTTAATTTCATTACTTTCCGCGCGGTGTTCGCGACCCTGACCGCGCTGGTAATCGGCCTGGTCACGGGGCCGGCCGTGATCCGCATGCTGACGCGCCTGAAAGTCGGACAAGCGGTACGTACCGATGGCCCGCAAACACATTTGATTAAAAGCGGCACGCCTACCATGGGTGGTGTGCTGATCCTGGTCTCCATCGGTATCTCGACTTTGTTGTGGACCGACCTCAGCAATCGTTTTATCTGGGTGGTATTGATAGTCACCCTCGGTTTTGGCGCAATCGGCTGGGTCGATGATTACCGCAAGGTGGTCTATAAAGATCCTAAGGGCATGGCCTCGCGCGAAAAATACATGTGGCAATCCATTATTGGTTTGTTTGCCGCTATCTATCTGGCTTTTTCGGTGTCCGCGCCGAGCAATTCGCAATTCCTCGATTTGTTTGTCGCGTGGGTGCAATCCGGCTTCAGCATGGACTTGCCGCCGAAGGCCGATCTGATCGTTCCTTTCTTTAAAACCATCAGCTATCCGCTTGGTGTGTGGGGCTTTATCGCACTGACTTACTTCGTCATCGTCGGTACCAGCAATGCGGTCAACCTGACTGACGGCCTCGACGGCCTGGCGATCATGCCGACCGTGATGGTCGGTACGGCGCTTGGCCTGTTCGCTTACCTGACCGGTAGCGCCAACTATTCGAAATACCTGTTTATCCCGCACATCCCGGGTGCCGGCGAATTGATTATTTTCTGCGGTGCGATGGCGGGTGCCGGCCTGGCTTTCCTCTGGTTCAACGCACATCCGGCGCAAGTCTTCATGGGCGACGTGGGTGCACTGGCACTTGGCGGCGCGCTCGGCACGATCGCGGTCATCGTGCGCCAGGAAGTCGTGCTTTTCATCATGGGCGGCATCTTCGTGGTCGAAACCCTGTCCGTCATGTTGCAGGTTGCTTACTTCAAATACACCAAGATGCGCACCGGGATCGGCAAGCGGATCCTATTGATGGCGCCTTTGCACCATCACTTTGAACAAAAAGGCTGGAAAGAAACACAAGTCGTGGTGCGTTTCTGGATCATCACGATGATGCTGGTGTTGTTTGGTTTGTCTACTTTGAAATTACGCTAATGAATTACGCTGGTAAACACGTTCTGGTTTTAGGGCTCGGTGAATCCGGGCTGGCGATGGCGCAATGGCTGGTCCATTGCGGCGCGTCCTTGCGTGTTGCCGATACGCGTGAGCAACCGGATCGCTTGCCGCAGTTGCGCGGGATCGCACCGCAAGTCGAATTTATCGGTGGTCCTTTCGACGCCGCCTTGCTGGATGGTGTCGACTTCGTGGCGGTCAGCCCGGGGCTGATGCCGGCGCGCGAATTGGCGGCGATTATTCCTGCCGCGGCAGAAAAAGAAATCCCGGTCTGGGGTGAAATTGAATTGTTCGCACAGGCACTGGCAGCCTTGAAAGAAGAGAAAGCCTACGCGCCGAAAGTCATCGCGATCACCGGTACCAATGGCAAAACCACAGTCACGAGCCTGGTCGGCTTGTTATGCCAACGTGCAGGTTTGACAGTGCAGGTGGCGGGCAATATCAGCCCGGCCGCGCTGGATAAATTGCATCAGGTATTGAACGATGATCAGTTGCCGCAAGTCTGGGTGCTTGAATTGTCCAGCTTCCAGCTGCATACGACTTACAGCTTGCAAGCCGATGTCGCCACCGTACTGAACCTGACACAGGATCACCTCGACTGGCACGGCGATATGGCGGCATATGCAGATGATAAAGCCCGCATCTTTGGCGCCAATACCATACGCGTGCTGAATCGCGACGATGCAATGGTCATGCAAATGGCGAGCCCATTAAGCAAGGTCATCACCTTCGGCGCCGATGAAGCGGAACAGGCGGATTGCTTTGGCCTGGTCGATGAAAACGGCATGCGCTGGTTGTCGGTAGCGGTAGAGGAAGAAGAACCGCAGAAGAAACGCCGCAAGAAAGACAACATCGAACTCGCAGTCTCGACCAATAAACTGATGCCGGTCGATGCGCTCAAGATACGCGGCCAACACAATGCAATCAATGCCCTGTCGGCGCTGGCCTTGTGCCGTGCTATCGGTTTGCCGTTTGCGCAGTTGTTGCATGGCTTGCGCGATTACCACGGCGAACCGCACCGCGTCGAACATGTGATGACGATAGGTGGCGTTGATTACTACGACGATAGCAAGGGTACCAATGTCGGCGCTACGGTAGCGGCATTGAATGGTTTGGGTGCGAGCCAGGATGGCGCTTCCAATCATTTGGTGCTGATTGCCGGTGGTGATGGCAAGGGGCAGGATTTCTCGCCATTGGCCGATCCGGTTGCCAAATATGCGCGCGCCGTGATCCTGATCGGCAAGGATGCTGACAATATACGCGCCGCCTTGCAGGCGACGGGTGTGGACATGATCAATTGCGCGACGCTGGAAGAGGCAACGCAAAAAGCAGCGGAACTGGCGCAGCCGGGCGATGCGGTCTTGTTGTCGCCGGCTTGTGCCAGCCTCGATATGTTCAAAAACTATGCACATCGTGCACAGGTTTTTATCGATGAAGTACGTGAAATTGGTTTGTCGCGTGGCGAGGTCTCTGCATGAAATTCGCCTTCCCATCATTCTCCGGCGCTTCGGCTAAAAAAGCCGTGACCAGTCTCGACCAGCGTTCGAAGATGATGGCCTATGACCAGCCTTTGGTTTGGGTAGTCTTGCTGCTGATGCTGTTTGGCATGGTGATGGTGTACTCGGCTTCGATTTCACTGCCGGATTCGCCGAAGTATGCACGTTACGACAATGCACATTTCCTGACGCGTCAGGCGATGTTCATCAGCGTTTCGCTGTTTGCCGGTTTGCTGGCCTTCCGTGTGCGCATCGAAACCTGGCAAAAGCTGGCGCCTTACCTGTTTGTGGCGACGCTGATTTTGCTGGTGCTGGTATTGGTGCCGGGCGTTGGTAAAGGCGTGAATGGTGCGCGTCGCTGGTTGTCGTTCAAGGTTTTCAACTTGCAGCCATCCGAATTGATGAAGTTGTTTGTGGTCTTGTATGCAGCTGATTACACGGTGCGCAAGCAGCAATACATGCATAAGCTGACCAAGGGCTTTATGCCGATGACACTGGCTATCGGCTTCGTAGGTTTGCTCCTGCTGCTGGAGCCGGACCTGGGTGCCTTCGGCGTGATCGTGTGTATCGCGATGGGCATCCTGTTCCTCGGCGGCATTAACGGCATCTGGTTCGGTGGCATAGGCGCGACGCTGGTCGGTATTTTCAGCATGGTGATTATCTTGTCACCGTGGCGACGTGAACGAATATTTGCTTACCTGAATCCGTGGGAAGAAGAAAACGCATTGGGCAAGGCTTATCAGTTATCGCATTCGCTGATTGCTTTCGGTCGCGGTGAATTGTTTGGTGTCGGCCTCGGTGGCAGTGTGGAAAAACTGCATTACCTGCCGGAAGCGCATACCGACTTTTTGCTGGCGGTGATCGGTGAAGAACTTGGTTTCGTCGGCGTCCTGGTAGTGGTGGCGCTGTTCTACTGGATCATCAAGCGCGCATTTGAAATCGGCCGCCAGGCGATTGCGATTGATTTGACCTTTGCCGGTTTGACGGCGAAGGGGATAGGCATCTGGATAGGCGTGCAAGCGTTCATCAATATGGGTGTGAACCTCGGTTTGCTGCCGACCAAGGGCCTGACCCTGCCTTTGATGAGCTATGGCGGCTCGGGTGTACTGATTAACTGTATAGGCCTGGCGATCCTGCTGCGTATCGATTACGAGAACCGCGTCCTGATGCGGGGAGGTCGCATATGAAGCGACTAGTGATCATGGCGGCCGGCACCGGCGGACATATTTTCCCGGGCCTCGCGATTGCCGAAACGATGAAGGCGCGCGGCTGGCAAGTGAGCTGGCTCGGCACCTCGCATGGTATGGAGCGTGAGCTGGTGCCTAAAGCCGGTGTTGAGATGGACACCATCGAGTTCAGCGGCCTGCGTGGTAAAGGTTTGCGTCACACGATTACCGGTGCGTTCAAGTTGGTAGCGAGTTTTGCGACTTGCTTCTCCATCCTGAAGCGTCGCAATCCCGGCATCGTGCTTGGCATGGGCGGTTATGTGACGGTGCCCGGTGGCTGGATGGCCAAGCTGCGTGGTGTGCCGGTGGTATTGGTGAATGCGGATGCCGCTTTGCTGTTATCGAACAAGACCTTGATGCCGGTTGCCGAGCGCGTGTTGTTCGGCTTTCCGGCAGATTTTGGTCCTGCTGCGAGCAAGGCATTGGTGACCGGCAATCCGGTGCGTCAGGAAATTATTTCACTGCCGACGCCGACTGAGCGCTATGCACAGCACAACGGTCCTTTAAAGGTTTTAGTAGTCGGTGGCAGCCTGGGTGCAAAAGCGCTGAACGATGCGATGCCTTTGGCTTTGGCGATGTTGCCAGCCGGACAGCGACCAGTGGTTACGCATCAGTCGGGCAAGAAGAATATAGATGCTTTGCGCGCCAATTATGCGCAAGCAGGAGTCGATGCTGAAGTCCTCGATTTTATCGATGACATGCCGCGACGTTATGCAGAAGCCGACCTGGTGATTTGCCGTGCCGGTGCGATCACGGTGTCGGAACTGACTGCCGCAGGTGTGGCCAGTGTGCTGGTGCCATTGCTGGTATCGACCACGACCCATCAACGCGATAACGCGTTGTGGATGGAAAAACAAAATGCGGCGATCCATCTGCCGCAAAGTGAATTAAGCGCGCAGGGTTTGGCAGAACTGTTGCAAGGCATGACGCGCGAAAAATGCAAGCAAATGGCCGAGGCGGCGTATGCCAACGGTCGCCGCGATGCGAATGCCGCTATCGCCGATGTACTTGAAAAGTTAGTGAAGATCACATGAAGCACAAAGTCAAAAATATTCATTTCGTAGGCATCGGCGGCAGCGGTATGAGCGGTATCGCTGAAGTGCTGCTGAACCTCGGCTATACGGTGTCCGGTTCCGACCTGGGCAGCAATGCCGCGACCCGTCGCTTGATCGAACTGGGCGCCAAAGTGACTTTGGGCCATGCGGCAGAGAATATTGAAAAAGCCGATGCAATCGTCACTTCGACTGCGGTCAAGGAAGACAATCCGGAAGTCATTGCTGCGCGCGAAAAGCACATTCCTATCGTGCCGCGCGCGGTGATGCTGGCCGAACTGATGCGTTTGCGTCGTGGTATTGCGATTGCCGGTACGCATGGCAAGACGACGACCACCAGCCTGGTTGCCAGTGTGTTGGCCGAAGGCGGGCTGGATCCGACTTTTGTGATCGGTGGCTTGCTCAATAGCGCAGGTGCGAATGCCAAGCTTGGTACCGGTGAATTCATCGTGGCTGAAGCCGATGAGTCGGATGCCTCCTTCCTGAACCTGTCGCCAGTGATCGAAGTCATCACGAATATCGATGCCGATCATATGGAAACCTATGGCCATGATTTCGAAAAGCTGAAACAGGCTTTCGTCGAATTCACCCAGCGTTTGCCATTCTACGGCGTGGCGGTGTTGTGTATCGATGACGCGACCGTGCGTGAAATCATGCCGCGCATTTCCAAGCTGATTACGACTTATGGCTTCCATGAAGATGCGCAGGTACGCGCCATCGACGCCAAGGCGATAGACGGCCATATGCATTTCACCGTGCTGCAGGAAGGTTATGCGCCAATGCAAGTCAGCCTGAATCAGCCTGGCATGCATAACGTACAGAACGCCTGTGCCGCGATTGCGATTGCACGCGAACTGGGTGTGGCCGACCATGCGACGCAAAAAGCGCTGACCGAATTTAATGGCGTCGGACGCCGCTTCACACGCTATGGAGAAATAAGCCTGCCTGCTGTCAACGACAAGCCTGCTGGTACGTTTGCTCTGGTGGATGATTACGGCCATCACCCGGTGGAAACTGCAGCGACTATCGCTGCCGCACGCGGTGCGTATCCGGGCCGTCGCCTGGTGCTGGCATTCCAGCCGCATCGTTATACACGTACCCGTGATTTGTTCGAGGATTTCGTCAAGGTCTTGTCGACCACCGACATGCTGGTGCTGGCGGAAGTGTATGCAGCCGGTGAGCAGCCTATCGTGGCCGCTGACGGACGCACGCTGGCGCATGCGCTGCGTGTGGCCGGCAAGGTGGATCCGGTGTTCGTGGAAAAAATTGCCGATATGCCGGCCACCATCATGAACATTATCAAGGATGGTGATGTGGTGATCACGATGGGTGCAGGATCGATTAGTGGCGTACCGGCCAAGCTGGTACAGGCCTGAGTGAAGACGACAATGACTACAGAGCAAATGAAAAAGGAATTTGGCAAGGTCGGCGTACTGTTTGGCGGTAGGTCTGCCGAGCGCGAAGTATCGCTGATGTCGGGCAAGGGTGTATTGGCAGCCTTGCTGTCGAAAGGCATAGACGCGCATCCGTTTGATCCGGCTGAACGCAGCCTGGCGGAATTGGCTGCTGAAAAATTTGATCGCGTTTTTATCGCCTTGCATGGTCGTTTTGGCGAAGACGGCAGCCTGCAGGGTGCGCTGGAACAGCTGGGTATTCCGTACACCGGACCAGGTGTGATGGCATCGGCCATTGCGATGGATAAAGTCATCACCAAGCGTGTGTGCCTGAGCCATGGCGTGCCTACGCCGAAGTTCACCGCACTGGAAGTGGAAACAACGACTGCAGAGCAGTTGCAGGCGATCGCGGCGGAGTTCGGTATGCCGTTGATGCTGAAGGCGCCGCATGAAGGTTCGACCATAGGTATCGCCAAGGTTGAAACGGCGGCAGGCATGCAGGCCGGTTTTGATTTGTGCGCCAAATATGATGACGTGGTGCTGGTTGAGCAGTTCGTCAAAGGACGTGAGTTGACCGTGCCAGTGCTGGGCAGTGGTCGCAATGCGCGCGCGCTGCCGATAGTGGAAATCATCGCGCCGCAGGGTAACTACGATTACGAGCACAAGTATTTCAGTGATGATACCCAGTATCTGTGTCCGGCGCCGTTTGATGCAGCGTTTACCAAGCGGGTGCAGGCATTGGCGGTCAGTGCATTCAATGCGGTGGGTTGCACCGGTTGGGCACGGGTTGATTTCCTGGTGCGTGAATCGGATAACGAACCGTTCCTGCTGGAGATTAATACTTCGCCGGGTATGACCGGTCACTCGCTGGTGCCGATGTCGGCCAAGGTGGCGGGTACTGCTTATGAAGATTTGTGCGTGGAAATTTTGCGTATGGCCAAGCTGGGCCTGAAACCAGTGCAACACAAGTAATTGATACGGAACGATAGATAACGCTATGTGGCAAGACATCAGAACCCTGAACGCAACCGCCAATGCCCTGTTCGGCCTGGTTGCGCTAGCACTGGTTTCTTGCTGCCTGTGGTGGATTGCGCAGCGGCCTTACTTCACCCTGAAGGTGATACGCATCGAAGGGGCGGAGCAGGCGCAGTTGCGTCACATCAATCCATTGACGGTACGTAGCGCAGTGCTGGCACGTATCAAAGGTAATTTCTTCACTGCGAACCTGGATACGGTGCGCCAGACATTTGAATCGGTGCCCTGGGTACGCAAGGCAACGGTGCGCCGCGATTGGCCGAATCAGTTGACGGTGACGCTGGAAGAACACACGCCGCTCGGCACCTGGGGTGAAGATGGCCGCTTGCTGTCGACCAAGGGCGATGTATTTACTGCCAACCTGGCCGAGGCGGAAGAAGATGCGAATTTGCTGGCCTTCAACGGTCCGGTGGGTAGTGAGAAGGAAGTGGTGGCGCGCCTGAATGATTTGAATGAGTGGTTCGCCCCCTTGAATTTAAGTACTGAAGCCCTGTCGCTGTCGGGGCGTTATGCGTGGACCCTGAAGCTGAGTAATGGTGTGACGGTGGAGTTGGGCAGGGAAAAAAGCAATACGACTTTGAAGGAACGCGTGGATCGATTAGTGGGGATATATCCGCAATTGCTCGCACGTTTGCAGGACAGGATAGAAAGTATTGATATGCGTTATCCGAACGGATTGGCCCTGAAGGCGCAGGGCTTGAAGGTCGGATCGGACAGTAAGAAAAAGTAAGCGGGAATATATGACAAAAGACGCAAAAAACCTGATCGTCGGTCTCGACATCGGCACCTCGAAAGTGGTGGCTGTAGTGGCGGAAGTAATGCCCAACGGTCGGCACGAAGTGATCGGTCTGGGGCAGCATGAATCCAAGGGGTTGAAGAAGGGGGTCGTCGTTAATATCGAAGCGACCGTCGAGTCGATACAGCGCGCGCTGGAAGAAGCGGAATTGATGGCGGACTGCAAGATCCGCAATGTGTATACCGGCATCGCCGGTAGCCATATCCGCAGCTTCAATTCCAGTGGCATGGTGGCGATCAAGGATAAGGAAGTCACGGCAACCGATGTTGCGCGCGTGATCGAAACCGCGAAAGCCGTGAATATTCCGACCGATCAGCAATTGCTGCACACCGTGCCGCAGGAATTCATTGTCGATAATCAGGAAGATGTGCGTGAACCAATCGGCATGAGCGGTATCCGACTTGAGGTGAAAGTTCACATCGTGACCGGTGCGGTTTCCGCAGTACAAAACATCGTCAAGTGCATCCGTCGTTGTGGCCTGGAAGTGTCCGACCTGATTCTGCAGCCGATGGCTTCCGCTGAAGCGGTGTTGACGGCTGATGAAAAGGAACTGGGTGTGGTGCTGATTGATATCGGTGGCGGCACGACCGATGTTGCGATCTTCACCGAAGGTGCGATCCGTCATACCGCGGTGATCCCGATTGCCGGCGACCAGATCACCAACGATATCGCGATGGCAGTACGGACCCCGACGGCAGAAGCGGAAGAAATCAAATTGCGTTACGGCATGGCCAAGCAGGTATTGGCTGATCCGGGCGAAACGCTGGAAGTGCCTGGCCTCGGAGATCGCGGTACCCGCGCCCTGTCGCGCCAGGCCTTGGCGGCTGTGATCGAACCGCGTATCGAAGAATTGTTTTCGCTGGTGCATCAGGTGGTGCGCGAGTCCGGTTACGAAGAAGTGCTGTCATCCGGCATCGTCCTCACCGGCGGCACCGCGATGATGCCGGGCATGGTGGAACTGGCAGAAGATATTTTCTTAAAGCCTGCGCGTTTGGGTACGCCCGAATACAACGGCCAGTTGGCAGATGTAGTCCGTAGTCCGCGGTATGCAACCGTATTGGGTTTGTTGTTGGAAGCGAAAAAGCAGTACCTGCGTGGACACATCGTCACGCGTCAAGATGGTTCGACGGTAGCAATTTTCCGTCGCATGAAGGAATGGTTTTTAGGTAATTTTTAATATTTGTTGCTGTATTTAATTTTGTATTAACCCGCAGTTAGCAGTTGCTAGTTGTCACACCGCGTGAGAACTATCAACTGGAAACTGCATAATCTTTAAGGAACTATCATGGAAATCGACATGCTCGAAAATGTGGCACAGGGAACCGTGATCAAGGTGGTTGGCGTTGGTGGTGCTGGTGGCAACGCTGTACAACACATGATCAATAAAGGCGTGAACGGCGTTGAATTCATCGTCGCCAACACGGATGCGCAAGCCTTGCAGTTATCGAAGGCACATAACATCATTCAAATCGGTGAAACCGGTCTGGGTGCTGGTATGAAGCCGGCGGTAGGTCGCCAGCTGGCGGAAGAAACCCGTCCACGTATCGAAGACGCATTGCGCGGCGCGCACATGGTCTTTATCGCGGCCGGCATGGGCGGCGGTACCGGTACCGGCGCTGCACCTATCATTGCGCAAATCGCAAAGGAACAGGGCGCACTGACAGTGGCGGTGGTTTCCAAGCCATTCTCGTACGAAGGCAAGAAGTGCATGGACATCGCGGACGAAGGTCTGGAAGCGTTGGGTGCGCACGTTGATTCGCTGATCATCATCCTGAACGAAAAGCTGGAAGAGATCTACGAAGACGACAGTATGATCGAATGGCTGCAACACGCTGATGACGTCCTGAACAATGCCGTCGCCGGTATTGCAGAAATCATCAACGTACCTGGCCATATCAACGTCGACTTCAATGACGTGAAAACGATCATGGGCGAACAAGGCAAGGCGATGATGGGTACTGCAACGGCACAAGGTATCGACCGTGCCCGTATCGCAGCTGAGCAGGCTGTTGCATCGCCATTGCTCGACGGTATCGATTTGTCCGGCGCGCGCGGCGTACTGGTCAACGTCACTGCCAGCCGTGGCCTCAAGGGTAAGGAAATCAAGGAAGTCATGGCTACCGTGCGTGCATTTGCAGCACCAGACGCATCGATCGCGCAAGGTATCGCGTACGACGATGAAATGGGCGACGATATCCGCGTGACCGTGGTTGCAACCGGCCTGGGTCGTGCGCGTAAAGGCGTACAACTGGTACAGACACCAATGTTGCGTACCGGCACCCATAACGAACCTATGATGGCCAACACCGGCATGATGCAAGGCGCAGCGCAACCAGCAGCTTCGTTCGACGGTTTGAAGGCGCCGGCAGTATGGCGTCGTGAATCGGCGTCCGATACGGTACGTGCGCTGGAGAAAAACGGCATGGAAACCTACGATATTCCTGCCTTCCTGCGCAAACAGGCTGACTGATTCCGTATGGCATTTTGCGGGTAGTTGGACGGTAAGGTAGCGATTTATTGTCAAACTACCTGCAAAATTGAACGGAACAAGGCATACTTCGGTTTCTACGCCGCGCCCCGTGCGCGGCGTTTTCTAGTCGGCTATGCCGGTAAAACTAATCAAAGGAATTCGCAATGACAATCAAAGTTGGTGATCAGCTGCCAGAAGCGCGGCTCGCAGAATACGTAGACGTAGCAACCGAAGCTTGCTCCGTTGGCCCAAGCAAAGTCATGGTGCACGAAGCAACCAAAGGCAAAAAAATCGCAATTTTCGCAGTTCCTGGCGCATTTACGCCAACCTGCTCCGAACAACACGCTCCGGCCTACATCAAACTGGCTGACCAGTTCAAAGCCAAAGGCGTTGATGAAATCTGGTGTATCTCGGTTAACGATCCGTTCGTCATGGGCGCATGGGGCCGTGAACAAAAAGCAGCCGGCAAAGTACGTTTCATCGCTGACGGCAGCGGTACTTTCACCAAGGCACTGGGTCTGGAATTCGATCTGACCAAAGGCGGCCTGGGTGTACGTTCGCAACGTTACTCGATGCTGGTTGAAGACGGCGTCGTCAAGCAATTGAACGTTGAAGACAGCGGTCACCTGGAAGTATCGACAGCAGAAAAACTGCTGGAACAAATCTAAGTTTCTGCTACGGCAGGGATCAGGAAGAACGGCGCCAGGTGCGCCGTTTTTTTATGCCCGGAAGGTGTGAAAGGCAATGCACAAGCCACTTTTCACCCGTTTAGAGGCTGTTGTTTTAGATGTCATCAAATGTAAAGCGGACAGCGGGTTTCCGGCTTTGGTTGCTATAATCACAGCATGTTAAAACAACGCACCATCAAACAATTAGTCAAGTCCGTTGGCGTCGGCCTGCATTCCGGTACCAAGGTAGAACTGACACTGCATCCGGCTCCGGTCGATGCCGGCATCGTGTTCCGTCGTATCGACCTCGATCCGGTGGTCGAATTGCCGGCGCAGGCGACTATCGTCGGCGATACGCGCATGGCCTCGACGCTGCAAAAAGGCGAAGCCAAGGTTTCCACGGTTGAACACCTGATGTCGGCCTGTGCCGGTCTCGGCATCGACAATCTCTATGTCGACCTGACAGCGGAAGAAGTGCCGATCATGGATGGCTCGGCCTCGTCCTTTGTGTTCCTGCTGCAGCAAGCGGGTTTGCAGGAACAGGATGCGCCGAAGAAGTTTATCCGCATCAAGAAAACGGTAGAAGTTCGCCAGGGCAGCGGCGAACGGGAAATCTGGGCGCGGCTGGAACCGTATGAAGGCTTCAAGCTCAAGTTCTTTATCCAATTCAATCACCCGGCGGTCGATGGCACCGGCCAGACGGCGGAAATCGATTTCAGCTTTGAATCCTATGTAAAAGACGTGGCGCGCGCGCGTACCTTCGGCTTCATGCAGGATATGGAAACCCTGCGCGGCATGGGCCTGATCCGTGGCGGTTCGCTGGAAAATGCCATCGTGATGGATGAATACCGCATCCTGAACACAGATGGACTGCGCTACGACAATGAGTTCGTACGGCACAAGATCCTGGATGCAATTGGTGATTTATATCTGGTGGGTCATCCGCTGATCGCCAGTTATAACGCGCATAAATCCGGCCATATGTTGAATAACCTGCTGGTGCGGGCTTTGCTGGATCAGCCCGATGCATATGAAATCGTGACGTTTGAAAAAGTTGAAACGGCACCCAAGGATTATGCCCGTCAAGCCAGTCTTGAATGGGCGCTGACCTGATGTAGAGCAGCTCAGTTTCCTTCTTGATGATTTGATGCCAGGCTTGCTCTGCAGCATCAAATCATCAAACTAAAATCCCATCCCGAATCTCATTTCGCACTGCGATGACGTTGCATCATCGTACCCAGTGCCGCCTTCAATGCCTTGTTACGCGGACTATCGTCCAGCGATTCACCCAGTTCGGCGAACGCCGAAAGCGCTTGGGTCGGCAGCACCAATTGCTTGGAAGCTGTTGATTTTATAAGGGTTTTGGCAACTTGCACTTTGAGGCGGATTGCGTTAACCTGCCAACCCCGCTGCAGCAATTCATCTTGTAATTTTGGTAATTGTTGTTTCAGTCGCGCCGCCAATGCAGCATTCGGCGTAGACAAAACCAGCTGGTTCGCCTCAAACTGCAACACCGCACAGTGCGTAAACATGGCCGGTAACGCTGCAGCGCAATCTTTCTGCAGCGACGCCATGCGTGTGACTGTCGGTAACAGTGCCGCAAGCTTGTCGTGCGAACGCAAGAATTCCGCAGCGCCCTTCGCAGATTTTTGCGGAGTGGTGCTTTGTTTGAATGGGATAAATGAGGATGGTCGCATCGTCATGAAACCTTATCACACCTCGTCTTGAAGCGGCGAGCCTAGGGAGTCGCGATGCAGATTATTTTGTTGCACCCTCGTTTTACCCATGCCAAGTCAGTCACACTGACGCGTCGGCATCTGCTGGCTTTGTTTGTCAGCTTCGTATTGGCAGTCATACTCGGCGCATCCTTCCTGTCTTACCTCGTATTCAGCAATGCTGCCAGCATGCCGTCGCCAGTGCGCGAACTGGTGAGCGGAGCTTCTGGTGGCGAAGAAGCCAATAAAGACAAATTCCTGAAAGAAAACCTGGCGCTGATGGCGCGCCGCCTCGGCGAGATGCAGGCGCAATTGATGCGCCTCGATGCCCTGGGTGAGCGGGTGCAGGGCCTGGCCGGGGTCAAACCGACCGAATTCAATTTCCGCGAAATGCCGGGACGTGGCGGCCTCGAACCGATGGATGGCACCAGCAGCCGCGACCTCACCATGTCTGAATTCAAGGCCTTGCTCGACGCGATGGCCAATGATGTCGAGCGCCGGGCTGACTATATGAATGTGGTTGAGTCGACGCTGATGAGCGACAAGATCAAATCCAAACTGCTGCCGACCATCCAACCGGTCAACGTCAGCTACAACGCTTCGACTTTTGGTCGCAGGCTGGATCCGTTCTCGGGTCGCAGCGCGATGCATGAAGGAATTGATTTCGCCGCGCCGATCGGCACGCCCATCGTGGCGGCAGCCGGCGGGGTGGTGACGGTGGCGGAATTCCATCCGCAATACGGCAATATGATGGAAATCGACCACGGCAACGACATGATTACGCGTTATGCGCATACTTCACGCCTGTTAATGCAGGTTGGCGATATCGTGCGGCGCGGCCAGCATATTGCCGATATTGGTACGACCGGCCGCTCGACCGGGCCGCACCTGCATTTTGAAGTGCGGGTCAAAGGCGTGGCGCAGGATCCGCATAAATTCCTGCTGGCCGGTGCTAACCAGGCTCGACTGGCTGCCAAATAAGCTACACCCGCTGGCCTTAAAACAGCGGGTTTTTGCTTTTGGAGAGAACAAAAGGTCGCCGGATGGGTCAGATCAGGCACCGCATTTCGCAAAAGCTATTGTTTCCGGACTGATAAGCCCAATATGCTGGAAACGACATGATAAAATCCACCATTTAGCCCAAGCCCAATTCGATGCGGGTCAAGCCATAGCTTGCTGCATCAGGTTGTTTCAAGGCGCCTTTTTTAGAATCCAAGCATGTCATTACTGACTCAGATTTTCGGTAGCCGCAATCAGCGCTTACTCAAGCAATACCAGAAGACCGTTCGTGAAATCAATGCTCTTGAACCGGCGCTGGAACAATTGTCCGACGAGGCCTTGAAGGCCAAGACCCCGGAATTCAAGGAACGTCTCGCCAAGGGCGAAGACATCGATAAGCTCCTGCCGGAAGCATTTGCCGTTTGCCGCGAGGCCAGCAAGCGTATCCTCAAGATGCGCCACTTTGACGTACAACTGATAGGCGGCATGGCGCTGCACTACGGCAAAATCGCCGAAATGGGTACGGGCGAGGGTAAAACCCTGATGGCGACGCTGCCAGCCTACCTCAATGCACTGGCTGCCAAAGGCGTGCATGTGGTGACCGTCAATGATTACCTGGCCCAGCGCGATGCCGAATGGATGAGCACCCTGTACGGCTGGCTCGGCCTGACGACTGGTATCAACCTGTCGCAAATCGATCACGAAGCCAAGCAAACTGCTTACAACGCTGATATCACCTACGGTACCAATAACGAATTCGGCTTTGATTATCTGCGCGATAACATGGTCTATGACACCGGCGACCGGGTGCAGCGTGGCCTGCATTACGCGATTGTCGATGAAGTTGATTCGATCCTGATCGATGAAGCGCGTACCCCGCTGATCATTTCCGGCCAGGCAGAAAACCATACCGACCTGTATCACAAGATCAATGAAGTGCCGCCGCTGCTGTCCTTGCAAATCGGTGAAGAAACCCCGGATGGCAAAGGCAAGATTGAAGTGCCGGGCGATTACACCAAGGATGAAAAATCCCATCAGGTCTTGCTGACCGAAGCCGGTCACGAAAAAGCCGAACAAATCCTGACCCGCATGGGTTTGCTGCCGGAAGGCGCATCGCTGTACGACGCTGCCAACATCACGCTGATCCATCATTTGTACGCTGCCTTGCGCGCACATACGCTGTATCACAAGGATCAGCACTATGTAGTGCAAAACGGCGAAGTGGTGATCGTCGATGAATTCACCGGCCGTCTGATGACCGGTCGTCGCTGGTCCGAAGGCTTGCACCAGGCGGTGGAAGCGAAGGAACACGTCAAGATCCAGAACGAAAACCAGACACTGGCATCGATTACCTTCCAGAATTACTTCCGTATGTACACCAAGCTGTCCGGCATGACCGGTACGGCGGACACCGAAGCTTACGAATTCCAGGAAATTTACAAACTGGAAACCGTCGTGATTCCACCGAACCGTCCTAGCCAACGCAAGGATCGCCAGGACCAGGTTTACAAATCGTCGGAAGAAAAATACAACGCGATGCTGAAGGATATTCAGGATTGCTACGAGCGTGGCCAGCCGGTACTGGTAGGTACGACTTCGATTGAAAATTCGGAACTGCTGTCCGGTATCCTGACCAAAGCCAAATTGCCGCATAACGTGCTGAATGCAAAACAGCATGCACGTGAAGCGGAAATCATTGCACAGGCGGGTCGTCCGAAGGCGATCACCATTGCAACCAATATGGCCGGTCGCGGTACCGATATCGTCCTCGGCGGTAACGTTGCCAAACAAGTACAGATCATTGAAGCCAATGATGCCTTGAGCGATGCCGACAAGGCTGCGCAAGCGCAAAAACTGCGTGAAGAATGGCAATCGCTGCATGACCATGTGGTGAATGCAGGCGGCTTGCATATTATCGGTACCGAACGTCACGAATCGCGCCGCGTCGATAACCAGTTGCGTGGTCGTTCCGGTCGCCAGGGTGATCCGGGCTCCTCGCGTTTCTACCTGTCGCTGGATGACGCCTTGCTGCGTATCTTTGCCGGTGACCGTGTCCGCGCGATCATGGACCGCCTGAAAATGCCGGAAGGCGAACCGATCGAAGCAGGCATCGTGTCGCGTTCGATTGAATCGGCGCAGCGCAAGGTGGAAGCACGCAACTTTGATATTCGCAAGCAATTGCTCGAATACGATGACGTCGCCAATGACCAGCGTAAAGTGATTTACCAGCAGCGTAATGAGTTACTGGAAACGACCGATGTTTCCGAGATGATTACTTCATTGCGCCAGGGCGTGTTCAGCGATTTGTTCCGCACCTATGTGCCGGAACAATCGATGGAAGAGCAATGGGACCTGCCGGCACTCGACGCAGTCTTGCGCGATGAATGGAAGCTGGATTTCTCGCTGGCCAAAATACTGGAAGCGGAACCAACCATTACCGATGAAGAAATGCTGGAACGTCTGTTGAAGTTCACTGACGATACCTATGCAGAGAAAATCGAGATCGTCGGCAAGGAAGCATTTGCCGGCTTTGAACGCAGCGTGATGTTGCAGGCAGTTGATTCACACTGGCGTGAACATCTGGCCGCGTTGGATCACTTGCGCCAGGGTATCCATCTGCGTGGTTACGCGCAGAAGAATCCTAAGCAGGAATACAAGCGCGAAGCATTTGAATTGTTTGGCCAGATGCTGAACCTGATCAAGGATGAAGTCGTCAAGATCGTGATGACGGTGCGTATCCAGTCGCGTGAAGAAATCGATGCGGCAGAAGAGCAATTGTCGCAATCGCATGTGGAAAACGTGCACTACCAGCACGCTGATTTCGACGCTGATGCAGCGCCGGAAGAATTGCTGGCACCGACCGCAACAGCTGCGAGCGATGCGAACCAGACGCAGGTGAATGCCTTGCCTAAGGTTGGTCGCAACGATCCATGCCCTTGTGGTAGTGGCAAGAAGTACAAGCAATGCCATGGTCGCCTCGCTTAATCGCGACCTGATGCGTTGAAACCGGAAGGGCGGGCTTATCCCGCCCTTTTGCTTTGGTAGTCCGCCTGCGGGGCCTGATGCATGCATATGCCCGCTAGCGATTACAATATTGAACTGATCCGTAGTCCGCTTTGGTAGTCTGTCTTATTAACCCTCTGATATAGAAAACTTGCGATGGCCGTTAATCTTCCTCTCCCTATTCCTGAAAATCTGACCGCTGTAGCCGGTATCGAACTCGGCCATGCCGAAGCAGGCATACGAAAAGCCAATCGCAAGGATGTGCTGGTCATGAAGCTGGCACCGACGGCAACCGTGGCGGGTGTGTTTACGCAAAATCGTTTTTGCGCAGCGCCGGTACAAGTCTGTAAAGAACACCTGGGGAAGCTGCAAGCCAGCGCACCGATACGTGCACTCGTCATCAATACCGGCAATGCCAATGCGGGCACCGGCGAAACCGGCCTGTCGGACGCGAAGGCAACCTGTAGCGCACTCGCAGGCCTGCTGGGCTGCGATGCATCGCAAATCCTGCCTTTCTCGACCGGTGTGATCCTGGAACCGCTGCCTATAGAAAAGCTGAAAGCCGGTTTGCCACAGGCGATCGCCAACCTGAAGTCGGATAACTGGCACAACGCTGCCTTATCCATCATGACAACTGATACACAGCCCAAGGCTGCGTCGCGCCAGGTCAGCATCAATGGCCAGACCATTACCCTGACCGGTATTAGCAAAGGCGCAGGCATGATCAAGCCGAACATGGCGACCATGCTGGGCTTCATGGCGATGGATGCAAAAGTCGCGCAGCCGGTACTGGATCATTTGACCAAGGAAGTCGCGAATCGCTCGTTCAACTGCATCACCATCGATGGCGATACTTCGACCAATGATTCCTTCATCGTAATTGCGACTGGTGCTTCCACCGTTGAAGTCAATGCCATCGATACGCCGGAATACCAGGCACTGGCAGCTGCCGTGCTGGGCTTGTCGCAAGAGCTGGCGCAAATGATTGTGCGCGATGGTGAAGGTGCAACCAAGTTCATCACTGTCACGGTAGAGGAAGGCAAGAACGTTGAAGAATGCCGCAAGATCGCTTACTCGATCGCGCATTCACCGCTGGTAAAAACAGCTTTCTTTGCATCCGATCCTAACCTCGGTCGTATCCTGGCGGCGATAGGTTATGCCGGTGTCGATGATCTCGACGTGACGACCCTGAACCTGTACCTGGATGATGTCTGGGTCGCCAAGAACGGCGGCCGTAATCCTGATTACCAGGAAGCGGATGGCCAGCGCGTGATGAAGCAAAGTGAAATCACGGTACGCGTGAAACTGGGCCGCGGTAAGGCTGACGCCACCATCTGGACCTGTGACTTGTCGCATGAATATGTAACGATCAACGCGGATTACCGTTCCTGATTCGTTTCTGATTAAATTAATACGCTCGATTACGATGACACAACTTGAACAGTTTTTAACACGGGCAGAAGCCTTGCTCGAACGTCTCGAATCTTTCCTGCCACCGGCGGTGCCGACGCCGGACTGGAATGCCGGGATCGCGTTTCGCTGGCGCAAATCCAGTGGCAATGCTCGTGGCTATTTGCAACCGGTCGCGCACTTGTCGCCTATCGCTTTGGACGACTTGCACAATATCGGACCGCAAAAGCAGCAGATAGAACAAAACACCCGCCAGTTTGTTGAAGGCGTACCGGCCAACAATGTCTTGCTGACCGGCGCGCGTGGCACCGGCAAGTCTTCGCTGATCAAGGCTTGCCTGAACCAGTTTGCGGACCAGGGTTTGCGCCTGATCGAAGTCGACAAGGATGATCTGGGCGATCTGGCCGACATCGTGGACCTGGTAGCCGGTCGCCCGGAACGTTTCATCATCTTCTGCGACGACTTGTCGTTTGAAGAAGGCGAAGGCGGTTACAAGGCCTTGAAGGTGGCGCTGGATGGCAGCATCTCCGCGCAATCCGACAATGTGTTGATCTACGCGACATCGAACCGCCGCCACTTGCTGCCGGAACGCATGTCGGACAATGCGGGTTACAAGACCGATGACAATGGTGACCTGCATCCGGGCGAAACGGTGGAAGAAAAAATCTCGCTATCCGAGCGTTTCGGCCTGTGGGTGACTTTCTATCCATTCCGCCAGGACGACTATCTGGATATCGTTGCGCATTGGCTCAAGCATTTCGGCTGCAATCCGCAACAGATAGAAGAGGCACGTACCGAAGCCTTGCAGTGGGCCTTGCAACGTGGTTCACGTTCCGGTCGGGTGGCCTGGCAATTCGCCAAGGACCATGCCGGAAAAATGCCGAAGTAAGGGCCGGCCCTTCGAGCGCGTGCCTGCTTGTGCCGGGCACGCCTTCCTGATTTGTATCTCTTAAGCTGCTGTCATGTCTGAAACCAAATCCACTCCCATTGATGTTGCAGTCGGTATTTTGATGAAGCCGAATGGCGATGTGCTGCTCGGCCAGCGACCGGACGGCAAACCATATGCCGGTTACTGGGAATTCCCCGGCGGGAAGGTCGAAGCTGGAGAAGCCATCCTCGATGCGCTAAAGCGTGAGTTTGTTGAAGAACTGGGCGTGGAAGTATTGACGGCGGAGCCATGGTGTGGCGTCGAGCATGTCTATCCGCACGCCCATGTACGCCTGCATTTCTACATCAGCCAGCAATGGCGTGGCGAACCGCAGAGCCTGGAAAACCAGGCCTTTGCATGGCAGGGTAGTGTCGGGGTCGAGCCTTTGCTGCCGGCGACGATACCGCTGATTGAATGGCTGGATAAGCTGCGTTATCCGGCGGCATCCGCCTAAGGCTCAATTCAGGGATTCAGGGCTGCGGTGGTGGCGGGATATCATCATCCAGGTCATCCAGCGGATTGACCACCGGAATCACATACTTTTCTTCAGCCCAGGCACCCAGGTCGATTTGTTTGCAGCGATTGGAGCAGAACGGGCGAAACTTGCTCAGCTCCGTCCATTCCACTTTGGTGCCGCATGTCGGGCAATTGACTGTTGTAACCATCATTCTCTATTCAGAAGCTGCACAAGCTCAATTCAAAAGGCACATCGCCTTCAAAGGCTTTCGGCTTCATGTCGCCATCCTGTGAAGTAAAGCGTATCCACAGCATGTATTTGTTGGCGGAGATCTCGGGGATCGCACCCAGCGCTTCATCTATATTCAGGCGCAGCATCTGGTAAGCCTTGCCTTGCAGCATTTGTTGATAGCTGCCGGTTTGCGCGATCATTTTGACCGGGCGACCGGATTCGCGCAGCAGGCGCAAGACCATGCCGATTGCATCGAACAGCGGTGCCAGTGGCGTAAACCATTTGTGGATATCTGCCAGGCGCTGTTCTGCCGAATCATGTTGCCAGGCGTAATACGAAGGCAGGTCGAATTCACAGGCACCGCCCGGAATGATGGTGCGGCCCCGTATGCTCATCAGCCATTCGTTTTCACGGATGTGCTGACCGGTCTTGCCTTGCGATGCGATCAGGGCGGTACTGATGCGATCCAGGTCAAACAGGATGGCATCCAGCATTTCTGCTTCGACGTTAGGATTGGATTTGAAACCGAGTAGGGTTTGCTTTTGACGTTCCAGTTCTTGCAAGAGATCCGATTTGAGATCGGCGCGACCAGCCACCTCCAGCATTTCGAACATGGTGGCAAGGGCAACGTGGTGATGCTGCGGATGGTCTTGACCGATAAAGAAAGCGAATTTCTCGTATAGGTCTTCTAGCCGCAACAACGTGCGAATACGCTCGTTGAAAGGGTATTCGTAGACAATCAAAGTGGCATCCCTTTAAAGTTAAAACCGGGCAATACGAGCTAATGTTGTGATTCTGAACGAAGCCGCGACAAAATACAAATGAAGCAACGATTTTGTTTGGCTTTCATTAAAACGGCCTGCGATTTTATTCTGGTTTTATCGTGAAGCTGGCGCAGGATTGAATCTAAGACAGTACTGCCGCGCGAACGTTCACTTGGTTTGGGCCAGGCCCAGATACAGCTGGTGCAGGCGTACTACCTGCGGTAATAGCGCGGCGCTATCGCCTTCGTTATTGACCACGTCGTCGGCTGCTGCCAGCCGGGCGGCACGGCTGGCCTGGCTGGCGATGATGGCACGGACCTGCGCCTCGCTCAAATTATTGCGTTGCATCACGCGGCGTATCTGCACTTCTTCCGGACAGTCGACCGTCAGTACGCGCGAGACGCGCTGTTTCCACAGGCCGGATTCAACCAGCAAGGGGACGACAAACAGCAGATAAGCACCTTGTGCCTGCTCTGCCGCCGCGCGGGTGTTGCGGCGTATCAGTGGGATCAGGATGGCTTCCAGGCGTTTTTTTTCATTCGCATCGACAAATACGCGTTCGCGCATGGCCGCCCTATCCATGGCACCGTCGGGCAGTATGAGCTCAGCGCCGAAGGCTGCTTTGATGGCCGGGATCGCAGTACCACCGGCAGCAGTCAATTGATGTGCAATCAGGTCGGTATCGATGACTGCTGCACCCTGTGCCGCAAACAAGTCGGCCACCGTGCTTTTCCCGCTGCCTATGCCACCGGTCAGGCCTACGGAAAAGCGATCGAATGTACCCAGTTCATCCATGTGCTTAATAAAAGCCCAGATAGGTTTCTGCCAAAGACTTACCGTACACCAAAGCGATCAGGCCTGCCGCTGCAAGGTAGGGGCCGAACGGAATCGGGATGTCACGTCCGCGTTTCGCCAGCACGATGAGGGCGATGCCGACCACCGCGCCGACCAGCGAAGACAGGAGAATGATGACCGGCAGCATCTTCCAGCCGAGCCAGGCACCGAGTGCCGCCAGCAGTTTGAAGTCGCCATAGCCCATGCCTTCCTTGCCGGTCAGCAGTTTGAACAGCCAATATATTGACCACAGACTGAGGTAGCCGGCGGCGGCGCCAATCACGGCTTCGTGTAGTGGGACAAAGGTTGCGTTTAAATTAATCAGCAGGCCCAACCATAGCAGTGACAGCGTGAGGTCGTCCGGCAGCAATTGCGTGTCGGCATCGATGAAGGTCAGCGCGATCAGCAAATAGGTGAAGAGCAGGGTACTCAAGCCCAGCCAGCCACTACCGAAGTGCCAGACCAGGAAGGCCGATAACAGGCCGCTCAGTAATTCGATGACGGGATAGCGTATCGAGATCGGCGTTTTGCAAGCCACGCATTTACCGCCTATTGCGACATAGCTGATGACAGGAATGTTTTGCAATGCACTGATTTGATGGCCGCATTGCGGGCAAGCCGAACGCGGCACGAGCAGGTTGTAGCGGTCTTCGTGCGGCAGCGGCTGGCCGCTTTCACTGGCGACGTAATTGTCCGATTCGCGCTGCATCATTTTCGGGATGCGGTGGATCACGACGTTGAGGAAGCTGCCTATCAATAAGCCCAATACGCCCGCGACGATGGCAGGTAATACGCTGCCCGCAGGGGCAGACCACAGTAAATCCATCATCAGACCACAGAACCCAATTTGAAAATAGGCAGGTACATCGCAATCACCAGGCCGCCGATCAATACACCCAGGATCACCATAATCAATGGTTCCATCAGGCTGGAAAGCGAAGCGACAGCTTCGTCTACTTCATCTTCATAGAAGTCGGCGACCTTGCCGAGCATATTGTCGAGGGAGCCCGATTCCTCGCCGATGGATACCATCTGCGTCACCATATTCGGGAAGACGTCGGAGTTTTGCATCGCGACCGTCAGGCTGACACCGGTGCTGACTTCGGTTTGTATGCGCTTGGTGGCGTCCAGATAAACTGCATTACCGGACGCACCGCCGACTGAGTCCAGCGATTCGACCAGCGGCACACCGGCGGCGAACATGGTGGCCAGGGTGCGGGTCCAGCGGGCGATGGTTGCCTTGCGGATGACAGCGCCGAAGATGGGCAGCTTGAGCAGCAGCTTGTCCATCGAGCGTTGCATCTTGATTGAGCGCTTCCATGACTGGAAAAACAGGTAAAGGCCGCCGAACAGCAGGCCGAAAATGATGTACCAGTTGGCGACCATAAAATCAGATATGGCCATGACCATCAGCGTCGGTGCCGGCAAGTCGGCACCAAAGCTCTTGAACACTTCCTTGAAAGCGGGGACCACCCAGATCATGATGACAGCGGTCACGATGAAGGCTACGGCCAGGATCGAGATCGGGTAAAACATCGCAGACTTGATCTTGGCCTTGATGGCGAGGGTTTTTTCCTTGTAGATCGCGAGCCGGGTCAGCAAGTCTTCCAGGATACCCGCTTGTTCACCGGCACCGACCAGATTGCAGAACAAGGGATCGAAGTAGAGCGGGAATTTGCGGAAGGCCTGGTTCAGGCTGGTACCGGTTTCGACATCGGAGCGTATGTCCTGCACCAGCTTGGAGACGGAAGGATTGTCATTGCCCTTGGCGACGATGTCGAAGGATTGCAGCAGCGGCACACCGGCCTTCATCATGGTGGCCAGTTGGCGCGTAAACAAGGTGATGTCTTTATCAGAGACTTTTTTGCCGCTGCGATAGGTTTTCTTTTTGACTTTGGTGACCAGTACACCCTGGCGACGCAGTGTGGCGCTGACTACCGATTCGCCGCCGGCGCGTAATTCGCCGCGCACGATCTTGCCGGATTTGTCCTTGCCTTCCCATGCAAATATGGACTCCTTGGGAAGTGTTGCGCTTCCGACCTTACGTGCGGATGTTGCCATGCATAGACCTCTTTGTTATTCGTTTGTGCAACCGAGAATTTCTTCCAGGCTGGTCAGTCCCAGTTTGACCTTCACCAAGCCTGATTCACGCAGGGTACGCACGCCGTCTTTCTTGGCTTGCGCCTCGATTTCCATCGAGGTGCCGTGGTTCAGGATGATGCCTTCGATTTCTTCGCTGATCGGCATGATTTGATAAATGCCGACGCGGCCCTTATAGCCACTGCCGCTGCAACGTTCGCAACCGACCGGTTTGTAAGGTAGCCAGGTGCCGTCCAGGTCCTCTTCGCTAAAGCCGGCTTCCAGCAGCGCCTCATCCGGGATCACCGTGGTTTGCTTGCAGGAGCAGAGGCGACGTGCCAGGCGTTGTGCGGTGATCAGGATCACGGACGATGCGATATTGAACGGCGCCACGCCCATATTCATCAGGCGCGTCAGAGTGGCTGGCGCATCGTTGGTGTGCAGGGTGGAGAACACCATATGGCCGGTTTGTGCCGCTTTGATCGCGATGTCGGCGGTTTCCAGGTCGCGGATCTCACCCACCATGATGATGTCCGGATCCTGCCGCAGGAATGCTTTCAGCGCGACCGGGAAAGTCAGGCCGGCACGGTCATTGACGTTGACCTGGTTCACGCCCGGCAGGTTGATCTCGGCAGGGTCTTCTGCTGTCGAGATATTGATGCCGGGCTTGTTCAGGATGTTGAGGCAGGTGTAGAGCGAAACGGTTTTGCCGGAGCCGGTCGGGCCGGTCACCAGCACCATGCCGTAAGGGCGCTGGATCGCATTGAGCAGCGTTTCCTTTTGATCCGGATCGTAACCCAGCGCTTCGATCCCCATCTGCGCCTGCGAACCGTCGAGGATACGCATGACGATTTTTTCGCCGAACAGGGTGGGCAAGGTGCTGACGCGGAAATCGATGGAGCGGGTCTTGGACATCACCAGCTTCATGCGGCCGTCTTGCGGCACGCGTTTTTCCGAGATGTCGAGTTTGGAGATGACTTTGATGCGCGACGCCAGTTTTTCCTTGATCGCCAGAGGTGGCTGCGCAATATCGCGCAGGACGCCATCGACGCGGAAGCGGATGCGGTAAAACTTTTCAAACGGTTCGAAGTGCAAATCGGATGCGCCCAGGTTGATCGCATCGACCAGGATTTTTTGCAGGAATTTGACGATAGGTGCATCGTCGATATCGGCGGTACCGCCATCGACCGGAGCAGCCAGTTCTTCTTCGATAAAATCGATATCGAGGTCATCGCCTATGAGTTCGTTCAGGCCTTGCTCGGCACTTTGGCCCAGCTTTTCTATGATCTTGAGTAGCGTCAGGTGGTCGACAATGATGGGTTCGACCGCCAGCTGCGCCTGGAATTTGATTTGATCCAGCGCTTGCGAATTGGTCGGATCCGAGATCGCGATTGAGACTTTATTGCCGCGTTTACCCAGTGCGATCACGTGCTGGCTTTGCATCAGCTTCGCATCGATGATTTTTTCGGGTAGCAGGCTGGTATTAAAGGCTGCCAGATCCAGTAATGGATAGCCAAAGGTTTCAGAGCAAAAGGCAGCGAGTTTGCCGGAATCGATCACTTCGCTTTTTAGCAGCATGTCGATAAACGGGCTTTTTTCGTTGGCCGCTTGTTTGCAAATGGTGTCGGCTTGCTGTTGCGTCAACTGCCCTGCTTGCAAGAGTGCGCGGGCGAGGCCAGGCATTGCATTATTTGATGCTGAACTAGGAAGGACTGCAGCCATGAATTTACGCCAGGAGCATCAAGAGGTGCGTTAGATAATGCCTCTAGGCACCTGTTTTGTAAAGATATCCTGCGGGAAATGTTACTTTTCACGCAAAAAATGCAACGCCTGTCACAGCCCGCTTTACGGGCTGTGTTTTAAGCGTGTTAACAGTTGGGCAGGTGGCCAAGAATTTAGCCGGATAATCGGCGGATTGGTGCGCCGCAAAATTGTAGTGTGCCGCCTTAGTGATTGCGGTTGACCGCGAAGGTGCTGAGTTTGAGCAGCGCATCCTTGTATGCATTGTCCGGCAGGCCGGCGATAGAGGCGGTGGCACGAGCCGACGCTTCTTCCGCTTTGCGTTTGGTGTAATCCAGTGCACCGGAGGTAGTGACTGCCTGTAGTACCGCGTCGAAATGCTGTTCGTCGCCATTCTCTATGCAGCTACGTACCAGTTCCCTTTGTTCCGGCGTGCCATGTTCCATCAGATAGATCAGTGGCAGTGTTGCCTTGCCTTCGCGCAAGTCGTCGCCGACATTTTTGCCGATATCGTCAGCCTGGCCGGAGTAATCGAGGACGTCGTCTATTAATTGGAAAGCGGTGCCGAGCGAGCGGCCGTATTCTGCCGCGGCTTCGATTTCATCGTCGGATGCGCCGGCGATCAGGGTGCCGAGCTGGGCTGCGGCTTCAAACAGTTTGGCTGTTTTCGAGCGTATTACCTGCGTGTAGCGTTCTTCCGATACATCAGGGTCATGCATATTTAACAACTGCAGTACTTCGCCTTCCGCGATCACATTGGTCGCATCGGCCAGGATTTGCATGATGCGGATGTCACCAACCGAGACCATCATCTGGAACGCACGCGAATACAGGAAGTCGCCGACCAGCACCGAAGCGGCATTGCCGAACAGGGCATTGGCGGTTTTGCGGCCGCGGCGCAGCGAGGATTCATCGACCACGTCATCGTGCAGCAATGTTGCTGTATGGATAAACTCCACCACAGCAGCCAACTGGTGGTGGTCGCTGCCGCGATAGCCGTAGGCATTGGCCATCAGCAAGACCAGTACCGGGCGTATGCGTTTGCCGCCGGCGCTGATAATGTAGTCGGCGATTTGATTGACCAGTGCTACTTCAGAGTGCAGCTTCTGGCGGATCACGGTATCGACTGCATGCAAATCAGCTGCGATGGGTTGTATAAGCAGGTTTTGAGCGGAGGGTGCGGAAGCGGAAACCAAGTTAAGCCTGATCAATAAGTGTTTGTATTTGCACAACTATGCAAGTGCGTATGTAGGTATATATATACATATATACGTAAGGTAATTGCGTGATTATACGACGACAGCGGGCAGAAACGTTGCTTGTCCGCCACGAAGCTGATGGAAGCTTGCTTCGAGGGGTTTTACATGTGAATACAGGCTTTGACCGAGTTCCTAAGTCCATGTATAATTGGGGGTTTTCCCGATTCCATCTGCGTTGTCGCAGGCGGATTGAAGAGAAAAAGTCCTTTAATCATTTGATGAGGTTTCACATGTACGCGGTCATAAAAACCGGTGGCAAACAATATAAAGTTGTCGCTGGTGAAAAATTCAAAGTAGAACAGATACCGGCAGACATTGGATCCGAAATCACCTTAGATCAGGTGCTCGCATTGGGCGCCGGAGAAACCATTAAGTTTGGTGCTCCACTGGTCGCTGGTGCTACGGTCCTTGCTACGGTTGTCTCCCATGGTCGTCACGACAAGGTCAAGATTTTCAAGATGCGTCGCCGTAAGCACTACCAGAAGCACCAAGGCCATCGCCAAAATTACACCGAATTGCAGATCGTTTCGATCAACGGCTAAGCCGCTGACTCGGACTAACCAGATACAAGGAGTCAGAAATGGCACATAAAAAAGGCGGCGGCACTACGCGAAATGGTCGTGACTCAGAGTCAAAACGACTGGGCGTTAAAGTTTACGGTGGTCAGGCTATCAACGCAGGCGGCATCATTGTTCGCCAACGTGGTACCAAAATGCATCCGGGCGAAAACGTCGGCATCGGCAAGGATCACACCTTGTTCGCGCTGACTGACGGTAAAGTTGCATTTGTTACCAAAGGCGCGTTGCAACGCCACTACGTCACTGTAGTACCTGCTTAATTCATTTAAGCACGCAAGGTAAGGCGAAAGCCTTCAATCGAAAGGCTCTGCCCCAGGTAGAGCCTTTTTAGTTTTATGGCGGCAAAATATTATGAAGTTTATCGACGAAGCAAAAATCGAAGTCATTGCTGGCGATGGCGGCAACGGCGTCGCATCCTTTTGTCGTGAAAAATTCAGGCCGTTCGGTGGTCCGGATGGCGGCGACGGCGGAAAAGGCGGCAGCATTTATGCGGTAGCAGACCGCAATATCAACACGCTGGTTGATTTCCGCTTTGCCAAAATGCACAAGGCCAAGGACGGCGAAAACGGTCGCGGTGCCGATTGCTACGGCAAGGGCGCGGACGATATCAAATTGCGCATGCCGGTCGGTACCCTGATTATCGATAATAACGACGGCGAACTGATCGCCGATTTGACCGAACATGGCCAGGAAATATTGATTGCCAAGGGCGGCGAAGGCGGCTGGGGCAATATCCATTTCAAATCATCGACCAATCGTGCGCCGCGGCAAAAATCCGAAGGCAAGGAAGGTGAACGACGCGAACTGCGGCTGGAGCTGAAAGTGCTCGCCGATATCGGTTTGCTCGGGATGCCGAATGCAGGTAAATCGACCTTTATTTCGGCGGTTTCGAATGCGCGTCCGAAGATTGCAGATTATCCGTTTACTACGCTGCACCCAAACCTGGGTGTAGTGCGTGTCAGCCACGAAAAGAGTTTCGTGATTGCCGATATTCCTGGCTTGATCGAAGGCGCGTCCGACGGTGCCGGCCTGGGTATCCAGTTCCTGCGCCATTTGCAACGCACGCGTTTGCTGCTGCATATCGTCGACCTCGCACCGTTCGATAATGTCGATCCGGTCAAGGAAGCGAAGGCCATCGTCAAGGAATTGAAGAAGTACGATGAAGCCTTGTTCGACAAGCCGCGCTGGCTGGTCTTGAACAAGCTGGATATGGTGCCGGAAGAAGAACGCAAAAAACGCGTGAAAGACTTCATCAAGCGCTTCGGCTGGAAAGGCCCGGTATTTGAAATTTCGGCATTGACGCGTGAAGGTTGTTCCGACCTCGTCACCGAGATCTATGAGTACATCGCGGTGCAGCGCCAGGCTGAACAACGTACCGAAGAAACACCGCAAATGGTGGAAGAAGCACGGGGCATCGATTCCATCGACCCGGATGACCCGCGTTTCAAGATCATCGATTAAAAAGCTGTAACGGATTGTCGTTGATCGACAATCCGGCATCCCACCGTTCAGGTACATCAAAACTAAAACAGAGCCGGGTTAAAAGCATGGACTCCGTCATTCAAGAAGCCAAACGCGTCATCATCAAAGTCGGTTCTTCACTCGTCACCAATGACGGTAAGGGCCTGGATGCCAATGCCATCCAGAAATGGGCGGCACAAATCGCGCAACTGCGGGCACTCGGCAAGGAAGTCGTGCTGGTCAGTTCCGGTGCAATCGTCGAAGGCATGCAACGCCTTGGTTTCGACAAGCGTCCGGTAGGCATCCATGAATTGCAGGCTTGTGCAGCAGTCGGCCAGATGGGGCTGGCGCAGATCTACGAAACCAGTTTTCGCCAACACGATTTGCGCACTGCGCAGATCCTGCTGACGCATGCCGACCTGGCCGATCGTGAACGCTACCTGAACGCACGCTCCACCTTGTTTACGCTGCTGCGCCTCGGGGTCGTACCCATCATCAATGAAAATGACACGGTGGTAACCGACGAAATCAAGTTCGGCGACAATGACACGCTAGGTGCGCTGGTTGCCAACCTGATAGAAGCCGATGCACTGATTATCCTGACCGACCAGCGTGGCCTGTTCAGTGCCGATCCGCGCAAAGACCCGAACGCGGTATTTATCCATGAAGCCAAGGCCGGCGACCTGACGCTGGAAGCCATGGCCGGCGGTGCCGGCAGCAGCCTCGGACGTGGCGGCATGTTGACCAAGATCCTGGCGGCTAAACGTGCTGCGCTCTCCGGTGCGCATACGGTGATTGCCTGGGGGCGGGAAGATAATGTGCTGACACGCCTGGCCAGCGGTGAAGCGATCGGTACACAGCTGACCGCGCAGACGGCACAATTGACCGCGCGCAAACAATGGATGGCCGATCACCTGCAAACGGCAGGGGCGGTAGTGCTGGATAACGGTGCGGTGCAAAAGTTGACGGCTGAAGGCAAATCGCTATTGCCTATCGGTGTGACCGATGTGAGCGGCAGTTTCGGTCGCGGTGATGTAATTACCTGTATCGACCAGGGTGGTCGTGCGGTGGCGCGTGGCATCAGTAATTATGCAAGTTCGGATGCTCGTCGCATCATGCGCAAACCTTCGGCGGACATCGCTGCGATACTCGGCTTTGTCGAAGAGCCGGAATTGATCCACCGGGACAATCTGGTCTTGCTGTAATTGATCCTGCAATAAAAAACGGGCGCTAGCGCGCCCGTTTTTTTATTCCCGCAACAGCTCGTCTGTGAGCGTCTTGCGATACTTCATCCGGTCCAGCATCTCTTTTTCATTCCCGACTATCGTCAGGTTACTGCAAAAGTAATCCTGCGCCAGTGCCGCATGCTGGCGGTTCACCTTGCTGCGCACGATCAATTCCCATTGGTTGCGGCGTGACGGCGCCCATGTGCCATCTTCACGTCCCAAGGCATAGATTTTCTTTTCGAAGGTGGCGCAGCGTATGCCTTCATAACTGATGTTTTTGGCACCACCCTGGCTGACCGCGACCAGCGTGTAACGGATGACGCCATCCTTGCCTATCGCCAGCGACTTGGTGTCAATTGCAAACGTCTGGGTGGTGGTTGGTCCGACATAGAAAGGCTGCAGGTTTTCAGGCTTGGGGGCCGGTGGTGGCGGCACCTCAAGCTCTTCCCAGTTTTTCGCCTCGGCTTCTTCGAAATTTTTGTTGTATTCCAGTTGTTGCGCCACGGAAATTTGTGTGGCTGCCAACAGCGCCAGGGCCAGCAGGGTTTGCGGCAATGCGTGCAAGGAGAAGAAAGACTTATTCATTGTCAGGTTTGGTCTTTTCGGTAGATGGTTCGTCAGGTTTGCGCGATGTATGCGTCTGGCGCAGGTAACGGGCCGTATTGTGTTGCGGCGGGACGTGCTGCGTCGGGCGCGACAGGAAGCGTGACAATTCCTGCAGCGCGCGTTGGTAGACATCCCGTTTGAATTCGATCACGACATCCAGCGGTACCCAGTAATCATGCCAGCGCCAGGCGTCGAATTCCGGGTGTTCGGTCATGCGCAGGTTGACATCGCAATCACGACCAACCATGCGCAGCAGGAACCAGATCTGCTTCTGGCCCTTGTAATGACCGCGGATTTCCCGCTTGATGAAATGATCCGGCACTTCATAGCGCAGCCAGTCGCGCGTACGCCCGATGATTTTGACATGCTCCGCCCGCAAGCCGACTTCTTCTTCCAGCTCGCGGTACATCGCCTGTTCGGGGGTTTCGCCGAATTTAATGCCGCCCTGGGGGAATTGCCACGAATGCTCGCGCACCCGCTTGCCCCACCATACTTCATTCCTGGTGTTGATCAGAATGATGCCGACGTTAGGGCGAAAGCCTTCACGGTCCAGCATGTTGTACCTCAAAACTTTCTGCGGCTAACGGACCCTCAATCGAACATCGTCACCTGTACGGCCTTATACCGTCGGCCCGCGCAATGACGCGCGAACAACGGAGAGTGCAATCAATTGTACGAAGAGTGGGTGCATCAGCCAGCTAATCCTTTAAAATTGAGTTGATTATAACCCTCTCTCTTTTTAAAAAGAATTCATCGTCATGCGCGCATCCCGTTTTTTCATTTCCACTCTCAAAGAAGCTCCTTCCGACGCCGAAATCGTCAGCCATAAGCTGATGATGCGCGCCGGCATGATCAAGCGCATCGGTTCCGGTATTTATACCTATATGCCCATGGGTTTGCGTGTGATCCGCAAGGTGGAAGCGATTATCCGGGAGGAAATGAACAATGCCCATGCCATCGAGCTCCTGATGCCATTAGTACAACCGGCCGAGCTGTGGCAGGAAACCGGCCGCTGGGACAAAATGGGCGCCGAACTGATGCGCGTCAAGGACCGGCACGGCCGCGAATTTGCGATCCAGCCGACTTCGGAAGAAGTCGTGACCGATGTGGTGCGGACCGAAATCAAGTCCTATCGCCAGTTGCCTATCAATTTTTACCATATCCAGACCAAATTCCGCGATGAGCGCCGTCCGCGCTTCGGCCTGATGCGCGGCCGCGAATTCACGATGAAAGACGCTTATTCTTTCGACCGTGATATCGATGGCCTGAAAAAATCGTATCAAATCATGTTCGACGCCTACGTCAAGATTTTCAACCGCTTTGGCCTGCAATTCCGTGCGGTGGCAGCTGACAATGGCGCGATAGGCGGCTCCGGTTCGCATGAATTCCACGTGATCGCCGATACCGGTGAAGATGCGCTGGTGTACTGCCCGAACTCCGATTACGCGGCCAATATGGAAGCGGCGGAAGCGCTGCCGCTGAGCAGCGTGCGCGCGGCGCCGACCCAGGCCCTGGCCAAGACCGCAACGCCGGGCAAGGCCAAGTGCGAAGACGTGGCAGCTTTGCTGAACCTGCCGTTGGCGCAAACCGTGAAATCCATCGTATTGACGGTGGAGAAAGAAGACAAGGGCGTCACCAGCAAGCAAGTCTGGCTGTTGCTCCTGCGCGGTGACCATGAATTGAATGAAGTCAAAGCGGCAAAAATCCCGGGCATCGCCGGTTACCGTTTCGCCAGCGAAGCGGAAATCGTCGAATGGTTTGGTACGCCACCGGGTTATCTCGGTCCTATCAATACCAAGAAACCAGTCAATGTAGTAGTCGATCGTACCGTTGCCAATATGCATGACTTTGTCTGCGGTGCGAATGAGGTCGACTTCCACTTTACAGGTGTGAACTGGGGACGTGATTTGCCGGAAGCGCAAGTGTTCGATATCCGCAATGTGGTCGAAGGCGATCCTTCGCCGGACGGCAAGGGCACGCTGGCGATTCAGCGCGGCATTGAAGTCGGCCACGTATTCCAGCTGGGCACCGCTTATTCGGAATCGATGAAGGCGACTTACCTTGATGAAAACGGCAAGCCGCAACTGATCCAGATGGGTTGCTACGGCATCGGTGTGACGCGTATCCTGGGTGCTGCGATTGAGCAAAACTTTGACGACAAGGGCATCATCTGGCCGACCGCACTGGCACCATTTGAAGTGGTCCTGTGCCCTATGGGTTATGACCGCAGCGAAGCCGTCAAGGCAGAGACCGACAAGCTGTATGCGGCACTACAGGCCGCCGGCGTGGATGTCATCCTCGACGACAGGGGCGAGCGTCCGGGCGCGATGTTTGCGGATTGGGAATTGATCGGTGTACCGCATCGCATCGTGGTCGGTGACCGTGGCCTGAAAGAAGGCAAGCTGGAATACCAGGGGCGTCGGGATGCAGCGGCCACGCCGGTCGCGCTGGAAGAAATGCCGGGCTTCATCCAGGCCAAGCTGGCCAACTGAGTCCAGGGCGATGCGTCAGGCCAGCATGCATACGGGAGGGCGGGACTTGAGCAGTGACCAGGTCGCCGGTTCCGTATGCGCTGCTCCTGCGCGACTACGGTCGGCATCCGGTCGTTATCTGTCCGGGCTGGTCTGCGCCGGTTTATTCGTCGTGTTGGCTGGTGCTGCAAACGCAGGTAACCAGAAAGAAGAAGCAATGGCCGATGCGGTGCGTATCGCCTTGTCGCGTGCGATTACCGATCCACGGCCGCCGATCCCGCAGTTTGCCGGCATCGATGAACGCCTCGAGTATCTGCACTGGCTGGGCGAGATGTCGGATCGCCTGTACAAGAAGCTGCCGGACCGCCAGTTGCGTATCGAATTCCTGCGTACTACCTGGTATGAAGCGCGCCGTGCCGGTCTTGATCCGGCTTTGGTGCTGGGTTTGATCCAGGTAGAGTCGGCCTTCCGTAAATATGCGGTGTCACCGGTCGGTGCGCATGGCTATATGCAAGTAATGCCCTTCTGGACGCGCGTGATAGGGGACGGTGATCGCAGCAAGCTTTTCCATATGCAAACCAATTTGCGTTTCGGCTGCTCCATCCTGCGCATGTACCTGGATATGGAGCGGGGCGATTTGTACCTGGCTTTAGGCCGCTATAACGGCAGCCGCGGGCGTCCGGAATATCCGAATGCTGTGCTGGCGGCGTGGAAGAAATGGGAGCATCAGCGCGAACCGGTCAGCAGTGTCGTCGCGGAACGGGGTCCGGAGCACAAGTAAGCGACTAGCGATAGCCGGACAGCAGATACAAAAACGCCCGCGCGATGCGGGCGTTTATGTTTGGCACAGAGACAAAATTATTTCAGGTGACCCGAGATGAGTTTGGTCATCTCAAACATGGACACTTGTTTTTTGCCGCCAAAAACAGCTTTCAGCTTTTCATCCGCATCGATCATGCGTTTGTTGGCTTCATTTTGCAGCTTGAACTTCTTGATGTATTCCCACACTTTTTTCGTTACTTCAGTGCGTGGAGCTGGCGATGCACCGATAACAGCGGCCAGAACTGCGGACGGTGTTACTGGTTTCATGAATGCGGCGTTAGGCTTGCGTGCGGTCGCTGGCTTTTTCGCTGCAACTTTTTTCGCTGCTGGTTTTTTAGCAGCTACTTTTTTAGCAGGAGCGGCTTTCTTGGCCGGCGCTGCTTTTTTTGCTGGTGCTGCTTTTTTCGCTACGGGTTTTTTCGCAGCTGGTTTCTTGGCGGCCGGTTTAGTGGCCGCTGGTTTTTTGGCTGTTGCCATCTTCAAACCTCCTTCACATTGTGTTGGGAAATTGCGCCAATTCACGCACCGTCAATAGTGGTGTGGTTTTTCTTGCTACGCAAGTGTTTTTTATGCGTTTCCCTCTGTATTTGTAGGCTGCAAGCCACGTATGGCGCAAGGCTGGAAGCGCGAATGGTTTATTCGATTCGGCGGCGCAGTTTTTTCATCTGTTCATGCGTCAAAAAAACGGCGGATTTTTGCAGCGCCGACGGCTGGAAAACGGTGGCGAATCCGCCCGGTTTTTGTGCGTGCTACTGAAAAGTCAGGGCGGTCAGGTCGGCAGAATAAGAAAAAGCCCGGTCTCGCGAGCCGGGCTTTCTCCATGAACAGGGACAAAATCAGCGCATGCCGGGCAGCATACCCTTCATGCCGCGCATCATTTTCATCATATTGCCGCCCTTGAGCTTCTTCATCATGGTTTGCATTTGATCGAATTGCGCCAGCATCCGGTTGACCTCCTGTACCTGGACGCCGGCACCGGTAGCGATGCGGCGCTTGCGCGAAGCCTTGATCAATTCCGGTTTTGCGCGTTCTTGCGGTGTCATCGAATTGATAATGCCTTCCATGCGAACCACCTGTTTGTCGGCCATGCCCATATTGGCACCGGCGGCGGCTTGTTGCAGCTGCGCCGGCAGCTTATCCATCAGGTTGGACATGCCGCCCATTTTCTTCATTTGTGCCAATTGCGATTTGAAGTCGTTCAAATCGAATTTGCCGCCGACCTTGATCTTATTGGCCAGGCCCTGCGCCGCTTCCATGTCGACGCCCTTGCGCGCTTCTTCCACCAGCGCCAGGATGTCGCCCATACCGAGGATACGATCGGCCATACGGGCCGGATCGAAGGCTTCCAGGCCATCGAGTTTTTCCGCGACACCGGCGAATTTGATCGGTTTGCCGGTGATGTGGCGTACCGACAGCGCGGCACCGCCGCGTGAATCACCGTCCAGTTTGGTCAGTACGATACCGGTCAGTGGCAGTGCATCGCTAAAGGCTTTGGCGGTATTGATCGCATCCTGGCCCAGCATCGCATCGACTACGAACAGGGTTTCGATCGGTTTGACTGCCGCATGCAGGGCCTTGATTTCCTGCATCATCGCTTCGTCGATGCCGAGGCGACCGGCGGTATCGATGATCAGTACATCGTGGTAATGGCGTTTTGCATAGTCCAGCGCGGCCAGTGCAATGTCGACCGGCTTGTCAGTCGCTTGCGACGGGAAAAAGTCGGCGCCGACCTGGGCGGTGACGGTTTCCAATTGACCGATTGCAGCCGGACGATAGACGTCGGCGGAAACGGTCAGGACTTTTTTCTTTTTTTGCTCGCGCAGGTATTTGGCCAGCTTACCGACGGTAGTGGTTTTACCTGCGCCTTGCAGACCCGCCATCAGGATGATCGCCGGCGGCTGGGTCGCGAAATTAAGTTGCGACGCTTCCGGGCCGAGATCGGCACCCATGATCGCAGCCAGTTCGCGCTGGACCACGCCGACCAGTGCCTGGCCCGGCGTCAGCGAGCCGACGACATCTTCGCCCATCGCTTTTTCCTTGACGCGGCTGATGAATTCGCGCACGGCGGGCAGGGCAACGTCGGCCTCGAGCAGGGCCAGACGGACTTCGCGCAGCATTTCTGCAGTATTGGTTTCCGTCAGGCGCGCTTCTCCGCGCATGGTTTTGACGGCTTTGGCTAAGCGTTGGGTAAGATTGTCGAGCATGGATAGTGGCTGGTATGAGTCAAAGGTGATGCAACAGGCGACAGCGGCGAAAACAAACTTCGGCCTGCTGCGGCGACTAGCCTCATTTTAACCGATGCACCGCCGGATGCGCCGGGATGGCTGAGATAGTTGCAGCGTTGCTATCTATATAGTGTGCGCCGCCGCAGCCGGGCAAATTTTTATCGTGCAAATGCATCTTGTATAAGCGTTTTGGCCCGGCTAATGGTAATGTCACGGGAGCAATTTCGCCGCAGACACAAAGGTGCTGCCGACGATCCTGCAAAAGCGGCGGCCTGCCGCTGGTAGCGACCGGGCGCAGGCCTTACATGGTGTAAACTTAAGCGATGTACACATACTTCTTTGTCTTGGCTGCATTGTTTTACGCAGCTTGCGCATTCTTGCCGGCTAAGCAACGCACGGCAATTTCAACCGGCACCCTGATCGGCTGGCTGTTGCACGGCGCTGCGCTATGGGTCGATGTCATTGGCCATGGCGCCTTGCGCATGGGGTTTGCCATCATGTTGTCCGGCGCCTTATGGATTTCGGTCGCGGTTTACTGGCTGGAAAACCGAAATTTCAGCCTTGATGGTTTGCGCATCCTGGTCTTGCCCTGTGCCGCAGTCGGGGTATTGCTGCCGACCGTATTCCCCGGCAGTATGATTCCGCTCGATGGCAAGTCCGCCTTGTTCCCCTGGCATATCGCGATTGCGATGCTGGCCTACAGCACTTTGACGATTGCCGCTTTCCACGCGGTCCTGATGGCCTTGCAGGAATCCAAGCTGCATACCCGCCTGAGCGTACAAAAGACCGGCTGGTTTGCGTTGGCGATCGACAGATTGCCGGCCCTGCTGACGATGGAAAAATTGCTGTTCCGCCTGATCGGTATCGGTTTCTTCCTGTTGACCCTGACCGTGTTGTCGGGTGTCGTGTTTTCCGAAGAGTTATTTGGCAAGGCCTTCAAGTGGGAACATAAAACCATCTTCACCATGCTGTCGTGGATCCTGTTCGGTGTCTTGCTGGCAGGGCGCAGATGGCGCGGCTGGCGCGGCAAGACGGCGCTCAGTTTTACCCTGACCGGTTTCACCACCTTGTTCCTGGCCTATGTCGGCAGCCGCTTCGTGTTTGAAGTGATCTTGCACCGGAGCCTTGCATGAAGTTCTTGTTGTGGGCTGGTGTGATCGTCGCAGTGATCTGGATGCTGCGCAGCAAGAAAGCGAATAAGGCCGAAGCACCAAAAGCCAAGGCTTCAGCAGCGTCCACGCGTGAGATTGAAGCGATGCTGAGTTGCGCCCATTGCGGTACACATTTCCCCGCATCCGAGGCGGTGCGGGATGGTTCCGATCGGGTATTTTGCAGCGATGAACATCGCCGTCAGCACGTGGCGCACTGATACATGACGCAAACCAAACCGGTGTTGGCGGATACACGCGATACCTTCTGGCGGACCTTGCAGGCTTTTGCCCTGACCCGCACGCTGATAGCCGGCGTCTTGCTCGCTTACTTCGGCATGGGCGCCACCAAGTTGTGGCAGCACAAGGATAATTTCTGGAGTGCCTGCATCGTTTATCTGGTGCTGGCGCTGTTGTTCGTCGTCTTGTCCTTATATTGGCGGCGGCGCTTCCTGTTGCAGGTAGTGGTCCAGGTAGCTGTCGATATTGCCGGTATCACCCTGCTGTACCTGACGGCGGGCGGTATCAAGAGCGGCCTTGCCATCCTCTACCTGTTCCCGCTGGCCGGTGGTGCCATCCTGGCGCCGCTGGTGCTGGCGCTATTCTTCGTGTCCGCCGTGACGCTGTTACTGCTGGCGGAAAACGGTTACCAGCTGCTGAATGAAAATGCCGATATTTCATCGTCACAAGTGGGTTTGTATTGCGCGGCGTTCTTCATCATTATCTTTGCAATCAACCGGCTTGCGGCCCGCCTGATCAAACAGGAAACGCTGGCGCGCGGCCGCGGTCGTGCCCTGCATGTGCAGCAGGCAATTAATCGCCTGGTCATTGCGGATATGGAAGACGGCATCCTGGTGGTAGATCGCAAAGGACGTGTCCTCACGAGTAATCCGGCGGCGGCCCGGATGCTGGGCCTGTCGTTCCCGCATGAAGGCGATTACGGCAAGTTATCCGATATGGTGTGGCTGGCGCCGATAGCTGCGGCGTATTCCGCATGGGGCGCACGTTCCGGTTTGCGCGTACCGACCCAGCCACATACACAGCAACAAACGCCGACTTTTGTTTTTATCAAACACACCGAAGAAAATACATTACAGGGTGGCAGCACGATCATGGGCGGTCGGCGCGAATTGATGACGCATTTAAAACTGCGCTTTGCGCGGGTCGATGCCGATGGCGTACTGGAAGACCGGGTCGTGATTTTCCTGCAGGATGTGACTGAAATTGAAAACCAGGCACAACAACTGAAGCTGGCATCGATGGGCCGGCTCACTGCCAGCATTGCGCACGAGGTGCGCAATCCCCTGTCGGCGATCGGTCATGCGACCTCGCTATTAAAAGAAGATGAGCTCAGCGCCGGCCAGCAGCGCCTGCTTGCCATCATCAGTGACAATGTGGCGCGCCTGAACCGGATGATCGAAGACATCCTGAAGTTGTCGCGCAAGGCGCACCAGTACCATGAACCGCTGTGCCTCAGCCTGCTGTTCGATGATCTCCTGAGCGAATTAAGTGAAATACATGAGATCAAGGATGGCATGATCGCGGTGGCGGATATGAAGCCATATAAAGTCCGTTTCGATCCGTTGCATTTGCGCGAAATCGTCTTGAACTTGCTGACAAATGCGTTACGCTACGCCAGTGGAGCCCCCGCCAGCATACGTGTATATATAGTGGCGATGCCCGGGCATCGGCTGGAATTGCACGTGCAGGACGACGGGGTGCAGATTAGCTCGGCGGTACGGGCCCATTTGTTTGAACCGTTTTATACGACGTCGAACAAGGGTACCGGCCTCGGCCTGTACCTGGCGCGCGAGCTGTGCCTGAATAATGGCGCGATGCTGAACTATGAATACCGGAAGGATGATGAACACGGTTCGCCATCCGGCCGCTTTGTGATTACTTTTGCCACTAACGAAGCTGTTTAAATGTCCTCCAACCGTACAAGCTGCGCATCATGACTTCTCCTCGTATTCTTATCGTCGATGATGAGGCGGACCTGCGCGAGTTGCTGGAAATTACACTCGTCAAAATGGGCCTAGATATCGACAGTGCGCAGAATCTGGCAGTCGCCCGCGATTATCTGAAACAACATGAATATGCATTGGTACTGACCGATATGCGTTTGCCGGACGGCTTGGGCATAGAGTTGGTGCAGGAAATTACCTCGCAATACAAAAATACCCCGGTGGCCGTGATTACCGCTTTTGGCAGTGCCGACAATGCGGTGGTTGCCCTGAAAGCCGGTGCCTTCGATTATTTGTCGAAGCCGGTAGGGCTGGAACAGTTACGTGTCATGGTGCGTTCCGCTTTGCGCATCAGCCAGGCTGATGAGCAGCCGAGTACCAAAGTGGCGGTGCCGCCGGCCTTGCGCCTGATGGGGCAATCGGAAGCGATGCTGGCCTTGCGTGCGCAAATTGCCCGCCTGGCGCGCAGCATGGCTCCGGTCGCCATCAGCGGTGAATCGGGCAGCGGCAAGGAATTGGCCGCCCGTGATATCCATGCACAGAGCGCGCGCAGCGACAAACCATTTGTAGCCGTCAATTGCGGCGCAATTCCGGAAGCGCTGATGGAAGCCGAATTCTTTGGTTACCGTAAAGGTGCGTTTACCGGTGCGGTGGATGACCGTGATGGATTCTTCCAGGCTGCCAATGGTGGCACCCTGCTGCTGGACGAGGTGGCGGACCTGCCGCTGGCAATGCAGGTCAAACTGCTGCGCGCGATCCAGGAGCGCCGGGTGCGTAAAGTGGGGGCGACGGCGGAAGAACCGGTCGATGTCCGTATTATTAGTGCGACGCATCAAAACCTGCACGATTGCGTTGGGCGCGGCACCTTCCGCCAGGATTTGTATTACCGCCTGAATGTGATCGAGTTGAATCTGCCGCCTTTGCGCGAGCGCCTCGATGATGTTGCCTTGTTGGGCAGGGCGATCCTGACCCGCCTGGATGCCGGGCAGGCGAAATTGACGCCGACGGCGCTGGAAGCTTTGCTTGCTTATTCCTTCCCCGGCAATGTGCGCGAACTGGAAAATATACTGGAGCGCGCGCTGGCCTTTGCCAATGATGGCGTGATCGAGGTGACGGACCTGGTATTGAAAGCTGCGCATACGCCGAAAGTCGTTGCTGTGGCAGAAACAGCTGAATCGACGGCAATCTCCGAACCACCCGTCGCCGCAGCGGATGCCAAGCCGTTGGCAGCGATTAATGATTTACCCGGTTCGCTGCCCGACCACCTGGATGATGTGGAGCGCGAAATCATCCGCCGCGCCTTGAGCAAAACCCAGTTCAATCGGACCCAGGCTGCCGAATTACTCGGCATCAGCTTCCGCCAGCTGCGTTATCGGATGCAGCGGCTGGACATCAATGCACCGGAATAAGGCTTTGGGCCAACCATCGTCACAGTTTCAAATCGACGCCGCTGGATGGGCCGTCGGTGCGCAGCATGTGCCTTCGCCCAATTTTGACGCACGGGCAGAAGGAACAGAAATTGCCTTACTGGTGATACATAACATCAGTTTGCCACCATCGCAGTTTGGTGGTCCGTATATTGCTGACCTGTTCCTGAACAAATTGGATTATGATGCCGACCCGTATTTTGATCAGTTGCGGCCTTTGCGCGTTTCTGCGCATTTCCTGATCCGGCGCGATGGTACGGTGCTGCAGTTCGTCTCGGCCCATGACCGGGCCTGGCATGCCGGCGTTTCGTCCTTTTGCGGACAAGAGCGTTGCAATGATTTTTCGATCGGCATTGAACTGGAAGGTACCGATTTTGACGCTTTTGCGGATGCACAGTACACCGCACTGGCGGCTTTGACGGTGGCGCTGAAAGCAGCTTATCCGCTGATGCATGTAACCGGGCACGAAGATATTGCACCCGGCCGCAAAACGGATCCGGGTCCATTTTTCGATTGGGCCGAATATCAGGCGCGCTATCGTGTGCAGCAAAAACAGGCAAATATAGGCGAGGCCGCACCAGATTTGGCTTTCCGCTTAATGTAAAAAATGCAGCTATGCAATCCCATATATTCTTATAAAAAAATATATCTGAAACTGCTGAAAAATTGATTGCATCCTCGAGTTTCACGCACTAGAATTAGTGCAGATCGTGATTTTCGCACTAGATGTAGTGAGTTTTCGGTCCCGCCTTAAGTTTGTTCAGGTAGATGCACCTTCAAGCAATTTGTTAATTCATATGAAGTAAGGGCTCTGGGCAGATGCCATATATAAGTAAAACAATGTCGGCATGGGCGTTCAACGTAGATCTCTGCGTTCTTGGCTGCGGCTTTGGTTTGGTTCCGCGGCTGTCATCCAGGAAAAACAATTTCGTGAAACCGGCGGTAGCCGGTTTTCTCTCTTAAAAAAAGTACGGCAATATTGCCAGCAATCCCTATTGAAGGAGTCGTAATGCTCTCTACGCAAGAAATTTCAGCCAAGTCACCGACAGAAATTGGCAACATCGCGTCCCTCGCGGTTGCACCGTCGACCTCCAATACACAGACCGTTGGTCTGGGCGAACATCGCATTATTCGTCGTAATGGCGCGGTAGTTGGTTTCGAGCCATCGAAGATTTCCATCGCTGTGACTAAAGCGTTTTTGGCTGTTAACGGCGGCCAGGGCGCAGCATCGGCACGCGTGCGTGAACTGGTTGAGCAACTGACTTCGAATGTCGTCAACGCCCTGGTGCGTCGCCAGCCGGCCGGTGGCACCTTCCATATTGAAGATATCCAGGATCAGGTTGAATTGGCTTTGATGCGTTCCGGCGAACACGATGTGGCGCGTGCTTACGTGTTGTATCGCGCCAAGCGGATGGAAGAGCGTGCGCAGCAGCAAGCCGCCAAGCCAGTCGCTGAAAGCAATCAATTGCACGTAACGGAAGACGGTCAGCGTCGTCCGCTGGATATGAACCAAGTCCGTGACTTGATCAGCGCCGCATGCATCGGCCTGGAAAAACACGTTGATGCCGAAGCCATCCTGCATGAAACAGTTAAAAACCTGTACGACGGTGTACCGGTTGAAGAATTGCACAAGTCGGCCATCCTGGCAGCGCGCGCGCTGATGGAAAAAGACCCTGCTTACAGCACGGTCACCGCGCGTTTGCTGATGCACACAATTCGTAAAGAAGTATTTGGCCAGGAAGTGGCGCAAGCCGATGCCCCTGAGCAGTACCTGGAATACTTCCCGAAATTCATCAAAAAAGGTATCGAAGCAGAATTGCTGGATGCCAAACTGGGCCAGTTCGACCTGAAAAAACTGGGCGATGCACTGGTTCCTGAGCGCGACCTGCAATTCGGTTACCTCGGCCTGCAAACCCTGTATGACCGTTACTTCCTGCACATCCGTGATACCCGTATCGAAATGCCGCAAGCCTTCTATATGCGCGTAGCGATGGGCCTGGCACTGAACGAAATCAACCGCGAAGAACGCGCCATCGAGTTTTACAACCTGCTGTCCAGCTTCGACTTCATGAGCTCGACTCCAACCCTGTTCAATTCCGGCACCCAGCGTTCACAGCTGTCGTCGTGCTACCTGACCACGGTGGCGGATGACCTCGATGGTATCTACGAAGCGATCAAGGAAAACGCATTGCTGGCGAAATACGCCGGCGGCCTGGGCAATGACTGGACCCCGGTTCGTTCGCTGGGCGCACATATCAAAGGCACCAACGGCCGTTCGCAAGGCGTGGTTCCTTTCCTGAAAGTAGTTAACGACACCGCTGTGGCGGTTAACCAGGGCGGCAAACGCAAGGGCGCAGTCTGCGCTTATCTGGAAACCTGGCACATGGATATCGAGGAATTCCTCGACCTGCGTAAAAACACCGGCGATGACCGCCGTCGTACGCATGACATGAATACCGCTAACTGGATCCCTGACCTGTTCATGAAGCGCGTCATGGAAAAAGGCGAATGGACCCTGTTCTCGCCATCCGATGCACCAGACCTGCACGACAAAGTCGGCAAAGCGTTCGAAGCGGCTTACACCGGTTACGAAGCCAAGGCAGCACGCGGTGAATTGAAGCTGTTCAAGAAAGTCCAGGCACTGGACCTGTGGCGCAAAATGCTGTCGATGCTGTTCGAAACCGGCCATCCATGGATCACATTCAAGGATCCTTGCAACATCCGTTCGCCACAGCAACACGTGGGCGTGGTTCACAGCTCGAACCTGTGCACCGAGATCACACTGAACACCAACGATTCGGAAATCGCAGTCTGCAACCTGGGTTCGGTCAATATGCCGGCCCATATGAAAGACGGCCAGCTGGATCACGTCAAGCTGCAAAAAACGGTACGTACCGCGATGCGCATGCTGGATAACGTGATCGACATCAACTACTACGCAGTCAAAAAAGCACGTGATTCCAACCTGCGCCACCGTCCGGTCGGCCTCGGCATCATGGGTTTCCAGGATTGCCTCCACATGATGCGCATTCCTTACGCTTCGGATGAAGCGGTACAGTTTGCCGATCGTTCGATGGAAGCCGTCTGCTACTACGCTTACTATGCTTCGACCGAACTGGCTGAAGAACGTGGTCGTTACAGCTCTTACCGTGGTTCCTTGTGGGATCGTGGCATCCTGCCGCAAGATTCGCTGAAACTGCTGCAGGAAGAGCGCGGCGGTTACCTGGAAGCCGACCTGACAGAAACCCTGGACTGGACACCGTTGCGTGAACGCATCAAGCAATACGGTATGCGTAACTCGAACTGCGTTGCGATTGCACCGACCGCGACCATCTCGAACATCATCGGCGTTTCGGCTTGTATCGAACCGACTTACCAAAACCTGTACGTCAAATCGAACCTGTCCGGCGAATTCACCGAAATCAATGAATATCTGGTCCGTGATTTGAAAGCACGCGGTTTGTGGGATGAAGTCATGATTTCCGACCTCAAATACTTTGACGGCAGCCTGGCCAAGATCGACCGCATCCCGCAAGACCTGCGTGACATTTACTCAACAGCATTTGAAGTTGAGCCTAAATGGCTGGTGGAAGCGGCATCGCGTCGCCAAAAATGGATCGATCAGGCGCAATCACTGAATATCTATATGGCCGGCGCTTCGGGTAAAAAACTCGACGATACCTACAAACTGGCATGGTTGCGTGGCCTGAAAACCACTTACTACCTGCGTACCATGGGTGCAACGCATACCGAAAAATCGACTTCGAAAACCGGTGCACTGAATGCGGTTGATTCCGGCGCCCCGTCTTCGGCAGCGCAAGCTACGGCAGAAACCGACGGTCCGGCTTGCATGTTGCGTCCTGGTGATGCAGGATTCGAGGAATGCGAAGCCTGCCAATAATGAGTAGCCGGGCAGTCAACGGACACTAAATAAGCAGGATAAACGGCGCTGCGCAGCCGACAGCAAGATAGGCAGGCAGCGCCGGATTGAACTAGATGGAAAGAAAGCAGACAAAGGATAAAGTGCCTTTGTTCTGTAAGACGGTGTCAATACACCCGCAGAATACGAATAAGGAAATAAGTCATGCTAAGTTGGGATGAAGAAGTAAAACCGGCAGCACCTGCGCCAGCATTGCAACCGGCTTTGCAGCAAGTACGTGATGCAGCTGCACAACGGCTGCAAACACAAGATGTGGCACTGGATCCTGCCCTGGTAGCGAAAGACGCTGCCGCAGTTGATCCGACCCGTCGTATGGATGCCGCCGACAAGCGCGTCATCAATGGCCAGACTGACGTGAACCAGCTGGTGCCGTTCAAATACAAATGGGCCTGGGATAAATACCTGGCTGGTTGCGCCAACCACTGGATGCCGCAAGAGATCAATATGCAGCGTGATATTGAATTGTGGAAAAACCCGAACGGCCTGACCGATGACGAGCGTCGTCTGGTAAAGCGCAACCTGGGCTTTTTCGTGACCGCCGATTCGCTGGCCGCCAACAATATCGTGCTCGGTACCTACCGCCACATTACGGCGCCGGAATGCCGCCAGTACCTGTTGCGCCAGGCATTTGAAGAGGCGATCCACACCCACGCCTATCAATACATCGTTGAATCGCTGGGTCTGGACGAAGGCGAAATCTTCAATGCCTACAATGAAGTCGAGTCGATCCGCGACAAGGATCAGTTCCTGATTCCATTCATTGAGACGCTGACCGATCCTGAATTCAAGACCGGCACGACTGAGAATGATCAGAAATTGCTGCGCTCGCTCATCGTGTTTGCCTGCCTGATGGAAGGTCTTTTCTTCTATGTCGGCTTCGCGCAAATCCTCGCGCTGGGTCGTCAAAACAAGATGATGGGTGCTGCAGAGCAGTATCAATACATCCTGCGTGATGAGTCCATGCACTGCAACTTCGGCATCGATTTGATCAACACGATCAAGCTCGAAAATCCGCATTTGTGGACGCCGCAATTCCGTGAAGAGATTAAAACGTTGTTTTTACGCGCAGTAGAGTTGGAATATCGTTACGCAGAGGATACAATGCCGCGTGGAGTGCTTGGTCTTAACGCACCGATGTTCAAAGGCTATTTGAGATTCATTGCAAATCGTCGCGCACAACAAATCGGTTTGGAGCCGATGTTTGAACAAGAAGAAAATCCATTCCCATGGATGAGCGAGATGATCGATCTGAAAAAGGAGCGCAACTTTTTCGAGACCCGAGTCATCGAGTACCAAACTGGTGGCGCGCTCAACTGGGAATAAATAATTAAAAATCGCGTTGCCTTGAGCAACGCGAAATAAGCAGCAAAAAGAGTAGTTCCAAAGATGCAGTCGCTCAAACAGGAATTACAAAGACTGCGTAAAAACAGGAAAGGCAACAACCAAATTTAATGAACAGTAGAAGACCTATACGATCTCATCTGCTCAAACCGCAACACTTGATTCAGTCAGGTGCGGCGGTTTTTTTCTTTAAAAAAGGTTTGCTTTTTCTGAAACAGTATTCCAATGCCGGCGTATGCGCTGGCGTTTTTTTTGGCTATAGCGGTAGCATTGCTACGATAGACGCATAGCCAAGCAAGGCTGAAGTGCTGCATAAGTGAGGGGATGCAGCAGTTCAGCTGGAGCCGAATTCATTAGCGCAAGCAACAAGTACGCTTGTGCCGATGAATAATTCGCCCAAACCATCGCGATGGTGCGGGAGAGTTTCAAACCTAGAAGCTTGATTTTTTCCATCACGTGAAGGAGAAACAAAATGGCAACAGCAGCAAAAAAACCAGCAGCTAAGAAACCAGCTGCAAAGAAAGCAGCAGCTAAGAAACCAGCTGCAGCAAAAAAACCAGTAGCAAAAAAAGCAGCAGCTAAAAAGCCAGTGGCTAAAAAAGCAGCAGCTAAAAAGCCAGTAGCTAAAAAAGCTGTAGC
>NZ_JBHTBU010000002.1:987791-1212819 GCF_042664955.1 Herminiimonas glaciei
AAAGCCAGTGGCTAAAAAAGCAGCAGCTAAAAAGCCAGTAGCTAAAAAAGCTGTAGCTAAAAAAGTCGTTGCTAAGAAAAAGCCAGCGGCCAAAAAAGCAGCAGCCAAAAAGCCAGCGGCTAAAAAAGCAGTTGCTAAAAAAGCTGTAGCGAAAAAGCCAGCAGCAAAAAAAGCAGCCGCTAAAAAGCCAGCAGCTAAGCCAGCAGCCAAAAAAGCTGCAGCTAAAAAGCCAGTTGCTAAAAAACCTGCAGCTAAAAAAGCAGCGCCTAAAAAGCCTGCCGCCAAGCCAGCAGCAGTAGCAGCACCTGCAGTCAAGACGGTGTTGAATCCGGCAGCAGCATGGCCGTTTCCAACGGGCACACGTCCGTAAATCCAGGTTCGCCTGGATGCGCTTGATTAATTTCAGGCACAATCCCGCTGTGTGGCTTTTGTCGCACAGCGGTTTTTTTTTAAGGAGCCTCCGTGCTGGATAGTGTATTTACGCTGATTATCGATACCGTCGCCATCGTGCTGGCGGGTGCCTTGCTGCTCAGATTCTGGATGCAGGCGGTTCGCGTGCGTCCACCGATGGAGTTGGCACAATTTACCTATCAATTGACTGATTGGCTGGTACGCCCGTTGCGCCGTGTATTGCCCGGTGCCGGTGGTTATGACTGGGCCAGTGTGATTGGTGCTTTCCTGGTGGCGTTGGCGGCAACAGCTGTTGACTTGCTGCTGCGTGGCGGCTTCAGTGCGCAGACGCTGCTATTGTTGTCCTTGTTGCGGGTGGTGCAGTGGGCATTGTATGGCCTGATTGGCCTGATCCTGATTGAAGTGATTTTCAGCTGGGTGAATCCACGGGCTCCGCTGGCACCGTTTGTCCGCGCCCTGAATGATCCGTTGATGCGGCCTTTGCGCCGCGTGGTGCCTTTGATCGGGACGGTGGATTTATCGCCGCTGGTTGCGCTGATCCTGCTGCGCATCGCGATTCAGCTGGTCACTACCCTGGTGGCAGCACTGCTGTAGACACATATTTGTGCGGCCCGGCCTTGCGCCGGCACCGCACTTTGCCTATCAGTTACAGGCGATAGCCGAAAGCCTGCTGGAAGCGATCGTCGATTTCTGCACGCGACAATACATGGTTTTGCGGACCTTGATGCGCGATCTTGATCGAACCCATCAGGCTAGACAAGCGGCCGGTCGTCGCCCAATCCATATTGTTGGTCAGGCCAAACAACATGCCGGCACGGAATGCGTCGCCGCAACCGGTCGGATCGAGTACCTGTTCAGCTTTGACGCATGGGATATTCAAGTGTTCGCTGCCGGTGAAAATCTCTGCACCTTGTTCACCGCGTGTGACGACCAGTGCGGATACGCGTTCCGCGATCTGTTTCAGTGACAGGCCGGTACGCTCGGTCAGCAATTCCGCTTCGTAATCATTGACGGCGACGTAGGTTGCCAGCTCAATGAAATTCTTCAATTCATCACCATTAAACATAGGCAAGCCCTGGCCCGGATCGAAGATCAGTGGGATATCCAGGTCGGCGCAGTGCTGTGCGTGCTGCAGCATGCCGTCACGGCCGTCCGGTGCGACGATGGCGATGGCCACTTTGCTTGCATCTGCGACCTTGTTGTAATGGGAAAAGCTCATCGCGCCGGGATGGAAGGCATTGATCTGGTTGCCGCCGGCATCAGTCGTGATGAAAGCCTGGCCGGTGTAGGAATCGTCTATGGTTTTCAGGCATTGCTGGGAAATCTGCAATTGCTCGAGGCGCTCGCGGTAGGACGCGCCATCCTGCCCTATGGTCGCCATGATCAAAGGATCGCCGCCCAGCATTTTCAGGTTGTAGGCGATATTGCCGGCACAACCACCGAATTCGCGGCGTATCGTCGGTACCAGGAAAGATACGTTGATCTTGTGCAACTGCTCGGCCAGCAAGGCTTCAGCGAAACGACCTTCAAAGGACATGATGGTATCGAATGCAACGGAACCGCAGATTAAGGATTTCATATTAAGTAGGGAACAGGCCAGAGTAAGAAATTGGTCGCAATCATACACTGTGCCGCGGCATTGCGGCATTCAGTGAGACCGTGGTTCATGGATAGAACAGGTAGACGCGGTAACCCGATGCTTTCAGCTGCGTCAGTTCAAAAGATAATTTGACGCTGCGTTCACTGTTGGCGCTAAAGCCGATGCGTACATCTTCGCTATTGTGCAGATAGTCGGCAGGTGTAAAGACGCGCCTGAGCAGGGGTTTCTCGTTGATGTCATTGAGCGTCAATTCTATATGCGGCCATTCCTGATACGTACTGCTGTAGTTGCGTAGCAGCGTAGTGAGTACAAACGTATCCTTGTTGTTGGCCAGCGTTTGCAGTTCGCTGGACTCGATCGATACCTGGTCGATTTGTGCCGGCAGGTCGATGCGACAACCCAGCAGTTCACAAGTCTGGATCAGGGCCGGTTTGGCTTGCGGGAACCAGCCGGCAATTTGATTGCGGAATACATATGCGCCCTGCAGCAAGGCAGCGATCAGCAAGATGAAGCAGCTGACGCCAAGGAAGATGCGCAGCTTGCGGCTCAGGCGCTGTTTGCGCCGACCACGTTTGAGGAAGTCGGGTTCATCATCGGCATCGACTGCATCCAATGCATCTTCGCTTGCGGCTTGGGCGGACTTCCGGCTGCGGCGCCACGGTTTGCGTTGCAAATCGTTGATGGCCTGGTCCAGCTCATTCGGATCGTAAGTCGAAGCGGTGTTTTCTGCATTGATTTCATCCGGCAAGTCGCGCGTGAAATCCAGCAAGGTCATGCGCTGCAGCGGGTCTTCCGGTTTGTTTGCTTCGTAGGCGGGATCCGGCACATACTGGTCGGCGTCGCGTTCAAAGCCGGCCGGGATATCGAAATCGAGCTTGCTGGCGGCAGTGACTTCGGCTACCGGCTCTTCCGTGTCAGCGCTTGCAGTTTCATCCGGCTCGTCGGGAATGGATTCATTGCTATCGGCTATGGCCGGAGCACTGTCTTCGTTGGCGTCTTGTTCTATCTGCGGCGCAACAGCCGTGGCCTGGACCTGAACTTCTGTGGTTTCTGTGTTGGTGGTGGCGGGCACGGCTGGTGCCGCCGAGGTCGGATCTTCCGACGGCAGCAGGTTTTCTATGCCGTTAAAGATTTCCTTGCAATAACCGCAGCGCACCAGGCCTGCGCGCAACTTCAATTGATCATGCGCGACGCGAAACGTCGTTTGGCAGTGGGGACATTGAGTCGCGAGTGCCATGAGCGCGTTATGCCTGGCCGGATTCCGGACCGGGAGGAAGTTGGCCGGCGAGGGCAACCCAACCTTCATGTTCGGCCCAGACGCTGAGCTTGATGAAAGGGGCGTAAGCGGCGCTGACTTCTTCTACCTGGGTCGCAAGCACACCCGACAATATCAGTTTGCCGCCCGGCTTCACGCGTCCGGACAACATCGGTGCCATGACTTTGAGCGGGTTGGCGAGGATATTCGCGACGACCACATCAAAGGTATGCGCATGGCCGGAGTTCGCAAATTCGTCCGGCAGGTAATAGGCAACTTCGCAATGATTGCGTTCGGTATTGAAGAGTGCCGACTTGATCGCTTGCGGATCGATATCGATGCCGATAACGTCAGTCGAACCGAGCTTGGCCGCCACCATCGCGAGGATGCCGGAGCCGCAACCGTAATCGAGTACGCTCAGGCCGACCGGCGGATGCGCTTCCAGCCATTCCATGCACAGGCGTGTGGTCGGGTGGCTACCGGTGCCGAAGGCGAGGCCGGGATCCAGTTCCAATACCAGTGCCTGCGGATCAGGTGCATCGTGCCAGCTCGGCACGACCCAGATATTTTTACCGATATGGATAGGTTCGAATTGCGATTGGGTCAAACGTACCCAATCCTGTTCTTCTACCGCGCGCAGCGTAAAGGCAACATCTGTGGCAGCGAGGCCAACCGCCTGGGCGGCTTCGGCAACGATGGCGGCCTGGTCGGCTTCGATCGGTGTCAGTGCGACCACGCGGCTGTGTTCCCATGCCGCTTCTGTCGGTTCCATGCCGGGCTCGCCGAACAAAGGTTGCTCGGCGTCAGTGCCGAAGTCAGCGTCCTCTACCGAGACTGATAATGCGCCAGCCTCCATCAGCGCATCGGATAATGCTTCCGCATGCGTACGGGCGACTTCGATCACAATTTCGGTCCAGCTCATGAATACCTCGATGTACTTTACTGTCAGCCATTATAGGGGCTGTGTGCCCGCAAGGGGCAGGGTGATGATAGTTTGTATTCGCTGTAACAATCAAATGGAATGATTGTTACAGCGATTGGCTCGCCGCCAGGGAATGGTGCTGCTTACTCTTTAGGCAAATCAGGTTTGTTCGCCAGTTTTTGCTCGAGGTAATGGATGTTGGTGCCGCCTTCGATGAAGCGTGCATCCACCATCAATTCACGATGCAATGGGATGTTGGTCTGAATGCCTTCGACCACCATTTCCGACAAAGCGATCTGCATGCGCTTGATAGCCTGTTCGCGGGTTGCACCGTAGGCGATGACCTTGCCGACCATCGAATCATAGTGCGGCGGCACGTAGTAACCGGCATAAGCATGCGAGTCAACCCGGATGCCAGGACCGCCCGGCGCGTGCCAGGAAACGATCTTGCCCGGCGAAGGGGTGAATTTGAACGGATCTTCGGCATTGATACGGCATTCGATGGCGTGGCCGCTGAGGATCACGTCACGTTGACGGAAACGCAGTTTCTCGCCGGCAGCAATACGGATTTGTTCTTGTACGATATCGATGCCGGTAATCATTTCGGTGACCGGATGTTCGACCTGGACGCGGGTGTTCATTTCAATGAAATAGAACTCGCCGTTTTCGTACAGGAATTCAAAAGTGCCGGCGCCGCGATAGCCCATCTTGCGGCAAGCTTCGGCGCAACGGTCACCGATGCGTTCTATGGTTTTGCGTGGAATGCCCGGCGCTGGTGCTTCTTCCAATACTTTCTGGTGGCGGCGCTGCATAGAGCAATCGCGTTCGCCCAGCCAGATGGCATTTTTGTGTTCGTCGGCGAGGATCTGGATTTCCACGTGGCGTGGATTTTCCAGGTACTTCTCCATATACACTTCCGGATTGCCGAAAGCGCTGCCGGCTTCTGTCTTGGTCATGGTCACGGCATTCAGCAATGCCGCTTCGGTATGCACGACGCGCATGCCGCGTCCGCCACCGCCACCGGCTGCTTTGATAATGACCGGGTAACCAATCTTGCGTGCGATCTGTACGATTTCTTTCGCATCATCCGGCAATGCGCCTTCTGAGCCGGGGACGCATGGCACACCGGCCTTGATCATCGCCTGTTTGGCCGATACTTTATCGCCCATCATGCGGATCGAATCGGAACGTGGGCCAATGAAGACGAAGCCGGATTGTTCTACGCGTTCGGCAAAATCAGCGTTTTCGGACAGGAAGCCGTAGCCGGGATGGATCGCTTCGGCATCCGTCACTTCCGCCGCGCTGATGATGGCCGGCATATTCAGGTAGCTCAGTGAAGAAGGTGCCGGGCCGATACAAACGGACTCGTCGGCCAGCTTGACGTATTTTGCGTCGCGGTCTGCCTCGGAGTGGACAACCACGGTCTTGATGCCCATTTCGCGGCAGGCGCGCTGGATACGGAGCGCGATTTCGCCGCGATTGGCGATGAGGATTTTTTCAAACATAGTGGAAATTGGACTCGTCGTTATAAGGATGGAATCGAATCAGCGAGAGTGGAAGAGGGGCGGCGTGTGCGCCTGTATAGCCCCTGCTGCCATCTTATTAGCCGATGATAAACAACGGTTGGCCAAACTCGACCGGTTGGCCGTTTTCGACCAGGATTTCCTTGATGACGCCGGAAGCGTCAGCATCGATTTCATTCAAGAGTTTCATTGCTTCGATGATGCACAGGGTATCGCCTTCCTTGACTACCGAGCCGACTTCGACAAAGGCCGGCGAGCCTGGAGCGGAAGAGCGGTAGAAACTGCCGACCATAGGTGATTTGACGACGTGGCCTTTGATTTCAACTGGCGCTGCAGCGACTGGTGCGGCGGCGGCAACTGGTGCTGCTGCGGGCGCATATTGCGCTGGTGCGCCTTGCGGTTGCATCATCACGACTTGGTTTTGCGGTGCTGCCGAAGATTTGACGATACGGACTTTGCTTTCGCCTTCCGTCACTTCCAGTTCAGCGATATCTGATTCTGCGACCAGATCAATGAGGGTCTTGAGCTTGCGTAAATCCATGTGAATTTCCTTGGAAATTTTAATTTTTATGATTGAAGATGGCGGCAATTATAAGTCATTTGCCGACAAATGGGAGAAATTAGAGCTTTTTGAGTGCAAAAGAGATGGCTGCTGCATATCCTTCGGTACCCAAGCCGCATATCACGCCGACGGCGATGCCGGACAGATAGGAATGGTGGCGGAATGCTTCGCGCTGGTGAATATTGGAAACGTGAATTTCCACAAATGGAATGGCAACGGCGGCCAATGCATCGCGCAATGATACGCTGGTATGCGTGAGTCCGCCCGGATTAATCACGATGGCATCGATACCTTCTTTTTTCGCGGCCTGGATGCGGTCTATCAACGCACCTTCGTGATTGCTCTGGAAGGTGGTCAATTTGGCACCGGCTTGCGCAACCTGTTCGCTGGCAGCACGTTCCACATCGGCAAGAGTGGTGGCGCCATAGACCTCAGGCTCGCGCGAACCCAATAAATTCAGGTTCGGGCCGTTTAATAAAAGAATATTTTTTGCCATGGAGATGCAACTCCGTTTGACGACGATGGCCGCATTTTGCCGCTAAATGGCGCTGATTGGCAAGGAAAAATCTTGCTTTACGCTTAAAGAGCAGCGATGTCCGCGCGTAATTGATCCATCTTCAGGCGTCCCAGGTAGGTCTTGCGCACATCGCCTTTCGGTCCAATGATAACGGTGAAAGGCAGGCCGCCAGACTGGTTGCCGAATTGGCGCGACAGCTCGCTGCCGGTCAGGCCGGCTATATAAAGTGGATAGGTAATTTTGTATTTGGCGGCAAACTCGCGGATATTGCTCGGCGAGTCGATGCCGACGCCGAGGATCTGGATATGCTTCCCAGCCAGCTCGGTTTGTAATTCAGTCAACTCAGGCATTTCTTCCACGCAAGGTGCGCACCATGTTGCCCAGAAGTTAACAATCAGCGTTTTGCCCTGCCATTCGCCCAGCGTATGCATTTTGCCGGCGCTATCTTCCATTTGCTGGGCAAAGAAGGTGGCGACGGCCGGCGATTCGGGAGCGGCCGGGCTGTGGTGCTTATTACCGAAGTAGATGCCGATGGCAGCAAAGAACACGGCGATAGCGCCGAACAACAATACATTACGTTTCATATTTACTCGTTTTCCCCGGATAGCAGTGCGCGCACAGATTCTATATCAGCCCGCTCGTTACGGCCGGATGGCGATTTTTTCAGGGCGCCGCGTAAATCATCGATTTCATACAAGGCCAGGTGCACGCCTTCCTGCTGCCAGATGAAACTCAGGGTTTCTACCGGTTCGTTATGGCCTTTGAAGTGGCTGGATTCCGATACGTCAAAATCCACGCCTTTATTTAATAAGTAAATCTCCACATCTTTCGGGCTTTCCGCGAACAATTGCAGATGGATGTCCGAATGTTCGCCGGCCGTGCCGTTCAGGATTGCGCCGGTCAGATGCGGCTGGAAAGGTGTTAGTTCCGCCATTAGTCGTACTGCCAGTTGGCGTAAATGCAATAAGCGCGCGGGCTGGGTGTCGCTGAAAAACAGCTCGTTATACTGGCGGACTTCGTCCTCGATCTGGCTGTTGTCCGGCAGGATATTGCCGCGCACCTTGCCATTGCCCAGTATCTGTTTCACCGCCTTGCGTTTGGCGGTGCCGTAATCAAGCCCGTCTTCGGCAATCAGGCGTGCGGCGGCTACGGCGATTTCGGCACGCAGCAATTCTGTATCGGACAGGGGGTGAGTTGACATGGCGCGAATGATACTCCCGCCGACAGAAGCCCATCGTCGGGTAAAATCTCGTTATTCCAATCCGAAATTGTACAATGCATATCCACATACTTGGCGTTTGCGGCACCTTCATGGGTGGTTTGGCAGTTCTGGCAAAGGCCGCCGGGCATACGGTTACCGGATGCGACGCGAACGTCTATCCGCCTATGAGTACCCAGCTTGAAGCGCAAGGCATCAAGCTGATCGAAGGTTACGGTCCCGAACAGATTAGCCTGGCTCCTGATTTATATGTCGTCGGCAATGTCGTCTCGCGCGGCAATCCGTTGATGGAAGAAATCCTCAATCGCGGCTTGCCATATACCTCCGGCCCGCAATGGATAGGCGAGCACATCCTGCAAGGTAAGTGGGTGCTTGCGGTGGCAGGTACGCACGGTAAAACCACAACTTCGTCGATGCTGGCCTGGATACTGGAAGATGCCGGTTACGACCCGGGCTTCCTGATTGGCGGCGTGCCGATGAATTTTGGCATTTCTGCGCGCCTGTCCGGCAGCGGCAAGGAATCCTCATTCTTCGTGATCGAAGCGGACGAATACGATACGGCTTTCTTCGATAAGCGCAGCAAGTTCGTGCACTACCACGCGAAGACAGCGATCCTGAATAACCTGGAATACGACCACGCCGATATTTTTCCTGACCTGCAGGCCATAGAAACCCAGTTCCACCATCTGGTGCGCACCGTGCCCGGCGTTGGGCGCGTGATTGCGAATGGTCGTGAAGCTTCGTTGCAGCGCGTATTGCAGCGCGGCTGCTGGAGTGAGAGTGAGTGGTTTGGCGGCAAGGATGGCTGGTCGTTGGTTACGCACGATGACGGCAATTTCGACGTGATCTTCAATGGTGAATTGCAGGGCACGGTGCAGTGGTCGCTGACCGGCGAACACAATCGCATGAATGCACTGGCGGCCATCGCCGCAGCACGTCACGTCGGCGTGTTGCCGGCGCAGTCGATCGCTGCACTGGGGCAGTTTGAAAATGTGAAGCGGCGCATGGAATTGCGCGGTACCGTCAAGGACATCGCGGTGTATGACGACTTTGCGCATCATCCGACCGCGATCGCGACCACGGTTGAAGGCTTGCGCAAGAAGGTTGGCAAGGCGCGCATCCTGGCAGTGCTGGAACCACGTTCGAATACGATGAAGCTGGGCACGATGAAAGAAGCCTTGCCCGGCAGCCTGGTCGATGCCGACCTGATATTCGGTTATGGCGCCAGCGGTAACGGCAAGGATGCCTTGGGCTGGGACCTGGCCGAAGCGCTGGCACCTTTGGGTGAGAAGGCGCGTGCCTTTCATGATTTACCGGCATTGGTACAAGCCATTGCGCAGAGCGCGCAAGCGGGTGACCAGGTGTTGGTCATGAGCAATGGCGGTTTTGGTGGCGTGCATCAAAAAATTCTGGATGCGCTGGCTAAATGATTTTGTATTTGCACGGTTTTCGTTCGTCACCACTCTCGTTTAAAACCAGTTTGCTGGCCGCCCGTATGCAGACCCTGGGGCGCGGCGATGAATATGCCTGTCCGCAGTTGCCGGCGTCGCCGCGCGCTGCGATTGAACTGGCACTTGCTATTGCGCAAACAGTCCCGCCTGCCGAGCTCATACTGATAGGATCTTCGCTCGGTGGGTATTACGCCACCTGGCTGGCGGAGAAACTGGGTTGCCGCGCGGTTTTACTGAATCCGGCGGTGCATGCAGCACGTGATCTGGCGACGCAAGTTGGTGTCAAAACGCAATATCACTCGAATGAGGCATTTGAATTCAAGCGCGAGTATATTGATGAATTAGCGGCGCTGGCAGTGCCTGCGATTACGCATCCGGAACGCTATTTCCTGATGGCCGCGACCGGTGATGAATTGCTCGACTGGCGCGAAATGGTGGCGCAGTTTGCCGGTGCCAGGCAGCGTGTGATCCAGGGTAGCGACCACGGTATTTCGGACTTTGCCGAATACGCGGATGAAGTATTGGCTTTTTGCGGTGTGGATACCGGGGTGGCGCAGTGAAGTATCGCTCGCATCGCTCGGTTACGCAGGCGCACTGGTTTGAGCACGTCAACGGTGTCCATGCATCACCGCAAATGCGCGGCTGGCTGACCGATTCGATGTCGCTGACGATGAAACTGGTGGCGCGTTGCGAGCATTTCCGCATACGCCGCCTGGTGCAACAGCATGCGCTGCCGCTGGCTGATGAATTTGAGAAGGTTGGTTTGCCCGACCGTCGCCTGGTGCAGGAGCGGGAAGTATTGCTGTGCTGTGATGACACACCTGTCGTCTATGCACACACGATAGTGCCGCTGTCCGCCACTGCTTCCGACTGGCCTTTCTTCGGTCGCCTCGGTGAACGTTCGCTGGGAACGACCTTGTTTGGCGATCCGCGGGTCTGGCGCGGCGAACTTGAATATGCACGGCTGTCGGCACAGCATCCGCTGGTCTTGCGCGCTGCGGCTGCCTTGGGACAGGCCTTGCCAAGTCCCTTGTTTGCGCGCCGCTGTTTGTATCGCCGCGGCAAAGGTTTATTACTGGTGACAGAAGTTTTTCTCCCCAATCTGGCTACGATCCGGCAGAATCCGCACGCCGAGAGGAAAAGCTAAATAACACAGCGCAGCGATGCGCCTAATCCATGCAGCAATCGACTCCGCCTGCCAGCGTGAGCGATCAGTAGACGAAGCTGTTCGAACAATTATTAAATGCAAAGTATTGAATGAATCTATTTTTTGATGAATCCGGCGACTTCAAAGCCGGCGTCGCGATGTCGCAGCAAGGCGAGGCATATCAGGTTGAAATGCCTTCCGGCAAACGCAGCAAGGTGAGATCCAAGGATGTCCTGCTGCAGTTTGCCAGCCCTGCGCCGGCGGAATTCATGACGGACGCGCAAGCCATTGCAGCAGATATCGATCTCGATTTTCTGTGGGAAGTGGCGGGCCAGGAAGAGTTCGGCTTTGCTGAGTTGGGTGCCGAGTATTTCGGCCATGAACCGAAACCACATGAAGCGGCCGGCTTGATCCTGCGCTTGCATGCGGCACCGATTTATTTCTATAAAAAAGGTAAAGGCCGTTACAAGGCGGCACCGGAAGCTTCGTTGAAAGCGGCATTGGCCGGCGTCGAAAAGAAACGCCAGCAAGCCCTGGTGCAAGCGCAGTATGTCGAAGAATTAAAGGCCATGCGTTTGCCGGAAGCGATGCGTCCTATCGTACTGCAACTGCTTTTCAAGCCGGATAAGAATTCCATCGAATACAAGGCGCTGGATGCGGCCTGCACGGAATTGCAAATGGCACCGCAGCGCCTGATGCTGGCGGTAGGCGGGATTCCATCGGCCAAGGATTTGCATTTCTCCAAATTCCTGTTTGAATCTTTCCCCAAGGGTATCGGCTTCCCCGAGATTGCGTTGCCAAGCTTGCCGGAATTGCCGGTGGCCGATGTGCAGGCATTTTCGATTGATGATGTGACAACGACCGAAATCGACGATGCAATGTCGGTCACGCGCCTGCCGGATGGCAAGGTTTGTGTCGGCATTCATATTGCTGCACCGGGTTTGGGCATCAAGCGGGATGATGCATTGGATGTGATTGCGCGCCAGCGTCTGTCTACTGTCTATATGCCGGGCGACAAGATCACGATGTTGCCGGACGAACTGGTGGAAGAATATACGCTGGCAGAGGGACGGGTTTGCCCGGCCCTGTCCTTGTACGTTACGCTGGATCCGTCCGACTGGTCGGTGGTCGCCAGCGAAACACGCGCGGAGCGGGTACCGATTGCAGCCAATTTGCGTCACAACGATCTTGATGCTTACGTCACCGAAGATAATCTGGCGGCAGATGTTGGTGACTATCCGTACAAGGAAGATATCGCGCTGTTGTGGAAATGGGCGCAGGTCCTGGAGCAGGGCCGCATGGCCAAGCGCGAAAGCTTTGGCTTGCGGCCGGAACAAAATAATCGCGTCGACTTCAACTTTTATGTTGAAAACGATGTGGTCTCCATCCAGCGCCGCAAGCGTGGTGCGCCACTCGACAAAATTGTTGCTGAACTGGCGATCCTGACCAATAGCAGCTGGGGCAAGTTATTGCACGAACATGGCGTACCCGGTATCTATCGCGCACAAGGTGGCGGTTCCGGTAATGGCTGGGCGGCCAAGATGCAGGTACGGATGCAAACCCACGCGGCACCCCATCAAGGCCTGGGCGTTGATCAATATGCGTGGAGCACTTCGCCGCTGCGTCGCTATACCGATCTGGTCAATCAATGGCAAATCCTCGCATGCATAGAGCATGGCGTAACCGCTCCGCTGGTTGCACCTTTCAAGCAGCGTGATGCCGATCTGTTCGCAATCGTGTCGGCCTTCGATGCGGCTTACAGCGCGTATGCTGCCTTCCAGGCCGATATGGAACGCTATTGGTGCCTGCGCTGGCTGAGCCAGGAAAAAGGCGAGGCCGAGACCATGAAGGTCGAAGCGGCAGTCTTGAAGGAAGAAATCCTGCGCCTGGTCTATATTCCATTGGTCATCAAGCTGTCCGGTATGCCGCAGGTGGCACGCGGTTCGCAAGTCAAACTGGATTTGCTGCGCTGGGATGAAGTGGATTTGACGGTTGAAGCACGCCTGCTCGATATCATCCAGGATGCCGGCGCCAGTACCGCCGCGGCGGCCGAACTGGACGATGAAATGACTGACGATATGATGGAAGGTGATGCCGAGCCGGTGCCTATTGAGCCGGAGTTGCTGGAAACTGCCGTGCCTGACCCGGCCGCAAATCCTGCTTCGGCCGAATAAGCCGGCTCGATTCCACTGGATCAGCCCGGCTTTGCCGTAAAATTCATTTCTTTAATTACTATTGCTGACTATCCCGCACGTGAAGTCTTTTTTCCAGAATCGCTTTTTGTCTGCCGCCGTCACGATTTCCGTGCTGGCGCATGCGGCGTTGCTGGCCGTGCACTTCACGCCGCCGGAAGCCTTCAAGTTCAAGCCGACCGACCCGGGGCTGGAAGTGATACTGGTCAATGCCAAGCATGACAAGCAGCCACTGAAAGCGGATGCGCTGGCGCAAGCCAACCTGGATGGTGGTGGCAATGCCGATGCCGGTCGTGCCAAATCGCCATTGCCGGATCTGCGTAAAAGCGAAGATGGCGATAGCGCAAAAGCAGCCCGGCGCAAGATAGAAGAGCTGGAGCGGCATCAGCAAAAACTGCTGGCGCAGATGGAAAAGAAAACAGCGGTCCACACGCCTAAAGTCAGTGATGTCGAACCGGTGAAAGATTTGCCCCCGCAACGCAATGCGGTGGATATGCTGGATAGTGCGAAAGCCTTGTTGCGCCGTGAAGCAGAAATTTCGCGCAGCATAGAGGACTACAACAAGCGTCCAAAGAAAACCCAGGTGACGCCGAGCACACGCGAAGTGGGTTATGCGGCTTATTACAAAGCCTTGCAAGACCGTATAGAAAAAAACGGTACGCTGAATTTTCCGCAAAAAGACGGCAAGAAGTTATATGGTCAACTGGTGGTCTACATCCCCATTTTCCAGGATGGCACCATCTATATGAAAGAGGGCGGTCCACGCGTGGAGCGTACTTCCGGTAATCCTGCGCTGGACCAGGCCGCCCTGAACATCGTGCGACGTTCCGCGCCCTTCGGCAAATTCCCCGAGAATATGCGCTCGGTAGGCAAGGATGATGTGTGGGAAATTATTACGCGTTTCAACTTCACGCGTGACGATGCATTGCAAACCGAAACACGAGGCCAATGAGTGAGCACTGACCATTACGCAGTGATCGGCAATCCGATCGCACACAGCAAATCACCGGATATCCATGCACGTTTTGCCGCGCAAACGCAGCAGGATTTGACATACGATCGTTTGCTGGCGCCGCTCGATGGTTTCCTCGCCAGCGTGCAGAAATTCGTCGGCAATGGCGGCAAGGGTTTGAACGTGACGGTGCCGTTCAAGCTCGAAGCCTATGCGATGGCGAGTCGCCTGAGCGAACGTGCACGTGCTGCAGGAGCAGTAAATACGCTGAAATTCGAAAACGGCGAAATGCTGGGTGATAACACCGATGGCGTGGGCCTGGTGACGGACATCGTGCGTAATGCAGGTGTGGCGGTTGCCGGTAAAACGGTTTTATTGCTGGGTGCCGGTGGTGCCGCGCGTGGTGTGATCCTGCCATTGTTGCATGAAAAGCCGGCCAAACTGGTGATCGCCAATCGTACCCATGCCAAGGCGGTGGACCTGGCGGAACGCTTTGCACCGCAGCCCATACTTGAAGTCAGTGATTTCGGTGCACTCGACGATGCTTTCGATATCGTGATCAATGCTACCGCAGCCAGCCTTGCCTCTGAAGTGCCACCAATTTCGCCACGCGTTTTTGCCAAGCGTACTTTGGCATATGACATGATGTATGGCTCGGCGCCGACGCCTTTCATGCAGTTTGCTTTGGAACACGGCGCGACCGTGCGTGATGGTTTGGGTATGCTGGTGGAGCAGGCGGCGGAATCATTTTATGTCTGGCGCAATGTGCGGCCGGAGACCGCTGCAGTGTTCAAGGAACTGCGCGACAAACTGTAAGCTGCGCTGTATCCTGCGCTTACATCTGTAAGCGGGCTATTTCCCTCATGTTTTTTCAGACGTTTTTTACAATCAGGCAGACCATATAAAAATGAAAATACTGCGCAAGCTGCTGTTTTGGCTGATTGTCGTGCCGGTTCTTTTGGTGCTGCTGCTGCAACTGTATTTTTTCTTGCAGATAGGCTGGTGGGTGAATCACAACCCGAGCTCGACCAGCTTCATGCGACACCAGCTTTCCATCCTGCAGGAAAAGAATCCAAACGCGCAGCTCAAGCACAAGTGGATACCCTACAATCGCATTTCAAATAACCTGAAGCGCGCCATCATTGCATCTGAAGATTCCAATTTCTCCGAGCACGAAGGGGTGGATTGGGATGCCTTGCAAAAAGCCTATGAGAAAAATATTAAAAAAGGCAAGGTCGTAGCCGGCGGTTCCACCATCACCCAGCAACTGGCGAAAAATCTCTTCCTCTCCGGCGAACGCAGCTACCTGCGCAAAGGGCAGGAGGTGATCATTACTTATATGCTCGAGTACTGGATGGACAAAGAGCGCATTTTTGAAATCTATCTGAACGTGGTCGAATGGGGCGTCGGTATTTTCGGTGCCGAAGCGGCGGCCCAGCATTATTACGGTGTTTCGGCAGCGCAACTCGGTGCACCGCAGGCTGCTCGCCTGGCAGTCATGTTGCCGAATCCGCGCTTTTATGACGGACATCGCGGCACCGCTTACCTGGCGCGACGCACCGACCTGATCCTGCGCCGGATGAACTCTGCGGCCTTGCCCTGAGCGACTGCCGGCAGCAGTCATATTGCCTGTGTAAAAGAATAACTAAAGGACAAGGTGCCGGGCTTCATGCGCTTACGGATGTCCTTGCGGTAAAAATGCTGCAGTGCGCTATTCGCGGCTTGCTAGGCGTAGCACTTATCAGTACACTTGCGCTGTTTTCGTTTCCGGAGCCCTGAATTGGGTAGTCCTACTTATAGTTGTCCGCCGTCTTGCGACGGTCATTCCGCGAGATAGTGCTTTAGCGATCACCTTCCTTAAGCGTCTCTCGCCGGATTCGGTGAGTGGTCGCGTCCTGGCCTGTAAAGTTTGTTGCATGGCCGCGTTCCCTCAAAAAAGTTAATAAACTGCAGAGTTGGCGCTGCAGCATATGTTGTGTGTTTCATCAATCAAATTGATGTTTCCGGCGCGACAGGGAGAGCTAATGATCAATGTATTTGTATTGCAAAATGGCCGACTGAACCAGATCAATATCGACACGCGCGAGGATCTGGAAAAGGCTACGCCGGTATGGGTAGACCTGACCGACCCGAACGACGATGAGCGTGCGTGGGTCAAAAGTATTTATGGCGTGACCTTGCCGGGTGAGGATGATGTCAAGGACATCGAAGCTTCGGCACGTTACTACGAAGGTGAGAATGGCGACCTGCACCTGCGCACCGATTTCCTGCTCGAAGAAGATGATGGTCCATCACGTGTTGTGACGGTGGCTTTCATCCTGGCGCGCGACATCCTGTTTTCCGTACATCCTGAAGATTTGCCTATTTTCCGCCTGGTGCGCATGCGTGCGCGCTCGCGTCCCGGTTCGATCGCCGATTACAAGGATGTCTTGCTCGACCTGTACGCGACTGATGCCGAGTATTCGGCGGATGCGCTGGAAGGCGTTTATCAAAGCCTGGATGAGGTCAGCCGCAGCGTATTGCAGGAAGAGCTGAGCGATCAGGATGCGGCAGTCGCACTGAATGCGATTGCGCATGAAGAGGATTTGAACGGACGTATCCGTCGCAATATGATGGATACCCGGCGCGCGGTCAGCTTCCTGATGCGTGGCCGTTTATTGAATGCGGAGCAGTTTGAAGAAGCGCGCCAGATTATGCGCGATATCGAATCACTGGATGGCCACACCGCTTTCCTGTTCGACAAGATCAACTTCTTGATGGATGCAACGGTCGGTTTCATTAACATTAACCAGAACAAAATCATCAAGATTTTCTCGGTTGCTTCGGTCGCTTTCCTGCCACCGACGCTGATCGCCAGCATTTACGGGATGAACTTCAGGCTCATGCCGGAACTGGATTGGTCGCTGGGTTATCCATTGGCCATCGTATTAATGATTGCGTCTGCGGTTACCCCATTCTGGTATTTCCGTCGCCGCGGCTGGCTGAAATAAAACACCCCACGCATCACTTGGTGCGTGGGATCCCGCCTTCCATCAATCGTCGCAATCGTCCGCCAGTTGGGCAAACGCGGCGCGCGCTGCCTTGATACTGCTGTCGATGACGGCATCATCATGCTGGGCTGATACAAATCCCGCTTCAAATGCAGACGGCGCGAGATAGACACCGGCGTCCAGCATCGCATGGAAGAAGGCGTTGAAGCGTGTTTTGTCGCACTTCATCATGGTGTCGTAGGACACCGGCACTTCAGTCGCAAAATACAAACCGAACATACCGCCTACCGAGTTGGCGCAGAAGGCGATGTCCGCTTCGCGTGCAGCCGTGCTGAAGCCTTGTACCAGCTTGGCGCTTTGTGCTGTCAGGTTTTCATAGAAGCCCGGCGCCTGTATCAGTTTCAGCGTTGCCATACCGGCAGCCACAGTGACCGGATTGCCGGACAAGGTGCCGGCCTGGTACACACCACCTAAAGGTGCCAGGTGACGCATGATGTCGGCACGACCACCGAAGGCGGCGACCGGCAAGCCACCACCGATCACTTTGCCGAGTACGGTCAGGTCTGGTGTGATGCCGGATAACGATTGCGCACCGCCGAGGGCGACACGGAAACCGGACATTACTTCATCGAGGATCATCACCGCACCGTATTGCGTACAGACGCGGCGCATGGTGTGCAGGAACTCCGGCGTGGCCGGCAGCAAATTCATATTGCCGGCGACCGGTTCCACGATGACGCAGGCAATGGAGTCGCCCATTTCCTTGAACACGTTTTCCAGTTGCTGCGGATCGTTGTAATCGAGCACCAGTGTGTGCTTGGCAAAATCTTCCGGTACGCCAGCCGAAGTCGGGTTGCCGAAGGTCAGCAAGCCGCTGCCGGCTTTCACCAGCAAGGAATCGGCGTGGCCGTGATAACAGCCTTCGAATTTGATGATCTTGTCGCGGCCGGTCGCACCACGCGCCAGGCGTAAGGCGCTCATCGCCGCTTCGGTACCGCTGGACACCAGGCGCACCTGTTCAATCGAAGGCACCAGGCGGCAGATCAGTTCCGCCATTTCAATTTCAGCTTCGGTCGGTGCGCCAAAACTCAGGCCGCGGGTTGCCGCTTCCTGCACCGCCTTGACCACATCCGGATGCGCATGGCCGACGATGGCCGGCCCCCAGGAACCGATGTAATCGATATAGCGCCGGTCGTCGGCATCCCAGAAGTAAGGGCCTTCGGCTTTGGTGATGAAACGTGGCGTGCCGCCGACCGAGCGGAACGCGCGTACCGGCGAGTTGACGCCGCCCGGCGTACTGAGTTGTGCGCGGGCGAAGAGTTGATCGTTCTTGGATGACATGCGGGAACCGTAAGAAAAGTGCGGTGAAAAATAATTATTGTATTGGCGGCGGCAGGATATCGATGTGTTCATCGAACTCGCGCGCCCAGAAATAGCGATCCAGCACCAGCTTGCCCATACCCAGGCGTTGCGCATTGGCGATAGAGGCGATCGTGAATTCCTGTGCTTCAAATACCGCTTCCGGCACATCGATGCCATTCGCCAGCAGCGCGGCGATCGTTGCTGCCAAAGTACCGCCGGCACCACTATAGGAGCCGGAGATGCGTTGCCAGTTGTCGTGGCGGATTACGCCGCTTTCATCGAACAGGGTATTGGCGACATCGGTGAGGTCGGACGGCGTGCCGGTGACGAATACATACTCGCAACCCATTTCGATCAGGCGCATCGCATCGACCGCCATCATGTCTTCTTCCGACGGCTCGCGCCAGGTTTCGGCCATGCGTGCCAGTTCGACGGTGGACAGGATGAGGACGGTGGTTTGCGGGATCAGCAATTCACGCGTCGCCATCAACATGTCTTCACCATCCGGCCCCTGATCGGGCAGCGCGGACAGGAAAGGATCGAAGATCAGCGGGATATCCGGATAATCGGACACGATTTCGGCAATGGCCGAGACGTTTTCTATGCTGCCGACGGCGCCGACCTTGAAAGCGGCGACCGGCATATCCTCGAGGATCACGCGCGCTTGGTCGGCGACCCAGTCGGAATCGATGATTTGTGTATCTTCGATGCGGGCGGTATCGCCTATGAATAGGGAGGTTATCACTGACAGGCCGTGGCAACCCATGGCGGCAAACGAGGCCAGATCAGCCTGAATACCAACGGCGCCGACCGGATCGGTGGGGCCAAAGGTTAATATAAGCGGAGAAGTTTGGTTTTGCACGGCGGGTATATTAAGATAGCTGACTATGCATTTTAACTTGAAGGGCTGTCAGACGTGAGCAATAACGAAACATCGAACGAACAATTCCAAACCTGGATGTGCCTGATCTGCGGTTGGATTTACGACGAAGCCGCCGGTTTGCCGGAAGAAGGCATCGCGCCTGGTACGCGCTGGGCCGATGTGCCTATGAACTGGACCTGTCCGGAGTGCGGCGCGCGCAAGGAAGATTTTGAAATGGTGGCGATCTAATCAAGTAATCCTGCATTCCCAGCGTTGCGACTTCGGCAATTTTTGTTTAAAAACCACGAGCGTCGATGCAGGTCCCAATGTTGGGTTAAAGAATCTTGCTTTTTGTTACGGATGAGCCGTATATTGTTGACACAGTTCAACGAGACGAATCATGACAATAGCGCTGGATAATGCGGATATGAGAATCATGGTGATCGACGATAGCAGCACTATTCGTCGGTCAGCCGAGATATTCCTGGGTCAGGCTGGTTATAAGGTCGTGCTGGCGGACGACGGCTTTGATGCGCTTGCCAAGATGAATGATCACAAGCCTGCGCTGATCTTCTGCGATATCCTGATGCCGCGTCTCGACGGTTATCAAACCTGTGCACTGATCAAGAAAAGTGCGAAATTTCATTCAACGCCGGTCATTATGCTGTCATCCAAGGATGGTTTATTCGACCGTGCGCGTGGCGCGATGGTCGGCTCCGACGCCTACCTCACCAAGCCATTCACAAAAGACAGCCTGCTTAAAACCGTGCGCGAACACGCGCTCGAGGCAGTCGCAAAGTAAATTCGATCTAAAGGTTTCAGATGGCTATTCAAAAAATTCTTGTCGTAGACGACTCACCGACTGAACGTTACTTCCTCACAGATATCCTGATCAAAAGAGGTTTTTCTGTCTCTACCGCAGAGAATGGTGAAGAAGCGCTGTTGAAAATCAAGGCTGACAAGCCGCAACTGATCCTGATGGATATCGTCATGCCGGGCCAGAACGGTTTCCAGGTAACACGTTCCATCACGCGCGATCCGGAAACCCAGGACGTGCCTATCATTATCTGTACCAGCAAAGGCCAGGAAACCGACCGCATCTGGGGCTTACGCCAGGGCGCACGCGATTACATCGTCAAACCAGTGGATCCGGCTGAACTGCTATCCAAAATTGCCGCACTCGGATAAGTAGCTCCTCATGAGCCAGCCTACGTCGGATTTTCAAACGGATATTGCATCCCCGAAATCGGATATCACCGCGCGGCGTACGCGTTTGCGCGAATTCCAGGCACAACTGGTCGAACGCATGCAAACCGCGCGCAGCGGTGCCGATACACGCGTCAACCAACTCGGCGTGCTGATAGGCGAGCAGCGCTGGCTATTGAATCTGCAAACCGCAGGCGAAATCGTGGCGGTCGGCACCATTACACCGGTGCCGCTGACGCAGCCATGGTTCCTCGGCTTGAGCAATATCCGCGGCAACCTGATCAGCGTGATCGACTTCGCGCGGTTCCAGGGTTTGCCCGCTACCAATATAGAGAAAGACAGCCGCATCGTGGCCTTCGGTCCGGCGCTGGCATTTAATAGCGGCCTGCTGGTGTCGCGTGTCCTGGGTTTGCGCAATGTGGCAGAAATGCAAGTGCATGCCGACGACGCCGATGCTGCCGCCCCCTGGGCCAGCAAGCGCTACCTCGATCAAGAGTCGCAAGTCTGGACTGAACTTGATCTTTCCTCGGTTATACAAAATCCCCAATTTTTGCAGGTCGGCCTGTAGCCTCGAAACGATAGTTCGGGTGCTTCATCAATAGAGAATCAGGAGAATCAGTATGGCGTTTAATTTACCGCTCTTTTCCCAACGTAAAAAAGAGACGGCTGCGCAAGGCGATGATGCCAATAATGCTGTGCCAACTGAGGACGGTGTAGCAGCGATTGCTGCGCCCACTACCATTACGAATACGCGCGCCCATATCAATCCGAACGCGACCTATATCGGCGACGTACTGCAAAAGAGTGGTGATATCAGCCTGCCGCTGATCGGCAAGCTGCCACTGCAACAACAGGTTCGTATCCTGCTGATCGCACTCGGCAGCTCGCTGGCACTCGGTGCGGTTTTCGTCTGGCTGAACGCCGACTACTCCGCTTTGACCTCGACCCAGACCCAGATCGCCGGTGACGCGCTGATGCACTCGCAACGGGTAGGTAAGGCAACACCGAATGCGATTCAGGGTAATAAGGAAGCGTTCAAGCAATTGGCCGACAGCCGCAAGGAATTCAATAACGACCTGGCCATCCTGTCCAAGGGTGGTGTGTACCAGGGGCGTAATATCAGCCCGCCGGATGCACAGATGGATGCGATGCTGAAAGAAACGCAAAAACTGTGGACTGGTACTGACAAGGCTGCGGCAACCATCCTGAAGCTGGAAAAAGAACTGACCGGCTTCGGTACGACTTTGCAGATATTGAATGGCATTTCGCCTAACTTGCTGGAATTGACCGAACAGATTTCGACATTGAAAGCGCAAGGCGGTGCTTCACCGCGTGAAACAGCGGCAGCCGGCCAGCTGGTCATGTTGACGCAACGCCTGGCACGTAGCGCGAACGAATTCTTGAGCTCCGAGGGTGTGAACCCGGAAACCGCATTCTTGCTGGGTAAAGATACCAATACCTTCCGCGAAATCGTCGAAGGTTTCATCAATGGTAGCGAGGCGCTGCGCCTGAGCAAAACCACGGAACCTGATACCCGCGACAAGCTGCTCGAATTGCAGGCGAACTTCAATGAATATCAAAAATCGATTGCACTGATTCTCGGCAACCTGCAAAACTTTATCTCGGCGAAGCAGGCCGAGGAATTGATCTTTAAGGAAAACGAAGCACTGAAACAGCGTTTGACCGAGCTGCAACAAAGCTATCGCAATGAGCAGGATTCGCTGACGCTGCCATTCTGGTTGATGCTTTTGAGTGTATTGGCTGCGCTGTTGTCGGCGGCAGGTATTGCGCTGGTGCTGTTGCAGGACAGCCGCAACCGTACCAAGGAAGCGGATGCGCGTCGTCTCGAAGCTGAGGGCCAGCGTCTGGAAGCGCAGAAGCAGGAAGAAGAAGCGAAGCAGGCCAACGATCAAAACCAGGCCGCGATTTTGCGCCTGATGAATGAATTGCAGGAAGTGGCCGATGGTGACTTGACGGTGCAGGCGACGGTGTCGGAAGACATTACCGGCGCGATTGCCGACTCGGTTAACTATACGGTGGAAGAGTTGCGCGGGCTGGTAGGACGGGTGACCAACACTGCGGAACAGGTTACTTCGGCTTCGACCCAGGCACAGAACATTTCGACCGAGTTGCTGGAAGCATCGCAAAAACAATCGCGCGATATTCAGGAAACCGGTCAGGCGGTATTGGATATGGCGGTACAGATTACCGACGTTTCCAAATCAGCCAATGAATCAGCCGAAGTTGCGCGTCAGTCTGTGACGGCGGCGGAAGAAGGTTCGCGCGCGGTGGAAAACGCGATCAAGGGCATGAACGAGATCCGCGAACAAATCCAGGAAACCTCGAAACGAATCAAACGCCTCGGTGAATCGTCGCAAGAGATTGGCGAGATCACCGAACTGATTTCCGATATTACCGAACAGACCAACGTACTGGCGCTGAATGCCGCGATCCAGGCTGCATCCGCAGGTGAAGCAGGACGTGGCTTCTCGGTGGTGGCGGAAGAGGTGCAGCGACTGGCGGAACGTTCCGGTGAAGCGACCAAGCAGATCGGTGCGCTGGTACGTACGATTCAAACCGATACCCACGATGCGGTAGCGGCGATGGAAAAATCGACGCAGGGTGTGGTCGAAGGTGCCAAGCTGTCAGATGCGGCCGGTGCGGCGCTGTCCGATATCCGGCGCGTGTCGAACCGACTGGCGGAACTGATTCAGGGCATTTCGTCCGCGACCGAACAGCAGGCAACTTCGGCCAACGGCGTGGCGCAGAACATCCAGGGTATTTTGACGGTGACCGAGCAAACGCAGGAAGGTACGCAGCAGACTGCGCATTCGATTCGCGAATTGTCGAAACTGGCCGAAGAATTGAAAAACTCGGTGTCACGTTTCCGCGTCACGGCTTGATATCAGTTTATTGCAGGCTTGCAGAGGCTTAGGCCCAACAGCAATTGCGGTGATCGACCACAGGGTTGATCACCACCGCACCGCGAGGCAGTCATGAATACCCCTTCCTCCCCTTTGTCGCAAGGCAGCAGGGAACACTTCGATACCGGCCCCTTGTCATGGGTGATCGGTGAAATCAGCGGAGCGCTGACGCGTTCAAAAATCGCGCTGGGCGAAGCATTGATGCAGGATGCAGAAACCAGCTCGACCACCATGCGCCACGCCAAGGCCTACTTGCATCAGGCGCACGGCGCCTTGCAAATGGTCGATGTCGACGGCGTTGTCATCATTACCGAAACCGTAGAAGATTTATTCGACCGCTTCGAGTCGGGCCAACTGCAACTGGAAGAGGGAAGTGTCCAGGCGATTACGCACGCCTACCAGGCCTTGCTCGAGTACCTGGAAGAATTGCTGGCCGGTGTGCCGCATCAACCGGTACGCCTGTTCCCTTACTATCGTGCGCTATTGCAGGTGCGTGGAGCAGAACGTATCCATCCGGCCGATCTGTTTTTCCCGAACCTGGCAATCCGTCCGCAATTACCGTCAGCTTCCATCAAGTTGTCGCACGATGATTACGTTTCATTGCGCAAGCGTTTCGAACGCGCGCTCCTGCTATTCCTGAAAAACGCCGCTGACGGTTCCGCCATCGCCAGTGCACAAGCGATGCGCGACATCATCCTGCGCGTTGAGCAGGCACAAAATACGCAACAGGGACGCAGCTTCTGGTGGGTCATGCGCGGCTTTGCCGAAGCGGTCGCCGGCGGACAGGTGCCGAATGAACTCTACGTCAAACAATTGTTTGCGCGTATTAACCTGCAGATCCGTCGACTGAGCGAAGGCTCGTCCAGCATCACCGAAAGATTGTTGCGCGATGCCTTGTTCTTTATCGCCAAGGTGGAAGATCCGTCGCCGGTGGTGCAACAAATCCGTACCGCCTATCAGCTTGATGGCGTCGTCCCGGCTGATTACGAGAAAAAGCGCTACGGGCAGATTGATGCACAGGCTTTGACGCAGGCGAAGGAACGCCTGGCGCAGGCGAAGAATCTATGGAACCGGATTGCGACTGGCGATGCCGGCGTCGCGCCGGTCTTTGAAAAAGAAATGGGCAGCCTGGCCGAAGCCGGTGCCCGCCTGAATGCCCCGGCGCTGGCCAAATTGTTGCGTGAACTGGGCGGCATCGCCCGCCATGCGGCGCATTCTCAACCGGGTGATAGCCTGAGCCTGGAGATTGCCACCAGCCTTTTGTTCGTTGAAAACGCCTTGCAGCAAATCGGCCATTTGTCGGAAGACTTTGCGGAACGTGCGGATGCGGTAACGGCGCGTCTGTTGTCGGCGGTTTCCGGTGAACAGCTGGCCCAATCGGCGCCGTGGCTGGATGATATGTCGCGTGAAGCGCAGGAGCGCCAGACCATGAGCGCGCTGGCAGGAGAAATGCAATCCAGCTTGCGCCAGGTGGAAAAGCTGCTTGACGAATATTTCCGCGATACGACGCAACGTGCCGGCCTGGCCGATATCGATGCCATCCTGTATCAAATCAGTGGCGCGCTGGCCGTGCTGGAGCAGGATGATGCGGTGCAGGCTGTACAACATACGCAAGCCGCGGTGCGTCGCTTTATCGATGCGGAAGAAGAACCTTATGTGCAGGAATTCGAGCAGGTCGCGCAAAACGTCGGCGCGCTGAGTTTCTTTATCGAGACGCTGCAACTGCACCCGGACGGCGTACAGAATCGCTTTTCGTTTGATCCGAAGCTGGGCGTATTCCATGCCCGCCTGACCGAGAAAAATCACGCAACAGCGGATGCCGCCCTCGATGTCGCGCTGACACCGATACCGGATGCGGATGAAATGGTGCCGGCCGATCGTGCTTTCGACGCCCCTGATTTGCCTACGGTTGAAGCTGAACTCGCTTATCACCAAAAGCAGTCGGAAGAGCTGGCCATGTCCTTGCTGGCCGAGCCGGACAATTCCCTGTTGCAGGAACAATTGCGCGAATCGCTGGAGCAGGTCAGGCTGGATGCGACCCTGGTTGATAATCCGGAAGCCAATGATCGTGCGCGTGCCGTGATCGATATGCTGGAACATCCGGCTTTCGTTGCGTCACAGGATGCAATGGAAGACGTCGCACTGGCTGCCGCTGCGCAAGTCAAACCGGTAGTACACGTGGAAGAGGAAGAGCCGCGCGCGACCCCGGTCAGCGATGAAGCGATCGATGCCGAGCTACTGGAAATTTTCCTGTCGGAAGCGGTCGAAGTACTCGATTGCGTCAAACAGACGACACCGGAATCGCGCAACGCGCCGCATAACCAGGAATACCTGACAACCTTGCGTCGTTCTTTCCATACGCTCAAAGGTAGTGGCCGCATGGTCGGCTTGCTGGCCTTTGGTGAAACCGCGTGGAGTGTCGAGCAGGTCTTGAATTTGCGCCTTTCGGAAACCCGCGGCGGCGATCCTGATTTGTATGCGCTGCTGGAAAACGCGACGCAGGTACTGGATGCCTGGGTCCATGATTTGCAAACGCAAGGTCGCTCGGATCGGGTCGGCCTGGCTTTGATCAATGCGGCAGAACGCGTTAAAAACAATGCCGGTTTTTACTACGATGCCGCAGATGAATCTGTTGCTCCACTGGTAGCTGCCGACACGGCTTCATCGGATGGTGCGGCCAGCGAAGCGGAAGTCACTGCCGAAGCCGCTGCAGAAGAAAGTCCGGCTGTTGCTGAAGCCGAAGAACTGGAATTGAGCGATGAAGAGTTGGCGCAATTCCGTCAATTCGATGCTGCGCCTGAGACTACGATGAAGCCGGGCAAGCCGGCCGGCGAGTTCGATCATCTGCAGATTGCCGATGTCATCGATTTCCCGAATAAGCCGACTCCGCTTAAAACAGATGACAACATCAAGTACATAGGTGATCTGGAAATCAGTTTGCCCTTGCACAATATTTATCTGGCGGAAACCGATGAGTTGGTACGCTTCCTGTCGCAGGACATCGGTGAATGGCGCCACGAACCTGATCGCCAGGTCAATACACAAGTCGTGCATGCCGCGCATTCGCTGGCGGGCAGCTCTGCCACGGTCGGCTTCCGGCCTTTGCAGGAAATTGCATACGCGCTGGAAAATGTATTGCAATACCTGGCGCGCAAGCCGGTCAAATTGCTGGTGTCGGAATACGATGCGCTCGAACATGCGGTAGGCCGCATCCGCTTCATGTTGCAAATGTTCGCCCTCGGTGAAATGCCGGATGCCGAGCCGGAGCAAGTTGCCATTCTGCAGGCCATGCCGGAAGACTTTGAAGCCCGTTCCGGTTTGCGTTCCAGCCTAGTGCCGCCGCCAGAATATATTGAACCGGAAGAAGTGCCATTGCCGGTACATGCGCCCGAAAGTGCGACCTTGGCAGAACAGCCGGAAGAGGCTATGCCGGCCGTGCCAGATAGCAGCCAGTCGCCACTGGTGCATGCGGACAGCCTGGCGACGACTGCACCTTTTGCCGAACCGGTGTATCCGCAGCTGGATGAAGAGTTAAGCGATCCTTCCTTATTGATCCGCGATGAAATCGATACCGATTTGTTGCCGGTCTTTATAGAAGAAGGTCGCGATATGTTGCCGCAGATGGGGCAGGCCTTGCGGGCCTGGCAGCAAGACCTGGGTAATACCTTATTGCCGCAATCGCTGTCGCGCCTGTTGCACACGGTCAAGGGTAGTGCGCGTATGGCAGGTGCGATGTCGCTCGGCCAGCATATGCACGAGATGGAAACCCGCATTGAAAATATTACCCATGCAGGCCATCCTTCCGGTGCCGCGCTGGAAGATTTGCTGGCGCGTTACGATCAGGGTTTGTATCTGTTCGAGCAATTGCAAAATACGAATAAGCCAGCAGTGTCGGCAAGTGACACCAAGGCTGGGAGTGTCGCCGCGAAAACGGAATTGCCGCAGATACACAGCGCGATGCCGGTCACACCGAACAAGTTGGCACCTATAGTTCCGCAAGCCGGTGCGCTGGCTGCTACCGCCGCCGCACCACTGGTCCGGGTCCGGGCCGATATCCTGGATCGCCTGGTCAACCAGGCCGGTGAAGTATCGATCTCGCGTTCCAAGCTGGAAACCGAAGTCGGTACCTTGCGTCAGTCCATGGGCGAGTTGTCGGAAAACGTGGTGCGTTTGCGCGAGCAATTGCGTGAGATTGAAATGCAGGCTGAATCGCAAATCACATCGCGCATGGGTATTTCCGCCGACCGTGAATTTGATCCGCTGGAGTTCGATCGCTTTACGCGCTTGCAGGAACTCACACGCATGATGGCGGAAAGTGTGAATGACGTCGGTTCGGTGCAGCAAAACCTGAGCCGTACCATCGATAGCGCCAGCACCGACCTGACGACGCAAGCGCGCCTGACGCGTGATTTGCAGCAGGATTTGATGCGCGTGCGCATGGTGCAGTTTGCCAGTATTTCGGAACGCCTGTTCCGCGTGACACGCCAGGCTTCGAAGGAAACCGATAAACGCGTCAACCTCGATATCCGCGGTAGTGCAGTCGAAATTGATCGCGGCGTGCTGGAGAAAATGGCGGGGCCATTCGAGCATTTATTGCGTAATGCGATTGTGCATGGCATCGAGTCGCGCGAGAAACGGCAGGCTGCGGGCAAGAATGAAACTGGCGAGTTGCGCATAGAGATCCGCCAGGAAGGTAATGAAGTTGTGATTCATTTCTCTGACGATGGCCAGGGTTTGAATCTCGACAATATCCGCAACAAGGCGCTCAGCAGCGGCTTGCTGACCGCAGACATGGCCTTGTCAGATGCGGAAACGACTGACCTGATTTTCCATCCGGGTTTTTCCACTGCAGAAGAAATCACCGAGCTGGCCGGACGCGGCATCGGCATGGACGTGGTGCGTTCGGAAGCAGCGTCACTCGGTGGTCGTGTCGCGATTGCTTCGGAAGCCGGCAAGGGTGCGAATTTCACGATCCATTTGCCGCTGACGCTGGCAGTGACACAAGTCGTGTTGCTTTCCACTGGTGGCAAGACTTACGCGATTCCTTCGGTACTGGTGGAGCAGGTGCAACAATTGAAAACCGGTCCGCTCGCCGCCGCCTATAACGAAGGTGCGGTGATGTGGCAATCGCAACGTGTGCCTATGCATTATCTGTCCAGCTTGCTGGGCGACTTGCAGGTGGCGCCGGTAACACAGCAGTATTCACCTTTGCTGATCCTGAAGAGCGGCAATGAACGTGTCGCCCTGCACGTCGATGAAATCCTCGGCAACCGCGAAGTGGTGGTGAAGAATATCGGCCCGCAACTGTCACGCATGATAGGGATAGCCGGTGCGACAGTGCTGGGGTCCGGCGAGATTGTCCTGATCCTGAATCCGGTTCCTTTGGCACAGCGCGCCGCACTGGATAATATCCGTGCACCACGCCTGACGCCATCCGATGCACCGGATGGCATGGGTGCGATAGCGGAGATGGCCGATTCGAACCTGCAAAGTGCCGCGCCGGTACAAGGCTTGCGTACACAGTCGATAGTGATGGTGGTCGACGACTCGCTGACCGTGCGTCGTGTTACACAACGCTTGTTGACGCGTGAAGGTTATCAGGTGGTGTTGGCGAAAGATGGCGTCGATGCCTTGCAGCATTTGCAATCGGTGACGCCGGATGTAATGTTGGTTGATATCGAAATGCCGCGCATGGATGGTTTCGATTTGACACGTAATATCCGTGACGATGAACGCACGCGCGATATTCCTATCATCATGATTACCTCGCGTACTGCCAGCAAGCATCGTAACTATGCGATGGAGCTGGGTGTGAATGAATATCTGGGCAAACCTTATCAGGAAGATGCCTTGCTGGAGTTGATTGCCGGTTTCGTGGCAAAAGCACCTACCCTGAATTAAGCAATGGCCGTCCACAAAAAATCCCGCATCAAGGTGCGGGATTTTTTTATGGCTTGCCGTCTTCTGCCGAGACTTTCTTCACGACCGCATAGCGCTGCAGGGTGCGCGCTCGCGCTTCATCATGTTGCAATAAGGGGTGTGGGTAGTCACGTCCCAGCGTGATGCCGGCCATTTGCAATTCCAGCGCCGGTACCCGCCATGGCGCATGTATCTGCTTGCCTGAAAGCTTGTTCAATTGTGGCAGGTAACGACGTATGAACTTGCCGTCGGGATCAAACTTTTCCGATTGCGTGAGCGGATTGAAGATGCGGAAGTAGGGTTGTGCATCGCAGCCGGAGGACGAGGCCCACTGCCAGCCGCCATTGTTTGCCGACAGGTCGAAGTCATTGAGTTTTTCTGCGAAATAACGTTCGCCCCAACGCCAGTCTATGCCGAGGTCCTTGATCAGGAAGGATGCCGTGACCATACGCAGGCGATTATGCATATAGCCTGTCTGGTTTAACTGTGCCATTGCAGCGTCTACCAATGGATACCCGGTCAGGCCATCGCACCAGGCCTGGAACAGATCGATTGCGTGCTGTCCGCTTTCCCAGACGATGGCGTCGTAGTCGGGCTTGAATGCGCGCTCGTGTACATGCGGATGCTGGTACAGGATCATGAAATAGAAGTCGCGCCACACCAGTTCCGACAACCACACAGCAGCACCGGTGCCCCCGGCACCGATGCGCATCGCATCCAGCGCACGTCGCACCAGTGCGCGTATCGAAACAGTTCCGAAGCGCAGGTGCACTGACAGGTAGGATGGCCCTTTGACGGCAGGGAAGTCACGCGTGCTGTCATAGTCGGGCATGCGATCAATGAAATCGTCAAATAGCGCCTGTCCGCCTTGCATGCCGGTGGGGATATGCAATTCGCTTAAATTGGTTTTTTCAAAACCCAGTTCGCTTAGCGCAGGGATACCGCTAAGGGCTGCCTGCAATGGAGCGAAATGCGCACGCAGCGTGTCGATTTCATACGCCGGCATATCGGTTGGTGCCAGTTCGGTGTGCAGTTTTTTCAGCCACGCATTCTTGTAGGGCGTGAAGACGGAGAACGGCTTTCCCGACTGTGACAGGACTTCGTCTTTTTCGAAAATGACATGGTCTTTATAGCTCTGCAGTTTGCGTCCGTCCCTGGCAAGCGCGGTCGCCACGGCGGTATCGCGTGCAATTGCCTGCGGTTCGTAATCATGATTGCAGAACACGGCATCCACACCCAGCTCGGCCGCCAGTTGCGGAATCGCCTGTTCGGCCCACGCGTGGCTCACGATCAGCCCGCCGCCCAGTTCGCGTAGCGCGGTATCCAGTTCCAGCAAGCTGGCATGGATGAATTCGACCCGCCGGTCGTTCGCTGGTAGCGTACCCAAGATCGCACGGTCAAAAATAAAGGCGCAATACACTTGCCGGCTCTGCCGCAGTGCATGGTGCAGGGCGGCGTGGTCGAAACTGCGCAAATCGCGGCGGAACCAGACCAGGGTTTTTTCAAATTGCGGCATCGAAGGGGCGGCTTTAATTCAGGGTTGAAGGAAAAACATGAAAAATATGGTCAAAATCGACCCGGACTGCGGTTTGGAGGCGAGATTTCGGCTAAAACTGCTAAAATAACGGCATGCCGAAGCAACGTAAGACTAGCAAATCCCCCGAACATCCCGATTCACCTTGGGACTCCCTCGATTTTTCCGCAGCACCCGATACCCCACCCCGCGAATCGCTGAACCTGGCCGATCATTTCCTGATTGCCATGCCGTCCATGCTTGATCCGGTTTTTGGTGGAACCGTAGTGTACCTGTGTGAGCATAACGCCAATGGTGCGCTGGGTGTAATTATCAATAAAGCGACCGATATGACGGTCGATGTCTTGCTCAATCGCATCGACCTGACGCTGGAAATCGCGCCCGAACTGTCGATGCTGGACCGCGCGCCGGTTTTATACGGCGGTCCGGTGCAGGCGGATCGCGGTTTTGTGCTGCATGCGCCGCGCGGTGACTTTTCATCGACTTTGCCGGTGACCGAAGAAATTTCGCTGACCACGTCCAAGGATATCCTGGCCGCGGTCGCGCTCGGTTCCGGTCCGCAACGCCTGCTGGTCAGCCTCGGCTGTGCCGGTTGGGGGGCGGGCCAGCTGGAAGATGAAATTACCCGCAATGGCTGGCTCACGGTACGCGCCGACCCGGCGGTATTGTTCGACCTGCCGCTGGAGCAGCGCTTTGTCGCAGCGATCAAATTGCTCGGTATAGATCCGATGATGCTGAGTGGCGAGGCCGGGCATGCGTGACGGGATGGCAGGCTAGTGGAAACCGTACTTGGTTTCGACTTTGGCCTGAAGCGCATAGGCGTTGCGGTTGGCAATACATTGTTAAAGCAGGCGCAACCGCTGATGATCATCAGTGCGGCGACCAATGACGCGAAATTTGCGGCGATCGCCGAGCTGGTGCAGCAATGGCAACCAACACTGTGCATAGTTGGCCTGCCGCGCCACCCCGATGGTGCAGAACATGAAATGACGGTGCGTTGCCGGCGTTTCGCAAATCAGCTGCATGGACGTTTTAACGTGGCAACGGTGCTGGTGGATGAACGCTATTCATCCGCAGTGATTTCTCATCAACGCGGTGAACTGATCGATGATCAGGCTGCCGCAATCATCTTGCAACAATACTTCGATGACTATACCCAATCCGAATCCTGATAATGCACTCGACGCCGAAGCCTTGTACCAAGTGCTGGCGCAACAAGTGAAAGCCGGACTGGCACATGCGGAAAATGTCGCGATAGTCGGCATCCATTCCGGTGGCGCCTGGCTGGCGGAACGCCTGGCGCAAGAGTTGCAATTGACTGAACGCCTTGGCTTTATCGATGTATCTTTTTATCGCGACGATTTTTCGGAAAAAGGTTTGCGTCCTGACGTGAAGCCAACCCAGATCCCATTTGATGTCGACGGTGCGACCATCCTGCTGGTGGATGATGTGCTCTACACCGGACGCACAACCCGTGCGGCGATCAACGAATTGTTCGACTACGGTCGTCCGGCCCGCATCCTGCTGGCTGCGCTGGCGGATCGTGGTGGCCGTGAGTTGCCGGTCGCAGCAGATTTTGTCGCAAAAACCATTTCGATTCCAGGCGAGCAATCGCTGGTACTTCAACGGGCCGATGACGGCCGCTTTTCCCTGACGGTGGATCATGTTTAATCCGCAACTGAATAAAAACGGTGAGCTGCAACACTTGCTCACCATCGAAGGCCTGCCCAAGGCGAATATCCTGCACATACTGGACACGGCTTCGTCCTTCGTCAGTATCGGTGACCGGGAAGTGAAGAAGGTACCGCTGATGCGCGGTAAAAGTGTGTTCAACCTCTTCTTTGAAAACTCGACACGCACGCGTACCACTTTCGAAATCGCTTCCAAACGTTTGTCGGCAGACGTGATCAACCTGAATATCCAGGCGTCGAGTTCGAGCAAAGGCGAATCGTTGCTCGATACCATCGATAACCTGTCGGCGATGCATGCCGATATGTTCGTCGTGCGCCATGCGCAATCGGGCGCACCGTACCTGATCGCCAAGCATTTGAGCGATACCTCGCAATCGCATGTACACGTGGTGAATGCCGGTGACGGTCGTCATGCACACCCGACCCAGGGTTTGCTCGATATGTACACGATCCGTCATTACAAAAAAGATTTCAGCAACCTGACCGTGGCGATCGTCGGCGACATCCTGCACAGCCGCGTCGCGCGTTCCGATATCCATGCGCTGACTACCTTGGGCGTGCCGGAAATCCGTGCGATCGGCCCGCGTACGCTGCTGCCTAGCGGCCTCGAACAAATGGGCGTGCGCGTCTTTACCGACATTAACAAGGGTTTGAAAGACGTCGATGTGATCATCATGTTGCGTCTGCAGAATGAACGCATGAGTGGTGCCCTGCTGCCTTCCGCGCAAGAGTTTTTCAAGAGCTACGGCCTGACTACGGAACGCCTGGCGTTGGCCAAGCCGGACGCCATCGTGATGCATCCGGGCCCGATGAATCGTGGCGTGGAAATTGAATCGGCGGTAGCGGACGGTACGCAAGCCGTGATCTTGCCGCAAGTGACCTTCGGTATTGCAGTGCGGATGGCAGTGATGAGTATTTTGGCGGGAAATTAAAAAGATGAAAATTCATATCAAGAACGGCCATCTCGTCGATCCGGCCAACGGCATCGATGCACAACAGGACGTCTATATTGCAGCAGGAAAAATCGCAGGCATAGGCAAGGCGCCGGAAGGCTTTGTCGCCAGCAAGGTGATTGATGCCAGCGGCTTGATCGTCGCCCCCGGCCTGGTCGACCTGAGCGCACGTTTGCGCGAACCGGGCTATGAACACAAAGCGACACTGGAATCGGAAATGCAGGCGGCAGTGCAGGGTGGCGTGACCAGCCTGGTCTGTCCACCGGATACCGAACCGGTACTGGATGAGCCGGGCCTGGTGGAAATGCTCAAGCATCGCGCCAAGTCCCTGAACCAGGCGCACGTCTATCCACTTGGTGCTTTGACGGCTGGTTTGAAAGGCGAAGCATTGACCGAAATGGCCGAGTTATCGGAAGCCGGTTGCATCGGATTTTCACAGGCCGACAATCCGATCCTGGATACCACTGTCATGCTGCGCGCCATGCAGTATGCCAAGACGTTCGAATACACAGTCTGGTTGCGCCCGCAAGACCCGCACCTTGGTCGCACCGGCGTTGCGCACAGTGGGCCGGTCGCTTCGCGTCTCGGCTTGTCAGGCGTGCCGGTGATGGCAGAGACAGTCGCCTTGCATACTATCCTGGAGCTGGTACGCGTGACCGGTACCCGCGTCCACCTGTGCCGCATGTCGACTGCGGCCGGGCTGGAATTGGTTCGTGCGGCGAAGAAAGAAGGCTTGCCTGTTAGCTGTGACGTTGGCGCCCATCATGTGCACCTGACTGAAAACGATATCGGTTTCTTCGATTCGAACGCACGCCTGACGCCGCCTTTGCGCAGCCAGCGTGATCGTGATGCAATCCGGAATGCTTTGCTGGATGGCACCATCGATGCGATTTGTTCCGACCATACACCGGTCGACGATGATGAAAAATTATTGCCTTTCGGCGAAGCATCGCCAGGTGCAACCGGCCTCGAATTGCTCTTGTCACTGGCTTTAAAGTGGGCGGAAGATTGCGTCGACGGCAAGCAACAAGTGTCGCGTGCAGTGGCGAAGGTAACTACCGATGCGGCACGCATAGTCGGCTTGCCATCCGGTCAGCTGGCAGTCGGCAGCGTTGCGGATATTTGCCTGTTCGATCCGAACCAGCGTTGGACCGTGGCGGCCAAAGTGTTGGCGAGCCAGGGCAAACATACGCCTTTCCTCGGGTATGAATTGGCGGGGCAGGTGAAGACCACTATCGTTGCCGGTCATATCGCATTTCAGCGCTGATTTTTCGTTTCTTTATCCGGTTCACGCATGATTCTGCATCAGCTGATGGCTGTCATCATCGGCAAGGCTTTCGTATGATCGCCTTGCCGTTTCTACGTGTAATGCTGCACTTGGTGCAGGGCCTGTGCACGAGTGCCTTTATTTTCCCTTTTATCAGCACGGCCAGTCGCGATCAGCGTATCAAGAAATGGTCGGCGGGTTTACTGGCTATCCTGCAGGTGGAAGTGGATATCCGCAATGATGCAGGGGCGGCCACCCAGGCATTGATCGTTTCCAATCATGTTTCGTGGCTGGATATTTTCGTCATCAATTCCCTGCAACCTTGCCGCTTCGTCGCGAAAGCGGATATCCGCAGCTGGCCGGCGTTGGGCTGGTTATGCGAAAAATCCGGCACCATCTTTATTGCGCGCGGCAAGCAGCGTGAAGTACGGCGCGTGTATGAAGGCCTGGTGACGAGCATACGCGCTGGCGAACGCATCGCTTTTTTCCCCGAAGGCACGACGGCGGCACAAGGCACGCTGTTATCCTTCCATCCGAATTTATTTGAAGCCGCGATTGAAGCCGGCGTACCGGTTCAGCCTTATGCTTTGCGCTATGTTGACGAACAGGGGAATTTGCATGCGGCGGCTGACTTTATCGGCGACATGACTTTTGTTGACAGCATGTTGCTGATCATGAAGGCGCGCAAGATGACGGCGCAACTGACTTTGTTGCCGGCGATAGCAAGCACAGGCACGCATCGTCGCGATTTATCACTGGAAGCACGCCAGGCCATCGCGGCCAAACTCGGCTATGAGCGACAGCCGGGAACCACTGCCTAGTTCTTGCCCGGCTTTTGGTGTTGCGGGCATTTGACCTGTATCGTTGTCCGGTCTGCCAGGTTCATGGCAGTCAACTGCCCACCCCAGACACAACCGGTGTCCAGTCCGATCACATTCGGTAGCACCGTCAATCCCAGTGTAGACCAATGACCAAAGACGACGGTCGTGTCGGCACTGCGGCGATCGGGCGCTTCAAACCACGGCATTAATCCAGCCGGTGTATGTGCCAGACCTTCCACCGCCTTGAAATCCATCCGGCCATCAGCCTGGCAAAAGCGTATGCGCGTCAGCGCATTGACGATGCAGCGCAGGCGATCATCACCCTGCAAGCTGTCATCCCATAAGGATGGCTCATTGCCATACATTTTTTGCAGGAAGGCGACCCAGTCCTGACCTTGCAGCACTGCTTCGACTTCGCGTGACAGTGCGACCGTTTGCATGGCGCTCCATTGTGGCAGCACACCTGCATGTACGAATAAATGGCCATCCTGTGCCAGTGCCAAAGGCTGGTGACGTAACCAGTCTATTAGTTCGTCGCGATCATCGGCTGCCATGATGTCATCCACCGTATCGCTTGCGTGCGGCTTGCGCAGGCCACAGGCGATTGCCAACAGGTTGAGGTCATGGTTGCCCAGCACGATGCGTGCACGCGTTCCCAGCGCACGTACTTGGCGTAAGGTAGCGAGCGAGCGCGGACCGCGATTGACGATATCCCCGACGAATACCAGTTGCGCCTGCGGTGCGACCGCATCAATTTGTTGCAGCAAGTCGTCTAGTTGGGTCTGGCAACCTTGCAAATCACCAATGGCGTAAGTAGTCATGTATGCGGACAATCCGATAAAAGCGGGTGGGATGGCGGACATTATCGCGGATTCCGCAGAGAATTTCCGGAGTGCAGCAAAAGATAGGGCGCTATAAGCAATCAGTTTGAAACTAGCTGGCCGACTCTGTGTCGAACAAGCTCATTGTAAAAATGTTGGCTGCAGGAATGACGGTGCCGCTACTTTAATGTATCGCATCCTATAAAATGCGTCAGAGCAAGTTGCAAAGCCTGGCCAGGTGTTTTTGCCGCTGACGTAAAACCAAATCGCTTAATCGGATAAATAAGGATAACGACCTAACATGCTGACTCTCTCGCAAAGCATTTTCAAAGCCTATGACATACGCGGCATTATCGGTTCGACACTGGATGCTGATGTGGCCCGCGATATCGGACGCGCTTTCGGTAGCGCGGTACGCGCCAAAGGCGAGCAAGTCGTGGTGTTGGGACGTGACGGCCGTTTGTCCGGCCCCGAACTGGCGACGGCACTGGCCGCAGGCATGCAGGAAGTCGGCATCGATGTAGTCGATCTCGGCGTGGTGGCTACCCCTATGCTGTATTTCGGTACGCATGTATTGGATGCACAATCCGGCATCATGGTGACGGGCAGCCATAATCCGCCTGACTACAATGGCTTCAAGATGGTGCTGGCCGGTGAAGCGATATACGGCGACACTATCCAAGCCTTGTATCAAGCTATTGTGAATAAGGAATTTGCTGAAGGAAAAGGCAGTTATCGCACCTACGATATCGCCGACGGCTATCAAAAGAGAATCGTGAGCGACGTCAAGCTGGCGCGTCCGATGAAAATCGCAATCGACTGCGGCAACGGGGTGGCGGGTGCATTCGCCGGTGATTTGTATCGTGCGATGGGTTGCGATGTGATTGAACTGTTTTGCGAAGTGGATGGCACCTTCCCTAACCATCATCCGGATCCGGCACATCCGGAAAACCTGCAAGACCTGATCCGCTGCCTGCAGACGACCGATGCCGAAATCGGCCTCGCTTTTGACGGTGACGGCGACCGTCTCGGCCTAGTGACCAAGGATGGCCAGATTATTTATCCGGATCGCCAATTGATGTTGTTTGCGCAGGATGTACTGACCCGTCATCCGGGTGAGCAAATCCTGTATGACGTGAAATGTACGCGTCACCTGGCACCATGGATTACCGAGCGTGGTGGCAAACCGCTGATGTGGAAAACCGGTCATTCGCTGGTCAAGGCGAAAATGCGCGAAACCGGTGCGCCACTCGGTGGTGAAATGAGCGGTCACGTTTTCTTCAAGGATAGATGGTATGGCTTTGATGACGGCATGTATGCGGGTGCGCGTATGCTGGAATTGCTGAGCCGTGAAAAAGATCCGTCGGCAGTCTTGAATGCCTTGCCGCAATCGGTAAGTACCCCCGAATTGCAATTGAAACTGAAGGAAGGCGAAAGCTTCCCGCTGATCGCCAAGTTGCAACGTGAAGCGCAATTCCCGGATTCCGATCAGATCATCACGATTGATGGTTTGCGTGTCGAATATCCGGATGGCTTCGGCCTGGCCCGTTCATCGAATACGACGCCGGTGATCGTGATGCGCTTTGAAGCGGAGTCGCAGGCTGCTTTGCAGCACATCCAGGCCGAATTCAAACGGGTGATCCTGGCGGCCAAGCCGGATGCGGTATTGCCGTATTAAAGCGGTAAGGCAGGGCGCGGCCGGTGCAAAGCCGGTTGCGCCTGTTGATGAAATACGAAATCCGGCTTGAACTCCTTACAGAACACGCACTAGTTTCCCGCTGCACGGCATAATACGGCTGAATTATTCAATTTATCCCTTTATGTTCGCCTTCTTGCCCTTATCCGGCTTATCCATCTTATGCGCCTGATTTATTCCCTTGCCTGGTGGTTTGCCTTGCCGCTCGTTTTGCTGCGGCTGTTTGTGCGTGGTCGCAAGGAACCGGGTTATCGGCAACACATCGCGGAACGCCTGGGGTTTTATGGTGGCGTACCGTATGACGGTTCGACCCCGTTGTTGTGGGTGCATGCGGTGTCAGTAGGCGAAACGCGTGCCGCACAACCACTGATCGATGCCTTGCTGGCCGCTTATCCAAGCCATCAATTATTGCTCACGCATATGACGCCTACCGGGCGCGCGACGGGTAAGGATTTGTTTGGCAAGCAGCCACGCGTGTTGCAAAGCTATTTGCCGTATGACACGGCCTGGATGGTAGGGCGTTTCCTGCGTGCTTTCCAGCCGCGCATTTGCGTGCTGATGGAAACCGAAGTGTGGCCGAATGTGATGGCGCAATGTACACACTACGATGTGCCAGTCGCTTTGGTGAATGCGCGCTTGTCCGAGCGCTCATTGAAAAAGGCATTGAAGTTTCCATCGCTGTTTGTCGAAGCTGCTGCTGCCATGTCGTGCGTGGCGGCGCAAACCGAGAGTGATGCGCAGCGTGTGAAACAGTTGGGCGCGCCTGATGTGCATGTGACCGGCAGTATTAAATTTGATGTGACGCCGCCAGCGGAAATGTTGCAACGTGGCGCATTGCTGCGCACGCAGTTCGGCCAGCGCAAAGTACTGGCATGCGCCAATACGCGGGATGGGGAAGAAGCACTGATCCTGGATGCGCTGCTCGCCGTGAACCGTCCCGACATCTTGCTGATGATAGTGCCGCGCCATCCGCAGCGCTTCGATGACGTAGCGCAAATGGTGCAGGTGCGTGGTATGGCCTTGGCACGCCGTTCGACTGCCGGTAGCGCGTCGCTGGATGCGGATGTGCGCGTATTCCTCGGTGATAGCATGGGTGAAATGTTTGCCTATTACTCGGCTTGTGACCTGGCATTTGTCGGCGGCAGTTTATTGCCGCTGGGCGGACATAATCTGATTGAAGCCAGTGCGGTCGGCAAACCGGTACTGGTGGGGCCGCATACCTTTAATTTTGCTGATGCAGCAGAGAATGCCATTGCTGCCGGTGGCGCCATCCGGGTCGCGAATGCCGCGGACATGTGGCAGCAGGCGATCCGTTTGCTGGACGACGATCTTGCACGGAATGCGATGGGACTAAAAGCGCAACACTTTGCACAGCAACACGGCGGTGCGACCCGCCGTACCATGAGCTTGCTGATGCCGCTCATCAAATAGCGAGCGGCTTCAAATATCTTTGATTAATAGCGGTGCGGATTGTTCGGCCTACGGTCGTAACGATTCGGTACGCCGTCATGATCGCGATCATGGCGATCGTAGTAGTGCCTGTGGCGATAATGCCTGTCACCGTAGTAAGGGCGCGGATGGACATAAACCGGGCGTGGCTGCACATACACTGGTCGTGGTTGTACATACACAGGCTGTGGCTGCACATAGACAGGTGCTGGTGCGCCGTAGACCGGGACGCCAATATTCAGGTCTACATCCACGCGTGCCATCGCAGGTGTGGCTGCAAACAGCAAGGTCGCGGTGGCCAGTATTCCTGCAGTCGCGCTTAAAAATTTATTCATTATCTGCTCCTTGTTCGATGGCTCTATTACAAACCAAGGCAGCAGTGATATCTAGAGCAAATCCGTAAGCTTTGTTACGACTTGTATCTGCGCATCCGCCTGCAACAAAATCAGTTTACGGTTTTGCCGGCGGTGCAAGTTGCGGCCAGCCAGCGACCACTGGTATTGGCGGATTCATCGACTGCCACGCCACGCACCGTACCCTTGAATGAGGTTTTTCCACTGAAACTTTCGGGTGTATTAAGTGTGGCTTCGGCTTTGCCCTGGCCATTGACTTGATCACTGTTGCAAACCAGGTCAGCGCTGTAACGGTTGTCAACGCGGCTGGCATTGCGTGCTTCACAACCGGACTGGCGGTGATATGCGGAAGGTGGAATGTTTTGTGCCGCCATTTCAGGTGTGATGCAAACCTTGGACGTGGCTGCACCGTTTTGAATCTTTGGCATGTCAAAACCATATTGTTTTGCCAAATTGCTCAGATTTTGCATTTGATTTGGTGGAATTTGTTCGACCAGATTCAACAGTTCAGAGCTCGCGCTCATTTCCCATAAGCCAGGTTTCATTTGGGTCTTGTTTTCCTGCGCATGCGCCCCCATATGGAGAGCCATCAGCAGCGAGAGGGATAGTGAGAGTTTACGCATGAACTTTCCTGTTGAATTTGAATCCGATGTGGGTCTGAGTGCAATCAGGCGACGAGGTTCAAAAGCACAGCCGAAACATATCGGCATAAAAAGAAATTACGTCTTACGCGCCTATCTTGATCGATATCCCATATCGATGGGATACGAAAAGAACGCGAATACGACGAGAATAGAGACTGAAACGGAGCACACACTATGTCATTTCAATTACCACCGAATGTTACCGCGCAGCGGAAACCCATCTCTGCAACATCCTACGAATACATTTTGCGACACAGCGAACTCGGCCAATTGGGCCAGATCCTGTTAAGCGCATGTACTTCCGGTAGTTGCAAGGTGACTTGCCTGGTAAATGGTCAGGCCGGTGATGCGTTAACCGAACAGCGTCGTGCCGTGTTCGAGCCGCTGGCAAGAACGCTGGCCGAACAAATCCAGCTGACAACCAATTTCCCCAAAGCAGCGGCAGAAAAAAATCAGTCTGTTGCTGCTTAGTACGTTGATGCAATCCATTAACGGGTAGTCGTCTGGACTTGCAGACGAAAAAAAAGGGAGGCCACAAAATGGCCTCCCTTTTTTATTGCTGCAGCAACTTACTTTATGGTTGCCGGTGCCGGTGTTGCCGCCGGTGCCGTAGCCACGGTTGTTTCCACCAGACCACCGCCGAGTGAACGATACAGGTCGACTGCGTTCGTCAGGCGCGTCAGACGTACTTGTACCAGGCTTAGCTGCGCAGTGAACAATTCGCGTTGTGCATCGAGCACGTCCAGCGAACTGGCGATGCCATTCTGGAAACGCTGGGTGGCGAATTTGAAACGTTCAGCCTGTGCTTCCTGTACCAGGCGCTGCGCTTCGACTTGCTGGTCGAGCAAATCACGTGCAACCAGTGCATCCGATACTTCGCGGAATGCAACCTGTATGCTCTTCTCGTAATTTGCCACTGCAATGTCTTTGCGTACTTCAGCCAGGTTCAGGTTGCCACGGTTACGGCCGGCATCAAAAATCGGCAGCACCAATTGCGGTGCAAACGACCATGAACGCGAACCACCTTCAAACAAACCGGCCAATTCATTGCTGGAAGTACCGAGCCCGGCCGTCAGCGAAATGCGCGGGAAGAAAGCAGCCCTTGCTGCACCGATATTGGCATTGGCGGAGAGCAGGGTTTGTTCTGCGCTGCGAATGTCAGGACGCTGTGTCAGCAAATCCGAAGGCAGGCCGGCCGGAATATCGGTCAGAATAGTCTGTGACGACAGTGCTTGCGCCGGTGGCAGGTCGGTCAATGGTTGGCCAACCAGCAGGGTCAGCGCATTCATGGCCTGCGCACGTTGGCGTTGTGCCAGCAATTCAGCGGCACGTGCTGTTTGCAGCAGTGCTTCATCATTGCGCAAGTCCAGTGCCGACGATGCACCTACTTCAAAGCGTTGCTTCGACAGCTTGTAGGCTTCGACGCGGCTTTCATAGGTTTGGCGTGCCAGATCCTGTTGCTCGGCAAATGAGCGTTCCGACAGATAGGCTTTGGCGACTTCCGACACCAGGCTGATCTGTGCTGCGCGCTGCGCTTCTTCGGTCGACAGGTAGGCGGCCAGGGCGGCATCGCTCAGGCTGCGTACACGACCAAAGAAGTCCAGTTCGAATGCCGCCAGGCCGAGGCCGACCTGGTAATTGCTCGAAACGACGCTGCTGCCGGTGTTGCTGATCGAAGCCGGTACGCGGGCACGTGAGCCGGTGGCATTGACATTCAGGGTCGGCAGCAAATCCGCCGATTGAATGTTGTACAGCGCACGGGCTTCTTCGATACGCAAGGCCGCAACACGCAGGTCACGGTTGTTGGCGATTGCATTGCCGATCAAAACCTGCAGGCGCGGGTCGGTAAAGAAATTACGCCAGCCGATGTCAACTGCACGCACCTGGTTGTTATCGGCTTTGGACGGCACGCCGTATTCCGCCGCTACCGGTGCGTCAGGACGCACATATTTTGGGGCCATGGAGCAGGCGCTCAATACGCCTGCTGCCAGTAAAGCCAATGTTATGGTCTTCATCATAATTCTTCTTCCTCATCACGTGGCTTGCTCGCCGCATATTTGCGACGCTGACGTTCGCTACCTTTAAACAGCGTGCGAACTACCACAAAGAACACCGGTACCAGGAACACGGCGAATACGGTTGCTGTGATCATGCCGCCCATCACACCTGTACCAATCGCGCGCTGGCTGGCAGAGCCGGCACCGCTTGCAATAACCAACGGCAATACACCGAGGATGAAAGCGAGCGAGGTCATGATGATAGGACGGAACCGCAAGTGCACCGCTTCCAGTGTCGCTTCTATCAGGCCTTTGCCCTGTGCCTGCAAGTCTTTCGCAAATTCGATAATCAGAATCGCGTTCTTCGCAGACAAGCCGACCACCGCAATCATGCCGACTTTAAAGTACACGTCGTTAGGCATGCCGCGCAGCGTGACACCCAGCAGCGCGCCAAAGATACCGAGCGGTACCACCAGCATCACCGAGAACGGGATCGAAGTGCTTTCATACAATGCAGCCAACACCAGGAATACGGCGATCAGCGACAGTGCATACAAGGCAGGAGCTTGCGAGCCGGAGGTTTTTTCTTCCAGCGACTGGCCAGTCCATTCGAAACCGAAACCAGGCGGCAATTTGGCAACCATGGCTTCCATTTCAGCCATTGCTTCACCGGTACTGCGGCCAGGAGCTGCACCACCGGAGATCTTCATTGCCGGATAGCCGTTATAGCGTATCAATTGCACCGGACCGGTAATCCACTTCGATGTGATGAAGGAGGAGAACGGAACCATCGTGCCTGCGGAGCTACGTGCATACAGGCGGGTCAGGTCTTCCGGTTGCAAACGACCTTGTGTATCCGCTTGCACGATTACACGTTGTTGACGACCCTGGTTCGGGAAGTCATTGATGTAAGCCGAACCGAGTGCGGTGGACAGCACGCTATTGATGGTAGAGAACGGTACGCCCAAGGCATTTGCCTTGTCGCGGTCGATATCCACTTGCAATTGCGGTGCATCTTCCAGGCCTTCAGGACGGACACCTGCCAGTACCTTGCTTTGTGCAGCCATCCCCAACATCTGGTTACGTGCGGCGACCAAAGCGTCGTGGCCGAGACCGGCACGATCTTGCAGACGGAAAGTGAAGCCGGTTGCATTACCCAGTTCCGGAATCGGTGGCGGGTTCAGTGGATACACAATCGCATCCTTGATACCCATGAAGGCACCGAAAGCTTTACCTGCAACGGCATCGGCAGATTCCGCCGCGCTACGTTTGCTCCAGTCTTTCAGCGGGGTAAATACCAGACCCGCATTTTGACCGTTACCCGAGAAGCTGAAGCCGGCGATCGAAATAACGTGTTCGACGGCAGATTCTTTCAGGTAGTAGTTTTCGATGGTCTTCAGCACTTCCAGTGTACGACCGGTGCTGGCACCAGCCGGCAACTGCACGTTGGTCACGATGTAGCCCTGATCTTCGTTCGGCAGGAAGGAAGCAGGCAGGCGCGCATACAGTACGCCGACGCACACCAGGATCAGGCCGTAGACCAGCATGTAACGACCGGTCTTGGTCAACATCTTCGCAACGAAGCCTTGATAGCCGGCAGCAGTAGTATTGAAGTGACGGTTAAACCAGCCGAAGAAGCCACGTTTTTCGTGATGATGGCCGGCTTCTACCGGTTTCAGCAAAGTAGCGCACAGTGCCGGTGTCAGCGTGAACGCCATCAATACCGAGAACACCATCGACGCAACCATGGACAGCGAGAACTGACGGTAAATCGCACCGACCGCACCACCGAAGAATGCCATCGGGATGAACACCGCGATCAATACCAGCGTAATACCGATCAGCGCGCCGGTAATCTGGCCCATCGCCTTGCGGGTTGCATCACGTGGCGACAGACCTTCTTCGCTCATGATCCGTTCGACGTTTTCCACCACCACAATCGCATCATCGACCAGGATACCGATCGCCAGCACCATACCAAACATGGTCAGCACGTTGATCGAGAAGCCGAACAGCAACAGGGTCGCAAAAGTACCCAGCAATGCGACCGGCACCACGATGGTCGGGATCAATGTGTAGCGGATGTTCTGCAAGAACAGATACATCACAAGGAACACCAGGATAATCGCTTCGATCAGGGTTTTAACTACTTCTTCGATCGAGATCTTGACGAACTTGGAGGTGTCGTAAGGGATGGTGTATTTCACGCCTGCCGGGAAGTACTTCGACAGTTCATCCATCTTCTTGTGCACGGCGGTTGCCGTGCCCAGCGCATTCGCGGTTGGTGACAGCTGTACTCCGACGAAGGAACTTGGCTTGCCGTCAAGACGACCGGACGTTGCATACGACTGGCCGCCGACTTCGATGCGTGCGACATCACGCAGGCGGACAGTGGAGCCGTCCTTGTTGGCACGCAGTACGATATTGCCGAATTGCTCAGGGCTGTTCAACTGGCCATTCACCACCACCGTTGCCGCGATCTGCTGCGTGCTTGGGCTAGGCAAATCGCCGAGTGTACCGCCGGCAACCAGTGCATTTTGTGCAGTGATCGCGCTGTTGACATCGGATGGCGTCAGGTTCAGGCCGACCAGTTTGGCAGGATCGATCCAGATACGCATCGCACGTTCTGTACCAAACAATTGTGCCTGGCCGACGCCTGGCACACGCTTGATTTCATTGAGTACGTTACGTGACAGATAATCACCGAGTGCAACCGGATCCAGAGTGCCATCGGTCGAGGACAGACCGATAAACAGCAGGAAGTTACTACGTGATTTGGTGACTTGCACACCTTGTTGCGTGACCGCAGCCGGCAAACGTGCTTCCACCCGTTTCAGGCGGTTTTGTACGTCGACTGCAGCCAGATCCGGATTGGTTGCCGGCGAGAAGGTCACAGTCATTTGCACCTGGCCATTGGCCTGGCTTTGCGACTCGATGTATTGCAAACCATCGGCGCCATTCATCTCCTGCTCAATCAGGCTGGTAACACTATCGTCCAACGTTTGTGCAGTAGCACCAGGATAGGTAGCGGTAACAACGATTTGCGGTGGTGCGATGTTCGGGTACTGCGAGACCGGGAGGCTGGTAATTGCCAGGACGCCGGCCAGCATGATGAAGATCGCCAGCACCCAGGCAAAAACCGGGCGGTCAATAAAAAATTTACCCATTAAAGTACTCCCTTACTTCGACTTCGGTTGTTCTGCGGTCTTGTCTGCAGGGGCGGGTTGCGCTGGTTTGTCTGCAGGAGCAGCAGCTGCGGCCGGAGCTGCTGGTGCTGCCGCTGCAGGAGTTGCGCCCGCTGGAGCAGGTTTTTGCCATTGCACTGGTTTGACCGTTGCGCCCGGTTGGACTTTTTGCAGGCCTTCAACGATGACCTGGTCACCTTCTTTCAAGCCGTCAGTGATGATCCACGCGGTGCCACTGGAGCTGCCGGTTTTGACAGGACGCGAAGCGACCTTGCCGTCAGCACCGACTACCATGACGGCGGAGCCGCCCGGGGTACGCAGCACAGCCTGTTGCGGTACGGTGATAGCGTTTTCATCAACCGCTTGCTCGAGACGGGCACGTACATACATACCCGGCAGGAGCAATCCGTCAGGATTAGGGATTTCAGCACGCAGTGTGACCGAGCCCGAGCTTTCGTCAACCGTCAGGTCGGAGAACAGCAGTTTGCCCGGACGACCATATTCCTGGCCATCATCGGTGATGAGGGTAACTTTGGCAGCGCCTTTGCCGGCGCTCTTCAACTTACCTTCATCCATTGCGCGTTTGAGCTTCAGGACCTCGTTCGCCGATTGCGTCATGTTGACGTAGATAGGGTCGATTTGTTGCACGATGGCGAGCGGGGTGACGTCGCCCTGACCAACCAGAGCACCTTCAGTCACCAGCGCGCGACCGATGCGGCCGGAGATAGGCGAAGTGACGCTGGCATAACCGAGCGACAGGCGGGCGTTTTCACGTGCGGCCTTGGCCGATGCCAGGTCGGCGATCGCTTGCTTTTCGGCGGCCGCGACATCGTCGTATTCCTGTTTGCTGACGGCATTGGTTTCAACCAGCGGCTTGTAACGTTTGGCTTTCTGTTCAGCGGTCGCCAGTGTTGCTTCGCTGCGCGCGACTGCCGCATCGGCACTGTTATAAGTGGCTTGCAATTGGGCCGGATCGATCTGGTACAACAGCGTTCCTGCTTTGACATCGCTGCCTTCACGGAATACACGTTTCAGTACGATGCCAGGTACGCGAGCACGTACTTCGGCGACGCGGATGGATTCCATGCGGCCCGGCAATTCATTCGTTACACCCAGTACGCCTGGTTGTACGGTGACGACGGAAACTTCTTGGGGTGGGGGTGCTGCTGCTTGGTCTGATTTTGCACCGCAACCGGCGATTGCATAAACAAGGAAGAGGGCGGCGCTAAGGCGTGTCAAACGGGGAAGTGAACTCATAAACATCTCGCACGGTAGGTGGATTGCGCTGTCAGAACATCAACAGTCCGGTAAAGAAAAAGGTAAGACTGAATAAAGGCAAATGCATTCGTTTATGCAAGTTTGCCAGAATGCTTTGCTTTGCTGCTATGCAGTAAATCGGGTATTATACATACGTTCGCGAATGTATGTATAGCTGGCAATTATTGTTTTAACCAGACACTAAACATACATAAATATTCGAAAATTATGACAGGACTATGATTTTATGGCTCGCTCAACGAAAGAAGAGGCACTGGAAACACGCAACCGCATTCTGGATGCTGCGGAAGAGGTGTTTTTTACCCGTGGCCTTGCGCAATCTTCGTTAGCAGATGTTGCAGTCGCGGCAGATGTGACGCGTGGTGCAATTTACTGGCACTTCAAAAACAAGAGCGATTTGTTTGAAGCCATGTGCGAGCGCGTGCGTTTGCCGATGGAAACCATGATGACAACGCCGGGCGAAAAATTCGTGCGTGATCCCTTGGGGCATCTACGTCATACCTGGATTTGGTTATTGCGCGATGTCGTCGACAATCCGCGCTCACGCAGGGTTCTGGATATCATATTCCTGAAATGCGAATTGGTCGATCACAACGATCCGATCTGGGTGCGTCAGCGCGAATGTCATCGCGAAGGCCTGGAAAACATGAAGAGTATCCTCGAAGAGGCAGTTGCGATGGGGCAATTGCCGGCCGACCTCGATACCCAGCTGGCGGTATTGAGTTTACACAGCAGCCTGGTTGGTTTGCTGACAGACTGGTTATTTTCGCCGGACAGCTTCGACCTGAAAGAAGTGGTCGAGCCTTTGGTCGATGCCTGCCTGGATGGTTTGCGCAATGCACCATCCTTGCGCCGCAAGAAGGCCTGAATAGTTAATTGATTTTTAGTTAGCCGCGCCGCCGGCGACTGCTTCAGGGCTGGATCAATAAAGTATTGATCTGTACCAGGTCCTGTTCCCGCAGCGAGCCTGCCGCTGATTTCAGGCGCAGGCTATTCATCAATGTGTCGTAACGCGCTTTCGACAGATCGCGCTGCGTGATGAATAATTGCTGCTGCGCATTCAGCACATCGATGTTGATGCGCACACCTACCTGATATCCGAGGCGATTTGATTCCAGTGCCGAACGGCTGGAAACTTCTGCCGCCTGCAAGGCTTTGACTTGCGCCAAACCACTCGTCACACCCAGATAAGCCTGCTGCGCATTTTGTGCGGCAAAACGACGCGCGCTTTCCAGATCAGAGCGTGATTTGTCTTCCAGTGCGATTGCCTGGCGTACACGGCTGGTGACGGCAAAGCCGCTGAAGAGCGGGATATTCCATTGCAAGCCGATTGCACTGGTCGGTCCGGTTCCGCTATTGAGGCTTGAGATCGCGCTGTTGCGCTGGTTGCTGTCGCTGCGGCTGGCGACCAGATCAACGGTAGGGTAATGACCGGCACGGTTGCGCGTGATTTCGCGCTTGGCGATTTCCAGTGCCAGCTTTTGCTGCAATACGACGTAGTTCTGTTCTTCCGCGCTGCTAACCCAGGTATTGATCTGGGCCGGTTCCGGCGCGCTTAATTCCACCCCTTTACGCAAGATGGCTAATTCCGCTGGTGCCTTGCCGATAATTTGTTGCAGGGCGGTGCGCTTGATAGCCAGGTCATTTTGCGCGCCGAATTCCTGCGCGATCACCAGGTCGTAGCGGGCTTGTGCTTCGTGCGTATCGGTGATGGTGGCGGTGCCGACTTCAAAGTTGCGCTTGGCCGAAGCGAGTTGTTCGCTGATTGCATCCTTTTGTACCAACAACGCTGTCAGCGTGTCTTGTGCCGCCAGCACATCAAAGTAGGCTTGCGCCACGCGCAGGATTAGATCCTGTTGCACGATGGCGAAGGCAGCTTCGCTGGCGGCAACCGAGAGTTTGCTTTGTTCGTAAGTCTGCCAGGCGGCGACATCGAGCAAGGGTTGCGACAGCGACAGCGTATAGCCACGCGACTTGATATCCGGCACGTTGTCGCGTTGTGCGTGTTGGTATGTGCCGCTAATGCCGATCAGCGGCAAGAGATTGGCGCGCCCCTGTACCGATGCTTCCTGTCCGGCACTCAGGTTGGCGCGCGCGCTGGAGTAAACCGCGTCATTGACCAATGCTTCCTGATAGAGCTGCAGCAAATTGACCGCCTGCGCCTGCAGTGTAAGAAAAGCGCCTGCGATCAATATGACGAGCTTGGCTTTGGGCATTGCTTTTCCGATTACTGAGGTGGAGATTGAGGCAGGCGAATGACAGATGTAATTAATAAGTCGGCATGGCCGGATCCACCTGTTGCGCCCATGCATGGACGCCGCCAGTGAGATTGGTCACGCGGGAGAAGCCATTGGCTTCAAGGAAGTGCGCTACGCGCAGGCTGCGTGCGCCGTGATGACAGATGCAAACGATAGCGGCATTCCGGTCCAGCTGTTCGAGCTGGCCGGGAATGGTATTCATCGGAATCGAGACCGAGCCTTCGATTTTGCAGGTTTGATATTCCCACGGCTCGCGCACGTCGAGCAGATAGGGGGCGGCACCTTGCGGTGTCGCGATCAACGCTGCCAGTTCCGGCGCGGTCAAGTGTTGCATTGCAATTCCTTAGAACTTGAACTGTGATGGCACAGGTGCGTTACGCAGCGGCTTGAGTAATGTTTCAAACAAGCCGACAGTGCTGAAAGCCACATCAGATGTACGTGTGATGATTTGTGCTGTCATCGCAGGTGCGGTACCGACGACGGCCAGCAGGCGGCCACCGACTTTGAGATTCGCCAGCAATGCTTCCGGTACGCTGGGTACCGAGCCCGATACCACTACGACGTCATAGCTTGCATCGCCCCAGCCTTGTACGCCGTCACCCAGTTCAACCGTGACATTGCTTACGCCATAGTCGGCCAGGTTCTTTTCTGCCAGTGCTTTCAGTTCAGGTTCGATTTCCACGGTGGTCACGTGGCGCGCCTTGTGCGCCAGCAGTGCTGCCATATAACCGGAACCGGCACCGATTTCGAGGACGTTTTCGTGTTTCTTGACGGCCAGCTCCTGCATGATGCGGGCTTCGAGTTTTGGCGTCATCATGCTTTCGCCATGCGGCAGCGGGATTTCGCTATCGGCAAAGGCCAGTGCACGGTAGGCAAGCGGCACGAATGCTTCGCGCTTTACTACAACCAATAATTCGAGGACGTCCAGATCGAGCACATCCCAAGGACGAATTTGCTGTTCGATCATGTTGAAACGGGCTTTTTCGATGTTCATTTTGTTGGCTCTAGAATAGCTAAATAAGAAAAACAGGCATTTTATCAAATGACAGGCGTCCGGCCGCATTCTGACAGTCGAAAACAGGCGCAACATAGCTGGCGTAAGCGCTTGCTATGAAGCGGATGGACTTGAGCATTCCAGGGGGAGGCTGCGGTCACGACGTGATCAGTGTTTGCGGCACTGTGCTGCGCTTGGGCAATGGCTACATTGCCGGGCATCCGTAATGTAAGCGCCCACCCCGCAAGCGTCAAGCCTGCGCGCTGATTCGGGCACCGATTTGTGGTGACAAATGGCTTTTGCACCATAAAAGCGGTGATTTCCGCGCTTCCCGGTAAAATCGCGCCTGTCTTCCATCCCCATCCGAAAAATTGTCGAATGACTAATGTCTTGAGTTGCCGCCCCGATTGCGGTGCCTGCTGCACCGCGCCGTCGATATCCTCGGCGATACCCGGCATGCCGAATGGCAAGCCAGCCGGCGTGCGCTGCGTGCAACTGGATGAGGACAATCTGTGCCGCATCTTCGACCGGCCGGAACGCCCGGCCGTGTGTGGCGGCTTGCAGCCGCAAGCGGAAATGTGCGGCAACTCGCGCGCGGAAGCGATGATTTATTTAATGACATTGGAACGATTGACGGCAGCCTGAGTCGGAGCGTTAGTGCATCTGGGCAGACCGGCTTCCAGTGCGGCAACAGCCCTGCGACAGCTTCTGTTTGCAGAGCAAAATCAGAACAGCGGCATGCGGTCTCGTGGTAACCTTTGAGCCTGCTCGATCGCGCTGACCGAAGTGCCGCATTGCTGGCAGCACAGCGCATACGTTGTAACCCGTACGGCGTCACAACCGGCGGGTTTTTTATTACCCCCTCATATTGAACACATCGCCATGGATCCAATACTCGCGCTCAAAGCCATCATCATGGGCATCGTCGAAGGCTTTACGGAGTTTTTGCCGATTTCATCGACCGGACATTTAATTCTTGCAGGCAGCCTGCTGGACTTTACCGGCCCCAAGGTCAAGGTTTTTGAAATTGCGATCCAGACCGGCGCGATGCTGGCCGTGGTGTGGGAATACCGCGCCAAGATTGCGGCAGTGCTGGGCGGTTTGCTGACCGAGCGTAAAGCGCAAAAATTCGCGCTGAATATTATTATCGCCTTCCTGCCGGCAGCATTGCTGGGCCTGGTGTTCGCCAGCAAGATCAAGGAAAAGCTGTTCGCCCCGGTACCGGTGGCGATTGCCTTTATCGTCGGCGGTTTCATCATCCTGTGGATAGAAAAACGCAATCGCAATACGGATTTCGTTGCCCGTGTCGAGACCGTGGATGACATGACCATGCTGGATGCACTGAAGGTCGGTTGTGCGCAGGCATTCGCACTGATCCCGGGTACCAGCCGTTCCGGTGCCAGCATCATAGGCGGCATGTTCTTCGGCCTGTCGCGCAAGGCGGCTACGGAATTTTCTTTCTTCCTCGCGATTCCTACCCTGATGGGCGCAACGGTTTATTCTGTTTATAAAGACCGGGCCTTGCTGTCCATGGCTGATATTCCTTTGTTCGGCCTTGGTGGTTTCGCTGCTTTCGTATCGGCTTTCCTGTGCGTACGCTGGTTGCTGCGTTACATCAGCACGCATGATTTCACCTTCTTTGCGTACTACCGCATCGTGTTTGGCCTGTTTGTATTGCTGAGCGCTTACTACGGCTGGGTTGTGTGGGCAGATTAAATTGCAAGAATGAGCAAGACTGAACTCGGCGCGCAGGCGCTGCATATCCTCGAAACCGTTTTCGGCTACTCATCGTTTCGCGGTGAACAAGCCGAGATCGTGGATGTGGTCGCGCGTGGCGGCGATGCTTTGGTATTGATGCCGACCGGTGGCGGCAAGTCGCTGTGCTATCAGATTCCGGCCTTGTTGCGTGATGGCGTTGGTGTCGTGATTTCACCGTTGATTGCCCTGATGCAGGACCAGGTGGATGCGCTGGCCGAAGTCGGTGTACGTGCCGCTTTCCTGAATTCCACCCAAAGTTTTGAAGAATCGGTGCGCATAGAAAGACGCTTGCGCAGCGGTGACCTCGACCTGCTGTATGTCGCACCGGAACGTTTGATGACGCCGCGCTGCCTGGACATGCTGGAAACCACCAAAATCGCCTTGTTTGCGATTGATGAAGCCCATTGCGTATCGCAATGGGGGCATGATTTCCGCCCCGAATATATACGCCTGTCAGTCTTGCATGAACGCTTCCCGCAAGTGCCGCGTATTGCGCTGACTGCGACAGCCGATCACCAGACCCGTGCCGAGATTGCTCATCGTTTGCAACTCGACGATGCGCGCATGTTTGTTTCATCTTTCGACCGTCCTAACATCCGTTACCAGATCGTGGAGAAGGCGAACGGTCGCAAACAAGTACTGGATTTTATCGAAAGCGAACATCCGGGCGATGCCGGCATTGTGTATTGCCTGTCGCGCAAAAAAGTCGAAGAGACTGCCGAGTTCCTCAATGAAAACGGCATTACCGCCTTGCCTTACCACGCCGGTATGGAGTTCGCCACGCGCAGTAAAAACCAGGCGCGCTTCCTGCGTGAAGAAAGCATCGTCATGGTGGCGACCATTGCTTTCGGCATGGGCATAGATAAGCCTGACGTGCGCTTTGTCGCGCATCTGGATTTGCCGAAAAGCATAGAAGGCTATTACCAGGAAACCGGCCGCGCCGGGCGCGATGGTGGTGCGGCCAACGCCTGGATGGCTTACGGTTTGCAGGACGTGGTGCAGCAGCGCCGCATGATAGATGAATCGGAGGCGGACGAAACTTTCAAACGGGTACAGAGCGTCAAGCTGGATGCAATGCTGGGCTTGTGCGAGACGCTGCATTGTCGCCGTTCACGCTTGCTAGATTACTTCGGGCAGGCGTCTACACCTTGCGGTAACTGCGACACTTGTCTGAATCCGCCGCGTTCTTTCGATGCAACGGTCGAAGTGCAGAAATTGCTGTCGACGATATACCGTGTAGGGCAGCGCTTCGGCGCGATGCATGTGCTCGATGTCTTGCGCGGTGTGGATTCAGACAAGATCAAGCAATGGCAACATGAAGAGGTTTCCACCTTCGGTATTGGCTCTGATCGCAGCGAAGCGGAATGGCGCGCCATCTTGCGTCAATCTATCGCATTGGGTTTGGTCAGTGTTGATCATGAGTCTTACGGTGCGCTCAAGCTGACCGAAGCGGCACGCCCGGTGCTGAAGGGCGGCGAAAAAGTACAACTGCGTGAATACCAGAAACCGCTCAAATCCAAGCGTGCCAGCAGCAAGCCTAAGGGCTTTGTTGAAACCGATTTGTCGACAGCGGAACAGGCGGTGTTCGAGAAACTGCGTTGGTGGCGTATGGAAACGGCCCGCAAGCACAATGTGCCAGCCTATGTCATTTTCCATGATGCGACGATGCGCGAAATCGCCAAGGCACAGCCGGCTTCGCTCGATGATTTGCGCGGCGTCAGCGGCGTAGGTGAAAAGAAACTGGAGACTTACGGCGCGGATATCGTGGCCTTAATCGCGGAGATGGATTAAGGCCTTCGGCAATACTTCTGCGACAGATTTACTTTTTTTCGAACACCAAATCCCACACACCGTGGCCCAACTTCAAGCCGCGGTTTTCAAACTTGGTGACAGGCCGATAATCCGGCCGCGGTGCATAGCCTTCTGCAGTATTTTGCAAGCTAGCCTCAGCACTCAATACTTCCAGCATTTGTTCCGCATATTCCTGCCAGTCGGTAGCGCAATGCAGATAGCCACCTTTTTTAATCCGTGACGACAGCAATTCCACCAAAGGCGGTTGGATCAGGCGGCGTTTGTTATGCCGCGCTTTATGCCATGGATCCGGGAAGAACACATGCACTCCGGCCAGGGATTCCGGCGCTATCATATTCGTCAACACCTCAAACGCATCGTGTTGAATGATGCGCAGATTGCTTAAGCCCTGTTCGCCTATCAGTTTCAATAAGCTGCCCACGCCGGGCGTATGTACTTCGACACCGATGAAATTCTTTTCCGGCATGCCGGCGGCTATCTTTGCCGTGGTCTCGCCCATGCCGAAGCCGATTTCAAAAATCGTCGGTGCAGTGCGGCCGAAGGCCTGGTTTATATCCAGTGGTGCTTTGGTATAAGGAATGAAAAATTGCGGTCCAAGTTCTTCGATAGCGCGAGCCTGCGCAGTCGACAAGCGACCTGCGCGTGTCACAAAACTGCGGATGCGGTGCTCGGTCGGATCGTAGAAAAGAGGCTTTTTGCCGTCGTCGGCTGTGTGATCGGTCATGCTGGATATCTTCTGTGCGGGAAATAAAGTGCGCGCTTGCCTCGGGGAAAAGCCCAAAAAAGGCCTTCACCAAGTGCGCTGGCGGGGCGTATTGTACCGTGCAGGCATAGTTCCGGCCGTATTCCCGTTGATTTATGCGGCTGAACGACGGGTGGTGCTGTTACAACATTTATTTTTAAAAATAGCTTGCAATTAAATAGCGCACTATATATTATTCTTTCCATGAAATCGAAATCCACAAAACCCGACAACGCTCCGCGGCTGGATAACCAGCTTTGCTTTGCGCTGTACTCGACTTCATTGGCGATGAGCAAGGTGTATCGCAAGCTCTTGCCAAGGTTGGGCCTGACCTATTCGCAATACCTGGTCATGATGGTGTTGTGGGAGCAGGATGAGTTGACGGTGTCGGATATTGGCGAGCGGCTGTTCCTTGATTCGGCTACTTTGACGCCCTTGCTCAAACGCATGGAAGCGGCGGAATTGATTACACGGGTACGTGCGGCCAATGACGAGCGCCAGGTCATTATTACGCTGACCAAAAGCGGCGATGCCTTGCGCAGCAAAGCGCTGGAAATGCAGGGTGAAGTATTGTGTGCGACCGCCTGTAGCTTGGATGAAGTCGTGGCAATGAAAGAACAATTGGTTGCCTTGCGCAGCAAGCTGGCGGCCGGTGGCTAGGTTTTAAAAGCGATGGGGCAAGTGGTATAAATGTCCCATTAATATTTGTATTTAAGTAGTGCGCTATTTAATAGTTTGCAATTAATGTGTTTGTAATGTTTGTTTGGTAGTTTCGGTATGCAGCGAACCGTCCAATTTAAATCGCTGAATTTCTTAAATGAATCAACCTTCAGGAGAATGACCATGTCGATCGAAAAAGTCCTTTACCGCGCTCACGCAACTGCAACCGGTGGCCGTGACGGCCGTGCCGTTTCATCCGATGGCGTACTGGATATCAAACTGGGTACACCGAAAGAACTCGGCGGTGCCGGCGGTGCCGTCACCAATCCGGAACAATTGTTTGCCGCCGGTTACTCGGCATGCTTCCTGGGCGCGATGAAGTTCGTCTCCGCCCGCGAAAAAATCGCCTTCCCGGCAGATGCCTCGGTACAGGGCAATGTCGGCATCGGCCAGATCCCGACCGGTTTTGGTATTGAAGTGGAATTGCAAATCAACCTGCCAGGCCTGGATCGGGCGGTTGCACAAAGCCTGGTTGATAAAGCGCATATCGTTTGCCCATACTCGAATGCCACACGTGGCAATATCGACGTTACGCTGACGCTGGTGTGATTGAATTAAACAGGTTTATAAGCGTTGTGTGGAAAGCGGACTTGCTGATGCAGGTCCGTTTTTTTTGCGGCTGTGCAAGTGTTGGTCGCCTATGCGACTTGCCACGCACCTTCGCTATAGACCAGTTCATCATCCAGATAAACTGCATCCGTCACGGCAAATACATCCACGTGATAACGTGCGGTGGCGCGCCTGATAAGGGCCTTGTTGTAGACGCCGTGTTTGGCACCCAGCGACAAATGGATACCGCACATGCGTTCATAGGTGCCGATGTCATCGACCAGGCGTTCCCGCGAAAAAGCGCGGTTCATGCCAAAGCCCAGTTCCCGTAACCAGACTTCGCCTTCGTCGGCGCGGATATTGGCGAGTACTTCGTCGAATGCCGGTGTCGAATCAATTACATCCGCTACCCGTCCTTTTTCAATGACGAGGGTAATCGCATGTTCCGGTTTATTGACACGGAATGCGGTATCGCCAAAGACGAAAATCTTGACACGGCCGTTGACCGCTTCCAGGTCTTGCGCCTCGGTGAAGACTTCACCTATCGGGAATTGACCGCCGACATTATTCATCTCGCTGTAATCACCGATATTCAGTTTGGCCGGTTCGAACGGCGAGGCAAATAGCAAACGTTCACCCCCGCTTTCAAGTACACCGCGACTCGCCTGGTCGATACGCATCTTCAAGGCTTGCCCGACACCACGGTAATAGTCCGGATCGTAGGCCAGGGATGCAATGTAATGTCCTGCCTGCTCGCCGGTCATGCGCGACAGATGCGGATGTTCTATGACCTTGAGGGAGCGTTTGAAGAGTTCGACGCGGATACGGAAAGCTTCCAGGCGGAAGTTGGTGGATTGGATCAATACCACCAGGTCGTCTGCTTCAAGTTCAGCAAAAGCGGCGAGTACGGCTTCCGGCGCAACGCTGTCAAAGTCGATGAAGCGGGCATCCGGCAGGCAGCGTCGATATGCTTCGCCCAATACCAGAGCAAGCTCGCTACGTGTATCGGTCACTACGAGTGCAGCATGCGCAGCAGTATGTTCTATTGCCAGCGCCAGCACGTTGCGCAAATGTCCTTCAGCGGCGCTGATGGCTTCTTCGCTAATCGGTTTGACGGGTGCTGCATTTGCGCTGGGACTGGTCATCGTGCTGTTCTGAAAGGAGAAATGTCGTGGTGCAGGCAATAATGGTGTGCAGGCAGAAGACAAAGGATTTCTTGTCTGCCTGTTATCGCTTGCACCCCGATGCGGTGACGCATGTTACACCATGCGCCATCGGGAGCCATGTATCAGCGTGGACGGGCGAGCAGGTGCTGTGCCAGTGCATGATAGGCCGGCAGCGAAGTCGGGTCGTTGGCGGCATTGCCCGCTATCGGATTCGATGCAAACCGCACGATCACCATTTCCGCTTTCGGATCGATATAGATGGTTTGGCCATGTACACCGCGTGCCGTGTAAGCGCCATCTTCATTGTGCGTAACCCACCACATATTGCGATAGCTCCAGCCCGGTAACAAGGTGTAGTTCGCTTTGGCAAAGGCTTCCTTGTCGCCGCCGCGGCGTATATCGTCCACTACCGATTTCGGCACGATTTGCTGGCCATTGAAACGACCATTGTTGCGCAGCATTTCACCAAAGCGGGCGAGGTCGCGCAAGCCGGCGTTCAGACCACCACCTGCGAAGGGAGTGCCTATCGAATCGACGGTGAAGTAGGCATCTTGTTCGGCTCCGAGGCGTCGCCAGATGCGTTCGGATAGCAGTTCCGCAACATTACGTCCGGTGACGCGTGCAATCACCCAGCCGAGCACATCGGTGTTCACGGTTTTATAGCCGAAGGCCTCGCCATGCTGTCCTTGCGGTTGTACGGTTTGCAGGAATTCATAATAGCTGCGTGGGCCGGTGTAGTCCTTGGGTTTGGGGAGCGGATTGCCTGCTTGCGCATGGGCCCAGACTTCCGCATTCGGATCGGCATAGTCTTCGCTGAACTTCAGGCCGGTGGTCATATCCAGCACCTGTCGTATGGTGGCATTGCCAAATGCGGATTGTGCCAATTCAGGTACGTAGTCGGCGACGCGCTTATTGGCGTCAATGCGTCCTTCGGCGACCAGCATTGCGCCCATCGTGCCGACCACGGATTTCGTGACGGACATGGCGCCATGCTGACCGTCTGCTTTCAGCACACCGAAGTAGCGTTCGTAGACGATGCGGCCCTTATGCAGGACGACGATGCCATCGGTGTAATTGGTGGCCAGCGATTCCCGCCACGTCATCGCTTGTTTGCCGTTTAGTGGCATGAAACGCACATCATCGATATCGCTACGCAAGGCATACGGCAAGGCGCCGGGCGCGGACAGTCCGCGTGAGACATTCATGGTTGGCATCAACTGGCGGAAGTTGGATACGCTCCAGCGCATCGCCGGAAACTGGAAATAGCTGCCGTCTTCGAAGCGCAGTATGCGATCGGCCGGCGGCGGCGCGCCGACCATCCAGCCCAACTTGGCCGGATCGCTGGCGGCGGCGTCGGGGAAGCGGGCTGCATCGGCTGCTGCAGCACTTGTACAAATACCGCCCACCAGCAAGGCCAGGTAGCAATGGGTGCGCGTATTGCGGAGGATATGTCCGAACATGATGGCAGCCTTTCGATGGAGTCAGCGTCAGTGTGGTGAGGATAGGGTATTTCATTTGCCGTGCATTTGTCTCATTTATCCTAAGCCCTGCCATTATTCAGGTTTTAATACAGATTCCGGTTTGCCAAGTTTTTAGAAGCCTGCGTAGAATGCATGCACAAGAGACGATACACAGCTGTCATTATTTTCAGTTGTGTTTCCAGCCGTTTAGAAAAAGCCACGGAAGCTTACATGCGTATTTTGATCGTCGAAGATGATGCGGTATTGGCTGCTGCGCTGACCCGGGCGCTGACCCAGGCCGGTTACTCGGTCGACCATGTCGATAATGGCGAGGATGCGCACCGCGCATTAGGTAACGATGTATACGCATTGTTGCTGCTGGATATCTCCTTGCCAAAAATGGATGGTTTGGCCGTGTTGCGTCGTTTGCGTGAACGCAAGTCGCGCCTGCCGGTGCTGATCCTGACTGCGCGCGATACGCTGGATGACAGGGTGGCCGGACTGGACCTGGGCGCCGACGATTACATGACCAAACCATTCGACCTGCCGGAGTTTGAGGCGCGGGTCAGGGCCCTGATACGGCGCGGGCAGTTCGATGCAGGCAAGACGCTGACGCACGGTGGTTTGCGTTTCGATCTCGAAGCGCATCGCCTGTTTTACAACGAACAGCCGGTAGAGCTTTCAGTGCGTGAACTGGCGGTGTTTGAAGTATTGCTGTCGCGCCAGGGGCAGGTCGTCACCAAGGAACAAATGATAGATCGCCTGTTTGGCTGGGGTGATGACGGTGGCAGTAATGCGATTGAAGTGTATGTGCACCGCACCCGCAAGAAGCTGGAACCCTACAATATCAACATCCGTACCGTGCGCGGCATGGGTTATCTGCTGGAAAAATCCGGTGAAGCCGAACGCCAGGAACAATAAACTCAATCCCAGCCTGCGCAGCCGCCTGCTGCGCCTGGTACTGGTACCACTCTCCTTTATCCTCCTGATCGATATCGTCGGCAGCTATTTTGTCGTGCGCCATGTCGCCAATGATGTGTACGACGTCGAGTTGAATGAAATCGCGCGCGAGATGTTGCTGCACGTGACGCGCAAGGGCGGGCAACTGGGTTTTGACCTGTCGCCGGATGCGGAGCGGACCCTGTTGCTGGATAAGGAAGACCAGGTGTATTACGCGATCCATACGACAGACGGCAAGTTGATTGCCGGTGATCCCAGCCTGCCGGCCCGGCCGGCGATTAAAAGTGGCAAGGAAACCGCCTACTACGACGGCATCTTGCAGGGACAGGATGTACGCATCGCGCTGTTGCGCGGCAAGCCATTGCTGGAGCCGCCGGCAGAGGCGGTGATGATCCAGATTGCGGAAACACAGATCAAACGTGACAGGCATGAGCGCGCCTTGCTGATCCAATTGATCCTGCCGCAGGTTTTGTTGATCCTTATCGCAGGCATACTTATCTGGCGTGGCGTCGCACACGGTTTGTCACCCCTGCGAAAATTGCAGCAGGAGCTGGCGATGCGCTCGCATCTGGATCTCAGTCCTATCGCCGCCGACAATGTGCCGGGTGAGGTCGAACCGCTGGTCGGTGCGGTCAATGATTTGATGACACGTGTCGATGGGGTGCTGGGTTTCCAGGGGCGCTTCATTGCCGATACCGCGCATCAGTTGCGTACCCCGGTGGCAGGTTTGAAAGCGCATGCCGAGCTGGCTTTGCGTGAAACCGATCCGGTCCAGGTCAAACGTGCACTCGGGCATCTTTATACGAGCGCCGAACGCTTGTCGCGCCTGGTTTCACAGTTGCTGTCCCTGGCGCGCAATGAACCGAATAATGTTGCCGCCAATTTTGCTCCTTTTGATTTGAATCAACTTGCCTTGCGCACCGCGCAGGATTGGGTGCCGCTGGCTTACAAGAAGCAGATCGACCTGGGATTTGAAACTGCCGAGCAAACAGTGCTGCTGAACGGTGAAGCGGCGCGCGTCACCGAAATGATCAATAATCTGGTCGACAATGCGATCCGCTATACACCATCCGGTGGCCGCGTGACGGTACGGGTGCACAAGGATGAGGAAGGCGCGCACCTGGTTGTCAGTGATGACGGCACGCGGATTCCTATCGATGAGCGGCAGCGTATTTTTGAACGCTTCCATCGCTTGCTCGGCAATCACGAAGAAGGTAGCGGCCTTGGCCTGGCGATCGTGCATGAGATCGCAACCCTGCACAATGCGCGGATTACACTGGAAGACGATATCGACGGTGTCGGCAATACGTTTACCGTGACTTTCCCTGACACGCCGGTGAGCGCCTAACTGGTTTTGTTTGCAACTGTAAGGATTTTGTAATATTCGCGAAAGCTGCCTGTAATGTTCGCGAAAGTACAGCGTAAGCGCTGATCTCTACTATGGAATTGCTTTCACAATAACCATAAACGGAGACAGAAATGCTAGCAACGCTAAGTGATTCGACCATGTGGGTGGCGCTCTTCCAGATCGTCATCATCAACATCCTTTTGAGTGGCGACAATGCGGTGATCATTGCATTGGCCTGTCGTTCGCTCCCTCCCAAAGACCAGAGGAATGCCTTCCTGATCGGTACGGTTGCGATCGTCTTGCTGATGACCGGCCTGACCGCAGTCGCATCCTACCTGCTTACTATTCCTTACGTCGAAGTGGTCGGTGCCATCCTGCTGCTGTGGATAGGTATCAAGCTGCTGATACCGGAAGATGAAGACGCCGAACTGAACGCCAGCGATAATTTCTGGGGTGCGGTTAAAACCATCATCATCGCCGACATTGTGATGAGCCTCGACAACGTACTCGGCATGGCTGGTGCTGCGAATGGCCATATGGGCTTGCTGTTCGTCGGTATGGTCATCACCATTCCATTGATCCTGTTCGGTAGCGCGATGCTGATGCGCCTGATGGAACGCTTCCCTATCATCGTTACGCTGGGCGCAGGTTTGCTCGGCTACGTTGCCGGTGAAATGGCGGTGGAAGATCCGGCCCTCAAGGGTTTCATCGCGAATGCGCACTATCTGGAAATTGCGCTACCCATCCTCGGTGTGTTGATCGTCATCGGCTTTGGCAAATTGCTTGCCTCGCGCCAGACACCAGCGCTGTCTACCGAAGCCTGATTACTGCCCATATCGAGGAGACTACAAATGAATACCGTCCTGGTTCCAATCAATGACAGTAGCGATATCGAATGTGCGATCAAACATGTGATCGAGCGTTATCGCACGCAGCCGGTCACCCTGTTCCTGTTGAATGTGCAAATGCCTATTTCAAAATTCGTCACACGTTTTGTCGGGCGTCGGCAGATCGATGAATTCCATCAGGAAAACGGCATGCAAATCCTGCAGCCGATGATAGAGAAGCTGGACGCCGCCGGTATCCCGCATCAGGAACGTATCGTGATCGGACACAAGGCAGAAAGCATCGCACAATTCGCACGCGAGCATCACTGCGACCAGATCGTGGTGCCCAAGCATCAAAGTATTTTTGAGAATATAGGCCTCGGTTCGGTCGGTAGCCAGTTGCGCCAGCTCATAGGTCGTGACGGCCGTTGCGATATCAGCGAGGTGTATTAACCCCGGATGCGCTGCCGGCAATAGCGGCGGCGCAGGAAACGAGTGTGTATCGAGATCAGTCCTCAAGCTGAATCTCTTGGCCCGGCCTTTGGTCGGGCCTTTTTTATTGTTGGTATTAATTTAATAGATCGCTTATTAATACCGGATTTTCTTCGATTGCACTTGGCATGCCGGGACGGCGGCAACTTACGTTTCTTACTTGGACGAGAAACGTAAAAAAGAAGGCGATCGCACAGCCCGCCTGGTATCCGCTTTCGACTCGAACACCTTACAAATTTTGAGTTGCGGTAATGACTCGCTGTTTTCCGAAGAAGGATTGCGGTGGAAAATATCTAATGTAATCAAACGCCCGTTTGCGGGTCGTTACTATCTCCTCTGTTTCATCAAGCCAGATGTCAGCTTGTTTTTTCTGGGCCGGGTGCATGCCGAAAAGCCACTGCTTGTCCGTTACATCTTTAAGTGGGACAACAAACTCTTCGTAAGCACACAATGCCGCAAACGCACGGAGAAATTTCTCTGTGGCGGTATATTCGGAATAGCGAGCCAACTCGATGGCTTTTATAAATAGATCTCGCGCTATCTTGGGTTTTCCTGTGAATACTGCCATTCTGGCCTGGAATGAATAGAGGTGATATTTGCCACGGCCATCATAGGCATCCACGATATCTTCAAATTCTTGCAAGCTTTTCAGTGCCAACTCATAGTCGCCATCTTTCCTTGCGGCTTGGGTACACAAGAGTTCATTTAAAATTAGATAACTTGGTGGAACCTCGGTGTCCAGGATGGCCTGGTTGCTCATATCGATGAAAGTGGCCCTCGCCGAGTCTTTGTCGTATCCTTTACCCACGCCTGCGGCGATTTCCTTCTTAAATTCGCTATCGCAATTATCCAGAACGATGGCAATCCAGAACCATAGTCCGTAAAGCGGATTTCCCTCCAATCCATATGCCTCGCGAATTTCCGGATAAGAATCTCTTCGGGGGGCGTGTTTTCCGCTTTCCCATCGATACATTTTTTTCCCGAATTCGTCGAATTCGGATATGCCAACCCTCTTTGCTGCATTTTGAATATCGAGCTTTTCCAATCTTCGAATCCAGCGGAGACATCTCCCTACCAGATTGGGTTTGGCAGGATCGTCTACGAATTTTCGCAAGAATCCTATACCCCATCGCTGTTCTAGCCAAGCCAAGGTCACCGCGATACGCTGTGCAAAGTAGAAACATCTGAGGTTGGAAACAACCTGAGTTTTCTTGAGAACCGCCGCCGAGATCCCGAGTACGTAAAGTTCGACATAGTCGGCCATAATTTTTGCGAGCCGTTCCCTTATTGAGGATGCGATTTCAGGAGATGTCCATTGCTCCCCCAATTTCTCTTCCAGTTCTTTCAGTACATCGGGTAGCCCTTGTGTTTTCGCGGTGACTGAGTCGTCTAGATGGGATAGGTCAAAGAGACGTCGCTTTCCATCACGAAGCTGCTTTACATCGGTGTAAAGTTTGCTTTCCTTTGGCACTAACTGGCTAGCCTTGATGAACCCGAATATCAAGGATTCAACGGACGGGTAGCCCCACAGATAAATTTCTTTTTTGACTTTCATACAATAGATATTCCCGGGGCTTACGCCTTCTTTTCAGAAACACGCTTCATAACATGTGCTGTAAGAGAGCTTTTTTCAACCTTGCCTCCATTGATGATGGCCTCGTGCGCATGGATTCGCTTCTGGGCGCTGATTGTCCACGGTGTTTTGGTTTTTTGCGAAGGATTACCGCTTGGCTCTTTCACGGCTTTGCTAGGGGAGACCGCAATTTGCGGTTTGGCTTTTAACTTGGATTGCTGGGCGGGCTTTTTATTGATGTTCACAATGACTCTCCTTATCGTAAATTTGCCAAATGATTTAGGCAACGAAAATATAGTGAAAGTCAGTTCTTCTGTGTACCGGCAAATCGGGGAACAAAATTTCCGAACAAGCTTATCGGGCCGTGTTTGCTGTTACTGGCTTTTGAAAGTCCGGGTTTTTCAAAGCACGAGTATTTCGCTCGGGAATAACACGCTGTGTCCGGTGATCCGACCTACCAAGAAATAAAGTAGTCTCGGTACTAAGAGCTTTGGCAGCTAAAGGCTGCCCTCAATCCACTTGCTTGGTACAAGCCTGACTACCAGCCGTATCCCCCGATATAATGCGGATCATCCCCCTGCGCGATCATGCCGGGTGTCCCGGTATTCCCAGCCAAGCAATGCGTAAAAATAATGATAACTAAACGTTCCCGCCTGTGGTGTACGGCGTCCTTACTTGCAATGACCGCCTTATTGGCCGGTTGTGGCAGCCTGGTCCAGTACAACATCAATGAGCCACTGACCGAATACAAGCCGGGTCACGGTTACACAGTCAAGTCGATCGACCTGGCGCCGGGCGACAGCAAAATCTTTATGGTGGTGCTGTTTTCCGGTGGCGGTGCGCGCTCGGCGGCCTTGGGCTATGGCGTACTGGAAGAGCTGGCGCGCAATAAATTTATTAAAGATGGCAAGAGCAGGCGTTTGTTCGACGAAGTCGACCTGGTGTATGGCGTATCCGGCGGCTCGATACTGGCGGCCTATTACGGCTTGCATGGCGAGGATGTGTTCCCGAGTTTTAATGATCGTTTCCTGAACCTGGACTTCCAGGACAAGATAGTCAGCCGCATCATTTCCTTTTCGAACCAGTGGCGCCTGACTTCGCCGCGTTTTGGTCGCTCGGATTTGCTGGAAGAACAATTGGATGAAGTCCTGTTCGATAAGCGGACTTTTGCCGACCTGGCCAGCAAGAAACGCAAGGGACCATTGACCATCATCAGTGCGACCGATATGTCTTCCGGCGCACGCTTCGATTTTATCCAGGAAACCTTTGATTTCCTGTGTTCGGACTTGAATCGCTTCCCGATTTCCCGTGCCGTTGCAGCGTCCAGTGCCGTGCCTTTGTTGTTTTCGCCTGTCACCCTGTGGAACTACGCCGGTACTTGCGACTTCCACGTTCCAGATGTCTTGCTTGCGGCTGCTGACAATAAGAACCGCGGGCGTATCGCAGCGGTTTCACGGACCCGGGCGCAAGAGTTGTTCAGCTATCTGGATCCAATTAAACGGCCGTATATCCACTTGCTGGACGGTGGCTTGTCCGACAATCTCAGTATACGCAGCATCCTGGATATGGAGGCATTGGTCGGCAGCGAAGAAGTGCGGCAGGATTTTCGCCTGGATGAAATGGAAAAGCTGGTACTGGTGGTCGTAAATGCACAAAATAATCCGGAAAATACGATAGACCAGAGCGCTGATGTACCTGGTTTTCGTGATGTGATTCGCGCGATCAGTGATATTCCGATTGCGCGCTATACCCAGGAAACCGAGTTGGCGATGCAATCATCGATAGAGCGCTGGCAGGAAGCCGGACGACTGCGGGCGGAGCAAAATCATACGAAAGCGCCATCTGTCTACTACATCAATGTATCGTTGAAGAATATGACGAACGAAGAAGAGCGGATGGACTTGTTGAATGTGCCGACTTCCTTGTACCTGCCGAAGAAAACTGTCCGGGAGTTAAGGTCGGCAGCGACGACATTGATGCATGAATCGCCGGAATTCCAGCGCTTGCTGAAAGATCTTGCTGTGCAAGGCGGCAACTGAGCTGCATACTCATGACTATGAAATCGGTAAACGAGGCGCACGATGAGCAAGGATGATGAATTGCAAAAAGCAATCCTGAACAATATTCCCGACCAGGCTTGGTTGAAGGATAAGGATTCGCGTTACATCCTCGTGAATGAAGCATTTGTCGCTGCCTGTCGCCTGCCGGAAAGCGAAATCCTGCACAAGACGCCGGCCGAGGTGTGGCCGGAAGAGTGGGGCAATGTCTATATCGATACCGACAAGCGCGTCATGGAGCAGGGCGAACGCCTGCGCTATGAAGAATGGCGCCATACCGAAGACGGGACCCTGCGCTGGTACGACACGATCAAGACACCGATCCGTAATGAGCAGGGTGAAGTGATAGGTACCACCGGCATTTCACGCGATATCACCGACCGCAAAATGGCGGAACAGGAATTGCTGGCATCGCGTACCCAGTTGCGAGAATTGTCGGCTTACCTGCAAGTAGTGCGGGAAGAAGAACGTACGCGTATTTCACGTGAACTGCATGATGAGCTGGGTCAATCGCTGACCGCTATCCGCATCGGCCTGAGCGTGATCGAAACCCAGCACGGGATGCAGGACGATGAATGGCTCAAGAGTGTTTCCGGTTTAAAGAAAATTGCCGATTCGACCGTAGAGTCGGTACAACGCATCGCGGCTGATTTACGCCCGTTGATCCTGGATGAGCTGGGTTTGTTGCCGGCGATGGACTGGTTGCTGGAATCTTTTTCCGAGCGCAGTGCGATCGCATATGAGTTGAGTTTACCGTCGACACCGCTGGCTTTCAGCCGTGAAGCCAGCACTGCCATTTTCCGCATACTGCAGGAGTCGTTGACGAATGTCAGCCGGCATAGCCAGGCTACGCTGGTAGGTGTGGCGCTGAAAGAAACAAAAGATTTCATTACGCTGAAAATTACTGATAATGGCAAGGGCATAGACAGTTCCGTGTCGCGCCATGACAGCCTGGGTTTGCTCGGCATGCGTGAACGTGCTTTCATGCTGGGTGGCAAGCTGAAGATCCAGAGTCGTGCCGGTTCCGGTACCAGTATCGAAGTGCGTATTCCAAAGACCAATGCCGCGCATGCGGGGGAAAGAAAATGATTCAAATATTGATTGCCGATGATCACGCCATCATTCGTGACGGCCTGAAGCAAATCATTTCTTTCGTGTCGAATATGGCGGTGGCCGGTGAGGCATCGAACGGCGAAGAGGTATTGCAGAAACTGCGTTCCCTGCAAGTCGATGTGCTGGTACTGGATATGTCGATGCCGGGCAAAAGCGGGATCGCGCTGATCCAGCAAATCAATGCAATCAAGCCGGACTTGCCCATCCTGGTGCTGAGCATGCATCAGGAAAGCCAGTACGCGGTGCAGGCGATGCGCGCCGGTGCTTCCGGCTATATTACAAAAAATACGGCATCCAGCCAGCTGATCGAAGGCATCCGCAAGGTGGCGGAGGGCGGCACCTTTGTTTCGCCGGAAATTTCAGCCAAGCTGATCAAGCAATTGCACAAGCCGGAAACCGACTTGCCGCATACCAAGCTGACGGCGCGTGAATTCCAGATTTTCAGCATGCTGGTCGAAGGGCATTCAGTCAACGATATTGCAAAAATATTATCTCTCAGCAATAAAACCATCAGCACCCATAAAGCGGCGGTTTTACAAAAAATGGAAGCTTCCACCACTGCCAGCCTCGTGTATTACGCTTTGAAACACGGCTTGATCAATGAGGGGTACGATTGATCCGTGGGCTCTAGGAAAATCCCTAGATTCGAATCAGGCAATCCCGATTCCCTCCCGGGCAATTGATCCCTATGCTCATCTTCCATGAACCCGATTCCTGGAGAAATGATGAGAACCACCCGCCCAGTCAGTTATGCCGAACACGGCATGGTCGCCACCGCCCATTACCTGGCGACCGGTGCGGCACTGGATGTGCTGAAAGAAGGCGGAACCGCGGTGGACGCGGCAATCTGTGCAGCCGCCACCATGAGCGTCGTGTTGCCGCACATGATAGGCATAGGCGGTGATGCATTCTGGATGATCCACGACGCCAAATCCAATACCCTGTCCGCGCTGAACGGCAGCGGCACCTGCGGCAAAGACATCACACTGGACACTTACCGCGGCATGGATGCGATTCCGAACCGTGGTCCGCAATCGGCGATCACCGTGCCGGGCGCTATCGATAGCTGGGCCTTGGCCCATGAGCGTTTCGGTACCATGCCGCTGACGCGCTTGCTGGCACCGGCAATCCGCTATGCCAGCGAAGGTGTGGCCGTGACCCAGGATATCAGCCGCTGGATCAGCGACGATACCGAAGATTTCCGCAAAGACCCTGGCTCGGCCGGCATCTTCCTGAAGAACGGCAATGCCTATCAACCCGGCGAACGCCTGCAACAACCGGCTTTGGCCAAGACCCTGGAAAACATCGCGCAGCACGGTCCGCGTTACTTTTACGAAGAAACGGCAAAATCGATCGTGTCTTACCTGAAGAGCCAGGACGGTTTGTTGACGGTTGAAGACTTCCAGAACTATCACGCCAAGTGGGTTAAACCGATCTCTACCAATTATCGCGGTTTCCAGGCTTTCCAGGTACCGCCACCGTCGCAAGGTATTGCGGGCCTGATGATCCTTAATTTCCTGAACGGTATCGACCTGTCAGGGCTGGATGCCAATTCGCCCGAGTACTACAACGCGATGATCCAGGCGATCAAATGGGCTTTCAACAAGCGCGACCAGTACCTGACCGATCCCGAGTTCTCGGATATTCCAATTGAGAAATTGCTCGACCCGGCACTGGCGAATGCCGAACGTGCAGAGTGGCTGGCCGATACCAAACGGACGCATGAAAACCGTCCGGGCGGCAGCGACACAACCTTTATCAGCATTGCCGATAAATACGGTAATGCAGTCGGCCTGGTGCAGAGCCTGTACTTCGACTTCGGCTCTTGCGTGACTGACCCGGGTTCCGGCGTCTTGATGCAAAACCGCGGCGCGTTTTTCTCGCTGAACCCCGAGCATCCGAATGTACTCAAACCAGGTAAGCAAAGTGCATCGACACTGATGTCGGGCATGCTGTTCAAGGATGGCAAGCCTTACATGGTGTACGGCACGCAAGGCGGCGAAGTGCAGCCGCAGACGCAGACATCAGTCGCTACCCGTGTGGTCGACTTTGGTTTGAATGTGCAGGAAGCAATCGACGCACCGCGCGTGCTGTATGGCCGTTCATGGGGTGACACCTCGAATAAATTATTGCTGGAATCGGCGGCACCGGAAGCGACCTTTGACGCATTGCGCGAACAGGGGCATCCGGTGGAGCCGGCCCAGTGGCCGTTCCCACGCATGGGTACGGCGCAGGCGATTCGTTTGCCGGGACCATGGTCCCCGTTCTTTGAAGGCGGAGCAGATCCACGCGGCGAAGGGATTGCATTAGGTTTTTAGTTGTTTCATCCAGAGGAGATGGTTATGGAGATGGACTTGTTAATACACAATGTACGCGTGTGGGATGACAAACCACTGATGGACATTGGTATCAAGGATGGGAAGATTGCTGCCATAGAAGAAGGTCTTGAAGCCTCGGCAAAAGAAGCAATCGATGCAGAAGGTCGTGCCGTTATTCCGGGCATGGTCGAGCCGCATATGCATTTGGAAAAAGCTTTCTTGCACCGCCGCTTGCCGCCGGTGCTGGGCACGCTGGAAGAAGCGATCCGTGTCACCGGTATCCTGAAAAGCAAACAGGAACGCAAGGATGTACTCGATCGTTCGCGCCAGGTATTGGATATGGCCGTAAAGAACGGTACCGTCGCCTTGCGTGCGCATCCGGACGTGGATTTGATCCAGGGCCTGATCGGTGTGGAAACACTGGTCGAGCTGCGCGACGAATACAAAGACCTGATGGATATCCAGATCGTTGCTTTTCCACAGGAAGGCATCATCAAATCACCGGGCACGACCGACCTGATGGAAAAATCCATGCAGCTGGGTGCCGACGTGGTCGGTGGCTGTCCATACAACGAGCTGACCTGGGAAGACACCAAGCGTCATATCGACATCGTGTTCGATATGGCTGCCAAGCATGATGCTCCTATCGATCTGCATGCGGATTTTTCCGACGATGCCAGCGATCAGCGTTTTGCCGCTACCGCTTACGTCGCGCAAAAAACCATAGATACCGGCTATCAGGGCCGTGTCTCGATGGGGCACGTAACCAGCCTTGGTTCACTTGATCCGGATGAGTTGAAACCGATCATTGAATTGTTGCGCAAAGCCGATATCAGCATCGTTACCTTGCCTGCGACCGATCTCTATCTCGGTGGCCGCAACGATACCAAGAATCGCCGTCGTGGTTTGACGCCGGTACGTTCGCTGCATGAAGCAGGTGTCAACGTCGCCTACTCGTCGAACAATATCCGTAATGCCTTCACACCTTTCGGTAAAGCCGACATGCTGGTGATCGGCAATATGCTGGCGCATGCGGTGTCCTTCGGTACCCCTGCACACCAGGCTGCGATCCTCGAGATGGGTACGACCAATGCTGCGCGCTCTATCGGCATCGGCGCCAATTACGGTGTCGCGGTAGGCAAGCAGGCAGATCTGGTGATCCTCGATACCTACCAGGTTGCTGATGCATTGCTCGATATCCCGGCCCGCTCATGGGTGATCAAACGCGGCAAGATCACAGTCGTCACCCATCACAAAGCGGAAATCCATCGCCACGGCTGTTGCGGCGCGCAGGACCATGGCGCCAAAGGCCATGTCTGCGAAACCGCTGCAGCGAAATAATTATTTTTAATTTATAAATCAGGAGACAAACATGAAAAAGCCACCACACGCAGTTGTTGCATCATTGCTCGCAGTTACCACCGTCCTCATGGTCCAGTTGCCATGGCACTTGCCGGTCTGGGCAATCTTTATCAGCTGGGCAGGTACGTTTGCGATGGGCGGCCCGACCGCTTCCAACTTGAAGCGCATCTGGCCGACCTTGCCTATCGGTTCGATTACCGGCTTCCTGGTCGTCACCGGTTTCGGTATTGCAGCGAAGAATTTCTCCGGGACCAATCTGGTTATCGCAGAGATGGTCATCCTGTTCTTCCTGAACACCGGCATGATCATGCTGGCACGTGTACCTGGCCTCAACTTCGTGCCAGGCATGTTCTTCGGTTTCGCGACCTTCTTTGCCACCATGTTTGGCGGCTTCGGTCCTACCCCGAAGGATCCATTGTCCGCGCTGGGCATAGCGATCCTGATGAATGCGATTGGTCCTGTGTATGCATGGATCACCGCTAACTTCTCGCATCGTCATGTACCGCTGGAAAACACCTTCCCGCAAGCCAAGCAAGGGCAGCAGGCACAGCACAAAGTTTAATTCTGTTGATCAGAACGCCACCCCTTCAGATTGAACCGGGTGGCGTTTTCTTATGTCCACGCAGCATCAAAGCTTGCTATGGTATAGCTGCTTGTACCGTTGTATGCATTGCCCGGAAAGGCGAGCTCGCATCAATTGCTGTGGGGTTTGTTGTTGGTGCGTGTCTTGCCTCAGTTATAAAAAACTAAAAGGAGAAGACACATGAAAAACAAAAATTTTCACGATATGACGAGAAGAGACTTTTTATCGGCTTCAGGTGCAATGGCACTGAGTTCGATTGCGCCCATGTCGATGGCGCTGGAAGCCAGGCCGAAGAGTGTGCTGGCTACCTCAACCAAGGGTATGGTCACCAGCCCGCATGAGCTGGCTACCAATGCCGGCCTGGAAGTATTGAAATCCGGCGGCAATGCGATTGAAGCTGCGATTGCCATCGCCAGCTGCCTGAGTGTCACCTATCCGCATTTCGCCAGCTTTGGCGGCGATGCTTTCATGATCATCAGCGATCGCAATGGCAAGGTGCGGACCCTGTCCGGCATCGGCCAGGCACCTGGTGTACTGCCGCAATACAGCGGCGCAATCCCGGTACGTGGCCCCGGCTCCATGCTGACGACTGCCGCCAATGTGGATACGCTCGGCAAAGCCTTCGACATCAGCAAGAATGAACTGGCCGGTACCAAGAGCTGGGCAGAATTGCTGAAGCCGGCGATCGGCTTTGCGCGCAATGGTTTCCCGGTCTCGCCTTCAGAGCGCTTCTGGATGGATTTCCGGCAAAAGGAAATGGCCGACCTGCCGGCCCTCGCCAGCAACTTCATGATAGACGGCAAGGTGCCGGAAGTCGGGCAAATGTTCAAGCAGCAGCAACTGGCCGATACGCTGGAAATGCTGGCGGTACGCGGTTACCGCGATTTCTATGACGGCAAGCTGGCGGAACGCATCGCCAAAGGTTTGAAAGAAGCGGGTTCACCACTGACTGCAGCCGACCTGGCAAAAACCCAGGCACGTATAGAGCCGCCTTTGCGCGTCGCTTATCGCGGTGGTGTCTTGCTGGCCAACCAGCCGCCTACCCAGGGCATCACGACACTGGAAATCATGGGCATACTGGATCGCTTCGACCTGAAGAAAATTCCGGAAGGCAGTGCCGACTACTACCACGTCGTAGTGGAAGCGGTAAAACGCGCTTTCATCGATCGTAATCAATATGTGGCAGATCCTGAATTCGTCAACATGCCATCGGCGAAGTTGTTATCCAAGGCCAATCTCGACCAGTGGGCAGGCAGCATCAAGATGGACCAGGCGATGCCGTGGCCGCACGTCTACAAGCATGGCGACACCGTCTATATCGGCGCTACCGATTCGCAAGGTAATTCGGTCTCCATGCTGGAAACCGTGTACTTCGATTGGGGTAGCGGCGTGATGGCAGGCGATACCGGCATTCTGTGGCATAACCGTGGCGCTTCATTCAGCCTGAAGCCAGGAGTGCCGAATGTACTGGAGCCAGGTAAGCGTCCGTTCCACACCTTGAATCCGGGCATGTATCTGAAGAACGACAAACCGCACATCCTGTACGGTACCCAAGGTGCTGATGGACAGCCACAAACCTTGTCAGCCATCCTGACGCGCATGATCGATTACGGCATGGATCCGTTGACGGCCTTGTCGCGGCCACGCTTCTTATTGGGTAAAACTTTTTCGGATACCCGTGATTCGCTGAAGCTGGAAAAAGATGCGGGCGATCAGGTATTCCAGGAACTGGCACGACGTGGTCACGAGATGAGTGTGATTCCGGCACAAAGTCCATTGGCAGGTCATCCGGGTGCGATCGTGATCGATCAGAAAACCGGGACTTTCTCCGGTGCGCATGATCCGCGCAGTGACGGCAGGGCATTGGGAGTCTGATTCGGGGATACGTTCAGACACGCGTTAACAACGCGTTAAGGGACGTATCTGCTTGTATGAAGTACGCGCCCATAAAAATGCCCGATCAGTATCCGGTCTGATCGGGCAATAAAAAAGACAGGCAAGCCTGTCTTTTTTAATTACTGCGAATTACTTAGCTGCTGCAGGAGCTGCTGCTGGTGCAGCTGCTTTTGCTTTCTTAGCTTTTTTGTGTTTCTTGGCGTGTGTTTTGGTTGCTTTAGCTGGGGTTGCTGCTTCTGTTTTTGCAGCTACTGGAGCTGGAGCAGCAGCAGGTGCTGGAGCAGCGGCTTGTGCAAAAACGGTGGAGGCAAACAGACCAGCAACCAGGGCAGCGATTAATTTGTTCATTTGAGTGCTCTCTCTAAAGTATTAGGAAATTTTGCGAACTGCTTAATCAGTTCGTACGTATATAACGCCAGCCGATTAATGCGGTTGACGCATTTACACAAATATTTTGAAATCATTTTCAGAGGGAAAACCATGTGTTTTGCGTGAGGATATCGTTAAGGATTTGTGACGATTTTTGACCCGTTAAAGTCATCTGCAGCGACCTCCGACTACTGCATTTGCAGTATTTACTCCCGGCAAACCCATTGCTATTCTCGCCGCCATCAGCCGTTTCCATATACGGCGTGGCCAGGGAGAAGCACATGCAATCATTTACCTCTATATATAAGTACAGCCCGCTTACACCGGTACGGCAGTCATGGGTGCTGAGTTGTGCTGCCTCTGTCTTGTTGACACTCGTAGCCACTCATGTAGGGCCGGTACAAGCGCAAGATGTGCAAGGTATCGATGTAGATTTGGGCCGAGCCATGCAGAAGCAGCCTCCTGGACAACAAGGAGGGCAGCAGTCAGGTGGTCAGCAGACGCCGATACCTTTATCTGACAGCGCATTATTGCGTATCACGAATATGCTGAAGAATCTCACGCCTGCAGGGCGGGACATCTTGTTGAGCAAGACATATACGCCGGAGGAAAGACAGCAGATCCTGGGCTACATGCAGTCGCAGACCAAGCAGCAGGAAGTCACACCGCAACCTCAGCCGCAGGAGTTAACACTGGAGCAGCGCAGGCAATTGATGTCAGCACCGCAGTCTGAAATGACGCAGCAACAGACTGTGCCGGAAGAAGTGAAGAAAACTGAACAGCTGACAATGGAACAGCAAAAGTTGCCGCCCAAGACTTTGCAGCAGCAAGAGCAGGTTAGGGAAGAAATCAAGAAGACTGAGACGCTGACGCCAGAACAGCAGAAGCAATTGTTATTGACACAGCAGTTGGAGCAAAAAAAACAGCTCGAGCAAGTTCAACCTGAGCAGACCAAAGAACAAATCAAGCAAGTGGAGAAGCCGACGCTTGAGCAACAAAAACAATTACTGCTGACACAGCAACTGGAGAAACAAAAGCTGCTGGAAAAAACGCAACAGCAGCAATTAAAAGAAGAAATCAAACAAGTCGAAAGGCCGGTGCTGGAACAGCCAAAACAAATTTTGCAGGTTACGCAAACCGGCCTGCCCGCAACTACGCCACCTGATAGCCTTGTGCAGCAGAAGTATCAAAAGTTGCTGGAAGCAGGTGTTTTCTCCAACAGCGATGGTACGACGCCGTTTTTGGATACGACGATGACGCGTGCACAATTTGCGATGATTGCGAACAAGCTAAAGGATCTGACTGGGAACTCAGGAACGACCTTCTCTGATATACCAAGCCCGCTCTGGGGTGAGCTGACGGGGCCGCAGACTATCGGCACGATAGAGGGCGCCAGTAAACCATCTATCACGGTGATTTCCGATGACAAGAAATCGTCAGCTGATTTTCTGGAATTGCTGGCAGCATACAGCAAGGAAAAAGTAAATCAGGAAGACTTGGATAAGTTAATCACAAAACTTGGCTCCATGAATCCGACTGTTAAACCGGCTGCATCACTGTTTAACGGCGAAGTTCCCGTACTGGGCGCAATCCGGCCAGTCGAGCAGATCGTCGCTCCGCATGGTGGAGCTGTTGTGGCAACGGGTATAGCCGGCATCACAAGCGGAGGACTAGCGGCCATACAGGCGGCTTTAGCTGCTGCCATTGCCGCATCCAGCAGTGCAAACAATATTGCGCTGGCAAACGCAGTGACAGTGGGCGCTGAATATACCGTGGTCACACCGCGTGCGAATTTCCCTACTAATCTGAACGCGACTTTCAATGGCCGCATGACCGGAACCCTGAGTGATAGTTCGGCAGTCGGCGCTAACCTGACCATGAACGTCAACTTTGCCAATATAGGCAATGGCACACCGATAGGCGGCAACGTCCAGTTCGACCATAACAAAGGCAGTGCGAGCTTTAATAGTGTCGCTTACATCGGCGGATATGTTGGTGGCGGCATGAGTGGGACGTATAACGGTGCAGCCATGAACGGCTTTATCCGGAACGGACAGTTCTTTGGCCCGGCCGCTAACGCAGTCAAGGGCTCCTGGGATATGACGACCAATAGCGTAAGCGGTGGTGGTAGTTTTGCCGCTACACGTTGATCTCATGACCTTCCTTTTTTTCAAGCCTACTTCACCCATGAATCACATTTTTCGTTCGGCTGCAGCTGCATTGATGTTTTCTTCTTCCGTGGCTTACGCTGCGCCGACTGCGGCCGATAGCCGCAGTGAATTACTGGTAGCGCGTTTGATGCAGGAAAACGGCAGGGCGGATATGGCATGTGCACTGCTGGCAGATACACCCGCAAACAGTGTGGATGCTGATCGCCTGTATGTACTGGCGCGCTGCAATGCTTCCTTGCAGCGGGTCGATGCCGCGATTGCTTACTACCAGCGTGTGATTGCTTTAAGACCGGCAGATGCAAATCCGAAAGTGGAGCTTGCAGCCATCCTGGTGGCGCTGGATCGCAAGGATGAAGCGACACAACTATACAAGGCAACCCTGCCTTTGCTGCCGGCCGGACAAGTATCGACCCAGATGAGTAACCTGATCGAGCAACTGGGGAGGGATGATCCTGCCTCGTTTGCGCGCCAGGCATCAGGCAAGCCGTGGTCGCTGGAATTCTATGCAGGGCTGGTGCATGACAGCAATATCAACGGTGGGCCGGTGTCGAATATCGTGCCGGCTATCGTAGGTGGCTTTCCCGGTAATTTCATTCTGTCGCCGGATGCGATGCCACGTTCGTCTTGGGGCGCGACCGGTAGCCTGACCGGTAGTTATGTGATGCCACTGAATGAACGCTGGACAGTATTGTTCCAGGGCGTGTTGCTGGGAAATGCTTACTTCGATACTTCTGACTTCAACAATGAATACATGTCCTTGTCGGCGGCTTTCATCTATCGTGCCAAGGACTGGAGCATGAGCATACAGCCGAACATCGGTTTTTCGCGGCAGGCGAATCGCATGAATGAAACGACGCCAGGTGTGATCGCACGTTTTTCGCGCAACCTGAATCCGACCTGGTCACTGACTGGTTCGCTTGGCTACATCAACCGTACCGTGCATCTGGATCACAACAGAAACGCAGATGGTGTGCTCGGCAGTGTCGGAGTGGTCGCGCAAGTGCAGCCTGATTTACAGGCAGGTGCTGATTACAATGTGCAGCGTGAGCATGCCGATGCCGCGGTGTACTCGCGTCGCCTGGACGGACCTAGCGTTTTCGCTGCCTATCGCATCAACCCGCAATGGACGGTAGTCGGTAACTATAGTTATTCCAAGGTGAAGTATGACGAAGGCAGCTTCTTCTTCCCGGCACGCGAAGATACGCAAAAGACCGCCAGCCTGACCAGCCTGTGGGACATCAGTTCATGGGCGGGGCGCAATATGGTGGTGCGTGCGCAATATACGCAGATCGATAATCCGTCGAATATTGGTTACAGCAATTACACGCGCAATATTTTTAGCGTGGGTGTGCAGACGCAATTTTGATGATGGTCAGAGCAAGCCCTGATGCATCGCGTAACGGGTCAGTTCAACCGCATTGTGCAGCGATAGCTTGGCCATCAGGTTTTGTTTATGTTTGCGTACGGTGAAGACGCTCAGTTCCAGCGCATCGGCGATTTCCTGTGATGACTTGCCGGCGGCGACCAGTTTCAGGATTTGTTGTTCGCGCGGCGTGACCGCTTGATCTTCGTTGTCCTGAAAGTGTGTCAATGGCCCCAGCAATTTGCTGACGTAGCGTCGATCAGCCAGCACGGTCGGGATCGCTTCCAGCAATTCGCTGCTGTCTTCCAGTTTGAGCAGATAACCATCCGCGCCGGCGGCAAAAGCCTGGCGCACGCTGTTGTGATCGGTCGAACCGGTCAGGATCAGGATTTTGATATGCGGGTGGCTTTGTTTGATGCGGGTGGTGAGGGTGATGCCGTGGCAGCCGGGCAGGTCGAGGTCGAGCAGGAGCAAATCAGTCGGGGTCTGCAGCAGGAGTTCTTCTACCTGTGCGCCACTGCCGGTGTCGGCGACGATCTCCATTCCCGCGACATGTGCCAGCAGGGATCGTAATCCTTCCCGGATCAGGGTGTGATCTTCTGCGATTACGATTTTCGTCATGGCGCTGGATACAGGGATGCTGGAATAATTGCCGCTGGAACTATTGTCACATGGTAATAATAGCGAGATATTACACTGCGGGGCGGTAGCGCCCCCCATTTTCTATGTTTTGGGCGAAACATTCATGAACGATCATTCCGCGGCACCTGCTGTTGAAGCGCGCATCTTCAGCGAGCTGGTGAATGTCTTGTACCGGCAGGCGACGCCTATTTTTTTTGGCAATTTCGCGGTGGTCGTGCTGTCGGTTTACTTGCTGTGGGGTGAGCTGCCGCACAGCGTGCTATTGCCGTGGGCGGCGGCTATCTTCGTACTGACTTCTCTCCGTATCGTGATCGTGCGGCGCGACCTGCGGACCGCACATGGCCCGGATCAGGCTGCGCGGCGTGCTTGGACCTATGCCTTGTTTGCCGGATTGTCGGGTTGTCTGTGGGGTTCCATCGGCATCTTTTTCTTTACACCTGAAAGCACCGTGATTACGGTATTCATTTGTATCTTGCTGGCCGGCATGACGGGCGGCTCGGTCGCATCGCAATCTTCGTTTCCGCCTGCGTATTACGCGTTTGCCTTACCGACGGTATTGCCGTTTGCTGTGCGCTGCTTTGCTTACGGCGGTCCTCTGTTTTCGGTGCTGGCCCTGCTCTCACTGTTTTTGCTGGGCGTGAACCTGGCGTATAGCCGCAATGTGCATCGCACCGTGCGGGAAGCGGTTTCGCTGCGCTTCGAGAATACGCAACTGATCGCGCAACTGCGGCAAGAGAAGGAAAAGGCCGAATCGGCCAGCCGTTCCAAGTCGCAATTTCTTGCCGCCGCCAGCCATGATTTGCGCCAGCCTACGCATGCGCTCGGTTTATACATCGCCACCTTGCGCGCACTGTGCAATGCACCTGTGGTTCGGGCCGAAGAGGTGGGCAATATTGCTGGCAAGCTGCAGGCAGCACTGAAGGGGCTGGTGCAGTTGCTGGATGTATTGCTGGATATTTCGAAACTGGATGCCGGTGCAGTCAAGGTCAAACGTGAAGTGTTTGATTTGCAGGATTTACTGGAGACGATAGACCAGCAGTTTTCAGCCGTCGCAGTCGAGCAACGCCTGCGCTTTATTGTCAGGCCCACCGCGGTACTGGTACAAACCGACCGTGCCTTGCTGCACAGCATATTGGCGAATTTTGTATCGAATGCCTTGCGCTATACCGAGCGTGGCAAGATTCTGGTGGGGGCGCGTCGACGCGGCGCTTTTATCGAAGTGCAGGTGCTGGACACCGGCCTCGGCATTGCGGCCGAGCAATCACAATTGATCTTCAGCGAGTTTTACCAGATCGGTAATGCGGCACGGCGGCGTGAGCACGGCCTGGGCTTGGGGCTGGCCATCGTCAAGCGCACTGCTGACTTGCTGAAGCTGCGTATAGGCCTGCATTCCATCCCGGGACGCGGGTCGGTCTTTTCGGTCTGGCTGCCACTGGCACCCAAGGTGGCTGCTGTGACGACCGCGCCACTGGCAAGGTCGGGGCTTCCGGCCGCCGCGAAAAACATCCTGGTGATAGATGACGACGCCAACGTACTGGATAGCATGCGCTTACTACTGTCGTCGTGGGGGCACCAGGTGGTGGCGGTATCGTCTTTAGGCGAGGCCTTGCAGGCAGTGAAGGCTTATCAGGGGGCGTCCGGGATGGCGTTTGACATGATTTTGAGCGACTTCCGCCTGGCGGAGAACGTCAGCGGTATCGATGTGGTGCAGGCGGTCCGACAGGCCAGCGGCTATCAGATCCCGGCGGTGGTGATCACCGGCGACACCTCAGTGGAGAGTATCAGCAGTATTGCCCAGGCGAATTTACGTATCCTGCATAAGCCCCTGGCGCCGGAGATGTTGCAGGAAGTGTTGCGTGATTTGCACTGATTTTCGCTTTTCCCCGTCAAATCCACCTATAAAATTCGTATTCATCTGCAAACAACGTTTAAAGTAGTTCGAGCCGTCATGGTATTCGCTTGGTAATAAAGAAATTTTTCACAAAAAGAAATCTTTCCATAAAACTATTAAAGCACCAGTGCATCTAAAAGATGCATGCTACCAATGCAGTAGCCACGGGACCTTCGAATGCGACCAAAAACGCCGGAGCGCTTGCGACTTGCCACCTTGGTGACGATAGGCGTGTGTGCGACTGTGATCGTTACCATGCTGACCTTGCTGGTGTTGATCGATCATTTCGCCGCGACTTACGCCAAGCAACAAGCGCAGGAACGCCTGCAACAACTATCGTGGCAAATGCGCGATTCACTGGATCGCGGCATGGGCCGCATGATAGATCACGCGCAAGTCATTGCTGACCTGGTGCCGGTGCGCGACGCCCAAAATCCTGCCGACATCAGGCGGGTATTCGACAACGTCCATAAAAATTTCCCCGATTATGCGTGGATTGGTTTGACCGATCCCAAGGGCACGGTAGTTTCTGCTGCCGGCGGTTTACTGGAAGGTGTCAACGTCAGTCAACGTCCGTGGTTCCAGGGCGGCGAAAAGCAGGTATTTGTCGGGGATTATCATCCGGCTGTTTTGCTCGAAGACAAATTGCCGGAGACGGAAGACCGCTGGCGTTTCGTTGATGTCGCCTTGCCAGTCACACGTAGCGACGGCAGTTATCGGGGCGTGCTGGGCATACACCTGAGCTGGAACTGGGCGCGCGGTATTGCCAACAGTTTGCTGGTGCCGGCAGATCGGCAGTATATGGTGGAAGTCATCGTCGTCCGTAACGACGGCATGGTGATGCTGGGGCCGGATTACCTTGAAGAAAGCACAATCGCGACAGCCAGCCTGGACCTGGCGCATACCGGGAATACCGGGGCCATCGCGGAAAAGTGGCCGGATGGGCGGCGCTATCTGACCGGCTATTCGCAAACCGGCGCGCGTCCCGGACATCCTTCCTTGAAGTGGGCCATCCTGATCCGGCAGCCGGAAGAAATTGCCTTGGCGGATTTTCGTGATTTACAGCAGCAGGTCTTGTGGGTAGGTGCGGCGCTCGGCCTCTTGCTGGCATTAATAGCCGTCGCGCTGGCGCGGCAACTGGCACGGCCGCTGGATGAGTTAAGTGCGGCGATCATGCAGCGCAAGGAAGGCATGATCGCCGCGATTCCGGTGATCGATGGTTATCATGAAGTGCATTTGCTGTCACGGACATTGGCCGATATGGTGGGGCGTGAGCAGCAACATGTGGGCAAGCTGCGCGCATTGAATGAAAACCTGGAACACCTGGTGCAGGAGCGCACGCAAGAGATAGAACACAAGGCACAGGCACTGGAAGACGCCCTGCAACAGCAATTGGCGATCCAGGAACGCTTGCAGGAGAGCGAAGCGGAGTTGCGTGCAACGCTGCAAAACGCGAACGATGCTTTCATCTCCATGGATCAGGACGGCATCATTGTCGACTGGAATGAGCAGGCCGAACACCTGCTGGGCTGGACGCACAACGAAGCAGTCGGGCAGCCCTTGGCGGAACTGATCGTGCCGCCGGCGATGCGCGAAGGATACGCCAAGGACCTTCAGCATTTCCTGGCAACGGGTGAAAGCAATATCATCAACCGGCGCGTGGAGCTAAGCGCTTTGCGCCGCGACGGCAAGGAGTTTCCGATTGAATTGGCGGTCGCCTGTGTACCGCGCCGCAATGGCTATCTGTTCATTGCTTTCCTGCATGACATCACTGAAAGAAAATTACTGCAAGCCTCGCTCATGGGCATGGCGCTGAAAGACCCATTGACCGACTTGCCGAATCGTCGCGCCCTGATACAAAGGTTGCCGGAGTCGATCGCACGTGGTGCACGCCTCGGTAAGCCACTCGCCGTTTTATTCCTCGACCTGGACGGCTTCAAGGGTGTGAATGATGGCTATGGTCACGAGGCCGGCGACGAGTTGCTGCGCACGATTGCGCAGCGCCTGCTGGGGGCGGTACGTACCACCGATACCGTCGCCCGCCTGGCCGGCGATGAATTTGTCATCGTGCTGGAAATGCTGAATGGCGATAGTGATGCGATGGATGTTGCCGACAAGATCCTGCATACCTTGCAACAGCCGTTTACATTGACGGCTGCCACGGTAACTATCTCTGCCAGCATAGGTATCGCGATGCACTGGCCGGATGACCATACAACGCCGGAGCAGCTCATTACCTTGGCCGACGGCGCCATGTATGCGGCGAAAAAGAAAGGCAAGAATCGCGCGGTGGCCGTCTAGCGATCAAGGCTTGGGGTCACTCGACGGTTTCCCATGCATTCGGTTCCTGGCGCGCATCAAGGAAGCGGCGGTAGCTACGACCACCCAGCCACAGACTCAGTGCAATCAAGGTAAAAATCATCTGGCCGGCAGCCAGTGCCAATGGCGAGTGTGACAGCGCCGGTGCAATGACACCTGCAACCAAAGCGCCCAGCAGTGTCAGCGTGAAGGATTGGCAGGATGCGACAGTGCCGCGTATATTCGGAAACAAATCCAATACCAATAGCGTCGCACCCGGTGCCACCATGGACATACCGAAGGTATAAAAGAATAAAGGTGCGACCGACCATGGCAAGGCCGGCGGGTATAGCGCGTGGTAAGTTACATTGAAAATACCGGCACCAATCAGGAAGACAAAACCGATCAGGACCTGGCGCGAAATCGGGATGTTCCCGGCCAGGCGATTCGCCGCCAGCGCACCGCAAAAAATACCGGCCACGGTAGGAATGAATTGCCAGCCGAACTGGTCCGGTCCCAGGCCCAGATGCTGTACCAGGAAAACCGGTGCCGCCGCTACATACAGGAACATGCCGGCAAAGTTGAAGGCAACGGTCCCGCCTTTCAAATGGAATAGTGGCGAACGGAATACACGCTTGTAGCTGTGGTACAGGAAATGCGGATTGAAAGGCTGGCGTTTTTCCGGTGGCAAGGATTCAGGCAAACGCTTGTAGCAATAAATCAGCAGCAACACCGCGTAGGCAAACAGTGCGAGGAAGATGTTGCGCCAGTTGCTGTGCTTGACGATCCAGCCACCGAGTATCGGTGCGATCGCCGGTGCAATGGAAAAGATCATTGTGACCAGCGACAGCAGGCGTTCCGCGGCCGAACCGGCATACAGGTCGCGGATGATGGCGCGCCCGATCACGACGCCGGCACCGGCTGAAATTCCTTGCAGCATGCGGAACACCCATAGGTATTCGATGCTGTGTACGGCGGCACAGGCGAGCGTTGCTACTGCAAATACGGCGAGTGAAACCAGGATGATATTGCGTCGTCCGAAGGCATCCGACAAAGCACCATGCCACAGGATCATGACGGCGAAGGAGAACAGGTAGGCGGTCAGGGTTTGCTGCACTTCGAGTGCGCTGGCATCCAGTGAGGCCTGGATGTTCGGGAAGGCCGGCAAGTAGGTGTCTATCGAAAACGGGCCGAGCATGGATAGCAGCGCCAGCATGATAGCCAGCGCGCTGCTATTGATCACCACTGCGGCCAGCGGTGCGGTCTTTACTTCATTTGTTTCTGACATCGGTATTATTCTTTTCTGCGTGCTTGATTCGTATGGCCGATGCGCTTGCGGTTTAAAGGAGCGGGATCAGATCCCGCCCATGCACAGGTATTTGATTTCCAGATACTCTTCTATCCCGTATTTCGAACCTTCACGGCCCAGGCCTGATTGCTTGACACCGCCGAAGGGTGCGACTTCATTCGAGATCAGGCCGGTGTTGATGCCGACCATGCCGTATTCGAGTTTTTCGGCAACGCGCCAGACGCGGCCTATATCGCGTGAGTAGAAGTAACTGGCGAGGCCGAAGTCGGTATCGTTGGCAGCGGCAACTGCTTCATCTTCGGTTTTGAATTTGATGACGGCGGCGACCGGGCCGAAGGTTTCTTCATGCATGATCAGCATGTCGGGGCTGATATTCGACAGCACGGTAGGTTCGTAAAAATAACCGCCCAAGGCGTGTTGCTTGCCGCCGGTGATGACTTTCGCACCCTTGTTCACGGCATCGCTGACATGCTGCTCCACTTTCTTCACCGCTTGCGCATCGATCAGTGGTCCTTGCAACACGCCTGCTTCAACGCCGTTGCCGACCTTGATTTTTGCCGCACCTTCACCCAGTTTTTGCACGAAGGCATCGTAAATTGATTCGTGTACATAGAAGCGGTTGGTGCAGACGCAGGTTTGTCCGGCATTGCGGTACTTAGATTGCAGGGCTCCGATAACTGCCGCATCGAGATCGGCATCATCGAAGACGATGAAGGGCGCGTGGCCGCCGAGTTCCAGGCCGATTTTCTTCACGGTAGGCGCGCATTGTTCCATCAGGATGCGGCCGACCGGTGTCGAGCCGGTGAACGATACATGGCGCACGATAGGGCTGGAACACAGGACCTTGCCGACTGCGATCGATTGTTCGGAGTCGGCGGTTACGACATTGATGACGCCCGGAGGAATGCCGGCACGGTGCGCCAGTTCTGCGATCGCCAGTGCCGACAACGGGGTTTGCTCGGCCGGCTTGATCACGATGGTGCACCCGGCGGCGATCGCTGGTGCAACCTTGCGCGTGATCATGGCGATCGGGAAATTCCATGGCGTGATGGATGCGCACACACCGATAGGCTGCTTGAGGGTGACTGTGCGTTTGTCGCTCCAGGTGGATGCCATGACGTCGCCGCTGACGCGCTTGGCTTCTTCGGCAAACCATTCGATAAAGCTGGCACCGTAAATCACTTCGCCACGTGATTCGATCAATGGCTTGCCTTGTTCTGCCGTCATGAGCGCGGCGAGGTCGTCCGCATTCGCGATGATGAGATCGAACCATATGCGCATGATGCCGGCACGTTCCTTGCCGGTTTTGGCGGCCCAGGCAGGGAAGGCTGCATGCGCGGCTTGTATCGCTTGCTCGGTTTCCTGTGTGCCCAGATTGGGTACATCGGTAATTTTGCTGCCATCGGCCGGATTGTTGACGTCGAAGCTGGCCTTGCCCGTTATCCATGCCCCGTTGATGTATGCGTGATTACGCAGGATGGTGGGGTCTTTTAACTGTAAGGCGGCGCTATGCGACATGGGATGCTCCTGCGTGGCAAAAGGAAAAGCATAGCCCAATCAAGCCGGGCGCGCTGACGGCGGCTGTAAACGTCTGTTGTCGTATTGAAAGAGGGCGCGGATGGGCAGCTTCAGTTGCAGCTCATCTCGCGTTTCATGGCACGCACAAAATCGGCCAGTCGACGCCCACTGACGCCGGTGTAAGGGCCGTCATCGGCGAGCGCCTGGACGCGATCAAGGCGGAAGGAGCGAAAATCGCTGCGGGTCTCGCACCAGGCGGCGATAGACCAGCCGCTGCCCCAGAAATACAGCGCCAGTGGCCAGATTGTGCGGCAACTGGCTTGTTGTTTGGCATCGACGTAGTCGAGCCGCAGTTTGTTTTGTTTGCCTATCGCCTGGCGTATATTTTCCAGTCGCTCACCATGGCTGGCTTCGATATGGAAATCAGGGGCAAACAAAGGCGTGGCTTCGACGAAATCGCGTTTTTCGCGCGGCAGGGCGAGCGTGATCTTGGCCAGTGCGGCGGCCCCGGAGGCCGCCAGTTGCGGTCCGCCCCAGGCTTGCACCATGCGCATGCCTGCCACCAATGCTTCTATCTCATCGCTGGAAAACATCAAGGGCTGTAAGTCGAAACCGGCCTTGACCCGATAACCGACCCCGGCTTCGCCTTCGATGGGTACTCCTGACAGGGACAGGTCACGGATGTCGCGATAAATCGTCCGCTCGGAGACATATAGCCATTCCGATAGTTGCAAGGCCGTGGTCAGTCGACGGCCGCGCAAATATTGCGCGATCTGGAACAGGCGTTCAGCACGGCGCATGATGTTTTTTGATAATCAGTAGGGGCTGCAGCATACGGATACTCCAGTGACAGGAAGGCCGGGCGCAGAGAACGTCAGGCGCTTCATTTTGACAAATGCTTGCGCCAGCGTCCAGTTGCCCGTGATGCTGATGATCGAGGTTTAGTGCATGGCGTGCAGGCCGATCAGATTGCCTTCGGTATCGACGAAATGCGCCATATAACCTATGTCGTCTGGCAATTGTGTCTTTGGTACATATACTTTGCCACCGGCCGGTGCGATGCGTTGTATGACGGCATCGATAGAAGCGCCCGCATCCAGGTAAATCATGGTGCCGTTGCTGCTGGGTTTTTGATGTTCGCTATGCGTTACACAGCCACAGGTGTCACCGTCAGGACTGGTGAAGATGGCCATCTGCATCAGGTCGGCAGTTGCACCTTCTATCCGCAGTGTGGTGTCAAACAGTGTTTCGTAAAAACGTGTGGCGCGTGCAAAGTCGTTGGAAGGAATTTCGAACCAGTTTATTTTTGTTTGCATGATGTCCTCGCAGGAAATGCCAAATGGCATGGAGCATTATGCGCGGGTGCTCCTGACAGCATACTGTCAGGAGACTTCAGTAGCTTTATTGTTTTGGCTCGGTCTTCGGGATCGCTTGTTCACGGCGATTGAAGCCGGCCACCATGTCGAAACGGAACAAACGGCATTCCAGTGCACCGTTGAAGAACGGCGTTTTACGTGCTTCTTTCAAGCGCAGCAGTTTCGGCAAACCGAGGTCGGCGGTGAACAGGAAGACTTTCCAGCCGGCGAAGCGTTGCTTGAGCGTGGTGCCAAAGGCGCTGAAGAATTCCTTCGCCATATCATCGGCTTCCACCGTGCTGTCGCCACGCACGCCGATACGCTCGCCATAAGGCGGATTGGTCAGCAGGATGCCTGGCGTTTCGCTGGGCGCTTTGACTTCCTGCGCTTCAATTTGCTTGAGCGGGACTTCGAAGCGTATACCGGCCTTGTTCAGGTTGTTGCGCGTCATGGAGACCATGTCACCGGAAATATCGCTGCCGAAGATGGTCGGTTCGGTTGGCAACGGATTTGGCTTGACGCTGGCTTTGATAGCCGCCCATTCGTCCTTGCTGAAACCGGCAAATTTTTCAAAGGCGAAATCGCGGTGCAGGCCGGGCGGGATACCGGCCAGCATTTGCGCCGCTTCGGCGAGGATGGTGCCGGAACCGCACATCGGATCGAACAAGGTCATGCCGGGCTTCCAGCCCGAGGTGCGCAACAGGCCGGCCGCCAGGTTTTCGCGCAGTGGCGCGTCGCCGGTTTCCATGCGCCAGCCACGTTTGAACAGGGCTTCGCCGGAAGTATCGAGGTAGAGCGTGAAAGTGCGTGCATCAAGGAAGCCGACGATGCGCATATCCGGCATTTTGGTATCGACCGAAGGACGACGGTTGTAAATGTCGCGGAAGCGGTCGCAGATCGCATCCTTGATCTTCAGCGTGGTGAATTCCAGGCTGCGCAATGGCGATTTGATGGCAGTGACGTCGATGCGTATCGTGTGGTCGACTTCAAACCAGTCTTCCCAGGCTTGCGCCAGTGTCAGGTCATAAATATCGTTTTCGGTGGCGTAGCTGGCATGTGCCATACGCATCAGTACGCGCGAGGCGATGCGGGAATGCAGGTTGATGCGATACGCATCCTGCAATGTGCCTGAGCAATGCACGCCACCCGGTACCTGGGTGTGTACCTTCAGGGTTTTATCGAGCAGCGCGATTTCGTTGAGTTCTTCAGCGAGGGCGATTTCCAGGCCGCGCGGGCATGGGCAAAAATAAGAATGTGATGAAGACATATGGGGAACCCTTTATCCGTTATAAAAATAGACGCGCGACCACATCATGGTGATGCGTCGCGCGAAGCTTGTTGCTACTGATGTTGCTGGTGTTGCCAAATACTGTATTGCTGCTTTTATTTCTGGAATGCGCGTTCCACGAAATCCAGGCGGTCCTGGCCCCAGAAGGCTTCGCCGTCGACGATATACCATGGTGCACCGAAGACACTGGCGGCCATCGCATCGTTGGTGAATTGTTCGTACTCATTCTGTACGCTGGTGGTTTCCGATGCTTTCACCAATGCCGCACCATCATGCCCGGCGGCACTTGCCAATCCGGCCAGCGTATCTGCATCCATGATGTTTTTATCCTCGGCCCAGAAGGCATGCATGATGGCGCTGGTCAATTCCAGTGCTGCATCTGTGCCATGCGCAAACTTGGTGGCGATGATCAGCTTGGACGCGGCATCACCGGAAGCAGGGGAAAACTTCGGTTGCAGGTTGAGCGGCAAGCCGAGATGGGCGCTCCAGCGCTTGAGTTCGACCAGGCGATAGGCCTGGCGTTGCGGTGGCCGTTTCGCCAGGGGCAAACCACCGGAGACACTGAACAGCTTGGGCAAATCGATGGGCTTCATGTCGATTTGCACATCGTATTGCTTCGCCAGTGCGATCAGGCGCGCATGGCCGAAGTAGGCCCACGGTGACTGGGGCGCAAAATAGTATTCGCAGATCTTGGCCATGGAGGCTCCGAAAAATGTTTAAAACGGTTTGACCACGACCAGGATCACGATGGCGAGCAGCAGGACGATAGGCACTTCGTTGAACCAACGAAACCAGGTATGACTGCGCTTATTGACGCCATGCTCAAATTTTTTCAGCAAAGAGTTGCAGGCATGTTGGTAACCGATGACCAAAATCACCAGCACCACTTTCGCATGCAGCCAGCCACTGCCTGGACTTTGGCCGAAGCCGTAGTACAGCAGGCCTACGCCAAACAATACCGCCGGTACCGCCAGGATGGTGGTGAAGCGGTACAGCTTGCGTGCCATCAGCAGCAGGCGCGTGGTCGCAGTGGCATCGGTTTCCATCGCCAGATTCACGAAGATGCGCGGCAGGTAAAACAGGCCGGCGAACCAGGAGATGACGAATACGATGTGCAGCGATTTAATCCAGAGCATGTGATTTTCCTGCTAAGTGAAGAAGGACTTGCGCAGGGCAATGCCCTGTGCCTGCGGAACGGTGTTGCCTTGCAAGGCAACACTCCTTTGCACGGCATTAAACACGTACTTCCCCGTGCCCGAAAACAACATATTTCAGCGACGTCAAGCCATCGAGACCCACTGGTCCGCGTGCATGTAATTTATCGTTGGAGATGCCAATTTCGGCACCCAGACCATATTCAAAGCCGTCGGCAAAGCGGGTCGATGCATTGATCATGACCGATGCTGAATCGACTTCCCGCAGGAAGCGCATCGCACGGGTGTAATCCTCGGTCACGATGGCGTCGGTGTGTTGCGACGAATAAGTGTTGATGTGATCAATGGCTTCATCCAGGCTGCCAACGATTTTGACCGACAGGATGGCGGCCAGGTATTCGGTGCTCCAGTCTTCTTCCGTCGCGCTGGCCAGGTGCGGATAGCCTTGCAGGATGGCACGTGCTTCATCGTCGCCGCGCAACTCTACTTCTTTCGTTGCATACAGCTTGGCGAGTTCAGGCAAGACGGCAGCAGCGACGCTACGCGCCACCAGTAGTGTTTCCATGGTGTTGCAAGTACCGTAGCGATGGCACTTCGCATTGAAGCAAATATCCAGCGCTTTTTTCAGGTCGGCCTTGTCGTCGATATAGACGTGGCAAATACCATCCAAATGTTTGATCATAGGTACGGTGGCTTCACGCATCAGGCGTTCGATCAGGCCTTTACCGCCGCGTGGCACGATGACGTCTACGTATTGCGGCATGGTGATCAGTTCACCGACTGCGGCACGGTCCGTGGTTGCGACGATTTGCACGGCATCAGCCGGCAAACCGGCTGCCGCCAGGCCTTCGTTGACCAGTTTGGCCAGGGCCTGGTTGCAATGGATGGCTTCGGAGCCGCCGCGCAGGATGGTGGCATTGCCGCTCTTGATGCACAGGCCGGCAGCATCGACCGTCACATTCGGACGCGCTTCGTAAATGATGCCAATCACGCCCAACGGCACGCGCATCTGGCCGACCTGGATGCCGGTCGGACGGTATTTCATGTTCGAGATTTCACCAATCGGATCAGGCAAGGCGACGATTTGCTCCAGCCCCTCGGCCATGGTGGCGATGGCTTTGTCGGACAGTGTCAGGCGATCGAGCAGGGCAGGGGCCAGGCCACCGGCGCGGGCTGCTTCCAGATCGAGCTGGTTAGCCGCACGCAAGGCGTCGGCTTCGCGTCGTATCGCCGTAGCGATAAAGAGCAAGGCCTGGTTCTTGGCAGCGGTGTCAGCCTTGGCCATGGCGCGCGATGCCTTGCGTGCCCGTTGACCGACTTCTTTCATGTATTGCTTGATATCCATTTTGCTAAGGAATGGTTGGTGTGACGATTGATATTAAAACCTGAATAACTTATATGGCGTGTATGAACGGTTATTGCAAGCCGTGACAGCTGCAAACTAGCCGCGGGCTATCTTCAGGCCCAGTTGCAGCATGGCATCCCAGGCGTCGCCGGAAAACTGTTTGGCGCGCAAACCTTTCACCATCTTATCGATTTGTGCGGCTTCTTGCAGCGCGCTCTCCAGCGTCGCCAGTTTAAGGCGGCGCAGTGCGGGTTCGACCAGGCGTTCGCGCGGGCCCCAGATGCGATATTCTTTTGTTAACTGGCTCAAAGGACGTCCCTGCGCCACGCCGGCTTTCAGCTTGAGCAAGGTGCGTACTTCTTCGGCCACCGCCCACAACACCAGCGGCAAGGCCTCGCCTTCGCCTTTCAAACCTTCCAGCATGCGCACCAGGCGGGTGGTATCGCCACTCAGCATCGCTTCATTCAGTTTGAAGACATCGTAGCGCGCGACATTCAGTACCGCGTCATGGATTTGCTCAAAGCTCAAAGGTCCTTCCGGATACAGCAAAGCCAGCTTCTGGATTTCCTGATGGGCGGCCAGCAAATTGCCTTCCACCCGATCTGCGATGAAGTCCAGGCATTCGCGATTCGCGCTTTGGCGTTGTGCCGCCAGGCGCACTCCAAGCCAGGCAGGCAATTGCGCGCGCTCGATCAGCGGGATGTCGATATACACACTGGCTTGCTGCAGGCTGGTAACCCAGGCTGCTTTTTGCGTGGCCCAATCGAGTTTGGGCAGCGTAATCAGCGTGACATTGTCAGGACTCAGCGAGGCCGCATAATCCTGCAGCGCCTTGCCGCCATCCTTGCCCGGTTTGCCGGTAGGGATGCGCAGTTCTATCAGTTTCTTGTCACCGAACAGCGATTGCGATTGATTGGCAGCCAGCAATTCACCCCATTTGAAACTGCGGTCAACCACCAATACTTCGCGTTCGGAATAGGCCTGCGCGCGCGCCGCCTTGCGTATCTTGTCGGCCGCTTCCAGTGCCAGCAAATGCTCATCGCTCGTGATGACATACAAGCCGGCCAACGGCTTGTTCAGATGAGCGTCGAGCGCATCAATCCGCAGTTGCATCATCCGCCGGTTTGATAGCCGCCATGCGACGCAGGATTTGTTGTACCAGGTCGGATTGCATATCACGGTACAGCATCGCTTCTTCCGCTTCCTTCGCCAGAACTTGCGATTCGTTATAACTGAGGTCGCGTTTCAGGGTGATGAGGGTTGGTGCCATGTATTCGACGCCGGCATTATTCCGTACACGGATAGTGACATGGTAGTACAACACGTATTCGCGCACGCGACCCTGGCTGTTGAGCGAGAGGATGACCTTGTTGCGGGTTTCACTGACGATTTCCAGGATGGCTTCGGCGTCTTCTGCCCTTTGCTTGATTTCGAGTTCGCCGCTGCCGCGGATATAACGACGCAACTCACTACCCAGCGTAGAGTTTTCCGGTGCTGCGATATAAATCGACTTGAACGGCAGGTCACCACCCAGGATGGTGCCGCGCAGCTTGAAGCCGCAGGCAGACAGCAAGAGGGTCGAAGCCAGCACCAAGGTAAGAAGACGGCGATTTTTAAACATGAATAATCCTGCGTCAGTTGTTACGTCAAATTAGATACGTCAAATCAGGCAACGATGTTAACCAGTTTGCCCGGTACCACAATGATTTTCTTCGGCGTGCCTTCGATGAATTTCTGCACGCTTTCATTGGCCAGCGCTGCTGCTTCTATGCTGGCTTTGTCCGCATCCTTGGCGACGATGATGCTGCCGCGCAGCTTGCCGTTCACCTGGATCATCATTTCTATCTCGGCCTGCTCCAGCGCTGCCGGATCGACCTGCGGCCATGGTGCATCGAGGATGTCGCCGTGTACTTTGGCCAGGCCGAGTTCCTGCCACAACGCGTGGGTGATATGCGGCGCGACCGGATTCAGGATGCGCAGGAAAATGCTGAGGCCTTCGCTGATGACGGCATTCGATGCCGGCGTATCATCCAGCTTCGCCGCTTCCAGCGTGTTCAGCATTTTCATGCTGGCTGACACCACGGTGTTGTACTGGATGCGTTTGTAATCGTTATCCGCCTGCTGCAGGATCTTGTGCGTTTCACGGCGCAAGGCTTTGTGCGCTTCAGGCAATGAGGCGAAATCAAATGCAGATGCGTTTGCCACGCGCGTCGCCTGGTTGTAGCCATAGGCCCAGACGCGGCGCAGGAAGCGGTTCGCACCTTCGACACCGGCACCCGACCATTCCAGTGTCTGTTCCGGTGGCGAGGCAAACATGGTGAACAGGCGGGCGGTATCCGCACCGTACTGATCGATTTGCGCTTGCGGATCGATGCCATTGTTTTTCGACTTCGACATTTTTTCGGTGCCGCCGATTTCGACTGCCTTGCCATCGCTGCTGAGGACAGCAGAAACAGGGCGACCCTTGTCGTCGAGTTGCAGTTGCACATCGGCCGGGTTGAACCAGGTCTTCTTGCCGCTGGCATCTTCGCGGAAATAGGTTTCGTTCAGCACCATGCCCTGCGTCAGCAGGTTGGTGAACGGCTCGTCGAATTTGACCAGGCCGAAGTCACGCATGACCTTGGTCCAGAAGCGTGCGTACAGCAAATGCAGGACCGCATGTTCGATACCGCCGATGTACTGGTCCATCGGCATCCAGTAATCGTTACGGCTGTCGACCATGGCGTCGCTGCTGTTCGGCGAGCAATAGCGCATGTAGTACCACGACGAATCGACGAAGGTATCCATGGTGTCGGTTTCGCGACGCGCCGGTTTGCCGCATTGCGGGCAATCGACGTGCAGGAATTTTTCGTGTTTATTCAGTGGGTTGCCGCTACCGTCTGGTACGCAATCTTCCGGCAGGACGACAGGCAAATCTTTTTCCGGTACCGGTACATCACCGCAATCCTTGCAGTGGATGATAGGAATCGGGGTGCCCCAGTAACGCTGGCGGGAAATACCCCAGTCGCGCAGGCGGTAGGTGATTTTCTTTTCGCCGAGGCCGAGTTCGGCCAGGTCGGCGGCAATCGCATCGACTGCTTGCTGGTAGTTCAGGCCATCGTATTTGCCGGAATTGATGCAGCGACCGTTTTCCTTGTCGCCATACCATTCATGCCAGGCAACGTCGGAGAAAGTCTTGCCCGGTACATCGATGACCGGGTGGATAGGCAATACGTATTTTTGCGCAAAGGCGAAATCACGTTCGTCATGTGCCGGTACGCCCATCACGGCGCCGTCGCCGTAAGTGATCAGTACATAGTTGCCGACCCAGACTTCGACCAGTTGGCCGGTCAGCGGGTGTTTGACGAAGAGGCCGGTTGGCATGCCTTTCTTTTCCATCGTCGCCATATCGGCTTCGATGACGCTGCCGAGTTTGCACTCGGCGATGAAGTCGGCCAGTTCCGGATTCGATTTCGCGGCGAAGGTCGCCAGTGCGTGCTCCGGTGCCACCGCGCAGAACGTCACGCCCTTGATGGTGTCAGCGCGGGTGGTGAAGACCCACAGCTTGCCGTCGTTGATCAGCTTACCTTCTTCAGCGATGTCATGCGTGAATGCAAAGCGGACGCCGGTCGATTTGCCGATCCAGTTCGATTGCATGATGCGCACGCGTTCCGGCCAGCCCGGCAATTTATTGTCGACGTGGTCCAGCAATTCTTCGGCGTAATCGGTGATGCGTGCGTAGTACATCGGGATTTCACGCTTTTCGATCAGCGCGCCCGAGCGCCAGCCGCGACCATCGATGACTTGCTCATTGGCGAGTACGGTCTGGTCGATCGGATCCCAGTTCACGGTCCCGGTTTTTTTGTAGATGATGCCTTTTTCCAGCATCTTCAGGAACATCCACTGGTTCCATTTGTAGTATTCCGGACGGCAGGCGGTCATTTCGCGTGACCAGTCGATCGCCAGGCCCATCGAGGCCATCTGCGTCTTCATGTAATCGATGTTGGCGTAAGTCCATTGCGCCGGTGGCACATTGTTGGCCATCGCCGCGTTTTCCGCCGGCATGCCGAACGCGTCCCAGCCCATAGGCATCAGCACGTTGTAGCCGTTCATCCGCAGGTAGCGGTACATCACGTCATTGATGGTGTAGTTGCGCACATGCCCCATGTGCAGTTTGCCGGATGGGTACGGCAGCATAGAGCAGGCATAGAACTTCTTCTTGTCCTTGCCGTTTTTATCCTTGGCGTTTTCGACGGCTTTGTAAGCGTCGATTGCCTGCCAGTGGTCGTGCGCCGATTTTTCTACTTCGGCGGGGCTGTATTTATCTTGCATGACGGATGGAGCCAAAAGTGAATGTGAACCCGTGATTATACTGGTTCACCCACCGAGGCGGGCTCAAACTAGGCCAGTTTGAGTTCCAGCGCAGGATTTTCGCCGTAATCGGCGTAGCGCTCGTTGATTGCCTCTATGCAGAAGGCAACATCTTCGAGGATGTCAGGGGCTTTTTTCTGCAGGATATCTGCATGATCGACGATGATCTGGAGTTTTTCCGCCGGCTTCAGGCGGAATTTCGTCATGCCGTCTTCATCGCGCAAATAACTCATGCAATCGACCCAGGCATCCATATTATCGCCATAGAAATCCGGGAAACCGAAGGCAGCCTTGCAGGCGCTGTGAAAGGATGGCCAGTCGGTGATGTTTGCACCGTTTAAATGAACGACAGCCATGGAGTTATTTCTTGGTGGATTGCGGTACTTCGGTCACAAAGCCGAGCTTGGTGATGCCATTGCCTTGTGCGGATGCCATCACTTGCGCAATGACCTCATAGCGTGTCCCCTTGTCAGCGCGCAATTGCACCTGCGGTTGCGGCTGTTGTTTGGACGCGGCGGCCAACCTGGTGTTGAGATCATCCAGCGTCACGGCATCGTTGTTCCAGAACACGGCACCGGCGCCATTGATGGAGAGCGAAATGGTGGTCGGTTCGGTCGGTGCCGGCGCCGATTGCGCACTAGGCAGGTCGAGTTTGATTGCATGCGTGAACAAGGGCGCGGTGATGATGAAAATCACCAGCAACACCAGCATGACGTCCACCATGGGCGTGACATTGATGTCTGCCATCGGACCGGCTTGCTGCTTGTCGTTGAATCCGCCGAATGCCATATCGTCTCCCGGTGGGCTTACTTGCCGACGCGTGCGCCGGTAGTCAGGTAGGCGTGCAAATCGTGGGCAAAGGCGTCGAGTTCAGCCAGTGTGACGCGATTGACGCGGGTAAATGCGTTATAGGCCAGCACTGCCGGGATTGCCACGGCCAGGCCGAGCGCGGTCATGATCAATGCTTCGCCGACCGGACCGGCTACTTTGTCGATTTGTATCGTGCCGGACGAAGAGACTGCGACCAACGCGTGGTAAATGCCCCAGACAGTACCGAACAGGCCGATAAACGGCGCGGTCGAGCCGACTGATGCGAGCAGTGTCAGGCCGGTTTCGAGGCGCGACGAGACGCGATTGATTTCCTGGCGCAGGGTACGTGTAATCAGTTCGCCGGGATCGGTATTGGCGTTGAGTGAATTCGCATGCGGCTTGATGTTGGCGGCTTCGACGCTTTGCGCAGCCAGCGGCGTATAGACGTTTTCGCTATCGCTGCGCCTGATCGTCGCGATCGCATCGGTCAGTGTCGGCGCTTGCCAGAAACCGTCGAGCGCCGCTGCGCTTTTGCGGATGCGCCATGAACTCCAGGCTTTCGACAGGATGTAGTACCAGCTGAGGATGGACATGATCAGCAGCACATAGGCAACCGAGTGCGATACCGCATCACCTTGTGCCCAGTAATGCGCGAGTCCGAGGCCCTGATCTGCTGCTGTTGAATTCATGGTGTCGATCCGAGTCTGTCAGTGATGGTTGTGTCTGCGATCAGCGCAAACCGAGTACGTCCTGCATATCGTACAAACCGGTTTTCTTGTCGGCCAGGAAGCGCGCAGCGCGCAGGCTGCCATGTGCATAGCTGACGCGGCTGGACGATTTGTGTGAAATCTCTATGCGTTCGCCGATGCCGGCAAACAGCACGGTGTGGTCGCCGATGATATCGCCGCCGCGTACGGTGGCAAAGCCGATCGACGATGGGTCGCGCGCGCCGGTCACGCCTTCGCGTGCCCAGACGGCGACATCGTTCAATTCCTTGCCGAGTGCACCGGCAATCACTTCACCCATTTTGATCGCAGTGCCGGATGGTGCATCGACCTTGTGACGGTGGTGGGCTTCTATGATTTCGATGTCATAGCCTTCGGAGAAATTCTTTGCGGCCATTTCCAGCAATTTCATCGTGACGTTGACGCCTACGCTCATATTCGGCGCAAACATGATCGCGGTCTTTTCAGCGGCGGCGGCGATGGCGGCTTTGCCGGCCGCATCGAAACCGGTGGTGCCGATGATCATCTTGATATTGTGTGCGGCGCAGTACTCAAGGTGCTGCAAGGTGCCTTCAGGACGAGTGAAGTCGATCAGGAATTCGGAATTGGCGAGGCCTTTGGCGAAGTCGGATTCGATCTGTACGCCGGCAGGTTTGCCAAGGAAGGCGGCGGCATCGCTGCCTACGGCCGGCGATGCGGCGATATCCAGTGCGCCGGTGAGCGTGGCATCCTGTGCTTCCAGGATGGTTTCGATCAGCATATGGCCCATGCGGCCGGACGCACCCGCTACCGCGATTTTCAGTTGATTCATGTGTTCAGATTCTGTTGATTATTTGTTTGCCGCTTTGGCTTTGTCGGCGATACGTGCCAGGTAATCTTTTTCGGTTGGCAGGTCACCACCGCCTTCGAAGGACGAAACCAGCTTGTCCTTGAAGTGGACCGTGACGCGGCTGCTGGTGATTTCGCCATTACCTTTTTGCATGCGGAACGCATAGTCCCAGCGATCGCCGTGGAATACATCGGTCAGCAAAGGCGTGCCGAGCAGGAAGATAACCTGGTCTTGCGTCATGCCTTCTTTCAGTTGCGCGACCATTTCCTGCGAAACGAAGTTGCCTTGCTGGATATCCGGACGGTAAGGGGAGAAAATGCCAAGGAAGCGTTTTTCACGTTTGACTTGCACGCCACTGGTGGCGGCTGGTGCGGCGGCAACCGCGGCGACAGGCTTGGCTTCGGCCACAGCGGCTTGCGTGGCCTCGGCTGCAGGCGCAGCAGCGACCGCAGGTGCTTCTGCCGCTACGGCTGTATCTGCAAGCACTTTTTCTTCGCTGGCCTGAACTGCGACTGGTGCCGGCTTGGCGGCAGGTTTCGCAGCCGGTTTGGCGGCGGCTACCGGTGCCGGTTCATCTATCAGCGGGTTTTTCGACGCACAGCCTGTGAGTACGCTTGCCAATAACAGGCAAAAAGTAGCAGCGAGGGCCGGGGCGCGATTAGAATGACGGGGCAGCATTTGCATATGGGGTCTCAAGGGATTGAGCAATTGTACGAAAACACTATATGATAAGGCAGATATCCTTAATATGAGCAAGAACATGCCGAACAATCCATCCGAGTTAAAAGCCAGCGGTCTCAAAGCGACCCTGCCACGTCTGAAAATCCTCGATATTTTCCAGACTGCCGAAGTACGCCACCTGAGTGCGGAAGACGTCTACAAGATGTTGCTGGCCGACAATCTGGATGTCGGCCTGGCAACCGTGTACCGCGTTTTGACGCAATTCGAACAAGCCGGCTTGCTGCAGCGTAACCATTTCGAAACCGGCAAAGCCGTATTCGAACTGAACGAAGGCTCACACCATGACCATCTGGTTTGCCTCGACTGCGGCAAGGTGGAAGAGTTTTTCGATGCGGAAATTGAAAAACGCCAGGTCCGTATTGCCGAAGAACACGGCTTTGAAATTGCAGATCATGCACTGGCCTTGTACGGTCATTGCAAAAATTGCCAAAAAGCTAAAAAATAAGACGACAAGACCCGATAAAAAACCATGCTGGCTTTGCGGCCGGCATGGTTTTTTTGTTTTCAGCAGCGTTGATTTAGCTGGAAGAGTGGCTGAGTGCGTTCGATAGCAACTTGGCAGTGATGTCGACGATAGGGATTACGCGTTCATACGCCATGCGGGTCGGGCCTATGACGCCCAAAGTGCCGACTACCTTGCCGTTGACGGTATAGGGCGAAGTCACCACGCTCATCTGGTCCATCGGCACCAGGTTGGATTCGCCGCCGATAAAGATTTGTACACCGGTCGCCTTGTTCGAGACATCCAGCAATTGCATCAGGCTGGTTTTTTGTTCGAACAGGTCAAACAACTGCCGTAGCGACACCATATTCGATGACAGGTCGCTGACGCTGAGCAGATTGCGCTCGCCGGAAATGACGACGTCATCGCTATTGTCATTCATCGCATCGCTGCCGGCTTCGACCGCCGCCTGCATCAAACGTGTCATATCGTCGCGCAACTGCTTCAGTTCGCCTTGCAAACGTATCCTTACTTCGTCGAAGCTGAGGCCGCCATAATTCTGGTTGATGTAGTTTGCAGCCTGTATCAATTGGCTCGGCGAGTAATCGACATCAGTCAGCAGCAGGCGGTTTTGCACGTCGCCGCTCGGGCTGACGATGACCAGCAGGATGCGCTTTTCCGACAGGCGCAGGAAGTCGATTTGCTGGAATACCGATTCGTGCCGCGGCGTCATGACGATGCCGGCGAACTCCGATAGCGAAGACAGGATTTGCGCCGCATTTGAAATGATCTTTTGCGACGAGCCGGTTTGCAGAGAAGTCTGTAACTTCGACTCAAGTGCGCTTTCATCGATGGATTGCACAGTCAGCAGCGTATCGACGAAGACGCGATAGCCGCGCGGTGTCGGGACCCGGCCGGCGGACGTGTGCGGGCTGGCGACAAAGCCCATCTCTTCCAGGTCCGCCATGATGTTGCGGATGGTGGCGGGCGACAGTTCCAGTCCGGATATCTTGGAAAGCTCGCGCGAGCCCACCGGCTGGCCATCCGCAATATAGCGTTCGACCAGGGCTTTCAGCAGGGTTTGGGCACGGTTATCAAGTTGCATAGTATCGCTATTGTATGAGTGGCCATGCCGGGCGGCAAGGGCAAGACCGCAGGGGCATGGCGACCATTATGCGCGCTTTAGCCAGGCATCGAGCTCATATAAGTTGGTGCAGCTGGCATCCGGCACGATATGGGCCGGCAGCGTATGGTCAAAACGGTTCATCCATACCGCGCGCAAACCGGCGTTTTGTGCGCCTTCGATATCCAGTTTCGGATCATCGCCGACGTAAACTGCTTCATGCGGTTCTACTGCCAAAGCTGCGCAGGCGGCATGGAAAATTTCCGCGCCCGGTTTGGCGCTGCCGAATTGGTGTGCCGCGATCGAGACCTTGAAATGTGCTGCCAGGCCGATTTCGCCAAGGTCGGCAAAACCGTTGGAAACCGAGCCGAGCAGATAGCGTTCGTTCAGGCTGCTTAACACCGGCACCACATCGTCAAACGGATTCACCGCATTACGCGCAACCGAAAAAACCGCCATCGCCTGGTCGACCAGATCCTTGTTTTCACTTGTTAAATGACAGGCACGTGTCAGTGCGGCGTGGCGCAAAGCCCATACATTGAATTGAAATTGCGGATCGGTAGGCAGCAATTCCATGCGCAACGCGCGCAGTTCTTCATTGCTGAAGCGTTGTGTGACCCCCGGGATGTGCACATTCAGCCAGTCGTACAAAATGGCTTCGGCCCTGACCAGGGTCGGGGCCAGATGCCACAAGGTGTCGTCCAGATCGAACAGGATAGCCTTGATTGGCGGAGGAGGGGAATGCGGTGTCGGCTGGGACGTCATGGTGCTTACTCAATCATTTACGTAGATGATGCATTGCATAGCGCAAGAGAAGGCCAAAAGAAGGACAAATTATGGTCTAATCTGCAGCATGTCGCTTACCCCACACACACCACATCCATCCAGTTTTAATACGATCGCTATCGTCGGCAAACATATGGCCGGCGGAATTGCGAAATCGTTGACGGATATTGCCGACTGCCTGGGCAGTACCGGCCGCAAAGTCATTTTCGAGGCGGAAACAGCCCTCAATTTCTCTTTGACCGATTACGATGCCATGACTTTGCCGGAAATCGGCGAGTGCGCGGATGCCGCTATTGTAGTCGGTGGCGACGGCACCATGCTGGGCATCGCACGCCAACTGGCACCCTACAATGTCCCGCTGATCGGGGTAAACCAGGGACGTCTCGGTTTTATGACCGATATTTCGCTGGACCAGATGATGCCGCTGCTCAAGGAAATGCTGAGCGGTAAAGTCCGTTCCGAGCAACGCACGCTGTTGAAAGGTTCGATAGAACGCGAAGGCGAACCGATGTACAGCACGCTGGCCTTCAACGATGTGGTGCTGTCGCGCGGTTCAGGTGCCGGCATGGTTGAGTTGCGCGTCGAAGTCGATGGCCATTTCATGTACAACCAGCGTTCGGACGGCTTGATCGTGGCGACACCTACCGGCTCCAGTGCGTATGCCCTGTCGGCCGGAGGCCCGATTTTGCATCCCAGCCTGACAGGTATCGGACTGGTGCCGATTGCCCCCCATGCCTTGTCGAATCGTCCTATCGTCGTGCCGGACAGCAGCGTGATCGTGATTGAAGTCATGAGCGGACGTAACGCCAGTGTCAATTTCGATATGCAATCGGTGGCGCGCCTGCTCAAGCATGACCGCATTACCGTACAGCGTTCCGAACATACGATTACCTTCCTGCATCCGGAGGGCTGGAATTATTACGATACCCTGCGCGAAAAGCTGCATTGGAATGAATATCCGTCGGTAGAAGGTCGCTTAAAATAAAACGGTAGGCGTTGTGCGGCTATGGCTTGCGAGCGCTTATCCCCTGTATCACTTGAATTTAAACGTCTGCCTGTCACATCCGCCATTAGTGCATTGTGACGAGGACGCATGAACTGGAACGCACTATCCCCATGCTGCGCACGCTCTCCATCCGTGATTTTGTCATTGTCGATGTCATCGAACTGGAATTTGCCCCAGGTTTCTCGGTGTTTACCGGCGAAACCGGCGCCGGTAAATCCATCCTGATTGATGCGCTGGCCCTGGCGCTGGGCGGTCGTGGCGACGCCAGCGTTGTGCGCGAGGGCGCTGCCAAAGCCGATATCACCGCCGAGTTTTCCGCCAGTGCGGAACTGGATGCGTGGCTGGCGGAAAATGAATTCAGCAATGAAGATGGCGGTGCCTTGTTGCGTCGCGTAATCGACAACGCCGGTCGTTCCAAAGCCTTCATCAATGGCATCGTCGCCACCGCAACGCAATTGCGCGAGCTGGGCGAAAAACTGGTCGATATCCACGGCCAGCATGCGCACCAATCCCTGTTGAAAACCGATGCGCAACGTGTGCTGCTGGATAACCAGGCCGGTTTGCAGGACGAGGTCAAGGCGGTTGCCGCCGCATACAAAACCTGGCGCGCACTGGCGCGACAACGGGAAGAATTCGAAACCAATGCGAAGAATGTATTGCTGGAGCGCGAGCGCCTGGAGTGGCAAGTCGGCGAGTTGGAAAAACTCGCGGTCAAGCCGGGTGAGTGGACCGACATCAGCAATGAGCACAGCCGCCTGTCGCATGCAGCCAGCCTGATCGAAGGCGCACAGGAAGCACTGAGCCTGATCTCAGAAGCCGACACTCCGATGTTGTCGCAACTGTCTTCGCTCAATACGCGTATCGGTAAACTGGTCGATCTCGACGCCGGTTTGCAGCCGGTGCTGGATGCACTGGAACCGGCGCGCATCCAGTTGCAGGAAGCGGTTTACACACTCAACGATTACCTGAGCCGGGTCGAGCTTGATCCGGCGCGCCTGCGCGAGGTCGAAGTGCGACTGGAAAATATCCATTCGGCTTCACGTAAATTCCGTGTCGCGGCTGACGATTTGCCGCAGGAACTCGAAACCCTGTCGGCACAGCTGAAGCAACTGGCTGATGCCAGTGACCTCGATGCCTTGCGCGCGCAGGAAGAAAAACTGAAAGCCGCCTACACCAGCGCAGCGCAGAAACTCACGAAGGCGCGCAGCAAAGCCGCCAAGGCGTTGGGCGATGCAGTCACTGCCGCGATGCAGGAGCTCAGCATGACCGGCGGCAAATTTGCAATTGCCTTGCAGCCGTGCGAACCAGCTTCATATGGTCTGGAGCAAATTGAATTCATGGTGGCGGCGCATGCCGGTACCACGCCGCGGCCACTGGCCAAGGTCGCGTCCGGTGGCGAGCTGGCACGTATTGCACTCGCTATTTCTGTCATTACGTCGAGCGCGACTGCGACACCTACACTGATTTTCGATGAAGTCGACAGCGGTATCGGTGGCGGTGTGGCGGAAGTAGTCGGCCGCCTCTTGCGCCGCCTCGGGCAGGATCGCCAGGTATTGTGTGTCACTCATTTACCGCAAGTCGCGAGCCAGGCCAACCAGCATTTCCAGGTCAGCAAGCAAAGCAGCAATGGCAAAACCGCGTCGTCTATCGATGCACTGGATAGTAATGCACGTGTAGAGGAAATTGCCCGTATGCTGGGTGGGCTGGAAATCACGGCCACCACCCGTTCGCATGCACGCGAATTGCTGGCAAACTGAGCTAAGCTTATTCATGCGACGCTGCGGCGCCGCTTCCCATAAGACCAATAATATTGAGAGCTCATGTCCTTTAGAACAGAACCGCCGTATATCCATGGCAGTACGCCGAAAACTGCCGTTGTGCTGGTCAACCTCGGCACTCCCGATGCTCCCACCACGTCTGCGGTAAGGCGTTACCTCAAGCAATTTTTATCCGATCCGCGTGTAGTGGAAATTCCGCGCGCCATCTGGTGGTTCATCCTGCACCTGATCATCCTGCCATTTCGTTCAGGACAATCGGCCAGGAAATATGCGTCGATCTGGAGTAATGAAGGCTCACCGCTGAAGGTGCATACCGAGAAGCAGGCCAAATTGCTGAACGGTTACCTCGGCGAACGCGGCCATAAAGTCAAAGTGGTGTATGCGATGCGTTATGGCCAACCGGCACTGCCGGATGTGCTGCGCCAGCTCAAGGCTGACGGCTGTGAACGCATCCTGTTCCTGCCGGCGTACCCGCAGTATTCCGGCACCACGACGGCATCCATCTTCGACGCCGTATTCAGTCATTACACGCAGGAACGTAATGTGCCAGAGTTGCGCTTCATCAAGCATTACCACGACCACGATGCCTACATCCGTGCCTTGCGCAAATCGGTGCTGGCGCATTGGGACATGGTCGGGCGACCGGACAAGCTGGTCATGAGTTTCCACGGCGTGCCCAAACGCACACTGACGTTGGGTGACCCCTATCATTGCGAATGCCATAAAACCGCGCGCCTGCTGGCCAAGGAACTGGAGCTGACGCCGGATCAATACATGGTCACCTTCCAGTCGCGTTTTGGCAAGGCGGAATGGCTGCAACCCTATACCGCACCGACGCTGCAGAAGCTGGCGAAAGAAGGCATGGGCCGGGTCGACGTAATTTGCCCGGGTTTTACCAGCGATTGCCTGGAAACCCTGGAAGAAATCGCAATGGAAGCGCGCCATGATTTCATGAGTGCCGGCGGCAAGGACTTCAACTACATCGGCTGCCTGAATGAAGACGATGCATGGATCAAGGCAATGGCGGAAATTACGGAGTTGCACCTGATCGGCTGGCCGACTATCGTTCCACCTTCGCTGCGCGAAGAGCAGGAGCAGCAGGCGCATATTTCACGGGAAGAGGCCAGGCGTCTTGGCGCGGACCAATAAAAACGGCCCAAACGGGCCTTTTTATATGGAAAACCTTGAATTTTTGCAATAAACCCCCATTTATTGAGGGTAAAAGCAGCCTATACGCGCTTTTGCCCTGCTGTGACTGCTAAGTGATAGGCGCATTGTTTTACAATGTCGTATAACAAATAACCGTGGTCGCCATGGCGGTATAGGCAAGGATCGACATGGAAATAAGCGGCAGTTTCATGACTGGCTCCTGTCGGCAGCAGTGGCGGTGAATACCGCCACCTGATTACAGCCTAGTCCGTGCCGGGAAAAATGCCATCCCATGAACAGGGAAATTTTGTAACAACGACACCACTGCTGCGCTTATCATCGCTTTTCGTGAATTTTTGCTAAGTCCGCAGGAATACCCCTTGAAATAGTGTGGGATAACCCCATGTGCACTGTCGCATTGGCATTTTTTGTCATAACTCATTGATTGTTGGAGATTTTTTCATGCAAGACCAAGATAAATACGCTGAGCAAGCAGCGTCGATCGAAGATCCGGTAACGGCTGAGGCGGCTTCTGCACCTACTCCTACTTTGGAGGAGCAGCTCGCGGCGTCCCAATTGCTCGTACAGGAATTGCAGGACTCATTCTTGCGTGCAAAAGCCGAAGTCGAGAATTTCCGTCGTCGCGCCCAGGAAGATGTGACCCGTGCGCACAAATTCGCGATTGAAGGCTTTGCCGAAATGCTGTTGCCGGTGAAAGACAGCCTGGAAATGGCGTTGCAAGTAGAAACACCTTCCGTCGAATCACTGAAGGAAGGCGTGGAAATGACCTTGAAACAGCTCAATGCTGCGTTCGAGAAGAATCGCCTGCTGGAAATCAAACCACAGCAGGGCGACAAACTGGATCCAATGAAGCACCAGGCGATGTCGCTGGTTCCTGCAGACCAGGAACCAAACACAGTCGTCAACACGCTGCAAAAGGGCTATCTGATTGCAGATCGCTTGTTGCGTCCAGCGCTGGTAACGGTTGCACAAGAAAAATAACTTGAAAGCATCTGTTTACGCCACATATTGACGTTAACAAATTTTGTATTTAACAGTTTCGCATCACAGACATTAAGGGAAATTCCATCATGGGCAAAATAATCGGTATTGACTTAGGTACGACCAACTCCTGCGTAGCAATCATGGAAGGTGGCAAGCCGAAAGTTATCGAAAACTCGGAAGGTGCGCGTACTACGCCCTCCGTGATCGCATATCAGGAAGACGGCGAAATCCTGGTCGGTGCGCCGGCCAAGCGCCAGGCAGTCACCAATCCAAAAAACACGCTGTACGCAGTCAAGCGTCTGATCGGCCGTAAATTCGACGAAAAAGAAGTGCAGAAAGATATCGGCATGATGCCGTATCAAATCGTCAAAGCCGACAACGGTGACGCATGGATTTCCGTGCGTGACAAAAAGCTGGCCGCACAGCAAATCTCTGCAGAAATCCTGCGCAAAATGAAAAAAACTGCCGAAGACTACCTCGGTGAAGAAGTGACTGAAGCCGTCATTACGGTTCCTGCTTACTTCAACGATGCACAACGCCAGGCAACCAAGGACGCAGGCCGTATCGCTGGTCTGGACGTCAAGCGCATCATCAACGAACCAACCGCTGCGGCGCTGGCCTTCGGCCTCGACAAAGGCGGCAAGGGTGACCGCAAGATCGCCGTGTACGATCTGGGCGGCGGCACCTTCGATATCTCGATCATCGAGATCGCGGACGTGGATGGTGAAATGCAATTCGAAGTGCTGTCGACCAATGGCGACACCTTCCTGGGCGGTGAAGATTTCGATCAACGCATCATCGATTACATCATCGACGAATTCAAGAAAATCAACGGCCTCGACCTGAGCAAGGATGCGATTGCACTGCAACGTATCAAAGCATCGGCTGAGCGCGCGAAGATCGAACTGTCGTCGTCGCAACAAACTGAAATCAACGAACCGTACATCGCGATGGCGAACGGCGCACCGGTGCATTTGAACTTGAAAATCACCCGTGCAAAACTGGAATCGCTGGTTGAAGAACTGATCTCGAAAACCATCGAACCATGCCGCACCGCGATCAAGGATGCTGGCGTTAAAGTTTCCGACATCGATGACATCATCCTGGTCGGCGGTATGACCCGTATGCCTAAAGTGCAGGAAACCGTAAAAGACTTCTTCGGCAAGGATCCACGTAAAGACGTGAATCCGGATGAAGCAGTTGCTGTCGGTGCTGCGATCCAGGGTTCGGTTCTGTCCGGCGATCGTAAAGATCTGTTGTTGCTCGACGTGACACCGTTGTCGCTGGGTATTGAAACCCTGGGTGGCGTGATGACCAAAATGATCCAAAAGAACACTACCATCCCGACCAAGTTCAGCCAGGTGTTCTCGACTGCGGACGACAATCAGCCTGCGGTCACCATCAAAGTGTTCCAGGGTGAACGCGAGATGGCAGTTGGTAACAAGGCCCTGGGCGAATTCAATCTGGAAGGCATTCCACCATCAGCACGTGGTACGCCGCAAATTGAAGTGACCTTCGACATCGATGCCAACGGTATCTTGCACGTCGGCGCGAAAGACAAGGCAACCGGCAAGGAAAACAAGATCACCATCAAGGCAAACTCCGGTTTGACCGAAGAAGAAATTCAAAAGATGGTGCAGGATGCAGAAGCCAATGCAGAAGAAGACAAACGCCTGAAAGAACTGGCAGAAGCACACAACCAGGGCGATGCATTGGTGCATTCGACGCGTAAAGCCTTGACCGAATACGGCGACAAGCTGGAAGCCGGCGAGAAAGAAAAAATCGAAGCAGCGATTGCTGAGCTGGAAGAAGCATTGAAGGGCAGCGACAAGGCGGCCATCGATGAAAAATCCGCAGCCGTGACGACTGCAGCGCAAAAACTCGGTGAAAAAATGTATGCCGATATGCAAGCGCAGCAGGCAGCAGGTGCAGCCGGTGGTGATGCTGGTGCAGGTGATGCCGGTCACAACCACGCTGACAGCAAACCACAGCAAGATGATGTAGTGGATGCTGACTTCAAAGAAGTGAAAGACAAATAATTTTTATTGGTCAAGCGGTCGGATACATGACACCGCTTGATACTTCAAATTTCTGTCTTGAAGTGTCTTGCGTTTGTCATCGTCTGTACTGTGCAGACTCGCCGGGTCGAATGGTTCTTAAAAAACCGTCGATTCGGCGTTTTAGTTTAGATAGAACAAGGCGCCTACAAAATGGCAAAACGTGATTTTTACGAAATTCTTGGCGTAGGGAAGAGCGCTTCCGACGAGGAAATCAAGAAGGCGTATCGCAAGCTTGCAATGAAACACCATCCGGATCGCAATCCGGACAGCAAGGGCGCGGAAGATAAATTCAAAGAGGCAAAAGAAGCCTACGAGATGCTGTCCGATCCGCAAAAACGCGACGCGTATGACCGCTATGGCCATGCCGGCGTGGATCCGAATATGGGTGGCGGCGGAGGTGGCGGCGGTTTTGCCGATGCCTTCGGCGACATTTTTGGCGACATTTTTGGCCAGGCCGGTGGTGGTCGCGGTGGTCGTGGCGGCCCGCAGGTATATCGCGGTGCCGATTTGCGCTACAACCTGGAAATTACGCTGGAACAGGCGGCGCATGGTTACGACACGACGATACGTGTACCGTCGTGGGACAACTGTGAAACCTGCGATGGCAGCGGTGCCAAGCCGGGTACTTCGCCGGTCAACTGTACGACTTGCGGTGGTCATGGCCAGGTCCGCATGCAGCAAGGCTTCTTCAGCGTGCTGCAAACCTGTCCGAAATGCCATGGTAGCGGCAAGATCAATCCGTCGCCTTGCGGTACCTGTAGCGGCGCCGGCAAGATCAAGCGCAACAAGACACTGGAAGTCAAAATCCCGTCCGGTATTGATGATGGCATGCGCATCCGTTCGTCCGGCAACGGTGAACCGGGCATGAATGGCGGCCCGCCAGGCGACCTGTATGTGGAAATCCGCATCAAGCAGCATCCAATGTTCCAGCGCGATGGTGACGATTTGCATTGCGAGATTCCGATCTCGTTTGCCAAAGCGGCATTGGGCGGTGAAATCGAAGTGCCGACACTGAACGGCAAGGCTTCGTTCACGATTCCTGAAGGTACGCAGTCGGGTAAAACCTTCCGCCTGCGCAGCAAAGGGATCAAGGGTGTACGTTCCGGCTATGCCGGCGACCTGTTCTGCCACGTGGTGGTGGAAACACCTGTCACCCTGACCGAACGCCAGAAAGAGTTGATGCGTGAGTTTGAGCAACTGACGATAGAAGGTGGTTCCAAGCACAGCCCGCAAACCAAGTCATGGAAAGACAAGGTCAAGGAATTCTTTGAGTAAGCTTTCCTGAATCCTGCCAAATGCCGGTCGATTATTCGACCGGCATTTTTTTTGTTGATCACCGGGCCGTAAGCTTCTATGCTGGTTCCACATCCACCACAGGAGACACTATGAAACCGTTCCGGGCTATAGGCTGTATCCTGGCCTTAAGCAGTGCCGTGTTCTTCGCCAGCAACGCAGCAGCAGTCGAAGTGGCCGGGGTCAGGCTGGATGACAGTGTACGGCTGGCGAATCAGGATTTGCGCCTGAACGGGGCGGGTATACGCAGCAAGCTGATCTTCAAAGTGTATGTAGTGGGTTTATACCTGCCTGAAAAGAAAACCTCGACCGCCGATGTACTGGCGGCTACGGGAGCACGGCGTGTCAGCATCGTAATGTTGCGCGACGTTGCCAGCGATGAGTTCGCCAAGGCATTTGCTACCGGCATAGAGCAAAACACCGATGCGGCGGAGCGTGCGACGCTGGCACCCTCGATGGCGAAATTCAATACGATGTTTGCATCCGTTGCCCAGTTGAAGGAAGGCGATGCCTTGCAGGTGGATTGGTTACCTGCTGCGGGCATGACGGTGCAACTGAATGGCAAGCGCATACTTGAGCCGCTGGCTGACACACCTTTCTACAATGCCGTACTGCGCATCTGGCTGGGTAACAAACCGGTAGATGACAAGCTCAAACGACAACTGTTAGCAGAACCGTAAAGCGGGCCTTTCCCCGCACATATAGTTTTCACGCTGCGCAATGCTCTTTATCCGGGATGTTCAATTCCAGATAAAATGGCAGCCATCGCGGCTACGCCGTCGGCGTAGCCAGTCCGCAGCATGATAGAAAAAGATGACTAAAAAAGAACCGCTTGAATTGGAACAACTGTTTCAGAAAAACCGACATTGGGCAGCATCGATGGTGGCGCAAGATCCGGAGTTCTTCGCCAAACTTGCCGCCCAGCAATCTCCCGAATATTTATGGATAGGCTGTTCCGACAGCCGGGTCCCGGCAAATGAAATTGTCGACTTGCAGCCGGGCGAATTATTCGTCCATCGCAATATCGCCAATGTGGTCGCGCATTCGGATTTGAACTGCCTGTCCGTGTTGCAGTTTGCGATTGATGTATTGCGCGTCAAGCATGTGATCGTTTGTGGTCACTATGGTTGCTCGGGCGTACACGCCGCGATGACAGGGCGTCGTGTCGGGCTGGCCGATAACTGGCTGCGCCACGTGCAGGATGTGCATCAAAAGCATGGCCGTTATCTGGGTGATGCTTTGCCGACCCAGGCCCAGCATGATCGCCTGTGCGAGTTGAACGTGATTGAGCAGGTAGCCAACGTCTGCCGTACCACTATCGTGCAGGATGCCTGGGAAAACGGCCAGGACCTGACGATACACGGTTGGGTGTATGGCTTGAAAGACGGTTTGCTGAACGATCTGGACGTGACGATTAATAGCCCGGATGCTGCCGACGAAAAACTGAAGAATAGTTTTGCCCGTTACGAGCAACTGGAAAAACGCTAAGCTAGCGGAACGTGTTTTAAGCCGGGGGAGGCCGCATGAAATGGGAAGGCAATCGCGAAAGCGACAATGTAGAAGACAGGCGCGGTAGTGGCGGCGGTGGTTTCGGCGGTCGCTCGATAGGCATAGGCACTATCGTGATCGCCTTGCTCGGTTCCTACTTCCTCGGTATCAATCCGGCTACCATCATCAGCCTGCTCAGCGGTGGTCCCGGCCAGTTGCAATCGCAGCAGGCACCGGCGCAACGGCCGCCGGCGGATGACCAGACCGCACGTTTTGTCGCAACCGTGCTGGCTGACACTGAAGATGTATGGACCCCGATTTTCCGCGATAGCGGTGCGTCTTATATCAAACCGAAACTGGTCTTGTTTTCCGGCCAGACACCGACCGCCTGCGGTACTGGCGATACGGCGGCAGGACCTTTCTACTGCCCGGGCGACCAGAAGGTATATATCGACCTGGAATTTTTCCAGACCATGCGTGACCGCTTCCGTGTTTCCAGCAACTTTGCGCAAGCCTATGTGATTGCACATGAGGTCGGTCATCATGTGCAGCACATCAGCGGCATTATGGACAAGGTTGACCAGGCACGTCGCGGTGGTACACAGAAGCAGGCGAATGCCTTGTCGGTGAAGGTTGAGTTACAGGCGGATTGCTTTGCCGGGGTCTGGGCTTACCATGCGAACCAGGCACGCAGCATTCTGGAAGACGGTGATGTGGAAAGTGCACTGAAAGCGGCCAGCGCAATTGGTGACGATGCCTTGCAAAAACAATCGCAGGGTGTGGTGGTGCCGGACTCGTTCACGCATGGTACTTCGGCGCAGCGGGTACGCTGGTTCCAGCGTGGCATACAGCGCGGCCAGCTGAATGATTGCAATACTTTTGCGGCACAACAGCTGTAAGCAGCAAATTTAGTCCGGTATGAAAAAAGCCTGTTCATTACGAACAGGCTTTTTTATTTTCAGAAGCAGTGTTCCGGTGCCGGGAAGGAACCGTCCTTGACGGCAGCAACATAGGCACGCGTGGCGCCTTCTATACTGGTCTGGCCTTCCATGAAGTTGCGCACGAAGCGTGCTTTCTTGCCGGGGAAGACATTGATGTAGTCGTGCAATACCAATACCTGGCCGGAGCAATCAGGACCTGCACCGATACCGATAGTAGGTATCCTGACCAGTTCCGTGATTTCCTTGCCGAGCGAGGCAGGAATGGCTTCCAGCAATAACATGTCGGCACCGGCATCCTGTAATACCAGCGCCTCGTTTTTCATCTTTTCCGCTGCTTCTGCTGTCTTGCCCTGTACTTTGTAGCCACCAAACTGGTGGACGAATTGCGGCGTCAGGCCCAGGTGCACCATGACCGGGATCGCACGTTCGGTCAAAAAGCGCACGGTGTCAGCCATCCAGACACCGCCTTCTATCTTGACCATTTGCGCGCCGGCTTGCACCAGTTTGACCGCGTTCTTGAACGCTTCTTCCTTGTTTGCATAAGAACCGAAAGGCATGTCGGACATGACGAATGCAGTCTTGGAACCGCGTGCCACACAGGCGGTGTGATAAGCGACGTCTTCTATCGTGACCGGCAAGGTTGAATTGTGTCCCTGGCAAACCATACCGAGTGAATCGCCGATCAGCAGCATCTCTACGCCGCAGGTATCCATCATCGATGCAAAGCTGGCATCGTAGGCGGTCAGCATGGTGATTTTTTCACCGCGCTCTTTCATCGCGAGCAGCGATGGAATCGTTACGGCTTTGGTACGTGCTTCTTGCAAATAGCTGGACATGCTTATTCTCCACGGCTAAAAAATTCGCGTTTTCCGCGCATGCTGGCAATGCGTGTCAACAACAACGCAAAGTCTTCATCATTATCAATCGGGTTCAAATGTTCGGTATTGACGATCAGCAGCGGCGCTGTATCGTATTCGTAAAAGATGCGGCTATAGCTTTCGCACAGGCGATGCATATAGTTTTCCGAAATACCGGCTTCCATAGGAATGCCGCGCTTCTTGATGCGATCAATCAGGGTTTGCGGTTCCGCCTGCAGGTAGATGACGAGGTCCGGCAACGGCGCTTGCGGGCGCAGGTGATCGTACAGTTGCTGGTAGAGAGCAAGTTCGTCATCACTCAATGTCAGGCGCGCAAAGATAGGATCTTTGTCGAGCAGGAAGTCGGACACGATGCGTGCATCGAATAAATCCGGTTGCGCCAGGTCGCGCAGCTGATTCATGCGTTGCAACAGGAAAAACATTTGCGTCGGCAGGGCGTAACGTGCGGCGTCGCGGTAGAACTTTTCAAGGAAGGGATTTTCTTCCGGTAGTTCCAGCAGGGTTTGCGCACCGAGTTGGGCTGCCAGTTTGCGAGCGAGCGTGGTCTTGCCGGCACCGATGGCACCTTCGACGACGATGTATTTGTATTTATCTAAATCCATAAGATCTTTTCTTGACCGTTTCTATAAGCGATGTTGCGGTGGCACTGCAGACGGTATCAGGTGCGGAAGATGAAATAAACCGCTCCGACCAGGCAGAGTGCGGCCCAGACATAATCCAGCTTGAACGGCTGGTCCATGAAGACGATGGCAAATGGCACGAACACCGTGAGTGTAATCGCTTCTTGCATAATTTTCAGTTGGGCCAAACTGAACTGGGTATAGCCGATGCGGTTGGCAGGTACTTGCAGCAGGTATTCGAACAGCGCGATGCCCCAGCTGATCAATGCGGCGATCCACCACGGCTTGGATGCCAGTCCTTTCAGGTGACCGTACCAGGCGACGGTCATGAAGACATTCGACAGCGTCAGCAAGCCGACGGTTTGGACGATTACAGGTATTTGCATGCTGGCCTCGTGTATTGAGTAATCAGTATGTGAGTGTGGCGCTGGGGAGGCGGATAAAGATATCAGGCCAGCTTGCTAATGGCCTGGCCCGCTACCGCCGGTGCAAACTGATGTGCTGCCCCCAGTCCCGGGATCTGGACGAAGGGATCGATTTGCAGTAATGGGATTAATACGAAGGCGCGGCTGGTCATGCGTGGATGCGGCACGGTCAGTGTGTCGGTGTTGATCACTGCGTCACCATACAGCAGCAAGTCGAGATCCAGCGTGCGCGGTGCGTTGAAGTAAGGACGTTCACGACCGCGTGTCTGTTCCAGCGCCAATAAAGCCTGCAGCAATTCTTCGGCCGGCAGGCTGGTGCTGACAGATGCAACCGCATTGATGTAATCGTCGCCGTTGGAATCTATCGGTGCGGTACGGAACAGCGATGACTGTGCGAGCAGGCGAGTGGATGCGAGCTGATCCAGCTCGCGCAAGGCGTACAAGACATGATCCCGGGCATCGCCCAGGTTCGAGCCTATGGCGATGTAGGCGGTGACTGCGGTCATTCGGCTTTGGTCGTGCCGCCGGCGCCACCACCGGTCGAGCGTGAACGACGACGACGTGGTCGTTTCTTGGCAGGTGCTGCTTCAGCGGTGCTGCTCGGTTTCTTCGCCAGCAAGGCTTCGCGACCGGGACCGTCGGCTTCCATGAAGGCGGTCCACCATTCGCCGATTTCGCTATCGATTTCACCGGACGCGCAACGCAGCAACAGGAAGTCGTAGCCGGCACGCATACGCAGGTGTTCGAGCAGCTTGTACGGCGACTTGCCGATGCGGCGTTCAAAGCGCGGCTGCATGGCCCAGATATCGCGCATATCGGATGCGATCTTGCGTTGCAGTGCGAGCTTGTCGGTTTGCGTGTTCAACACATCATCGGCAGCCAGGTGCAAGGCCGGGATCGGATATTCACCCGCCGCCTGGTAGGCCTTCCACTTTTCCAGGACCTGATGCCACAGCAGCGAAGCAAACAGGAAGCCGGGCGAGACCGGTTTGCCTTGTTTGACACGCTCATCGGTGCTGGCCAAAGCGAGGCGCACAAACTTTTCACCCAGCGGTTGTTCAAGCACGACGTCCAGCAAAGGCAGCAAGCCGTGATGCAGACCTTCCTTGCGCAATTGCTGCAGGCAGGCGAGGGCGGAGCCGCTCATCAGCAGCTTCAGCATTTCATCGAACACGCGTGCGGCCGGCACATTGTTGATCAACGGGGCCATTACTCGGATCGGAGCGCTGGTTTCGGGATCGATGGAGAAATTCAGTTTGGCGGCGAAGCGTACGACGCGCAGCATGCGCACCGGGTCTTCACGGTAACGTGCTTCCGGCACCCCGATGATGCGCAAGGTCTTGTTACGGATATCGGCCATGCCGCCGTGATAGTCCAGCACGGTTTGCGTGGCCGGATCGTAGTACATCGCATTGATGGTGAAATCGCGGCGCAGCGCATCTTCATGTTGTTCGCCAAAAGTGTTGTCGCGCAGTACGCGGCCATGTTCATCTTTTGGTGCGGCTTCGGTCGAGGCGCCACGGAAGGTGGTGACTTCGAGCAAGTCCTGGCCGAACATCACATGCACGATCTGGAAACGTTTGCCGATGATGAAGGCACGGCGGAACAGGCGTTTGACTTGTTCCGGCGTCGCATTGGTGGCGATATCAAAGTCCTTCGGCTTCACACCCAGCAGCAAATCGCGTACCGCGCCGCCGACCAGGAAGGCCTTGAAGCCGGCCTGTTGCAGGGTACTGGTGACGCGTACGGCATTGGCGGATACCAGCTTGGGATCGATGCGATGTTCTTTCGCAGTCAATACGACAGGCTGGGTGGTGTCGCCGGTTTTTTGTTTGGTGCCGAGGATGCGACGGATAAGCTTTTTAATCATTGAAGAGATTGATGATAGTCCAGCCCTGCGCTTTAGCGTGCGCAGTCAGCAAGGCGTTGGGGTTGGTTGCAATCGGGTGAGTGACGATGGACAACAAGGGAATATCGGCTTGCGAGTCGCTATAGAAATAGCTGCGTTCGAAATCCTTTAATGTAAGGCCGCGCGCGGCCAGCCACGCATTGGTATGTGCGATTTTACCCGCGCCTGAGGTTGGAATGCCAACTAGTTTTCCGGTCAGGTTGCCATCCGGCTTGAGTTCCGGCTCGGCGGCCAGCAAATGCTCGACATTCAGCGCCTGCGCGATAGGCGCAGTGACGAAGCGGTTGGTGGCGGTGACGATGGCCACCAGGTCGCCGGCATCCTGGTGCTTTTTCAATAAATCGCGGGCTGAAGGCAGTAGGACCGGGTGGATGACTTCATCCATGAATTCCCGGTGCCAGGCGTCGAGCTGGCTGCGTGGGAATTGCGCCAGCGTACCGAGCGCGAATTCCAGGTATTCCTGCGGATCCAGCGTGCCATTTTGATATTGTGCAAAGAACTCGGCGTTGCGTTTGGCAAAAGCTTCGCGATCCACCGCGCCGGTGCGGGACAGGAATTGACCCCATTCATAATCGGAGTCGAGCGGGATCAGCGTGTGGTCGAGGTCAAATAAAGCCAGGTTTGTCATGAATGTGCTTCGGAATGTGTTAATCCTGTCGCTGCAGCAACTCGCGCAGCAGGGGCAGGGTAATCGGGCGTTTGGTTTCCAGTGAATATTGGTCGAGGGCGTCCAGCATCGCCGATAAAGAGCGCATATCGCGCGCAAAATGCGTAATGAGGTAGGGTAACACGCCCGGCGACAGCGTCAGTCCGCGCGCATTCGCTGCATGCGTGAGGGCGGCGATTTTTTCATCGTCGCTCAAGCCATGCACCTGATAAATCAGGCCCCAGCCGAACCGCGTACGCAAATCTTCCCGCACGGTAAGGCTGGCCGGTGCGGCGTTGCCGGCCGCCAGCAGGCAGCCGCCTTGTTCGCGTACCTGGTTAAACAGCGCGAAGGCGGCGATTTGCGCATCTGGCGCCAGTTTGTGGCTATCGTCGATTAAATACAGGGTGGTTGCCGCTTCATACAGGAAATTATCTACGCCGGCGTCGCTATCGAGATAGCGCGCTTGCGGCGTTTCAGCCATTGCGCGCAGCAGGTGGGTTTTGCCGGCACCGGCCTCGCCCCACAGGTAGACGAAGCGTTCATCCAGGCCATTTGGCTGGCCGGCGGCCAGGCGGTGCAGCAATTGCGCCAGTTCGGCGTTGGTGCCGACCACGAAGCTGTCCAGCGTCTGTGGTTTTTCGGCGGGTAAATCGAGTAGCAACTGCCTCATGCGTGTTTGGTCATATTTGTTTGTGAAAAAGGCAATGTTCGTAACCGGCCTGAAAAACCGGTAAAACGCCATTCCGTGCAGCATACCGGAGCATATCCGGGTTTATTTTGTTTGTTAGGCAAAGAAAGTGGCATCAAATGAGGGAGGAGGGGGATCGATTTGCTAAAATACGGCTTAATCCGAATTATAGAGCCTGAATCATCCTGTTTTGGAAGCGCGCTTATTGATTTTGCCCGCGATGACTCCCGCTCATTGTGATCCTGATCCGATCCGTCCTCCAGAACTAACGATACACAGGCTAGCCATCTGGCCATAACCGTCTATTTTACTGCCTCTGCTGACTATTACATCATGAGTTCCAATTCCAATATTTCCCTTTCCTACCGCGACGCTGGTGTAGACATCGATGCCGGGGATGCCCTGGTCGAAGCGATCAAGCCATTTGCCAAACGCACCATGCGTGAAGGTGTGATGGGTGGCCTGGGCGGTTTCGGCGCCATGTTCGAAATCAGCAAGAAGTACAAGGAGCCAGTATTGGTTTCCGGTACCGACGGCGTTGGCACCAAGCTGAAACTGGCATTTGAATTGAATCGCCATGACACGGTCGGCATCGACCTGGTCGCGATGAGCGTCAATGACATCCTGGTACAAGGTGCAGAACCTTTGTTTTTCCTGGATTACTTTGCCTGCGGCAAGCTGGATGTCGCCATCGCAACCGATGTTATCAAGGGTGTGGCCAAGGGTTGCGAACAGGCCGGTTGCGCGTTGATCGGTGGTGAAACCGCTGAAATGCCTAGTATGTATCCGGCTGGTGAATACGATCTGGCCGGCTTCGCTGTCGGCGCGGTAGAGAAATCGAAAATTATCGACGGTACCAAAATTGCCCCGGGCGACGTCGTCCTCGGCCTGGCTTCGTCGGGTGCGCATTCCAACGGTTACTCGCTGGTACGCAAAATCATCTCGGTTGCCAATCCTGATTTGAACGCTGATTTCCATGGCCGCAAACTGGCCGATGTATTGATGGAACCTACCCGTATTTACGTCAAACCTTTGCTGGCTTTGATGGCCGCGATGGAAGTCAAAGGCATGGTGCACATCACCGGTGGCGGCCTGGTAGAAAACATTCCACGCGTATTGCAGTCGCACCTCACTGCTGTGCTGGATAGCGGTGCATGGGATATGCCACCACTGTTCAAATGGTTGCAGGAACATGGCGGTGTGGCTGACGCCGAAATGCATCGCGTCTTTAACTGCGGTATCGGTATGACCGTGATCGTGTCGAAAGAAAATGCTGATGCAGCCATCGCACAATTGAAAGCTGCCGGTGAAACCGTGATGCGTATCGGTGAAATCCGCGAGCGTGCTGAAGGCCAGGCACAGACCATCGTACTGTAATCGTCAGCGGCGATAACGCCGGACAGAAAAAAGGCTGTGACACGAATGTGTGGCAGCCTTTTTTTATTTGCCTGGCGGCGCTTGAATACCGATTAGTGCTGTTGATTATTGCTATTGCTTTCGTCCTGCGCCAGCGTTTGCAAAGGACCGGGTGCGCTGACGGTCTTGTCGATGCCGAATTGCGCCGGTGGCAGGATACGCAGCGGCTGGTTCTTGTGTCCCTGGCTGGACAAGACATTGCTGGTGGTTTCCGGTGCTGCATTCCAGACCGGATCGCTGATGCTTTCAAACACGGTCTTCAATTGCTTGGCCCAGGTGTTACGTATCATCTGGAAGTATTGATTGTGTTCATCGATCGTGACGAAGCGGGTCACCGTCAATTTATCGGTTTCATAAATCAGCAAATCCAGCGGCAGGCCGACCGAGATATTTGAACGCAAGGTTGAATCCATCGAGATCAATGCGCATTTTGCCGCTTCATCCAGCGGTGTATCCGGAGTCACTACGCGATCGATGATGGGTTTGCCATATTTTGATTCGCCAATCTGGAAGTAAGTGTTTTCATCCTGCGATTCGATGAAATTGCCAGCCGAGTACATCTGGAACAGGCGGCAGCGCTCGCCCTTGATCTGGCCGCCGAATACCATGCTGACATTGAAATCGATGCCGAACTGTTCCAGCGTGCCGGCATCACGCTCGTGCACCATGCGGATTGCCTCACCGACAACTTGTGCCGCTTCATACATCGAAGAGACATTCCAGATGCTTTTGCCATCAGACGTTGTGTGTTCTGCAATGATTTGCCGAACTGATTGCGAAATCGACAAGTTCCCTGCGGTCATCAAGACCATCAGGCGTTCGCCGGGCGCTTCGAACACATTCATTTTGCGGAAAGTGCCGACGTGATCGACGCCGGCATTGGTGCGCGAATCAGAGAGAAAGACCAGCCCGGCATCCAGGCGCATCGCAACACAGTAAGTCATGATGAAAAGAGAAAAAGCAAAACGCGAATTTTACAGGAAGCCTTGATTCTGTTCATTTATTGCCCGAATAAGGGAACCACCTTGACGCTGACATCCAGCGATTCTTCGCCGCCACCGCGACGGACCCCGCTGACCGGTGCCGCCGAATCGTAATCCCGCGCGACCGCGAGGCGGCAATGCGCATCGCTGGCGAAGCAGGCATGCGTGACATCTATGCTGACCCAGCCGGTGAAATCCAGTTCTTCAACCCAGACATCGACCCAGGCATGGCTTTCGGCATGGCCGGTACTGCCGGAGTCGATATAGCCGGAGACGTAGCGCACCGGGATATTGCGTGTGTGGCAGCAGGCGATGAATAAATGCGCATGATCCTGGCACACCCCCTGGCCCAATAGCAGTGCATCGTTGGCGGTGCTGGTGACGGCGGTCGCACCGCTTTGGTACGCGACTGCACCACAAATTGCCGTCGCCAGTTTGAGCAATTCCTCGCTGCTGGTGCCGCGCAGGTTTTGCTCGGCGAAGGCGCAGATGAGATCGGTTGCCGCAGTCAGGCGTGTCGCCACCGTGAAGACCAGTGGTGATAAGGTGCCACTGTCCTGCAGGCGTCCCCGGTCCAGCGACATCACTTCGACTTCCCCTGCGACCACGATGCGTACCGCATCATGGCTGCCGGTGATGGTCAGCATATGGCACTGGTTGCCATAGGCATCGGTGAAAGCATGCATCTGGCCGGAAGTTTCGATCGCCCAGGACAGCGTGTGCTGATGTGTTTCCACGCGTGGCGTCAGGCGCAATTGCTGGATCGTATACGTGAGTGGCGAGGTATAGCGATACAAAGTTTCATGGCGGATGGCGAGTCTCATTTATGCCGCCAATGGAACGAGGAATTCACGGCTGATGCGATTGCCCAGTTCGTAAATATGTTCAAGGAATTCGGTCAGGTAATCGTGCAAGCCTTCCTTCAATACATCATTGATCGATGCGAATTTCAATTCCGCATGCAGCTTGCCGGCGAAGCGCAGGGTATCGTTGTGCGTGTCGCCGGTCACCATGCTGAGGTTGTCGACGACGCCGGTAAGCGAGGCCAGCAGGGAACGCGGCATATCCGCCTTGAGCATCAGCAAGTCGGCGACGCGTGCCGGCGTGATCGCATCGCGATACACCTTGCGGTAGATTTCAAAGGCAGAGACCGAACGCAGGATGGCAGCCCAGTAGTAGAAGTCGAGCTGGTTTTCGTGGCCGGGCTTTTCGCCAGCTTGTGCGGCGGCGCCATGGAATTTGACATCGAGTATGCGCGCCGTGTTGTCGGCACGTTCGAGGAAGGTACCCAGCCTGATGAAGAACAGCGCTTCATCCTGCAGCATGGTGCCCAGCGTGACACCGCGTGACAGGTGGGAGCGATGCTTGACCCATTCGAAAAATTGACTGGGATCGTTTTCAAAATCGCTTTCATCGATCTGGTTCTGCATTTCCAGCCAGGTGGTATTGTGCGTTTCCCAGACTTCGGTGGTCAGCGTGCCACGCACTGCACGTGCGTTTTCGCGTGCGGCGCGCAGGCAGGATGTGATCGATGACGAATGCGAAGTATCGAGTGCCATGAAGTGCAAGACATCGCGTGGTGTCAGCTTGTCGTATTTCTGATCAAAGGCTTCCTGTAACTCGGAGATGCCGAGCGTGGCGCGCCAGCCTTGTTCGGCACTGCGGGCGGATTGCGGCAACAGCGCAGTCTGGACATTGACGTCCAGCATGCGGGCGGTATTCTCGGCGCGCTCGGTATAGCGCGCCATCCAGAACAAATGATCTGCGGTGCGGCTGAGCATATTAATTCTCCAGTATCCAGGTGTCTTTGGTGCCGCCGCCTTGTGAAGAGTTGACGACCAGTGAGCCTTCTTTCAGCGCGACGCGCGTGAGGCCGCCGGGAACCATCGAAATGGTTTTGCCGGACAGCACGAAAGGCCGCAAATCGATGTGGCGTGGTGCGACACCGGAGTCAACAAAGGTCGGGCAGGCAGAGAGCGCCAGCGTTGGTTGTGCGATATAGCCATCCGGACGCGCGATGATGCGCTGGCGGAAATTTTCGATCTCGGCCTTGGTCGAGGCGGGCCCGACCAGCATGCCGTAACCGCCAGCACCATGCACTTCCTTGACCACCAGTTCCGCCAGATTCGCCAATACATAAGACAGCTCATCCTTCTTGCGGCACTGGTAAGTCGGCACATTATTCAGGATGGGTTCTTCCGACAGGTAGAAACGCACCATGTCCGGCACAAACGGGTAAATCGATTTATCGTCGGCGACGCCGGTACCGATGGCATTCGCCAGGGTGACGCGGCCCGAGCGGTAGACTGACAGCAAGCCCGGTACGCCCAGCGTCGAATCCGCACGGAAGGCGAGCGGATCCATATAGTCATCGTCGATGCGGCGATAAATCACGTCGACGCGTTTCGGCCCGCGTGTGGTACGCATATACACGGCATTGTCATTGACGAACAGATCCTGGCCTTCGACCAGCTCGACGCCCATTTGCTGTGCGAGGAAAGCATGCTCGAAGTAAGCCGAGTTATACATGCCCGGCGTCATGACGACCACGGTCGGATCGGTGACACCAATAGGTGCGACCGAGCGCAGGTTGTCCAGCAACATGTCGGGGTAATGTGCGACCGGTGCCACCTGGTGGCGGGCGAATAGTTCGGGGAAGAGGCGCATCATCATTTTGCGGTCTTCCAGCATATAGGACACGCCGGACGGTACGCGCAGATTGTCTTCCAGTACGTAAAACTCGCCTTGGCCGGCGCGTACGATATCGACCCCGGCGATGTGTGCGTAGATATCGGAAGCGACCGAGATGCCCTGCATTTCCGGACGGTACTGTGCATTGCGGAAAATCTGTTCAGGCGGGATGATGCCGGCCTTGACGATATTCTGGTCGTGGTAGATGTCGTGGATGAACATATTCAGCGTTCGGACCCGCTGCACCAGGCCGGCTTCCATATGCGCCCATTCGCGGGCGGTGATCATGCGCGGAATAATGTCGAAAGGAATGACACGCTCGGTGCCGGCTTCATTGCCATAGACGGCGAAGGTAATGCCGACGCGGCGGAAGATGAGGTCGGCTTCCGCTCGTTTGCGGGCTACGGTCTTGGGCGACTGGGTCGCCAGCCAGGCTTCGAATTCACGGTAATGGTCGCGTACATTGCTAGCGCCATCTATATACATCTCGTCGAAAAATTTTCGCATGGCGTCGCTCACTCTTAGTTTTCATGGAGATGAAATCCAGCTATATCAAGAAGCATGCCAGATGGAGCGAGTGCTGCTCAGGGCGAGCGCAGATGTTTCAGTAAGTCCTCTGTACGTTGATCGGGTGCGCGCGTCAGCAGACTCACCATAATAATGGCACAAAATCCAGCCGGAACACCAAATACACCGGCTGAAATAGGCGCAATGTTGAACCATTGTCCAGCTGCCGAGCCGCCAAAGGCGGGCAGGGTGTGGATCATGTAGTAGGCGCATACGCCAAAGCCGACCAGCATGCCGGCAATCGCGCCTTGCTGGTTGGCACGTTTCCAGAACACGCCCAGTGCCAGTGCCGGGAACAAGGCCGAAGCGGCCAGCGAAAACGCCGCGCCGACCAGTGACAGGATATCGCCCGGCTTCAGCGACGCGACATAAGCCGCTACCAGCGCCACCATCAGGAGCAGCAGTTTGGAAACGGTGACACGTTTTTGGGTCGATGCTTCCGGGTCAACGGTTTTGTAATAAATATCGTGCGAGAGCGCATTCGAGATCGTCAGCAACAAACCATCCGCAGTCGACAGGGCGGCAGCCAGGCCGCCGGCCGCAATCAGGCCGGAGATTACATATGGCAAGCCGGCGATTTCCGGCGTTGCCAGCACCACGATATCGACGTCCATCACGATCTCGGCCAATTGCACGATGCCGTCGCGATTCACATCATTGATGCTGACCAGCGGATGCAACTTGTCTATATTCGCCCAGTAAGAAACCCACTCCGGTAATTGGGAAAAATGACTGCCGACCAGTGAGCTATAGATATCGTATTTGACCAGTACCGCCAGCGCCGGGATGGTGATGTAAAGCGCCATGATGAAGAATAGCGTCCAGGCCACCGAGTGGCGCGCCTCCTTGACCGATGGCGTGGTGTAGTAACGCACCAGTACGTGCGGCAGGGCGGCGGTGCCCAACATCAGGCAAAAGACCAGCGCGAGGAAGTTGTTGCGTTTGATATTCGACGCTTCTTCGCTATCGCCGGGGAAGGGTTCGGTATGCCGCGTCGGTGGCTTGGCGAGTTCCAGATTCAGTGCACGCTCTTCCTTCCACACCCGTTCCGCCTCTTCCGCATCGCGTGGATAAGCGGCCAGTTCACGCCCGGTTTGCTTGATGTCCTGCAGTGCCGCGTTGCCGAGCTTGAGCGCTTCCAGGTTGTGCTGGATCTCGGCGCGACCGTTTTCCCACGATTCAGGCAGGGAAGCCAGGCGATCATCGAGGTCGTAGGCACGCTGGCGGAAAATCGCACGCACTTCTTTTTCCTTCGGATCGTCGATCAAGACTTTTTCGCGTTCGGTCAGTTGCGCGATGGCCGAACCATAAGCGATAGGCGGTACCGGCATATTCGTATGCTTCATCGACAGCCATACCACCGGGATCATGTAGGCGATGATCAGGATGATGTATTGCGCCACCTGGGTCCATGTCACCGCACGCATGCCGCCGAGGAAGGAGCACACCAGGATGCTGGCGAGGCCAAGGAAGATGCCGACCGAAAAATCAACACCTGTAAAGCGTGAAGTGATGAGTCCGACGCCATAGATTTGCGCCACGACATAAGTAAAGGAAACAATGATGGTGGCGATGACCGCGATGACGCGTACCACATTGGTGCTGTACTGGCCGGTATAACGTGCGGCCAGGTAGTCGGGGATGGTGTACTGGCCAAACTTGCGCAGGAAGGGCGCGATCAATAGTGCGACCAGGACGAAGCCGCCGGTCCAACCCATGATATAGGCGAGGCCATCAAAGCCCCACAGGTAGAGGCCGCCGGCGAGGCTGATGAAACTGGCCGCGGAAATCCAGTCCGCCGCCGTTGCCATGCCATTGAAAAATGCCGGCACGCGTCGCCCGGCTACATAGTATTCAAGTACATCTGAGGTGCGACTGATGACGCCGATGGTGGCGTACACGACGATGGTGGAAAACATGAAGACATAGCCTATCCACACGCGTGGAAAGCCTTCGTGCTCCAGGATGGCAACGCCGAACAGGAAGAGCACAAAGCCTACTGTGTACAGCAGGTAGTAACGGCACAGGCGCTGGAAAAAGGTTTTAGCTTTCGTCATTATTGTTATATGCGTCGTCGAGGCGCTGCATGCGCCAGCCGTAGAAAGCGATGATGCCGACAAAAATCAGGATACTGCCTTGCGCCGCCATGAAGAAGGAAATCGGCCAGCCGAGCAAGGTATAGACCGATAGTTGACGGGCGAAAAAGATGGCGGAAAAGGTTACGCTGAACCACAGCAGCAAGAGCCAGAACGTCATACTGCGCGTCCGTCGCCAGTAAAGCCGGGCGCGGTAGGAGGCTGGCGCTTGCTGTTCTTCCGTCATATCAAATACTGCCGTCAAAGAAAGGTGCAGGTTGTTCCAGCGGCAGCGTGATACGCATCAGGCAGCCCGGCGCTTTAGGATTGGTGCAGTTCGGATTGTTAAGGATATCGATTTCTGCACCATGTTGCTGCGCGATTTCACGCACGATGGCCAGGCCCAGGCCGCTGCCTTCGACATTGCTGCCGAGGATGCGATAGAAGCGCTCAAAGATACGCTTGTGTTCATGCGGTGCGATGCCGGGGCCGGTATCTTCCACTTCCAGGTAGGCGAGCCGCGCTTCTTCGTCGGCGCGTACCCGTACCGTCGCGTGTCCGCCTGCCGGGGTGTAATTGAGGGCGTTATCGATCAGGTTGTTCAGCAGCTCGCGTAGCATGATGGCGTCGCCGTTGACCATGATGTGGTACTCCGGTTGTTCGAAACCGAGGTCGATTTTTTTATTGAATGAAGTCTGCACCCATTCCTGTACGGTGTCGCGTGCCAGCTCGGATAGTTCCAGCGGCTGCAGGGGACGTGTAGTAGGGGTTTGGTTTTCCGCGCGCGCCAGCGCCAGCAACTGGTTGATCATGCGTGTGGCCGACTTGGAACTCTTCGCGAGTTGTTCCAGTGATTTATGAATTTCGACCTGGTCGGTCTGGCGCAATGCCAGTTCCGATTGCATGCGCATGCCAGCCAATGGCGTCTTCATTTGATGCGCGGCATCGGCGATGAAGCGCTTTTGCACCTTGATACTTTGCGACAGGCGTTCCAGCATTTCATTGAGCGAGCCTACCAGTGGCAGGATTTCTTCCGGTACGTAACCGGAATCGATAGGGCTTAAATCATCCGGCCGTCGTTCGCGTATGCGCTGCTGTAATTCGACCAGTGGCCGCAAGCCGCGCGTGAGCGCAAACCAGACCAGTACCAGCGCAATCGGCAGGATGATGAACTCCGGAACGATGACGCCCTTGATAATCTGGTTGACCAGTTGCGAGCGCTTGTCCAGTGTTTCCGCAACCTGCACCAGTGCCAGTCGCGGCTCTATGCTGAGTTGCGGCGCGGTCTGGGTCTTGTGCAGGTCGACATAGATGTAGGCGATGCGCACTTCGGTATTGCGGATGAAGTCGTAGCGGAATTGGGTTGACCACGGCGGGGGTGTTTCCACATCCTTGGGTAGCGGTATTTCCATATCGCCTTCAACGACATCACCGATGGAATTGCGTACCTGGTAGTAAACATTGTCGATATCGTCGGCATGCAGGATGTCGGTGGCGGCACCGGTCAGGCGCGTCACGACTTTGCCGTTTACTTCCTTGACCTGTTGCGCGACGACAGTGACCTTGTCTTCCAGTGCGCGATCGAAAGGTTCGTTCGCGATGGATTTGGCAACCAGGTAAGTGATGGCAATACTGAGTGGCCACAGCAAGAGTAGCGGCACCAGCATCCAGTCGAGGATTTCACCGAATAGCGAGCGCTGGGTGCGCTCCTCGGGCTGGGTCGCATTGGATTTCGATGTGCCGGCTTCGGCGTGCGCATCGAGTCTGTGGGCGTCATGCATGGCTGGATCAGCCTGGTGGTGCAATCGTATTAGGTGCTGTCTCGGTAAATTTTTCGAGGCAATAACCGAGGCCGCGCACGGTGGCGATGCGCAAACCGCCAATTTCTATTTTCTTGCGCAGGCGATGGACATAGACTTCAATCGCATTATTGCTGACTTCTTCGCTCCATTCGCACAAATGGTCGACCAATTGTTCCTTCGATACCAGGCGGCCGCTACGTTGCAACAAGACTTCGAGCAAGCCGAGTTCACGTGCCGACAGGTCCAGCATCTGGTCATTGATGTAAGCGATACGACCGACCTGGTCATACGATAGCGGTCCGTGCTTGATGACGGTCGGCCCGCCGCCGGCACCGCGTCGTGTCAGTGCACGGACCCGGGCTTCCAGTTCCGACAATGCAAATGGTTTTGCCATGAAATCATCGGCACCCAGGTCCAGCCCCTTGACGCGCTGTTCCACTGAATCACCGGCGGTCAGGATCAGCACCGGCAAGCGTGAATTGCGGGCACGCAGGCGTTGCAAGACTTCGAGTCCCGACATCTTCGGCAAGCCGAGGTCGAGTATCAGTAAATCGAAATCTTGCGTGGACAGGACGGAATCGGCCTCCGCACCATTCTTTACGCAATCGGTGGCATAGCCGGACTGACGCAAAGAACGCGTCAAACCGTCGGCAAGAACACTATCGTCTTCGGCAAGCAGGATTCGCATGGGATGGCAGGAGGGGGAAGTTGGCTCGTAGTCTATTGGGTTTCTTCCGCAGCAGCAAGACAAGTGTCATGCTGCGCGACTTGTTATTTACATATTAGGCCAGTTGCGGGTTTGCCGCTGCTGCAGCGCTACGGATGGCCTGTTGCGACAGGGCGTCGGCCTGGCCATTACGCTGGCGTGGTATCCAGCTCAGGCTCACTTGCGGCAGGCGGGCAAGCAGGCCTTGGGCTTTTAAGCGCTGCGCGCTGAGGATGGCAGCGCCACCACCCTGGCTGAGTACATCGTTGATGACGACCTGGCTATCGCCGTAAATGAGGAGCTTGTCGGCACCGGCCTTGATGGCTGTTTCCAGTACGCTGATGAGGGCGATGTATTCTGCTTCGCTGCTATCGCCTATGCCGGCGTTGAAACTGATCTCGGTCTCCGCGCCTTGCGGGCTCCTGAGCAAGCCGCCTATACCCATCTTGCCCGGATTCGGATGACAGGACCCGTCGAACCAGGCCAGCCATGCGCCGGCATCGGGCTGTCGGGCCGCCTGTTTCTGCGCGCGTGCGGTGAGTTTGGCTTGTTTGCGCGTCGCGATTTTTGCTGCGATATGTGCATTTTCCTTGAGTCGCCGGGTGACCAGCTCCTTTAAAGAGCCGTCTCCGGCTGCTTGGCTCAAGACTTCGGTCAGTGCAGCTTCCGTGCTGATGCCCAGGCGTTTCGCAAGGCGCAAGCTGGCGGACTTTTCTTTTTTATAAGCGATTTCGGATAGTTCGGCGGTCGTGCACATAAAGACGGGGCGAAAGTGGATAGCTGGATATTACGTGGAAATCACCGTGCCGCTGGAGGGAAATAGCGGCTCTTGCTAGTATGTGGCCTGCTTTTTTTAAAGACTTGTTTGTGGAATGGATACATGTCAAAAAGCAATCTTTTTGACTGTTTTAAAAAATATCGCAAGAGCAGCTTGCATAAAGCACTGTTTTTTTATACAGTACGGTTTCTGGCTCCAAACACTGTATAAACCCTGTTTCGTTACAACCAACCGCCGAAAGAATCTTTATGGACGACAAAAAAAACGCTCCGAGCTCGGACAAGAGTAAAGCACTCGCCGCTGCACTAGCGCAAATCGAAAAGCAGTTCGGTAAAGGTTCGGTGATGCGCATGGAAGACGGCGCAGTCGTCGAAGAAGTGCAGGTTGTTTCCACCGGTTCGCTGGGCCTGGATATCGCACTCGGCGTCGGCGGCTTGCCACGTGGCCGTGTCGTTGAAATCTACGGCCCGGAATCGTCGGGTAAAACCACGCTGACGCTGCAAACCATCGCGGAAATGCAAAAACTGGGCGGCACTTGCGCGTTTATCGATGCAGAACATGCACTGGACGTGACGTACGCGCAGAAGCTGGGTATCAATCTGTCGGATTTGTTGATTTCGCAACCGGATACCGGCGAACAGGCACTGGAAATCTGCGATGCGCTGGTGCGTTCGGGCGGCGTTGACCTGATCGTTATCGATTCGGTCGCGGCCTTGACACCACGTGCTGAAATCGAAGGCGATATGGGTGACTCGTTGCCAGGTTTGCAGGCGCGCCTGATGTCGCAAGCCTTGCGTAAATTGACCGGCAGCATCAACCGCACCAATACCCTGGTTATTTTCATCAACCAGATCCGTATGAAGATCGGCGTGATGTTCGGTAACCCGGAAACCACCACCGGCGGTAATGCACTGAAGTTTTACGCTTCGGTACGCCTGGATATCCGTCGTACCGGTTCGATCAAATCGGGCGATGAAGTGATCGGTAATGAAACCAAGGTCAAAGTCGTCAAAAACAAAATCGCGCCGCCATTCAAGGAAGCGCACTTCGACATCCTGTATGGCGAAGGCACATCGCGTGAAGGTGAAATCCTCGATTTGGGTTCCGATGCCAAAATCGTTGAAAAATCGGGCGCCTGGTATAGCTACAATGGCGAACGTATCGGCCAGGGTAAAGACAATGCACGTAACTATTTGAAAGAGCGTCCGGACCTGGCACGTGAAATCGAAAACAAGGTACGTGTTTCCTTGGGTGTTCCTGAACTCGGCGCGATCAAATCGGATGAACCGGTTGCGAAGAAAGCTACGGCCAAGGAAAGCAAGGAAGCCAAAGAATTGAAAGAAGTCGAATAAGGTCCGGCCTGACTGTACTTGATTCGAACACGGATATTAACGAGCGCCCGCGCTGAAGGACTCATATGGCAAAACTGCAAGTGAGTCTGAAAGCGCGGGCGCTTCGTTATTTATCGGCGCGTGAACACAGCCGGCAGGAATTGGGACGCAAGCTGGCGCGCCATGCGCAAGAGGGTGATGACGTCGAAGCTTTGCTGGATACGTTGGAAGCGGCGAAGTTTCTTTCGCAAAGCCGCTTTTCCGAATCATTGGTACACAGGCGTGCCGCCCGTTTCGGCAATAGCCGGATTTTGTCTGAATTAAAAAGCCATGGCATAGATCCGGATTCACTTAGCGATATCAAGGCGAATCTGGAGTCGGATGAATTTGCGCGCGCGCGCGCAGTCTGGGAACGCAAGTTCGGTACGGTGGCGAGCAATCAGGAAGACCGCGCCAAACAGATGCGCTTTTTGATGCAACGGGGATTTTCACATCGAGCGATACAGGCGGCGATGCGTGCTGCAGGTAAGGATGAAGATTAAGACCGCTGCCTGCAAACAAACGTATCTGCAGGCAGCAGGCAATCAGTGATCCATCAAGGCTTTGACGTGTACTGCAGTGCTTGAAGCCAAGCCGTCCAGGCTATAACCGCCTTCCAGGATAGAAACAATGCGACCTTCGCAGGTTTCATCCGCAATTTTCATCAATTCACGTGTGATCCAGTCGAAATCATCGTCTTGCAGGTTCAGTCCTGCCAGCGGATCGAGGTGATGCGCATCGAAGCCGGCCGAGATAATGATCAGTTCCGGATTGAAAGCGCGTATTGCCGGCAGCATTTTTGCGGCAGTCTGTTCACGGAACAAGGCTGAATCGCAACCGCGTGGCAGCGGGACGTTGACGATATTGTGCGAAACGCCGGTTTCCTTTTCCAGGCCTGTACCGGGGTAGAAATGCGACTGGTGGCTGGATGCATAGAACAGTTCCGGGCGGTCGTAAAATGCCGCTTGGGTACCGTTGCCATGATGCACATCGAAGTCGATGACTGCCACGCGCTCCAGCTTGTGCACTTCATATGCATAGGCGGCCGCAATCGCCGCCTGGTTGAAAATGCAAAAGCCCATCGCACGGCTAGGCTCGGCGTGATGGCCGCAGGGACGGGTGGCGCAGAATACATTGTGTGCTTCATTGTCCAGCACCAGGTCGACACCGGCACAAGCGGCACCGACGCAACGCATGACCGCTTCCAGCGAGCCGGGTGACATGACGGTATCGCCACCATCCAATGGCATATAGCCGCGGTATGGTGACGCATCCTCGACATCGGTAACGAAATCTTCGGTATGGATCAGCAATACCTGTTCACGTGTACCCATAGGCGCTTCACGCCATTCGACGGCATCGAATTCCGGTACGCGCAGGGCGCGCAACACTGCCTTCAGGCGCTCGGGTGACTCCGGGTGGCTGGCTCCCGGTTTATGTTCGAGGCAAGCGTCGTGGGTATAGATAACTGTGGTCATATTTATTGATGCCTGGCATAGAGGCATCTTCTCCATTATAAAAACCTGATAGGCGCGAAGTCGCGGCGCTGTAGTGCATGCATCACATTATAAGTGGCGCCACCAGGCTTGGCGACCTTGTCGCCTGCATTGAGGGCGGCTGCTTCGGCGATGTAGCTGCTTTGTTTCAAATGAGGTGTTTTTGCCGCACGGGTGACCCTCGGACGCGTGTAAACACCCGTTTCCAAGGCGAAAGCGGATATGATCTGTTCCTGCAAAGGAAGGTTTCCCTCCTTAAACCGGGAGATAATCCAGCCGACGATAGCGCCATCCCGTCTGCAAAGAAGAAAACTGCTTTTCCAACGCCCTGTAATCCAGACATTAAGCCGCCAACCTTATGACGTATTCCGTCGAGCTTCAATTCGCCGCCAAAACCGATACGGGTTTGGTGCGTGCGCATAATGAAGATGCGATAGAAGTCTGCGCTGAGTACAAGGCAGTGGTGCTGGCCGATGGCATGGGTGGTTACAATGCCGGCGAGATTGCCAGTGGCATTGCGACGACGGTATTCCGCGCCGCCCTCGAACAGCAGTTACAGCAAATACAGGACAAAGGACGCGCGGCCAGCAGCAAATCATTGCAGCGCCTGATGGTGGACGCGGTCAGTGCCGCCAATGAACAAATCCTCGAAGTTGCACGCATCCAGCCGCAATACAGTGGCATGGGGACGACGCTGGTCGCAGCCTTATTCCATCATGACCGTATCATCGTCGCGCATGTCGGCGATTCGCGCGCCTATCGTTTCCGGGCCGGTCGGCTTGAGCAAATTACGCGCGATCATTCGCAACTGCAGGAACAGATAGATGCCGGCCTGGTGAGTCCGGAATGGGCGCGTTTTGCCCCGAACAAAAACCTGATCACGCGCGCTCTCGGCGTTGGTGCACACATTGATGTGGACGTGAATGATTACCAGACCGAAGGTGGCGATATCTACCTGCTGTGCTCGGATGGCTTGTCAGATATGTTGGCTGGCGAGCAAATGAGCGCGATGCTGGCCGATAACGATACGGATCTTGAATTATTATGTAGCTCGCTGGTGCAGGCGGCGAATGACAATGGCGGGCGCGATAATATTTCCGTCATCCTGGTGAAAGTCGAAGCCAGTATGCCCGTGCCCCTAAGCTGGTGGCAGCGCATGACAGCCGGTTTTAAATCCTGACTTGGCATAAATCTTGATACGACTGGCTTAAACGCAGCCGTCTTTCAATGGATGTGATGCATTTACAGGATATGTAAAGAAGGTAGAAAGGATGTTGGAATAGTAATGCCCACGATTATTTTGGCGAAAGACGGTATCACCCTGCAGGAATTCTCCTTGCTGAAAGAGCGTACCAGCATAGGGCGGCGCGCCTTCAACGACATCGTCATAGATGCGGCGGGGATTAGTGCCGAACATGCGGTCATCATTGCGCATCCGGTCGGCTGCTATTTTGAAGACCTGGGCAGTACCAATGGGAGCCAGCTCAACGGTCAGCCAGTAAGCAAGCATTTGTTACAGGATAGCGATGTGATCGCATTGGCGACGCACACCATCCGGTACTGTGCGACTGTCGATATGCCGGATTCCGTTGCAGTCGTTTCCGTTAACGAGTCCTTGCCGGAAGATCTGGGTAATATCCAGCAAATTACCGAACCCAGGTATCAAGATCCATTTGAAACAACCATGACGACAAATGCAGTAATCAAAATCCTCAACGGCGCCGGCGCGGGCAAGGAAGTCACGCTGAACAAGGCCCTGACGACCATAGGCCGGCCAGGCCGGCATGTCGCCGTGTTTGCCAGCAGCCCGCAGGGTTACAGCCTGACCCATGTCGAAGGTGACGACTATCCGGTCGTCAATGGCGCATCGATAGGCACCTTGACCCGGCCCTTGAACAACGGCGATCAAATCCACCTGGCGGGTACCGATATCGTGTTCCTCAACGACGCGTAAAAAGCTGTGTTGAGGTCTCGCTGCACTGCCGCAAGACAAATTTTTTAGCCGGATGTGACAAAAATTGGCGCAGGCAGAACCAAAATTGTTACTTTTCGTTAAATAATCGTAACAATTTCACAATGTTTGGCTGAATTTGGGGTGGCACAGCGATTGCTGTATGGGTGACAGGGTGGAAAAGCTACCTGTATTCCCAAACCAGGAGAAAAAGATGAAATCGATGAAAATGATGAAGAAAGCACAAAGCGGTTTTACGCTGATCGAATTGATGATCGTTGTAGCGATTATCGGTATTTTGGCAGCAGTGGCAATTCCACAGTATCAAGATTATGTGACACGTGCGAAGTTGGCGAAAATTATCCCAACGGTTGAGTCGCTTAAGCTGGCAGTTGCTGAGTACAAGCAGGTCAATGGTGATGCTAATATGGGGCTTGATCCTTGGGCAACTTTAGGCTTGACCGCTGCTCCGGGAGAAACGACTGAAGTATCTGCTATTTCTGTTTCTACCACGGGTGAGATTACTGCGACCATGAAGGGTATCGGTGATGCATACAATACTAAAAGTGTCATTTTTGTACCTGCCGCAACCGAGACCCTCGTTACCTGGACCACAAAGTGCAGTGCCACATTGGGTGATGCAAAAGCTGCTGCAATCATGAATAAAGTTTTTGGTCCAACAACAGGTTGCTAATGTAATCATTTGGCAAAAGTTAAAAAGGGCTCCTATGTGAGCCCTTTTTTATTTTCACTCTATAAATAAAAAAATATTCACGTTTGAAAATATGTTATTGAGAATGATAAATAGTGATCGACTTGCAAGTGCTGTGTCCATTCTATTTATTGTTCTATTGAGTTTTCTTTTGTACGGCCAGTTTTTTGATTCCGGGATTATTTTTGACGATCATGGCTTGTTTGCTTCATTAAGAGTCTATGAATTTGCGCAAAATCCATTTGATTTCAAATCGCGGACTTTTCCTTACTTTACCCTTGGATTTATCCAGGTCCTGACTGAAGACCTTGCGGCGAATCGCATTTTTAGCCTGCTACTCCATATCTCGTGTGCAAGCTTGCTGTTTGCGTTGTTACGCAGTTTGCTTACCAGTATTGCTCGCAATTCAACCACGCTTATACGTTCGCAAGCTAGCTTAGTCAGCGCAATCGTCGCAATCAGCTTTGCAATCCATCCTATTGCTGTATACGGCGTTGGGTATCTGGCACAACGAAGCGGCCTTTTCGCGACATTTTTCTGCCTGCTTGCTGTTTGGTTTTACCGCCGTTCCTTTGCGGAAAATCGCACCGTAGATGTCATTACGGCCGCCTTGTTTTACTCACTGGCGGTGCTCTCCAAAGAGCATGCAATCATGCTGCCTGCCGCGATCTTGCCCCTGGCAGTCTTATATGACGGAGGCTGGCAGGCAAAATTCAAGCGTATGGCTTTGTTTTTGCTGCTTTGTTCTCCAGCCGCGCTGACAGTACTGTTCTCCACCATACATATTGTGGCAAGTAGTTATGAGCCGGATATTGCAACTATCCTGCCCAAAATGCAGGAAATGGCAGTGGTGGAACAAGTTCAGAGTCAGTGGTGGACCAGCATTGTCCTGCAAGCGGGTTTCTTTTTCGATTACCTGGCATTCTGGATCGTGCCGGATGTACGGTTTCTGTCTGCCGATATGCGTTTTGATTTTGCGCATATCTGGTCGTCCTGGTGGGTATACCCCAAGGCTTTCCTTTTTTTTGCATCGCCTGTCATCGCACTTTATTTTTTGCGCAAGAAGGGTTGGCTCGCACTTTTTTGCTGCGGCTTTTTATATTCGTGGTTCTTGTTTATGACGGAACTGGCTGCGGTGCGTTTTCAGGAACCATTCGTTTTATATCGTAGTTATCTCTGGGCGCCGGGTTACATGATGATGTTGGCCGCGGTGTGTGCACGCATACCGCGACGCTGGTTGATATTGGGAGCGATTCCCGTATTTGTGGTTTTCTTCATGCTGGCCATGGATCGTTTGACCAGTCTTTCTAGTGAAGCGAATGTATGGAAGGATGCGGCTGCCAAGCTGGCATCGCCGACTTTGGTGGGCAGCGATCGCATTTTCTATAATCGTGGCCTGGCGTATATGCGTGAAAAGAAATATGAGGACGCGATCGCCGATTTTTCGCGCACACTGCAATTGAACCCCAAGGTTGGGCAGGCTTACTATAGCCGCGCCCGTGCTTATTATGCGCTGGATAAATATACGGCAGCATTGTCCGATCTTGACCAGGTCTTGTTGCTTGGTCCGGCGAATGCTTCTGCCTACTATACGCGTGGTTTGATTCTGGAGCGTCTTAGCTGCATGGCGGCGGCCAGGAAGGCTTTCGTTGCCAGTTTTGCCGCAGGTAACCGGTTTGCGAAACTGAAACTAAATGATCTTGATGAAAACAAGGATGTAGTGGAGAAGAAGGACAAGTCCAAACCTGGCACCTGCCCTGATTAAACGGGACGATTTAGATAGCGCTCAAATTACCGTCTATAGTCGACCAGCTCCCGGACTTTCCACCATGCTTTTCTTCCACGCGGATGTCTGACATCACCATCCCCCGGTCTACCGCCTTGCACATATCGTAAATCGTCAACAAACCGATTTGCACGGCGGTCAGGGCTTCGTCTTGAAACCGTTGCTACGCTTATGTTTCAAGCGGATTTGACATTGGGAATTACAAATCAAAATTTCGCTAAATTCATGAATTTTGTTCAACGCACTTGGACAGAATTTGGACAGGATTTTGGCCCGATCCTGTAGCTAGCATACGATAACCTCACCCTTTGTTCAACAGGAAGACTGCTGTACTGCGGCAAGATGTTCGGATACTTCATACTGGCCCGCACGTTTGTCGGCGTAAATGAATTCGAGACGTAGTCGGATAGTGAACGAGCGAACCATCTTTTTTTATGCGGCGTTCAGTTGATGGGAGCTGAGTCTGAGGTCCGATCTGATCGAGCTTGCTTAAGCGTTGTGTCGGAACGACAGGTAGTTTTTTCTTTTTTTAACGTCAATTTTACGGATTGCCAATGAATATTGATGGTCTAGCTTTTCGCATCAAAAATCAGTCGGCATGTCACAATTTTTCAGATTGTAATACCACTTCAATTTTGCTTTAATTGAGATTGTACTGAATTTACGTTGCTGGCTTCCAGCGTCGTCAAGTGTTGCGATACCCCGAAGGTAATAGGGTGCGACACCGCTCTCGGTAACGAGATCGAAGGAATATGTTCAGGTTTTCTGGGCGAACTTGGCAAGAGGGCAACCTCGAACCGCACCTCTTCTTAGCGGGAAGCAACTTCCTGCGATTCGGTGTGCTAAGTCTATTTTTGAACCATTTATTGGCTCAAAGGGACTTTTGCATTCGCCGTTTTGGTAAATCAAGTTCCCTGCGGCCTGGAAGCTTGATATGAATTTAGTAACACCAATAAGCCTTGCGTCATCACAGCGGGCACAGGCAGTAACAGTATTAAATCCGTTTGATCGCAGTCACGTCACCGTAAAGCGTTATAGGCTTGACGAGTCTGGTGCTGTGGTGTGTGACGCATACGGTAACGCATCCTCTTTTTACCATTGCCAGCATCCAATCTCTGATATCCATACCTTGGGAGCATTGATTGCGACGCTTAGCGCCAGCAGAGATGCAATTCTCATTCGAGGTTTGGCGAAGCCTGAATTACACAGGGTAGCGTCAAGAAACACCGAAAATTTTCAAGAAGCCCCCGCTGGTTGTCAGTGGGTGATGATTGATTTCGATAATCTCCCGTTACCGTTAGGAATGAATCCTACAGGGCGAGATGCGATCGAATATTGTGTTACCAAGCTCCCGCCAGAATTCCGCAGCGCCAGTTACTTTTTTCAGCACAGCTCAAGCGCTGGCATCGTAGCAGCCGACGGCATTGCATATAAGAACAAAACGGGCCTGAATGCACACGTGTTTTTTTGGTTGGATAGTCCGATACCCGGCAATTTGCTTGCTGCGTACTTGCAAGACTATTGCATTGACACGGGGTTTTACGACAAAGTAAGAAACAAAGGCAGTGTGCCGATGATTCGGTACGGCGTGGACTTATCCGTAATAAAGACAGCTGTGCAGCCTCACTATGTCGGTCTTCCGATTATCGAAGCGGGGGTCACTTGCACACTTAACGCAACAGGCAGGCAGGGGCTGGTGCAGAAATATAGTGACGCTGTTGTTATACCTGCATTCAGGTCAGATATCGAGCGGATTGTCGCCCAGAAGCACCGCTTGCTGCGTGAAGATTGGTGTAGAGAATGTGGACTGATTAAGGTTCGCTCAGTCACCAAATTGGCAAACGGTGGGGTAGCTGTCTCTATGCATTTTACCAATCCTGATGCAACTGCCAGAACGGGGCGAGAATTTTTGCGTGCAGAATTTTATGGCCAAGACGGTAACGCTATTCGGCTTTACTTTGCTGACGAAGGAACGCCAGGAAGTTGGTGCGTAGTCAAAACAAAACCTCAGCTTGCATTCCGCTTTGGTGACGGCGCAACATTACACTTGAAGGAGCTTTCGCTTGGTGCGTATGAACACGTGCGAGATACATTATCTTGGTTTACAGAAGTGCCGTGTCACACATTGCAGCTTGGTGAACAAGGGTATCTACCCCCATTGGTTTCTTTCGCCCGTGCCAAAGCATCGTTGATTCTGGCTCCCACAGGCAGCGGTAAAACATACGCATTCGGGCAGTACGCTCTTGTCAATCGGAACAAGATCATTATCTATGCTGCGCCGACGATTGCACTGGGCAGTCAGACGATGGGTGATCTTCGAGGTGACGGGGTCAGTGCCAGCCACTACCAAGATTACCGAGGAGAACAGCTAGTCAATGGTGTCTACGTCACTACATATAAATCATTGCCACGATTTGTGAAGGCTGCTGAACGAGACATGGTTCAGTATGAGTTGGTGCTGGACGAAATTCATGCTGGGCTTGATGAGTCGATGCGAAATGGAAAATTTCTAGAGCAATTTGAAAACGCAATCGGACGTGCTGCAAAAATATTGTTTCTTACAGCGACGATTACCCCATTACAGCAAAAGAAATTGACCGAAGTAGTGGGGGCAAAAGTTGGCGGGCTAGACGCAGATAATTTTACTGTTTACGAATTTTTGCCGGTGAAGGAAAACCCGTTAATCATTTGCGATCTATCTGATTTTGCTGGCGACGTAGTTGCTCTTTTCAGGAAATGTGGCGAATTGAAAGCGCAAGAGGGTGGTATTCCCCGCACTGTGATCATGGTTCCGGAAACGAAAATGCGTCGTTTTGAGATTTTGTTGTCCCAGCATGGCCTGGAAGACGACGCCTATGTCGTAAGCCGACCAGAATCTACGCAAGCTGAAATTGAGCTGGCTCGTGTTGGTACGTTACCTATTTTGATCTCAAGCCCTTTGTTCGCACTCGGGATGAACTTTGCGTTTGAGCCAGAATATTTGTGGGCGTATTTTGATCACATCGAAGCTGACACCACGCAAATTATTCAAACCTTGAATCGAGCAAATCGGGGTGAGACTGTATGCGAAGTTCGTTTGTATATTCGTGGGTACGATGTTGCACCCATCATGATTTCGCCGCAACTTGAAGGGAAGCTGAAGTCGCAAATTGAATTAAATTACCGTGAAGAAGCTAGTCTTGATGGCCTTTTGGACATGCACTTCACTGTGGATCGTATGACCTACTGCGGGTTGCGTGACCTTGAAAAAAATACAGCTAAGTCGCTAGGGCAGCTCATTTCAGATGATGCATTCCAGAATTATCGTATTGCCGATCATTGGGACGAACATCTGAGCGCTACCAAGGATGATGCGGAAGCCTATAAAGATGCGAAGGCTGTTGCTAAGGCGTCATACAAAGGTGATGTTGTATCACAGGCTCGCAGATACGATAACGAAGTCGCTCCATTGATTTTCCACCGCCTCGATCAATTGTATGAAGATCGTAAAACGGCAGGGAAATCTGTTGGTGATCGCACAGAACGAGAAATAGAAACGGAGGAAAAGGGTCTGCTGATGGTGTTGTGTGAGACTGGTGAGCCTGCAGGAATTGACCGAGTGCGCCCAATCAGGTTAAAGCGTTTATTTGCGGAAGCCATGCCGTTTATATCTGAGCAGTTCGATCCAGCACGTTTCCCTTGCTGGAATACTGTGGCTGCTGAAAAGACGCTGAAAATTATTCCTCTGTTGGCTGAGTTAAAAAATTTGAAGGCCAATAAAATTGATGGATACGAATTCGCCAAACGTATGAGAAACAATAAGGGGTTACGAGCTGCAATAATCGCTCTTGCAGACAATGACTTTAATTTTACGCAATGGAATAAAAAGTTAGTTGAACTGGACGAGATTGGGCAGCAGATTAGAACCAAAGCTGGTCAGGCGAAACGGTTTGAATTAGCTTGTAAAGAATTTGCAATCGCTGCGGAATTTCTTGCAACGATTGGTGTGCGATTTCAAAAAACAAAGGGCGGCGATGGACGGTCGAGAATAGATCCCAGTAAACCTGTGATGCCGGAATGGAATTTTGATTTGATGGCACGCAATCTTGAAATTAAAGCGAGAGCGCTCAAGCGTTTGCCGGATGGATGCACGATACTACCTTACGGTGGCGAGGAGTTTTGGGTGGGCGGTGCGATGGTTCGAGTTGAACAGTGTCGTCGCTGTGTCTACTACCAGCATAGTTCATGTACTTTGGGGAATCGTTCTCAATGGCAGAGCGATGAGCCTGAAGTGCTGTTAACAAATTCCTGCAGGAGTTTTGTAGCGATTCCAGCGAGACTGGTTGGCTGATCGGAAAAAATATCAGTATCCTGTGGGTTCGGAATCCGCCAGATCTTCAACATTTGTTGCGGGATTGGCGGGTTCCTGTTTCTCTATATATAGATAGGGAAAGAAAGCAACATAGGCAGCTTCGCCGCAATTCAGCGCTCGCAACGCCACTACATTGAAAGTGGTCGCTACTAATTTCAAAAAACTGGCCGTTGATAAAAAAATCTCGAAACTTTGGTTATTTTTTTTACCAAAGTCGTAGTACTAACTGCCCAGCAATTACTAAAATAGCAGCGTTGGTGGCGTCATAAGTATTTGAAGAGCTGGCACCTGATTTCGGTTTTACCTTGTTGCCATCAACGACCCATGTATTTGAAGAGCTTGCGCTGGATTTTGGTTTCAACTCTTTACTATCCCATACCCATGTATTGGATGAAGATGCCCCTGACTTTGGTTTGATATCTTTGCCGTCCAGCACCCAAGTATTCGACGACGATGCTCCGGACTTTGGTTTTAGTTCTGTCCCTGTGCATACCCAATTGTTCGGAAGTTCGATTCTGTTCGCCATTTATATCCCTTTAATATTTCGACTTAAGATCGAAGCCTAACTTAGATACTATCAGGCAGTTTCTTTTCGTGCGCTTGCCACCAGTCACTAATAATTTGCGACATCTCTGGTTTAAAAGCGGCAATGTAATCGTTCGCTAATCCCTGCGATCCTGTGGCGTGTGGGCACGAGACAATCATTGCTCCTTCATATTTTTGAAATCCAAATTTAAAACGTCGCCGCTTCGTTCCTTCGAAAACGACATCTTTTTGTAACCACTTTGTCTCTTCGATTTTCTCGCCGAAAATAGGATTGATTTTTTCTTTGAGTTCGTTGGAAGTAAACGCTGGGAGTAATCCGCTTCCAAAAAAGAAAATCAACTTTGGTCGAAGCAGGGTGCAGACTTCGATGAAATCACTGTGATCCTCAATGCAAGTTTTTCGACAGTCAGCATTTCTGAAATCCCTGGATACCGTGTTGAGCCAGTTCGTCTGAATCAGAGATTTTTCAAACATACCAGCGAATTGCTTATCTGAATGCAATTTGTGACCCCATAGTTCGAAGCTAGTCGCAATACGATTTCTAAACGGGTAATCATTAACTTCGATGTCAGAAAAAAATGACTTGTGTTCGTCGGAACGATCAATTCCAGCATTATCTTTGCGTTCGTCTTCGATGGTATACCCATGATTGATACCGCAGATCAGCAGTCCGCCTTGTTTGTTTTCGGGACCAATCAATGTGTGTATGTATGGAGGTTCTGTTTTTTTGCAGGCGGTCACTCGGCGTATCCTTTGTTTTAACTGCAGGCTGGAATTGGTTTAGTTATTAAAAATTCTGCTACGAATTGACTTGCAAAAAAGCTTCGTCAGGTGAAAAACCTTCAATTAAGAGCGCCATAATAAAATCCCTTTTTTTATTGATGGATGTTGGTAATTTCGATCGATTCTCTTTGTAATAGGCGTACAACAGTTCCGCAGCTTCGCTTTCTTTGCGTTGCTTTCTTGGAGTGGCGCTCACAGTCACCTTCGAGACAAACAAGTCGAATTCAACAGAAACATCATCCCAAGCGAAGGCAAATACTTCCTCCCGCGTCTTCACAGGATCAAAATGGTCGGTGTAAAAGCTCCCACACTCGCCTTCGGCTTTATTGATGATTAGTGCCGTTACATCCGGAAGGTTTCTTTCCTTTGTAAAAATACGAACTACGTCGAGCTTACGTCCGGCAGAAGTAGGAATCGCATTTTTTACGACATCGTTATCAGGATGAAGCTCCTTTACCTTTTGCACCAACTCCCCGTAGGTCAAGCAGTGCTTATGTCTCGCAAGCTCAATGAGAATCGGGTAATAGGCTCCAGCAAGTTGGATATCGTTTAGGGTAATATTTTGGTAAAGACCCTCAGATTTGGTCGAATCAATCGGCGACTTCGCTTCTAATTTCGTCATGTTTATCATTCCTTCGAAGGATGTAATACGCCAATCATTGTCGATTACCGAGCGGTACTTGAGAATTGTTCCATCACGTGCAGTAGTTTTTCCAGCAGGTCATTAGTTTTTTTCTGTTCTTGCAGCAAATCATTCAACATTTTTGAAGACATCGCTTCTTCAGGCGGCTCGGGTTCGATCCATGCATGCGCATCAAGGTCGTACCATTTGTCTGAACATGCCAGTTGTACCTCTTTAATTAGCCTCTGCCCATCTAGTCGGACGTGCCCTTCAATTGCTTGTTGTAACCCTAATCTGGCTTCTCTATGGCCATGATTAATGAACACAGTCGTAGATTTCTCTGTCTCATCTGGGCCTGCCGCTTTGTTGTTCGTGAAGATAAATTCTAAAAGGCCCGCTTGGTCCGTATGTCCGGAGTAATAACTTCCGAAATTGATGATTGTTGCTTTAACGTCTTTTAAAGGGATGCTAAATTGCTCATTCCTCAGCTCAGTAAACGACGGCGGCGTTCCAGTCTCTAAGCATTGCCCCAGCTCCGCTAATTGTCCACCGAGTGTGCCTGGATCCATGTAGCCTGTTATCAGTATTATGGATTTTTCGCTGCTTAAAAAATGGCGAAGGTGCTCTACGATACGTCCACCGGCGCACATGCCGCTGCCCGAGATCGTTATGTCACCTGATTGCGGAGCAACTTTCTTGGCCGCTACGCTGACTGGTTTCTTGGTGTCCCTAGGCTTGCTGGGTGGCGCTTTGTAATAAATTAACTTGTGATTGCCGACCGAGATGTTTTCAGTAACAGCATTTTCTAATCCGATGCTTTGCGGGAAAATTGTTTTCAGTATGTCGTCAACTTCATCTTCAGAAGTAGCTTCCAATCTTTCGGCCATTTTTCTATTGCGATACAGCGTTTCATCTGGATTTTTTTTCTGACGCCTATTAAGTTCGGCAGAAAAAATTCCCGTCATTTTCAATGTTAAAGGCGAGTCGACTAAAAGTTTCAACTTCAACGGGTTTGTGTATCCCATTAAAAGTCGACGGAAGTCATCAAAAGAAACTTTGGCATCAGTGGGGAAAGTGAACCGAAGAGAATCCTCTTCGACGTTGTTCGGCGAGCATTCAATCGCAGCACTTTTCCATATTTTTTGTTCTTCTTCTGATGCGAGGTTTAAGGCTTGTTCAATGCGTGCATTTACATGCTCAGGCCACCAACCTTGAGTAATGCACTCTTCAATAACACGTAATGGAAGAATCTGTTTTTCTGATGGCAAGCCAATGCTATTGCTTGATCTAAAAATACAAATCAAATCAAATAAAATTTCCTGGGTTCGCTGAAGTGAAAATGCTGGGATTAATATTTTTTTGCGATTTAGAGCGGCTTCCTTTACTAAAGAAGACAGTGCTGATAACCGATGATCATAGTTAGAGTAATCCGTGTCTCTATTTCGATTGCCATAGGTTGATTCGACAACCATATAGTCCGGCGTTCCAAATGGTTCTTGCCTGCCTGCCAGCAGCGGCTGGTAAGGATTTTCTTTAGTATTGTTGCCCAAATCGCCGCTCATAACGATGCTGCCCCTCGACTCATCATCACGTCGCCATGATAGTTTTATCGATACCGCACCAAGGATGTGCGCTGAACGAGTAAAGGCTGCAAACAGATCGTCATCGATGGGAATGAATCGTGACAAGCCAAAATCAGCACGTTGATCGACGCAGTTAAACTTGATCTTTTTGACGTCACTTTCAGAGTAAAGTCCCCCAGCAAAATTGAGCCCGTCCATCAAGGATAGCTTTGCAAACTCTGCTGTGGCGGTTGTGCAGAAGACGGAGCCTATAAATCCATCTCTGTATAGTTTTGGAATCAACCCGCAATGATCGATGTGCGCATGCGTCAGAAGTACAAATTTAATATCCGCTGGATTGAATGGAAACGGGCTTTCATTTTTTAAAGAGGCATGGGCCTCGCCCTGGTAAAGGCCACAATCAACTAAAAATTGAACATTTTTTCTCTCGAATGAAAAGTGAGTACAAGAGCCTGTAACGTGATTATCCGCAGCGCCAATGAATCTTATTTTCATATTCTTTAATTATTCTTTTTTGATTTTTTACTTCTGTACGCCAGATTCACCATCACGCTTTTTCGCAAAGCCCGCATATACCAACTCGAGCAAAATCTCCGACAGTCCATCCTGAACTCGAGGGCTGTTCAGTACCTGTTTCGCCATCTCTTGATATTTATCGAGACCATCTGCAACAGAATCGATCATGACATTTTTATAGTCAGGGCTGGCACCAAACTGCTCCTTAGTATTCGCAGCAGCTTGCTCTGCCAACATTTCGCTTTCCATCATGAGTCCCCCGACATGATTCGCTAACGCCAGTAAATCGTTGTCGGTCAGGTCACCTTCAAAGAGGTCATTCATCTTCTGGATAATCTCAGCCAGCATGGCGGATTCAGGGTCGTGCGCTTTTCCGGAGCCAAGATCAGTGATGGGTTTCAGCTTGTAGTCTTCCAGATCCTGTCCAAGCTTGATCGCATGCTTACCAGTATCACTTAGCTTGTAGTGCGTCAGTTTGACTGCCGATAGGTCAACTTGCTCATGACTGCGCTCATCTTTCAACCAAGGCAACAAGTGTTTGAAAAAGATTGAACGCTTTTCTAGATCGGTATCGCCGAAATCTACAATTTGCGACAGAAAGTCGTAAGCCCGGATAAAACCGCCGACATCCTTGCGAAAGATTTGCATCGCATCGACCGCTTCCTTATCCTCGGCTTCTATCGCCTCCCTGAACTGCACACGATATCGATCTACCGCAGGCGTCACCCACGCTTGCATATCGCCTTGACGGCCCTTGAAATAGGCTGCAACAAGCCCTTCCACTTCCTCGGGAGTGTAGATGCGTGCGCCATCGAGTTTACTTTGCAGGTCATGGATCAGGTTGGCGTCAGACACACCGGCCAGTTCAGCAGTCTCGAAATATGGCTGAAACGCTGCCCTGATTTCTTCTGGGTCGTTGACGAAATCGATGACGAACGTCTGGTCTTTACCAGGCATCGTTCGGTTAAGTCTGGATAGCGTCTGCACTGCAGCGACACCGGCCAGTTTTTTATCGACATACATCGATACCAATTTGGGTTGATCGAAGCCAGTCTGATACTTGTTCGCCACCAGCAGAATCTGGAACTCGTCGGTATCAAATGCTTCCCGCAGATCCCGACCTTTTAGGCCGACGTTCATATTCTGTTCAGTAAATTCGTCAGGGCCACTTTCACTGTCCGAAACTTCGCCTGAAAATGCTACCAGCGTTGCTAGATCTTTATATCCCTGGGTCTTGATGTACTTGTCGATGGCTAACTTGTAGCGGACTGCTTCCTTGCGAGAGCTCGTGACTACCATTGCTTTGGCCTGTGCCTTCAATCGCCACGCAACGTTAGTGCGAAAATGCTCGACGACGATTTGGACTTTTTGCGAGATGTTGTACGGATGGAGCCTTACCCAACGCATCAGCGACTTCATGGCATCGCTTTGATCTACGGTATCGTTGTCGTAATCTTTGCCGTTATGCGCCAGCTTAAACGCCAGTTTGTATGGGGTGTAATTCAGCAGCACATCGAGAATGAAGCCTTCTTCGATTGCCTGACGCATCGAGTACACATGGAATGCTTGTGGCAGATTGCTGTCCGAAGCAGGCAACGTCGGATCTGGCAAGCGCCCGAACAGTTCAAGCGTCTTGCTCTTCGGTGTGGCCGTAAAGGCAAAGTAACTGAGTGAATTTGGCTGTGGCCGTGCTGCCATTTCCGCAATCAGCAAATCTTCATTGCTAATCTCTTCGCCTTCTTCGATCTGTTCAGCAGTCAATACTTTCTTCAGATTCTTGGCAGCGGCCCCGGTCTGTGACGAATGCGCTTCGTCAGCGATGATGGCGTAGGTGCGATTCTTGAGCGAGGTTTCCTTCTGGATCGCTTCCAGGACGAACGGAAATGTTTGAATCGTGACGATAATGATCGGTACGTTATCCTTTAATGCCTGTGCCAGTTGAGCCGATTTCACGCCCTCATTGGTGACACGACAGACCACGCCTTGCTTATGCTCGAACTGATAAATCGCATCCTGCAATTGCTGATCCAGAATGGTTCGGTCCGTAATCACAATCACCGATGAAAATATCTTGCTGTCGGTATCGTCATGCAGATTTGATAGTTGATGTGCGAGCCAGGCAATCGAATTGGTTTTGCCAGACCCAGCGGAGTGCTGGATCAGATACTTCTGGCCGGCCTTTTCTACTTTGACGGTGGCCAGCAGTTGGTTAACCACTTCCCACTGGTGGTAGCGAGGGAAGATCAATTTTTCCTTGATCTCTTTTTTCCCCTCAGCAGTTTTCTTCTCTTCCTTGGACAGATGCACAAATCGACCGACAATGTTCAACCAGGCGTCACGGTCCAGTGCTCGTTCCCACCAATAGGCGGTGCGATAACCGGAGGGGTTGGCCGGATTGCCTGCGCCACCGTTATTGCCGAGGTTGAATGGCAGGAAAAAGGTATCCTTTCCTTTCAGTTCAGTTGCCATCCACACTTCATCGGTCGATACCGCAAAGTGGACCAAGGCACGACGCTTGAATGCCAGCAACGGCTCTTCACGCTTACTGGAAGGGTCTTTGGGATTGCGGTCGTAACGATATTGATTCTTGGCGTCGTCTATCGTTTGCGTGAAATCGGTTTTGAGTTCAGCAGTTGCGACGGGAATACCGTTGATGAAAAAAACGAGATCGATGGAATTTTCGTTCGACAGGCTGTAACGAACTTGACGCACCACCCGGCAGCGCACCTTGTTGTAACGATCCAGAATTTCAGGATTGATGGCTTGGGCGGGTCGGAACTGGCACATATCAAACTTGGCCGACAAATCCTTAAAACCTTGACGTAGCACCGCCAGCGAACCTTCCTTATCCAACACCTGCGCCAAGCGGGACAGCAATGTCTTTTCTGATGCGCCATTGTGAGTTGCTTTCAGCTTGTCCCATGCCTTAGGCTGCGTGTCTTGTATCCAGCCGATCACATCTTCAGGGTACAGCGCCAGCTCACGGTCATACTTTGCCGGATCGCCTACTAGCCAGCCGTGCGATGTCAGGTGAGCGACGATGTCAGATTCGAAGTGGATTTCTTTGTGTGGTGAGTTCATTAGCTCATACCGGGATAGAAGAGAAGAAAGGGCGAAATGCTTTGTCGAGATTGATCATGGCATTCACAAGCGTCTCGTGAATTAAGGGCCATTCCTCTTTGGGCGACTTCCAGCCACCAGGTACCAAGTGGCGAATACGACAGCCACGACTATCAGGAAGATCCTGCCAATCCAGCTCGCCACCAAAATTAGCGTTGATCGCCGTAGCATTCTGCTCGAAATGACGATAAACCATTAAGTTCTTATCTTCGTCACCGAAGTCAATATACAACTCAACTTGGGAATCGGTGCCACGTGTTGCATAGATCAAACCTAGCCCTGCTATACCTGTGCTCCCACCTATCCAGCCATACCTTCCAGCACTCCGTCCCGCATGCAGATCAGTTTTTGTTTTGGCAAAATTGAGTAAGTCAGCCCAAAATTGGTAACGAATGTCATAACGCTCAGCTCGATGTTCACGCCCTGCATGCTCTTTTGCTCGTATTTGAGTCTGGAAATCTGATACTTCCGGAAGAGGGATGATCTGTTGTACGTCAAGTAGCAATCGTTTATCAGGGAGCCGATATGGCTTAAGACGGATGCAGCGGATATCGATGTCATGTTGATTCAGCCACATGACAGACATCGTTACCTCTTTAGAGAAATTTGCAGCAGCCAGAATGATGCGAATATCATTGGCAAATGCATCTTCATTTGCTTCGTCCCACCTTAGAAACGAAAATATGGCTGCTTCTGCTTGCTCATATGTATGGCCAGACGGTGCTATATAGGAGGCATGTGCATCGATCAGCTGTTTGAAGGTTAGCGTGGACAACATGGCTGCGTAGCGAATTGCTTGCAACTCCATATGCCCGCCATCGTCAGTACGCTTTATTTCAACGACGACAATGTTGGCCTCTCTGTCTATGCAAAGCAAATCTATGCGGCGCTTACTATCAAGCCATTCACCATACTCTTCAGAAATCACCATCAAATCATTTGAGAGAACACCAATATTCTGTTTTAAATGTCGTTGAAGATCTTTTCGCTCGTAAATTCCTTCTACATCAAAGCTGGTCTCAGTAAGCGGAGTCAAATCATCTTGGGTGATTTCATATATTGGCATGTTGTACCTTATTAAATTTTTGTGTACTTCTCTTATCAACGGCTTTGCAGGCAATATTTCTTACGTCTATCTTGCCTGTCACTGCGGCAGAGATTAAAGCGGTGCGGTGTTCTTTTTGTAGAGCGATGGCCTGCTGTGCTTTGGCGATCAGGATGTCGATTTTTGCCGTGACTTTATCGAGGTAGGCGACGATTTCTTGTTGTTCGGTCAGTGGTGGCCACGAAATTGCGAAATTGCGAACAAAGTCATCAGGCACTCGCTTCTGACCGCCTGCACCATACATATATCCTTCTCCAATTTTTCTAAATAACTTCGATTCGAATAGCCACTTCAGAAATAGTCCATTAGTTTGGGAATTTGGGCGAACGACAATTAACTCTGTGGTGCCGAAGCCAATCCCGTTTGTTAATCCATCCATAAAACCGCCTTTACCATTTTCATAGCAGGGGGTAATTTTTGCGATCGTGATATCGCCGTTACGGAAATAAGTGTATCCATACTCAACGTCTGAAATAGCTTTGGTAATATCCAGGCGAAGCTTTCCGTCATCGCCAATCGCTTCCATTGGTAGAAATGACACTTCATAATTTCTTGCCAGATGAGAAATTTCCGACTTTGATGGATTGAGTGAAGCGCAGAAGCGAATACGCCGATGAATCCAATGCTCCGGCACATCACCCAACCACTCCACGCCACTAGGCTTCATTGGAACAGTCGGATCTAGTCCCTTCGTCACCGCATGAGAAATCACCGCTTGCCGCTTTTCTTTCAACAGGTCGATTAGCTTCTCTTGTTTGGCGATGAGCGTGTCGATCTTGGCGGTTTCAAGGTCGAGGAAGGTGGCGATGGTGGATTGTTCTTCAACTGGCGGAATTGATAATTTCAACTCGCCAATCATAGTGCTGTTTAGATTCGCAAGGCCTGTGGTTGAATTTGAGAGCAAGTCAAATTGACTACGAGATATGTCGTTGTTCATAACGTACCAAACAAACTTTGGAACCGAAGATCGCCGCAATCGGATTCGTTGCATAAAATTTGAATAGCAACACCCCAGCTTTGCTACGTCAGCACTAACGAGAGTTGTTTTTCCGATGTGCAGTGAGCTTCCACTAGATTTCGTTACAACTAGATCTCCCTCCGCAAGTAGCGACCCTGCAAGTTCAGTATTTGATAGCTTACGCATCGCTGGATCATTGATATTCCATTGACCATCTGCAGTTTGCTCAGTTGAGCGTAGTACGACTGTTAAGGTGCCTGTTTCAGCATCTGGCTCATCCCCCCAAGCCCCACCGTCATTCCGTTCAATTTCTCGCTTGAAAGGAACAATTTCCCAAGCGTGAGGCACATCACCCAGCCACTCCACGCCAGACGCCTTGTACTTCGGATAAGGCTTAAACTTCACGCCGTCACCTCTTGCAGTAACGCTAAAATTTCATCGGTCACAGTTTTCAACTCACCATCAATCGTCTCGAGCGACCGTGGTGGTGTGTACTGATAAAAGAAGCGATTAAACGGAATTTCATAACCAATCTTGGTCTTAGCATGATCGATCCATGCGTCTGGTACGTGTGGCAGTACTTCACGTTTAAAGTACGCTTCGATATCGTCTTTTAGCGGTACGTTTTCAGTATCCCGCAGCTTGGCGTCTGACTTAGGCTGCCCCTTCTTGTCGGTCTCGATTTCGCCCTGTTCATTTTTTAGCGGACGCTCAATGGTAATGGTGCTGTAGCCGAAGTCGGTATTGTCGAAGATACGTGAAACCATGAAAGTCTCGACCTTGCCGCCTTCTGGAGCTGTCGGAAGTTTATGGGTTGCGGAGGCTATTTCATCGCTAATGACGTTGCCCTGCGCATCGATCACTTTTACATGGCGTAATTCTTCAAAGCGTCCATGTAAGTCCACGATACGTTCAATGTTGTCCTGGCCCAGTTCCTTCCGCTTATTGCCGAGGGATTTGCGCATCTTGCGGTAATACTCTGCTCCGTTGATCAGTTGCACTTTACCCTTGCGAGCATCCGATTTTTTGTTGGTCAGCATCCAGATGTAGGTAGCGATGCCGGTGTTGTAAAACATATCGGTAGGCAGGGCCACAATCGCTTCCAGCCAATCGTTTTCTATCACCCAGCGCCGGATTTCAGACTCCCCAGATCCAGCTCCGCCCGTGAACAGTGGTGAACCATTCAACACAATCCCGATGCGGGAACCACCTTCGTCCTTGGCCTTGTTGTAGGGCCGCATCTTCGATAGTAAGTGCATCAAGAACAGCAAGCTACCATCGGAGACTCGAGGCAAGCCCGGACCAAAGCGACCGGCGTGGCCTTTTTGTTCGTGTTCTTTGCGTATGTCTTTCTCGACTTTTTTCCACTCAACGCCAAACGGGGGATTCGATAGCATGTAGTCAAAGTCTTTACCGGCATGGCCATCATCCGAGAGCGTGTTGCCCATGATGATATTGCTGACTTCTTGGCCTTTGATGAGCATGTCTGCCTTACAGATCGCATACGACTCATCGTTGAGCTCTTGACCGTACATGACCATGCGAGCCTTGGGATTCAGGCTGTGCAAATGCTCCCCTGCGATGGATAACATGCCGCCAGTCCCCGCTGTTGGATCGTATATAGAGCGCACAATGCCAGGCTTGGTCAGTGCTTCGTCATCGGTTGTAAACAGCAAGTCCACCATAAGCCGGATTACTTCCCTTGGCGTGTAGTGTTCACCAGCCGTTTCATTGGACAGTTCAGCGAAGCGGCGGATCAGATCCTCAAACACCAGCCCCATATCAGCGTTGGTGACTTTGTCGGGGTGTAGATCAATCGCTGCAAACTTCTGAACGACCAAAAACAGTAGATTGTTGTCGTCGAGCTTTTCGATCTGCTTGAAAAAATCGTAGCGCTCAAAAATGTCACGAGCATTGTCCGAGAACGCATTGACGTAAGCGATCAGGTTGGCTTTGATGTGAGAGGGGTCGCCTTGCAGCTTGGCGAAGTCGAATGGTGAGGTGTTGTAGAAAGACTGCGCAGCTTTCTTGGTCAGGAAGGTCTTGAGGTCGATGCCTTGATCTTTTCTGGCTTCGACTTCTTTGAGTACGGCAGGCTTGGTCGCTTCCAGCACACAATCCATGCGTCGCAGCAGGGTGAAGGGCAAAATCACTTTTCCGTAATCGGATTGCTTGTAGTCTCCACGGAGTAGGTCAGCAACTGACCAGGTAAAAGATGCAATCTCGGTGAAGTTCGACGCCATGGTGTTCCCTTAATTTTAGATATCGGTAGATTCTAAACGCTACACAGTGTCCTAGTGGCAATAATTGAATAATTTGTTGCGATTGGTGTGGGTATGGGAGCGGTGATTCGGTCTGGCAGCCCACAAAAAATCAAAAGTTGGTGGGTTCAAATATCGTTGCATTGCCTGTAGTTTCTGGCGATTTGATGTGGCTCTGATTCCCTATATATAGATAGAAAAAAGTAACAAGCAAGACCACTGGCTCCGCCGACATCGCCAGCGTTGCGTTCGCCATCACATTTTTGAGTGGTGCGCCCACTGCCATCAGACCTCCTGCGGACTAAAAAAGCCCCAGATACATCAGGGCTAAAGTGGTTATCAGCCACCCAAAAGATACGCAAAGATTCTCTGCCCAAGCCGCATCCACAACAAAGCGAGAACGATCAACACGATAGGAACGATACAAAATGTGAGTATCAGGCTGTGAAGGATCATTGCTTACTCTCCGTGTTGTTACTGGCTTTTTTATCGAGTTTGTCCTTCAGGCTTGGTTGAGCGTTACTGGCTGTGGGTTGTTGGCTGGTATCGCTAACATCCGAGTTGGTAGGAAAGAACTCCGCAACCACTTCTGCAATTTCATCTTCACTATCTTCGAATGCGCCATTGGCAAAGCCGTGTGCAGCAGCGGTATCTAGTGCGGCTTGGTCATATCCGACTGACTTGCGCCGTTCATCATTTTGCTTGGCTTCGGCAATAGTGGCTTCCAAGGTGCTACCTTCACGCACCGCCAGATCGACGTAATAAATTGCAGAGCGGTGGCTTTGCGTGGTGCTCTTGCCTCGCAAACGTAATTCCAGGGCCATACAGGCGAGCAAATTCCCTGACACCGCCTGGTAGTAATTGAGGCGAGCGGCAAGCGATCTGATGCTGTTATAGCCGGTGGTTCTGAATATAAAACTTCCCAGCTCATCTTCATCATCGATTTGTACGTTCAGTCGGCCATACGGCTTGCATAAGCCGCCCTTGGCAAGCTCGCAGCTATCAGGGGAAGGGCAAGGTAGTGTCTGTACTCCTGAGGCTGTGTAGCGCTTGCAAACATCTCCATTACCTACGCAGAGTGGCCTGCCGCTTTGACGATCAAACATGCTGTATTCAGCTCTGAGGTTTAAGTCGGGATCGTTGAACAAGACACGGACGGGAATCGATCGTATTTTGTTATTGCTGGAAGCCTTGCGTAAGGTTTCATCGAGAGGATGTAAAACCCAACCGTCCTTGTTTTGGACTTGGCTGGTGATCGTGAATTGGTCATCTTTTTCCGGCAATCGCTTGCCGTTCTTTTCTACGACCTTGCCGATGGTGATACGTCCGAGTACAGGCGGTGTGATGGATAAACCTTTTAACATTTTTAACTCCTTTAAATAGCAAAGCCCGCCCCTATAATCCGCAGGGACGAGCAACGCAAACAGCCCCAGCGGAATGGGGCAACTGACTTCGGTTGAACTACGATGGATTTACGTGCTGATGAGGAAGCGACGTGAGCCAGATTTGGCGAATGGATAGCGTTGCTGAAGGCCGGGCTGGTCCTGAAGCAGCTTTGCCATATCAATGCCGAGGCCATCTTTGCTGCGTTTCCAACTGACTTGACCCGTTTCGAACACTGCTTTGCTGGCATCTCCCATGCGTTGCTGAATGCGCTGTTTCAGCTCTGCCTCCAGCTTTTCTCGTGTAGCGATCTCGTCTCTAACAGTAACCAAGTCAGCGAAAGCTGCAGACATGTCTCTATCATTGGTGAGGTCTAGGGTATTGCCGGAGTCCTGTGGATAAAGGTATTGCAGAGATGAACCAGCAGAATCAGAGCCGTCTGCTGGTGGTGGCGTATCGCTTTCAACGTAGTGCCAAAACTGCCTTTCCAGCTCGATAAGCCGGGCAATAAGGGCGTTGTCACGTTCTATGCGATATATGCGTATCTCTTGCCCACAGACCAGCACACAAACGTCTGCAGCAGCTTTGCCTGTCACCGCAAGTTGATGTTGTACCTGAAGCTGCACGTACTCAGGCACGCCATCACGCCACAAACGTGAGCCAAATTCGCCAGCGGTTTTACACTCAAGGATTTGCACATCACTGGCACCGACAATTTCACGGTCGATATTCGCCAGCATCCACGCTTTGTCAGCGTCGGGATGTTGAAGCACTGCGTTGATTTTTCGGACACGATTGCCAGAACGTTTTGTGTAATGCGCTGCCACAATCGGTTCTAGTAATGTTCCCCAATACATCGGGCTGCTTTCATCGTTGGGATCGACCTTCGGCATGCCACTGTCACGGCCCGTTTTTATCATCCACAGCTCCAGCTGAGACTGGTATGGATTCAGACCAACTGCTGCCGCTGCGTCGCTACTGCCGATGCCGTTTTTTCTGACTGTGAGCCAATCCTCTCGTGACAGATCATTGGTCTTCACTAATCTCAAGGCGGGGCGATTCGCTTTACCTTTTACTGCCCTTTCTGCAATGCTCATGCTGTGCTCCTTAAATGGAAAAGCCCGGTGAGTGGTTAGCTCAGTCGGGCTTGTTTACGGACGGTGGGAAATGTCAGGCGATCATCAACAACGCTTGATCAAGTGCTTTTTGCTTCAAGGTGGCGCCAGCACCGAACCATGCGGATTCAAGTCGATGGTCTGTACTTCTGGCACGTTTTTCATGGTCAACGTACTCAGTGACGGCATTGAGCAAGCCGAATGCAGTTCCCTTGGATGAAGCCAGATCAGCCCCTTTGCCATTGCCTTCATAAAGCGCCAGTACTTTTTTCATTGCCCGTTCGTTGCTGAGGCCGGACGCTGTCATGCTTGGATCAGTGAATACACGAAGAAAGTAATTAAGTGATTCGTGCGATTTCACTTTGCGCTCGGATAGCGTTTTCATGCGATGCATGAACCCATCCCATGATGAAACTGAGATGCCGAGTTGATTTTTTACCACTTGCGGATCAAAGGTAGTGTTGTGCGGCACCTTCACTGCGTTAGATCCATTGGCAAGTGCTACTGCTAAGGTGTTGTTGCACACCACACGAATGGATGTGAACTGAGCCGTGGTCGCTAACGTTCCATCGCAACCAGTAGCGAGTAGTACATACCCGTTGACCGTGTCATTTCCTTTCAGTGTTGAAGATTGATTGGTTCGAGCCAAAGCCCAAACTTTTCTGCCGCCTTTGAGTACGCCAGCAGTTTCCAGTTCGAAGCCACTGATCTCGGTCAAATCCCGATAGAACTCCAAGATTTCTCGTGGTTGGACAACTTGGTATCGATTTGAGACGACGGAAAGAGGAACCTTGGTGTCGGAACGAAAGAGCACTTTCTGTTCTGGGAACGGCATGATTGAATCAAGATTGCCAGCGCTTTCAGACATGAATCGGACAGGGGTTTCTTTGATTTCAAACGAGAGGCCAGATTGCTCTGCCCACACGTCAATTGGTTGCTTGGCAGATAAACGATTGCCGAGTCCATGCCAGGGTGTTGTATTGGCGTAGGCCATAGTTTCGACGAGATGTGCCATTTTTATTGCCTTTCAATTGTGAATGCACGTGACGGTGCCGCTGCAAGATTTAGCAGGGATAAGATCAGTGCGTTGGGTGTTTTAAGTGGTGATCCTGAAGAAGGACGTGCTGGAACTGCGATGGCTACTAGAAGCAGTGAAGATTGTTATGCAAAGTCAGGATCGTAGTTGAAGTCACTGCCATGATTATTTTCACGCTGGTGCATGTAGTGCATCAGACGATCCTTCAAATAACTAGCGACTGCGCACATACCTTCGATCAGAAGGACGAGTAAGAAGCTTATTAGCGATGGGTTCATTGGATTTCCTTGGCAAGAGTTGAACACGTGGTTTTACTTCACAGTTCTTATACCAAGCTGATGGAGCGATATTGAATATGCTTAGTGAGACATGCTACGGCTCGCTGATGAAGGCATTTTTCTGTGACAATCTTGAAAAATATGTCCTAGGTATGCTGCCCCGAGATGGAATACTAGAACTGCGCTTGATAATTGTTCTGCCTGTTACTAATCATGTGCACACTTCGATGCCACATCAATTCACAACGGAAATTCTAATGCAAACAATTCTCAAAGTACTACGCAAACCATGGATTCTGCACCCTGGGTACTGGATTCCTTCGCTGTTAATGCCCCAATTTATTGGTTTTTTCAGCATCGATTTTTCTCGAGTAGCGCCGTATGGTGCCATCGACGTCCTACTTCTGGCTCGTGTACTTGCTGTAACAATCTTCCTTGCGCTTTTTATCCAGACACCCTTACTACTGATCAGCTGCGTCTACATCTCTCGCATCAAGGCACGATTAAGTTCTTCTCGCTTCTGGATAGTGTTTGTAATTCTTGTGTTAATTCCGCTGGTGATCGACATCCCAAAAGGTGAGCGTGATCGTTTGCTCAGCATCGAATTTTTTTTTGCATCGTTGCTCTTTCTTGCATTGTGCGGATTTTCTTGTTGGCTATTTGACCCAGTGAATATAAAAAATACTACAAGTCCAACCAATTCTGCGCCAGATTTAAGTAATGCATTTTCTGCTTTGAAAGCTACCTATAAAACAAAATGGATTATTTTAATTTCTTTTGTAGCAGTCATAGCAGTTCTTGTTTTTGTAAAACTACTGACATCAGTAGAGACCGATGAACAAAGAATTGTTGCGTCAAATACTTTTGCCAATGGAAATACTTTAACTTTGTACTATGCAAAAGAAGATGCTGATGGGCTAAGGGGTTGTGATCCTGCAATTTTGGAAACACGATCAATCGTATATAACGGCTGCTGGGTATTTGCTTGGGGTCGTGCGGACGATGGTGGAGATACTGTAATAACAGTAAATTACAGGTATGGGAACACTAAAACTAGTGATAATTATAGCCCTAGTATTTTTAATGTCTCGACAAAGTATAGGGACGAGTGGATTAAATATACTCGTTAAAAAAGTGGATTTAAAATGTAGAAAAGAACTTGAATCGAACTAATTTTATACTGTTGGTCTCAAGAACAGAGAAAAATATTTCACAAATTAACCTGCCTTATCAGCAGTTTTTTTTTATTTTATTACCTGTATTTTTCGACGCATTCCTAATCCCGAACTAAAATAAATTTATCAGGCAAATAACAAGAGATTGCCAAGAAAAACTATAAAAAATAAAGGTAACGAAGTGATTATTTCAAATCTTAATTCCATAAGACACGCCGTTGATCGTTTGGGCGGACCGACTAAATCTGCACATGCAATGGCGGTATCCAATACAACAATTCACGACTGGATCAAGCGCAACCGCATTTCTAATATCGACAAGGCCAAGCTCATGTCACAGCTCAGTGGGATAGAGCTCCAATATCTGAGGAGTACCTGGTGATAAACGAAAAAATACTCAGGCAGAAGGCGCAATCATCAATTCATATTGCGATAAAAGATTTGGTAGGTGAAACGTATGTTGAACAATCGAAGGAGCCTATTCTCTATGGCGAATATCCGAAAATCAATCGACTACAATTGGTTCAAGGGGTAAGAGCATTGCTCCTAGAATGTCATATCGAACACGGCTCGTCATGCGACGTTGACCTGTACACGCTGTTATCAGCTTATCTGTGGGACGAAGAAGCAAGAACCGAAATGAATGCAATAGTGAAGCGCCATGGGGCTTGAAAATTTTGTAGTGATCATGGTTGTGGTCCAGCTATCCATACTGATATTCGTCGATGATTTTCGTAACTGATGATTCGCTTGCTGGGTAGGTTCCGGGTAGGACTAGTTTTTTTAAACTATATAAGAAAACGTACTATTCCTATAAGACTAAAAAATACTGGCGTTACAGTGATAACTCAACCCACAATTTCCAAGTCTTTTGTGGGCTGAGATTCTTATTAATCTTCGGACTTTTTATCCTAGCTTTTGCGCAAGGGCTTCTGCCTTTGGATGATAGTAACGCTTTAGCATCTGAATCGTTTGATGCCCAGTGACTGCAGCTAACTCAATCACATTCGGTAATTTTTCCGCCAAGCGACTGGTGGCTGTATGCCGCAGATCGTGAAAGTGCAGGTTTGTGATGCCAGCCCGCTTACAGGCATCAACGAAACAGTTGTTCGCCGTCATGTAAGAGATAAGAAACACTGCACCATGTCTCTCATTACGAATCGTTTCGAGGATTGTTACTGCCTTCCTGGACAACGGGACGATGCGATTCGTACCATTTTTAGTCATGGGAAGTAGGGCAGTCTGGGCCTTTAGATTGACGTTCTCCCAGCGCAAAGCCAACAGTTCACCTCGTCGCATAGCTGTCTCCAGCGCAAGCGTAACCAATGGAATCATCCACGGACTACGTCTGTGTACAGGTTTGAGTTCGTCTAGTAATCTCAGTTCCTCGTCTGCCGTTAGCAGTCGGTTTCGACCTTGGGGAGCGGATGGTTTCCGAACCAAAGCGCAGGGATTAGCTATTGGCAGCGCCCACTCCTTTCGAGCATGCGTAATGATGCCGGAAAGAATACTTAGCTCTCGAATGATTGTGCCAGCGGATACAGTCTTAAGTCGTTCGTCCCGGTAACTCGCAATAACTGCCGGCGTTAGCTTTGCCATGCTGTATTGGACCATCTTGTGACGTTGCATGAACCGGATTCCCTCGGCTTCTCGTTTTGCCCCACGCTTGGTTGGTGTGACTTCCTCCATATAGCGCTGTAGCACAGCGTGCAAGGTCTGATCGTTGGCAATAGATTGATTTTGATAGGCGCCTGAATCCATGGAGGATTCGATTTCACGCGCCCATTTCAATGCTTCGAGTTTGGTATCGAATGTTTGAACCTCAGGTGGAAATCCCTTGGATGTAATGCGAGCTTGCCATTTGTTTTTTCGTTGTCTAATCGATGCCATACGTTTCTCACTTGGACAAACGTTGGACAAGATCCGATTTTAGCTAAAATTTTGATGTGGTTTCCGCAATGCTGCGCATAGAGGTATAAGCGAATTGAAGTTTTGGAATTTGAAAATTAAGTAATTAAAATCAAATACTTATCTTACTTCGCTACCCAATCCCCCGACTTCCCTCCATGCTTTTCCTCCACCCGGACGTCTGTCATCACCATCCCCCTATCCACCGCCTTGCACATATCGTAAATCGTCAACAAGCCGATCTGCACCGCAGTCAATGCTTCCATTTCCACCCCGGTCTTACCAAAGGTTTCAACTTGTGCGGTACAGCTGACGCTGGATTGCTTTTCATCCACAGCAAAATCAACCGTGACACGCGTCAATGCGAGTGGATGACATAAAGGGATCAAATCACTGGTGCGTTTGGCACCCATGATGGCGGCGATGCGGGCGATGCCCAGGACATCGCCTTTTTTTGCCGTGCCGGAGGTGATGATGGCGAGGGTTTCCGCTTTCATGCGGATGACACCGCTGGCAATCGCGATGCGATGGGTTTCATTTTTGCTGCCGACATCCACCATATGCGCCTGACCAGTGGCGTCAAAATGGGTCAGGCCGTCGTTGGCGGTGGGCTTATCTTTTTGTGTAGTCATGATGGCAAAGTGGCTGGTGTCGCGCCGGAGGTGGAACGATTGCAATGAGCGGGTATCATAGCATCGTGAAACTGAAATTCATTATTCCTTCCGCTATTTCATTGCCGCGGCTGCGTTCGCTGACAATGGCCGGTGTCCTGGCCTTGTTGACGCTGCCGGGTATGGTCGCACCTACGCTGGTGCACGCACAATCGTTGCCCAGCCTGGGCGATACCGAACGCGAGGCTTTGTCGCCCTTGATGGAACGCAAGCTGGGTGAGCAAATCATGCGTGACATCAAGCGCAACCGTGATTACCTGAGTGATGCGCCGCTGCAAGAATATTTGAATAACCTGGGCACCAGCCTGTTGACGGTGCGGCCGGAAGCACGTGGCGAGGCACAGTACGATTTCTTTTTCTTTGCCGTGCGCGATCCGATGCTGAATGCGTTTGCCTTGCCTGGTGGTTTCATTGGGGTGCATTCGGCGCTGGTGCTGGCGGCGCAGAATGAGTCCGAGCTGGCGTCGGTGATGGCGCATGAGATAGGCCACGTCGCGCAACGCCATATCGCGCGCATGCTGGGCAAGCAAAAGCAGGATAGCTTGATTCCACTGGCGGCGATGGTATTGGGTGCGCTGGCGATCAGTTCCAGCCCGGATGCCGGGATGGCAATGATTATGGGCGGGCAGGGGCTGGCGCTACAGCGTCAGCTCAATTTCAGCCGCGATGCCGAGCGCGAAGCAGATCGGGTCGGCCTGGATATCATGCGTGAAGCGGGCTTTGAAACGAGCGGCATGATCAATTTCTTTGGCCGCCTGCAAACGGCCAGTCGCAACTATAGTGACAATGCGCCGCCATACTTGCGTTCACATCCGATGACAACTGAAAGGATCGCCGATATTGAGGCGCGGACTCGTGACCTGCGTTATCGGCAGCATGTGGATAGCCTGGATTTTCCTTTGATACAGGCACGTGTGAGGGTGTTGCAGGATCCGAGTCACCAGGGTTTGCTGGATGCCACCACCAGCTTTGAGCGCCAGTTGCAGCTTAAAACACGTACGGCGACAGTCGCCGGGAAATATGGCCTGGCACTGGTTGCTTTGCGGCAGGGTAATCCGGCGAAAGCACAAAGCCTGTTGAATGAAGCGCGTGCCGCCTTGAACAATGGTTCGCCGAGCTCCAAGAGCGCGGTGCTATCCAGCTTCGCGATAGAAATCAAACTGGCTGCGCACCAGCCGCGGGAAGCAGTGCAGGAAGCCGAGGCGGCGCGCAATCAATTCCCTATTTCGCGTGGTATCGCGCATCAGTATGCCGATGCCCTGTACGCCGCCGGGCGCTACGAAGATGCGGCTGCTTACCTGCGTGACCAGGCACAGTTGTATCGCCAGGAATCTGCCTTGTATGAGCGCCTGGCCAAAGTGTATGCCGCATTGAAAATGCAGGCGCAGCAGCATCTGGCTCTGGCTGAATCATATGCCTTGAACGGCAGCCTGTCGGCCGCACTGGACCAGTTGGCTATCGCGCGCAAGGCACCGGATGCCTCTTTCTATGACCAGTCGATCATCGATGCACGTGAGCGCGAGATTAAGGCGCAGCGCCTGGAAGATATTCGTCAGGAAAAAGAAGGCTATACGGGCTAAGCTGTCCGCCTTATCGGGACTAGGTTTCTGCGCGGGGTGTGCAGATAAAACCGAAGCGACTGCTGAGTGCTTCGTCTTCTATGTATTGCAGCGCTATCCGATGGCTATCGATTTGCAGGCTTAATGCGGCGCTATTGCCGCGCTGTGCCAGCCATGCCAGCAACTGTTCATCCGCAATACTCCTGCCATCTGACTGTATGTGTGCCAGGCACTGCGCCATATCCCTGTCGTCGAGCAAGGCCAGTTTGTCGTCGCCGGACAGAAACAATCTGCCGCCGGCGCTCATATAAGCTGCTGCAATGTTGGTGTAGTGCTGGCCGGTATGCAGGATGAAGCCGTGTACGGGGTCGGTGTGTGCGATGTAAGGTGCAACTTCCAGGTCGACATAAACGCGTTGCGGACCGTTCTGGAAGTAGTAGCGACCTTGTGCATCATGCGTGTAGTTGCGTTGTATGAAGCCGATTAAAGCGGGGTGGACAATTTTGTCGCCGGCCAATTGCTTTTCTTGTGCAGCCTCGTTCCGCATGCGCCAGCTGCCGCGCGCATCGAGTGCGAGCCAGCCATAGCAGTGCGGGACATTCGGCCATTTTGCCAATGCTTGTGCAACGATTGCATCCATTCCACCTCCTCAGGCGGTCACGCCTTCCAGGAATCTGACCATGCGTTGCGGCAGCCAGTTCAATTGCCCCGGAATGCTGCCGACGGCAAAACCGACATGGCCACCATGTGCCGGATATTCCAATGTCACCTTATCTGATGCCTTGTTCGGCAAATACCGTGCGGGCAGGAAGGGATCATTTTGTGCATTCAATACCAGCGTCGGTACCGTGATGTCTGTCAGCACATGTTTGGCACTGGCGCGATGCCAATAATCTTCGGTGCTTTGGTAACCGTGCAATGGTGCAGTCACAATATTGTCGAAGGTGTAGAGATCGCGCGATTGCAGCATCGCCTCCCGATTAAAAAGCCCGGGAAACTGTGCCAGCTTGGCGACGCATTTCGGCTTCAAGGTTTCGAGGAAGATGCGGGTGTAAAGCATATTGAAGCCACGCGATAGCGCAGAGCCGCCACCAGCCAGGTCGAGTGGTGCAGAAATCGCGCAGGCGGCATCGACGATTTCAGCCTGGTGTTGCGATTCTCCGAGCCAGCGCAACAAGGCATTGCCACCGAGGGAAACGCCGGTCGCATAAAATTTCCCGGCCCCGCGTGCACGTGCATACGGCACCAGGCGTTTTAGTATCCAGTCGATTTCCGGTGCGTCGCCGGAGTGATAAAAACGTGGTGCGCGATTCAGTTCGCCCGAGCAGCCGCGGAAGTGGACTACCGCGCCCGACCAGCCGAGGCTTGCAATATGCGCCATCAGGGAGCGTGCGTAATGACTGTCGGATGAACCTTCCAGCCCATGGAATAACACGATGAAAGGCAAGCCTTTGCGGCCGTCAACAAAATCGAGGTCGATGAAATCGCCGTCCGGCGTATCCCAGCGTTCGCGGCGATAACGGACGGCTGGTTTGCTGATGAATTTTGCCGGATAGATGGTTTGCAAATGGCCGCCGGGCAGCCAGCATGGAGCAGGGTAGTTCATTGCTAGCTTAGTCCTGGGAGTTCTTATGCATGTTGGTGCGGCAGGTGCAATGGCAGTCTGGTTAACTGCAGCGTGCTTATCTATGTGCTTAGTGCAGCACGTTGCTCGGCACCAGTTCGGGACGTGGTTTGCCGGGGGCGATAGATGCGTGATGCAACACGATGCGCCAACCCAAAGGCGTTTTTATATACACATTGGTGGCAATGATATGGATATCGCGCTGCGTATCCGTCGTGTTGACCGTCTCGATCAGATTGTGCACGGCATTCATCGTATTTTGTGATGCGTGCAGTTGCGTCGGACGAATATGTACTCCGCCGCGTGTGAATATTTCCTCCCATGAGGCACGGATCGCGGCATAGCCGATCAGGCGCGTGCCATCAGGGTGGATGCAGACGATTTCTTCATCGTCCGCCCACAAAGCCATTAATGCATCCAGATCGGCACGGCCAATCGCATCGTACAGTGCGACTTCGATGTCGTCTGCAGTACCGAACTGTTTGCGGGCTTTGGGCATGGTGGTCTTAGTGGTGGTGTACGACTGCGCCTGGTTTCAGGCGATACAGGGTGCCGCAGTACGGGCATTTTGCTTCGCCGCCGTGCGACAACTCGAGGAACACGCGTGGGTGCGAGCTCCAGGCCGGCATGGCCGGGTTAGGGCAGTATGCCGGCAAGTCCTTGCCGTCCAACTCGATTGCTGCTGTGCTTGCTTCTGTCATTTCATTCTCCGAATTACTGGTTGTAGTCTTAATGCTTGATCCTGGGTGCTGCCAATTAAACGATGGTCAGCCAGTGGCTGTATTGTGGTGCCTTGCCGGCGACCACATCAAAGAACAGCGATTGCAATTTGGTCGTGATCGGACCGCGTTTGCCGTCGCCGATCTGGCGATTGTCGAGTTCACGTATCGGCGTGATTTCTGCCGCGGTGCCGGTGAAGAAGGCTTCGTCGCAGCAATACATTTCGTCACGGGTAATACGTTTTTCAATGACTTCGATGCCGAGGTCGCGTGCCATCGTCAGTACCGCGTCGCGGGTAATGCCGTCGAGGCAGGATGCCAAGTCCGGAGTGTAGACCTTGCCGTTCTTGACGATGAAGACATTTTCGCCGGAACCTTCTGATACGTAGCCGTCGGTATCCAGCAGCAATGCTTCGTCGTAGCCGTCGGTCAGGGCTTCCTGGTTCGCCAGGATGGAATTGATGTAGTAACCGCAAGCCTTGGCGCGTACCAGTGAAACGTTCACATGGTGGCGGCTGAAGGACGAGGTCTTGACCCGTATGCCCTTGTTCAGGCCGTCTTCGCCCAGGTAAGCGCCCCATGGCCAGGCCGCGATGGCGATATGGATGGTGTTGCCTTTGGCGGAAATGCCGAGTTTTTCTTCGCCGATCCAGACCAATGGGCGCAGATAGCAGGTTTCCAGCTTGTTTTCGCGGACCACCTGCAATTGCGCTTCCATCACTGTTTCCAGGTCGAATGGAATTTTCAGTTGGAAAATCTTGGCTGAATTAAACAGCCTTTCAGTGTGCTCGCGCAGGCGGAAAATCGCCGTGCCCTTGTCGGTTTTGTAAGCGCGTACACCTTCAAACACACCCATGCCGTAGTGCAGTGTATGGGTCAATACATGAACGGTTGCATCGCGCCAGTCGATTAATTTGCCGTCTTTCCAAATTTTGCCGTCGCGATCAGACATCGACATTTCGGGATCTCCAGTAATTGTGCAAGACCTCGATTTTAACGGATTCGGCTATCCAGGAAGAATCATCCGGGGCATTCTTGTGCGAAATATTACGATTTTGCGTGAGGATAGCTGCTGCTTGAAGCGGGCGGATGCGACTGAAAATATTTTTTGTTATAAAAATTGAATCAATTTGGGGCAGGTGCTTCTAACCGGGGGATTTGCTGCATCGCGGTAATTTCCTTAATATGCGGCCTCTGATTTCCGTCCGGATCCCTCTTTTTGCCCTTTTTCAAGCTGAAACTAGGCATAAAACCAAGGTTTTTGCGGCATCTGGTGCGGTAAAATAGCGGTCTTTCTGATTTTTCATCTTTAACCCTCCAATTTACGAACACATGCAATTTAAAAGATTGAGCGACCTGATCGCGCGTGGTGAACTGCAGGGCAAGCGCGTTTTTATCCGTGCCGATCTCAACGTACCGCAAGACAGTACCGGCAATATTACCGAGGACACGCGTATCCGCGCCTCGGTGCCCGCGATACAGCAGGCCTTGCAGGCAGGTGCTGCGGTAATGGTAACTTCGCATCTGGGACGTCCGGTCGAAGGCGAGTTCAAGCCTGCCGATACCCTGGCACCGATTGCGCAACGTTTGTCCGAGTTGCTGGGACAGCCGGTCGCTTTGAAGCAAAACTGGGTAGATGGTGTTGATGTTGCGCCGGGCCAGGTAGTCTTGCTGGAAAACTGCCGCGTCAATAAAGGCGAGAAAAAGAACGACGATGCACTCGCGCACAAAATTGCTGCGCTGTGCGATGTCTATGTCAATGACGCCTTCGGTACTGCACATCGTGCCGAAGCGACGACCCATGGCATCGCCAAGTACGCACCAGTTGCCTGCGCCGGCCCTTTACTGGCGGCAGAGCTGGACGCATTGGGCAAAGCCCTGGGTGAGCCGGCCAGCCCGCTGGTGGCGATCGTCGCCGGTTCCAAGGTTTCCACCAAACTGACTATCCTGAAAACCCTGGCGGACAAGGTCGATAAGCTGATCGTTGGTGGTGGCATTGCGAATACCTTCATGCTGGCTGCCGGTTTGAAAATCGGCAAGTCGCTGGCAGAAGCGGATCTGGTTGGTGATGCCAAAGCCATCATAGATATGATGGCCAAGCGTGGCGCGTCGGTACCTATCCCGGTCGATGTCGTCTGTGCCAAAGAGTTTGCGCCTGCCGCAGTAGCAACCATCAAGGATGTGGCTGATGTGGCGGATGACGACATGATCCTCGACATCGGTCCTAAAACAGCAGACTTGCTGGCCAAACAAATTGCGCAAGCCGGCACCATCGTCTGGAACGGTCCGGTTGGCGTATTCGAATTCGACCAGTTCGCGAATGGCACCAAAACCCTGGCTTACGCGATTGCAGAATCCAAGGGTTTTTCGGTGGCAGGCGGTGGCGATACCCTGGCGGCGATTGCCAAGTACGATATTGGCGACAAGATCGACTATATCTCGACCGGTGGCGGCGCTTTCCTCGAATTCCTCGAAGGCAAAACCTTGCCGGCGGTGTCTATCCTGGAAGAACGCGCGCAAGGCTGAATGAAAAGCACAATGCGATAAACGGAAGCGCACAAATGATCGCGTGTCTTCCGGTGATTGTTGTACCGAACTACTGTTGAACCTTTTACTGAATTTGGAGAATTACCATGCCTCTCGTATCCATGCGTCAATTACTCGACCACGCAGCCGAAAACGGCTACGGTCTGCCTGCGTTCAACGTCAATAACCTTGAACAGGTCACGGCGATTATGGAAGCGGCGAACGAAGTCGGCGCACCGGTAATCATGCAAGCTTCCGCGGGTGCACGCAAATATGCGGGCGAACCTTTCCTGCGTCATTTGATTGAAGCGGCAGTGGAAGCCTATCCGCACATCCCGGTCGTCATGCATCAGGATCACGGCCAGTCGCCGGCAGTCTGCATGGCAGCGATCCGTTCCGGTTTCACTTCGGTGATGATGGACGGTTCCCTGAATGAAGACGGCAAATCGGTGGCCAGCTATGAATACAACGTCGAAGTATCGCGCAAGGTGGTCGAGTTCTCGCACGCGATCGGCGTTACGGTAGAGGCTGAACTGGGTGTGCTCGGTTCGCTCGAAACCATGATGGGCGACAAGGAAGACGGTCACGGTGCCGACGGCAAAATGACACGCGAACAATTGTTGACCGACGTGGAACAGGCGGCAGACTTCGTCAAGAAAACCCAATGTGATGCACTCGCTATCGCGATCGGTACTTCGCATGGCGCATACAAATTCACCAAGAAGCCAACCGGCGATATCCTGGCAATTGAACGTATCCGCGAAATCCATACCCGCATTCCAAATACCCACTTGGTGATGCACGGTTCTTCGTCAGTACCGCAAGAATTGCTGGCGGAAATCCGCGAGTTCGGCGGCGATATGAAAGAAACCTATGGCGTGCCGGTAGAAGAAATCCAGGAAGGCATCAAGAACGGCGTTCGCAAAATCAATATCGATACCGATATCCGCCTAGCGATGACCGGTGCGATCCGTCGTTACTTCATCGAAAATCCATCCAAGTTCGATCCGCGCGATTACCTGAAGCCGGCACGTGAAGCGGCCAAGCAAGTATGTAAGGCACGCTTCCTGGCATTCGGTTGCGAAGGACAGGCTGCCAAGATCAAACCTCTGCCTTTGGACAAAATCGCAGAGAAATACAAAAAAGGCGAGCTGGCGCAAATCATTCAGTAAGTGCCTGCAGTATTTATTCAGTAGAACCCATCGGCGATTCCTGGAATCGCCGTTTCAGATTTATGGAAACGTCATGACTAGTCTGTATCAATCCACCATTACATCACTGCCTTTACTCGGTCGCGGCAAAGTGCGCGAAAACTACGCGGTTGGCGACGACAAAATTCTGATCGTTACCAGTGATCGTTTGTCCGCATTCGACGTGGTGATGAATGAACCGATTCCAACCAAAGGTCAGGTGTTGAACCAGATGTCGGATTTCTGGTTCGAGAAGCTGAAAGATATCGTGCCTAACCATTTGACAGGTATCGCCCCTGAATCAGTGGTGGCACCAGACGAAGTGGCGCAAGTGAAGAATCGTGCGGTGGTAGCCAAGCGTCTCGAGCCTATCCTGGTCGAAGCCGTAGTACGTGGTTACCTGATCGGTTCCGGCTGGAACGATTACAAAGCGAGCGGCGCAGTCTGCGGCGTGGCTTTGCCGGCAGGTCTGAAGCAGGCGGAAAAACTGCCTGAGCCGATTTTCACACCGGCTGCGAAAGCAGAGATGGGTGAGCATGATGAAAACATCACCTTCGCCGATATGGAACAGCGCATCGGCAAGGAACTGGCCAACAAGATCCGTGACGTCAGCATCAAATTGTATAAAACTGCGGCAGACTATGCAGCGACACGCGGCATCATCATTGCCGACACCAAGTTTGAATTCGGTCTGGATAAAGACGGTACCCTGCACCTGATGGATGAAGTGCTGACGGCCGATTCCTCGCGTTTCTGGCCTGCTGATTCGTATGCTACCGGCATCTCGCCACCATCCTTCGACAAGCAGTTCGTGCGTGATTACCTGGAAACCCTGACCGAATGGAAAAAGACCGCACCGGCACCTGCATTGCCGGCTGACGTCATCGAAAAAACCGGTGCCAAGTATCGCGAAGCACTGACCCGTTTGACTGGTGAAGAACTGAAAGGCTGATATGGCAGACGCATTGACGACTAAGCCGCTGGTTGGCGTAGTGATGGGTTCTTCATCCGACTGGGATGTGATGCAACACGCGGTGGCGATCCTGAAGGAATTCGGCATTGCCCATGAAGCCCAGGTGATTTCTGCGCACCGCATGCCGGACCAGATGTTTGCCTATGCTGAATCGGCGCGTAGCCGTGGTTTGCGCGCCATCATCGCCGGTGCCGGCGGTGCCGCGCACTTGCCGGGCATGGTAGCGGCAAAAACCATCGTGCCTGTGCTCGGTGTACCGGTGCCATCCAAATACCTGCGTGGTGAAGACTCCTTGCTGTCCATAGTGCAAATGCCGAAAGGCATCCCGGTTTCGACCTTTGCCATCGGTGAAGCAGGGGCAGCGAATGCTGCGCTGGCGGCGATCGCCATCCTCGCCACCACTGATGACAAACTGGCTGCAAGCCTAGAAGAATTCCGCGCCAAACAAACGCAAATCGCTGTAGAAATGACCCTGCCGACATGAGCACACCGAAACAACTCCCGCCTTTGAATCCTTCCGCAACACCTGGCACCTGGCTGGGTGTCATGGGTGGTGGCCAGCTCGGTCGCATGTTTGCCCATGCCGCACAACAAATGGGTTTCAAGGTTGCAGTGCTGGAGCCGGCACTCGATTGCCCGGCCAGCCATGCCGCCGATTACCTGCATTGCGCGGATTACACCGATAGCGACGCGCTGGTAAAACTGGCGGGTCAATGCGCTGCAGTCACTACTGAATTTGAAAACGTTTCGGCCAAAAGCCTGGCTTTCCTGGCAGAGCGCACTTTCGTTGCGCCATCCGCCGACTGCGTGTCGATCGCACAGGATCGTATGGCCGAGAAGCGCTTCTTCATCGAATGCGCAACGACTTCGGGCGTGTTCCCGGCGTCGCATAAGGAAATTAATTCGACCGCTGATGTCGATGCCGTATCAGATGATTTATTGCCCGGCATCCTGAAAACGGTACGCATGGGCTACGACGGCAAAGGCCAGGTCCGCGTCAAGACACGTGAGGAATTGCACACGGCTTATGCCGGTATGAATGGCGTTGCCTGCGTGCTGGAAAAAATGCTGCCGCTGGCGTATGAAATTTCGGTACTGGCGGCGCGTGGTGCAGACGGCAAGGCAGTGGTGTATCCGATTGCCGAGAATGTACATCGCAACGGTATCCTGTTTACCACTACAGTACCGGGTCCGAACATCACCAGGGCTTCTGCCGAGAAGGCACAGGCGGCAACACTGGCTGTCATCGAACAACTCGGTTATGTCGGCGTGCTGTGCATAGAATTTTTCGTGCTGACCGATGGCTCGCTGGTCGTGAATGAAATGGCACCGCGCCCGCATAATAGCGGTCACTACACCATTGATGCCTGCATCACCAGCCAGTTCGCGCAACAGGCGCGGGCGATGGCACGTTTGCCTTTGGGTGACGTGCGTCAACATTCGCCGGCAGCCATGCTGAATATCCTCGGCGATATCTGGTTCGAGGGTGATTCTGACGAAGCGCGTGAACCGGCATGGGACAAGGTGCTGGCATTGCCGGGGGCAAACCTGCACTTGTACGGCAAGGACAATGCACGCCGTGCACGCAAGATGGGCCACATCACTTTTGTCGCAGCAACGCTGGACGAGGCGCAAGCCAATCTGCGCAAAGCCTGTGACATCCTCGGCATTGCAGCCTGATCAGTCCTGACGAAGTGATCCATGCCTGAAGAATCATTGGACTGGCCGGCAATACGCGATGCTGCACGCAGGCTGGAGCAGGGCGAGCTGGTGGCATTCCCTACCGAGACGGTGTACGGCCTCGGTGCGGATGCCGAAAACCCGGTAGCCGTAGCGAATATTTACGCCGCCAAAGGCCGTCCATCCAATCATCCTGTCATCGTGCATCTCGCACCGGAAGCTGACCTGAACTATTGGGCGCAGTCGGTTTCGCCTGATGCGCAGAAACTGATCGCGGCGTTTTGGCCAGGTCCACTCACACTGATTTTGAAACGTGCCGTGCATATTCCGGATGCCGTCTCCGGCGGGCAGGATTCGATAGGCCTGCGTTGCCCGTCGCATCCGGTAGCGCAAGCTTTGCTGCGTACGTTCAAGGATGGCAAAGGCGGTGTCGCAGCGCCTTCAGCAAATAAATTCGGCCACGTCAGCCCGACCACCGCACAGCATGTGCGCAATGAGTTCGGCAGTGATGCCGATAGCTTGTTGACTTGCATCCTGGATGGCGGGCAAAGCGAAGTCGGGATTGAATCGACCATCGTTGATATGTCGCGTGGGCATGCGGTTTTGTTACGTCCCGGCCATATCAGTGCAGAACAGATTGCCGCAGTAATCGGGTATTTGCCTGCATCGCCGGATCAGGCCGCACCGCGTGCTTCGGGTACCCTGGAGTCGCATTACGCACCACTGACACCGGTGGTACTGGTCGATGGTGAACATTTGCTCGCGGTCCTGCAAAAAATTAATCTGCGTGGTCGCCAGGCGGCCTTGATGCAGTATGCAGTGGATGCGATGCCGCCGGTAGCCGCCAGCATATCCTTGCCGGATACACCGATTGCATACGCGCATGATTTGTATGCGGCTTTGCGTGCGATGGATGATATCCATGCGGATGTGATCGTTGTACAGACACCACCGGCAGATGCTGCCTGGAGTGGCGTCAACGACCGCTTGCGCCGCGCCGCGCACGATTCTGCCGGGATCTTGCAGCGCTTATTGGCGGATTGATGCGGCAGGATTAATGCAGCATCACCAGCGGGCCAGGGTCTACTCGGACAGGAAGCGCCCGCCATGGAACACCAATGGCGCTTGTGCGCGCACATCACAGCATTCCACTTCACCGACAAAGATAACGTGATCGCCTTCCGGATAACGGCTGCGGTTATGACATTCAAACCAGGCAGCAACACCGGATAAGATCGGCAAGCCGGTCGGTGATAGAGTAAAGTCCACACCGGCAAAACGATCATCGCTGGGGCGCGCGAATTTCATTGCCAGTTCGGCCTGGTCAGCAGCCAGGATATTAATGACGTAATGCGAGTTGCCGCTAAATACCGGCATACTTTTGGCAGCCTGGTTCAGGCTCCACAAGACCAGCGGCGGATTGAGCGAGACGGAGTTGAATGAGCTGGCGGTGAGGCCGAGAAAGCTGCCATCTGCCAGGCGGGTCGTGATAATGGTCACGCCGGTAGCAAATTGCGATAGCGCTTCGCGAAAATGACGCGCATCCACCACAGGAGCAACTTTAGGTGAAGAAGAAATAGACATCGGTGTTCCATGAAATTTCATCCATTATGCCGAAAAAGGCAGTTCCATGGCAAAACGCCTCACTGGCAGCAGGGCTTTTTCATAAAATGAGGTCTGCGGAGAATCCTGAATATGACACTTTTTGAATTATTGCGTGACCGGGCCAAGAACCAGTCCACCATGATCGCCTCGCGCTCCAGTCGGCGCGTCGTGACCTATCGTAAATTCTGGTCGCGGATCGAACGCGGTACTGCGCGTTTGAAAAGCGAGTGGAACGTTGAGCCCGGTGATACCGTGGCCTATTGGGGGCTGGGACATCAGGATGCATTGATGTTGTACATTGCAACCGCGCGTTGCGGTGCGCGCTTGCTGCCTTTGGAACACGCATCCTTGCAGCAGGGTAGTACCGCTATCTTGCGTGAGATTCCCGTCAAGATCTTGCTGCATGACGATGACACAGTGTTCGCACACCCGCCCGCTGTCCCCCAGTTAGTCAACCTGTCATCGCTGATCGCAACGCGTTGCCACCATGTCCCGGTGATAGAAGAAGATGCGCAGCGCAGTAGCCTGATTACGCTGTCCGGCGATGCGAAAAGTGGTTTCCATTTGCAGGAAAAAAGCCTGCATCAGCTGTCGTCGGCAATCGTCAACAATCCGGTGCAGGAGTTCCGGATTGCGGCCGCGCTCTTCGATAATGACGTTTTCGCACCACAAGTCTTGTCTACGCTGACCGCCGGCGGCACCATCATTTTCCGTTGAAAGGCCTTGCAACACGGGCGGTACCGATGATTTTCCTATGCGTCGGACGCTCTTTTGTCTGGCAGAGGGTAGGCAGGCGGCAATGGTTTGCGCTACAGTCATAGTCATACATTAAGGGAGCATACGCATGGCAATGGAAATCGCGACTTTGGGCGGTGGATGTTTTTGGTGTACCGAGGCTGTGTTCCAACAGCTCAAGGGCATCAAGGCGGTTGAATCCGGCTATACCGGTGGTCATGTCGAAAACCCGGTGTATGAGCAGATCTGCGAAGGTACGACCGGCCATGCCGAAGTCGTGCGCCTGACTTATGATCCGGAAATCGTCAGTTTCCGTGAAATCCTCGAAGTATTCTTTACCATCCATGATCCGACTACGCTGAATCGCCAGGGCAATGACGTCGGTACCCAATACCGTTCGGTGATTTATTACCACTCACCGGAACAGCAGGATACGGCCAAGCATGTCATTTCCGAAATGGCGAATGTATGGGATGCACCTATCGTGACGGAACTCAGCCCGGCCGAAACTTATTACAAGGCGGAAAGTTATCACCAGAATTACTTCCGCATGAATCCGATGCAGGGTTATTGTGCTTTCATCGTCGCACCCAAGGTTTCCAAGTTCAGGAAAACCTTCAGCGACAAAATCAGCGGAGACATGATTTAAGCCGCTGATCTAATGGCAGGAGGGTTGCATCATGCATATTGAAGAGTCGGTGAAACTGGATTTCAAGGATGTGCTGATACGGCCCAAGCGCTCCACGCTGACATCGCGCCTCGATGTCGATATCTCGCGCGAATTCATTTTCCGTAATTCGCACAATACCTATCGCGGTATCCCCATCATTGCCTCGAACATGGATAGCACCGGCACCATGGCGATGGCGCAAGCCTTGTCCGGCCATGGCCTGTCGGTGGCGCTGCATAAACACTATTCTGCCGATGAACTGGCTGACTTCTTCCTGACCCGGCATGACAAGGGGATTGCGGCATCCGGTGCTTTCTATTCGATGGGCATCAGCCAGCTCGATTTTGAAAAACTGAATGCGGTGATGGCACGTACCGGCGATACGCTGGAATACCTATGCATAGATGTGGCGAATGGTTATACCGAAGGCTTTATCAACTTTGTCAAGAAAGTACGCAAGGCTTATCCGCAATTGACCATCATGGCCGGCAATGTGGTGACAGGTGATATCACCGAAGAATTGATCCTGGCCGGTGCGGATATCGTCAAGGTTGGCATAGGCCCCGGTTCGGTATGCACGACGCGCAAGATGACGGGTGTCGGTTATCCGCAGCTGTCCGCGGTGATTGAATGTGCCGACGCGGCGCACGGTTTGGGTGGGCAGATTTGCGCCGATGGCGGCTGCTCGGTACCGGGCGACCTGGCCAAGGCTTTCGGTGGCGGTGCCGACTTTGTAATGCTGGGCGGCATGCTGGCCGGACATGACGAAAGCGCGGGTGAACTAATTGAACGCGATGGCAAGAAATTCAAGCGTTTCTACGGTATGAGCAGCCGTACCGCGATGGAAAAATATGCGGGTGGTGTGGCCGAGTATCGGGCGGCAGAAGGCAAGGACGTATTGATAGATTATCGCGGCCCGGTCGCCGATACCCTGCAGGATATCCTTGGCGGCGTACGTTCAGCCTGCACCTACGTCGGTGCGCACAAGCTGAAGGAATTGACCAAGCGCACCACCTTCGTACGCGTGACGCAGCAATTGAATGAGGTATTCGGCAAGTCTTGAATAAACGGGTGAACGTCTTAAGCGTTCACCTTGTCTGCAACAGCAGCTTGTTCGGCAGCCTCTGCCAGTTTGCGCAGCACATGCGCCGCTGCTACCAAGCCGAAGGAAGCCGTTACCACCATGGCAGAACCGAAGCCGGCGCAGTTCAAGCCGGTAATGCCGTTTGGTTCATCGCCATCCACCGCGCATACTTCCGCAGTTTCCGGGAAGCGTAAAGGTTCACTGGAAAAAACTGCATCTATCCCGAATTTGTTTTTTGTCCCGCGCGGGAAGCCGTGTTCGGCACGCAAGCGCTTACGCACTTTTGCCAGCAAGGGCTCCTGTTCGGTGCGGCACAGGTCGAGGACTTCTATCCTGGTCGGGTCAATCTGGCCACCGGCGCTGCCTATCGTGACCAGCTTCAGGCCGTGCTGGCGGCAATAGGCGATCAAGGCGGTCTTCGCGCGGACATTGTCGATGGCATCGATGATGTAATCGTAGTGATGCGCGCCTATCATTTCATCGAGATTATCGGCACTGAGGAAATCCTCGATTTCAGTCACTACGCAATAGGGATTGATTTGCGCGATGCGTTCGGCCAGTGCCGTGACCTTCGCTTTGCCGAGGGTATCGGTCAGCGCGTGGATCTGGCGGTTGATATTCGATTCCGCCAGGTTATCCAGGTCTATCATCGTGATCTTGCCGATCGCGCTGCGCGCCAATGCCTCGACCACCCAGGAACCGACGCCGCCGACGCCGATGACGCAGACATGGGCGTTACGGAAGCGTTCCAGTGCGGCGCTGCCATACAGGCGCGCAATGCCGCCGAAACGACGGTCAAAATCGATATCGGGTACGACGGAAAGGGGAGCAGATGCAATTGAAGTCATCCCGCCATTTTAACGGAGGACGGTGTGACTTTTGTGTTTGATGATTCTTTGGCAAGCGCAGATGTGGGATATTCTTGGAAATGCTTGCGCTGGATCAAGCGCAAAGACCTTGTCGCCGGATAATGTGCAATTGTGTGGCTCGTTTTACAATGCATGTACAGGAACATGAAGTCGGGCGCTGCCAGGCGTAAACAGGCAGTCCCATATTAGGAGAACAGTAAGCATGTCGATTGCAGATATCCGTACCGATTACACACAGGCCGCATTGTCGGAGCTGGATACAGATCCGGATCCGGTGGCGCAGTTTGCCAAATGGTTTGATGAGGCATTGCGCGCCGAAGTACCGGAGCCGAATGCGATGAGTGTGTCCACGGTGGCGGCCAACGGTCGTCCATCATCACGTATCTTGCTGATCAAGGATTTCGACCAGCGCGGCTTTACCTGGTTTACCAATTACGACAGCCGTAAGGGGCAGGAACTGGCGCAGAATCCGCATGCCGCTTTGCTATTCCACTGGATTCCATTGGAGCGCGAAGTACGGATTGAAGGCCGGGTAGAGCGTGTCAGTAGTGCCGAGAGTGAGCAGTATTTCCAGAGCCGGCCGGTCAAGAGCCGTTTAAGCGCGCTGGCTTCGGCGCAGAGCCAGCCGGTGGCGGACCGCGCCGTATTGGAAGCGCAATATGCAAAAGTCGAAGCGCAGTATGGCGAGCATCCGCCACGCCCTGAACATTGGGGCGGTTATCGCCTGAAGCCGGATTACATCGAGTTTTGGCAAGGTCGTGCTTCGCGCCTGCATGACCGCATCGTTTATTCGTTGGATAAAGACGGGAAGTGGCAACGGCATCGTTTGCAACCGTAAATCAGTCTGCCATCGTCAATAAAAAAGCCGCTGTCCTGAGGAAGCGGCTTTTTGTTTGTGACAGATGCGGATTTTATTTCGCGTCTTTAATATCCTTGCAGCCGGCTTGCGGCGGGATGATGCCCCATTCCACTACCACCATCGGGCCACCGGCTTTCTTGGTCCATGGAATTTCCAGCGTGCCGTGTTCGGTGCTTTGGGCCATCAGTGCAATCACATCGATACCGATTTCATCAGGATTGACCTCACTGCGATTGATCGCCACCAGCATCCCGCATTTCTCGGCTTTCTCTTGATTGACCCATGGCGCCTTGTGGAAGTCACCATCGATGAATACCTGGACCTGAGGCCCGATATGGGTTGCGATATTGCCACCCAGCCAGGTATCCGACGCGACCAGCGTCAGCGGTGTCTGCATATGGGCTTGCCATTGTGCATGTACCTGGCGGGATACTTCGGCACCCGGGAAGGTGGCACGGCTGGCACGGCCGGATTTGTCAGCCAGCGGCCCGCGTGCCAGGCCATATCCTGCTGCGCCCAGCACCTGGAAAATGATGACGACAATAATGGTCTTGCGCAGCAGTGCCGCATCATTGCCGGCGCGGAAAAACCAGAAAGAGAAGAAGCCGAACAGGACGAAGAAGGTGGTGGCCCAGTGCGCCGCCAGCGGAATCTTGAAGGCGCCGGCGATCAGCAAGGTCAGCCCCAGCGGAGCCAGGCCGATGAAGAGCAGGAAAAAGCGATCCGAAGCCGCCAGTTCGCTTGCAATCTTTGCCGGGCGGGCTGATTTGGGCGTCAGTTTGTATTGGCGACCTGCCCAGATTGCGATGATGACGACGGCGAGGATCAAGAGGGCGATACGTCCCAGATTGGTCAGCAGGAAGCTGAACAAGTCTTGTATTTCAAGCCAGTAGGTCGCTTGCTGTTCCATTTCACTGCTGGCGTAGGCAATCGGACCGGCCGCCTGTTGCTTGAGCCACAGCAAATGCGGCGTTACCATGGCCAGCAAGATGATGGTCGCTAACACAATGCCTTGCCAGGTTTTGGCGCGCAACAGGCGGCCGGTCAGCAGCAGGTACAGGAAGAAGGCCGCGAACTGGATCAGAGCGCTGTATTTGGTCAGGAAGGCGCAGGCGCAGAAGAAGCCGAGTGCGGCCCAGGCGCGCATGCTGTCATAGCGGGTAGCACGGTAGAACATCCAGATGGCACCGGCGACCGACCACAATTGCATCGTATTGTGATTGTTCATGACACCGCGTACGGTGAAGTAGGCGACGACGGAAACCAGCAAAGTGGCGACCAGTGCGCGGCTTTGCGTTGTCATTTCGCAACCGAGCTTCCAGACCAGCCACAGGGTAAGGATGACGCTGAGTTGGCCGGTGAAGAAGGTGAGCCATACCGGGCGGCCGAAAATCGAGACGAGGCCATACAAAATCCACGAGGGCATGGGTGGATGCTTGTAATAACCCCATTCCAGTCCGCTCGCCCAGACCAGCTCTTCCATATTGTCCCAGTCGGGCGCACGGTGGCTGATACCGGTGAAAATGCTCCATAAAGCGAGGTGGAGCAATAAAAGCACGATGACCAGGGGCACCAGATTGGACGAATTCAGCGAAAACAGCCCGCTGTTTTTATTGGACGAGGAAACTGCTTGAGTTGGCATCATCGGTAAGCTGGAAAAGGTATATACATGTTAGACGCGGAAACAGTTCTAGTTTAGCAATCGCATACAGTGGCGGTGAATTATAATCGTTGCTCAGAAGCGACTTACAGACTTTTTTCCCCGCAACCATGCATATATCCTTGATTTTCGCAGAATTGGAAGTGGTCCTGCAATTGTATCCAGAAAGGTTTTTCACATGGTGACAGTGCCAGCGCTACCGAAAAATCGCCCGGCCGATGCCCTGATTTCCTGCGTAATCCCGGCGTATAACGAAGCCGCCCATCTGGCCGACTTCCTGCGCGACTTGCGTAAAACGCTGGCCGGCTTTGCGGCGCGCTATGAAATTATCGTGGTGAATGATGGCAGCAGCGACAACACCGATGAAGTGATGGCACCCTTGTTGGCCGAAAGCGGGCTGCGCTATATCAGCTTCTCACGCAATTTCGGCAAGGAAGCTGCTTTGTCGGCAGGTATAGATGCAGCCCAGGGGGATGCCGTGATCCTGATCGATAGTGATTACCAACATCCGCTGGAACTATTGCCGGAAATGACACGATTGTGGCAAAGCGGCATCGATATGGTGTACGGCGTGATCAGTGACCGCAGTAATGAATCGCGCCTGAAACGCTGGGGCACCGGCATGTTTTACCATTTGATGGAGTCCGGTTCGCCGATTACGATTCCGCGCAATGCCGGTGATTTCCGCCTGATGGATAAGCAGGTCGTGAACGCCTTGCGCCAGTTGCCGGAGCGGAACCGCTTCATGAAGGGTTTGTATGCGTGGGTCGGCTTCAGCAGTATAGCCTTGCCCTTTGTGCCCGCCGATCGCGCGACCGGTGTTTCCAGTTTCAACTATCGCAGCCTGAGTCGCCTGGCCTTGGCCGGCGTGACAGCCTTCACCACTTTGCCGCTGCGTATCTGGAGCGGCGTTGGCGTGGTGATTTCCATCGTTGCGCTGATGTATGCATTCTGGATTGCCGGGGAATCGCTGCTGTTTGGCAATGATGTGCCGGGTTGGTCTACGCTGGCGGCGGGCCTGATGTTTTTTTCCGGTATCCAGCTGATTTCTATCGGTGTCCTCGGTGAATACCTGGGGCGCGTGTATGACGAGGTCAAGAAGCGCCCCTTGTATGTGGTCGCCCACGATATCAATAACGGTCCTTTAAATAGTACGTCGAACAATGCGTTGACATCAGTGGACAAAGACCAGTCGCCATGCGCCTGATGGAATTGTTCCGGGTAATGCGTTTTGGCATCGTCGGCCTGACGGCGGCTGCAGTGCATTATTGGGTGGTGATCGGACTGGTGGAGTTGCTGCACATTGCGCCTTTACAGGCGAATGTGGGAGGTTTTGTCGTTGCCTTCTGGGTCAGTTATTTCGGCCACCGGCACTGGACTTTTTCCGATGCGGTGGCGAGCCATGCGCAGGGTGCGCAACAGTCGTTTTTGCGTTTCCTGGCGGTGGCGGTGCTGGGCTTCTGCATGAATGAATTTTTGTTTTATATATTGCTGCGCTATGCCGGTTTGCCCTACTACGTGGCGCTGGCGATCGTGGTATTCACGGTGGCAGTCATGACTTACATCCTGAGCCGCCTGTGGGCTTTCCGCCATGCGGCTCAACCATAGGAAGCGCAAAACAAGATGACACCGATAGCTGTTTGCTCCGATGACTACGCACAGAATCCCGGTATCGATGCCGGCATCCTGGAGTTACTGGCGTTTGGCCGGCTCAGTGCGGTCAGTTGCTTCAGTACCGCGCCTGCATGGAAAACCGGTGCAGCCGCCGCCCTGCGCGAGCATAAGGGGCAGGCGGATATCGGTTTGCATTTCAATCTGACTGAAGGCTTTGGCCGGGAAAAAATGCCGAGCTTGCATGCGGTGATATTGCGCAGCTTGCTCAAGGGGATGAATGCAGATCGCCTGCAGCAGGAATTGGAGCGGCAACTGGATGCGTTTGAAGCTGGCTACGGCCAGCCACCGGACTTCATCGACGGGCACCAGCATGTGCATCAATTGCCGGGCGTGCGACAAATCGTGCTGCAAGTAATCAAACGTCGCTATGCAGGCCATCCGGTCTGGGTCCGCAATACGGTCCCGGCAAATCCGGCCTGGAGTGGCAAACCGCAAATCCTGAAATACCTGGGTGGGCAGGCATTGGCGGCCGGTTTAAAAATATCCGGAATCAAAAGCAACCACGGTTTTGCCGGCGTCTATGGTTTTGATCGGGAAGATTATGCGGCATGCTTCCAGGAGTGGCTGGCGGCAGCACAGCCGGGCATGCTGATCATGTGCCATCCGGCGACCGAGGTCTATCCGGATGATGTCATTGCCCGGCAGAGGGTGGTGGAATACGGCTTCTTCCGTTCACAACAGTACCTGGATATGCTGGCAGCCGCGCAACTTAAACTGGCACGGCTATCCAGCATAGGGTAATGCCGGTCGGCGTTTAAAACGTATCCAGGCGATAGCCTATGGTGTAGACCGTCGTCAGGCGCACATTGTTGTCGAGTTTGAGTTGCAGCTTGGTCCGGACTTGCGACATATGCGTATCCAGCGTACGCGAAGTCATCATCAGTTCACGTCCCCACACTTCTTCCATGATGCGCTCACGCGAAATCAATTGCCCGATGTTTTGGAAAAAGAGTGCTGCAATATCAAATTCCTTCGGTTTCAGTTCGACCGGTTCGCCGCGGATGGTGGCGGTTTTGCGCAACAGGTCAAAATTGAAAATGCCGACTTCGACTGCCGTAGCTTGCGGCGCGACAATTGCGGCATCGCTTTCCGACACATGGCGTATGCGCTTGGATAAGGCATGGATACGGGCTGACAGTTCCGCCTCGCGTATCGGTTTGGTCATGTAGTCATCCGCGCCGGCCATCAGGCCTGCGACTATGTTTTCTTCCAGTACCCGATTGGTGAGGAACATCACGATGATGTTCTCGCCTATGCTGCCACGCACCCATTCGATGACATCTTTCCCCGTCATGTCAGGCACATGCCAATCCAGTACCAGGATGTCGAAGCGCTGGGTTTGCAGTGCGGTGATCAGCGATTTTCCGTCCGCGAAAGAAGTGCATTCGTGGCCGGCATCGGTAATGACCTGATGGATAAGTTGCGATTCAATCGGATCATCTTCCAGTGACGCTATTCTCATGGCTTACTCTCTAACTCCGTTTTTTTAATTAAATTAACCGATCACGCAAGGCAGGGTGATGGTGAACGTACTCCCTTTTCCCACGGTGCTGCTTACTTCTATGGTTCCGTTGTGACGTTCGACGACCATTTTTACAAAAGCCAGTCCCAGTCCGACACCATCACGATCCTGTTCATCTGCACGCAGGAAGGGTGAAAAAATCGCCGCCAGGTCGGTCTCGGAAATGCCTTTTCCGTGATCACTGATATTGCAAATGACACTGCTTCCCGTATTGGTATGCACGGGGCGGGCACTGCAAACAATTTCAGAGCCCTTGGGACTGAATTTGATTGCATTTGATAAAAGGTTGCCGAGTGCCCGGATAAGTAATGAGCGATCGACATTCAGCCAGCAGTTCCCTACTTCATGTGCGTCGACCACGATGGTGATGGATTTGCCGTGTGCAAAAGCCCACATGTCGTCTGCGGCCTCTGCCAGCAACGACGAGAAATCAGTGTCTTGTAGTTGATAAGACTGTGATTCGGCTTTAGCCAGATGCACGAAGTCATCGGCCAGGTTCAGCGTGGTTTCTACAGATTTTTCAATGCGATTGAGGAATTCCGGAATCGCAAACGCGGTACTTGGATTCCTTTGTAACTGGATCAGGGCCAGGATCGAAGACTGCGGTACACGCATATCATGCGAGATAAAGTTCAGGCTTTCTTCGCGGCGTCGCTCTGCAGCGCGCAAGCTGGTTACATCGATCAGTGAGACGATCCAGCCCAACATGGAGCCGTCTGTCATACGCGAAGGGGCGGATTTAATCAGGAATTCGCCCTTATTAATATCGCGTGTTTCAATTTCAACGGCCGTGTTGCCCGGTGTTGAATGTAATAGGGCTTCGCGCCAGTCGCTACGTGTGGTGCCGACATCTGGTGGCATGTCGAACTTGGAAAAAATTGCTTCCAGGGTCGGGGTTTGCGCCTTGTCCAAACCGAGGGTGCCGAAGTATTCCCGTGCAATGCGGTTGTACATCAGTAGTTCGCCCGTCTGCGACAAGACCAGCGTGGCGTCGGGCATACTGTTCAGATTGTCGATAACAAACTGATGCATATCGCGGGAGCGATTGGCAGCAATGCGTATGGCAGCGATTTGACGATCCAGGTAGTCCGAGTTCTTGATACGGGTGGTTTCATTGGCATGACGCAAGACCATCGGCGTGGTTTGATTCAGGCGGGCAAATTCTTCGCTCAGGTAGGCCAGTGCCGCTTCGAGGCGGCGCCAGCTCCACAACGGGTAAACGATGACCACCATTAATACGGCCGCGCTCGGCGGTATCCATAATTCTTCGAGGAAGGCGCCGTAAGTCAGTGCGCTGATGAGGCTGGCCAGGAAGAGTGTCAAGCCGAGTGCGCCAAAAGGCGAGAAATAGCGACAGGCGAGCAGTGCCAGCGAGGTGGAAAGTAGCGTGAATAAAATGGTTTGCCATCTGGCTGCGGTACTGATATTCCGATCCTCTATCAATCCGGTCAGGATATTGGCATTGATTTCGACCCCGGACATTGCTTCGTGGTCGGTCGTCACCGGCGTTGCAAATGTGGATGCAATGCCGGATGCGGTCGCTCCCACCAAGACATATTTATCCGTGAAGAAGCTGGCCGGAATTTTCCCTGACAAGACATCGATATAAGAGATGGTCTTGAAGTGGCCTGGCCCACCGGCATAGGGAATACGCGCCAGATGGTCGCCTTGCAAAATATCAGTGAGGCCCGCGTTCGCATTATCTGCGGCGGCAGTGCTATCGACGTTCGCGTTTCGCTCATCGTTGCTGTGAGCGGCATTAAAAACCGCCAATGCAAACTGTGGCCACGAAATGCCATGCAAATTTTCCTGCAGGTAGATACCGCGGACTACACCGTCGGCCTCAAACGTAAAGTGGATATGGCCGAGGCCATTGGCGGCCTGGCGAAAGGCCGGCAGCGGCAACGTGGGTTGCAGGCCGGCAGGGGTGCGTTCAATCAATACCGGTAAAACGGTGCGTTTGTTGTTGGCCAGCGCAGTTGCCAGCAAGGCGTCGTCATCGGATACGTACTGCGGCTCGGCGAAAATGATATCCATGCCGACCGCCTTGGCTTTGGCTGCGGTCAGGATATCGAGTAATTGCGCATGGGTACGTCGTTGCCATGGCCAGCGGCCGAGTGACGCAATACTGAATTCATCGATGGCAACAATAACAACATCAGACGGCGCCTGGCGTTGTGTCGCTTTGACCAGGTTATCGTAAATGAAGCGATCAGCCTGGCCCAGGCCGTTTTCGTATCCTAGGCCGACGGCCAGCAAGAGCATGAGCAATAGAAAGATGCGCCATTCCTTCCTTAGCGGAGAGCGAACGGTTCGCAAATTTGGCGTCATGTATCGGGTAAGCACTCCGCGCAACTAACTAAAAGCTGGTACCCAGAGGCTGTCCCTGTGATTCGAGCGGGACGTCGTATTCGGTTCTCCATTGCATTGGTACGGAGAATTTTTGTGCCGGTGAGAACGCGCCGACGAAACCGTCATCGTCGGTACTACGTACGCGAGCGTAATAAATGCCGGCTTCCGGACGCGGAATGGCGACTTCGGCAGTCGACGTCTCTATATTGTTGATGAGTGTGGTGAATTCAGGTGTGGCTGCGACCTGGAAGGTAAAGCGTTGTCCCGGTGCTGCACTCCACGAAAAATGGATTTCTTTCTGGCCGATATTGGCGGCAGGTGCAGCCAATCCTGCCAATACGGCCAATGGCTTCGCATCACCGAACGGTCCTTGCTTGGATGTACCGGCAGCTTGGATGATCGAAGCGACACGCCAGTAATAGTTGCCATTTGCCAGCAACGCCACCAATTGATCGGCGCCGGTTTCAGTCACCTGATCCAGTACGATGGTTTTGAATGCAGCATCGCTTGCCACTTGCAGGCGGTAATTGCTGATGCCTTCGGTGAGCGCCCACTTCATGGTGACGGGAATACGGCCGTCTTGTACTGCACCCTGGAATTTGGCACCCGGTTGCAACAGGAATGGTGGGAATGGACGGGCGTCAACGCGGAAGGCTTGTATGGTGGATACACCTTCGAGTCCGACTGCATCCAGCGCGCTGGTACGGACAAAGTAAGCGCCGTCTTCCAGGTTTTCCAGTTTCGCTACGCCTTGCCCATTGTTACTGCGGGCACTGGTCTCAGCAATATTATTTTTCCCGGCCGCGTCTGTCGAAATGATCACGCGGAACGAGGTGGCACCCGGGTGCGAGAGGGTGAACTGAATCGGCAAACGCAACTGCTGCTGGTAGCCATCGAGTAGCGCAGGTGCGGTCAGCAGTGCGACTGGTTTATTCACGCGTCCGTTTTCTACCACCGTGCCATAACCGGCCGCGACCAGCTGCTTGCTGGGTTTGTTGACGGCAGTGTTTTGCGCGACAGCGACTTTTCCTTCGATGACTTCATTCAAGACACGCTGCTCGTCGAGGTTCACGCGGAAGTTGGTGCCACGTACGCCGGAGACGGCCAGCGGGCTGATGACTTCATATTTGCTTTCAGGTTTGGTGAAAGGCGTGACCTGCGATTCAATCCGGCCTTTTTGCAGATACAGCTGGGTGCGCGGGGTTTCGACATAGGGCGTTGCACGCAGCAGGCGCAGGCTGACTACGCTATTCGGCGGCAGCGTGAATTGTGTACCATCGTCCAGCATCAGCGAGATGAAGCTATTGGCCATCGTGGTCAGCGTATCGCCTTCCTTTAACATGGCATCGATCTTGGCTTCTATGCTGCTGCCATCGCGGCCGCGGATAACAACGTCGCCAAAGAAAGTCTTGATCCGGGCAAACGCGGAGACCGGCGTCAATAAGCGCGTAGGAATCAGGACTTTACGACCGATAGGAATAGCCCGGTCGTTTTCGATCTGGTTGGTTTGTCCGATCGTGCGCCAGTGTTTGATATTGCCGGTAAATTTTTGCGAAATACTGGACAAGGTTTCGTGTTGCGAAACTGAATAGATGACGCCGTCCCGTGTGACGCTGATATTTTCGGCGGTATAGGCGGATGAGCTGACTGCTATTAACAGTAATGCGCTGGCTATGGTTTTCAACACTGCTTGCCTCGTAAAGTACTTCGCGAAACGCTTAAATATATGGTGTTTTATTGATTTCGGGAATTATAGGTGGATCAGGAAAGACGAACGCTGGTGAAACGTTAACATTTGCAAACATCGCCCCCGTATGTCCTTGTTTTTGTTAGGGCTGGCCTCGTTTTCCATAATACCGAGGAGATGAGGATTAAATCTGGTACATGCGTGCACATTTATTTCCACATGGAAATACTTTGCTGTGGCTTTTTTGCAAAAAACAATAAGTTGTGCGCCAGCGAACAAGTTTACCCAAGCGCGGCGGCCTAGTATTTGCGGAATTCTATAGCCATACCGTACCACAGGATTTGCTGGGCAATGTTGCGTACGGGTAAGTTGATTGGCATTCTTTTTTCAAGTCCGGTCCACCGCGTAGGAGCTGTCGTAATATTGCAGTGAAACAGGACTAATGCTGTCGTCAGACAGGCACTTCGGATGTGAAGACTTGGGTAAAGCATGCTTGATAACTTAAATCGTTTTTCGACGGACGCCTTTCCCGGCGAATTGCGGGCTGCGGCATGGTTGCAGACCCTGGGCCGGATCGGATTGACTTGTGATCTGCCGTCATCAGAACGCAATCCTTTGCACGGCCGGGCCTCGGTCAGTATTTCGTCCCATGCGTCGGTGTTCGCCAAACTGCACGGCTCGCCACAGATTTTGCATTCGCCGCAGGATGCGGTCGGCAAGCGCAACGATGTCGTCCTGATCCTGGCATTGCTGGAAGGGCAGGGACAGTTGAGTGTCGGACCGGAATCCGCACACATGAATGCCGGCGATATCTTCCTGGTTAATCCACAGCAGGACTGGCGTCTCGAATTGCAGACCGCATTCACGGCGATTCTGATTGAGTTGAAGGAAGCCGGCTTCCTGGCGCGCCTGATGCGTACCGGCGCGAGCGACCTGAATCGGGTCGTGACGAATCAAGGCACCGGCGGCATCAGCGCTGATTTCCTGTATTCAATCGGTGAGCATTTTGATGGACTGAGCCCGGAAGACCTGGGGCAGATGGAGGCGAGCCTGACCAGTTTGCTGATCGCCGGCATGGCCAGGAATGGTGATGCGGCAGAGTCGGGTGATGCGGATGCCGAGCATTCCACCTCCGTGCAACTCGGACACTTGCGCCGGGTTTGCCGCAGTATTGAAAACCGCCTGACGGATCCAGAGGTTTCCATCAGTGAAATCGCCCGCATCGAAAACCTGTCCGCACGTTATATACAAAAGCTCTTTGCCGGTGGTGACACTACTTTTGGCGAATACGTAAAGAAGCGCCGGCTGGATCGTTGTCGTAATGATTTGGCCAATAGCGCATTGAAACACCTGACGATATGCGAACTATGTTTTCGCTGGGGGTTCAACGATGCGGCGAACTTCAGTCGCGCCTTCAACCTGGAATTTGGCATCAGCCCGAAAACCTATCGGGCCTCTGCCGGCAAGCAAGTGACTTTGCATTTGCAGAGGGGGCGTCCGACACCCAGCGCAGCACTGACGTCTGAAAAGCGACGTAACAGCCGCAAGGTGGCAGGGGCAGTCAGCGCCCTCCACGTCGCTGATGAGCCGGATGGTTTGCGCCACCAGTTCGCCAGTATCCTGAATGAAATTGCCGACTACGAGGTGGGCGCATTACCTTTGCCTGAGCATGGGCAGGTCCCGGCGAATGATGAGGTCTCGCCCAGGCACGCGGTGCACAGCAAGCATCACTACATCCCGGTATCGGACAAGACCGTGCACTGGGGCTATTTCTGTAAAACGATTAAACCTGTGGTTACCGTGAACTCGGGTGATTGCGTCACGATAGAAACGTTGACACAACATGCTTACGATGATTACGAACGCATGATCAAAGGTGATCCCGGTGCGGAAAGTGTGTTCCATTGGGATGCTAATGGTAAATCGGTGGATCGGCGTGGTTCCGGGCCTATCGATAGTTCGATTTATGGGCGCGGTGCCGGGGAAGGATTCGGCGTCCACATCTGTACCGGTCCGGTCTACGTACAGGATGCGGAGCCGGGTGATGTGCTGGAGATACGTATCCTTGATATCCAGACGCGACCGGCGGCGGCGGAAGAGCATGTAGGCAAATCATTCGGCAGTAATGCCGCGTCTTGGTGGGGTTTCCACTACCACGACTTGCTGACCGAACCGAAGCCGCGCGAAGTCGTGACTATTTATGAGATCGAGCATGCCGCGCATGACTGTTGTGCAAAGGCGGTCTACAACTTCCGCTGGACACCGCAAACCGATCCTTTTGGCGTGCGACACGACACGATCGATTATCCCGGTATCCCGGTTGATCACAGCAGCATAGTGAAGAATTATGGCGTCTTGAAAAACGCACGGATCCCGATCCGTCCGCACTTTGGCGTGATGGCTGTTGCACCATTGCTGGATGATGAAGTGGACTCGGTCCCGCCTGGTTCCTTTGGCGGTAACCTGGATAACTGGCGTGCCGCGAAAGGTTCGACTTTATTCCTGCCGGTAGGTGTGCCCGGAGCCTTGTTTTCGGTCGGCGATCCGCATGCATCGCAAGGTGATTCCGAATTGTGTGGAACGGCGATTGAATGTTCGCTGACCGGCGAGTTCCAGTTAGTCCTGCACAAGAAAAAAGATATCGCCGGAAAATTTCTTGATGAACTCGATCATCCTTTCCTCGAGAGTGAGACCGAGTGGGTCATCCAGGGTTTGAGCTATGCCAATCATTTGGTGGAGTTGGGGGCAAATGCGCAGGCTGATATCTATAAGAAGGCGTCCCTCGATATGGCGATGCGCGATGCTTTCCGCAAGACGCGGCGCTATTTGATGACGGCCCATGGCTTGAACGAAGATGAGGCGATTTCCCTGATATCGGTGGCGGTAGATTTTGGCATTACACAAGTCGTCAACGGTAACTGGGGTGTACATGCCGTTATCAAGAAATCCATACTATGCCGGGATGAATAGCGCTTTTCCGGCTATTCGCAGCCCGCATTCAATCGTCCTTAGAGCCCCATTTTGCCGTGTGGCCAATTGCGCAACGCATGTTTGCGCACATCAATAAGAATCATTCCCGATGTGATGATCAGTATTTGCAAAGGCCGTCGATGATGAATCGATGTGATTTGCGATATTGTCGGTTTACTATCGACGGTAATCGGGATGCAAAAATCAGATTTTTCTCTCAGTAAAACGTTAAAAAACGTACCAAATATACAAGCGTTTTCCGCGATTTAACCAAATGTCACAGATCATTTGGAATATCTTTGCGACAGCCTCGTTTCTAGCTAAAGATTCCTTCTGGAATGACGTAATCAGGATTAAGTTGAAGGGGGAAATTTTCCCGTTTCGACTACCAATATTTTTACGCTAAAAAGCTTGACCCACAGCGCAAAAAAACAATCCTTCTTATAAACAGGCCATCCATGCAAAACAAGCAACAATCTCTCGGAGGAACCGAGGTATTGGCGTTTACGCTAGGCAGCGAAGAGTACGGCATCGATATTCTGAAAGTCCAGGAAATTCGTGGTTACGACGCTGTTACGAAAATCGCTAATGCACCTGAGTTCATCAAAGGCGTCATCAATCTGCGCGGCATCATTGTGCCGATTGTCGATATGCGCATCATGTTCAAACTGGGGGCACCCACTTATGACCAATTCACCGTCGTCATTATTTTAAATATTGGTAATCGTGTAGTCGGAATTGTGGTCGACAGCGTTTCGGACGTCATCACACTCAATAGCGAGCAAATCAAACCGGCCCCGGAAATGGGAACCTCCATGAATGCTGACTTTTTGATCGGGCTGGGGACGATAGAAGAGCGCATGTTGATCTTGCTGGATATAGACAAGCTGATGTCGTCATCCGAAATGGGACTGATAGAAAAACTAGCGGCCTGATACAAAAAATAGAGCTGCTTTCACAATAATGGTCTGAGAGGGAAAAATGTTTAATAACTTATCAATCAAGATGCGCTTGATAGGCACGATGGCTTTCATGGGCATCATGCTGATCGTCGGTGGTGCGATGGGTGTATTTGGCTTGCAAAGCACGAACGATTCATTGAAGGATGTATACGGTAACCAGCTTGCGTCTTCGCAGGCCATCAATACCGCCATGACACGCTTGTTCCAGGCACGTTCAACTATCGATCGTGTGTTAATCAAGTCGAATGGCGCGAATAATGCAGCAATGTTTGAGCGCGCTGATACCTTGCGTAAGGAATCGGATGCCGCATGGAAGGCTTACTATGCGTTGCCGATGAATGCGGATGAAAAAAAACTGGCCGATGTCGTGACTGCCAACCGTGATGCATACCTGAGTGAAGGTGCTTTGCCCCTGGTGAAAGCGATACAAAGCGGGCTGTTTGAAGAAGCAGAACTCTTGATGTTTGAAAAGGCCACACCTTTATTCATCAAGATGACCGAGAGTGCGGAAAAGCTGCAAGAGTTCCAGATGAAGGCAGCCGCAGGCAGCTATGAATCCAGCCAGTCGATGTTTGCCCTGTTCCGTATTGCTGCGATCGGCGGCGTACTGTTTGGCTTGTTGGTTGTTGCGATTGCAGCTTTCTTCCTGATCCGCGCCATCATGCAGCCTTTGGGCGAAATGCTGGGTCATTTCAGCGCGATTTCTGCCGGTGACCTGACCAGCCGTATCGAAGTCAAATCGCGCAATGAAATGGGTAGATTGATGGGCGGCTTGCAGGTCATGCAAAAAAGCCTGATCGAAACCGTTTTCAATGTACGCCAGGGCAGTACTGCAATCGGCGTCGCAACCCAGCAAATCGCTGCCGGTAACCTGGACTTGTCCAGCCGTACCGAACAGCAAGCCAGCTCGCTGGAAGAAACCGCATCGTCGATGGAAGAGTTGACCTCTACTGTTAAACAGAATGCCGACAACGCACGCCAGGCCAACCAGTTGGCGGCATCGGCTTCCACCGTAGCGGAAAAAGGTGGCGTCGTCGTGTCGCAAGTGGTCGACACCATGGAAGAGATCAATACGTCGGCGAAGAAAATCGTCGACATCATCGGCGTGATCGATGGCATCGCATTCCAGACCAATATCCTCGCTTTGAATGCGGCAGTGGAAGCAGCACGCGCCGGTGAGCAAGGTCGCGGTTTTGCAGTGGTCGCAAGCGAAGTGCGCAATCTGGCGCAACGTTCCGCTGCCGCCGCCAAGGAAATCAAAACCCTGATCGGTGATTCTGTTGATAAGGTCGAGATCGGCAGCAAGCTGGTGGCTGAAGCGGGTGTGACGATGAAGGAAGTTGTGCAAGGTGTACAGCAAGTAACCGACATCATGTCCGAAATCACGGCGGCAAGCCAGGAACAAAGTGCCGGTATTGAACAAGTCAATCAGGCGATCAGCCAGATGGACCAGGTCACCCAGCAAAATGCTGCGTTGGTAGAAGAAGCAGCAGCTGCGGCGGAGTCACTGAATGAGCAAGCCGGGAAACTGGCTGAAGCTGTCAGTGTCTTCAAGCTCGACGGCGTAGCAGCAGCGACACCAGTCACAAAGACGGCCAACAAAATTGCAGTAGTGGCAAGCAGCCCGGCACCAGCCAAGCGTGCAATCACTGCTCCTGCCCCAGTGCGTCAAAAAGTAGCGAATGGCGCAGCCACTGGTGGCGATGATTGGGAAGAATTTTAAATAGAGATTACTTACCCGAAAGTCGTGAGCAATAACGGGACTTGGTATCAGTCCCGGATGGATCTGGACAGTACGAAGACATCAAGTTCGCCGGCTAAGCTGGCAACTTGATGTTTTTTCGTGTGCATCTTGCAGCATCACCTTTTCCCACTTTGAGTTAAAAAAATGAAAATAAGCAATTTGAAAATTGGCGCACGCCTGGGCTTGGCTTTCGCTGTAATACTGGTGTTGATGGCATCCATGATTGCAATCGGCGTCTGGCGTTTACAGGAAGTGGCACAAGCGACCGTGCATATGGAGGAGGCATCAGCCAAGGAGCGGCTCACGCATCAATGGTATCTGGGCAATATTGCAAATGCTGTCCGTACATCGGCTCGCGTAAGAAGTAATGATGCTGAAGTACAGAAACAGTTCCAGACCGAGATGGAAGCGCAAAGCCTGGAAATCACCAAACTGCAAAATCAAATCGTTGAGTTGATCAGCAGCGCGGAAGGCAAGCAACTGATGAGCGTAGTCGGTGAACGCCGCACGACCTACATGGACGTTCGCAAGGAAGTATTCAAACTCAAGGGCGAGGGTAATGCTGCCGCCGAAGCTGCTGCGAAAAAACTGATCGAGGCCAAAATGGATCCGGCGCTGCTTGCCTACAATCAGTCTGTGCAGGCCGTTGTCGAATACCAGCAAACCATATTTCAAAAGGCCAAAGCCAAAGTGGATGACCTGTATGCGTCCGGTCGTACGGTCTTGATTACCCTGGGAACCATCGCATTAATATTGAGTGCAGTACTGGCGTGGCTGCTGTCGCGCAGCATCACGCGTCCGCTCGATTACGCGGTTGCCGTTGCACGTACTGTCGCATCGGGCGACTTGCGCAACAAAATCCAGTCCAGCTCGAATGATGAGACTGGTCAGTTGTTGCATGCACTGCGCGATATGAATGACGGCCTGGTGCAAAGCGTAAGCCAGGTACGTACCGGTATCGAAACGATCGCTACCGCTTCCAGCCAGATTGCTGCCGGCAACCTTGATTTGTCCAGCCGGACCGAAGAGCAGGCCAGCTCGCTGGAAGAAACTGCATCATCGATGGAAGAACTGACTTCTACCGTCAAGCAAAATGCCGATAATGCGCGCCAGGCGAATCAACTGGCAGTTTCCGCTTCCGGTGTTGCTGAAAAAGGCGGCGAAGTAGTAGCGCGCGTGGTGGATACGATGGAAGAGATCAATGCATCGGCCAAGAAAATTGTCGACATCATCGGCGTCATTGATGGCATTGCATTCCAGACCAACATCCTGGCCTTGAATGCTGCAGTTGAAGCGGCGCGTGCCGGTGAACAGGGACGTGGCTTTGCAGTGGTGGCAAGTGAAGTGCGTAACCTGGCGCAGCGCTCAGCCGCTGCGGCGAAAGAAATCAAGACCCTCATCGGTGATTCCGTCGATAAGGTGGAGTTGGGCAGCAAGCTGGTAGGTGAAGCCGGCGTCACAATGGATGAAGTGGTGCAAAGCGTCAAGCACGTGACAGATATCATGGCTGAGATCATGGCTGCGAGCCAGGAGCAAAGCGCAGGTATCGAACAAGTGAACCAGGCGATTGGCCAGATGGATCAGGTCACCCAGCAAAATGCCGCATTGGTAGAAGAGGCGGCGGCAGCGGCAGAATCGCTGAATGAACAGGCGGCGAAACTGGCTGAAGCGGTCAGCGTGTTCAAACTGGATCGCATTGCGGCTGTGGCACCGTCGAAGAAAGTAAATGTGAGCGCCAGGGTGGCGTCACATGGTGCACCGGCAAATCGTGCAATTGCAGCGCCATCTACCAAAAAAATTGAGAATGGTGCTGCCACGGGCGGGGATGATTGGGAAGAGTTTTGATTCCACTGTTGTAGAAATGAGCCGGGTTATCGCCCGGCTTTTTTTTCGTTTACGTTTTTTACAAATGTGAACTTGAAGATATACATGCGTTGTTTTTTCAAACGATGCGCATAAATCACACACGCATACACGTGGTGTTTGCAAATGTTAACTCATTAAAAAATCCATCATTTTATTTCCACATGGAAATATTAATTGCGTGCGTGTTTGATGTGCGCGCTCGTCCAACGGAAGCTAACTTCTTGTTTTATATGTGAGAAGTTTTTCTTTGCGGAAAAGTTTTTGCACGCCTTCGATTCCCTCAATCACATCCACACCAACTTCCTTTACGTCAGTACGTATCAGGATTTGTCAGCATTTCCATCGCGAAAATAATTAACCTCGCGCAGCAATTATTTCTCGCTTGCTGCGTTCAATCCCGCGAATTCATTAGGTTTCCAACGAGGCGTGTTTACAAACGTTGACGAACGTTTACATGCAGTTTCGTTGTTGCAACTTTATATTCCGTTCAGAAATTTATTGCGCTGGATCAATTTTTTGCGCAGCCCATCGTTGCGATTCGAATTTAAAAATTAATTAAAAGTAGATAGGCCCGTCATGTTGCGTTCCACATTTTTTGCCAAATCATCTTTTGCATCTTTGCTTCGAGCTATGCCATTGGCCTTGATGCTGGGTGTGTTGCCCATGTCTGCGTTTGCTGCGCTGACTGCGTCGGTGACGACGACGGACCCATCTTCTTTTTATCCCGGTGAGGTTCGTATTCTGCGGATTACCTTGTCTAATAATTCGGCAACCGCGATCGGAAATACAGCGTTTGACAACCTCCTGCCGGGAACCTTGCCGAATGGATTGAAAATTGCCGGTGCTGTAAATGCGTCAGTTTGTGGTGGAACGCTTACCGCAGTAAACGGTACGCAGCAAATCAAACTGGTTGGAGCTACGGTTCCTCCGGCAGTTACTAATCCTGTGCCTCCTGCGGTAGCTGCCGATGGCGTTTGTATCATAGACATTCCTGTAACTGCCGGCACCTCCGATGGGACTGCCGTCAGTTATGCCTATGACCTGGCGAGTGGCGCAGTGACGGGCACCGAAGGCGTGACACCTGTTAGCAATAGTGGTCTCGTCAGCCAGACATTTGGTGTTCGTGGGTTGGCTCAGCCTAAAATTGAAAAATCATTTGGGAACTCCACTCTGGTATTGGGTGGTGCAGCCACCACCTTGACGGTAACCGTCAGGAATCCAAATCCGGTTGCAATCGACAACTTCAACATTGCCGATGCCTTCCCTCAACTCGGTGGCAACGCGATTATCAAGGTCGCAGCAATACCGAATGCAACAGCCGTGTGTAGTAGCGGTGCTGCGCCGGTCTTCAATCCAGTGCCTGCAAGTGGTGATACCACCGTAAGAGGTAGCGGCAGTCTCCCGCTCAACGGGTTTTGTACTTTCACGATCAATGTGGAGGCGAATCAAACCAATGGCGCTTATACGACCGGTATTCAACAAAACCGTATTAATCGCTCCTCGGATTTTTCTACTGGTTTAGGTATTCCAGCCGAAACAGATGCGACTGCGAATCTCACAGTAATTTCTCCATTGAAGGTCTCAAAGGCCTTTTCCAATAGCGCATTGTCGAGTGGAGAAAACGGTAGTTTTACCATCACGCTGACGAATGAGGGAGATACGCCGCTCAATATCACCAGCTTTACCGACTCACCGATTGACGGTGTAGGTGGTGCAAATGCGACCAAAGGATTGCTGGTTACAAACGCCATCAGCACTTGCGGTGCAAATCCGACGTTTAACAATGTCGGATTTACGCTGACGGGTGGCAGCATTCCTGCGAAAAGTGGCGCAACACCGGGTTCTTGTACTGTGACCGTGAATTTCACCGGTCGTGTGCAGGACCTTGGCGTCCCTGTCTCGTACACCAATGAGGTGGGCGAAGGGGCGGTGATCGTCAGCAATCCGGCAATTCGTAGTCAGAAGGCATCAGCCACTATTTTGGTGGCTGATGATTTGCGCATCGTGAAGGGCGTAACACCTACCGTAGTAGCTCCAGGTAATCCGATTCGTTACGACATTCGGGTGGAAAACTATGGTGCGGGTGCCATTAACAATGTGACGGTTTCCGATACTTTCACGAATGGCCAAACCTTCCTTACCGGCACGATCAATGGTGTCAACTACACCCCTACTGTGACAGGTGCAGGTTGTGGTGCCGTGAGCTCCAGCAGTCCTCTCGGTACAACCGCACCTACAGCTGTTGTGGTTGGATTAACGACGGTACCGGGGCGTGCCAGTGTCAACGTGCCAGGTTCTTGCACGATCAGTATTTGGGCGATGACTTCGCTTACGGAAAATACATCGACATCCAACGTCATCAACGCCGGTGGTGTCTGCTACAACAATGGCGGTGGCCAGGTTTGTAATGGCAGTGGCTCCGTTCCAACCGACCCGAACAACACTGTTCCTGTCCTTGCTGTAAAAAAGGCATTTGCGGAATCCACTCCCGGCGTCAGCACGTTTGCCGAAGGCACGATTGTTCGTATGGCTATTACGCTGTCCAACAAATCGGTTAATCCGCTGACCAACGTAACGATCTCCGACACATTGCAACTGGCAAATGCTGGTGGTGGTCAGTTGCGGATTGCATCCCCATCGAATGCCGCCAGCACTTGCGGCACCCCGACCATAGACGCGGTGGCTGGTTCAACTTCTATTGCCATGAACGGCGCAACTGTTCCGGCGCGTGCCAATAACGGTAGCGGTGCAGATGGAACTTGCGTGTTGCAGGTAGACGTCGTGGGTCCTGCAGGCGTATATCCGAATATTGCGACAGTAGGCGGTAATCAAACGCTGGCGAATGGCACCGTGCGTGCCCTCACACCTTTGCAGACCAATTCGGCGACGTTGACTTACAACCCCGCTTTAACTGCGAACAAAAGCTTCAATCCTGCGAGCGTAACGTCTGGCGGTAAATCAACTGTCACCGTGCAACTGCTGAATTCGAGTTCGTTGCCATTGACCAATGTCTCGGTGAAAGATCCTTTGCCTGCCGATATGGTGCTGGCCGATCCGACCAACGCTTATTCGACTTGTGCAGGAACACCAGTGATTACCGGTGCGGCTGGCGCGAACGAGATTTTGCTTACGGGAGCCAGCATCAATGGCGGCGGCACATGCTCGTTGCTGTTCGATGTGATTGCGACCGGTAATGCGAACTGGCTTAATAGGATTCCGCCCAATAACATAACGGCAGACGGTGGTGTGCGCAATGTGCTGCCGGTTGATGCGACCCTGATTCACAATGCAGCAACCAGCCTGACCATACTGAAATCTACCAATCCGTCCACTTTGACCTTCCCCGGGCAGGTCAGTCAGCTAACGATTGATATCAATAGCGGCACCCAAGGCGTTACTAACATGGGTGTGACGGATTACTTCACGACCGATGGTACTGCCGGTGCGCCTGAAAATGGCTGGATCATCACGGCTAATCCGATGGCAAGCACGACCTGCCCAGGCGGAAATGTGGTCGCGGTGCCTGGGTCCAGGTCGGTGAGTCTGAGTATTGCTTCGCTGGCTGCGAATACCACTTGTTCGGTCAAGGTCAACGTTACTTCGACCGTGGCAGCTGGTGTGACCAACATCATTCCAGCTCGTGCTTTGCACACTGATCAAGGGCTGACTAATAGCGCTCCGGCGTCGACCAGCCTGGCGACCAGCAGCAACGTGGGTATCGTTAAGAAATTCACTCCGAATGTAGTCAAACCGGGCCAGCGTTCACGCTTGCGCCTTACTTTTTATAACCCGACTTCGCAGGTTGGTACGAATTTGTCGGTTACCGATATCATGCCGACCGGCGTGATTATCCCGGCTGATGGCGGTAATCCGACAACTACATGTACCGGAGGAGTAGTAACTGCTACGGGTGGGAATACCCTGACAGTCAGCGGCGGCACCATTGCTGCAGCAAACGGCCTGGTTCCTGGTAGTTGTCAGGCGGAGATCGATGTAGAGGTGGCGGCTGCAGGCAGCTATGTCAACGATATTCCTGCGAATGCCTTGTCTATTACGATAGGCGGAACTGTCGTTACAAATCCTGCCCCAACCAGCGATACCTTGCTTGCAAAAGCACCGCTGTCGATACACAAGGCTTTTAGCCAACTCACTCTGGATGCGGGTAATCCGGCCGGGTTTACCACCGGTATTGATAACAAGGCTCCCGGCGCAGTTGCTGTGCTGACCCTGCGTCTGGAAAATACCAACGCGGCTGCTGTTCCTCCACTCGTTGATGTCTTGACCGGCGTCGGTGTGACGGATATCTTGCCAGCCGGTTTGGTCGTTGCACCTGTACCCGCAGCAAGTACCACCTGTGCAGGCGGCCTCGTTGTCGCGGATCCTTCAGCGACCAGCATACGCTTGAGCGGTGCGACGATTGCGGCAGGCAGTGCCTGTACGGTGACAGTCAATGTCCTGAGCAATATCTCAGGCACTTATACCAATCAGATTCCTGCGGGCGCTGTCACGACCAATGAAGGTGTAGTCAACGAAGAACCGACTCGCGCCGAGTTGATCATATCGACACCGCCAACTGTCAGCAAACAGTTTTCCCCAGCGGTGATTCCGCCAAATGGCATATCGCGCCTGAGCATCGTCATCACCAATGACAATGCAGCGACAATGACCTTGACGTCCAACTTCGACGACGTGCTGCCGATTGCGCCAGGTCAGATCCGTGTGGCGGCTACACCTGCGATGTCGACTACTTGTGGCGGTGCAGTCGATGCTACGGCGAATGCAACTTTTGTGCGTTTGCGCAGTGGCGGGACCATCCCTCCAGGCGGCTGTACCATCGATGTCAACGTGACCGGATTTGCTGCGGGTGTGCACGTCAACAATATCCCGGCTGGTGCATTACAAACCAATCTGGGTAACAACCAGCAACCTGCGAATGCGCCGTTGACCATCAGCACACGCGGCTATATTTCGGGCAAGGTATTCAAGGACAACAAGCTGCTGCCTAACGGTATCTTTACCAGCGGCACCGACACCCCGATTGCCAACACGCAAATTGAATTGCGCAGCGGCCCGACTTGCAGTGGACCATTGCTGGCGACCGCGACTACGGATGCATTGGGTAACTACATATTTGCCGATCTGGGTGCGGCCGCCTATTCGGTGTGCCAGCCTACACAACCCGCAGGAACCTTGAATGGCACGACTACCGCCGGCACGATAGTGAATGTTGCTGGCAGCACAGGTACACCAGGTACTGCATCGAATCCGACTACGAGCAGCAGCCAGATTGCGAATGTCGTACTGGGCGATAACGGCGCGGGTGAAATTTCGGGTTCGATCAATAACAACTTTGCCGAGATCGCTGCATCTACGATTTCCGGCAAGGTATTCAAGGACAACAATCCGGTACCGAATGGTACGTTTGAAAGTGGTGTAGATACACCGCTGCCAGGTGTCACTATCCAGTTGCTGAATGCGGCGAACGTTGTCGTTGCGACGACGGTGACAGATGCGGACGGTAACTACAGTTTCAGTGGATTGTTGCCAGGGACATACTCGGTCCTGCAACCTACCCAGCCGTCTGGTACCAGCAACGGCATTACGACGGCAGGACCTGTGCCGAACGGAGGTACGGCCGGTACGGCTACGCCGCAGGCGGTGACGCCTAGCCGCATTAGTAATATCGTCTTGCCGCCGAATACATCGACGCTGAACAATAACTTTGCAGAAGAAGGACACGGTGGTGCGACCGGTGTGGTGTATGACGCGATTACGCGTCAACCGGTTTCCGGTGCGGTAGTTACCATCCAGGGACCTGCAGGCTTTAATCCGGCATTGCATGTGATTGGTGGTGTTGGTGCTTCGACTACCGGTACCGATGGCTTGTATCAATTCCTGTTGAACTCGAACGCGCCACCAGGAATGTATACCCTGGTTGTGACCACATATCCTGCTGGCTATGTGCCATCGCCATCGACGATGTTGCCGACATGTACCAATACATTGTTGGTTTCGCCGACGCCAGATCCGGCATTGGTACAAAGCAACGTCGGTGCTCCAGCACTGGCAGTAATCAAACAAAATCCAGGTACTTGCCCGGCCACTACCAGCAATCTGGGTTCTGGTTCGACGCAGTTCTACACAACCTTCAACCTGTCGAATACGCCAGGCCCGACCAGGTCGGCCAACGTCGGGAATAACCATATTCCGCTGGATCCGGTATTGGGTGGTGCGATCGTGATGACGAAGAGCACACCATTGGTCAACGTGGTACGTGGTGACCTGGTGCCTTACACCATCACTGCCACCAACACATTGGCGGCAACCCTGACGGGTATCAATGTCGTTGACGTGATACCGGCCGGTTTCCGTTATCGCACCGGTTCCGCCTCGTTGAACGGTGTACCGACCGAACCGCTGGTCAATGGTCGCAGCTTGACTTGGCCGAACCAGAATTTCACACCGGGTGAACGTAAAACACTGCGCATGATGCTGGTGGTTGGTACCGGTGTCGCTGAAGGTGAATTTGTTAATCGGGTCTCTTCGATCAACAACATAACCAATACGCAAGTCTCGAACACCGCGACCGCCACTGTACGTGTGGTGCCGGATCCGACCTTTGACTGTTCCGACATCATCGGCAAAGTCTTTGATGACAAGAACGCCAACGGTTATCAGGACCAGGGTGAGCCGGGTATCGCCAACGTGCGTATCGCAACGGCCCGCGGTTTGCTGGTGACCAGCGATCAGGAAGGACGTTTCCACGTCGCCTGTGCCGCAATTCCGAATGCGGACCGTGGCTCCAACTTTGTCATGAAAGTGGATGAGCGCACCTTGCCGTCCGGTTATCGCCTGACAACAGAGAACCCACGTGATGTTCGTGTGACACGCGGCAAGATGGTCAAACTCAATTTCGGTGCAAGCGTACATCGCGTAGTGCGACTGGAACTCTCCGGTGCGGCATTCGTCGGTGATGGCACAGAGCTGCAAGCACCTTATATCTCGGAGCTGGATAAATTGCCTGAGCAACTGCAAACACGCCCTACGGTTTTGCGTATCGCATACCGCCAGGGCAAGGAATCGAAGGATATTGCCAAGAAACGTATTGCTGCCGTCAGTGAACGAGTACAGCGAATGTGGAAGGAGAAGCGGAAGAAAGGTCATGAGGAAAGCGAACCACTTGTGCCGCTGATGATTGAAACAGAGCTGGAGGGCGCGCAATGATGTTCCGACCACACACCATCGCATTGGCGATCAGCATGTTGTTTGCCGGCCCATCCACATGGGCGGATACAGAAGTAGATGGCAAGCGTATCGATAACGGTCGCATCGATTTGTATTCGGTGCCGCCGCCGACGGAAGTCCAGCCGGCAATTGCCTATCCTATGCCGTCCGGCGTGACGCGCGCAGAGGCGATCGAAATGCGTAATCGCGCGGCGCAGGTTCCGGCCGCGCAAGCCGATATGAGCAAGTCATTGCAGGAAGCGAAAGGGCTGAGCCTCTTCGTTTCCGGTAAAGCGGATCTCACGCCATCGGCAAAAGAATCACTTGATGCGCTGGTAGCAGAAATACGCGCAAGAAAAGGCGTGATTGCCGGTATGCGGATTGCGATTGTTGGCCATACCGACAATCAGCGTCTTTCGCCAAACGCCAAACGTATCTTTACTGATAACCAGGGTTTGTCGGAAGCGCGTGCACTGACGGTTGCGGCATACCTGAAGCAGGCTTTGAACAATCCTGCCATCACCTATTCGATAGAAGGCAAGGGTGAAAACCAGCCGCTGGCGTCGAACGCCACGCCGGAAGGCATGTCGCGTAATCGTCGGGTTGCCTTGCAAGTCTGGTTTGATGTGGCTGCACCTGTGGTCGCCTTGCCCAAGCCTGCACCATGTTCGCCACAAGCGGCATCGCAGATAGATGCGCCATTCCGTATCACGATCGATGGAGAACCATTCCACGGGAATGAAGCGAACGAAGCAGACGGTCAGCGTTGTACCGACGTTGCGCTGGAGCGCGCAGATATCCAGGTGCGTTACGACAGCCTGGCAATTGCGCCGACCATGAATATCTGGGCGACGCCGAATGCGGCGGTAAAAGGCCAGCCCGTCGAATTCCGTGCCTGGTCCAACTATATTCCGTGGCTGAAGAAGGCTGAATTGCGTTTATTCCGTGCCGGTCAAAAGACCCAGGAAAAACCAATCGAGGTTTTACCGGTTTCGTGGAATGGCGTGACCAACTGGACTTCGCCGGCCAATACGGCGGACGACCAAATCTTCTATCTGTTGCGCGTATACGACGAACAAGGGCGCTTCGATGAAACCAGCCTGAAGTCGCTGAATCTGTTGAACCGTGCGATGCCGGCGAATGAAGACCAGGACAAGATAGAACGCGAACGCCTGACCGGCTATGGTGAAAACAGCCTGGCATTGCGCAATATCCCCGTGACCGGCGGCACGATTACCGTCAACGGCACCCATATGCAGGCAGGCCAGCGCGTTGCAGCGCTCGGACTCGATTTGCCGGTGGATGCGAATGGCAAGTTTGCGATGAAGCAAATCATGCCGGCGGGGCCACAGTCTGTTGAAGTCACAGTGACTGAAGCCGATGGCCGTGCGAATAGCTTCCGCCGCAACCTGAATATCGCCGCCGACGACTGGTTCTACCTGGCACTCGGTGATTTGACGGTCGGCAAGAACAAGGTATCAGGCCCGATCAAACTGGTGACAGGTGACAACGGCGATCATTACGATAACAAAGTCTATGTCGATGGCCGTGCCGCTTTCTACCTGAAAGGCAAGATCAAGGGCGAATACCTGTTGACCGCTTCGGCTGATACACGCGAAGGACCGTTCAAGGATTTGTTCTCGAACTTCTCCAGCAAGGATCCGAAGTACCTCTTGCGCAGCATCGATCCCAACCTGTATTACCCGGTGTATGGCGACGACAGTACGACCGTGGACGATGCACCGACGCAGGGCAAGTTCTTCGTGAAGTTGCAAAAAGGCGATTCGCATGTCCTGTGGGGTAATTTCAAAACCACCTGGTCGGGTACCGAATTGATGCAGTATTCGCGTGGCTTGTATGGCGCGCAGTTGCGTCATCGTTCGGAAGATGCGACCACCTACGGTGAGAAGCAAACGCAGATCGATGCTTTCCTGGCAGATCCGGGTACCTTGTCTTCGCGTGAAGAGTTCCGTGGCACCGGTGGCTCCTTGTACTACCTGCGCCACCTGGATATTACCCAGGGGTCGGAACGGGTATGGGTCGAGGTACGCGACAAGGATTCGGGCATGGTGATAGAACGCCGTGAACTCGCTCCGGCGCAAGACTATGAAATCAATTACCTGCAAGGCCGTATTCTGTTGCAATCACCCTTGTCATCAACCGGTGGCAGTGCCAGCCTGATCATGACGTCGGCAGTCAGTGGTAATCCGGTTTACCTGGTGACCACCTATGAATATGCGCCGGGTGTAACGGCCATTAACAATCTGTCGACCGGTTTCCGTGGCAGCCAATGGCTGAATGACCATGTGCAGCTGGGTATCAGCAGTTATCACCAGGGTGAAGACGGCACCAGCCAGACCTTGAAAGGGGTGGACGGTACATTCCGCTACAAGCCGGGTACCTGGGTCAAGTTCGAAGTGGCGCAATCGAAGGGACCGGGCAGTGGTTCGCAAACTTCGCTGGACGGCGGTTTTGGTTTCAATAGCCTCAATACCAACACCAACCAGACTGCCGGTGCACAGCGGGTGGAAGCTGCCGTCGACCTGGCTGAAGTGACCGACAATATGAAAGGCAAGTTTTCGACCTACGCACAAAACCGCGAACGTGGTTACTCTGCGCCCGGACAGATCGGTGTCAGTGGCGAAGCGATCAAGCAGCATGGTGTCAATGCGGATGTCGAAGTAGTCGAAGGTACCCGCCTTTTGGTCAAGGCCGACCAGCGCAATGGAGACCTGCAAGACAGCAAGAACCTTGAAGTCGCAGTGCGTCAAACGATTAATCCGGAATGGGATGTGGCCGTCGGTGCACGGATGGATGACCGCAGCAATGTGGTCGCGAATGCGAGTCCCCTATTGTCGCAAACCGGTGCTCGTACCGATGCGCAGGTACGCGTAGGCTATAAACCGGATCGCAAGGATGGCAAGCCGGGCCAGAAAGACGACTGGGAAGCCTATGGTTTCGTACAGGCGACAGTGGAACATGATGCCAGCCGTGATGCGAATAATCGGGTCGGTGTCGGCGGCTCCCTGCAAGTCAGTGAACGCGTCAAGCTGCTGGCCGAAGTATCGGATGGCAGCATGGGCATAGGTGGCAAGGTCGGTGCCGATTATCGTGTATCGGATCGCAGCAATGCCTACCTGACTTATGCGATGGAAACCGAGAGTCCTGATATCGCGTGGCGCGGTCGCCAGGGCACCCTGGTTTCCGGTGCCAGCACCCGGGTATCGGATCAATTGCGCGTGTTCGGCGAAGGCCGTGCGTCGAATGGTGCGGGTCCGCAAAGCCTGACACAGGCTTTCGGTATGGACTGGGCCCCGAATGATCGCTGGAACTGGGGTGCCAAGGCCGAGTACGGTACGGTTTCCGATCCGTTGGCAGGCGACCTGGAGCGACGTGCACTGGGCGGTTCGGTTGGCTATAAGAAGGATGGCCTGAAGTATGGCGGTAGCCTTGAATGGCGCAACGATGATGGCAACGTTTCCGGCGAGCGTACTACCTGGCTGATGCGTAATACCCTGGGTTATCAGGTCGACCCGGCATGGCGCATTCTGAGCAAATTCAATGTCTCGCGTTCCAGAAATAACCAGGGCGCGTTCGTTGACGGCAATTACCGTGAGTTCGTCTTGGCGAGTGCGTATCGTCCGATCGATAACGACCGCTGGAATACCTTGTTCAAGTACACCAATCTGAACAACGTTCCTACCAATGGTCAATTGACACCATCCGGCCTGAATGCAGATTACGCACAGCGTAGCCAGGTGTTTGCCGTCGATACGATTTACGATTTGCTGCCGTGGTTATCGGTAGGCGGCAAGTATGCCTTCCGTATCGGTGAATTGAAGACACCGGTGGCTGGTGGTGAATGGTTCTCCAGCCGTGCCGATCTGTGGGTGCTGCGCGCCGATGTGCATTTCGTCAAAGAGTGGGATGCGCTGATCGAGTTCCGTAATCTGCGGGCGACGGAAGCGAAAGATGCGAAAGCCGGTGCATTGCTGGGTCTGTATCGTCACTTCGATAAAGGCATCAAGGCCGGTGTTGGCTATAACTTCACCAACTACTCGGATGACCTGACTGACTTGTCTTATCGCGCCCGTGGCTTCTTTGTGAACGTATTGGCGACGTATTAATTGTAAATTGCAACGGGAAGGCGGTTTTTACCTTCCCGGTTTTGACGAAAACTGTTTCTGTATAATGCGCGGCCTATAAGGTCGGCAGGGCAGTGCTTTGCCGTTTCCCGTCGTACAGGGTCACGCATTCCGTTTTCGTCAGAAGTGTAATGTCCATTAAACCGCTCGTTTTTGCAGTGTTATCAGTCGTTTCCGCCGTTTCGTTTGCAGATGAAAATGGTGCCGGGAAATTCTATTTAGGCCTTGATGCAGGTAGCGGCAAGGTTAAGAAAAAAGCTCCGTTAATGCCGAGTTATCGGACTACTTCCGAAACGGATAGGGTGGATGGCGGCCGACTTTACATCGGTTACCAGATCACGCCGAAGCTGAGCGTAGAGTTGGGGGCGGTACGTCCCAGCGACTATAAGCAAAGCGCGACGAATGGCGTCATTTCCTACAATGCGCGGGTCGAGACCAAAAATCATGACCTGACTTTGTTCTATAAATTACCTGAAGTACTGCCAGGCTTGTTTGTGCTGGGTGGGGCGACGTATTCGACTATCACCACTTCTGTCGAGGTACCTTTGCTCCGCAGGTCTGGCTCGATCAGGAAAACGGATACTGACTTCACCTGGGGCGGCGGTTATGAAGTCCGGCTGTTCGATAACGTGGACGGACGCATCATGTATGCGCGATATGCAGGCGCGGACCTCGTTACGGTCGGCCTCAAATATCGTTTCTAACTGGGTGGGATAAGGCACGGATGCCTCGTTAACGATTGTTCAAAATACTTCTATGTCGGCACAGAAGCTGTAGCCTTTACCGTGTTCAGTCCGGAATGGGAGTTCTTCCGGACAGTTTTCCCGCCAGCGGCGGCGCAATCGACTGACGATTTGTTCCAGCCTGCGTTCATCGTAATCCAGCCAGTCGGCCCCAAAGGCGTTAGCGATGGTACGGCGGCTGACAGCCTGGCCGGATTGCGCGGCCAGCAGTTCAAATAATTTCAATTCGTGTTCAGACAAGATTTCTGCATGCCCATTCGGCGCATACAGCTTGCGTTCGATGGTGTCGAGCCGCCAGCCACCCAGGCCCATGCGTCGTTCCAGTGCCTTGATATGCGCCAGCAATTCGTCATAGCGTACCGGCTTGACTAGGTAATGATCGGCGCCACCACGCAGGCTGGCAATTTTGTGGTTTATCCCGCCCTGTGCGGTCAGCATGATAATGCCGCATTTGTTGCGGTGTTTACGTAGCAGGGCTGCGACCTCGAAACCGTCGGCATCGGGCAAGCCGACGTCAATCAGCGCAATGTCCATCACATCCATCAAAGGGGTGAATTCGGCCGCGCTGCCCGCTTCCAGAACCTGGTGTCCTTCACTTTTCAGGAAGTCAGCAATTTCCTGCCGATAGTCGACTTCGTCTTCCAGTAACAACAGCTTTGCCATATCTGTACATACCCGTTATTTGAGGGCCGAATAATCCCCTGTCGCTACAGCCCGTAGGGCGCATATTGCCACACATTTTTTAAAGCATGGTACGGGCGGCAGGAGTGAGCATATTTTTTTCAATGTGAAAAATACATTTGTCGATAAAGACTGTTTGCCGTACTTGGCGAGATAAGCTTCAGCTATCAGGCCATCAGGGCAAACGATTGGACTCCCTCCCTAATGCGTAGCAAGCTCCTTATCCAGAGGAAGTACGCCATGCGCGGGTTTTGAATCAAGTGGAGTCGATATGAAGTACTGTCTGGAGTGCGGGAGAAAACTCGTACTCAAAGTATGTGGTGAAGAGGGTGAAGTGCCATTTTGTGACGAATGCCAGGTATTCCGTTTTCCTGTATTCAGCACGGCAATCAGCACTGCCATCCTTAACCGGGAAAAAAACAAAATCCTGCTGCTGCAGCAAAGTAATCGCAATGATTACACGCTGCTGGCCGGTTATGTGACCAAAGGCGAAGACGCGGAAAACACACTGGTACGCGAAGTGAAGGAAGAGGTTGGCCTGAATATCGTTTCTTACGAATTCATGCGCAGCCGCTATTTCGCTCGTACCAATACCCTGATGCTCAATTATCTGAGTATCGCGGATTCCGAAATCGTCCCGGGTTTAAATGCGGAAGTCGAAAAAGCCGTCTGGTTCAGTTTTGACGATGCCTTAAAGAACATCAAGGAAAAGAGCCTGGCCAAGATATTCCTTTCGGCGATTATCGACAGGGTCAGCATGCGACGTGAAAGCCTGCGCTTCCCGGAAAAATAAAACGCAGCCTACTCCCCGTATGACCATGATCGCCTGGGCCAGCGGCGATCAATGCTAACAGGTACTCTTCATGTCATCGTCACGTCTCTTGCTGCGCTTGCCGGCCAAGCCTGAGCAGCTAATAAGCCTGCCTTACATTCACCATCTTCCGGCGGCGGTGGGTCGTACCTTGCGTAATGGTACGACCATTGTCACGGACGAGGCTTTTCCTTCGTTCTTTTACAAATTTGTTCCCTGGCCGCGTTCATCCCTGGCTGCCAACGAGATCGAAACATATGCAAAATTGAATGGGCTGGATGATGTTTCAGGTATTGCCCAATTATTGGGTGTGGCCGGAACAAAAAATCATTTGGTGCAAAAGATGGAGCGTTCCCACCATGGATCGCTGGACAGATTCCTGTTCAGTGAGGCGAGAGGGGATGGGCAGCAGATTCGGATTGAGCTGATCCGGTCGGTTCTCGCCCAGATCGCTGAAACGATGATGAAGATCCATGCATTGGATTTAATTCATCGGGATCTTAAAGCAGAAAACGTTTTGGTTTTCGATGAAAAGGCGGATGCCAAACATTGGGCAACCGTGCGGGCAAAGGTATCTGACTATGATCGTACTACGGAGTTGGCGCGCGGCGAGTATTTGGAAGAACCGGTCGGTTCATTATTTCACATGGCACCGGAGTTATTGGCTTGGGAAAAATACGACAGGAAAGTCGATATTTATGCTTTTGGAATACTGATGTTTGAGGTGGCACACGGTGGAAACACGCCTTATACAAACGTTGGTACAGGTATGCCAGGCTCGATACCACGGGATGACTTTGCCAAAAAGGTTGTTGCTGAAGGTTTCAGGCCAACATGGCTGCATGATGATGCGTTATTAAAGAATATGGCCGCCAGATGTTGGTCAAATAATCCTCATGACAGGCCGGAGTTTGCCGAAATATTTGAATTGTTAGGGACCGAATCACCCTGGCATACCGCATTGAACACAACCATGCCGGTCCAATGTAGTGAACTGCCACGCAGCGACGTTGCCGGTGTTGGCATGGCGGCACATGTAGGGAAGAAACGCAGCAAGATGGAAGATGCCATTTGCGCCTTGCAAGTGCCAGATACGCTGGTCGCAAGCGTCTTCGACGGTTTGCGCGATGCACGTACCAGCGAATTTTCTGCACGGCGCTTTGCCATGGGCTTGCTCAATGAATTGGATGCCAACGCCGGTGAAGTAAAAACCTCAATGGTGAATACCTTCAAATTGGTGGATGACAACCTGAAGGAAATGGATCCACCGATTGAATCCGGTAGTACGGCGGTAGTTGCCCTGTTGCGCAAAAATGATTTGTCGGTGGCGTGGCTGGGAGATTCCTTAGCCTATTTATTCCGCAAGGGGAGCGGCGATGCCGGTTTCGAATGCCTCAGCCTGGTCGATAAACACCATCCGGATCGCACAGACGAAACGGTTCGTATCGCGGCGCACGGTGGCATGGTCGGTCGTGAGCAAAGATGGCTGGATAACGGAGAAGCAGTGCCGAGCGGTCCCGCGCGCGCGTTTGTACCTGCTGTAAATGAAAACACCGGCATTGCGCTCTCGCGTGCTTTCGGACTGTTTGCGTTCAAACCTGTGATAGGTGATGAGCCTGAAATAGTACAAATCCAACGACAGGCCGACGATCTTTTCCTGGTGCTGGGATCGGATGGTGTGTTTGATTTACTGCACGTGGAAACGGTCTATGGAATCCTTGCAGCGGCAGATTCCGTCCAGCAAGCAGCTGATGCCATCATTGCTGCAGTACTGAAATTGGGTGCTCCCGATAATGCCAGTGTGGTCGTGGTGGATATGCGAAAGTCAGCAAACTAGGGTGGCGAAAATTATGCCGCCAATGCGGATCCTGGGACATATACTATGCGTCGATATACATATTTTCTCGAGCGAAGCAGGTAGCTGACGATTGCTGCCGTATAAAACAGTTAGGAGTAACTCCGTTTATGCAAGTCGAAGAACGCATCCATATCGCAGTCCCACCAACAATCATCGACGACATTTGGAGTGAGGTCGACCGATGGCACCTTTGGGACCCGGATACCAAGCAGGCCAAGCTCAATGGGCCATTCGCAGTTGGAACAAAAGGGAAAATAGTCCCGAGTAAAGGCATGGGCGTTCCTATGGTGGTCACAGAGCGCTCACAAGGCCGGTCATTCACCGTAGAGGGCTATATCCCCCTGTTTCGCATGCACTTTGAGCATACTGTTTCCCCGGTAAATGGCGGCTCGGAAGTTGTGCACCGCGTGTGGTTCACCGGCGCCCTTGCTTTTCTGTTCGGGCCAGGCGTAGCCAAACAGCTTAAAAACGGACTCCCTCGAACCATGCTGTCGCTTAAGGCATATGCAGAGAAACGGCAGGAACTCCCTGGCGGTGATGCCTAGGCAAGCAGTACGAGACGCGTATTATGCAATCCTGATTTCACCTCGCATTTCGCGGCATCGATCTCGTTGGTGTCGATGCCATCATCGTGGCGGTATTGAAACTGGGTGTACCTGCTAATGCCATTCTGATGAATGGCATTTTTTGTAATGGTAGTGGAGTGGACGGCAGAAATTGAATTGCCAATCACTAGTCTTAAATTTCAATAAATTAGTCGATTAGTCATATGGACTGCACAGTGTGGAAATTGGGTTTCCGAATGTGTGCAGTCTAATCATACAGAACGCTTATCAACGGTAAATGTGAATTCTTGGTTCCAAATCCAGGGAAAAGTATTCGCAATTGTTGACTGGCGATGCCGTCAAAGTTAATTTTTGGTTTGGCTTTCTTTCTTTATAGGGAAATTTACAGCGATAGAAATTTTCTTTCCCGAAGTCAGATCAAGCAACGACCTTTTTGTTTTCAAGTCTCCCCCTTTATTGAAAGCATCGAGTATTGCAACGTTACTTGACGATATATTTCGCACTTCAGTGCCATTGACTATGATGGACAGACTGTCAGGATTGAGTTGGAAATTTAACTTTAGCTTCCCGGCTCTGGGAACATTTGCCAAAATTTGCCGATCGAGGGCAGTACACAATACTCTGCCGTATTCATCGAACTTTTCTTTTGTTAGGTGAGTATGTACTTCAGGAATAAATCGACTATCCCCCATGGATCCGGTTGAGACGCAAATCTGACCATTTGTAACGACAATTTGTGAAACTCTTTGTCCCCATGCATCTGGAAATAGTCCATATTCTCTCGGCAGTTCCTCTTCAATTGCGGACATATGCGAAAGTCGCAATGATGCCAGTTCACTATCAGAATCAAAAGAACCTTTCCAAAAATTATCTAATTGAATCTGAGCTTCTTTTATATAAGGAGTTTTTTGCGTAGTGCGTTTTGGGTGAGAAAAGACGCGAGATGTTGATCGAGTATTGCGAAGCTCATCTATTGCGATAACCTCACCCCAGGGATACATTCCACCAAACAAAAAACCATAAGACGATGCGAGAGATTGAAGTTCTCTGTAATGCACATACTTTGTTTGTTTCAAAGCTGGATTCGGTATGATTTCATTTTCCGAATTCACGGAAAGGGTCTCTGAACTTACCTTCGTATAATCATTTTTTCTTGCAGGGAATAATGTTTGATCTAATTGTACTGAGCCATCTGAATCTACAATTGCAACGTCGCCGGACGGGTACGTTCCAATTAAAAGTTTATCTTGGTGAACGAGGTAAGAATAGTATTCACTGATGTTGGGGCCGTATTCATCCAGGTCTTCCGTTTCATGGGCCGAATCATTTTCGGGGATTTTGTATAAAGGAGCAGGGGAATGGCTTCCTCCAATGAAGTAGCTGTTTAGGTAAGGGAAGCCGCCATATACCCAATCCCCATTGTGATTAATTTCTTCTGTCTGCAACATCTTGCAATGAGAGAAGGACTCCAATTTGGCACTTTTGTATAGTCCGCCAGAATTGTTGAGATAAAGTTCGTCGTTAAATAATCCTGCATAGGAATCAAATGCAACGCTTCCATAGTAGACATTGTTTTCGTCGACCAGAGAGGTATGCGGACATTCCTCATCATCGAGTTCATACCCATCTGTAAATTTGATATACGTACCATTTTTCATTCTGGCGAAAAAACGCACCGACCCGTTGTTAAATTCCGGGAGACTATGTAGTGGAGACATTTTGCCATTCACATCTACAAAAGATTTTTGCGTCAGGTCAACCAGCATTCCTTTGTAAAGGGCGATATCACTTTTGCTGCTATCGGCATTAAATTTTTTGATGGCCCTGGAAAAATTAAGATGAATAGCTTGCTCAAGATCACGACAATAGAATTCAATTTCGTTGTTGTTCGTTGACTGCCGAGAATTGACGGATTTGATAAACCGGGCTTCGCAGTGGTATCTGGAGTCTTTGGAATTCACTGAGAAAATTTCACCAAGATCGACATCGAGCCTATCTACATCGACCTCGGCTTCTATAGATAAATTTTCATTATTATTGTTTTGGCTCGGGTATTTGACCTGTGCATGATTTAGTGCCGCCATATCTTTGGCTTGCAAATTGTTTTTATAAGAAATTGCTGAGGCGGCAACTCCAAAAAAAAATATGAAACATAGAAAATATTTTTTAGATCTTACTTTTAAAAATTTACGCATACTTTTAATTGACTCCCTGGCTTTCTAACATCTGCTAACCGGGATTTTCAAAAACATTAAATATATTTTGGATAGTTCAGCGCATTCTTAAAACTGGCGCAAAAAATGGGGCGTTAAAAAAACATACCTGCGGTCACCTGAGTTCTTGTTCTCAAACTATAGGTATGTTTTTTTATAGAGATTTGTAGGGTTGGCAGGAGCCCTAATCAGGCAATGGTTAGTGTCCACACGGAGTTCGACTTCTATAGTTTTTTTGCATTCGTTTTCGATAGTGTCACTTCTACAGAACGAAAAAACTTAAAACCGTAATTTACTGATTGTAAAAAATAATAGCTATATTCTGATGGCGGAAAGAAGCGGGCTTGCTGTTCATGATTTTTTAATAATCAATGGCTTATGGCGGCTATCTTGTTTCCTGTGTTGCATTGTTGTGTAACACTTTGAGCGGCAAGTATAGAGAAACTAGTAATGTCCTGTCCATTACTGACGGTACTGATAATGAAAAAATTTCCAAAAGATATGCTGAGCATCCAAAGTACTGTTCGAAGCAGTACTTCTCCTCTATGGTCGCTCATCTTAATATCCTGACTCTCTCTTCTAGACCTGTGGGTTCTACATCGTTAACAGTTGATATTTATCAAACACTGTTGAGGCCATTTAGTAAGTGTGACGCTTCGACCTGTCCTTTCGCTTAGCTTCTGCCTGGGCCTGGTCCTTGTCATGTAACTTCTTTTTATTGTGACTTAGGATCCCGCTTGCAGGCGTAAACCGCTCAGGTAGCACAGACATGCGTTGCGTAACCCTGGCTTCGCCGCGCGTGCCGCGGCTTCGATTTCCTCTGCGTCGATACAAATAAAAAAAGCCACCCTAGCGGATGGCCTTTTTGTATTGGTGGTGGAGGCGGCGGGAATCTCCCGGATGTGCGCTTGCAAGCGCACATCGCTCAGCCAGCGTAACGCATGCGTTACGCAACCCTGGCTTCGCCGCGCGTGCCGCGGCTTCGATTTCCTCTGCGTCGATACAAATAAAAAAGGCCATCCTGACGGATGACCTTTTGTATTTGTGGTGGAGGCGGCGTCCCTCACATTCAGTCAAATAGGCAATATAGATAAAGGTTTTTTTTGATACGAATTTTTTTCATACCCCCAAAAATACCCCCGCAAATAGGGCGCTTGTTGATTTGCATCGAAAACTGTCCCACGTTTAGAACACAATCCTACTTACCAAAGTGAGTAGGAGATATGGAGTGATCGACGTGGTTTTACTTGGAATAATTCGACGCTGGCACCTTCGTGACCATGTGTCTTTAAGGGTGATATCTAAACGATTGTGCATCTCTCGAAACACCGTTCGGCGATATCTACACGCTGAAACTGTCGAGCTAGCCTATGCTGATCGACGTTCCCCGACTTCTCTCGGCAAACACGCTTTCAACCTGGTTAAAGACTGAGGCGACGAAGTCACGCAAGCAACGACGGACTTTGAAACAGAGGCACATCGACTTGTGTGCATCGAGATCTGAAGGGTCGTGTCGCAGCCTTCGCTAGACAACGGAAGGTAACTCAGTTAGAGCGGGCCAACTCTGCGAGCAAATCAACAACAACTAGACAAAGAGGAGAAAACTACTCGATTAATCTCAACCTAACCTCAAATTACATTAATAGGGTGGGTCAAAATTCGATGCAAATACGGGTCAAGTTTCGGCACAATTCAATAAAGGTTTGGTCTGATTTCATTGTTTGCCCAACTTCGCAGCTCCTATCTTTCGGGGTGTATAGCATTTCATGATGTCGCGTTCTTCATTCCCTTCAGTGAGACAACCAGAAGGCAAAATATAGTACATATAGTGGCAGCGGTAACCGTTTGCCTTGAAGTCGGAAAAACAATGAATGTAAACCCGTGTCCCTTTACTATGGCTGAGAAGCTTGATACGCAAAACGGCATGAAGAAAAAACGGAAAATTTGCCACTGGCTTAGGTTGGTTGGTGTAAAAGGAAAACCGGTGGTGCTAAAAAGTAGGCCGAAGCCCATCATTGTACCAATGCCGAGTGAGGTTAGCCAAAGCGTGGGAGACGGGTCGAAATACCAGAAGATGGTAAGGCTGTACCAGATGAAATAGCACCAGAGAACAGCACGACCTAATGATAATCGCGATAGATAATCAATCATGGAAGCGGGGCAACAAAGCCGGAAAGGTCTAAGATTGGCAGTTATGGCATGCCGCCAACCTTGCGGCGACGACATGCCAACCGGACGAAAGGTCAAGCTGCGCCCAGAGCGACTTGCTGTTCCAGTAACATGTCAGTCATAGTTTCAAGATTTGGCGCTGTGTATGTGGGCCGTACGCCCATTTCCTCGAATACCGAATTGCGTCGATTTACCCAACATACTGGGAAACCAAAATGTGCGGCTGCCGTTGCGTCCCAAGCATTGGAGGAAACGAACAGCACATTTTCTCGTGGCAGCCCCATACGCGTCTCAGCCAATGCATAGACGCTCGAGTGTGGCTTGAATACTTGCACTGATTCGACACTGATTAAGTCGTCGAAGGCCCAGCCCAATTTCGAGTTCTCTACCACTTGTGAAATGGTCGCAATCGAACCGTTAGAAATGATCCCTAACGGGAAACCCGCGTCACGCAGTCGTTGTAACGCGGCAGGCGTATCTCGGTGTGGCTGAAGGTGCAAGTAGGCATCACTGAGACGGCGGTGTAATGTTTCATCGAGTTTGAGTTCGAAATGAGCGCAGGTGTAGCGGAGCGCATCTTCGGTTGTCTTTTCGAAATTCACATAGCGATCCATCAGGCTTCGTAACCAGGTGTACTCCAGTTGTTTTTGACGCCACAATATTGCGATGGCATCGCCCATCGTGGGATAAACCTCTTCACATAGTTTGCTTACAGACTGAACATCGTACAAGGTTCCATAAAGATCGAAGACGATACTTTTGATATTTTTCATTTACTGCTCTCCTTTGATGTTACGGCTTCCTCGCCGTAAGTTAAATAAATGGATGATTAATGAACTTCAACACCGGTCTGTGCACGGTATAGAACCTCTTCAAAGCGTTCTTCATTGGCTAGGTCCCTACCGCCGAGGAAAGTACCCGCGATCGCCCCTAGAAAGCCGAGGGGCAGGCTGAGAACGGTTGGATTCACGATTGGGAAAATCGCTGTCTTACCCATGAATGCTGGACCGATAAAAGCCAGACCAGCAGCCGATACCAGACCGACCGTGATGCCGCCAATAACACCCGCAGTATTGAAGCGTCTCCAGAACAGCGACAGCACTATGACCGGGAAATTTGCCGACGCCGCGATAGAAATGGCAAGGATTACTAGCACTGCGACATTCACACCTTCAGCTAGTAACCCGAGCGCTGTTGCAATTACGCCGATAGCCAGGGTCGAGAGTTTTGCTACGCGGACTTGATCTGCTTCACTGACTTTGCCGTGGCGGATTACATTCACATACAAGTCGTGTGCTACGGTGCCGGATGTGGCTAGGGTGAGGCCCGCGACTACCGCGAGGATGGTTGCAAAGGCTACCGCGCAGACTACCGCGAGGAATATCTCTCCTCCGATTGAGCCGGCGCCACCCCCTAAGGCTTGTGCCAACAGAGGCAGGGCAAGATTGCCGCCTTTGTCGACGGCGCGAATTGCATCCTGACCAACGAAGATCGCGGCGGCAAAGCCAATGAGGGTCGTGGCAAGGAAGAACGAACCCGCCAGGAACATCAGCCAGATGACTGATTTCCGTGCAGTCTTTGCGTCAGGCACGGTGAAGAATCTCGTCATGATGTGTGGAAGGCCAGCAGTACCGACGATCAGACTGAGTGACAGCGAAAATGCGTCCAGTGGATGTTTCAGATAATTGCCGGGCGCGAGCATCTGCAGACCGTATTTGTCTTCCGCAGTGGAAAATAACTTAAGCGGGTTAAAGCCAACTTTCGCCAACAGCCAAGTCACCAGTACGGTAGCAGTGGCCAACAATAGTACAGCCTTGATGATCTGCACCCAGGTAGTGGCGATCATGCCTCCGAAGCGTACGTACACTACCATGCCGATGCCAACGAAGATAACCGCGGTGGAATAGGGCACACCGAGCAGCAATTTCATCAGTGCACCGGCTCCCGCAAGTTGCGGAATCATGTAAGCCACATTGACGATAGCCGTGCCGACTACTGCAGCGAGACGCGCTTGCGGGCGTTGCATTCGGTAGGCGATGACATCACCCAATGTGAAACGTCCTGTGTTACGGATCGGCTCTGCTACGACCATCAAGATCAGCAGAAAGGCTGCCAGCGCCGAGACGGCGTAAAGCGATCCGTCCATGCCGTATAAGGCAGTCAAACCGGTAAAGCCGAGAAAGGCTGCAGCGCTCATCCAGTCGCCGGCGAGGGCAAAGCCATTTTCTTTGGCCGACAGGTTGCCGCCAGCCGCATAGAATTCGCTGGTGGTATTGGTACGCCGCGCAGCCCAGTAAGTTACTACTAGCGTGAGTGACAGGATCAACACAAAAATGCCAAGTGTGAGGAGCTTCATGATTGGTTGCTCCTTGCGTGCTTGGCGCCAACCATGGCGTTGACCTTTCTATCAAAGATATTGTTGGCGGCCCGTACATACAACACGGCCGCCGCCCAGCAGACTAGGTAGGCCAGCAGGATCAGGAAGAATCCAATATTGAGCGCCCCTACGAGCTTGGTTGACATCAGCGGCCTGGCGAATCCCGCTAGCAGCGTGAGACAAAAAAAGAAACCGAGGCTGACCACTAGCAAGGGACCTACGATGCGTTTTTTTGCCTGCATCAAATCGCGAAATCCTGGTGAACTGCAGGATTGTAAATATTGCGTGTGAGGTGGGGCGGTGAGCGGTTCGTGCTCGGTGAGTAATAAATTTGCAGCCATTTCCGTGTCTCCTGATGTGAAGTTATGCCTCTCGTGCCTCTAACGGGCAATTGACGGCATCACTCCTTTAGCAGTCTTCGTGCCAAATGCATAAGTCATTGATTTGTAAGAAAAAGAAGATGGATGTGGAAAATTTTATTGAGAAAAATAGAAAAATATGAGTCAAAGTAGAATCAATGTGAGTCATAGAAGAATCACATTGAATAAATTAGATTATTTCTGGTTTTAACCTAATTTATTTAGAGTAAAGAAGGAGTTCCCATACTTTTACAAATTGATTCATAATTGAATCAGCGGCAAATTTGCATTTGTAGAAAGTTCGTTTCTAACCCTGGAGGTTTCATGTCGCCATCACCTCAAGCCCTTGCTGCCCTGTTGTCGCGGCTGCCCATCGGTATCATTACGCGGCAACGAGACGGGTCTGTCTGGTTTAATGATTTCTTCGGCACCCATCATCCAAAATTTGCATCGATTGATGTTCCTGCCCTTGATCAATGGCTTAGCGGTGGCATAGCACCGATAGGTATGGTCGAAGTTGAGGGGGAGCAATATCAGGCTGAATGTGAGGTGCTTGAAGAAAGTGAAGCGCTGTTATTGTGGCCGACCGCCACCGCAGTGAAGTTCGCGCCGCAGATGCAGCAGCTTGAACAGATGTACCAGGATTTCCGAGAGATTTATCGCAATTCATTTGACGGCATTTTTATCGCAGATGGCATGGGTAACACCTTAATGGTTAATGAGGGGTGTGAGCGCAATTACGGAGTGTCAGCCAGTGAAATGATTGGTCGACACGTGTCGGAATTTCAGCGTAGTGGCCTGATCAGTCCTGTCATCGCCATGCGCGTGATTGAGAGTCGTCAGCGTATCAGTGCCGTACAGGAAACGAGCATCGGTAAGACCATTATGGTTACGGGCATTCCCTTGTTAGACGATCAAGGTGCGGTACGCAAGGTCATTATTAATTCACGCGATACGACTGAACTTATTCAATTGCAGGAGGAGTTGGCGCGAGCTCGGGAAAAACTACATCGCTTCGAAATGGAGGTAAGCCAGCTACGTATGGGTAATCCCGCTATCGCTGGCCTTATTACACGCAGTCCTGCCATGCAGCAAATTACCGCACTTGCTCAAAAGGTTGCGAAGGTGAATGCGACTGTATTGATTACGGGGGAATCCGGTGCTGGCAAGGAGGTGCTGACTCGCCTGATTCACAAGGAAAGTGCGCATCACAAGGGGCCCTTTGTGAAAATCAACTGTGGCGCCATTCCGCGAGACCTGCTGGAGTCTGAACTGTTTGGTTACGAAGCGGGTGCCTTCACTGGAGCACAACGTCAGGGCAAGGTTGGCATGATCGAAGTGGCCGACAAAGGTACACTGTTCCTTGATGAGATTGGTGAATTACCATTAGATTTGCAAGTCAAACTCCTGCAGGTCTTGCAAGATCGCACGTTGACACGCTTGGGCGGAACGCGGCCGATCCATGTCGATGTCAGAGTAGTAGCGGCAACTAATCGTGATTTACAGGTGATGGTAGATGCACGCCAGTTCCGCAGTGATCTCTTTTATCGACTTAATGTGGTGCCGCTCCACGTGCCACCGTTGCGTGAGCGGCGTGAAGACATATTGCCATTGATCCAGCATTTTCTGGATGAACTCAATGCGCAATACGACTTTGATAAAAGACTTTCGGAGCAGGCTTTGGCGGCACTACTTGACTACGACTGGCCAGGAAACGTACGTGAGTTGCGTAACATGGTTGAACGACTAGTTGTGACGGCACCGGAATCGTTGATTCGGTCGGACAGTTTGCCGACGCTGCTGCGTCCAACTGAACTCGAAGGCGATATGGCAAATCTCGATATCAAGGCACGCTCTGCACATTTTGAACGTAAAATCGTGCAGGAGGCAGTAGAGCGCTATGGCAGCACGCGTGCGGCTGCTAAACATCTGCAGATAAGCCAATCAACCGTAGTTCGGCGGCTTAAGATGGATTGATGTTGGCGCAGTTATGGGCGCTCGTTCCTGCGGCGCGCGCTCTTTAAGGCTCCGAGACATACCAACACAATACATGTGGCTCGATCAATCGGCCAAATAAGGTTGCAATTGATAGTCCGAGCAAGTACCAGAAGCTAACAAAGGGCGTGGCTGTTTCTAGGCAATGTATTCTGACAATTTTTTGCATCATGGCCTTTGAATATTGGATTGCGGACCTTGGAAAGACGCCTGAAGGAGGGAAATCGATGCCGCTAACAGTACAAGATCCTTAAGAAGGAATTGGCCAGGCATAGCTCCAATAGCTGGAAAGCCACCAGCCGTTACCTCTGCTACACCGGGTGTGCTAAAGAAAAAAGTGAACGTGATTAGATAGGTCGCAGCTGACATGGCCGCGCCCAATGCTGAGAAGATGGGTTGGAAAGCTCCCAAAATCAGGGCAGCTGCAGTGGATAATTCAAGTACACCGATAACGTAACTTGTTCCTTGAATTCCAAATAGAGAATGCAACCAACTCATAACAGGACTGTTGGCGATGAATGGAGCGATGGCATTCGCTTCGTAAGAAGTAAATTTCATTCCACCAAACCAAAGAAAGACGATGATCAATGCCCATCTGAGCAAGGCCAGAGACGAGAGCGATCCGACACTTTTTTCGGCGATTTGTAGACGTGTTTGATTTGTGCAGATGTTCATTTTTTGGTTTCCCTTTTAGTTGTTGATTGGATGGTTAGAAGCCTCTACTTTAGGTCACTCTGATACCTGTTTCGAGACTGCATTTGCTCAATAAAATTCCGAAAAGGATCAAGTAACGAATCAATCCATTCAACATCGGTACGGCACCGATGGCCGATATCATTAAGTAAGATGAAGGGGAGTCTAGTTCACGGTGGCGATGAATCTTTCGTGACCGATGCCTTTGTCAACTTGCGGGCGCGTGCAATGTCACCGGAGATAGCGGTGCGCTGTGGGTCTCCCTCAGGTAGGGTGGCTACCAAACGTTCCCAGTAGTTGACTGCCTCGGCGTAGTGACCCGCCTGTAACGCTGCCATGCCTCGCAGTTTCAGACTGGCTGCTTCTTGCGGGTTGCTAGCCAGAGCTTCATCGGTCAGTGCCTGTAGTTGGGGCGTCCATTGCTTATCGCCTGCGAAATACAATGCCTGGGCCCAACGTCCCAACAGTTCGGACGGTCGCCCCGCCAAAGTGGCGGCACGTTCGAACGCTCGGGCTGCATCGACCATGCGTTCTTCCTTCATGTAGGCGCGCCCCAGCAATGACCAACCTTCGGCCGACTCGGGCGATGTGGCTAACAATGTTTCCAGACTCGCAGTTATTTTTTCGATATCTGGATTCGAACTTCCCGTGTGTTGGCGCGCCTGTACAAGTTGATCCAGTGAGCCCCAGTGTAGGTACAGTACTAGCGCAAGTAACGGGGTCGACAGTGCCGCAATCAGCGGAATGGCTCGACCCAGGGAAGTGCCGGCGGCATGCTCAGGATCCTGCGCATCGTCCAGCAGATTGCGGACTGCCTCGACCCGTCGCGCTTCGAATTGCATCGCGTCGAGGGTGTCAGTGCCATGCTGTGTTTCTAATTCGCGCAGACGTTCGCGGTAAAGTCCAACATTCAAATGGGTGCGATTAACGTCGACACGCCTGCGAGGAAGGCGCAGTTGTGGCACCAAAATAAAAGCTAGAGCTGCTGCGAACAGTAGTCCCGCGTAGAGCCAAAAAATGGTCATGAATCTTGCTCGATAGGTGGATTCGTCTTTTGCAGCAGATCGGCCAGGCGACGCTGTTCGGTATTGGACAATGCGTTTCCGGCTACCCGACGTCGGCGCCGGCTTGCGACGATGGCAGCTATGGCCGCGCCTCCAATGAGCAATAACGTAGCCGGACCTAACCACAGCAGCGCTGTCCGGGAGGATAGTGGGGGGTCGTATAGTACGAAATCGCCGTAGCGCGAGACCATGAAGTCAATGATCTGTTCGTCGCTTTGACCTGCACCCAGCATGCGATAGATCTCGCCGCGTAAATCGCTGGCGATGGGCGAACTTGATTCCGCAATGTTTTGGTTCTGACACTTGGGACAGCGCAGTATCGAAGTCAGATCGTGATAGCGCTGGCGTTGGCTGTCGTTGGCAAATTCACGCGTGTCGATGGCGGCTTGGCTACTACCTAGTAGCCCAAGGCCGAGAACAATCGCTATGATCAAGCGCTTCATGGCGCAACTTCCTGCAGCAACTTGTTGTAAATGGGGGCCAGTTCTTCGTCCCAAACATGCTGATCAATGATGCCAACGTACTTGTCACGAATAATGCCTTGGGCGTCGATGAAAAAAGTCTCGGGCGCGCCATATACGCCAAGGTCCAAACCCAATGTGCCGGCCGCATCCTCTATATTTAGCCGGTACGGGTTGTGCAAGGTACGCAACCAATGTTGTGCCGCATCCCGGTCGTCCTTGTAGTTAACACCGTAGATCGCAACACCCTGATTGGCCAGTTTGGTCAACAGGGGGTGTTCCTGACGGCAGGATGTACACCATGTCGCCCAGACGTTGACCAATGCCGGTTTTCCCTTGAGGTCGTCGCGTGTCAACATGTGCGATGTGTCGTCGAGAGACGGCAGCGCGAAGCTGGGGAAGGGCTTGCCGACTAGTGCGGAGGGCAACCGGGTTGGATCGAGGAACAGGCCGCGATAGAGCAGTACCACGATGGATAGGAATAAGGCCAGCGGCAACAGCAGCATCAATCGCTTCATGGCTGTACTCCAGTCATGTGCGTGTCCGAATCCAGTTGGCGTTTTCCGGTGCGATAGCGTCGGTCAGTGGCTGCTAGCATGCCGCCCAAAGCCATCAGCAACGCGCCGAGCCAGATCCAGCGCACGAACGGCTTAATCTGTATTCGAACTGCCCAGGCGCCGTCAGCTAGCGGTTCACCCAGAGCCACGAACAGGTCACGGGTGACGCCGGCCTGAATTCCTGCCTCGGTCATGGTGGCCTGTTGGACTTGGTAAATACGTTTTTCGGGATACATCACGGCGACCTCACGGCTGTCACGAAAGACGCGTACGCTGCCACGATCAGTGACGTAATTGGGGCCTTGGAGCCGAGTCGTGCCTTCGAATAAAAAGTAATAGCCGCCCAGGTCGATGGCTGTGCCCGGCGCCATGCGCAGTTCTCTCTCGAGACTGCCGACGGTGGCTAGTACAGCGGCCAACGCACATACAGCGAAGCCCAAGTGGGCCAGTTGCATGCCCCAATAGCTACGACCCAATGTCGGCAGACCTTTGAGTAGTCCCTTGTGACGCGTTTTGTCGAAGATGTCGCGTAGGCCTGCCAACACGACCCAAGCAGCCAGCAAGCAGCTTCCCGCCACTACCCAACTCGATCGGTCCTGCAGCGTCGCAATGGTCAGTGCAATCAACAGACTGACTACCAATATTGGGAAGAGCATGCGCGCCAGCCAGCGCACCGGCGTGTCTTTCCAGCGTGTGAACATGCCGATGGCAACTGCGACCATCACCAGTGCCATTAGTGGAACGAACATGGCATTGAAGTAGGGTGGGCCGACAGACAGTTTGGCACCGGTTAGCGCATCGAGAATTAGAGGGTAGAGTGTGCCTAGAAGGATCATGGCCGCTGCTACTGATAGCAGGAGGTTGTTCACCAATAATAGTGTCTCGCGCGACAAGATTCCGAAGCCGGCCTGACTCTTGACGACCGGTGCTCGCAACGCAAATAACGTAAGCGAACCGCCTACTACCACCAGTAGAAATACCAGCACGAATACGCCGCGTGCAGGATCGGTAGCAAAGGCATGAACGGAGGTCAACACGCCTGAACGAACTAGGAAAGTGCCCAACAAACTCAGTGAGAATGCAGCGATCGCAAGTAGTACGGTCCAACTCTTGAACACGCCGCGTTTTTCAGTTGCCGCAAGAGAGTGAATCAGTGCTGCTCCCACTAGCCACGGCATGAATGAGGCGTTCTCGACTGGATCCCAGAACCACCAACTACCCCAGCCAAGCTCTGCATAAGCCCACCATGATCCAAGAGCGATACCCACACCTAGAAATGCCCAAGCCACGGTTGTCCAAGGGCGAGACCAGCGTGCCCAAGCGGCGTCGAGTTTACCTTCGATCAGGGCCGCGATAGCAAATGCGAACGCCACCGAGAAACCGACGTAGCCCATGTAGAGTATGGGTGGATGGACGATTAAGCCGATGTCTTGTAGCAGGGGATTAAGGTCACGACCATCAATGGGGACATTGGGCAATAGGCGGATGAAAGGATTGGAGGTGTCGATCAGGAACAGCAGAAAGCCAGAGCTGATCATACCCATCACGGCCAAAACTCGTGCCAGCATCGCCGCGGGTAATTGGCGGGCACCGATTGACACCGCAAATGTCCAACAGGCCTGTATCAAAACCCATAACAGGAGCGAACCTTCGTGTGCGGCCCAAATCGCGCTGAGCTTGTAGTACCAGGGTAGCCTACTGTTGGAGTTTTGTGCTACATACGCGACCGAGAAGTCGTCGGTCAGGAAAGTATGAGCCAGACAAGCGAATGAAAACACTAGGAACGCAAGTTGACCCCAAGCAGCCGGTCTTGCCAGCGCCATCCAGCACCAATCATCGCGCCACGCGCCGACCAGTGGAATGGTGGCTTGAACTAGAGCGAAGCATAGTGCCAAGATCAGGGCTAATAGCCCGAGTTCAGGGATCATCGAGCGGACTCCGGGTTGTCGCGCGGCAGATGGCCATTTGCCCCAGCTTGTTTGAGCGCATGCATGGCTTCGGGCGGCATGTAGTTCTCGTCGTGCTTGGCCAGTACCTCATCGGCTTGCAAAACACCGTCGGGGTCGAGTTTTCCCAACGCGACAATGCCCTGACCCTCGCGGAACAAGTCAGGTAGGATGCCTTGGTAGCGCACGATGATGCTACGGCTGCCGTCGGTGACGCTGAATCGCAGTGTCAACGAGTCTTGGCTGCGCTTTAGTGATCCTGTCTCTACGAGGCCGCCTGCGCGAATGCGAGCACCCTGCGGCGCCTCACCAGCTGCGATCTGACTCGGGGTGTAAAACAAGTTGATGTTTTCTCGCAGAGCGGCGAGTGCTAAAGCCGCGGCAGCACTGACACCACAGACCAAGGCCAGTATCCAGTACAGACGTTTTTTTCGAACAGGTGTCATGGCAGCCTTTCCCGATGTTGGCGACGCGCCAGTTCGTTTAAATAGCGGCGGCGAGCCAACAGTGGCAAAACCACGTTCAATGCCAACAGTGCCATGCACAAGCCGTAGGCGCTCCAGACGTAGCCGCCATGGTTGCCCATGATGAGAAAATCAGAGAACGATGTAAACCTAGTCATGTCCGGTCCTTGAGTAGTCGGGCGATTTCGTCGGTAGCCCAGCGGCTACCGGCTTCGCGCCGCAGCACTTCTAGGCGCATTCGTACAAACAGCACAGCCGCGAAGAAACAATAGAAACCCAGCACGCTCAACAGTAGTGGCAGCCACATCTGTACAGGCATGGCTGGCTTCTCTGATAACGAAAAACTGGCGGATTGGTGCAGAGTGTTCCACCATTCGACCGAATATTTGATGATGGGAATGTTGACGACACCAACCACGGCGAGCAGCGCACAAGCTCGAGCGGCACTGTCGCGATTGGTGATTGCTTGGCCCAACGCAATAACGCCCAGATATAGAAATAGCAAAATGAGCATGGAGGTCAGGCGCGCGTCCCATACCCAATAGGCACCCCACGTGGGTTTGCCCCAAATAGCTCCCGAGATTAGCGCGATGGCCGTCATCCAGGCACCGACGGGGGCGGCCTGTCGTAGGGCCACATCCGCCAGCTTTATTTTCCAAATCAAGCCGATGATGCCGGCCGCCGCCAGCATGACGTAAATGGATTGGGCCAGCAGTGCCGTCGGCACATGGATATAGATAATTCGGAAACTATTACCCTGTTGGTAGTCAGGAGGAGCAAATACCAGCCCCCATGTCAGGGCAACGGTGAGTAGCAATGTGCTGGCGATGATTAGCCACGGCATGCATTTGCCGCTCATGTCGTAGAACCATTTGGGCGAGCCCCATTTGTGTAACCAGATCCAGTTCATTTGAGTTGTTCGCGCCTCATTCTGCAATACTGATGGACAGTCCTGCGGCTATAGCAAATGGTGCCAGGGTGATTGTCAGTATGGCGAGACAAGCTAGCCAAAGTAGATGTCCCGCGATGGGGAGATTCTGTAAGGTAGCTTGCAGAACACCACTGCCCAAAATCAGTACCGGGATATACAGCGGCAGGATCAACAAGGCCAGCAATAGTCCCCCGCGTCGCAAGCCAACCGTGAGAGCGGCACCGATTGCACCGAGCAAGCTGAGCACAGGCGTGCCTAGGAACAGCGACAGCATTAGTGCAGGGAGAGAATGGGTCGGCAAGCCGAGCATTAGGGCCAAGAGCGGGGCAAGCACCACCAGTGCAAGACCGCTGCAAAGCCAATGTGCGGATACTTTGGCCAGCACCAGCACCACCAGTGAGTGCGACGAAAGCATCCATTGTTCCAACGAGCCGTCTTCGAAATCGGCGTGGAACAAGCCGTCTAGGGACAACAATACGGCCAGCAGTGCTGCAACCCACAATAATCCCGGTGCAGCGCTTTGCAAAAACTGCGATTGTGGTCCCAGTGCCAGTGGAAATAGGGAAACCACAACGGAGAAAAACACTAACGGGTTCGCAAGGTCTGAGGGCTGGCGGCATAAGAGGCGTAGCTCACTATTGAATAAGGTGATAAAGGTCTTGCTCACGCGGCGTACTGCCCCAAATCGAGATCTTTATAGGCGTATGCTTGCTGGCTGAGTTCGTGGTGTGTAGTTAAGACCACTGTGCCACCGCGGTCACAATGTCTGGCCAAGTGCGCTTCCAATTGCTTCGTACCCGCCTTATCTAGCGCAGTGAAGGGTTCATCTAACAACCACAAAGTTGGCAGATCGGGTAAGTACAGGCGTGCTAACGCGATACGACGTTGCTGTCCAGCGGATAACGCATGACAACGCGTGTCCTCGAAGCCGCGCAATCCGACAGCGAATAGGGCCTGTTCGATTGATGCGTTCGCCCCGTGCATGTGTAAAGCTCCTAGCCAAGCCAAGTTTTCCTCTGCCGTCAAAAGCGCTTTTACGCCGGCAGCATGGCCTATCCAAAGCAATTTGGAAGCGAGGGTACCCCGTTGTCGGACTAGCGCTTGACCGAACAGGTCGACATGTCCGGACACCGGCTGGGTCATGCCACATAGCAATCGCAGCAAGCTGCTTTTGCCGCTACCGTTGGGGCCGCGAATACGCAACATGTCCCCGGTCTGCAATTGGAAAGAAAGTCCTGTGAATAGCCGGCGCTGGTCCCGTTCGCAACTGAGGGTAATTGCCTCAAGCACGGGGCGGGTGGCGTCGAGTTTGATATTCTGAAAGTCGCCAAGGTTTTGCACAGTGTGCTGCATTTATAAGGGAGCGTTTAGGCTGATATTGAATTCGTTGTCACTTTCCCGCTTGCGAAGGATCCAGTTGGGGCGAGGGAAGTGACAGGTGTATCCCTCAGGCCGATTTTCAAGATAATCCTGGTGCACGGACTCGGCTTCCCAGAAGTCTCCGACAGGTTTAACTTCAGTGACTACCTTACCCGGCCATAGGCCTGACGCATTCACGTCAGCGATCGTTTCCTCTGCCACATTTTTCTGGTCGTCGTCTGTATAGAAGATAGCCGAACGGTAGCTTGTACCTACATCGTTACCTTGACGGTCCCAAGTCGTGGGATCGTGAATTTGAAAGAAGTATTCGAGCAGTACCCGATAACTTGTCTGCGTTGTATCGAAAACGATTTCGATAGCCTCTGCGTGACTGCCGTGGTTGCGATAGGTCGCATTCGGCGTGTTACCGCCGGTATAGCCGACACGAGTCGAGATAATGCCGGGAAGCTTACGGATCAAATCCTGCATTCCCCAGAAGCATCCGCCAGCAAGTACAGCACGTTGATGCATGTTAAATTCCTTCTATTTGATCGAGATATTCGCCGTAGCCTTCGCGTTCCATATCATCGCGGTGGATGAAGCGAAGTGACGCGGAATTGATGCAATAACGCAGGCCACCGCGATCAGGAGGGCCATCCGGGAAGACGTGGCCGAGATGGCTATCCCCATGTGATGACCTAACCTCGGTTCTGGTCATCCCATGGGATGTGTCGCGCAGCGCTGTAACATTTGCTGGAACGATAGGCTTGGTGAAACTGGGCCATCCACAACCTGACTCAAATTTGTCCGACGACGCGAAGAGAGGTTCACCCGAGACAACATCCACGTAGATGCCAGGTTCTGTGTGATCGTTGTACTCTCCAGAAAATGCGCGCTCGGTTCCGGATTCTTGAGTGACACGGCGTTGTTCCGCGGTCAGTTGATGTATTGCCTTCTCAGACTTTTTGTACTTCACGATCAACCTCCAATATCTTGCTTGAGTGCCTAGGTGTTACTGTCAGCGCACATGCATCGTCACCAGCTATCGCTGCGCAAATCGGAATCCCGCCTTGTGTGGTCAATGTCGCTTCGATGATGACGTAGACATTGCTTCAACAATCCTTACTATCACCATCGATAATGTTTTAAATACCTTTGCAATGTTTAGGAATATTTACGATGTGGGCAGTGGAAAAGTTCCGAGCGCTCACAGAGCACGAATGATTGTCTTCCCTTTGTGGCGTTCAGTACTATTGAAGACAGCCACAGCATTATCAAGGTTTGAGACGGTACCGATGTTTGTTCGCAATCGGCCCTCTCGCACCCGTTGGACTATTTCATTCAATTGAGTACGGTCTGCTTCAACTACAAAGTCGATTGCTAGCCCATTGTCAGGCCGTACTTCTGGCAACCCGACAAGGGATACTAGTGTTCCACCGGCACGAATCAGGCGCGCCGATCGTTTTCCGATATCACCGCCAATGACATCGAATACCAAATCTACTCCACCGATGTCTTCAAGCGTGTCATGTTCGAGGTCGATAAACTCTTGTGCACCAAAGTCGAGTGCCGTCTGACGATCTGCGGCGCGTCCAGTACCGATGACATAGGCTCCGGCTTCTCGGGCGAGTTGCGTTACCATCGCCCCGACTGCGCCTGCCGCACCATGCGCGAGGATGGACTGACCGGCTTGAACGCGCCCGTGCTGAAACAGTCCTTGCCATGCGGCCAGGCCTGAAATCGGCAGGCTCGCACCGACGGTAAAGTCAACATCACCTGGTAGCGGTGCAAGATTACGTGCCTCGATTGCCACATACTCGGCCAAGGTACCGTCACGATGCCAGTCTGCGAGGCCAAACACCCGTTGCCCCACTGATAGTCCTGTCGTACCGTAACCGAGAGCCGTGACTACTCCGGCCAGTTCGTGTCCAGGAATCGACAGTGTTCGGTTCTGTCCACGGCGATCGACCCAAGTCGAAGGCCATTCCATTTCAGTCGAAACGAATCCCGATGCGTAGATCTGGACAACAACGTCGTTTATCGATGCCTGTGGCTCGGGCCACTCCATCAGTTTCATTCCCGCTATTCCTGCAGTTTTGTCCGTAACTACGATTGCCTTCATCGTTTTCTCCTCTGTACTAATTCGTCGGATGCATGTCACTCCACGCGAAATGCTGAATGGACATATCACTTTAGGTGTAAGAAAAGTTGCTGTTCAATCATTTTTTCATTTGCTGGAAATTCTCCAGAGATAGAAGCCCTGTTCAACTTGGTACGTTACCGCTGGCCGACATGACTTCGTTTCTGAATTGTCTGATACAGAACAACGTCTCGATTTTTAATGACATGTCATCGACGCTATACCTCGTTATCGCTTCAGAGGTGGGTAGCCGTAGCTGTAGATCCAATCTGAAGCTTGTGCCGGCACGTGGCAGGACAAGCAATCCTTCTTGTAATCCGTGGATGTGGTCTTTTTAGGATCAGCTGCATTGAACCAGGACCAACCCCATCCGTCTCCCCAAAGTGTGTTTTTTGGAAAACGACCGACGTCATCTTTCACCATAACGAACCAGCCAACGAGAGTGTCAGCACTGCTTACGGTTCCAGTTGTCATAGGTTTAGTGGTGGTTTTGTATACTTCCTTTACAAGAACCGAGCCATCAGGATAGCGTCCCGTCTTGCGATATGCGGCGATCACTCCAGGAGATGCATAAACCACATGCATCTCCTTTGAGCCAGCGCCCTTTTTTTCCGCTATAGCCCATGTACCTAGCATCTGATAACTGGTTTGATAGTCAGCAGGGACATGCATATTTCCCTGATCATCTACAACTGCTGCTGTTGTCGCGTCAAACTGTGAATGCGGAGCGGTTTGTCCGTAGGCATTGCCGTCGAACATCATGAACATTCCTATTACAGCGACACCCAATGCACCTATGATTTTCATGGCTGATTCCTTATGTTGATGAGCCTATACGTTTAATGCTATTTCAGTCATCCAGGAGTGGGTAGAACTGAGTCCAGACGTCGTCTTTCTTGGCACTCGCAA
>NZ_JBHTBU010000003.1:0-3390 GCF_042664955.1 Herminiimonas glaciei
GCTTTTATTTAGAAAACCCTTCAGTAGAAATACTGGAGGGTTTTTGCTTTTGCGCGATAGGTTTGTATATCCGTGATTCGTGCCCGCATTCGCTTCAAAATCCCGCCATCAGAGTAACCTTCCTTAGAAAAGCTGCCTGCTCAGCATCAATGCAGCTACAAAATTCCGGTGCAAGATCTGCTTTAGTTTCTAAATACGCATTCGATATCGCGTGGTTCGTTGAGGAAGTGGTGCAGATGTAGCTTTTGTCGCAGCCTCGATCGACTGCTGTACTGGGCATTCCAAGTGTACGTCATGAGAGGTTACGGGCTTGGTGCAAAATAGAAGTACACATGCTTGCTGTCACCTTTGCCAGGCTCGTGAATCGAGCAAGAAAGCATGTATTACGCAACAGTTAGATACTATTTTTTGATAGAATAAGCGGCTTCGCTGATGTAGCTCAGTTGGTAGAGCAACTGATTCGTAATCAGTAGGTCGGGTGTTCGATTCGCCTCATCAGCACCAGTAATATCAAAGGGTTAGCGTAACTGCTAACCCTTTTCTATTTTAAATGTGTCAAATTTGTACCCTCGAGCACACCGTCTAATACCTGAGCGTGCTTCGCAAACTGCTCCGGTGCTAGATGGGCATATCGCTTTACCATCTCTGATGACTCCCACGCGCCCATTTCTTGGATTACGTTTAAAGGTACACCTTGTTGAGTCAGCCAACTCGCCCAAGTGTGCCGTAAGTCATGCCAACGAAAGTTCTCGATTCCAGCGCGATTCAATGCCTTATACCAAGCTTTAGTCGTGACCTGTGTCACAGGATTACCTTGATAAGTAAAGATCCACCGTGGATCTTTACCAATCTGCTTGCGCAAAACATTGCACGCCGTCGCATTTAAAGTAACGTGAATCGGTTTTCCAGCCTTTGCTTGATCTCCGTGAATCCACGCAACCCTTCGCGTAATATCAACTTGTGACCACTCCAGTTTCGTAACATTCGCACGTCTTAGTCCGGTAGCTAATGAAAACTTCGCCATATCTGAAAGATGATCAGGTAACTCTTGGAGAAGGACATTAGCTTCTAACGGAGTTAAATAACGTACGCGCCTCTTCGATTCTCGATAGAGTTTAATGACTGGAGGTTTATCTATCCACTCCCAATCAAAAGCTGCTCTCCGCAATATGGCTCGAATCAAAGCGAGTAAACGATTAGCGGTTGCTGGAGTCGTTTCCTTGTACTTTAACTCGCCTACCTTAACGATTATTTCTCGCGTCAACTCATCGAGATACTTACCTCTAAAAAATTGTTGGAGCCAGCTTATTTTTGAAACATCGTCACGGTGTGACTTTTTAAGCTGAGTCTCCATCAACCACTTATAGGCTGCTTCATCCCAAGTCCTTTTAGGTTTGTCGCCTAATTTAGCAATACGCCACGATTCCGCTTTTAACTTGTCGTGTAGTTCTTGCGCTTGAGTCTTGTCTTCTGTTCTAGCAGAGCATCTAATTCGCTCGCCATTTGTTGTGGTGAAGCTAATCCACCACGTCTTACCGCGTTTTGAGAGTGACATAAATTTTCCTCCTTATGCCCCACTTGCAACGCTTGCCGAGGTTGAGCATATAACGATCGCATATAGTCAGCAAGATCATCTTCGATGAACCCCCAACGTTTACCTACCTTGGCGCCAGGAATAATTCCTGCCTTTGCACGGCGGCGAACTTCTTCGAAGTGAAGTTTCAAGAAGCTTGCGGCCTCTTTCAAATCAAAGGTTTTCATGATGTAGGTTTCCTATCATGCATAGCCTTTAGGTGTTCTTCGTATGGTTCCAAACGTTTTGGAATCCTGTCTCGGCGTAGAAGATCAACTACGACATTAGCGTCTTCGCAGTGCAAGTGCATAAGTACATTGATAGCTTTACCTGATAGGCGAGCCGCATTGCCAGTCATGGATTCAAGCGATATATCTGTCGCTTTTTGCGTAGTTCTAAGCTTGCATTGCTCGGCAGATAAAAATGCTAAGCAAGGATAGGCGCCAGATAGGTACTGCCCTGCACGCGTGAGCATATCCCAAGGGAGGAGACGATTTTTATTTCGTAGTTCAAGCTCGACTCTAAACCATCGGCTTGCAGGATCATCCAGTTGCTTCCCCTTTTCATAGCAGCGCAACATCTTGTTTCCACGTGTACCAATATAAACGGTACGTCCCTCAGTGCAGTCGTGCCAATCCCCTGCAAGTTTAACTTTGGCGTTTCGGCCACCGCAGTTAAAGCCACCAGAGCTTTGCCATTCTAAGACGCGATCAATATTGCATTGAATGCCCTCAAGATCATCATGTGTCAGATCGATACGTGTAATTCTGGCGAAATGTTGCGTTCCCCAAGACTGCACCTGTCTCCAATCTGAAATGTGAGCACAACCTGTGCCGTTTATCTCTATGTGAGCCGTGCCGCGTTGAGCTTTTCCTCCCCATGCAACCAGTCCAAGTTTTCCAATATCTGCGCGATGTAAATATCCATTCCAACCGGTATGTCTTACTCGTGTAACGGCAAGATCAAAAACGGATTTCAGTTCCTGAAAAAGCCAATCGATACCTTTACCCTCTGGAAGTCGTAATGTGATGCCTAGCCAATCCACATGGGCAACTGTGTGATGCGATTCGTCGTTAGGAATTGGATGAAATAGCAGTGTGCCAATATTATTTCTGCCGGCAGCGAGAGTGACGCGTTCAGTTTGTTCAATTGAAAAAGTGAGACTCATATTGCTTGGTTGAACGTGTTCTTCTGAACTTTTATCTCGTATTACTAGACGAGATAGCAGCGCGCTCGCTAACGGCACGTCCTGCGGAACGTGTACGCTATCGAGCGCGGGCTTAAGCTTATCTTTGATTAGGTTATGTTTGGACATGAGGACTCCATTCGTTATGACGATGGAATCAACGCTGCCGAAATGACGGGATGCTATGACCCCACCGTCGATTAATAGAAACGACGATGAAGTCACAGGGGGACTATGTGAGTTGTGCGGGAGGCGATCCCTTGATGCGTAGCTTATGAGACCTTTGCTCCGCTGTATCGCTAATCAAGCGCCAAGTACCGTCTTTGTTTGGGAGTTACCTCTCCTATGACGAGTACATGCTACTCGGGGATTTGCGACGAGGCAAGGAGGGGAAAGTATTTTTTGCAAGTGTAGTGGTTAGCCCGCAAGTTATCCACCGCCCCGCCCGCCCGTGCTCTATGCATGGAGCGACGGGCGGGGCCGTGGATAACTGGCTATGATGGGTGCGAATAAACTTATCTCTAATTAGTAACTCTATTTAATAGGCTAGGAAGTTAGATATTGGAGTTTGGGGACCCTAATAGATTTGTCTCTAATTAATAACTCTAATTAATAGGCTAGGAAGTTAGAT
>NZ_JBHTBU010000003.1:3485-362535 GCF_042664955.1 Herminiimonas glaciei
TAATAGATTTGTCTCTAATTAATAACTCTAATTAATAGGCTAGGAAGTTAGATATCGGAGTTTGGGACCCTAATAGATTTGTCTCTAATTAATAACTCTAATTAATAGGCTAGGAAGTTAGATATCGGAGTTTGGGACCCTAATAGATTTGTCTCTAATTAATAACTCTAATTAATAGGCTAGGAAGCTAGATATCGGAGTTTGGGACCCTAATAGATTTGTCTCTAATTAATAACTCTAATTAATAGGCTAGGAAGTTAGATATCGGAGTTTGGGGCCCTAATAGATTTGTCTCTAACTAATGACTCTAATTAATAGGCTAGGAAGTTGGATATCGAAGTGTAATAGCTTGTCTTAATTGCTAACTTTGCTAAAAAGCGAGGGTTATCGTTTTCTATATCCTAATATTAGGATAATTATAATTATTACTTTAATAACTTTTTGGCAACTTTGTGTTTTATTTCTCAAAAAAATAAAAAAACAAATGCCAAGAAGAAAAGAGGCTTGGATTTATTGTAATAAGAATGGCAAAATGTATTGAATCTATGAAATTTAAGTTTTTAGTGAGCAAAAATGTCAATTCCAACGTCTGAGCTAAATTTTGATCGAGCTGCGTATTATCACGAAGGGAAATTTCCTCCTGCAGAACTCGGTTATAAAGCCCTTATGCCCCAACTTATCAAGGCGACGGACGCAGTCGCGCGATATGACCAAATGCTCAAAAATATGCACAACAGTGAAATTTTGTTGGCACCATTGCGAAATCAGGAAGCCGTTATTTCATCAAGGATGGAAGGAACCGTCAGCACAATGGACGAGATCCTGAAATACGAAGCAGAATATGATGAGAATCAGACCGATACAACCAATACAAGATCAGAGGTTATTGAAACAATTTTGTATCAGCGAGCATTGAAGGCTGCTCAAGATGCCATGAATTCTGGTCAACCGTTATCCCAATTCTTGATTCGATCTGCACATCAAAGACTTCTATCTTTTGGGCGGGGGGCGACAAAATCACCCGGAGAGTTTAAAACAGAGCAAAACTATCTTGCAGATAGGAGTAAGCGGAATGTTTTATTTGTCCCTATAAGCCCTGAGAAATTACAAGAAGGCATGGATCGTCTTTTTGACTATCTGAATACAGATACGGATCCGCCTTTAATCAAGGCTGGAATATCACATGTAGAGTTTGAATCATTGCATCCTTTTAAAGATGGAAATGGTCGTATTGGGCGAATGATTGTCACGCTGTTTCTGTGGTCATCAGGAGTAATTTCTGCACCCCATTTCTATTTAAGTGGCTATTTAGAAGAAAATAAGGATGAATATATTGACACTATGCGTGCAGTGTCAGAGCGCGGTGATTGGACAGCGTGGTGTATTTTCTTTTTAACCGCCGTAGAAAATCAGGCGATACGCAATTTGGAAATAGCTGAAAACATACGTAATTTGTATGAACGAATGAAGCAAGAGTTTAGTGATACGCTCGCCTCTAAATGGAGTGTGAGTGTGCTCGATTTTGTGTTCACAAACCCAGTGTTTAGGAATAATAAATTTACAAGCAATAGCGGTATTCCTACCTCAAGCGCAGCTAAATTCACCAGACTGCTGCTGGACAAAAAATTATTGGTAGAAATGGAATCACCTTCCGGCCGAAGACCTGCAATGTATGCATTTGAACCTTTATTGGAATTGTTAAGGGTTTAAAATTTATGTGCCAAATTTGTGTCAATGCACACTAGGTTGATACTGCTTCAAACTGCTTAATAGCGATGGCAAGCGCAGCAAATGTTGATTAATAAAGGTGATGAAAAATCAAGATGTTGATTCGTAATCAGTAGGTCGGGTGTTCGATTCGCCTCATCAGCACCAAATTAAAAGGGTTAGCTTCGGCTAGCCCTTTTTCATTTTGGGTTATGGGCTTATTTCAGCAAGCCTTTTGCTCTGATAACGCCCCATACCATACAAAAACGCATGCAATGCGCGGGCGTTTTTTAAACGTTCGATGTCTGCTCCTGGCCGTTAGCTGCCTTTCAGTGCGTTTGTTCAGACGAGGAGATACTTGTGATTCGAAATTGCGTGGTAAATCGAAGTCTTTGCTCTTGGCCGATAACGGCCCTCTCTATGCCACTTTGTTAGACGCGACACGTCCACCGGAATAAGCAATTAGCGAGGCGAGTACAAGCGCACTTAGAACCGCGAACTCGCCCCCTGCCGAGATGAATACGGTTGGCGCAAGCATAGCCGAAAGAATTGCATCGATGGCTCCCATCATTATGAGAATCCGCTTACGAATTACTAGTCCGGTCGGGAGGAAGTAGAACCCGATCATACCGCCGGCAAAACTGCTCAGCGTCAAGGTTAGCGTGATCGATGCATGTACAATCAAATTCTGCATCCAGGCTTCCTGGGCGGAAGCAAGCGCGGGCGGAAGTTGAAATGTCAGAAACTCCCAGCATAGCAATGCCAGCATTGTTCCGAGTGAAAACCAAAGACTACGTTTAATTGTTCTGGTCATATCTCAGCTGATGAATGAATATCTACGGCCGGCCGCTTCTGGCCGACAGCAAGCTAGCGCGCTCAGTAGAAGTCGCCCACAGTCTTGCCGAGCTACCGGATGCCAGGATTTTCACACATTCTACTTAAATCTTGCGTGAAGAATTCAGTCAGGCTTTTTAGGAAACAAACGGAAAATCAGATACGTTACAAGAAAAGCCCACAGTGAATAAGCAAGCAGAGGCAAAACGGGGAACGTGCCGAGCACTAAATACTCTGCCTCTCTTGCAACAGGAACCGCCCGGTAATAGTCCCCGTCTTGTAAGGAAAAAAGCCCAAACTGCGAGTCAAATGCGAAATAGGAACAGTAGATCGCAAGGCAAAGACAGAAAATATAAATGCGCGGACGTAAAACACGGTGCTGCGAAAGTACTGCTGCTAGTGAGACGTAGAACAGAGGAAATAGCAGTGTCAGGAGAATATACGAGTCCTCCCACTCCAGTTTGCTCAAAAACATCAGAGTTGCAATGCCTATCGCAAAAGTGATGAGCGTATGGGGAAGTACAGAGGAGTTTTTTTTCACGGAAGTCAGTTTTTAATTGGTCGGGAATATTGCTCTTGGTCGTTTGCGACCCTCGCGCACTTTATCAGAAACAAAGATGGTTTTATTGCATCATGGCACCCTCTGTAGTACGGCGAGTTTTGCCTGAAAATCCTTCAAAAAGTAGTCCTGAAACGAGCAAATTGCATAGCAGTTGGTACAGAAAATCAAAAATAAGTCCATATATTCAATGCCTTATATGAATCTCATCTTTTTGTTACGTAAAATTTAACGAAATCTTTATATTTTCATTGACAGTGGGTATCCACTGGCCTATGTTGAAGCTAAGTAGTCGCCCTTAAAGGGGAGTAGCTTTACTGCAGAAGCCGTCATTACGGGATTTCCCCGGCCTGCAGGCAACGGCAACGTTGTAGCGAGACCTTTACCGATAGCAGGTAAAGGTTTTTTTTCGCGTAAATCTTTTCTGCATGCCGGCGGGGGAAGCAAGCCAGTCGCTGCGAGGAGGAGAGATGGATATGTTCTCGGCGGAATTCTTCTCCGCACTGCTGGCGATCATCATCATCGACCTGGTACTGGCCGGTGATAACGCGATAGTGATTGCCCTGGTCGCACGCAAGTTACCGCAGCACCTGCAACGCATCACGATTATCGGCGGTACGGTAGGTGCGGTGGCAGTACGGATTGCGATGACGCTCGCTATCGTCTGGTTGCTGAATGTGCCTGGTTTGTTGTTGCTTGGTGGCGTGCTGCTGGTCTGGATCGCCTACAAATTGCTGGCGCCGGTCCACGCCGAAAAGAAGCATGCTGATGTATCGGCTACACGTGTTGGTTTATGGGCTGCGATACGCACCATCATTGTGGCGGACGCGGTGATGGGCATGGATAACGTACTGGGTGTGGCCGGTGCGGCACACGGTGACTTCATGCTGGTGGTGCTGGGCTTGCTGATCAGTGTGCCCATCATGGTATTGGGTAGTACGCTGATTTTGAAATGGGTGGAGCGTTACCCGATCATTATCTACATAGGTGCCGGCGTACTGGCCTGGACCGCAGCGCAGATGATTGCGAGCGAGCCGCTGGTGCAAGCGTACTTGCTGGAGAACCGGGTTCTTGAATGGTTGCTGTATGGCCTGATCGTAGGCGGGGTCATATTCAGTGGTTGGCTTAGGGATGCGCCTATCAAATCGACGCGCGGGGAGGCAACACCAAAACATACATAAGAAGAACAGTTCACATTAACCGTTAACGTTTATACATTGCGAGGAAATTACCATGCTCAACATTCTCATACCCGTAGATGGTTCGCGGAATGCATTGCGTGCAGTGGAATACGTTATTCAATATCGTGCGATGCATGACGAATTGATCAACGTGAAACTGGCGAATATCCAACCACGTCTGTCGAAATACATTACGCGCTTTGTACCATCCGGCAATGTGCGTGCGTTGCAACAAGAGCGCGCCGAACAAGCGTTGCAAGGTGCTGTTGAGATGCTGACCAAGGCCGGCGTCGAACATTCCGTGCATATCAATAAAGGTGACGCCGCTGAAGGCATCGTGGCCTGTGCGCGTGAAACTGCTGCACAAAAAATCGTGATGGGTACCACACGTAAAAATGCCTTGTCGCGTTTCTTCGAAGGCTCGGTGGTCAGCAAAGTTATGGCCCAAACAGATTTGCCGGTTGAAGTCATAGCGAAAGAAAGTGGCAGCAAGCTTGAACGTTTTGGTATCCCTGTCGGTGTCGGCCTGGCATTCCTGTGGCTCGCCATCGAATAAGCGGCGCTTATCCGCAAGCGCATCAAGTAATTAATCAGTTATATCAAAGCCGGCGCTGATGCCGGCTTTTCTTTGCACGCAATAAAATCGCATTAGCTTATTCCTTCCATGCATCACATGCCGCTCCGCCACCCGATGTGATCGCGTCCCCACAGTCAGTTGCAACGGCAAAACGCTATCCCACCACCGAACTTTCCCAAGCTGTATCCGCCAAGACTTTAAAGAGCATTGCGCACTGAAAACACCACCGGGTCTACGCACATTTAATGTTCCGGAAAATTCAGGAACAGGAATTTAGATATGAGGGAAAGCGGATATAGAAGTGAAATTTTGTTGGTATTGAATCGGAAAACACGATGCTATTCTGGCCTCGCTGGGGATACGGCAGCGCATGCTTTTATCTGTAAACACAGATGACCGCATGCAATCAGCAGACTGCAAAGCATATCAGTTCCACGCAATTTACATGCTGCGGATCCCTCTATTTTCACCGCATACATTCAGTTATGAAAAAACAGCGCGTTGACCGGCTATACATCGGAAACGCATGGAGAAATAAAATGGATTTCGCTTTAGACCGACAACAGCAGTACTCAAACAAATCTATCGCCAGCATAGGCGTGACCGTCTTGCTGCATTTGCTTATCGGTTACGCACTGATTACCGGCCTGGCACGTGATGTGATCAATGTCATCAGCAAGCCGATAGAAACCCGCATTATCGAAGAAATCAAACTGCCGCCGCCACCGCCGCAGGTCAAGACACCACCTCCGCCAAAATTCGTCAAGCCGCCTCCGGCATACGTTCCGCCACCCGAAGTACAAGTCAATGTACAGCCCCAGCCTAATGTGATTGCGGCTGTCAGCAGCGCACCGCCTGAGCCATACGTTCCTCCGGCGCCAACGCCTGCTGTTGCAAAAGTCGGGCTGGCTTGCCCGGATTCAACCCGCATTCGCCAATCGCTGGAATATCCGCGGCAGGCTTTGCAAAACAATATTTCCGGCAATGTCCTGGTGCAATTTGTGGTCGGTACTAATGGCCAGTCACATGACTTCAGCCTGGTTCGCTCCGCGCATCCGATCCTGAACAAGGCCGCACTGGACGCCGCACAGCGCTTCAATTGCGTCGGTCAGGGGCGTGAAGTGGTAGTGCAGGTTCCATTCGAATTCAAGGTGGAGTAGGCGATCGCATCGTCCTGCCGCAGTCAATCAATTCAGCATCGTGTTGTGCAATTTTTAATTGGAGAAATCATGTTTAGCCGTAATCGTTTATCCGCAGTTGCCATCTTCCTGGCAATATTTTTCAGCGCACCTGCCTACTCCGCCGGGAATACTGCAGCACCTGCCATAGCCGCGGCACCGGCAATCGTTGCCGCGCAAGCCACGTCCGCCAGCTCAGCGGCGCAAGCAGCAGAGCATGGCAAGGAAGCGAACCCCTATGGTATTTCCGCGCTGTGGAATGGCAGTGATTTCGTGGCAAAGGGAACCTTGCTGATCCTCTTGCTGTTCTCAATCGGCAGCTGGTACATCATCGTTGCAAAGTTGCTGGCGCAGCGCAAATTGCACAAACAGGCGCGTGATACCGAACGTACCTTCTGGGATGCCGGTACGGTACGCCAGGGACTGGATACATTGGAAAACGGAACCCCTTTCCATTTCATCGGTACGCTGGCTTTGAAGGCAACCGAGCATCACAGTGGTTTGCTGGCGCATGTGGATTTCAATACCTGGGTAGTACAGTCCTTGCATAGCTCGGTCGATACCGTGAAGAACCGCCTGCAAGATGGCCTGGCTTTTTTGGCGACAGTTGGTTCTACCGCACCTTTCGTCGGCCTGTTCGGCACGGTCTGGGGTATCTATCACGCATTGACGGCGATCGGCCTGTCCGGCCAGGCGTCTATCGATAAAGTCGCCGGTCCGGTCGGTGAGGCATTGATCATGACCGCGATTGGCCTGGCGGTTGCAGTGCCTGCAGTGTTGGGCTACAACCTGCTGGTTCGTCGTAACAAAGCAGCATTGGAAAAAGTGCAGGATTTCAGTTCCACATTGCATGCTGTATTGCTCAGCTCTGCGCCATCCAAAGCGAGCTAAATCATGGCGCTTACCTTTGGCAATGGCGGGGAAGAAGATAGCGTGGTGTCAGAGATCAACACCACGCCGCTGGTCGACGTGATGTTGGTGTTGTTGATTATCTTCCTGATTACGATCCCGGTTGTCACCAATACGATTGCGGTCAATCTTCCGCATGAAGAAAACCATGTGCGCGAAACCAAGCCGGAAAATATCAATTTATCGGTAGACAAGAGCGGCAAGATTTACTGGGATCAGGAAGCGATAGCCGGTGCCGACGCATTGACTGCGCGCCTGAAAACCGTCGCAGTACAACAGCCGCAACCGGAAATCCAGATACGCGGAGATGGTGATGCGAAGTATGAAGCAATCGGTCGGGTGATCTTTGCCTGCCAGCGTGCCGGTATCGTCAAGATAGGCTTTATCACCGAGCCGGCACCACGCGGTGCATAAACTCAAAAGAAGGAATAAATTATGGCTATGAGCGTAGGCTCCGGCAACGGTTCCGGCGAACTGGAAGTCATGTCGGAAATGAACACCACGCCGTTGATTGACGTGATGCTGGTGTTGTTAATCATGCTGATCATCACGATTCCTATACAACTACATAATGTCGAACTCAATCTGCCTGCCGGCAACCCGCCGCCGCAAACGGTCATCCCGGAAGTGGTGCAGGTCGACATCAATGCGGCCGGAATAGTAAGCTGGAATGGCGAAGCGATTTCAGACCGGGAAGTGCTGGACAGTAAATTGTCTGGTGCGGCGGCGCAAGATGTGCAACCAGAGCTGCACCTGCGTGCGGATCGTAATGCGCCGTACAAGGCGGTAGCGGCGGTCTTGGCATCGGCCCAGCGACTGGGTGCGAACAAACTGGGCCTGGTCGGTAATGAGCAATTTGCGCAGTGAGAAGCGACATAAATTTGAAATGGAAGCGCGTTAGCAATGGCAGAAGTACTGAGTTTCAACAAGCAAGGCAGCAAGGCCGATATCTATGGGGAATTACTGCCGCAGATACAAGCCTTGCTGGCAGCGGAGCCTGACCTGATCGCCAATCAGGCGAATATAGCCGCTGTTTTGCAACAAGCGTTTGCGTTTCATTGGGTCGGTTTCTATCGCGTGCAAAGCGACGAGCTGGTACTTGGGCCATTCCAGGGGCCGGTGGCTTGTAGCCGTATTGGTAAAGGCAAAGGCGTCTGCGGTAGTGCGTGGCAGCAGGCCGCAACTATCGTCGTGCCGGATGTGGATCAGTTTCCCGGCCACATCGCATGCAGTTCCTTATCCCGTTCCGAGATTGTCGTTCCTTACTTCGATGGCAATGGCGAGGTGGCCGGTGTGCTGGATATAGACAGTGAATATCCGGATGCATTTTCTGCCATAGACCAGTTATGGCTGGAGAAAATCGCCGCTTTACTTCAATAAGCATTTCCATCTATCAAGGTGCGAGCTTTCATGCTCGCATTGAATATTTCCCTCGCAGCCAGCAGTGAGTGTCGGGTCGCATAACAGCGTATCCGGCTACGCATTGTGTGCATGCCTTTACTCGCAGAAAGATCCAGATATGGCACTCAAAGATTATCGTAACTTCGGACGTACCGGCGTGAAAGTTTCGCCGCTGACTTTAGGCTGCATGATGTTCGGTAACAAAACCGAACTGGACGACACGGTGCGCATCATTGATCGTGCTATTGATGCGGGTATCAATATCATCGATACGGCCAATGTCTATGCTCGCGGCCGCAGCGAAGAATTCACCGGCGAAGCGCTCAAGCGCAATGGCAAACGCAAGGATATCTTCCTCGCGTCCAAGGTACATCTTCCTATGCATGATACCGACGGCAACCTGCGCGGCAGTTCACGTCGCCATATCATCCAGCAAGTGGAAGACAGTTTGCGCCGCCTGCAAACTGATTACCTCGATCTCTACCAGATCCACCGGCCCGAACCAACGACCGCAATCGATGAAACGCTGCGGGCACTGGACGACCTGGTGAAGTCAGGCAAGGTGCGCTATATCGGTTCCACGACCTTCGCCGGCTGGCAAGTGGTGGAAGCTTTATGGGCCAGCAAGGAGCTGGGCTTGAATCGCTTCGTGTCGGAACAACCACCGTACAATCTGCTGGATCGCCGCATAGAACGGGAGTTGCTGCCAGTTGCGGAAACTTTTGGCCTGGCTGTTATTCCATGGAGCCCGATCGGCGGCGGCCTGTTGTCCGGCAAGTATCGCAAGGGCCAGCCTTTGCCGCTGGACTCACGTTACACCAATCCGAATCCGATGCAGGCGCGACGCTTCGTCGACCGGGTATTTGACGTAATTGAGCCCTTGTCCGAGCTGGCCGCTGAAAAAGGTGTGCCGCTATCGCAGCTGGCATTGGCCTGGGTTGCGCAACAGCGCGGCGTCACCAGCGCAATCACCGGTCCGCGCACACTGCAGCAACTGGAAGACGCGCTGAAGGCGATAGAAATAAAGTTGACACCGGAAGACTTGCAACACATCGATGCCATCATCCCGCCTGGCACGCATGTGGGACCATTCTATGAGGCCAATTTTGGCGCCAGTGCCTATCGCTGGTAAGCGACTATCAGTGCGTGGCCCGGCGGCTGCGCACTGCGTTACTGATCCGGCGCTTTCCATAAAATCAGCTAAGCATCAAAGATTGTCTGTATGAACTCCGAACCAGTACGGAATATTGAAATGAAATTTGCTTGGTTCTTTATCCGGCAATGAATTGATATTGTTCTCTGGTCGGACTGCTTAAGCCTCGCTATCACCAGCGATCCCGCTGCGTGACCGACGGCAAGAAACCTATCCCGGAAGTCTTTTCATCGGTGCCGTATTACGGTGTGCCGCTGCTATGGCTTTTCAAGCGTTAACAATTGTTGCAAACCATCAGAGAAGCCGGAATCAAGAATGAGCAAGAAGATACGCCTGAATGCTTTCAATATGAATTGCGTCGGTCATATACATCATGGCCTGTGGAAGCATCCACGAGATAACTCCAGCGATTACACCAAACCGGAGTACTGGACTGAACTGGCGAAATTACTGGAACGAGGTTTATTCGACGGTGTGTTCCTGGCAGACATAGTCGGCGTGTATGACGTCTTGGGTGACGGTATAGAAGCGACTGCGCGTGAAGCGGTACAACTGCCGGTCAATGACCCTTTGTATGTGGTGCCCTTGATGGCACAAGCCACCAAACACCTGGGCTTTGGCGTGACTTGCAATCTGACTTATGAACAACCTTATCTGTTCGCGCGCCGCCTGGCAACACTCGATCATTTGAGCAATGGCCGTATCGGCTGGAATATCGTAACCGGTTACCTCGATAGTGCTGCACGTGCGATGGGGCTGAAGCAGCAGATCGACCATGACAATCGCTATGAACGCGGTGATGATTTCATGGAAGTCTTTTACAAACTGCTGGAAGGCAGCTGGGAAGATGACGCAGTCCTGAAGGATAAAGTGCGCGGCATGTATGCCGACCCGAAAAAAATCCATCGCATCTATCACGACGGTCCCTACTACAAGGTGGATGGTGTTTATAACCTGACCGAACCTTCGCTGCAACGCACGCCGGTTTTATACCAGGCGGGTGCTTCGCAGCGCGGCAATGAGTTTGCCGCCAAACATGCGGAGTGCGTATTCACCGGTGCGCCGAGTCGTGAATTGCTGGCAAAAGGGATTGCGAATATCCGTCGCCTTGCAGTAGATGCCGGACGCCAGCCGAACGATATCCTGGTCTTTTCCGGATTGACCGTCGTGGTCGATAGCAATGAAAAAGCTGCACGTGAAAAATATGAAGACTACAAGCAATACGCCAGCGCGGAAGGTTCGCTGGCACATATGGCGAGTGGGCAAAGCATAGACCTTGAAAAATTCGGGCTGGATGAAGAGATCACACCGGAGAAGCTGGAAGCCTTGTATCCGGGGCGCTTGCAACGTGTTGGCAGCGCACGCGGTCGCAACTTCCTGGAAGGAACGACACGGCGCAAGCTCTTGCAAAGCCGCGGCTTCGGCGCACAGAACTCGGCCATTGTCGGCACACCTTCGCAAGTCGCAGATGAAATCGCCAAATACGTGGAAGAAACCGATGTCGACGGTTTCAACCTGACACGCACGGTCGCACCGGAAACTTACCGCGACTTCATCGACCTGGTGATTCCGGAATTACAGAATCGTGGCTTGTACAAGGAAGCATACGAAGAAGGCAGTTTGCGACAAAAACTATTTGGCCGCGGCGCGAAACTACCGGACAGCCACACTGCCGCGCAGTACCGGACATGGAAGTAAGGCGGCCGGCAGGATGCCGGCCTGATTGAATCAAGGAGCCGAAATGAGTACATCTACATTGCCATATGCCGATCACGGCGTAGTCAAAGTGATTCGCAACGATGAAGAAGCATTGGCCGTGGCGCAAGTGCTGGCTGATGAATTCGCGCAAGAGGCATCGCTGCGCGACCGTGAACGCAGGTTGCCGGTCGCGGAACTGAAGCAGCTAACAATAAGCGGCCTATGGGGAATTACGGTACCTAAGGAATATGGTGGTGCCGGTGTCTCTTACGTAACGCTGGCGCAAATCTTTGCGATATTTTCTAAGGCGGATGGTTCGATAGGACAGATTCCACAGAATCATTATTTCGTTATTGAATTGATACGCGAACACGGAAGTGCGGAGCAAAAGAAATTCTTCTTTGAGCGCATACTGGCGGGTGACCATTTCGGTAATGCGCTGGTGGAGCTGAACGCCAAGAAACCGGAAGACCGGAAAGTAAGCCTGTTTGATGACGGCGACGAACACTACCGGGCCACCGTACGTAAGTTTTATGCTACCGGCTCACTGTATGCGGACTGGATACCGACCGCGTTGAATACCGAAGACAAGGAAGAACATCACCTGGCTTTCTTTGCGCGCCATGCCGAGGGTTTGACCATCATCGATGACTGGTCGGCATTGGGGCAGCGTACCACTGCCAGCGGCAGTGTGATTCTTGATAATGCACGTATCGAAAAGAAATTCGTTGTTTCGCACCGGGAAAAAAAGGAACACGTATCGCCGGTCGGTCCTACCGGGCAGATCATGCATGCGGCAATTGATACCGGTATTGCGCGCGCGGCATTTGAGGCGACGATAGCTTTTATTCGCGGCCGCAACCCAAAGAAAGCGGATGCCGCCCCAGATGCATCGTGGGAAGAGGATCAGTTGACGATACGCGAGATAGGCGATCTGGCTGTCGCCCTGCACGGTGCGGAAGCTTTGCTGGAACGCGCCGGCAGGATTATCGACCACGCTTATGTGACAGGCTTGCAGGCGGACTGGACCAAGGCTTCGATTGCAGTCTCTGAAGTACGGGCGGCGAGCACCCATGCTGCACTATTAATCACCAACAAGCTGTTTGAGTTTTCCGGTACGCAATCAACAGCCAGCAAGCACAACCTGGACCGCTACTGGCGCGACGCCCGTACCCATACCTTGCACGATCCGGTGCGCTGGCGTTTGTTTGATGTCGGCAACTATTATCTGAACGATAAAGTGCCGCTACGCCGTCGTTTTAACCAGATAGAGAAGAAGGCGGAGGAAAAGACAGTCGAAGCAGTGGCGGAAGTGGCGGCAGCGGAAGTCCCGAACGAAGCCGTCTCCAGCGCCTGACAACTTTGCCAGTCCCGGCCTGTCCAAACCTGATTGAACACAAGAAGAAAGTGGTGCGATATGCAATATGAAAATTTGGGGAAAAGCGGCTTGAAGGTGTCGCGCCTTTGCCTGGGAACCATGATGTTTGGCGGTGCCAGCGATGAGCAAACCTCGCATCAAATCATCCGGCATGCGCATGAGAACGGCGTCAACTTTATTGACACCGCAGATATTTATACCGGTGGTGAATCCGAGCGGGTGGTCGGCAAGGGTATCGCAGCGCAACGTGATAAATGGGTGTTGGCGACCAAGGTCGGCAACGGCTCCGAGCTATGGCCGAATGAAAAAGGCTTGTCACGCCGTCGCATCATCCAGGCAGTTGAGCAGAGCCTGCAACGCCTGGCTACCGATTACATCGATATCTACTATTTGCACCGACCGGATCCGGAGACGCCTTTGCACGAAACCATACGTGCGCTCGGTGACCTGATCGCGCAGGGCAAGATCCGTTACTTCGGCCTGTCCAATTTCAGCGCATGGCAACTGGCTGAGGTTGTGCATCTGACGAAGGAGTTGGGTGTGGCGCCACCGATCGTGTCGCAGCCTTATTACAACGCTGCGAACCGCATGCCGGAAGTGGAGCATCTGCCGGCCTGTGACTTCCATGGCCTCGGCGTAGTGTCATACAGCCCGCTGGCGCGTGGCGTATTGACCGGAAAATATTTGCCCGGCAATGAGCCGGATCAAAACAGCCGCGTCGGTCGCGGTGACAAGCGGGCATTGCAAACTGAATGGCGTCCGGAATCCATCGCACTGGCGCAAGCACTGCATGAGCATGCACAAGCACATGCCACAACGAATGTCGAACTGGCATTGGCCTGGGTTCTCAATAATCGTTTGGTGACATCCGTTATCGGTGGGCCGCGTACCTTCGAACAGTGGCAGCAATACCTGAACGGCGTGAACTACCGCTTTACTTCGGAGGACGAGGCACTGTTCGATCGCCTGGTGCCGCCAGGCCATCCAAGCACGCCCGGTTATACCGATCCGCAGTATCCGGTAACTGGTCGCGTGCCGCGTAATGCCGTTTGATAGCAAGTACATACAAGCTGATTTTTAGTCACACAATTTTGTGGGTAGCCGTTCTATGAGTATCTCCTCCGTTCCATCTGCTGACGACAGTGACAGTACACCCGCCGTTACGCATGCAAACAAAGTTGCAAAGCAAATAAAGAAACCGCTGCCCAAGGTATTGCCGCATCACTCGGAAGAGATCGATGTGCAAGCCATGCCGCAAGTACTGGGGCGCCTGACGAAGCTGGCGGTGCGCTATCCATGGCATTGTGTGTTCGCGATACTGGCAGCGCTGGGTGCTGCCGTTTTCAACTTGCTGATGCCGCTCCTGCTCGGGCACGCAGTGGACCAGGCCGGCCATCTGCTGGTCAACGCGAAGCTGGGTGCCGACGTAGTGCGCAATGCCTTGCTGACCACAGGGGCCTTAATTGTGGTCGTTTGTGCAGTGCGCGGCATCCTGACCGGCCTGCAAGGCTATCTGGGCGAGACCTTGGCGCAAAAAGTCGGCTACGACTTGCGCATGGCTTTCTATGAAAAGCTGCAGCGGCTCAGTTTCAGCTATCACGACAAAATCCATACCGGAGATTTGATCGCACGCGGCATGCTCGATTTGGAAGGGGTGCGTGCCTTCCTTGAATTCGGCGTGTTGCGCGTCATTACCTTGACCTTGTTGCTGGGTGTCGGCTCATGGCGTTTGTTGAGCATAGACGTCACGCTGGGTTTGCTGGCATTGAGTTTCGTTCCATTCGTCGCGTGGAATGCCGCGCGTACCGGTTTGCGTTTGCGCGTGAGCTGGCAGCGGCTGCAAAAGATGATGTCCGAGATGACGCTGAATATGGAAGAGAACCTGCAAGGTGTGCGCGTGGTACGTGCTTTTACTTCGCGCCTGCATGAGATGGCCAAGTTCGACAAAATCTCCGACGTCGCATTGCGCCTGTCGAATCAACGTATCACCGAGCGCATGGGCAATATGAGCGCGATGGTGCTGGCCTATTACACATCGATGGCGCTGGTTTTATGGGTCGGCGGCCAACGTGTTGCCAGTGGTGCCTTGACGGTCGGTTCACTGACGGAGTTCCTGACCTTTATCACCATCTTGCAGCAACCCTTGCGCCAGATCGGCATGATCGTCAACGCCAGTGCGCGTGCCACCGGTTCCGGTGCGCGCCTGTTTGAAGTGCTGGATACCGATCCGGAAATCAAGGATGCGCCACATGCGGATGAACTGAAAATCGACCAGGGTTTGCTGCGCTTCGAATCGGTCAGCTTTGCCTACGGCCACGGGTCAAACGACAGAACCGTATTAAAGGACGTCAGTTTTGCAGTGAAAAAGGGTGAAGTGCTGGGTATCGTCGGTGCACCCGGCAGCGGCAAGTCTACGCTGGCACACCTGATCCCGCGTTTCTACGAAGTGAGTTCGGGGCGCATCACGATAGATGGACAGGATGTGCGCTCACTGAAACTGTCTTCCTTGCGTAGTGCGGTTAGCCTGGTGCAACAGGAAAATTTCCTGTTCGATACCTCGGTACATAACAACGTTGCTTACTCCGAGCCGCAAGCCGGTGAAGAGCGTGTGATAGAAGCGGCATCCGTGGCGCAGATACATGAACATGTGGAACAACTGCCGAAAGGCTATACCACGCGTGTCGGCGAACGCGGCGTGGCCTTGTCCGGTGGCCAGCGTCAACGCATGACGATTGCGCGCGGTTTGCTGGACCGACCATCCATCCTGGTACTGGATGATTCGACCGCGGCGATCGATCCGGCGACCGAACAACGGGTGCGGGCGGCACTACAGTCTTCGCTGAAAGATACTGCGACCATCATCATTGCGCACCGACTGAGTTCGCTCAAGCATGCCAATCACATCATCGTGCTGGATGAGGGGCGCATCGTTGAGCGCGGTACGCATGCTGAACTGATCGGAGCAGGCGGGCGTTATGCCGAATTGTGGAATCTGCAGAATCGTGGCGTGCAAGAGGGCCTGGCAGGAAGCACGGTATCCGCAGCAGCAATCAAAACCAATAACCATGTGGAGTTTGCATCTTGAGCGCATCGCCAACAAAGAAGACGATAGATCTGAATGCAGAAATACGTGGTGAAGAAATATTCGCACGCTATGACAGCCAGGTGGTTAGCCGCTTGTGGGCATATATACGGCCGCATCGCTGGGCCTTGGTGGCGGTGGTGTTTACCGTTGCACTATTCACGATAGTGCAGGTGCTGATCCCGGTGACGGTACGCTATGCGGTTGATAGTGCAGTGGGTAATGCACAGTATGCGTTCAATACGATACTTGCGGTATTCGCGTCACTCATTGTCCTGAACGCAGTTTCGAACTTTTTCCAGGAGTGGGTGGCGGCACGCCTGGCGCAAAGGGTGATTTTCGATTTGCGGCGTGCAATGTTCAACCACTTGCAGCATGTATCCTTGTCCATCCTCGACCAGACCCAGGTCGGGCGTTTGATGTCGCGCCTGCAAGGGGACGTCAACTCGCTGCAGGAATTCATGGAGACATCGGTATCAGCAGTCGGTGATTTTTTCCTGTTGATTGGTATCGTCGCAGTATTGTTGTTGATGGATGTCAAACTCGGGCTGTTGACCCTATGCGTGTTGCCGATGATGTTCCTGGTGCGCAAGATATGGTTGCCCTGGGCGCGCAAGGCATTTACCCGCGCACGCGAAGCATCGTCCAGTGTCAATGCCGCATTGGCGGAGAATATCAACGGCATACGCACAGTGCAGGAAAATCGACGTGAGATCGTCAACTTTGCACGTTACGATGTTCGCGCCATCGAAAACTTGCAGGCGCAAATCGGTTCTTCCCGTGCATCGCAAGTGATGATGCCGACGGTAGATACCCTGACCGGCCTGGCGATGGCTATCGTGGTGGTGGTAGGTGGCTCGCAAGTGGTGTCGGGACAACTCGACGTCGGCGTCATGGTCGCCTTCATTTTTTGCGTACAACGCTTCTTTGATCCTATTCGCACCCTGACGATGCAGTACACAGTGATGCAGCGCGCGATGGCATCCGGGCACCGGATTTTTGAAGTGCTGGATATCGAAGTGACACTGAGTGACAAGGCGGATGCACAGGCATTGGCCGATGTGCCACCGGCGATTGAATTCAATCATGTGACTTTCGGTTATCGTCCCGACCAGCCGGTATTGCACGACTTGAACCTGCATATCCAGCCGTACCAGACCGTGGCCCTGGTTGGACCCACCGGTTCCGGCAAGACCAGTATCGCTGCCTTGATTCATCGCTTCTATGACGTATGGGATGGCGAGGTCAAGGTCGGAGGACAGGATGTGCGCGACCTGACGCTGGATTCACTAGGACAATGCGTAGGCATGGTATTGCAGGAACCCTTCCTGTTCAGTGGCACGATTGCCGACAATATGCGCTATGGCTTGCAATGGGCTACGCGCGAGCAAGTGATAGAAGCTGCGAAGGCGGTACGCGCACATGATTTCATCATGCGCCTGCCGGACGGCTATGACACGATGCTGGGCCAGCGCGGCCGCAACCTCTCTATCGGCCAGCGCCAGCTATTGAGCTTCGCACGGGCTTTGCTGGCCAAACCGAAAATCCTGATCCTCGACGAAGCTACCGCGAACATTGACAGCTTCACCGAACTGGAAATCCAGCGCGCATTGAATGTGCTGCGTAAAGGACGTACCACCATCATCATTGCACACCGCCTGGCGACGATACGCGACGCGGATGTGATTGTGGTCTTGCAAAAAGGCCGCATCGTCGAAAAAGGCTCGCACGATGAATTGCTGAAAAATAAAGGCTTGTACGCGAAGTTGCATGCCAGCAGCAATGCATCGTTTGATGATTTAGTTGAAGCTGAAGGTGAGCAGGTGCCGAATAGTTAACTTGAGTTTTGCTACGAAAACAAGAAAAGGGGGATCGTTGATAACGATCCTCCTTTTTGTTTATTGTCAGAACTGATTTGAAGATATTACAGTTATATTCCTTAGTTCCATTTCATCTTTACGCGCAGTTGCCAACCCAGCCATAGTCCGCCAAACAGGAAGAGTGCAAATACCCAACCCGATGCGGCTCCTGCCATGATGCCGGACAGTAGCGTACCGACCGTGCAACCCAGCGCGACCAAGGAACCCCAGCCCATCAGGACGCCACCCGCAAAGGCACGGCCGATTTCCGGAAGTTTGGGGCGACGCGGTTTGAAGTCGCCGGCAGAAAGTGCTGCCGCCAACGAGCCAAGGATCAGGCTGATGATGAAGACGCCATTTTTCGACCATAGGGTTTCCTTGATGATGGTGGCGCAGCCGGAGAAGGTATCTATGCCTTCCAATCGGCTTGGCAACCAGCTCAGATGATCTGCTGTGGTGCGTGCGATGCTGCCGAGTTCAGCGGTCACGCCCAGGGGCGCAATGCGGAAGTAAGCCAGCACGCCAAGGAAACCAATCAATATGCCGCCGACATATGCCGGCCAGCGTCTTTCCCATTTGTTGCCGGGAAACGCTTCTTGTACTTTGTGTCCATGCCAAAGCCAGATAGCCAGTGCGGCCAATACAGTGAGTTGCAAGCATACTGATCCGGCATAGCCGAGATGGTGTGGCAACCAGATAACGGGTGCTTCCTGTACACCGGAAAGATAGAGCTTGTTCCAGCTCAGGAAGCCGAGGATGAAACCGAACAAGGCGCCCAGCAAGGCAAACGGTGAGACGGTAGAGCCTTCGCCGAGGCGATACAAGTGCGCACTGATGCATGAGCCTGCGATTGCCATGCCTAAGCCGAAGCTGAGTGCGCCTGCTGCCAGTACCCAGCTTACCGGTCCTATATGTGCTTGTGGTGGCAAGCGGTCCAGGGTAGGTGTCGGCATGAAGGCGCCGAAGACCAGGTGGTAACCGAGTATGCCGATCACGAGTGCGGCAATAATGCCGAGCAAACCGCGGGCATCGTGTCGTTCAATGAAGTCCCGGCTGACGCAAAAGAAACAGAAGCGCGAACGCTGCAGGAAGATGCCAAATGCAATGCCAAAAAGGGCAGACAGTGCCAGTTCGCGTCCACCCTCGGCGATGCTGCCGAGGGAGTGGGAAAACCAGACTGCTGCCGTCAGGACAATGACAGATGGCAAAAGCCGCCGGAGTGGCGGCAATGCCAGATCAGCCAATTATTTTCCGCCCCATACCGTGCCGGCCAGATTGACCACCGGTACGCCGACTGCGTTGCCATATTCGGTCCAGGAACCGTCGTAGTTGCGGACGTCATAGCCCAGCAATTTTTTCAGCGCGAACCAGGTATGGCTCGAACGTTCGCCGATGCGGCAGTAAGTGATGATCGGTTTGCTGCCATCGATGCCGGCCGCGGCATAGATTTTTTTCAATTCATCGACGGATTTGAATGTGCCGTCCGCAGCAACTGCCTGGCCCCAAGGTACATTGGCGGCGCCCGGGATATGGCCGGCACGGATCGCCAGTTCCTGCACACCTGCAGGTGCAAAGACTTTGCCGCTGTATTCATCAGCCGAACGGATGTCGACCAAGGCGACATTGCTTTTCTTTTCAGCTGATGCGACGACATCGCTCAGGCGTGCACGCAAGGCAGGATTGGCTGCGCTGATTTTGATATTGCCGGCTGCCGGTGTCTTGGTCACTGCGACCAATGGACGATTTTCTGTTTCCCATTTCTTGCGGCCACCATCCAGCAATTTGACGTCCTTCACGCCGTAGATATCGAATACCCATGCGCCCCATGCCGCGAACCAGTTGTTGGTATCGCCGTAGAGGACGACGGTGCTGTCGTTGTTGATGCCGGCATTACGCAGGAGTTTTTCAAAATTTTGCTGGCTGGCGATGTCACGACGGACGGTGTCTACCAGGTCGGTATGCCATTCGAAATTAACTGCGCCGGGAATATGTGCACGTTCGAATACTCCCGGATTCACGCTGACTTCGATCAGGCGCAATTTTGGATTGTTGATATTCTTTTCCAGCCAGTCGGTGCTGACCAGGAAGTCGCCAGGTGCAGCATGCGCGCTACCCAGCAACAGGCTGCCTGCGATCAGCAGGGACTTGATGATCTTCATTTTGATTCTCCTCGGTATGTTAAGAAAGCGTTACGCAGTCACATTACCGAAGAGATTGCCGACGAACAACGAAGCTTTTTCAATATCGATATTCAGAAAATGCATGTTGCGCGAACGCGGGATGGAAACGGTCAATTGTTTCCGGTAAAGAAAAATTATGAAGCAAACTTGGGACGCACCTTGGAAAAAAAGCCGCTTGCGCGGCTTCGTATATCGATGGGATTTATGTCCGAAATATCATGGACGCGGCGGTATGCCAAACGCAGCCCGTCCCGATGTGAGCGCGTGCTCCAGTTCCGGCAAGCGGTCCTGGCCCCAGAATAATTCGCCATCCAGGATGAAGGATGGTGAGCCATAAGCACCCTCGTCGATTGCCTCCTGCAGATTGGCCTGATAGCGTTCTTCAATTGCCGGAGTTGCCGCTTTTTGCAGCAATTCCTCGCCATTGAATCCGGCCTTGTCAGCCAATGCCACGAGCGTGTCGGCATCCGACAAGTCCTCTTCGCGTTCCCATATGGCGGTGAAGTATTCCAGTAACAATGGATGGATGTCGGTACCGTTATCCAATGCTGCCAGCACGATGCGATCGGCAAGCCCGTTTTTCAATGGCCAGTGCTTCGGATACAAATTGAAATTGAGTTGGCGTTTTTCGCGCCAGCGTTGCAGCTCTTGTACCCGGTAGTTTTGCCGCGTGATACTTCTTTGTGCCAGCGGCAAGCCACCGGTCGCAGCGAACAGATCATGCAACGGCAACGGGCGATACTCCACTTTGAGTTGCTGGCGTTTTGCCAGTTCGGCAAATGCCGGGTAACCGACATATGCCCAGGTACTGGTCAATGCAAAATAGAATTTAACGGTACGTGACATACGACACTCCTTATTGATTGATGAATGCGACGGATGCGCTTAATACAATTAACGTGCGGCTTTCTTCGCGGCATTGATCGCTACCGCCGGATCGAAAGCATTGATGTCCTTGATCAGTTCATTGGTGTACAGCGAGGCAGGATCGACCGGTGTGGTGATTTGTCCTGTATTGGTCATGTAACGGATGATGCCTTCCCAACCTTGTTTGGTGTATTCGCCCCAACGACCGCTGGCCGGCTTCGGTGAGTAATCCTGGAATACTTTCAGGACACGCTGGTTTTCGGCAATTGCCTGCGCTTCAGGGATGCCGGCAGTGCGTGCTGCCGGATAGTGCTTGAAGTACAGGCGAATACAGGCTTCGGTATTTTGTTCGCAGAAGATGCGACCTTTGGTCAATGCGCGTGCCAGTCCGACTGCTTCAGCGCGGTTGGCCTTGAGATAGCTTTCAGTCGTCAACAGACCCCAGGCGAGGATGTCTTCCACTACGGGTGACGTCAGGTAATTCAGTTTGACGCCCCGGTTCTCGAAACCGGCATAGCTCAATGCATTGATGGAGAGTGCGGACACGGTGCCGGTTTCCAATGCGCGCAAGGCACCCGCACCGATACCAACATCCAGCAAGGTGTAGTCGCGGTTCAATTTGTAATTCTCCGCGTCAAGGATGGCCTGCGTCGTATAGAACTGGGTCGCGGTCATCGAGAACACACCGATTTGTGTACCTTTCAGGTCGCTGAGTTTCTTGATCGGGCCGTCTTTCAATACCGCCAGCGGGAATGGATTACGCGTTGTGATGCTATAGAAGTGCACCAGCGGTGCACCTTTGGCGCGTCCGACTGCAGCGGATTCAGGAGCCGGTAAACCATATTGCACATTGCCGCTGACGACTTGCTGTACCACGGCAATCGATCCCTTGGCGGTGAGTACTTCCGGGTCCAGCCCTTCTTCGGCGAACCAGCCGTTTTCGATAGCAGCGGCCCATGGTGCGAAGCGTACATCGGGAGCCGATACCGGTTGCAATACCGTGATTTTCTTCAATGGTTTACTTTGTGCGATGGCGCTGCCGCTGAATGCCGCAGTAGCAGATGCAGCGACAACGGTCGCGAGGATGGTTGATTTCATTTCAAATTCCTTTTTGGTTATGGTGGTCAATCCAGTACAACAATTTATGTTCGAGCAGGCGAATGGCGAGATTGCATCCCAGTCCTATCGCGGCCAGGATGATGAGGATGGCAAACATGCCGGCTGTATCCAGGTTGGCTTGTGCTTGCAGCAGCAGGACACCCAATCCTTTTTGGGCGCCGACGAATTCGGCAACCACTGCACCGGTCAGTGCCAGCACGATGGCGACGCCGAGCCCGGCGAAGATGTGGGTGGCGGCCGAAGGCAGGCGTACGTATATAAAGGTTTGCCAGCGGCTGGCATTCAGCGTTGCCATCAAGTCCAGGCGCAACTGGTCGACCACCGATAAGCCGGCCATAGTGTTGATCAGTACCGGAAAGAAGGTGATGAGCGCAACCAGCACGATCTTGGACGACAGCCCGTAGCCCAGCCAGATAATGAGCAGGGGCGCCACTGCAACTTTCGGCAAGGACTGGATGGCGATCAGATAGGGATAGAGCAGGCGTCCGAGGCGTCCGAACTCCGTAATCAGTACGCCGCTGCTCAGGCCGAACAGTGAGCCAATCGCGAAACCTGTCAGCATCTCGGTCAGCGTCACTTGCAGATGCGGACCGAACATACCTTGTGTCAGGCCATTCCAGAACGCGATGCCGATCTGGCTTGGCGGTGCCAGCACCAAGGGCGATACCGACGAAAAGCGCAGGATGATTTCGACGAGCAACAACAGGCCGATCACCAGCAGGGCACCGGCGGTGCGATCGCCGAGGAAGGGAAGGGGCGATTTAGACATGTTCGGACTCCTGATAGAAATAGCCACGTACTTCTTCAATCAGGGCCTGGAATGCCGGTTCCTTCAGTGTTTCGCGCGCACGCGGGCGTGCCAGTGGCACTGCGATATCGTCGGCAATACGTGCCGGCCTTGCCGTCATCACGATGACGCGGTCCGCCAGGAAAACCGCCTCTGAAATACTGTGCGTAATCAGTAATACTGTCGCGCCACTTTCTTCCGCGATATGCGCCAGCGTCAGGTTCATTTGCTCACGTGTCAAAGCGTCGAGCGCACCGAAGGGCTCATCCATGAGCAAGAGCCTGGGTTTGGTGATGAGGGCGCGTACGATCGCCGCGCGTTGACGCATGCCACCGGATAGCTCTTTCGGGAAGGCGTCGGAAAAATCCCCGAGCCCGACTCTTTGCAATAGCTGCAGTGCCTGCGTGCGTGCTGCGACCATATCTTCACCACGCACGCGCAGCGGCAAGGTGACGTTTTCAATGACCGTAAACCACGGCAACATCACCGCATCCTGAAAAATCATCGATACATCGGCACGCGGTTTATCTACCGGCTGGCCATGTACGCTGATACTGCCGCCGCTTGGTGTGATCAGGCCGGCAGCAAGACGCAGCAGGGTGGTTTTGCCGCAACCGGAGGGGCCGACTATCGCTACGATTTCACCGGCTTTGAGTTCAATATTGATCTCGTTGAGTGCTTGCAGGGCTTGCTGCCCCGCTTTTCCGTAGCTATGTGTCACGTTCAGAAATGCCAGCGCAGAGGCACTGGCATGCACAGATGAGGCATGCATGATGGGCTTCACTTAACAGGGTTGATGTAGAGCGGAAGGCAGAGCAAATGTGACGCTTGTGCAAATCGGGATGTAGAAGAGTTGCAGGGATGAGCGTATGACTGATGCGATTTCCAGAAGGAAAGTATAAGTGTCGTTACATCATTTTCTTAGAACGATTTCGTGCTTGCTTATGCAGAATATAAATTCTAAGCATTGCACATTGAAGGTGGATAGCTAAGAGGAAATATGAATAAGCAGACGTGTCTCTTCCATGAAAAACATGAACATGGTGAAAACAGCCTGCTCAATTATTAAGCACTCTTTAAATCTTCCAGTCGCAGATTCGGCGCAAAGGTTTCGAGGAAACGATAGGCGAACGAAGGCAGGAAAGTGCCGTTCCTGACAGCGACCAGGGTGGTGCATGAGCCGAACAAGCTGCCTTCTGTTTCAAGTACGGTCAAGCCGATTTTCTCTATACCATCCAGCGCCATTTCGGCCACGATGCCGACACCGAGGCCGCGCTCGACATAAGTCTTGATGACATCCGCGTCCATCGCCGTCAAGCGGAAGTCCGGCACTAGGCCAGCCTGGCTGAACGCTGCGTCCACGCATTTACGGCCGGTGAACTGCGGGTTATAGGTAATCAGTGGGTATTCTGCAATGTCTTCCAGTGTGACAGGTATTTTCCTCGTCAATGGATGATCGACCGGAACGATGACCTGGTGATTCCACGAGAAGCACGGATAGGCCAGGATGTCCGGTGATTGGTCCAGCACTTCACTGGCGATACCGATGTCGGCTTCACCATTGCTGATCATGGCGGCGACCTGGTTTGGTGTGCCCTGATGCAGTTCCAGTTTTACCTTGGGGAATTCATTGTTGAACTGTTCAACCACGCGCGGCAGTGTGTAGCGTGCTTGCGTATGGGTGGCGGCAATGATCAGCTGGCCGGTGTCGACACCAGAGTACTGGCTGGCATAGCGTCGCAGGTTTTCTGTTTCTAGCAATATGCGTTTGACGATTTCCACTGCACCGTCGCCGGCACGGGTGACAGATGTAAGCCTCTTGCCGGAACGGACGAAGAGATCAATCCCAAGTTCATCTTCCAGATCCTTGATCTGTTTGCTCACGCCGGATTGCGATGTGTATAGCACTGCTGCAACCTCGGTGAGGTTGAGATTGTTGCGTATCGCTTCGCGTACAAATCGTAATTGCTGAAAATTCATGAAGCTCTTTCTCCGTTAATACTGATTACATATTTTTTGTATGTCCGGCCATGGATCAATACGAGATACCGGGATTTTTAGCATACGGCCCTGTATCTCATATAAGAACCAATTAAAAATCGTTTGCTTATTTTTCGCCGCGTTAAAGATATGCGTTATTCGCATGTGGCCGCTGTGGCTAGCTGCCATCAAGATGGCGGCTTAGCCGTCGGCAATCAGCTATCGATTGCGGCTTGATGTTGCTAATCATAGAAATTGCAGGCTGCGCTTGGCAACGAATTTGTCCGAATATGGATATCTGAAGTTTGATATTCAGCGCCGGTATTTATAAGCACGAAATGCTTCGTTGGAAATGAATGGATAGCGACATAAGATGCACACGCATCCTCCTCCAATACCTCTCAAGATTGGACTTGACCCGCGCCGCAAGGTTAGCGGGTTTCTTTTTTTCTGCGACCAGTAAACGTGTTTGCGGATGTGTGGTGGATATCAAACGATATATCCAATCTTCTGCTAAAGATCGAATTTTTTATTGTTTGTGACACGTGATCGAAGGCGGTAACTTCTCAAAAAAATTAATCGTCTGTGCAGTCCGTACATCGCCAGGCCAAGTATCGATAAGGAATGGAAATGGCATCGCCACCGCGTCAAATGAGCATAGGTATGAATATCCTCGGTCTGGGAGGGCATGGCGCTGCGTGGCGTTTGGCCGAGGTACCGAGTAACTCGCTGGTCGGGGTCGAGTACTACCAGAATATCGCCCGCATCTCCGAGCGTGGCACGCTGGATGCAATCTTCCTGGCGGATGGACCGGCACTGAATGGCAACGTTGCCACCAATCCGGTTGGTGGCCTGGAACCGACCGTGTTGTTGACCGCCGTCGCACTCGCCACCAAGTACATAGGCGTTATCGCAACCGCTTCCACTACCTATAACGACCCTTACAACTTGGCGCGTCGTATTGCATCGGTTGATCACATCAGCGGCGGCCGTGCGGCTTGGAATGTGGTGACTACGGCCGGTGATATTGCAGCAAAGAATTTTGGCTTGACCGGTGCTCCCTTGCACGAAGATCGCTATGGACGTGCCGCCGAGTTCCTCGATATCGTCATCAAGCTATGGGATAGCTGGGAAGATGACGCCATCATCAACGATTGGAAAAACGGGGTGTTCGCGGATGCAAGCAAGGTGCATGCGATCGATCATGTCGGCCAGCATTTTTCCGTCCAGGGTCCGCTGAATGTGCGTCGCTCACCGCAAGGGCGGCCGGTACTGGTACAAGCCGGTTCATCGGAAGGCGGCAAGTCGGTAGGCTCGCGTTATGCAGATGCGATCTTCACCACCCAAACCACATTGCCGGATGGGCAGGCCTTCTATGCAGAGATGCGTAATCGTGCGCGAGCCTGGGGCCGGGATCCGGACTCCCTGAAGATCATGCCGGGCCTTTCGACGGTTATCGGCAGTACAGAGGCGGAAGCGCATGCACGTTGCGATGAGCTGGATAGCTACCAGGGCGAGCTCGGGCTGGCCGGACAAATTGCTGCGCGTATCGGTATTTCAGTTTCTGAACTTGACCTCGATGCACCGCTGCCGTGGGATCGCATTATCGATGTGCGCGAAACAAAAAGGGATGCGAGTGCCCGCGCGCTGGGTGGCGGTTCGCATGGATTCTTCGAAGCGCAAATCAACCTGGCCAAACGCGAAAACCTGACGGTGCGCCAGTTATCCAAACGCATACGCAGCGGTCATCGCCTCGCGGTCGGCACGCCGGAACAAATCGCTGACACGCTGGAAGAATGGTTCAAATCCGGTGCAGCAGATGGCTTCAACATCATGCCGGATATGTTTCCCTCCGGTGCTGAAATTTTCGTCGATGAAGTCGTGCCCATCCTGCGTCGCCGCGGCATCTTCCGTACCGAATACACCGGTACCACCTTACGCCACCACCTCGGTCTGTCACGACCAAGAAGCCAATACGAAGAGGAAGAGGACTGCGACAGTCTGCTCGCCGTCTGACCGGTTCCATCTTTGTTGCACGCTCCGGCGTGCCACCCACCCTAATTAATACAGTCATCGAGGTTTACCTGCAATGAGTACTGGATCAACCGTTCAACTGGAAGCGCCCGACTTCGGCGCGGCGCTCGAGCCATCGATTACGCGCAATGCAGGCTTTCCCCTGCGACTGGCGGATTGGCGCAAGCTGCGCCCGGGCCTGGTGCTGGCTGCGCTCTTTGTCCTGTTCCTGATCGTCGCGACGTTGCAACCATCCTTGCTGACATCAAACGATCCGCTTGCAGCGTCGGCACGCGAAGCCTTCCGCGCACCGAGTGCCGTGCATTGGCTGGGTACCGATGAAAACGGGCGTGATGTCTGGACCCGCCTGATCTATGGCGTGCAACCCTCGCTGTTAATGGGATTGGCGGCGACTGCGATTGGTTTGACTATCGGTATCGCGGTGGGTTTGTTTGCCGGCCTTGGTCATCGCATCATCGATAACTTCCTGATGCGCCTGATTGATGTCTTGCTGGCGTTTCCTGATCTCTTGCTGGCCCTGGTGATTATTACTTTTTGGGGGCAGGGCCTGGTGAATGCAGTAATCGCAGTCGGTGTTGCGAGCGTGCCGCGCTATGCCCGCATGGTGCGCGCACAAACACATATCGTGCGTAATGCACAGTATGTGGAAGCGGCCGTTACGCTTGGCTTGCGCCGTTCTACCGTGATATTCCGCCATGTCTTGCCGAATGCCATCAAGCCCATCCTGATTCTGGCAACCATCGGTATCGGTGGCAAGATCGCAGCCGGCGCCGCGCTTAGTTTCCTTGGGTTTGGCGCACCGCCACCGTCGCCGGAATGGGGCTCGATGCTATCGGTAGGACGCAACTTTTTATCGAACGCTTGGTGGCTGGTTGCGGCTCCCGGTGTTGCCGTTACCTTGACAGTGGTATCGATTACCGCCCTGGGACGCGAACTCTTGCTGCGTAGCGAAGGCAAGCGCGCATGACGATACAGGCAGATCAGGCGCGCCGTCCCCTGGTGGAAGTGGAAAACCTGCATGTCCGATTCGGCCATGACGGTCCCGCTGTGATCAAGGGTATTTCATTCGCCTTGCACCGTGGTGAATGCCTGGCGCTGGTGGGTGAATCCGGCTCCGGTAAAAGCGTGACATCACGCACACTGGTTGGCCTGACCGGACACCGCAGCAATTTGCAGGCGGATCGCCTGAGCTTTGACGGTGCCGATTTGCGTCGTTTTAATGAACGGACCTGGCGCGATATACGTGGCAGCCGTATAGGGTTCGTCATGCAGGATGCGCTTGGTTCGCTGGATCCTTTGCGCACCGTAGGTGCTGAAGTGGCCGAACCGCTCAAGTTGCACACGCGGTTGACGAAGCCGGAGCGCGAAGAAAACGTCATCGCCTTGCTGCGTTCGGTTGGCATACCAGAGCCTGAATCCCGTTTGTTGCAATACCCGCATCAGCTATCCGGCGGTTTGCGCCAACGCGCATTGATCGCATCGGCGATCGCATGCAATCCGGAGTTGCTGATCGCAGACGAACCGACTACTGCACTGGATGCTGCGGTACAGGCACAAGTGCTGGATTTGCTGGAATCACTGCGTACGCCCGATAAGGCGATGCTGGTTGTCAGTCACGATTTCGCGGTGGTATCGCGTCTGGCCGATCGCGTCGCGGTGATGTGGCATGGTGAAATTGTTGAGCAGGGACCTCTGGATGCCATCCTGCATGATCCGCAACATCCATATACCAAATCATTGTTGTTGGCTGTTTCATCAGTACAAAAGCGCGGCCCGGTGCGGCAAAAAATTGCCGTTACCGAAGATGGTCATCTTGCCACCTTGCCGAGCGAGTTGCCGCCGGGTGTGATCAACAACAATCCTATCGTGGTCGAAGTGAATAACCTGACCAAGGTCTTTTTCGGGCCGGACGGCTCGCGCCGTGTTGCTGTTTCCGAAGTGTCGTTTGCCTTGCGCAAGGGCGAGACGGTAGGCATCGTTGGTGAGTCAGGTTCGGGCAAGACGACGCTGACGCGCATGGTGCTGGGCCTGGAAACGCCGAATGTCGGCAATGTCCGTTTGCGTGACCAGGTATGGAGCGATCTCAGCGATGCGCAACAACGCGCAGAACGTAAACGCATACAGGTGGTATTCCAGGATCCGCTCGCTTCCTTCGATCCGCGCTACACAGTGGAGCGCGTGCTATTCGAGGCACTGGGTGTCGCCGGTTACACCGATACTGAAAAAACACGTGCACGTGCCATCGAGTTACTGCAATTGGTGCGGCTGGATCAAAGCTATTTGCAACGCCGTCCTATCGAATTATCCGGCGGCCAACGTCAACGCATCGCCATAGCGCGTGCCCTGGCACCTGAACCGGAAGTACTGATTTGCGATGAGCCGGTATCGGCGCTCGATGTATCCGTACAGGCGCAAATCCTCGATTTACTGATAGACCTGAAAGACCGCCTCGGTTTGTCCTGCCTGTTTATCTCGCACGACCTCGGCGTTATCTATCGCGTCAGTGACCGCATCCTGGTGATGAAGGACGGCATCGTCGTTGAGTCCGGTGGGGTACGTGAGGTCTTCGAAAATCCGCAACATATTTATACGCAAACGCTGCTAAGCGCCATCCCGCAACTGGGAATAAAAAAACGCATAGCTGAATCAATTGATATCGGGAGTGGGGAAAGTGAAAAAGAAGGCGAACTCGATGCGGCATGAAGCATCGCGCAATCATTCGATAGCGGCATCACGTGCCGCCTTGCTGCGATCCTTGAGTGTCGGCGCTGCCCTGTGCATATCCGGTGGCATAGCGGGCGCACAAGAAGCTGCACCGCAAGTCGAGGAAACGGTCGTTATCAAGGCCAAGGCTTTGAAGGAGTCCGAGAAGGCCAAAGCACGCCTGGACAAAGTTCCCGGAACCGCCAGTGTCGTCAATAATGCCGATGTTGAGCGCGGTCGTGCCGCCAATGCGGAAGATGTACTGGCTTACCAGCCCGGCGTATTCGCTGCGGCTACCAGCGGTACCGGCGCCAACAAAATTTCGATTCGGGGTTCGGGACTGAACACCTTTTATCAAGGGTATTCGCTAGGTATCAAGTATTTGTATGACGGCTTGCCGATTACCGGACCAGGCGGCACACAGGAAGACCTGTTAACGCTGGGGGGTGTTGACTACACCGAAATTCTCAATGGTGCGAATGCGTTTGCCTATTCTGCGCTGTCTTTGGGTGGTGCCATCAATTTTGTGACGCATACGGGGCGTTCCTCGCCGGGAAATTTTGTCAGCGTGGAAGCAGGTAGTTACGGCTATCGTAAATATCAGGTCAGCACCGGCGGGGTTTCCGCTTCGGGCGATACCGATTATTACTTTGCTTACATCCACAACCAGCGTGATGGCTTTCAACGGAATACGCCGAATACGGGTGAAGACTATATCTTCAATCTCGGACACAAATTCAATGACCGCCTGGAAACCCGTTTGGTGGTCCGCCATCGTGGCGAAGAGTTAATGAATGGCAGCACGTTGTCACTGGCTCAGATTGAAGCAGACCCGCGCCAGAACCGTCTTCTTTCCGGGCGCAGAAAACCGGGCACGACGCTGATTACCAGCAAAACGACTTACACGCTGGATGACCAATCCAAAGTCGAGTTCGGACTCGCATACAACGATTACCCGCTGGATAACGGATGGGCTTATACCACCACGCCACAAGACTGGAAATCGACTGACCTGACTACTTCATTGCGTTACTTGCGCACTGGCGATCGTCTGTTTGGCAAGCTCAGCAATTCCACTGTGAGTTTCAGCAGCACAAATTTAGTCAGGGGTGATGTCACAGGTTATAACCAGAACGTCGCAACCGGCGTACGCACTTTCAGTCAATACACCAAGTACAGCGGTTCGCGCGATACCGTGCTCGCGCTTGGTAATGACTTGCGGCTGAATGATCAAACCACTTTGTCCACCGGCCTTTCCTTTATCGAAGTAGACCGTGACGTTCGTATTGAAAATGCGATACGTGCCAATACCACCAGCAATCCTCAAAGTGTCAAATATATAGATCGCACGGTCGCGCCGAGAATCGGTTTGCGCTTTGAAGCCAGCCCGACCCTGCAATTCTTCGGCAATGTATCGCGCTCCGTCGACCCACCGGTCACCTGGCAAATCGGTAGTACGGGAAATCCATATTTGCGGCCATTGATGCCGCAAAAAGCCACTACTGCGGAAGTCGGCCTGCGTGCCAACTCTGATAATCACGAAGGCAGTCTTACTTTCTACCGTACATGGGTAAGCAATGAATTGCTGACGGTACAGATCGCGCCACCTACGGTTGGAAATCCGCTGGGTGACAACGTCAACATGAATGCCAGCAAAACCATCCATCAGGGTATAGAAGCAGGCCTGTCATCCAAGTTGTGGAAAAGCCGCGCCGGCGATCGTGTGAGCTATCGTCAGGCGTATACATGGAACGATTTCAATTACCGCAATGACCCGACCTTTGGCAAAAACGAACTGCCTAGTTTGCCGCGCCATGTATATCAGGGTGAGTTGTTGTTCCAGCAGGCGGGCGGCTTCTATGCCGGACTGAATGTGCGTGCGACCTCCAGCTATTACGCAGATTTTGCCAATACCTTGAAAGCGCCATCAGTCACGATCTGGGGCGCGAAATTCGGTTACGAAGAGCCGGGCAAGAAATGGAAGGCTTTCCTTGATTTCCGCAATCTGGGTGACAAGCGCTATGCGGTCGCCGCAAACACAGCTTATGACGCAAGAGCATTGACCACGCCCGCTTATAACTTCTATCCAGGCGATGGCTTTTCAATTTACAGCGGATTGTCTTACCGATTCTAAGTCCCGCAAAAATTATTTGGTGAGTGGTGTGGTTCCCCGGGCAATGCTTCATACAAGCGAGGCGGGTCGGACTGCCATACCCGGTTTTAACAACGGGTAGTAAATTTGATTATTGGGAGTAAGGAAAGTGAACAAGATAGTAGATAGAACGCCGCATCATGGGCGTTACGCCCGGCCAGCTGCACATCGTGCTTTGCGCGCCCTGAGCGCGAGTGCCGTGTTGTGCATGGCGAGCGGTGCAATCTATGCGCAAGAAGCTGCGCCGCAGGTGGAAGATACGGTCGTCGTCAAAGGCAAGGCCTTATCGGCCGACGCCAAGGCAAAACTCAAACTGAATGAAGTATCGGGAGCTACCAACTTTATCAGCAGTGAAGATGCGGAACGGCGCAGTGTACGTACCGCGCAGGATATCCTGGCTTATCAACCGGGCGTCTTTGCGCAAGCCGCTTCGGGCGGTGGTGACGGTATCAAGATTTCGATCCGCGGTTCTGCCATCAATCGTGGCGGCGGCAATTCCTTCCGCACCGGTACCTACTTTCTGTTCGACGGCCTGCCGGTCAGTGGCCCGGGCGGCACGCCATATGAACTGTTTGAACCATTGGGACTGGAGTACACCGAAGTATTGCGCGGTGCCAATGCATTCGATTACGGTGCCAATACCCTGGGTGGTGCGATCAACTATGTAACCAAGACAGGACGTAATGCCGATCCGTTTGCGGTGCATGTCGAGGGTGGCAGCTTCGGCTATCACAAGGTGCAACTGAGTGGCGGCAAAGTCATCGGGCCGCTGGATTACTACTTCAGCATCACCGAAGCATCGCGTGATGGTTACCAGGCGCAGTCGCGCAGCAGCAGCAATGGCATCGCTGCAAACATCGGTTATCAAATCAATCCCGATGTGCAGACACGCTTCTATTTGCGCTATCGCGAAACAAAAAATCAATCGCCGGGCAACCTGACGCGCGCGCAGATTGATGCCGATCCACGCCAGGCCAATCCTTTGGCAATTGCACAGAATGCCTTGCGTGACCAGCCTGGTTCGACCTGGCTGGCAAACAAAACCAGCATCAAGCTGGATGGCAGTTCGCAACTGGATTTAGGCTTGGTGTATCACAACTATCCGATCGATTCACGTCCAAGCAATGCGGTAGCGACGAACGCGACTATCCAGGATTGGGGCTTTGAAGACGTGTCCGCAAGCGCGCAGTATTCGCGCAGCGACACCTGGGGCGGCAAGGCCAGCAATAGCAAGATAGGTTTTGTCGTGACCAAGCATCTGGATGGATATCGCGATTCATATGCGGCACGTACTTCCGTTAACTACCCGGCAGGTTCGCTGGTGCATAAGGCGGAGTATGGTGGTTCCGACTTCGTTATCCATGCCAGTAACGACCTGGAGCTCGCGCCTTCGTTATGGGTGACGACCGGCCTGTCCGCCATCAATACCGAACGGGATACGGTCGTGACCTATCCGGTAACGAACCAGCCATACAGCACCTCGCGTTGGGACTTCGCGCCGCGCCTGGGCTTGCGCTATAACTTGACGCAAGACCTGCAGGTGTTCGGCAATATCGGTCGTTCGGTGGAGCCGGCAAACTCGTGGGCCTTCCTGACCGCCCCGCCGAACTTTGGCAGTCTGGGTGCAACCGGGCCTTTGGCCAGCTTTGCCGTACGTGGCTACGATTTGAAGAACCAGAAAGCTACTACCGCAGAAATCGGTGCGCGCGGTGCTGTCAACGGCGGCCAGTGGAGTGTGGCGCTGTATCGCTCTGAACTTAAAAATGAATTGCAGACGGTAGAAACATTCCCGGGCTCCAACGTCACGCTGGAATCCAACGCAAGTCCTACCGTGCATCAAGGTATCGAAGCCGGTGCCGATCTCCCGCTATGGCAAGCGGGTGGCCAGAAGTTGTCCCTGCGTCAGGCCTATACCTATAGTGATTTCTACTTCCGTCGTGATCCGCTATTTGGCAGCAACCAGTTGCCTGCGATTCCGCCACATTACTACCAGGCTGAATTGCTCTACGTTCATCCAAGCGGCTTCTATGCGGGTGTCAACGCGCAGGCGGCATCCAAAACCAAAGTGGATTACGCCAATACCTTCGCTGTAAAAGGCTACACCGTGTTTGGTGCCTCGGCCGGTTACGTTCATCCGACCGATGGCTGGAAGGTCTTCCTCGATCTGCGCAATCTGGGTGACAAGCGTTACGCCGCCAGTGTCAGTCCGACCTTCAATGCCAAAGGTCTGGATACCGCGAGCTCGGTACCGGGTGATGGCTTTGGTGCGGTTGCCGGGATTACTTATGCGTTCAAGTAACAGGGTAGTTAATTCATTCATATAAAAAACAAATCGCCGGCTCATCCTTGAAAGATAGTGCCGGCACCTTGCCCAGGCTTTTGCCGGGCATTATTTAAGGGGTTATTTTGAAATCAGCACTTCCTCCATCACAGGCAACATCCCGTTTCGTGGCTTCGGTTTTTCCGCGCGCGCATCGTTCCAGACTGCTACATGCTAGCGTCGTATTTTGCATGGCCAGTGGCATCGCATATGCGCAAGAAGCAACGACGCAAGTTGAAGATACCGTCGTCATCAAGGGTAAGGCGCTCTCCACCACAGAGAAAGCCAAAGTACGGCTTGAGAATGTGACCGGTAACGTCAGCGTAGTAAAAAATGCTGATGTGGAAAAAGGCCGCTCATCAACACTGGAGGATGTGCTGGCCTTCGAGCCGGGCGTCTTCGCACAGTCGACTGGCGGTAACGATGCCGTCAAGATTTCTATCCGCGGTTCAGGTATTGCCACCGCCGGTGGCGTATTCCGCGAAGGCACCTCATTCCTGTTTGACGGGCTGGCACTGACCGGTTCGGGTGGTACGCCATACGAACTGCTGGAAATGTCGGGTATCGATTACACCGAAGTGCTGCGTGGTGCGAATGCTTTCCAATATGGCGCTTTGGCGCTGGGTGGCGCACTTAATCTGGTGACACATAGCGGCCGTACTTCTCCTGGTGTGTTTGGCCGGTTTGAAGCAGGCAGCTTTGGTTGGCGCAAACAGCAGTTAAGCGTGGGCGGTGTCTCGGAATCGGGAGATAACGATTACTACGTCAGCGTCACTAATTCGGAGCGACGTGGTTATCAAAAATGGACCAACGTCGAGGCAAAAGGCATCGTCGGTAATTTTGGTTTCCGCCTGACGCCGCAGTTGGAGACACGCCTCTATCTGCGTTACCGCGAGGAATATCATCAGAATCCCGCATTGCTCACGATTGCCCAGATGAAGGCAGACAGCAGCCAGACCACGCCCGCTACGGTGAGTGGACGCAACGATGGCACCAAGCCTGGTTCGACTTTCATCGGCAGCAAAACGACTTATACGATAGATGATATTTCCAAACTTGAGTTTGGTTTGGTCTATCACGATTATCCGCAGATTCTCAATATCAATAGCGCGGCGACACCGAATTTTTGGACCTGGCGCGATATCAATGCATCGCTGCGTTACCTGCGTAGTGAGCAATTATTCGGACTGCAAAGTGAAACCGCGGTCAGCTTTACCCGCACCCAGGCCATTAATTCCAGTGTAAAAACATATAACGGAACTACCAGGGCGCTGAAAAAATATGCAACGTATGACAGTTCTTCCGACACCGTCCTGGCCGTCGGGAACGAACTGCAACTCAATCCACGTACCTGGTTGTCGACCGGCCTGTCGCTGGTGGATGTGCGTCGTGATGTCCGCACGCTGTATGCCGATATTCCGGTTGGAAACGCGGCAACCACATACAACCATCTGGATCTCGCCCCGCGTCTGGGTTTGCGCTATGAACTGGCACCGAAAGTGGTGGCCTTCGCCAATGTCAGCCGTTCGATTGACCCGCCTGTTACCTGGGGCTTTACCGGTTCCGGGACTACCAGTACGCAAATCGGTGTGAAGAATTTGACCGAACAAAAGGCGAACACAGTCGAAATCGGCGTACGTGGCAGCAATGACACCTTCAGTGGCAGTGTGGCGCTGTATCGCTCCGAGGTACGCAATGAATTGTTGACGGCGCAAATTCCCGGCGGACTGCCGACCGATACCGAAAAACGCAACGCTACGCCGACGGTACATCAAGGCCTGGAAGCCGGCCTGGATGCGCGCGTGTGGAAAGGCAAGGGCGGCGATAACGTCGTCTTGCGCCAGGCATATACCTATAACGATTTCCACTACAAGAACGATCCGGTCTACGGTGCCAACGAATTGCCCGGCCTGCCCAAGCATGTTTACACGGCAGAACTGCAGTACCAGCATCCAAGTGGTTTTTACGCCGGCGTTAATGCACGTTACTCGTCGAAAACCTGGATCGATTACGCCAACTCGCTGGCCGCTCCGAATTACACGATCTTTGGTGCCAAGTTTGGCTATGAACAACCGGGTGGCAAATGGAGCCTCTTCCTCGACCTGCGTAACCTGACCGACAAAGCGTATGCATCCGCGATCAGCCCGCAGTACAACTTGCGCGGCCTGGATAACACCGGTGCCATTTATGTGGGTGATGGCTTCGGCGCGTTTGCCGGTGCGACTTACCGTTTTAATTGATCTTTAAGTGAAATAGATGAAGGGCTGGTGAATATGATACGGATTGCCAAAGGCGATGAATCGATATCTTTGCTGAATGCGCTGTTACGTATCAGCTTGTTGGCGGGCGCCTGCATATTGGGCGCCTGCTCATCAGGTGACAGTGAAACAAAAGCGGGTCCGGGCAAGACGGATCCGGCAAGCAGTGCCGTCGTGCGCGATGGTTTGCTCAGCTATGCACCTGAAGATTATTACCAGAAGGGTGAAGGGAAACCCGGCGGCACGCTGCGCGCTACGGTGGCTTCCGATACCGCGACTTTGGATGTACACGCCATCTCGCACGGTAACGTGCAGTGGCTGGGACGCATCCTGTACGACGGCCTGGTCTATCAGGATGAACAAGGGAATATTTCTCCGTGGCTGGCCAAGTCATGGGAAATCTCGCCGGATGGAAAAACCTATACTTTCCATTTGCGTGATGACGTCACCTTCAGCGATGGCGTTCGTTTCAATGCGGAAGCGGTGCAAGTGAATCTGGAGCATATGCGTGCACCAGCGACCAAATCGCCATTGGCCGCTGCGTATATCCGGCCTTACCTGCGCGGCCGCATCGTCGATGAATATACTTTCGAGGCTACGCTGAGCGAACCGTACTCGCCTTTCCTCGACGTGCTGGCGCAATCCTGGCTGAGCATGATTTCACCGAAGCAGATCAGGGAAAATCCCAAGTCGATTGCAGAGCATCCGATCGGTTCCGGCCCCTTCGTACTGGAAAGCTATGTGCGGGCGCAAGGTGCGAATTTCGTCAAACGTGCCGATTACAACTGGGCACCGCCGGTGGTCCGGCATAAGGGCGCGGCCTACCTGGATCGGATTGAACTGACTTTCGTACCGGAAGCGATGATACGTTACTCGTCGCTACAGAGCGGGCAATCCGATTTCACACTGGATGCGCCAGCGCAGAATGCGCAAGCTATACGTGCCGATCCGGCCTTGCGCTTCCATAGCCGGGTACGCAAGGGCAATCCTTTCCGCAGCCTGACCCTGAATGTGGAAAAAGCCCCTTTCAATGATGTGCAGATACGCAAGGCTCTGGCCCTGGCAATTGATAGGGAGGGTGTTGCGTGGATTACCGGCTTTGGTGAGTACGAGCCGAAAAGTGATTTCCTCGCGGCGAATAGCCGTTACTACGATCCTTCTTTCAAGAATGCGCTGACGTATAACGTGGCGGAAGCCAATCGCCTGTTCGACCAGGCTGGCTGGACTACAAGGGATGACAAGGGCTACCGGACCAAGGACGGCAAGCGTTTGTCGGCGACGGTGCTGATTACCGAAAACCCGGCTTTCCCGAATAGTGTTGCGGTCGCGATCCAGGCCGATGCACGCAAGGTCGGCTTTGAGTTGAATATAGAACTCCTACCGTTGGCAGTGATCACCGATCGCCGCTATGCCGGCGATTATCAGGCGCTGGGCGGCGGCTACTGGCATACGAATACACCGGATGGTTTGTACATCCTGTATCACAGCAATTCGATAGCCAGCGAAAAGTTGATCGGGCAAAACAGCTCACGCCTGCGTGATCCGGAGCTGGACGACGTTTTGGAACGCGCACGTAAATCGAATGATCCGGTAGAACTGAAAGCCTTGTATAGCCAGGCGCAACGCCGCTTGACCGAACTGGTGCCGGCCATTCCTTCTTACGAAAGCATCCATATGATTGCCTATCGCAGCTATGTGAAGGGCGTAGTGTTTGATACCTCGCATAACACACCATTATTCATCGGTGTCTGGCTCGATAAGGGGGCGTCATGATTTCGCTGAAACGCATCCTGTGGCGCTTGCTGGCCGGCCTGGGTGTGTTGTGGGGTGCGGCGACGCTGACCTTTATCGCCATCAATATCACCGCCGGCGATACTGCTTTGGCGATTGTCGGCGGGCCGGATGCGATGCCAACGGCGGAAGTATTGGCGCAAGTACGCAAGGAGTACGGGCTGGATGATCCGCTGCTGACGCAATACGGCAACTACATCGCGCGGTTGGCGAAAGGCGATCTCGGTGAATCCTATCGTTTGCGCATACCGGTGTTGAAAGCAGTCACGCAGCAATTGGGTGCGACGGTGCAACTGGCACTGAGCGCGGGTGTATTGTCGATTGTGTTATCGGTTGTCATCGCACTGCTGACGGCACGGCGCGCGCCGTGGATACGCTCGATAGTTTCCGGCGCGGAGCTGACGATCACTTCGGCACCTTCGTTTGTTATCGGCATCCTCTTGCTATTGCTGTTTTCGTTTTACTTCCATTGGTTTCCCGCTTCAGGCTCGCAAGGTTGGCGTGCGCTGGTATTGCCGACGATTGCGTTGGCGTTGCCGGTGGCCGGCGTGTTGACGCAAGTGTTACGGCAGGCGCTGGAAGATGTACTGGAACAACCTTTCATCCTGACTGCGCGTGCGCGTGGCATGTCGGATGCCGGAGTACGCCTGCGGCATGCCTTGCGTCATGCACTGGTGCCACTGGTGACCTTGTCGGGCTTTGTATTTGCCAGCCTGCTCGGTGGTGCGGTGGTGGTCGAGATGCTATTCGCACGGCAAGGTGTCGGTCGCCTGATGCTAGACGCGGCGAATACGAAGGATGTTCCCATCGTACTCGGCATCACCTTGCTGGCGGCGTTCATTTACGTGATCGTCAATATCGTGGTCGACATTCTCTATGGCCTGATCGATCCACGGGTGCGGGCGACATAAGAGACGGATGATTTTTTGCTGTGCCGGATGTGCACAGGCTACCCATTTTTTGAACTGATATAAATACCATGACTAATACCGCCACCATCCATCACCTGGATACCAAGCCTGCCGCAGTCGCCCCTACTTATGAAGAACTGGCAGCACGTTTCCGCCCTATCTTTGCACGCATCGCAGAAGATGCGGTACGACGTGAACAGGAACGCGAATTGCCGTATGAAGCGGTTCGTTGCTTGCGTGAAGCCGGCTTTGGCCGTGTCCGTATCCCATTGAAATACGGTGGCTTCGGTGCGACGATTTCACAGTTCTTCCGTTTGCTGGTCGAGCTGGCCGAAGCGGATTCGAATGTCTCGCATTTATTGCGCGGGCATTTTGCTTTCCTCGAAAGCCGCATCAACCACACTGATGAATCAGTACGTGAATTCTGGTTCCCGAAGATCGTCGAAGGTGCGCTGATCGGCTATGCGATGGCGGAGTTGACGGCTGTGACCGGCACCAGCGCGACGATTGCGCAACAGGACGGCAAGTGGTTCCTGAACGGCAAGAAATATTACAGCACGGGTACGATCTACGCGGACTGGATAGTCGCGTCGGTAGTCGACGGTGAAGAGCGTGTCAGCGTTGCTTTGCCGGCCACGGCGCCGGGTGTTACGCGCATCGATGACTGGGATGGTTTTGGCCAGCGCATGACGGGAAGTGGTACGACGGTTTTTGAACAGGTCGAGATTCAGCCTGAGCATATCAACCGTCGCCTTACCGGCAAGGATAGCTACGCGCAGTCATATCAAAAAGCATTCCTGCAACTGATTTTGCTGGCTTCGATTGCCGGTGTCGGCCGCGCGGTCAAACGTGACGGTATCGCCTTTGTCCAGCGTAAAACGCGTGCCTTCGGTGTGCTCGGTGAATCCAGTCCACGCCACGATCCGCTGGTGCAGCGTGTGGTGGGACGCCTTGCCAGTTTGTCGTTCGCGGCGGATACCATCGTCGAAGGAATTGCACGGACACTGGATGAAGTACACCAGGCACGCCTGGCGGATACTGCGGATGAAGCGCTGTATGTGGATACCGAAATCAAGGCTTTCCAGGCACAGCAAATCGTCATTGACCTGGTATTGCAAGCCAGTACCTTGTTGTTTGAAGTCGGCGGTGCATCGGCCACCAGCGAGTCGCGTCGCCTCGATCGCCACTGGCGCAATGCACGGACTGCCGCTTCGCATAATCCGGCGATCTTCCGTGAACGCGCGATCGGCGATTATTACCTGAATGGCACGGTGCCGGATGCGGCGTGGCTTGCCGCGGAAAAGGAACAGCAGGAAGCGCGGGAGCAAGCCCAGGAAACATCCAGGGCAGGGCAATGATACGCAAGGCGACGGTAGCCGATGCGGAGGCTATAGCGACGATTCATGTCCGCACATGGCAAACCGCGTATGCTGAAATTTTCCCGGCCGAGTTTCTCGCCAATCTGTCGGTGGAAAGGCGCGTAGCTGCATGGCGTGAGCAACTGGCCAATCATCCCGGCCTTACCTTTATCGCGGAAGAAAGCGGACTGGTGACCGGCTGGGTGTCCGGAGGTTTGAGCATAGATGCCGATGCGCTAGGTGCATCCGAGGTGCAGGCTATCTATGTCTTGCCCGAGTATTGGGATAAAGGCGTGGGTGCGCAGTTGATGCAGGCGATAGAGCAAGCCCTGCCACCGTCACATACGACGACACTGTGGGTCTTGCGCGATAACCAGCGAGCGCTACGCTTTTATGAAAAGCTGGGTTATAAGGCGGATGGTGCGGAAGAAGAGCTGGAGCGCGGCGGCGTCAAACGCTGGAAGATACGTTTGCGCAAAGACGCAACTGATTCCACTATCGCCTGATTCAGTTTTCCCACGCTTGCGCACGTTCTACTGCACGGTGCCAGGTATGCAGGCGCTGCTCGCGTTCATCGGACGACATCGCGGGTTCAAAGCGTTTATCCATTTTCCATTGTGCAGCAATTTCGTCGGTTGAGTCCCAGAAGGAAACCGCAAGTCCGGCCAGGTAAGCCGCGCCGAGCGCCGTGGTTTCCGTCACCACCGGGCGGATGACGGGGACGTTCAATATGTCGGCCTGGAATTGCATCAGCAAATCATTGCGTGAAGCACCACCATCCACGCGCAATTCCTGCAACGATAATTGCGCATCCTTTTGCATCGCGTCCAGCAGGTCCACGCTTTGATAAGCGATGCTTTCCAGCGCGGCGCGTGCGATATGTGCTTTGTTGCTGCCACGTGTCATGCCGAGGATGGTGCCGCGTGCATAGGAATCCCAATACGGCGCGCCGAGACCACTGAAGGCCGGCACGAATACCACGCCGCCATTGTCCGGTACGCTGGTGGCGAGCGCTTCGACATCGGCCGAGCGTTCGATAATGCCGAGACCGTCGCGCAGCCATTGCACGATGGCGCCACCCATGAAGACGCCACCTTCCAGCATGTAATTGGTGTGCGCAGCTTTTCCTTCACCCAGTGCCCAGCCTATGGTGGTGAGCAAATGATTGCGTGAATGTATCGCTTGCGTGCCGGTATTGAGCAGCATGAAGCAACCGGTGCCGTAAGTGTTTTTTGCCATGCCGGGTTTGTGGCAAGCCTGGCCAAAGGTCGCCGCCTGCTGGTCGCCCGCAATGCCGGCAATCGCTATTGGCGCACCAAATAATTCCGTATGTGTATGGCTGACGACACCGCTGCTGGCGACGACTTCGGGCAGTAGCGATGGCGGGATATCGAATATCGCCAGCAGTTCTTCATCCCATTGCAAAGTATGGATGTTGAACAGCAAGGTACGCGAAGCATTGCTGCTATCGGTCAGGTGCGCACCGGACAGTTTGTAAATCAGCCAGCTATCTATCGTGCCGAACGCGAGTTCACCCCGCTCCGCCCGGGCGCGGGCATCGGGAATGTGATCCAGCAGCCATTTCACTTTGGTACCGGAGAAGTAAGAGTCCAGTACCAGGCCGGTCTTTTGCTGGAATAAATCGGCCTTGCCCTCGGCGCGTAACTGATCGCAGTAAGCGGCGGTACGGCGATCCTGCCACACGATGGCATTGGCTATCGGTACACCGGTTTTGCGATCCCAGATCACCGTGGTTTCGCGCTGATTGGTGATGCCGATGGCGGCAATATCGCTAGCGCTGAGCTTATGTTCTTTCAATACTTGCTGCGCGACGGCAAGCTGGCTAGTCCAGATGGCGTTTGCATCGTGCTCTATCCAGCCCGGTTCGGGGAAAATCTGCGGATACTCTTGTTGCGCCAGGCCATGGATCTGGCCTTCGTGATTGAACAGGATGGCGCGCGAACTGGTCGTCCCCTGGTCGATTGCGAGTATGAATTGGCTCATCGTAGGCAGGCTTAGGCGAGATAAAAATGTTCAGGCAAGCCGGGGACGTCGACGCGCAAGCTGAGTACGCAACCGGATAATGGATATTGTTCCAGCTCGGCGGCCGGGCGGTTCTTGCTGACGCTGGTGATGTAGAGCGTGCGCAAGTCGTCGCCGCCAAAAGCCATCATGGTCGGGCAGCGCACCGGCAATGCAAGCTCGGACAGGATGTCACCGGCCGGTGACAGGCGCAGGATGCGTCCGCCTTCATACATCGCACACCAGTAGTTGCCTGCGCTATCCACTGCCGCACCGTCCGGGCGACCGCCGTAATTATTTTGTTTGTCGGTGGAGAATTGCTTCAATACGCGACCTGAACCCAGCGTAGCACTGCCAATATCGAACTCATAGGCGAAGATGCGATGTGTGGTGGTATCGGCGTGGTACATGGTTTGGTTGTCAGGGCTGAAGGCAACGCCGTTGGAAACGGTGGCGCGCTTGCCGCTATCGCGTATTTCGCCGTGTTCTATACAGTACAGCGCCGCATTCGCATGATCGCGCGGTTCGTAAATCGAACCGGTCCACAGGCGTCCGGCGGCATCGCTGCGACCATCGTTGAAGCGCGTGGTGGCCGGGTCATAGGGCGCATCGGCAACCTGCGTCAGCTGGCCGCTGGTGGTGTCCAGCAAGGCCAGGCCGGAACGCAACGCCACCAGCAGGCCGCCGCCGGTATTGAGCGCGATGCAACCGGGCTCGGACGGCATATCCCATTGCTGGTGCACGTCATTGGCCGGGATGAAGCGATGCACGGCGCGACCATCGATATCTATCCAGTACAGGGCTGCTTCTTCCGGATGCCACAACGGACATTCGCCTAATTGCATACGGAGAGGCAGGATAGCCTGAATATTTTGCATCGACATGGCAGTTGCTTTTTGTGGGGTGAATGCGCCATTATGCAGTGAAAATCTTGTGTATAAAGGAGTTTGAATTGAATCAGTCCGTATCCAAACCTGTCATCGCTTTCCTCGGCATAGGCCTGATGGGCAAACCGATGGCGAGCCGGCTGCTGCAGGCAGGCTATGCAGTCACCGCGTGGAACCGCACCCGCAGCAAGGCCGATGAGCTGGCGCCGCTCGGTGCCGGCGTGGCAGAACAGGTCGCGGATGCAGTAGCGGCAGCGGATATCGTTATTACGATGCTGGAAGCCGGCCCTATCGTGGCGCAGGTAATAGCTGCGGCGCTGCCGGGTTTGAAGCGCGGTGCACTCGTCATCGATATGAGTTCGACCCGTCAATCCGAAGCGCAGGAAGTACATGCCAAACTGGCGGCGCAAGGCGTGCGCTTTATCGATGCGCCGGTCTCGGGCGGGGTGGTCGGTGCCGAAGCGGGTTCACTGGCGATCATGGCAGGTGGTAGTGCGCAGGATTTCGCTGATGCGGAAGCGGTGTTGACCGTAATGGGGCGGCCGACACTGGTTGGTCCGGCCGGCTGTGGCCAGATCGCCAAGCTGTGTAACCAGCTGATCGTCGGCGGTACGCTGAATATTGTGGCGGAAGCATTATTGCTGGCACAGGCCGGTGGCGCTGATCCGACTGCGGTACGCGCCGCTATCCGTGGCGGCTTTGCCGAAAGCCGTATCCTCGAAGTGCATGGACAACGCATGCTGGACCGTAACTTCATGCCGGGTGGTCAGGTCAAGAGCCAGTTCAAGGACCTGGAAAACGTATTGATTGCCGCGAACAATGCGGGGCTGCGTTTACCGGTGACTGAACTGGTGACAGAAAACTATCATCAGGTATTGCAGGACGCGCCACAGGCGGATCAGTCTGCCGTGTTGCTGGCGCTGGAAGCCGGCAATCCCGGCCTGCGCCTGGGACAACAGGCAGATCAGTTGCCGGGATAAATTCAATCTGCCAGCCTGGCTAACATTTGTGAACATTTATCGGTTTGCCCGGTCTACCGGGGGCAGGGCAAACAGTAAATCCCGTCGGTCGGTTTTCAACCAAGCTCATTCATGCCTAAACAACGTATAGACTGGCGCGCCGTCTGGCAACTCATCAAGCCATACTGGGTCTCGGAAGAAAAATGGAAGGCGCGCGGTTTACTGTTCGTCATCGTGGCACTGGCATTGGCTGCCGTGTATCTCGAAGTCTTGTTCAATACCTGGAACCGCGAATTTTATAATGCGCTGGAAACCAAGAACTTCAAGGCTTTCACCGAGCAGTTATGGCGCTTCACTTATCTTGCATTTACCTTTATCGCGGTCGCGATTTATCGCATTTACCTGATGCAGTCGCTGCAAATGCGTTGGCGTATGTGGATGACGCGGCAGTATATGGCGCGCTGGCTGCAGCACCAGGCTTATTATCGGATCGAACAGACCGGTACCGCAGACAACCCTGACCAACGTATCGCCGAAGATTTAAACCTGCTGACCAGCGCGACGCTATCCCTATCCCTGGGTTTGTTGTCCAGCGTGGTGACGCTGGTTTCTTTCGTCGGCATCCTGTGGTCGGTCAGTGGCCCGATTTCTTTCATGCTGTCTTCGCATGAAATCACGATTCCCGGTTACATGGTGTGGTTTGCGATTGCCTATGCCGGCGTCGGCTCGCTGATCGTGGGCTGGGTCGGCTGGCCTTTGGTTTCCAAAAATTACTTCCGCCAGCGCTTTGAAGCGGACTTCCGCTTCGGCCTGATACGGGTGCGCGAGAATGCTGAAGCAGTCGCGCTGTATCGTGGCGAGACCGAAGAGGCTGTACAACTGAATGGCCGCTTCCAGCGCATACGTGACAATTGGTGGGGCATCATGCGTACCACCAAGAGCCTGAACCTGGTTTCTACTTTCTACTCGCAGTTCGCCAATATTTTCCCTTTCCTGATGGCGGCACCGCGTTATTTTTCCGGTGCCATTACGCTGGGTGGCCTGATGCAAATCAGTTCGGCCTTTGGCCAGGTGCAGGGTGCCTTGTCATGGTTTATTTCAGCGTTCAGCGATCTCGCTGAGTGGAAGGCCAGTGTCAATCGTCTGGCCGGTTTCCATGCAGCGGTCGATGCCGCCCATGAAGAAAAAGAAGGCGTGCTGGTAACGGCTAATAATGTGGGCGCGATCCTGCTTGATCGCGTGATATTGAATGTGCCGAACGGACCGGCACTGACCACCGAGCTGACAGCAGATATCCAGGCCGGACAGCGCATCCTGATCGCCGGACCATCCGGTTGTGGCAAGTCGACGCTGATCCGTGCGCTGGCCGGGGTTTGGCCTTACGGTGCGGGTAGCATCGAAATCCCGCAGCAGTGGAAGTTACTCTTCCTGCCGCAAAGAAGTTATTTGCCGATAGCGACTTTGCGCGCAGCCATCGCCTATCCCGCCGGCGAAAACAGTTATACCGATCTCGCGATCCGGCATTATCTGGACTTGTGCAAATTGCCACAGTTGAAGAAATTATTGGATCACAGTGATAATTGGAGCCAGCGCTTATCCCCGGGTGAACAACAGCGCCTGGCTTTTGTCCGCGCCTTGCTGACGCGGCCGGATGCACTGTTCCTGGATGAAGCCAGCAGTGCGCTGGATACTGAAACAGAAGAATTAGTTTATCAATTGATATTGCAAGAATTGCCAGAGGCTGTGATTGTGAGTGTCGCGCATCGCGAAAGCGTCGCGAAATATCATAAAATGCGCTGGCAGTTTGTCGCAGACAGTCGTGCGCCGACTATCGTCGATGACGATATAGAGCGCAGCCTTTATACGATACAGCACACGAAGCCCGGCAAAGCTTAAGCAGTCGGGATTACCCGGAACAGGCAGCAAGTATGCGGCCACGCATCGCAAGACGCGTGGTCATAATCACATTGATATGAAATTACTTTCCACACTCATCTTGCTGTCCCTGCTCACTGCTTGTGCGCAATTACCAAAGAGCGGTCATTCTGCCGCAGATACTCCCGAAGGACAGATACTGCCATTTTCAGTGAATGCCAGTGGCGGCTTGCCTGAGCGCTGGGAGCCGATGATCATCAATCGCACCAAGAAGCTCACCGAATACAAACTGGTCGACGATGATGGCAAGACGGTATTGCACGCCCGTGCGGTCGCCGCCGCATCTGGCCTGATGCAAAAGGTGGATATCGATCCCTTGCTGGAGTCGCAACTGAACTGGCGCTGGCGCATCAGTGGCCTGGTACAAACGGCAAATAATTCCGAGCGTGGGCTGGAGGATTCACCGGCCCGCATCATCCTGGGTTTCGATGGGGACAAGGACAGCTTGCCATTCGCCGATCAGATCATGTTTGAAACCGCGCGCCTGTTGACCGGCAGGGATGTGCCGTATGCAACGCTGATGTATATCTGGGGCCGCAAGGCGCCGGTCGATACCATCATCACCAATACCCGCAGCAATCGCGTGAAGATGCTGGTCGCCGAAACCGGCGCATCGGGTGTCGGTGACTGGCATAGTTTTTCGCGCAATATCGCGGCGGATTATGAAAAAGCCTTTGGTGAAAAACCGGGCCGGCTGATCGCCGTCGGTGTGTTGACGGATACCGACAACACCGGCGAAACGGTGGAAGCCTGGTATGGCGATATCAGTTTGTCGACACCCGACAAACAAGCTGAGAATGTTGCAGTGGAATAGCGCCGGACTGATGCAGTCGCGGCGCTTGCAAAAGCCCTGCCTCAGTTCTTGAGGAAGCTCTCCGCCAAGCGTACCCAGTAGGTCGCACCTATCGGCAGCAAATCATCATTGAAGTCATAGCTGGGATTATGCAGATTGCATGGGCCCAGCCCGTGGCCGGCCGAGCGATGATCGCCTTCGCCATTGCCGATGAAGACGTAGCAACCGGGTTTGCCCTGCAGCATGAATGCGAAATCTTCCGCTCCCATTGTCGGCTCCACTTGCGCATCGACATGCGCGGCACCGACGATGCCTTGCAATACTTCCACTGCAAATGCAGTTTCCTTCGGATGGTTAATCAGCGGCGGGTAATTGCGCTTGAAGTGGAAGCTGACTTTCGCATCGAATGCTTCCGCCGTATGTTCGGCAATGTTGCGCATTCGTGTTTCAATCAAGTCCAATACTTTCAGGTCGAAGGTGCGGACGGTACCGACCAGTGTCGCATCGTCCGGGATCACATTGGTGGTGCTGCCGGCATGGATTTGTGTAATTGATAGTGCTGCAGCATCGATCGGGCTCTTGTTGCGCGTGATGATGGTTTGCCAGCTTTGTGCAATCTGCACCGCCACCATGATCGGATCGATGCCTTTGTGCGGTTGCGCGGCATGCGCACCTTTACCGCTGACGATGACTTCGAATTCATTGCTGGATGCCATCATCGGGCCGGGCGTGACACCGAAGTGGCCGACCGGGATGCCGGGCCAGTTATGCATGCCAAACACCGCTTCCATCGGGAATTGTTCGAACAAGCCTTCATCCATCATGCGCTTGGCACCACCGCCGCCTTCTTCCGCCGGCTGGAAAATCAGGTAAATGGTGCCGTCGAAATTCTTGTTTTGTGACAGATAATGCGCCGCGCCGAGCAGCATCGCGGTATGCCCGTCATGGCCGCAGGCGTGCATCTTGCCCTTGTTCTGCGATGCATGCGCGAAGGTATTGAGCTCCAATATAGGCAGTGCATCCATATCGGCACGCAGGCCTATTGCACGCTGGCTGCTGCCGTTCTTCAGGATGCCGACAACGCCGGTGACGCCCAGGCCGCGCACCACGGGTATGCCCCATTCGGTCAGTTTTTTTGCGACCAGTTCGGCGGTATCGTGTTCTTCAAAGCAAAGCTCCGGATGAGCATGGATTTCACGACGGATAGCTTGTATTTCGTTGTGAAACTGGATGATGGGGTCGATCAACTTCATGGTGTCTCCACATTCCTGCGCGCTGATGCTGCAGCTGTTTTGTCTTGCGACAACTGCCGATGGTTGGACTGCAAGTGCCTTCTATCTTACGCCAACTGTCCTGCCGGCGGAATAGGAGATGCAGGCGAATGACATAAGCGTAATAGAATAGATCCAACTACTGCTGCGCAGCGCGCATTGCATATGCGCTTTTGTATTAAAGAATCGGAACAATGAAGAAATCCCGTCGTTTTCCTGCCGCTGAGTCGATATCGCGCCAGCGCCCTGCAATATCGCACTGGCGTTCGGGATTGCTGCTTTGCGCATTGCTGGCGCTGACGGGCTGCGCACAGATGAATTACTACGCGCAGGCAACGCATGGCCAGTCTTCGTTAATGGCTGCTGCCAAACCGATAGATGATTTATTACAAAATCCTGAACTGGAGCCCAAACTCAGGCAACGCCTGTTGACCGCCAATAAAATCCGTCACTTTGCCGTCGATGAACTGGCCTTGCCGGATAACGGTACCTATCAAAACTATGCTGACCTGCAGCGCCCTTATGCCTTATGGAATGTGGTGGCGACGCCCGAGTTGTCGATGCGGCCATTGCAATGGTGTTTCCCGATCGCCGGTTGCGTCAGTTATCGCGGTTATTACAGCGAAGCCGGTGCACAGGCCTTTGCCGAAGAAATGCGTGCGGCCGGCAATGATGTACAAATCATGGGCGTACCCGCTTACTCAACGCTGGGTTGGTATAAGGATCCGGTGTTATCCAGCTTTATCAATTATCCGGATGCCGAAGTTGCGCGCCTGATGATCCATGAACTGGCACATCAGATTGTGTATGTGCAGGGTGATACGCAATTCAATGAATCGTTTGCGACCGCGGTCGAAGAAGTCGGTGTTGATCGCTGGCTGGCGCGCTATGGTGATGAGAAGGCGCGTCAGTCGTATGTGGTGACACAGGAGCGCAAGCAGCAATTCATTGCGCTCTTGCTGCAATACCGGCAAAAGCTGGTCGACAATTATGCATCGGGCCGGACGGATGCCGCCAAACGCCAGGCCAAGCAGGAAATATTTGCTGCATTGCAGGACGATTACAAATTGCTGAAAGCCAGCTGGAGTGGTCATGCCGCTTATGACCGCTGGTTCGCACAAGGCTTGACGAATGCGCACCTGGCGTCGGTAGCGACGTATCATGACCAGGTACCTGGCTTTCGTGCCTTGCTGCGCGAGGCAAATGATTTCCCCGCTTTCTATCGTGCAGTCATCGCCTTGTCGCGGCTTGACAAGGTGCAGCGCGACAGCCAACTAGCCGCTTTGGCAGCCGCCGCGCCGGTGGTTTTGCATGCGGATACTGCGGCTGGCCGCTGACGGCGGCAGCGGGCAGGGACATCAAAATACTTGCGTATCGCCGTTCTGCCCGATAGCATCAAGCTGTATAAGCGGACAATCACTCTAACAACAAAAAAGAATAGAGGTGGAGATGGACAAATTTTGGCTCAAGTCATATCCGGAAGGCATACCGGCAGAAATCGATCCTGCGCGTTACGGTTCCCTGGTTGAATTGCTGGATGAATCCTTCCAGAAATATGCAGACCGCAATGCCTGCGTCTGCATGGATAAAGCACTCACTTATCGTGAGGTAGACCATCTGTCCACCGAAGTGGGAGCCTGGCTGCAAAGCATAGGTTTGCAAAAAGGTGCGCGTGTCGCGCTGATGATGCCGAATGTCTTGCAATATCCGATTGCGATTGCCGCAGTGCTGCGCGCCGGTTATGTCATCGTCAATGTCAATCCGCTGTACAAACCACGCGAACTCGAACATCAACTGACCGACTCCGGTGCTGAAGCCATTATCATCCTGGAAAACTTCGCGTCCACTCTGGAAAAAGTGATCGCCAGCACACAGGTCAAGCATGTGATCGTCGCCACCATGGGTGATTTGTTTGGTGGCTTGAAGGGCGGTATCGTCAATTTTGTCGTGCGCCATGTGAAGAAAATGGTGCCGGCTTACTCGTTGCCGCAGGCAGTGCCATTCAAAGAGGTCTTGCGCCAGGCTGCCGGCATGACCTTGCAGCGGCCAACGCTGGGTCATCAGGACCTGGCCTTCCTGCAATACACCGGCGGGACCACCGGCACGGCGAAAGGCGCAATGCTTACGCACCGCAATATCATCGCCAACGTATTGCAGAATGAAGCCTGGATTTCTCCCGTGCTCAATACCTTGCCGAAGGATAAGCAACTGATCTTCGTCTGCGCCTTGCCGCTGTACCATATCTTTGCGCTGACCACGTGCGGCATGCTGGGTACGCACCTGGGCGTCATGAACCTGTTGATCCCTAATCCGCGTGATATCCCAGGTTTCATCAAGGAATTGATGAAATACAAAGTGCATTTCCTGCCGGCTGTAAATACCTTGTACAACGGCTTGCTCAACAATCCGGATTTTGCCAAAGTCGATTTCTCCGAGCTGAAGTTGTGCAACGGCGGTGGCATGGCGGTACAAAAAGTCGTCAACGATAAATGGCGTGAAGTAACAGGTTGCGCAATTTGTGAAGGTTATGGCTTGTCCGAAACTTCACCGACGGCGACAGCCAATCCACCGACTACCAATGAGTTCACCGGCACCATCGGTTTGCCGGTATCGTCGACTGAATTGAAAATCATAGACAGTGACGAGAATGAAGTAGCGCACGGCAGTGCCGGTGAGATTGCGATACGGGGTCCGCAAGTGATGGCGGGCTACTGGAATAATCCAGTTGAAACCGCGCAATCGATGACCGCGGACGGCTTCTTCAAGACCGGCGATATCGGCGTCATGGATGAACGCGGTTTTACCAAGATCGTTGATCGCAAGAAAGACATGATCCTGGTGTCCGGCTTCAATGTTTATCCGAGCGAAATCGAAGGCGTAGTCGCCGCGCATCCGGGCGTGCTGGAATGTGCGTGCATCGGCGTGCCGGATGAGCATACCGGTGAAGCGGTCAAGTTATTTGTGGTGCGGCGTGATCCGGCGCTGACCGAAGCCGAGCTGATGGCGTATTGCAAGGAACAATTCACCGGCTACAAGAAACCGAAGTCCATCGAGTTCCGCACCGAATTGCCGAAGTCTAATGTCGGCAAAATCCTGCGCCGTGAATTGCGCGACGAGATAAAAACGAGCTGATAAAAAATGCGCCATTACCTTTATGACGGGAATGGCGCATGATTGTTTAAAGTGTCGTACTACTTGCTTATGGTAGTGCTGACTTGTATTAATTTTATTTATGTGGCGGGATCGCCGGCGGTAATTGGCGCGGCTTGCGATCAGCGTTGGTTGCGACATAAGTCAGCGTCGCTTCCGTTACTTTCACGATTTCCACTTCCAGGCGATTGCGTTCTGCATAACATTCCACATTCACGGTAATCGAAGTATTGCCGACCTTGACGATTTCGGCGTAGATCGACAGCAGGTCACCGACGAATACCGGATGCTTGAATAAAAACGAGTTCACCGCAATGGTGACGACGCGGCCATTGGCACGGCGTGTGGCACAGACTGCTCCTGCCAGATCGACCTGTGACATGATCCAGCCGCCGAATACGTCGCCGTGCATATTGGCATCGTTCGGCATGGGGACTACCCGCATCTGTGGAATTTTCCCTGCGGGCAGGTCTGTGTGGTGTTCGCTTGCCATGTTGTCTCCTGTGGATAATTTTGATAACCGCTACAATCCGGAACCCGAAGCATAAACTATCTGAATAAATCTTACCTATGCGCCGCCATTCCGTCTCATCCGAGCCTGTTCCGCCTGCCAGCAACCGCAGCGACTGGAGCACACTCAAGACCCTGATTCCATATTTGTGGACGTATAAATGGCGCGTCGGTCTGGCGCTGGTTTTCCTGATCGCGGCGAAGATGGCCAACGTCGGTGTGCCGCTGGTATTGAAGCGCCTGATCGATAGCCTGACGATTACACCTGGCAGCACGCAGGCGATGCTGGTATTGCCGTTTGGCATACTGATCGCTTATGGTGTATTACGTCTGTCAACGACGCTGTTTACCGAATTGCGTGAATACACCTTTGCCAAAGTTACGCAAAGGGCGGTGCGCACGATTGCGCTGAAAGTATTCCGCCATCTGCATTCGCTGTCACTGCGCTTCCACCTGAATCGCCAGACCGGTGGCATGACGCGTGATATTGAACGCGGTACCAAGGGTATCTCTTCACTGATTTCTTATACCCTGTTCAGCATCTTGCCGACCTTGATAGAAATCGTACTGGTACTCGGCTATCTCGCGTTGCATTACGATATCTGGTTCACCGTCATCACCGGCGTGGCACTGGTCAGCTATATTGCCTTCACTGTCATCGTGACGGAATGGCGCACCCACTTCCGTCGCACGATGAACGACCTGGATTCCAAAGCGAATACCAAGGCCATCGATTCGCTGATCAATTACGAGACGGTCAAATATTTTGGTAATGAAGATTACGAAGCCCGGCGTTACGACGAAGGCTTGAAGCGCTATGAAACTGCGGCAGTCAAATCGCAGACTTCGTTGTCGCTGCTCAACACTGGTCAATCCAGCATCATCGCGATCGCAGTGACGCTGATCTTGTGGCGTGCGACACAAGGCGTGATCAGCGGCACCATGACCCTTGGTGATTTGGTTTTGGTGAATGCCTTCATGATCCAGTTATATATTCCACTGAATTTCCTCGGTGTGATCTATCGTGAAATCAAGCAAAGCCTGGCCGATATGGAGCGCCTGTTTTCATTGCTGGATCAGCATAAGGAAATCGCCGATAAACCGGATACACAAGCCTTGGTGACAAATGGTGCTGAGGTGCGCTTTTCGCATGTCGACTTTAGTTATGAAACAAATCGCCAAATCCTGTTTGATGTGGACTTTACGATCGCCGCAGGGACGACGACAGCGGTGGTCGGGCATAGCGGTTCCGGCAAGTCGACATTGTCGCGCCTGCTGTTCCGCTTTTATGATGTCAACCAGGGTGCCATCCTGATCGATGGGCAGGATGTGCGTGATGTGACGCAGACTTCCTTGCGCCAGGCAATAGGGATAGTGCCGCAGGATACCGTGCTGTTCAATGACACGATCGCTTATAACATTGCTTATGGAAAACCCGGTGCGAGCCATGCAGATATTGTGACGGCGGCACAATCGGCATATATCCATGACTTTATCGAATCGCTGCCGGATGGCTATAACACCATGGTGGGTGAGCGTGGCTTGAAATTGTCCGGCGGCGAAAAGCAGCGCGTCGCGATTGCACGTACTTTACTGAAACATCCGGCTATCCTGATTTTTGATGAGGCCACCTCGGCACTGGATTCCAAGTCGGAACAGGCGATCCAGGCGCAACTCAAGGAAATCGCACAAAACCGTACCACACTGATCATTGCGCATCGCTTGTCGACCATCGCGGATGCGGCGCAGATTCTGGTGCTGGATAAAGGTCGCATTATGGAGCGCGGTACGCACATGCAATTGCTGGCGGCGGACGGTGCGTATGCGCAGATGTGGATGCGCCAGCAGGCGCGGCCGGATGAGGCGCTGGCTTCACCGCTGGAAGGTGCAGATGAGGAAGCTGTTGACGGTGCAGACAAGGCGGCGTCCGGGTTGCCTTTCGACCTGTATTGATATTCTCCGCTTGCCGGATGGAACTACAGGCATGCGGCAGGCTCTATATGACAGAATCGGGCCGGTGTTTTGTTTCACGCATCTGATAAAGGATTAGAATAAGTCCGTATTGCATCAATAAGTCCCGCTGCCCTGCCTGTTTCGCTTGCCGCCATCGTTGACGGCCCGGTCTGAAAACTATAGGAGCGTCGTCATGTCCAGCAAGCACGCAATACCATCCTATCTGACGCCACCTGACATCGGGGCGTGGGGTGTTTATCTGGAACAAATCGACCGGGTGACGCCTTACCTCGGTTCATTGGCGCGCTGGGTGGAAACCATGAAGCGGCCGAAACGTATCCTGATCGTGGATGTGCCGATCGAACGTGATGACGGTACTGTTGCGCACTTTGAAGGTTACCGGGTACAGCACAATACTTCACGCGGTCCAGGCAAGGGTGGTGTGCGTTTCCATCAGGATGTGAGCCTGTCCGAAGTGATGGCCCTGTCAGCCTGGATGACCATCAAAAATGCGGCTGTGAATGTGCCCTACGGCGGTGCCAAGGGCGGCATACGCGTCGATCCCAAGACCTTGTCGAGGGCAGAGCTGGAACGCATGACACGGCGTTATACCAGCGAAATCAATATCATCATCGGTCCCAACAAGGATATTCCCGCACCCGACGTCAACACCAATGAACAAATCATGGCGTGGATGATGGATACCTATTCGATGAACCAGGGCAGCACCGCTTCCGGCGTTGTCACCGGCAAGCCGATATCGCTGGGTGGCAGCCTCGGGCGGCATGAGGCGACCGGTCGTGGCGTGTTTGTTGTCGGCTGTGAAGCGGCCGGCAAACGCGGGCTGGAGATCAAGGGCGCACGCATTGCAGTGCAGGGCTTCGGCAATGTCGGCGGTGTCGCGGCACGCTTGTTTGCCGCCGCCGGTGCGAAGGTGGTGGCAGTGCAGGACCATGCGGCAACCGTGGTGCGTAACAGCGGCCTCGATATTGTGGCATTGCAGGCGTATGTCACACAGCATGGCAGTGTCGCCGGTTTCCCCGATGCGGAGCAGCTGGATGATGCAGCCCAGTTCTGGGGCCTGGATTGCGACATTCTGGTGCCTGCTGCACTGGAACAGCAAATCAATCGTGATAATGCGGCGCAGATCAAAGCCAGCATTGTGCTGGAAGGTGCAAATGGTCCGACCACGCCGGAGGCCGATGATATCCTGCATGACAGGGGTATATTGCTGGTGCCGGACGTGATTGCGAATGCCGGTGGCGTGACGGTCAGTTACTTTGAATGGGTACAGGATTTCTCCAGCTTTTTCTGGACTGAAGATGAAATCAATTCGCGCCTGACGCGCATCATGCGCGAAGCTTTTGCGGCAGTGTGGGCACTGGCGGAAGAAAAGAAAGTGTCTTTGCGTACCGCGGCTTTCATTGTCGGTTGTACGCGTGTATTGCAGGCGCGCGAAATGCGCGGTTTGTATCCTTGATCCATGCCTTGAAACCGTGCTTTATAAATTGCTGGTGCTTGAGATAAACTGAGCTGGCCTGAAATTTGCCAGATACTTTTAAACTGATGACGTGCCTGAAGGAGACATCATGGAATTGAAAAAATTACTTCTGCTAACAGCGACTGCTGGTTTGATGGGCAGCCCCCTGGTGACGGTGCAGGCGCAGGACCTGGGCGGTACGCTGAAGAAAATCAAGGACACGAATTCGATCACTATCGGTTACCGTGAATCGTCTATCCCTTTTTCATTTCTTGACGACAAGCAACAACCTATCGGTTATGCGGTCGACCTGTGCATGAAGATAGTCGATACGGTCAAAGCGGACCTGAAGCTGCCGAACCTGAAAGTAGTGATGCAACCGGTGACGTCAAGCAACCGTATCCCACTCTTGCGCAACGGCACTATTGATCTTGAGTGTGGCTCCACCACCAATTCCAAGGTCAGGCAGGAACAGGTTTCTTTTGGCCCGAATTATTTCGTGATCAATGTGACCGCTGCCGTTAAGAAGACTTCGAATATCAATACCCTGGCCGACCTCAACGGCAAGACTATCTCTACGACTTCCGGTACCACCTCGGTGCCGCTGCTGAAGGGTTACAAGAAAACCGAAAATATCCAGGTCAAGGAAATCTATGGCAAGGATCACGCCGAAGCTTTCCTGCTGATGGCGGATGACAGGGCAGTGGCCTTCGTCATGGACAACATCCTGTTGGCCGGACAGATTGCGAACTCCAAGCGTCCCGCCGATTACAAGATCCTGCCGGAATCGCTGAGCCAGGAACCGTACAGCATGATGTTGCGCAAGGATGATCCGCAGTTCAAGGCGTTGGTGGATAAATCGATAGGTGCGGTGATGAAGTCGGGCGAGATCAACAAGATTTACGCCAAATGGTTTACCACCCCGATTCCACCTAAAGGTTTGAACATCAATTTCCCGATGACGCCACCTATCGAGGAAGCATTCAAGAATCCGAGCGACAAGGGCGTGTAATTGCAGCACACGAGAACCTTGCCAATGAGCTAGGCACGCAATGAGTTAAGGGAGCGGCAGCATGGATCTTGGAATTTTTCTGGAGCAAGTGCCTGACGGCGACGGGACGTGGCTGGAGAGTTTGCTGTCAGGCCTGGGCTGGACCCTGGCAGTGGCTTTCTTTGCCTGGATCTTCGCCTTCGTGGTTGGCTCGATAGTTGGTGTCGGGCGTACCAGCGAGAAGCGCTGGCTGGTTCGCCTGGGCGGTGCTTACGTCGAACTGTTCCGCAATATCCCCCTGCTGGTGCAATTCTTTGTCTGGTACTTCGTGGTCCCGGGCCTGGTGCCGGCGGTCAAGGCGTGGGTGATTACGCTGGATCCGACCGAGCATCAATTCGTGACCGCCGTCGTATGCCTGGGGTTCTTCACTTCATCCCGGATTGCCGAGCAGGTGCGTTCCGGGATTCAAGCCTTGCCGCGTGGCCAGCGTAATGCCGGTTATGCACTTGGTTTGACGACGGCACAGACCTATCGCTATGTACTGTTGCCGATGGCTTATCGCATCATCATCCCGCCGCTGACGTCGGAGCTGATGAACCTGATCAAGAATACGGCGGTCGCGTATTCGATCGGCCTGGTCGAGCTCTTCTTCCGCACGCGTGAAATGGGTGAAATGACTTTCCGTTATTTCGAAGCCTTCGGTGCTGCAACCCTGATTTATGTCGTCATCGCCATGACGGCCAATCGCCTGATGGCTTTGGTGGAGAGACGCCTGGCGGTTCCCGGCTATATCGCGGGAGGTAAACATGGGTGATCTCGATTTTGAAATCATCACACGCACCTGGCCCTATCTGCTGGCAGGCTTGCAATACACACTGCAACTGACCGTGGTGGCCGCCTTTGGCGGTGTGATTTTCGGCACCTTGCTGGCGATGGCGCGTTTGTCCAGCAACAAGACGCTGTCGCTGATCGCAGCCGCGTATGTGAACCTGATGCGTTCCATCCCCTTGTTGCTGGTGATTTTCTGGTTTTACTTCCTGATGCCCATCGTCCTGCAGACGATCACCGGTTCTGAACGACCGGTGCAATTGGGCGCGGATCGTTCGGCCTACATCACCTTCATCATGTTTGAAGCGGCTTACTTTTGCGAAATCATGCGCGCCGGCATACAAAGTATTTCGAAGGGGCAAGTCAATGCGGGTTACGCATTGGGGCTGACGTATCGGCAATCGATGCAACTGGTGGTGTTGCCGCAAGCCTTCCGCAATATGCTGCCGATCTTGCTGACGCAAACCATCGTGCTGTTCCAGGACGTATCGCTGGTCTCGCTCCTGAACGTCACCGACTTCGTTGGTGCTGCGGTCAAGGTAGCGCAACGTGACAGTCGCGTAGTTGAAATGTATCTGTTTGTCGCAGTCGTTTATTTCGTGCTGAGCTTCGCACTTTCGACCCTGGTCAAGCAGTTGCAAAAACGATTTGCCATCATTCGATAAGGACAAGAACATGATTGAATTGGACAAAGTCAGCAAGTGGTACGGCAATTTCCAGGTGTTGACGGATTGCACGACACAAGTCGCGAAAGGCGATGTAGTGGTGGTTTGCGGTCCGTCGGGATCGGGAAAATCGACCCTGATCAAAACCGTCAACGGTCTCGAACCCTTCCAGCAGGGAAAAATCACGGTGGATGGCATTTCGGTCGGGGATCCGAAAACCAATCTCTCCGGCCTGCGTTCACGCATCGGCATGGTGTTCCAGAATTTTGAATTGTTCCCGCATTTATCCATCAGCGAGAACCTGACGCTGGCGCAGGTCAAGGTCTTGAAGCGCAGCTTGCCGGATGCGACGGAGCGTGGCTTGAAGTATCTGGATCGGGTCGGCCTGATCGCACACAAGGATAAATTTCCCGGCCAGCTTTCCGGTGGCCAGCAGCAAAGGGTGGCGATTGCGCGCGCCTTGTCGATGGATCCGATTGCAATGTTATTCGACGAGCCGACTTCGGCATTGGATCCGGAAATGATCAATGAGGTGCTGGATGTCATGGTGGGCCTGGCGCACGAGGGCATGACCATGATGGTGGTAACGCATGAAATGGGTTTCGCCAAGAAAGTGGCGAACCGCGTGATCTTCATGGATAAGGGTCTGATTGTTGAAGATTGCACAAAAGATCAGTTTTTTGGCACGACCCGCTCGGATAGGGCGCGTGATTTTTTGGCCAAAATTATTCACTGATACAGGTTTTTGCCACGCCAGCCGTCCCGCCGTATGGCCGGGACGGCTTTTTTTCGGGGCGAACGGGTAAAATAGCGGCAGTCCCAAGAAAGAGCCGCCATGACCACACAATCCGCTACAAATCGCCCTTCCAGCATTACCATCACCCGCCCGGACGACTGGCATCTGCATTTGCGCGATGGCGCAACGATCGCCTCGGTCCTGCCTGATACCGCGCGCCAGTTCGCGCGCGCCATCGTCATGCCCAACCTGAAGCCGCCGGTCACGACGACGGCACAGGCCATTGCATACCGCGACCGTATCCTGGCTGCCTTGCCGGCCGGCATGTCGTTTGAACCACTGATGGTGCTGTACCTGACCGACAATACGCCGCCGGAAGAAATCCAGCGTGCGAAGGAAAGTGGTGTCGTGCATGCGGTGAAACTATATCCTGCCGGTGCGACGACCAATTCGGATGCCGGTGTCAGCGATTTGACCAAATGCTATAAAACGCTGGAGATGATGCAAAAGGTCGGCATGCCTTTCCTGGTACATGGCGAAGTGACCGATCCGGCCATCGATATCTTTGACCGTGAAGCAGTGTTCATCGACCGTGTGATGCAACCGTTGCGCCGCGATATGCCGGAACTGAAAGTGGTGTTCGAACACATCACGACCAAGGATGCTGCGCAGTATGTGGCCGAGGCCGACGGTCACGTCGGTGCGACGATTACCGCGCATCACCTGCTGTACAACCGCAATGAATTGTTCAAGGGCGGTATCCGTCCGCACTACTACTGCCTGCCGGTATTGAAGCGTGAAATACACCGCCAGGCATTGGTGGCGGCAGCGATTTCCGGCAGCAATAAATTCTTCCTCGGTACCGATTCGGCACCGCATGCGAAAGGTTTGAAAGAACATGCCTGTGGTTGCGCCGGTTGCTACACCGCACTGCATGCGATGGAGTTGTACACGCAAGCCTTTGACCAGGCGGATGCGCTGGACAAGCTGGAACAGTTCGCCAGCTTTAACGGTCCTGACTTCTACCGGTTGCCGCGCAATACCGGCACCATCACCTTGCAACGTGAAGAGTGGAAAATCCCGGCCGAGGTACCATTGGGCAATACGACCCTGGTGCCTTTGAACGGCGGTGAAACCATAGGCTGGAAATTCGTCTGAGTATTTTGCTGAACGCCGTATGAGTGCATCCTTCCTGTCCGGCATAGACTGGTCGCGTCCATGGCTGGCCAATGTACGGACCGTCGGGCAGGAGTTGGCGCAAGCCGGTGACTGGCAGCAGGAATTGAACCGACGTGCGACAGCAATGGGTTTGCACAATCATCGCGGCTTGCCTTTGCGCTTCGTGCCACAAGCCGAGCTGCCGACAGATACTGCATATGAAGCGCACATCAGCCAGACCGGGCATGTCCCGACGCGGGATAATTTGCACGACTTCTTCAATGCACTGGTCTGGCTCACTTTCCCACAAATCAAGATACAGCTGAATTTGCTGCAGGCGCAGGAAATTGAACGCTCTTCTGTCGCAAATGTAATAGCGCCACGCGGCAAGCTGCGCGATGCCGCGACTATCTTCGATGAAAATGCCGTGCTGCTGGTCAGTGCGAATCAGGGTTTGATGTCTGCCCTGCGCGAGCATGAATGGGAAGAAGTCTTCGTCACGCGGCGTGCAGAATTCGAGCAGGATTGCCGCGTGTATTTATTCGGCCATGCCCTGATGGAAAAGCTGGTGCAACCGTATAAGGCGATTACCGGCCATACCTGGATAGTGGCGCAAGCATGCCCGCCTGATGACCTATCTTTGTCCGGGCAGTGTGCATGGGTGGACCAGACTGTCGCGCAACAGTTGGTACATGGCCTGACGACCGCTGATTTTTCGCCTTTGCAGATGCTGGGTGTGCCGGGGTGGTGGCCGGATCAGGATAAGGACTTTTATTGCGATACGTCGGTGTTCCGGGCCAAACGTAAGCATTAAAAAGGCAGTACAGCGTGATGCTGGACTGCCTTTTTTTATGAAGCCGATTAATAGGTGCTGCTATTAGTCAGCAGCAGTTTTATTTCCTGCAAGCGGATCGAGTGCTGCCGTTTTTTCTTTATCGATGCGATGCCACCAGCCGCCACCCAGTGCCTGGAATAAGGCTGCGGTATCACCCAGGCGCATTGCACGTGCCTGCGCGACATTCAATGAGGCCTGGCGGTATCCCTGTTCCGCATTGATCAGGACGACGCGATCGATGTAACCACGCGCATGCTGTTTTTGCGTCAGGGTCAGCGTGGTCTTGGCAGTTTCTGCCAGCGCCGCACTTGCCTTCAAGGCTTCAGCGTCTGCATGGATCGCATGCAGGGTGTCAGCTACGTTCTGGAATGCCGTGATGACGGTTTCCTTGTACTGTGCTGCTGCCTGCTTGTACGACTCTTCGGCCGCACGTTGACGATGACGCAACACGCCGCCATCCAGCAAAGGCATGGAGATATTCGCAGCTAATTCAAAGAAGCGACCTGAGTTCCAAAACATCTGGCTGAACTTGCTGGCTGCGCCACCCCAGGTTCCATCGATGGAGAATTGCGGCAAACGATTTGCCAGTGCAACACCGATTTGCGCACTTGCAGCATGCAATTGTTCTTCCGCTGCGCGTACATCAGGGCGTTGATCAATGACTTGTGACGGCAGGCTTAATGGCAAGTCTTCCGGCAACTGCAAGGACGCGAGGTCGAAGGATTCAGGCAAGTCGCTGTCTTGCATGCCACCGGCCAGTGCGCGTAACAGATTACGGGTTTGCTCGAATTGTTTTTGCAGCGGCGGCAGTTGTTCTTTCGCTTGGAGCAAGGTGGTTTGTTGCAAGCTCAGGTCCAGGCGTGATGCATAACCGGCCTTGAACTGACGTTCCACGATTTCGACCGATTTTTCATTCGAGGAAATGATGGTTTGCAGGATACCGATTTGTTCGCGTAACAGGGCTTCCTGGATCGCGGCCGCAGTGACATTCGAAGCGAGCGTGATGTATGCAGCTTCGAGTTGCAGCTTTTGATACTTGGCTTGCGCTTCCAGTGTTTCCACTTGTCGACGGTTCGCGCCGAAGACATCCGGGGTAAAGCCGACCGTCAGTTGCGTGGTGTGGAAGTTATAGATCACAGGTGCATTGAACGGCGCTTTGCCGCCTTCCGCCGCCGATGGATTGGCGACGGTGCTGATCACCGTGCCATTACCTTGTACGCCGGGCGAATTGCCACCGAGGTTGCCGGCGATCTTGGTGCGGGAAGGCGAATATCCGGCACTCAGGCTAGGGAAGAAGAAGCCTTGTTGCGCGTAGACGTTTTCCTGTGCCACCCGCAGTGCAGCTTGCGCTGACTCTATGCTCGGATTGGCGGCAAATGCTTTTTCGATCAGCGCGTTCAATTGCGGCGAGCGGAACAGTTTCCACCAATCGGCCTGGATATCCTGCGCTACGACAAAGCGCTGTGCATTACCGCCACTGACTGAGGCAGTGCTCGTGCTCTCTGGCAATGGCTTGGGTGAAAACGCTTGCGACGGCGTCAACTCCGGCCGCTTATAGTCGGGGCCGACGGCGCAACCGGTCAACAGCAGCAATGCACCTGCCGCGGTTACGCTTGTGACGGAGTAGAAAGTCTTATTTATCTTTTTCATGATTACTCCTAGCTCGCAGTGGCGGTTGGGCCGGCGGGCAATTCATCCTTGCTATCTTCATTTTCAGAGAAGTTGGCAAACAGACGTATGGCAACTGGTAACACCAGCAGAGTAAACAGCGTACCTGTGATCACGCCGCCGACGATGACACATGCAAACGGGCGTTGGGTTTCGCTACCGATGCCGCGTGACAGGGCGGCAGGCAATAAACCGAGACCGGCCATCAGGGCCGTCATCAGGATCGGGCGCAGGCGTACCACGGCACCCTGCACGATGGCATCAGCCACTGCGGCACCTTCGCGTACGCGCAACAGTACTTCTTCCACCATGATCACACCGTTTTGCACCGAGATCCCGGCAACGGCGATGAAGCCGACCGCGGCTGAAACGGACAAGTGCAAACCGGACAAGCCGAGTGCAGCGAGGCCGCCGATCAAGGTGAATGGCACCATGCCTATTACCAGGCTGGCCAGGCGTACCGAGCGGAAGGCCCAGAACAATAGCGAGAAGATCAGCAGGATGGTCAATGGAATGATGACCATCAGGCGTTTGGCCGCCCGTTGTGAATTTTCAAACTGGCCGCCCCAGCTCAAGTCGTAACCCGGTGGCAGTTTGACTTGCTCGGCCACTGCGCGTTGTGCTTCTTCGACGAAGCTGCCTTGGTCGCGACCCAGCAGGTTCATCTTCACGATGACGCTACGCGAACCGGATTCACGCAAGATACGTGAAGCGCCTTGTCGTACTTCAATCGTTGCCACATCGCTCAGTGAGACTGTGCCGGGCCCGTTGCCGACCTGGGTGCCGGGCACTGCCAGTTGCAGGTTGCTTATCGCATCTATGCTATTGCGATTTTTTTCACTGATACGCACCACTACGTCGAAGCGCTTATCTTCCTTGTAGTAATTGGTCACCGCGACGCCTGACATGGCTTGTGTCACCAGCGTATTGACGTCATTGATCGAGATGCCATAGCGCGCCAGCCTGCTGCGGTCAGGTGTCACCACGACTTCGGTCTGGCCACCTATGCGCGTTGCTTCCACATCGGTCGCACCCTGTATGCCTTTCACTACACCAACGACTTGCGCGGCTTTGTCTTCCAGGATGTCGAGGTTGTTGCCACTGATTTTGGCGACGATTTCACCGCGGAAGCCGGACAGTGATTCTTCGACGTTATCCTGAATCACTTGCGAAAAGTTGGTCGTGATGCCGGGGATGGACGCGAGGTTTTCCGACATGCTGGCAACCAATTCTTCCTTGCTGCCAAAGCGCCATTCCTTGCGTGGTTTCAGATCGACCAGGCTTTCCAGGTTGTTCGGCCCTTTCGGATCGGAGCCATCGTCAGGGCGACCGGTTTGCGTGATGATATGCGCAACTTCCGGGTAAGCCTGCAGTTTGGCCCGTACCAGGCGCTCAACATCTTTGGTGGTCTCCAGTGAGGCGGAGGTCGGTAACGTAATGGTCAGCCAGATATTGCCTTCATCCAGCTTGGGCATGAACTCACTACCCAGCCGCGGCGCCAGCAGGAAGGCGATGACCACAGGTATCGCCGAGATCCATAGGGTCTTGCGCGCATTCTTCATCGTGAAATCGAGCACGCGCTGGTAACGCACCTGCAGCCATTCCAGCCAGGGCTTGTGTTTCTCCGCCAGCGTCCGTTTTTGCAAGACGTAGGACAGCAGCGTCGGCAAGAGCGTGAAGGTGAGCAATACTGCGCCTATCAGTGCAAAGGTCAGCGTCAATGCCACCGGCGTGAAGATTTTTCCTTCCACGCGCTGGAAGGTAAAGATAGGAACGAAGGCCAGGATGATGATGGCTTTGGCAAACAGTACCGGATGCGACATATCCTTCATCGTCTTGTACAGGATGTGCAAGCGATGTGAGCGCGCATCGTGCGGATTGGTATCGTGTACTGATTTAACCGCCAGCCTGACCATCAATGCTTCAACGATAACCACGGCGCTATCGATGATGATGCCGAAGTCGACTGCACCGAGGGAAATCAGGTTGGCCGAGACGCCGCGTGCATTCATCAGGATGAAGGCGAACAATAGCGAGAGCGGGATCACGGTGGCGACGATCAGTGCGGCGATCCAGCTCGACAGGAAGGCCACCAGGACTGCGATGACCAGCAGCGCGCCGATGATCAGGTTTTCCGCAACGGTACTGACGGTATGCCGGACCAGTTCCGTACGGTCATAGATCGGAATGATCTTGGCGCCGGCCGGCAAGCGCGGTTGCAACTGTTCAATCCGCGCTTTCAGTTCTGCATTGATTTTGGATGGGTTGCCGCCTTTGGTCATCGAGACGATGCCTTCGACGATGCTGTCCCGGTGATCGGCTGCCACGATGCCGAAGCGCGGACGTTCGCCCGAACGCACGGTGGCAATGTCACCGACCGTAATCGCGCGACCCTGGCGTGCCGTGATGACAACCTTGCGGATATCGTCGGTGCTGGTGAACAAACCGGCGGAACGTACCACCAGCGAAGCATCACCTTGTCGTACCAGGCCGCCACCGGCGCTGCCATTGCCATTGTTGACGGCCTGGCTCAGTTGATCCAGCGTGATCTGGTATTTACGCAATGCGAGCGGATCGACTTCGATCTGGTATTCCTTGATCGCGCCACCAAAGCTGACGACATCGGCGACGCCGGGTGTCATGCGCAAGACCGGACGTATGGTCCAGTCCTGCAAGGTGCGGATCTCGGTATCCGTCAAGCCGGGAGCTTCGATCGTGTAGCGATAGACTTCACCGACTGCGGTGGAGAGTGGTGCGAGTTGTGGTTGCACGCCGCTCGGCAGGGTAACGGTGGACAGTTTTTCCGTTACTTGCTGGCGTGCAAAGTAATTGTCGGTATCCTCGGCAAAGGTGAGGGTCACGATCGACAAACCGGTCATGGTGACCGAGCGTACATTGGTCAGGCGCGGGATGCCGGCCATTTCGCGTTCGATCGGCAGGGTGACCGAGCGCTCCATATCTTCCGGGGCCTGGCCGGGCAATTGCGAGATGACGCGTACCTGTACGTCCTGTACATCAGGGAAGGCTTCGATCGGCAAATTGGATAATGCGTAGCCACCGAAACCGATTAATGCACCTACCAGGACAAATACAAAAATCCGCTGCGTCATCGCGAAGACGATGAGACGATCAATCATGGCTGTCGCTCTCGTTCAATTCTGCGTCGAGCAATAGAGCGCCTTTGGTGACGATGCTTTCGCCGCCTTTGAGCCCTTCGCCTACATAGCTGATATTGCTACCGCGTGTGATTAATTTGACTTTGCGTTGCTGGAATTCGCCGGGTGCGATTTGTACGAATACGAAGCTGTAGATGCCGCGCGTGACGATAGCGCTATTCGGTACGGCAACACCATTGCCACTGTCTTGTTGCACTGAAGCGCGCACAAACATTTCCGGTAACAGCTTGCCATCCGGATTGTTGAGACGGGCGCGGATCGTGATACGACGGCTGTTGGGATCAACCGCTTGTCCGAGTTGTACGATCTTGGCGCTGAATTGTTCATTCGGATAAGCGTCGCTTTCGACCGAAACCGTGCTGCCGAGCTTGATCTGGCTCAGCATTTTTTCCGGCACATCGATCATCAGCCACAGTTGCTTGGGATTGGTGACGACGAATAGTGGTGACGACATGCCGGGACTGACTTCCAGTGCCGGTGTTGCGGTACGTTCGGTCACCACGCCATTCATCGGGCTCAACAGGCTGATGCGCTGGCCGCGGATGACCATGCCATTCGGATTGAGGTTTTTCAGGCGCAGCTCGGCGCGTGCTGTTTCAGCCTGTGCCTGCGTATAGTCGGCGAGTGCATTTTCGACGTCTTTGGCGGCAATTGCTTCGCCTTCGCCCAGGTCTTTCGCACGTTCGTAGACCCGACGCTTGTGATCGAGGTCGGCTTTGGCCTTGTTGATATCGGCATATGCAGTGCCGACGTCAGGCGAATCGATTTCCGCCAATACCTGGCCAGCCTTGACGGCATCACCCGGAGCCGCCTTGAGTGCGACGATGCGACCGGAAATGCTGACTCCTATGCGTGCGGTGACGTCTTCATCGTAGACCAGGTGTGCGCTTAACTGGTCGCCTAATGGCACTGGTGAAGCCGGAATGTTTTGCGCCTCTATCATGACCAATTGCGGTGCACTATGCGAATAGCGCAGCGTGTCAGGCGAATTCTTTATTGCCGATACCGCTGCGCGTGCTTCCTGCGCTTCTTGCGACGGTGGCGTTTCCTTCCCGCCACAGGCCGCCAGCAGTACGCTTGTCCCCAATGCTGCGGCTATCGTTATTTTTTTAAGTCCTTGCATATACCTTCATCCTTTGATTCGCGTGTGTACATGGCTTTTTGTTATCTCTGCTCCGGGCAGAAAGACGCAGCCTATGCGATCTCAATCTTACGAGGAGTGGTAGGGAAAACCGAGCAAGTAGGCATTACCATTCGGTAACGTGTTGGCGTGCGGATACAATGCGGTCTCCTCGAACCGGAAAAATCTTTTAGACGGGATTGGGGGCCAGCGTCATACGGACTATCAGGCCGGGTTTTGCGTCTGAAAATTCGAGGTTGCCACCATGCAGGCGCGCAATCGCCAACACGCTGGCCAGGCCCAGCCCGTAGCCGGGGCGGCTGCGGTCGAGGCGGTAGAAGTGGGTGCCGATGCGGGATAATTCGGCGGCCGGGATGCCGCTGCCATTGTCGCGCACGATGATCGCCGCACCATGTGTGTCGGTGGTGGTGCGGACTTCCACTGCGGCGTTTTCGCCAGCATATTTCAATGCATTATCGACCAGGTTGGCGATGGCGCTGGCCAGCAGCTCACGATCGCCATTGGTGACTGGTTCTGCCTCGAAAACCGCCGTCAATTGCACGGATTTCTCTTCTGCCACCGGTTCATACAATTCCAGCACGTCGGCAACGACATCATTGAGTGAGATGGAACTGAAAGTCTGGCGCCGGGTGCCGGACTCTACTTCCGCCAGGTTCAGCAGCTTGTTGAACATGACGCTGAGGTCTTCCATTTCATGGAGCGCGAACTGCAGTGCTTCATCGCGCGCCTGTGTGCCTTCGTGCTCGCTTTTGCGCAAGCGCAGCAGGATACGCGTCATCGGTGTGCGCAGATTGTGGGCAATGGTGTTGGAAATGTGGCGTACGCCATCCATCAGGCGTTGTTGCTGGTCCAGCATGCTGTTGATATCGCGGCTGAGGCGGGAAAATTCATCTTCCTGTTGCAACAGCGGGATACGCTGGCTCAGGTCACCCGCTTCGATATGCGTGACGATCTGGTGGATGCCGCTTAGCCTTTGCCCGAGTTCGCGCCGGAACAGTAAAGCGCCGGCGATCGACATCAGCAAACCTATCAAGCCTGCGATCAGGCTGGCACGATCGAACAGCCTTTCGATTTCAAGCTGGTGATTGATATCGCTACCGACCACCAGCTTGCTGCCGTCCGGCAGTTGCTGGATGTACATGCGCCCTATGGCTTCGCGCCCGCTACGCATGACGCGGGTTTCCACCATGCCTTCCTTGTTCTTGGCTTTATGCGGGATGGATGGGATATTGCCGATGACTTTTTCGCCATAGGGATTGACCAGCAAATAGATCTCGGTGTCCGAATAGACGCCGTCGCGCAGGATATCCTTGATTTGCTGGGCGACAGAAGCCTCGCCATTTTCGATGAAGTCGTTCAGCAGGCGTTGTGAATTGGAGGCGATATGGCGGTCAATCTGGTTTTTCAGCACATTGACCGTTTGGGTATAGAAGACCGCCAACAGCACCAGCATGGATAGCACCAGCAGCGCGCTGTAGTTAAAGGCCATGCGAAAGGCCACCGATCCCCATAGTTTGAAGCCGGGCAGTTTCATATTGCCGATTTGCCCACGGTTTTCGACAGGCCGTTTTCATCTGCCGCTTCTGTCTGAGGGTTGGCGGTAAGGATATAGCCGAGATTGCGGCGGGTATGTATCAGTGGCACCGCAAAGCCTTTGTCGACCTTGTTGCGCAAGCGGCTGATATGGGCGTCGATGACATTGGTTTGCGGGTCGAATTGATAATTCCATACCGATTCGAGCAACATGGTGCGGGTCAGGACCTGGCCTTTATGCGTCATCATGTACACCAGCAGGCGGAATTCCCGTGGCTGCAGGTTAAGCGGACGTCCGCCCCGTTCAACACTGCGCGTCAGCAGGTTGACCTTCAGGTCTTCTACGCACAGTTCCCGTATCACTTCATTCGGCTGCGTCCAGCGCAGCAGCGCTTCCACCCGTGCCGCCAGTTCCGGGAAGGCAAATGGTTTGGTCAGGTAATCGTTGCAACCGGCTTGCAAGCCACGCACGCGCTCGTCAATTGCTGACAGCGCGCTGAGGATCAGCACCGGCGTACGCTTGCCCATTTCGCGCAGGGCGGTAAGGATTGATAAGCCGTCTATACCTTGCGGCAACATGCGATCGAGGATGATCACATCCCATTCACCACTGACTGCCAGTTCCATACCGTCGATACCATCCGCACAGACGGTCGCATCGTAGCCTATCTCCTTTAGCCCTTTGGCTATGTAGAGCGCATTATGCGTATCGTCTTCTATGATCAGGCAGCGGTGCATCTGGCCTCCGGGTTTGTTGCTGGCGTACTGTTTATTTACAAACTGGATTCTACGATGGATCAGCCGCAATGTTGCGGATATCCAAATGGCAGGGATGTTCGGGGAAATGCAGGCAATAAAAAAAGGCACCCGAAGGTGCCTTTTTCTTTCGTACAGTTCAAACCAAGCAGGCTAGGCCTGCCGGGAATTAGAACTTGTGACGGATACCAACGTTGAAGATCGAAGCTGTTTCGCCCAGTGGAGCTGTACCGCCCAGACCGATACGGGAACCGTTATCGTTCGATGTACGGGAGTAACCGGTGTACAGGTTGGTGCGTTTCGACAGATCGTACGAGTACGAAATAGCGAATTTTTGTGCGTCAGAATCGCCAACCGTACGGTTGTCGTTAGCGCTGTACGAAGCAAACAATGTACCTGGGCCGATTGGAGCGCTAGCACCGATCATGTAGTTACGGAATTTAACTTCTGTACCGATTGGAGCTTCCAATTTGGTATCAGCGTATGCGCCGTGCAGTTTAACAACGCCGAAATCGTAAGTTGCGCCCAAGAGCATCAACTTGTTTTCGCCAGTTTGAACCAAAGCTGCGTTTGTACGGTCTTGGTTGTGGTAAGCGAACTGAACGTTCAATGGGCCATTTGCGTAACCCAGGCCGAGGCCGTAGTTGCTGTTTGCGCCAGTGTCGCCAACTGTTTCGCCGAAGCCGTAAGCTGCGTTAGCTTTGAAGCCGCTGAACGAATTCGATGTGTATTTAACCGAGTTCGAGATACGACCGAAGTCACCAGCCAATGCGCCGTTGAAGAAGATCGAGCTGATCGCACCAACTGTGCCGCCGTCACCGAACGGATCGATTTGGTCGTATGCATCTTTGATTACCGAAGTTTGGCGACCCAACAGAACGGTACCAAATGCTGCGCTTTGCAGACCAACAGTTGCGAAACGGTTAAAGCCGCCCGAGTTGTTCGACAGGCCGGTGTTAGGACCCGAAGTAGCTGCAGTTGCTGTGTTGAATGCAGCGCCAGTGTCAGCAGCGATAGTTGCTTCCAATTGGAACAGAGCTTTCAGGCCATTGCCCAGATCTTCTGTACCTTTGAAACCGATACGGCTAGCCGATTGGCCACCGGAATCGATACCGTTTTTGCTGCCTGCAGCGGAGCCGTCGTCCACGTGTGCAAAGCCGAGGTCAACGATACCGTAGACGGTAACGGACGATTGTGCCGATGCAGCACCTGCAAATGCGCCCAATACGGCTAATGCCAGAAGCGATTTTTTCATTTAAATGTTCCTCAAATGTTGTTTTAAAAATGCATCACTTGACTAGCAAGTGGTACATGAAGTCCTGCGGAGCTGCCTGTCTTGCCCAATCCTTATTGCAAGACGACGATTGATTGAAACAAAATCCGCTGTGAGTGACAACCAAAATATCAAAAGCGCATGGGTGAATCGGCTGAAGTGACGTTTTTTCGCAACAAAGCGGTGCGTTTCAATTCCAAAATGAGGCACGCGTGATTTGTCCTGAAGCATGCGAATATTGTCTAAAAAATAACGATATTATTTTTTGCCTATCTGGATTTTTCGGTTGGATTTTACGTTTTGGCTGCCATGCCTGCTTACCTCATCAAATCATGCCGCAGTTAAAACATATGGTTGATGCCGAGCGAGGTGCCGGTTTGTCGGGTTTTTGCCCCAGCTGTCAAAGATACAAAACCACCCAGGCTTGCGCGGTCCAGGCCGAGATAAAGATTGGTGCGGGTTGATAGGGCGTAGGTCGCGCCTACTATCAGCAGGTTGCGGCTGGCTTTCTCAACGTTGCCGGTAGCTAAAGTGGTCCGGTAGTAGCCGGTAGTGACGCTGATCGCCGGCGTGAAGTCGTAGCTCGCGCCTATCCAGCTGTTCTTTGCCTGATTGTTAATCCCCTGGATGGCGGTATCAGCTTCTGTATTTATATGACCGCCGGCAATGCGCAAGCCATCAGCTTGATAAGCGCCGCCGAAGGTAATCTGGTTTTGTTGCTGGTATTCCGGCGTGCCGGTGATGGAGACATTCGGTTTTTGCCGGGTGTAGGCCGCGCCGATGACAAATGGTCCGGGACGATAGGTAAAGCCGACCGCTTGCGCGCTGCCATTGCTGTTGGAGCCACTGACTTCGCCGGTGGAAAATTCGGCCAGGATGGTGACATTGTCGAACTTGCCTATATATTGGACATCGTTGCTGAAGCGCGTGCCGCCGATGGTGCCCCATGGAAAACCGGGCGCATTGCCATCCGCATTGCCGGCCGATGCACCTGCCAGCGGCACGATTTGTACATAGCGATACTGGAAAGGGTCGTAGGCAAAAATGGTTTTGCAGGAAACCGAAGGCATGCGGCCAAAGTCGATGGAGCCGAAAGAGCCGGCCACGCCCACCGATGAAATACGATTGAAAAAGCGGCCGGCATTGTTATCCAACGCGCCGGTACCGGTGTTGAAGCCGGTTTCCAGGTGGAAGTGGGCATTCAGGCCGCCACCCAGATCTTCAGTACCCTTGATGCCGATGCGATTGTTGTAATACTCGCCGTTCGAACCCATCTTCAATGTATCGCCACCATTCTTGTTGGTATTGGTAACATTACGGATGCCCGCATCTATCGTGCCGTAAATGTTGATGGTCGATTGGTAATTGGTGCCGGCGAACGGTTTTTTTGCAATTTGCTCATTATTGCTTTCATCGTTCGCATCCTTGAACGTGCCATAGATCGTCATTGACGGTTGAGCTTGGGCTTGGGCGATAGCGGTATCGGGCAAGGTGCTGCTGAGGGCTAGCGCAAAATACAAGGCATTCATTTAAGGTGTCGTTTGATCTGGTTGTCGGTTAAGCCCTTGTTCTTCATCGGCAGTACGTGGCCGAAGTTGAATAAAAGCGGCATCTTATTTGTTTTGCTGCGCAAGGCTAAGCTAAATTGCCCCCCGGGCTTTTTGACGTGCGTTAACATTTTGCAAAAGACACAGTTAATGGGTAATTGAGTGTCGTTCTCATGCAACATTCGTTTTGAATAGGTAGAAAACCATATGCAGTTTCCTGATCGTTTGATCCAGCATTTCGATAGCGCCTTGCGTGTGATGAGTGGCGTGTCCGTTGCCGGGCGTCCGAATCCTGCGGCCAAGGTCGCGGATGGTGATTTGGATAACGCGCAGCGGCGGCACAGCGCCGGGCTGATGCGGGTCAACCATGTCGGCGAGGTATGTGCGCAAGCGCTGTACCAGGCACAGGCGCAATTTGCGCGCAGTCCGGCCATCAGGCAGCAGCTTTTGTTGGCAGGAAGGGAAGAAGAAGATCACCTGGCATGGACTGCCGAGCGTTTGCGCGAACTGGGTTCACGTCCCAGCTTGCTGAATCCGCTGTGGTATGCGGGCGCTTTTGCGCTAGGCACAGTTGCCGCGACGCTGGGTGATGCGCGCAGCCTGGGCTTTGTGGTGGAAACCGAACGTCAGGTCGAAGCGCACCTGAACCAGCATTTAAGCAGCCTGCCGCCACAAGACGCGAAGTCCCTGGCGATCGTGAAGCAAATGAGCGCGGATGAGGCGGAGCATGGGGCTGCGGCGCATGCCCTGGGCGCGCAAACAGTGCCGCCGCTTGCGCAAATGGGTATGCAGGCGATGGCCAAAGTCATGACCAGCACCGCCTATTATTTATAGTGCCTTAATAATAGTTGCTGTCGCGCACTTGGGGCGCATGCAGGAAGAGGACTGCCGTAGCGTTACGGCAGTCTTTGGCGATGCAGGGTGGAGATTTAAGCGGCGAGTGGCGCCGCGTCGTCCACGATCTCGAAAGAGTGGGTGATTTCAGCGGTTTTTTCCATCATGATGGAAGCCGAGCAGTATTTATCATGCGACAGCTTGATTGCACGTTCCACCACGTTGGCCTTGAGGTTGCGGCCGGTGACCGTGAAGTGGAAGTGGACTTTGGTGAATACCTTCGGATCGGTTTCTGCGCGCTCCGATTTGAGCGACACTTCGCAGCCACGGACGTCCTGGCCGCTCTTGCGCAGGATGACAACCACGTCATAGGCGGTGCAGCCGCCGGTACCCAGCAGTACAACTTCCATCGGGCGTGGCGCCAGGTTGCGGCCGCCACCCTCCGGTGCGCCATCCATTGCGACGACGTGGCCGGAGCCGGTTTCAGCTAAAAAGGTCATGCCGGACAAGCCGGTCCAGCGTACTGTGCATTCCATGGTGTTCTCGTAAAGTTGCAGGTTGATTTTGCGTCATTGTAACTGCTGGCGATGGAATTGAAGAAGCGTGCACAAGTACGAAAATTGCCCGGCGGATGCAAATTCCATGACTTTTCGGCATCAAAGCGCCCGGATCGCAACGTTTTGCCGGTAAATTCCAGCGAAATACGCAGTTAAATTTGACGCTAAGTCCTTGAAAAGTCTATAATCTGCGGTTCTTTCGTTTGCTCAGGAAGAGATAACAAGGCCGAGTACGCATGTAGCAGCAAGCAGGCGTAACCACCATTTGAGCGATTTAATTATTTAGGAAGTCATCATGAAAACCTTCTCCGCTAAAGGACACGAAGTCCAGCGCGATTGGTTCGTGATTGACGCGACGGACAAAGTCCTCGGACGTGTTGCCAGCGAAGTGGCACTCCGACTGCGCGGCAAACACAAACCGGAATTTACTCCTCACGTCGACACCGGCGATTTCATCGTCGTGATCAACGCAGGCAAACTGCGCGTGACCGGTACCAAAGCAACAGAAAAAACATACTATCGCCACTCGGGTTACCCAGGCGGTATCTATGAAACCAATTTCCTGAAAATGCAACAGCGTTTTCCGGGTCGCGCGCTTGAGAAAGCGGTCAAAGGCATGTTGCCTAAAGGCCCACTCGGCTACGCGATGATCAAGAAGCTCAAAGTGTACGCTGAGGCAACTCATCCGCACGCTGCGCAGCAACCTAAAGCACTTGAACTCTAAGGAATAGACATGATCGGTAACTACAATTACGGAACCGGCCGTCGCAAGAGTGCAGTGGCTCGCGTCTTCATCAAATCCGGCTCCGGCCAGATCGTCGTCAACGGCAAGCCAGCGAATGAATATTTTTCGCGCGAAACCGGTCTGATGGTGATTCGCCAGCCTCTGGAACTGACCAACAATGTTGAAACATTCGACATCATGGTCAACGTCAACGGCGGCGGTGAATCCGGCCAAGCGGGCGCGGTGCGTCATGGCATCACCCGTGCACTGATCGACTACGATGCAACATTGAAATCGGAACTGTCCAAAGCAGGCTTCGTTACTCGTGATGCACGTGAAGTTGAACGTAAAAAGGTCGGTCTGCGCAAAGCACGCCGCGCCAAACAGTTCTCCAAGCGTTAATCTGCGTTTTCAGAGCATCGAAAAGCCGCCTGGTTTACGCCTGGCGGCTTTTTTTATCCCTGTTTGCAGTTGGAAACCAGGATGGGGCGAGCGTAGGCAGCCCATCGCCTGTTAAAATAAAACGAAGTAAATTTTGCTAGGAAGAAACATGATCAAGGTTGGCATCGTCGGCGGCACCGGTTATACAGGCGTGGAGTTGTTACGCTTGTTGGCAACGCACCCGGAAGTCAAACTCACCGCGATTACGTCGCGCAAGGAAGATGGTTTGCCGGTGGCAGACATGTTTCCTTCATTGCGCGGACGTGTGGACCTGGCGTTTTCAGCGCCGGAAAAAGCCAAACTGACTGAGTGTGATGTTGTCTTCTTCGCTACGCCGCACGGTGTGGCCATGGCACAAGCGCCGGAATTGCTGGCAGCTGGCGTCAAGGTCATTGACCTTGCTGCTGACTTCCGTTTGCAAGACATCGCTTCCTTTGAGAAGTGGTACAAGATCCCGCATAGCTGCCCTGAATTATTGAAAGAAGCGGCCTACGGCCTGGTTGAGTTGAACCGCGACGCGATCCGCAAGGCGCGTATCGTCGGCAACCCGGGCTGCTACCCGACTACGATGCAACTGGGCCTTGCCCCTTTGTTGCAAGCCGGCGTCATTGATGCGTCGCACCTGATCGCCGATTGCAAATCGGGTGTTTCCGGTGCCGGTCGTAAAGCTGAAGTCGCCACCTTGTTCTCCGAAGCCGGTGACAATTTCAAAGCTTACGGTGTATCCGGTCATCGCCATTCGCCGGAAACCCTGGAGCGTTTGCGCTTCTTGACCAAGGATAAAGTCGGCTTGCTGTTCACGCCGCACCTGGTACCGATGATACGTGGCATGCATTCGACGCTGTATGCGCGCCTGACGAAGGATATCGACAATGCAGCGCTGCAAGCCCTGTTTGAAAAGGCTTATGGCAATGAACCGTTCATTGATGTGATGCCGTTCGGTTCGCATCCTGAAACCCGTTCGACCCGCGCTTCGAACATGTTGCGCATCGCGCTGCATCGTCCGGATGACGGCGATACCGTCGTTGTGCTGGTGGTGCAGGACAATCTGGTCAAGGGCGCTTCCGGTCAGGCGGTGCAATGTATGAATCTGATGTTCGGCCTGGATGAAACGACCGGTTTGATGCACATCCCGGTTCTGCCGTAATGCTGCGTATCTGATTCATGAGCAAGCCAAAACCGGTTTTCAAATCGCTGCAGCGCAAGCTATGGTTACGCCGCTGGTCGATTTCGGCACCGCGCATGACGATCAAGAATCACCTGCCGTGGCCTTTACGTGCGGTATTCATCGCGATCGTGGTGGGCTTGGGCGGTGCGATGGCGATGTGGGCGTACGACCTCGGGCGCAGCTTCACCGGTTTCAAGCCGGGTGCCACTACCGCACAATTGGCCGAGGTGCAGGAGCAACTGAAGCAGGCCAGCGCCGAGCGGGATAAGTTTGAAACGACGGTGAATGCGGCGGAGAGCCAGCTCAATATAGAGCGCTCGCTGCAGGCACAATTGTCGCGCCAGATTAAAACCCTGGAATCCGAAAATACCAAGCTGAAAGAAGACCTGGCCTTTTTTGAAAGCCTGCTGCCTACCGATACCGGCGCGCAAGGGATCACGATACGGCGCCTGAAGGCGGAAATGGTCGAGCCGACGCAATTGCGGTATCGCTTGTTATTGATGCAAGGTGGCAAGGCAGGCCATGATTTCACGGGTAATTACCAGCTTATTGTGACGCTGGTGCAGGACGGCAAAAGTGCTATGATGACTTTCCCTAAGCCGGACGAAACGGATAAATTCAAGCTCTCGTTCAGGCATTACCAGCGTATCGAAGGCGAGCTTCCGATACCGGCAGGCGCGGTGCTTAAATCAGTCCAGATCAAAGTCCTTGAAAAGGGTGCCCTGCGTGCACAACAGTCTTCAAATTTGTAAAGGAGCGTCATCATGTTTAGCCGTAAAGCAAAAAGTACGATAGATAGCCTGATCGGCGCCTCTACAATTATTAGCGGTAACGTCCATTTCAAGGGCGGTTTGCGCATAGATGGCTGCGTCAAGGGCGATGTGATTGCGCAAGCGGATGAAATCAGCATGTTGGTGATTTCTGAGCACGCGCGGGTTGAAGGTGAAGTGCGGGTTGCACATTTACTTGTCAATGGGGAAATAGTCGGCCCGGTATTTTCATCGGAATTGCTTGAATTGCAGCCGAAAGCCCGCATAACTGGTGATGTAAATTACAAAGCGCTGGAAATGCACGGCGGTGCCGTTGTCTCCGGCAAGCTGACCCACGAGGTCGATGAACCGATTTTGAAGTTGGCAGTACCTATACTTGCCGCGAATAATACGTAAAACGCGGCTAGGGTCTATAATGAACTACCGTTTTCCAGCAGGAGCCTGAAATGAATGCAGTTGCCGAAATGCCATCCCCTATCGTTTTCAGCGACAGCGCTGCAATGAAAGTTGCAGAACTGATCGAAGAAGAGGGTAATCCAGACCTGAAATTGCGCGTGTTTGTTCAAGGCGGCGGTTGTTCGGGCTTCCAGTACGGTTTCACTTTCGATGAAATCGTCAATGAAGACGACACCACCATGACCAAGAACGGCGTGCAGCTGTTGATCGACTCGATGAGCTACCAGTATCTGGTCGGCGCCGAAATCGATTACAAGGACGACCTGGAAGGCGCGCAATTCGTGATCAAGAATCCGAATGCAACGACGACTTGCGGTTGCGGTTCTTCATTCTCGGCTTAAGCTCAAGTAAAAGACTCAGCGGGCAAACGATACAGCTCGTTTCCGGATGTAAAAAAGCGCAGAAGATTCTGCGCTTTTTTTATGCCTGTATGCTTTGCATGCTCAGGCCGGATACAGCGCGCCCAATATCCGCAAGCCGCGCGCCCCGGTCACCGATGGCAGGTTGCCCGGCTCACGTACCGTAAAGCGTTGCGCCAGCCACGCAAAAGCCAGTGCTTCCACCTGGTTCGGCGCAACCCCCAGCGCGGCGGTCGATTCGACCTTGATGTCTGCCTGGTGCAGCTTCAATGCATAGTGCAGCAGCGTCAGCAGATAGTGGTTGTAAGCCCCGCCGCCACACACATAGACCGCCTGGGTTTGCGGCGCATGCAGTTTGATCGCATCGGCCAGCGTGGTGGCAGTGAAGACCGCCAGCGTAGTCTGTACGTCGGCACTGGCCAGGTTTGGAAAGTCAGCCAGTTTTTGCGCCAGCCAGGCCGGATGGAATAAATCGCGGCCGGTGCTCTTTGGTGGCGGTGCAGCGAAGAAGGCTTCGTCGCGCAAAGTCTTGAGCAAGCCGGCATCGACCTTGCCGGTTCTCGCCCAGTCACCGTTCGCATCATATGGTTGGCCATTGTGCTGCGCGATCCAGGCATCCATCAAGACATTGCCGGGGCCGGTGTCGAAGCCGATCACTGCCGCCGCGCTGTTATGTGGCAGGACGCTGATATTGGCGATGCCACCTATGTTCACGACGACGCGGTTTTCATCCCTCGAACCAAACAGGGCACGATGGAAGGCCGGCACCAGGGGCGCGCCCTGGCCGCCGGCCGCAATGTCGCGGCTGCGCAAGTCTGCGATCACATCGATGCCGGTGAGTTCGGCCAATAAGGCCGGGTTGTTGATTTGACGGGTGTAAGCATGCTCAGGTCGGTGGCGTATGGTTTGTCCGTGGACGCCGATGGCGGCAACACGGTCTGCGCCCACTTGTGCCTGCTGCAGCAGGTCGGCCACGCATTCGGCGTAATAAGTAACCAGGGCGTTGGCGGCCAGCGCTTCGCGATGGATTTCATCCGGGCCCGGGCTTTGCAAGGCCATTAGTTCGGTACGCAAGTCATCGGGGAAGGGAATATAAGCCGAGGCCAGTGTCTGGCGTACTGTGCCATCAGTGGAAAATTCGGCAAGGATGCCATCGACGCCATCCAGGCTGGTACCGGACATCAGGCCGATGAAGAGGGAAGAATCAGTAGACATAAAAAAACCGTTCGTCAGGGTAGTTCACTCTACACTGGACGAACGGTTTTGTGGGAGCGGATCACGTACTTGTGATCCGTCCGGATATTGCGGTTTATTTCGCGGCGAGGCGGACGTTGTTATTTTCCGGGCTCAGCAAAGCAAAGCGATGTGTCATATCGGTAGCGACGTTGCGGAATTTTTGCATCTGCGATGCGGTCAACGGCTGTGCATTCGGGATGTCGACTGTCATCGGATCACGTGCTTCATTGTTGACGCGGAACTCATAATGCAAATGCGGGCCGGTCGACCAGCCGGTCATGCCGACATAGCCGATTACCTGGCCCTGGCTGACTTTGGCGCCTTTGCGCAGATTGGTGGCAAAGCGGCTCATGTGCGCATAAGCGGTCGAATATTTGGACCAGTGCTTGATGACGACCACATTGCCGTAACCGCGCTGGGTGCCGGCAAAGTCGATCACGCCATCGCCGGAAGCGCGGATAGGCGTGCCGATCGCAGCAGCGAAATCGACGCCCTTATGTGCTTTCCACAAGCCGGAGATAGGATGCTTGCGGACCGAGAAGCCGGACGAGATACGCGAAAATTCCAGTGGTGATTTGAGGAAGGCCTTTTTCAGCGATTTGCCGTCAAAGCCGTAGTAGCCGCCGCTGGAAGCAACGCTAGGGTCATCAAACCAGACCGATTGATAGGTTGCCGGGCCATTCATGAATTCGCCTGCGAGTACGCGGCCGGCATAGACGTATTCACCGTTTTGCCAGAATGTCTCGTAGACGACGTTGAAGCGGTCACCGCGACGCAGGTCGGAACCGAAGTCGATGTTGGTGGAAAACATATCGACGATTTGCGAAGCGACGTTATCCGGGATTTGTGCAGCGTCGGTAGCGGCGAACAGTGAGGACCTGATTTCGCCGGAGCGCATTTCTATGCGTCGTTCCATCGCAACCGCTTTTTCGGTGGCTTTGAAGCCTTTGCCTTCGCGGCGGATTTCGATGTTCTTCAGATTGCCGACGCCGGTACCGGTCGTGCTGCTGAGCCAGCTCAGTTCGCCGTCTTCATTGGTTTGCACTTGTACGCGCTTGCCGGCTTTCAGTTGCATCACATTGCGGGCAACGGCATCTGATTTGATGAAGGCGGTAGCGGCATCGTCATCGACGCCAAGGCGGCCCAGCAAAGTCGCGAGGGTGTCGCCGGAGCGCACGCGTTCTTCGCTGATGTAATTTTGCTGGAGTTTGTCGAGCGCTGCGATCTGGTCGGCCAGGTGCGGCAGCTGCAATTCCTGCGTAATGGACTTGATCGGCAAATCATCTGCATCAGGGGCCATAGGGGCTACGCCTGCTGCACCAAACGCACACACTGCCAACAGCAATGCGGAGGCTGAAACGATGCGGGTTTTGCGGGATGATCCGAGTAGTAGCTTTTTGCTGGCTGAGCTTGCGCTAAGTAATTTATTTAATGTGAACATGCAATAAGTTAAAATCTGCCGCTTGTTCGGTTTCTCTTTCTTGTGTTTTTATAAGTTGATGAACGGCAAGGTTAGAGTAGCTGGAATTAAATTAAAAAAGCATTGTACCGATTTCTGTTTTTCTTACCCCTTTTTTTACAATTTACTTTTACGATATGGACGTTTCTTCTAGCAGCAAAGCTGATCAATTGCCTCTCTCAGACAAGGTGCAAGAGGCCTTGGCGGTCGCTAAGCGCGGCGTTGAAGAATTGTTAATCGAATCAGAGTTCGCGCAAAAGCTCGCGCGCTCTGAACAAACTGGCAAGCCTTTACGCATCAAACTTGGTTTGGACCCGACTGCACCAGATTTGCACCTGGGCCACACCGTCGTATTGAACAAGATGCGTCAGTTGCAAGATCTGGGCCATCAGGTCATCTTCCTGATCGGCGACTTCACCTCCATGATCGGCGACCCGTCCGGCCGCAACATCACCCGTCCGCCGTTGACGAAAGAGCAAATCGAAGAAAACGCGAAGACCTACTTCTCGCAAGCCAGCCTGGTGCTGGATCCGGAACGTACCGAAATCCGCTACAACTCGGAATGGTGCGATCCGCTGGGTGCGCGCGGCATGATTGAGCTGTCGGCCAAATACACGGTGGCGCGCATCCTCGAACGTGAAGACTTCACCAAGCGCTTCAAGGCGAATACGCCTATCTCGCTGCATGAATTCCTGTACCCGCTGATGCAGGGCTACGACTCGGTCGCCTTGAAATCCGACCTGGAGCTGGGCGGTACTGATCAAAAATTCAACTTGCTGGTTGGTCGTGAGTTGCAAAAAAGCTATGGCCAGGAGCAGCAATGCATCTTGACCATGCCTTTGCTCGAGGGTTTGGACGGCGTCGAAAAAATGTCGAAATCCAAAGGCAATTACATCGGCATCACCGAACCGGCTAACACCATGTTTGCCAAGCTGATGAGTATTTCCGATGTGATGATGTGGCGTTACTACGAATTGTTGTCTTTCCGATCACTCGCCGAAATTGCCCAGTTCAAGCAAGATATCGAAGGCGGTCGCAATCCGCGCGATGTCAAAGTCTTGCTGGCGCAGGAAATCGTTGCACGCTTCCATTCGGTGCAAGCCGGCGAAGATGCATTGACCGATTTCGTCAATCGCTCCAAAGGCGGTATTCCGGATGATATCCCTGAGGTCGCGCTGTCAGGTGCGCCTTTGGGCATAGGCCAATTGCTCAAGCAGGCGAACCTGTGTGCTTCGACTTCGGAAGCCTTGCGCATGGTAGAGCAGGGCGGGGTACGGATAGACGGTACCGTCGTCAGCGATAAAGCATTGAAAGTGGAAGCCGGCACCCTGGTAGTGCAAGTCGGCAAGCGCAAGTTTGCACGCGTAACGCTGGCTTAAGCAGGACTGCATGATTGCACTTTTGCAGCGGGTAGCGCATGCCAGCGTCGTGGTGGATGGTGCGACCGTAGGCGCGATCGATGCCGGATTGATGGTCTTGCTGTGTGCAGAGCGCGGTGATACCGAGAAGGAAGCAGATGCCTTGCTCGGCAAATTGTTGTCGTATCGCGTGTTTTCGGATGCAGCAGGCAAGATGAACCTGAGTGTGGTCGATACCGCGGGTGGCGTATTGCTGGTGCCGCAGTTTACGCTGGCAGCCGATACGCGCTCTGGTACGCGCCCTTCATTCACGCCAGCGGCAGCGCCGGATCTGGCGCGGGCCCTGTTTGATTACTTCGTCACGCAGGCACGCGTACGGCATGCCAATATCGCGACCGGGCAACTCGGCGCAGATATGAAGGTTTCACTCACCAACGATGGACCGGTGACGTTTTGGTTGCAGGTCAAACCGGCCGTTTAAAATATCCGTGCGGCATGATTTGCTTGCTACCGCTACAATGTTTTCAACTAAATTAAACAGTCGAGTGCACGATGAAACTATGGAGTGATTCTTTCAAGGATGGCGCGGCTATCCCGGGCGAGTTCGCTTTTTGCGTGATCGATCCGGCGACGCATGTCACCTTGTCCGCCAATAAAAATCCGCACCTGGCCTGGAGCGGCGTGCCTGCCGCCACCAAATCACTGGTGCTGGTCGTGCACGATCCGGATGTACCCTCACGAGGCGACGATGTGAATCAGGAAGGCAAGACCGTGCCGGCCGATTTGCCGCGCGTCGACTTCTTCCACTGGACCTTGGTCGACATTCCGGCGGATACCCAACAGATCGCAGCCGGATCATTTGCCAGCGGCGTGACACCACGCGGCAAATCCGGCCCGGCGATCGACCATGCACCGATCAGGGGTGCGCGTCACGGCATCAATGATTACACCGGCTGGTTTGCGCAGGACGCCGATATGGCAGGCGCTTACTTTGGTTATGACGGCCCGTGTCCGCCGTGGAATGATGCGATCGTGCATCGCTATGTATTTACTTTGTATGCGCTGGATATAGCCAGTGTGCCGCTGGATGGTGAGTTCACCGGTCAGCAAGTGCGCGCTGCGATAGACGGGCATGTGCTGGATCAGGCAAGTGTCAGCGGTAGCTATACCTTGAATCCGGCGCTGGCAGACTAGTAACGAGGATGATGTGACAGAAATATTATTGATACGCCACGGCGAAACCGAGTGGAACGTCGGCAAGCGTTTGCAGGGACATACCGACGTTGCGCTGAACGATGAAGGTCGGCGGCAGGCCGCGGCACTTGGCCGTTTCCTGCTGGATGAGCCGCTGGATGCGATTTACTCGAGCGACTTGTTGCGCGCCTACGATACGGCGCAGGCAGTAGCGATCCCGCGCGGCATGCAGGTGCAGTCCGAGCAGGGTTTGCGCGAGCGTTGCTTTGGTGCTTTCGAAGGTTTGAACCATCCTGAAATCAAGGAAAAGTTTCCGCAAGATTACGCTGCATGGCAGCGTCGCGATATCGATGCGCGCTATCCGGACGGCGAGCGTCGTGCGGAAACCCTGCGTGAATTTGCGGCACGGGCGGTGGACTGTATTTCCCGCCTCGCGAGTATGCCGGGCAACCGCAAGATCGCAGTCTTCACGCATGGTGGCGTGCTGGATTCGGTGTACCGCCGTGTGAAAAGCATGGGCTATGAGCATCCACGTGACTTTGATGTGCTGAACGCCAGCATCAACCGTGTGAGCTTTGATGGGCAGAATTTCCAGATCCTGCAATGGGCTGATGTCTCGCATCTTGCGCATGCGTCGCTGGATGAAAATGACAACCCGAAGTAACAGCTGCAAATAAAAATTTGAAATAAGCCAGGCGAAATAGGCAAACTGGCAATAAGTTGCCTGTAAATACAACGTTTGGTGCATTGCTTCATAAGTCACGGGCGGATGCGGCTAAAATAGCGGTTTTCCTCCGCATGCTGCTGTCGTGAACATCGGTCCCTATTCCCTTCCGAACAATGTGTTTGTTGCCCCTATGGCCGGGGTGACGGACCGGCCATTCCGGCAATTGTGCAAACAATTGGGGGCGGGCTACGCAGTGTCGGAGATGGCGGCGTCCAATCCACGCCTGTGGGCCAGTGATAAATCGACACGCCGGACCAATCACGATGGTGAAGTCGAACCGAAGGCAGTACAGATTGCCGGTGCCGATCCGGTCTTGCTGGCGGAATGCGCCAAATTCAATGTTGATCGCGGTGCGCAAATCATCGATATCAATATGGGTTGCCCGGTCAAGAAAGTGTGCAATAGCTGGTGTGGTTCGGCCCTGTTGCAGCATGAAAGCCTGGTCGCGGAAATCCTGGAAGCCGTGGTCGCGTCTGTCAAGGTACCGGTTACGCTGAAATTCCGTACCGGCTGGGACCGGGCGCACAAGAATGCGCTGAATATCGCGCGCATTGCCGAACAAAGCGGCATCGCCATGCTGACCTTGCACGGCCGCACCCGTGCGGATGGTTATAGCGGTGATGCCGAGTACGAGACGATTACCGCAGTCAAGGCGGCAGTGTCTATCCCGGTAGTGGCCAATGGCGATATCACGACGCCGGAGAAAGCGCGTTATGTGCTGGATGTGACCGGTGCCGATGCGATCATGATCGGTCGTGCGGCGCAGGGACGGCCTTGGATATTCCGCGAAATCGAGCATTACTTGCGTACCGGCACGTATTTGCCAGCGCCGCTGATCGCCGAAGTGCGCACTCTGATGGATGAACATTTGCGTGCGCATTACGCTTTTTACGGCGAATACCTGGGCGTACGTACCGCGCGCAAGCATATCGGTTGGTACGTACGCGAACTTGTTGGCGGCGAAGCATTTCGTCAACAAATGAACAAGCTGGAAGACTGCGAGCAGCAATTGGCTGCCGTAAATACATTTTTTGAGTTGCAGTTGGCCCACGGCGAGCGGTTACAATATCGTCCGACCGCAGAAAAGTTGGCCGCCTGATAAGGGCTTGGTGTCTTGCCATGTAAGTGGCAGAATGCGAGCCCGACAAATTATAAAAACGCGCAATCAACCAAGCACAATGAGCAAAGATAATATCCAAGAAGTCGTCAAGAAAAGCCTGGAGAAGTATTTCAAGGATCTTGGTGAGCAAATGCCATCGAATGTTTATGAGATGGTGGTCTTCACAGTAGAAAAGCCTATCCTCGAAGCAGTGATGGAACGGGCCGAAGGCAATCAGTCGCACGCGGCGGATATGCTGGGCATCAACCGCAATACCCTGCGCAAGAAATTGCAGCAGCACGATTTACTGTAATTCCCAACTTTCTTCCCGCATTCCCGGCGGGAAGTAAATAAGCTAAGGGCGGCGAGTTATCGAACTGGCCGCACAAGCTGGATCCCTGTTACGACGCGCCTTTATCTTATTTAATTTACTTCCACTATTTTCATCATGATCAAACAAGCTCTCATCTCGGTCTCTGACAAAACTGGCGTTCTGGAATTTGCGCGCGCCTTGTCAGGCATGGGCGTCAATATCCTGTCGACCGGAGGCACGGCAAAACTGCTGGCTGAGAACGGCATCAACGTGACCGAAGTGGCCGACTACACCGGCTTCCCTGAGATGCTGGATGGCCGCGTCAAGACCCTGCACCCGAAAGTGCACGGCGGCATCCTGGCGCGCCGCGATTTCCCTGAGCATGTCAGCGCACTGGAAAAGCACGCGATTCCGACTATCGATATGGTGGTCGTCAATCTCTATCCATTCCAGCAAACCGTGGCACGTGCAGAGTGCTCGCTGGAAGATGCAATCGAAAACATCGACATCGGCGGCCCTGCGATGTTGCGTTCATCGGCCAAGAATCACAAAGACGTGGTCGTCATTTGCGATCCGACTGACTACAGCCAGGTCCTGAGCGAGCTCGGTGCCAACCAGGGTGAAGTTACCTACGAAACCAAATTCGCATTGGCGAAAAAGGTATTCGCGCACACTGCACAATACGACGGCGCGATCACCAATTACTTCACCTCGCTGGGCGCAGATAAACAGCACGCCACACGCAGTGCTTATCCGTCTACCCTGAACCTGCATTTCGAAAAAGTGCAGGAAATGCGTTACGGTGAAAACCCGCATCAATCCGCCGCCTTCTATCGCGAAAGCAATCCGCAAGTCGGTGCGCTCGCCAACTACACGCAATTGCAAGGCAAGGAACTGTCGTACAACAACATCGCCGATGCGGATGCAGCTTGGGAATGCGTAAAGACTTTCGATGAATCGGCTTGCGTCATCATCAAGCACGCGAATCCTTGCGGCGTGGCAGTCGGTGCCAGCCCGCTGGAAGCGTATAGCAAGGCCTTGCAAACCGATCCGACCTCGGCTTTTGGCGGCATTATCGCCTTCAACCGTGAGCTGGATGGCAATGCGGCAGAAGCAGTGGCCAAGCAATTCGTTGAAGTCCTGATCGCGCCTTCCTTCAGTGAAAAAGCCAAACAGATTTTCGCCGGCAAACAAAACGTACGCCTGCTGGAAATCCCGCTCGGTAATGCTGTCAATGCACATGACTTCAAACGCGTAGGTGGTGGCTTGCTGGTGCAATCGCCGGATGCGAAAAATGTTTTGCTGGCTGAACTGAAAGTCGTCAGCAAGAAGCAACCAACACCGCAACAATTGCAAGACCTGATGTTTGCCTGGCGCGTCGCCAAGTTCGTTAAATCGAATGCGATAGTGTTCTGTGCAAATGGTATGACCATGGGCGTAGGCGCAGGTCAAATGAGCCGTATCGATTCCGCACGCATTGCTTCGATCAAGGCGCAGAATGCAGGCTTGTCGCTGGCCGGTACTGCAGTTGCGTCGGATGCATTTTTCCCGTTCCGTGACGGCCTCGACGTGGTGGTTGCTGCCGGTGCAACTTCGGTCATCCATCCGGGTGGTTCGATGCGCGATCAGGAAGTGATCGATGCCGCGGATGAGCAAGGTGTCGTGATGCTGATGACAGGCACACGCCACTTCCGTCACTAATCAGCAAAGTCATGCGACAGTAGTCGCGTGACTTGTTTATAGCTACCTCTTACTCCATGAAAATTCTCGGCATCGACCCTGGCTTGCGTACCACCGGCTTTGGCGTGATCGAGAAGCATGGCAACAAGCTGAGCTACATCGCATCGGGCACCATCAAAACGCCCGATGCCGATTTGCCGCAACGCCTCAAAACCATACTCTCCAGCGTCTCCGAAGTCATTGCGACGTATCGCCCCGATTGTGCGGCGATAGAGAAAGTCTTCGTCAACGTGAACCCGCAATCGACACTCTTGCTCGGTCAGGCACGGGGTGCTGCGATATGCGCACTGGTGCATGCCGATTTGCTGGTGGCGGAATATACCGCGCTACAAGTCAAGCAAGCAGTCGTAGGGCAGGGCAAGGCACAAAAAGCACAGGTGCAGGATATGGTGCAGCGCCTGCTGAAGTTGTCGGGTTTGCCCGGCACTGATGCCGCTGATGCATTGGGTGTGGCGATCTGTCATGCGCATAGCGGCGAAACCCTGAGTGTGCTGGGTGCACTGGCACCGGAATTGGCACGCAAGGGTTTGCGTGTACGCGGCGGCCGCCTGGTCGGTTAGTATTAGTCTTCCGTTTTTATATTTCCCAAGGTCACACTGAGATGATAGGTCGTCTTTCCGGAGTATTGCTCGAAAAAAATCCACCGCAATTGCTGGTCGATTGCAATGGTGTCGGTTATGAAGTCAATGTGCCGATGAGCACCTTCTACAACCTGCCCGGCCTCGGTGAAAAAGTTGTGTTGCTGACCCATCTGACGGTACGTGAAGATGCGCACATCCTGTTTGGCTTTGGTACGAACGAAGAACGTAACGTCTTCAAGCAACTGGTGAAAATTACCGGTATAGGTGCGCGCACGGCGCTCTCCATCCTGTCCGGTATGTCGGTGGCTGATTTGTCGCAGGCGATCACGATGCAGGAAGCCGGACGCCTGACCAAGATACCTGGCATAGGCAAGAAAACCGCCGAACGCCTGTTGCTGGAGCTGAAGGGCAAGCTTGGTGCCGACCTCGGCGTGGCCGGCGTCGTCGCAACCGATGCCACTTCCGATATCCTGAATGCATTGCTGGCCCTGGGTTATTCCGACAAGGAAGCGATGCTGGCATTGAAACAGGTACCGGCCGGTACCGGTGTTTCGGACGGTATCAAGCTCGCACTCAAGTCCCTGTCCAAGGCATAAGTTAACTTTCACCGCCGCCGCGCTACAATGCGACCATGAGTATTCAAACCGACGATTTCAGCGAGCAACGCATCATTGCCGCCACTCCCGCCTCCGCTAACGAGGAGGCGATAGAGCGCGCGCTGCGTCCCAAGCAGCTGGACGAATACGTAGGCCAGGAAAAAATCCGTGGCCAGCTGGAAATCTTCATCACCGCAGCGCGGCAACGACACGAAGCACTGGATCACACCTTGCTGTTTGGTCCACCGGGTTTGGGCAAGACCACCCTCGCGCACATCATTGCGCGTGAAATGGGCGTCAACCTGCGCCAGACTTCCGGCCCGGTGCTGGAACGTGCCGGTGACCTGGCCGCATTGCTGACCAACCTCGAAGCCAACGACGTACTCTTCATCGATGAAATCCACCGGTTGTCGCCGGTGGTCGAAGAAATCCTGTACCCGGCGCTGGAGGATTACCAGATCGATATCATGATCGGTGAAGGTCCTGCCGCACGTTCGGTGCGCCTCGATTTGCAACCGTTCACACTGGTCGGCGCAACCACGCGTGCCGGCATGTTGACCAATCCTTTGCGTGATCGCTTCGGTATCGTCGCCCGTCTCGAATTCTATACACCGCTGGAATTGACCAAAATCGTCACGCGCAGCTCGGCCTTGCTGCATGCGCCCATCGATGAAGACGGTGCATTTGAAATCGCCAAGCGCAGCCGCGGCACGCCGCGTATCGCGAATCGCCTGTTGCGTCGCGTGCGCGATTATGCGGAAGTCAAAGGCAACGGCAAGATCACCAAGGCGATGGCTGATGCCGCTCTGGTCATGCTGGATGTCGATCCGGTCGGCTTTGACCTGATGGATAGGAAGTTGCTGGAAGCGGTGCTGTTCAAATTCAATGGTGGTCCGGTAGGGCTGGACAACCTGGCTGCCGCGATCGGCGAAGAGCGCGACACCATAGAAGACGTACTCGAACCTTATTTGATCCAGCAAGGTTTCCTGCAACGCACGCCACGCGGTCGCATAGCCACGCCTGTGGCTTATGCCCATTTTGGCGTAACTGCGCCACAAACCGGGCCGAATGGCGACTTGTGGGCCGGGCAGTAAGCCCGCACATTTTCAAAAAGAGCAGCATGCAAATCTGGGTTGATGCCGATGCCTGCCCCAATGTGATCAAGGAAGTCTTGTTTCGCGTTGCGGACAGACTGGAAGTGCAGGTCACACTGGTGGCCAACAAATTGCTGCGCACGCCACCATCGCGTTTCATCAAGGCGTTGCAGGTGCCTGCCGGTTTCGATGTGGCGGACAATGAAATCGTGCGCCTGGTACAGCCGGGTGACCTGGTGATTACGGCCGACATCCCGCTGGCGGCCGACGTGCTGGGAAAAGGCGGGCATCCGCTGAATCCGCGCGGCGAGTTTTATACCAAAGACAACATCCAGCAACATTTGACCATGCGCAGCTTTATGGATGACTTGCGTAGCAGCGGTGTTGATACCGGTGGCCCGGCCGCCTTCAGCCAGGGCGATACACGCAATTTTTCCAATCAGCTGGACCGTTACCTGACGCGCCAGCGCAGCAAAGGCTGATGACCGCATTGACAGCTGTCACTGTTGCACTGTGTCATTAGTCAAATGACATCTCCGCATTAAAAAATTTCATCTGATACGGTCATCCTGGGACAATTTGCTCCTTTGCAGGGCGTCGACCTTGTGTGAGAATGTTGCATCGCAAATAAGGCTTTATTTCCTTTATTCAACTTCTCTGCGCGAGCTAGCCATGTTGATGTCTACCCAAGCCAATCGATACGCGCACCAATTACTGGCCGCGCGAGCGGATGCGCAACAAATTCCTTGCCTGACCAAAGACGACCATCTGAGCATCGCGGATGGCTATGACGTGGCCAAATGCATCGTCGATATACGTATTGCGCAAGGCGAGACGCCGATAGGACGCAAGATCGGTTTCACCAATCGCCGCATCTGGCCGAACTATGGTGAGCGCGAACCTATTAACGCGCCGATCTGGGCGCATATGTATGACGACACCGTGCGCTATTCGGAAGACAATCACGGTTTGCAGGATTTGACGGGGGCGGTGCAACCACGCATAGAGCCGGAAATCGTATTCAAGCTGGCCAAAGCACCGCCGCAGAATGCGACGCTGGAAGATATCGCCGATTGCATAGAGTGGATGGCGCATGGCTTCGAGCTGGTGGTCTGTCCGTTTGCGGACTGGAAGTTCGAAGCAGCGGATGCGGTTGCCGCTTTCGGTTTCCATGGCGCACTCATCCTGGGCGAGCCACATGTGCTGTCGTCGGCCACGCGTTTGCACCTGGCCGACATCCTGACCGCGGCCAGCGTTTCGCTGTCGTATAGCGAAGGCGCAGAGTTCCGCTTACATAGCGCAGGTTTTGGCAGCAATGTGCTGGACAGCCCGGTACACGCCTTGCTGAACTTGCACCAAACCTTGCAGACGCAACCGCAATTCGCACCACTGGCAGCCGGTGAACTCATTGCGACCGGCACCTTGACGGATGCTTATCCGGTGAAGCCGGGGCAAACATGGTCGACCGCATTTTCCGGTGTCGCCTTGCCGGGGCTGACTTTATCGTTTGTCTGATTTCGCAGTAATCACATGAAAAAAGCGGCTGACGTAGCAATACGTCAGCCGCTTTTTTATTGCCGCCCCGTCTAGCAGGGCGGCATCAGCTTACACACTTACAGTTTGGCAAATTGCTCGCGCAGTTTGTTCAGTGTGGCCGAGAAGTTGGCGACACGTTCCTTCTCCTGTGCCACGACTTGTGCCGGGGCGCGGGCGACGAAGCTTTCATTGCCGAGCTTGCTGTTGGCCTTGGTGATTTCGCCATCCAGACGTGCGATTTCCTTGCTCAGGCGTTCGCGTTCTGCTGCCACATCGATTTCCACTTTCAGCATCAGCTTGGCGGTGCCGACGATGGAAACCGGTGCTGGTGATTCCGGCAACTGCTCTGCAACATTCACTTCCGACAGCTTGGCCAGCGCTTGCAGATACGGTGCGAACGACTGCAGGCGTGCAGCCTGAGTGGTATCGCCTGCTTCCAGGATCAGCGGTACGCGCAATGCTGGTGATAATTGCATTTCTCCACGCAGGTTACGGCAGGCATCGGTCATCGACTTCAGTTCTGCCATCCAGTTCTCTGCCTGTTCATCGATCTTGCCAGCCTGTGCTTCAGGGTAAGGCTGCAGCATGATGGAATCGCCGGCAGGGTTAGCTTTGTAACCGGTCAGTGGAGCCACGGTTTGCCACAAGGCTTCGGTGATGAACGGGATCACCGGATGTGCCAGACGCAAGATGGTTTCCAGTACGCGCAACAGGGTGCGACGTGTCGCGCGCTGCTGTGCTTCGGTACCGGTCTGGATCTGTACCTTGGCAACTTCCAGGTACCAGTCGCAGTATTCATCCCAGATGAATTGATACAGCGACGCCGCGATATTGTCGAAGCGATAGTCGGCAAAGCCCTTGGCGATGTCGGCTTCAGTGCGCTGTAGTTTGGAAACGATCCAGCGATCCGCTTGCGAGAAGTCGGTGTAACCACCCGGATCGCAATCACCGGCTGCGCATGGCGCATCGCGGAAACCGCAATCGTGGCCTTCGCAATTCATCAGCACGAAGCGCGTTGCATTCCACAGCTTGTTGCAGAAGTTGCGATAGCCTTCGCAGCGGCTCAGGTCGAAGTTGATATTGCGACCCAACGATGCATAGCTCGCCATCGTGAAGCGCAGCGCATCGGTACCGTAAGCCGAGATACCGGCCGGGAATTCCTTGCGGGTTGCTTTCTCGATGCTGACAGCCTGCTTGGGATTCATCAAACCGACGGTACGCTTGCCCACCAGCTCGTCGACGTTGATGCCGTCGATCAGGTCGATAGGGTCCAGCGTATTGCCTTTCGACTTGGACATTTTCTGGCCACTGCTGTCGCGTATCAGGCCGTGCACGTACACCGTTTTGAACGGGACTTTGCCGGTGAAGTGCGTGGTCATCATGACCATGCGTGCAACCCAGAAGAAAATAATATCGAAGCCGGTTACCAGTACTGAGGATGGCAGGAAGGTTTTGAAGTCCGGCGTTTCTTCCGGCCAGCCCAGTGTCGAGAACGGCACCAGTGCCGACGAGAACCAGGTGTCGAGTACATCTTCGTCGCGGGTCAGCGGGCCGTTGTAGCCAGCTGCCGCAGCCTTGGCTTTTGCTTCTTCTTCATTGCGTGCGACATAGACTTTGCCTTCGCTGTCATACCAGGCCGGGATTTGATGACCCCACCACAGTTGACGCGAGATACACCAGTCCTGGATGTTGTTCAGCCACTGGTTGTAAGTGTTGGTCCAGTTCTCCGGCAGCATCTGGATTTCACCGTTCGCGACTTTTTCCAGCGCGACTTCGGTAATCGATTTGCCTGGGAAGTAAGTGCCTTCCGGTGCCGGTTTGCTCATCGCGACAAACCACTGATCGGTCAGCATAGGCTCGATCACGGTGTTGGTACGGTCACCGCGTGGCACCATCAATTTGTGCGGTTTGACCAGTTCCAGCAAACCTTGTGCATCGAGGTCGGCGACTATTTGTTTGCGCGCGGCAAAACGATCGAGACCCTGATAGGCAGCAGGTGCGTTTTCATTGATCTTGGCGTCCAGTGTCAGGATGCTGATCTTGTCGAGGTTGTGACGCTGGGCAACGGCGTAATCGTTGAAGTCATGTGCTGGCGTGATCTTCACGCAACCGGTACCGAATTCCTTGTCGACGTAATCATCTGCAATGACAGGAATCGTGCGCTCGCATAAAGGCAGGGTCAGCAGTTTGCCGACCAGGTGCTGATAGCGGGTATCGGTCGGGTCGACTGCAACTGCAACGTCGCCCAGCATGGTTTCCGGACGGGTGGTGGCGACCACGATGAAGTTGCGCTCTTCCCATTCAGTGGCATTGCCTGCTTCATCAAACACGATCGGGAATTTGTAGTTCGAACCGTCCGCCAGTGGATAGCGGATATTCCACATCTGGCCATCTTCTTCTTCCGATACCACTTCGAGGTCGGAGACAGCGGTGCCGAGTACCGGGTCCCAGTTGACCAGGCGTTTGCCGCGATAGATCAAGCCTTGTTCGACCAGGCGTACAAATACCTCGGTCACGGTCTTCGAGCGTGGCTCATCCATCGTGAAGTATTCACGGCTCCAGTCCGGCGAAGCGCCGAGGCGGCGGATCTGGCCGGTAATCGTCGAACCGGATTTTTCTTTCCATTCCCACACTTTTTCGACGAATTTCTCGCGGCCGAGGTCGTGGCGCGTGATTTTTTGTGCGTCGAGCTGGCGTTCAACCACGATCTGGGTCGCGATACCGGCATGGTCGGTACCCGGGATCCAGGCGGTGTTGTAGCCGCGCATACGGTGGTAGCGCGTCAGGCCGTCCATGATGGTCTGATTGAATGCATGGCCCAGGTGCAGGGTGCCGGTCACGTTCGGCGGCGGCAACTGGATGCTGAAAGCTGGTTTGTCTGCGTCGGTGGTGGCGGTGTAGTAACCGCGGTTCTCCCATTCGGTGCGCCAGAACGCTTCAATGTCGGCGGGATCGAAAGACTTGGCTAATTCCATGATTGAGTATGAATTGAATCGAATCAAGCATTATAAGTGACGATGAGGGGGTGTATTGCCTCTGATCTCGCAAATGAAGGTAGAATTCTGGTCTTCTCTGCTTGTCTGAGCCTCCAGGCCTTGCCCAAAGTTGAGTTTTAAGCGGAAGTCAAGTCAGGCCCTAGTCTGTGCCGCATCGGAAGCAAAACCGCGCCCTTGAATAAATGACAAGGCGGCCAGGGCAAGCAAGCACCTTTAAAAATAGTGAAGTGACAGAGTGAAGTGATGCTGGAAATCGAATTGAACGGCGCCATGCGCCAGGTTGAGAGTGGCCAGAATGTGGCTGACCTGATAGCGGAATTATCGTTGTCCGGCAAAGCCGTGGCGGTCGCCATTAACCGCGAAATCGTCCCGCGCGGGCAATGGGCAGAGCGCCAATTGCAGGCGGCTGACCGTATCGATATCGTGCGCGCCATCGGCGGCGGCTGATCATCTTCCTGTCAACACCGGCGGATCAAGCCGTGTGTTTGATATTGTTTACTTTGATTCCCTCGCAGTTTGCTCCATCCTGCACCCACGTACCCCGGAACCCATCATGACCAGCGCCCAATTTCCTGACGACCAACTGACGATCGCCGGCACCACTTATCGCTCCCGCCTGCTGGTAGGCAGCGGTAAATACAAAGACCTCGAACAGACCCGCGCCGCCAGCGAAGCCAGCGGCGCACAAATCGTCACTGTCGCGATTCGCCGCGTCAATATCGGGCAAGACCCGAATGCACCGAGCCTGCTCGATGTGCTGCCGCCATCCGAATACACCTTGCTGCCGAACTCGGCTGGTTGCTACAACGCGGCTGATGCGGTGTATACACTGCAACTGGGTCGTGAAATCCTCGGTGGCCACAAGTTGTGCAAACTCGAAGTGCTGGGCGATGAAAAGACCCTGTTCCCGAATATGCCGGAAACCCTGAAAGCAGCAGAAACGCTGGTCAAGGATGGCTTTGATGTGATGGTCTATTGCAGCGATGATCCGATCCAGGCGCGCATGCTGGAAGATATCGGTTGTGCCGCCATCATGCCGCTGGCGTCCTTGATCGGTTCCGGCATGGGCATCCTCAACCCATGGAATCTGTCGCTCATCATCGAACAAAGCAAAGTCCCGGTCATTGTCGATGCCGGCGTTGGTACCGCTTCAGATGCCGCGATTGCGATGGAACTGGGTTGCGACGGTGTCTTGATGAACACCGCGATTGCCGGAGCGCAAGACCCGGTACGCATGGCGCATGCAATGAAACTGGGTATAGAAGCCGGTCGCAATGCTTACCTGGCAGGTCGTATCGCCCGCAAATTCGCCGCTTCCCCATCGTCGCCGATGGCCGGACGCGTGGTTTAAAGTAGTTAAAAGAAGATAAAGAAGGCAAAGACGCATGAAATCTAATCTGCACGGTCTCTATCTCGTCACTCCGGATTGGGATGACACCCGCAAACTGCTGGAAATTACCGAACTCGCATTGAAAGGCGGCGTCAGCCTGCTGCAATACCGTCACAAGACTGCCGATGCAGCCTTGCGGCAGGAACAGGCGGAATGCCTGCAAGCGCTGTGCCGCAGCTATGAAGTGCCATTCATCATCAATGATCACATCGACCTGTGCCTGGGCATCAATGCGGATGGCATACACGTCGGCGGTACCGATAAATCGGTGGCCGAAGTGCGTGCCCTCATCGGCCCGGACAAAATCCTCGGTTCGTCCTGCTACGGTGACCTGGCTCTGGCGCATGCGGCGGAAGCGGCCGGTGCCAGCTATGTGGCCTTCGGTGGTTTCTATCCATCCAAGGTCAAGAAATACCCTGTTACCACCGCGCCGACCATCGTCAGCGACTGGAAAGCGCAAGGTCAAGTACCTAGTTGCGTAATCGGTGGCATGACCCGGGACAACTCCGCGCCGTTGGTAGCTAATGGTGCCGACATGGTAGCTGCGATCAGCAGCGTCTACCTGGCAGGTGATCCGCAAGCGGCGGCGCGTGCCTTTGTCAGCTTGTTCGCCAAGTAATTTTCCCTGGCTCCCGGTGCCCGCTTGCAAGCAGGCACCGATTGAGCCTCCTTGTTGCTTCCCTCACTTCACTATCGTGTTTTTAGCGCATGCCTTTGGGCAAGAGACGTGTAATCAGCGGCCTCTCGCCTGCTGTGGCGGCTATAATCGATAGATGCAAAATCTTCTTCACAATCTCAATCCCGAACAACTCGCCGCTGTCACCTTACCCGCACAGCCTGCATTGATTCTGGCAGGTGCCGGTTCCGGCAAAACCCGCGTACTGACCACGCGCATCGCCTGGCTGATCCAGACCGGGCAAGTTTCGCCTGCGGGCATACTCGCCGTGACCTTTACCAACAAGGCGGCGAAGGAAATGATGACGCGCCTGTCGGCGATGATGCCGATCAATACGCGCGGGATGTGGATAGGAACCTTCCACGGATTGTGTAACCGCCTGTTGCGCGCACATTACCGTGATGCCGCTTTACCGCAGACTTTCCAGATCCTCGACTCGCAGGATCAGTTATCGATGATCAAGCGTTTGCTCAAGGCAAACAATATCGATGATGAAAAATACCCGCCGCGCAACCTGATGTACTTCATCAATGGTGCAAAAGACCAGGGTTTGCGCGCCAGTGCAGTAGAAGCCTTCGATGACTACAACCGCAAGATGGTGGAGTTGTACGAAATCTACGATCAGCAATGCCAGCGTGAAGGCGTGGTCGATTTCGCTGAACTCCTGTTGCGCACCTACGAATTACTGAGCCGCAACCAGCCTTTGCGCGAACATTATCAATCGCGCTTCCGTCACATCCTGGTCGACGAATTCCAGGATACCAATGACCTGCAATACAACTGGCTGAAGCTGATGGCCGGCACGCAGGGCGCAGTGTTTGCGGTGGGCGACGACGATCAGAGTATCTATGCCTTCCGCGGTGCCAACGTCGGCAATATGAGTGCCTTCGAGCGTGAATTCAAAGTCGAGAACCTGATCAAGCTGGAGCAAAATTATCGCTCGCACGGTCACATCCTTGATACCGCGAATACGCTGATTGCGAACAACAGCAAACGCCTCGGCAAGAATTTGCATACCGATGCCGGCCACGGCGAATTGGTGCGCATCTACGAAGCGACCAGCGATTTGCAGGAAGCGCAATGGATCATAGAAGAGGCCAAGAGCCTGATCGCCGAAGGCGCGGCGCGTAGCGATATCGCCGTGCTGTATCGCTCGAATGCGCAATCGCGCGTGATCGAGCATGCACTGTTCTCTTCCGGTATTCCGTATCGCGTGTACGGCGGCCAGCGCTTCTTTGAACGTGCCGAGGTCAAGCACGCGATCGCTTACCTGCAATTGATGGATAACCCGCATAACGATTCCGCCTTCCTGCGTGTGGTGAATTTCCCGACACGTGGCATCGGCGCGCGTTCACTCGAACAATTGCAGGATGCAGCCAAGCAGTATGGAATTTCGCTATACGCGGCCGTACCCTATGTCACCGGCAAGGCCGGTACTTCGCTCGGTGCTTTCATCAAGTTGATAGAAGCGGCGCGCTTCGAAACGCAAAACCTGCCCTTGCCGGAGATGGTGCAAGTGGTGATCGATGCCAGTGGTTTGATCACGCATTACCAGAATGAAAAAGAAGGCGCGGACCGCATAGAGAATCTGGAGCAAGTGGTCAGTGCTGCCACTCTATTCGTGTCGGAAGAAGGATTTGGTCATGATGCGCCGGCCTTGCTGGGGCCGACCAGCCAGCAGATGGCAGGGCCTGCAATCGTGACACAGGATGGAGTGGAAATACTGGATGCGGATGCGCCTTTGCCGGTTGTGATGTCGCCTTTGTCCGCCTTCCTGTCGCATGCCTCACTGGAAGCAGGCGACAACCAGGCGCAAGCCGGACAAGATGCTTTACAGCTGATGACAGTGCATTCGGCCAAGGGGCTGGAATTCGATGCAGTGTTCATCACCGGCCTCGAAGAAGGTTTATTCCCGCACGAAAATTCGCAGAAGGAAGAAGGTGGCGTGGAAGAAGAGCGTCGCCTGATGTATGTCGCGATTACCCGTGCCAAGCGGCGTCTCTACATCAGCTTCTCGCAGACGCGCATGTTGCACGGCCAGATGCGTTTCAACCTGAAATCACGCTTCTTTGAAGAGATGCCGGAAGATTCGCTGAAATGGCTGTCGCCCAAAGTGCAGCAACATCACTGGACCGCGCATCCGAAAGCAGCGTGGGAAGACGCGCTCGGCGCAGGCACCAACCAGATCGCACAGAATATCGTGAAGAAGGATATCGGCTGGCGCATAGGTGAATCAGTGGCGCATGCCAAGTTCGGTGAAGGTGTGATCGTCAACATCGAAGGTAGTGGCGGCAATGCACGTGCGCATATCAACTTTGGCCGGCACGGCATGAAGCTATTGGATTTGAGTGTCGCCAAGCTCGAGAAGGTGAGCGGCTGAGGCAGGGTACAAGCGCTGTCTCAGCGCTTGTACCAAATCATTAGAAGGTAAGATTTTCCGGCGGTTCGCCGAACATTTGCGTGTAGGTCGGGTAAAACGAGCAGTACATGATCACGGTCAACACTAGAGACATAGGCAACAGGATGAAGATGGAAGCTGTTGCCGAATTCAATAACATCCCCAGTATCGAACTCACGACAACCGGGAAGATCATCCCTATGCTGACCCAGGCCAGGCCGTAAATCAGGAAGGCCTTGCCGGCGCGACGCACGGCAAAGAAGCTATAGAAAATCGCCTTGCCCACACCCATGCCTTGCCACGCGATCAGGGGTGCGGCAAACCAGAACGCCATCGCCGCAGGAATGTACACGGCAGCAGAGAAAAACATCGCCGTGGTCATGCTCGAAGCGCGCACGGTTTCCGCGTCCAGCACGATCTGGCCGGTCAGCGCCTGCCAGAACACACCACCATCTATCAGGCTGGAAGCGCCGACGGCGACAATGGCCGCAACCAGGTACAAGGTGCCGAGCTTGATCAGGGTGCGCATCGCCGGCGAACGAAAGCCGACCAGCAGCAGGTTCGGATAAACCCGTTTCCCGCTTTTGACATAAGCACATGCGTGCATGAAACTCATCGAAAACAGTGGTACCAGGATCAGCGGCAGCAACTGGCCGATGACAGGAATGATGCCCAGTCCCAGCATCAGGAACATATAGGCAAAGAAGAGCGTCGATAATTCAGCCGGTTGCTTGCGGAAGATGGCAAAGCCTTCTTTCACCCAAAGCCAACCGGTTATTGCAGGGAGTTTGTCCATCATCCAGCCGATGTAAAAAGAGGGGGCGTCGCTTGTTCGATGCGCAAACGCAGGATACGTTCAAAATGACCAGGATCATGTGGCGTCAGCATTTCCGCATCGCGCGGCAAATGGAAATCGTACAGGCGTGACAGCCAGAAGCGCAGGGCGCCGGCACGCAGCATCGTTTGCCATGCTGCTTGTTCAGCGGCAGTGAACGGACGTACATGATGGTAGGCGTCCAGCATCGCGCGGACCCGTTCCTGATCCAATACACCGGTTTCCACATCGATACACCAGTCATTCACGGTGACGGCGACGTCGAACAGCCAGGTATCGCAACCGGCGAAATAGAAATCGAAGAAGCCGGTCAGGTGATCGCCGTTGAACATCACATTATTGCGGAACAGGTCGGCATGGATAGGACCGTTCTGCAATTGACGATAAGTATCGGATTCGGCAAACGCGTTCTGGAAGGCCATTTCTTCTGCCAGCAGTTGTTTATTGCTGTCCGACAGGTAAGGCATGACGATAGGCGCGGTTTCATTACGCCAGGCCAGGCCACGCAGGTTCGGCTGGCGAATCGGGAAATTCTCCGCCGCAATATGCATGCGCGCCAGCATCGCACCGACCGCGGCGCAATGCACGGCTTGCGGTTTCATCTGCGAGCTGCCTTCGAGCTTGCTGACGATGGCCGCCGGTTTACCATGCAGGGCATTGATCAAATTACCCTGATGCGTCGCGATAGGTGCTGGTACCAGCACGCCGCGTTCCGCCAGATGGCGCATCAGGTTCAGGTAAAACGGCAGTTGTTCGAAGCTGAGGTTTTCGAATATGGTCAAAACATATTCGCCGAACTCGGTCGTGATGAAAAAATTGGTGTTTTCTATGCCGGATGGAATTCCCTTGATCGCGAGCGCTTTGCCCAGATCGAATTGGGTGATCCAGTGGGAGAGGTCATCCAGGGTGACCGGAGTAAATACTGCCATGGGGAAATTAAAAAGAAATACCTGTCATCAAAAAACAAAAATAACGCACCGAAGTGCGTTATTCAGGAAGCTGCGCGCGAAGTAAGTAACTTACTTGCCGGGAGCCGGAGCCAGTGTTTCCACAGGCTCAGGTGCCGGATGGCTTTTCGGCGGGCCGAATTCGCCGATCTGGAACTGCACCGGACGCGAGCTATCGCTTTGGCCATCGCCGCGCATTGCGCTGCCGGCCGGGTCATTCGGGTAGGCGTAATAGGTAGTACGGCCGGTTTGTACTTTTACTTCCGTTACGCGACCCTGGGATTTTTTCTCGGTAATTTTTTCTTTGGTATCAGGCTGGCGGATGGTCACCTCTGGTGCGGCGCCTTCTTCCAGGCGTTGCATCTGTGGTGGCGGCGGAGCCACGTCATTGCCAGGTGCATTTTGTGCGTTGACAACCATAGGCGTAGCGATGACCGCAGCGGTAATCGAGATAAGAGACCAGATTTTGGATGTGCGCATGATGTGTGTATGAGCCCGTCGTTGAAAGAAAGTTACGTTAGATACTTCATTGTAACAAACAGGGCTAAGCCTGCTGAAAATAGTTCATTTTGTTCTGAAACGTTCCATAAACACAATTTGCCATCACAGCGCGCAGAATTTGCATGGGTAAACTCTGCCATAATCGTAGCCGTTTGCCATCAGAGCTTAACCTGTGGCCTGCTTTATATAGACAGCCTTGTCGCCGTCCCTGTTTCCCTGACTGAATTCCTATGAATAAAACCCTGTTGTTAGTTGATGGTTCCAGCTATCTGTACCGCGCTTTCCACGCGATGCCTGATTTACGCGGCCCGAATGGCGCGCCTACCGGAGCCATCTACGGCATGATCAATATGCTGCGCCGCCTGCGCAAGGATTATCCCGATGCCGAATACATGGCTTGCGTATTCGATGCCAAGGGTAAAACCTTCCGCGATGATTTATATGCCGAGTACAAGGCGCAGCGTGCGTCCATGCCGGATGACCTGGTCAAGCAGATCGAGCCTATCCATGAAGCGGTGCGCGCGATGGGTTGGCCCATCCTGATGGTGGAGGGGATAGAAGCGGATGACGTGATCGGTACGCTGGCGGTGGAAGCAGTCAAGCACGGCATGGACACCGTGATCTCGACCGGTGACAAGGATCTGGCGCAACTGGTGAATGATCGCGTCATGCTGATCAATACGATGAGCAATGAAAAGCTGGACCGTGACGGCGTGATCGCCAAATTCGGCGTGCCACCGGAACGCATCATCGATTACCTGACGCTGATAGGCGATACCGTCGATAACGTCCCGGGCGTCGACAAGGTCGGACCAAAAACCGCAGTCAAATGGCTGACCCAATATGGCACGCTGGATGGCATCGTCGAGCATGCGGCAGAAATCAAAGGTGCGGTAGGCGACAACCTGCGCCGCGCACTCGACTGGCTGCCACAAGCGAAAACCCTGATCACCGTCAAAACGGATTGCGATTTGTCCGATCATATGGAAGGCATCATCGAGTCACTGACGCAGCGGCCCGAAGATAAGGATGCGATGGTCGACTTCTTCACGCGCAATGGTTTCAAGACCTGGCTGCGCGAGTTGACCGACAAGCCGGAAGCAAATGAGGGCAGTGCACCCGCAACGGGCGGTGATACCGCTCCGCAAGGCGCCTTGTTTGCCGATGATGCGCCGGAAGTCGAAAAGCACTATGAAACCATATTGACTGAAGCCGATTTGGAACGCTGGTTGCAGAAAATTGATAGCGCGGCATTGACCTCCATTGATACCGAAACCACTTCGCTAATCCCGATGCAGGCGCAACTGGTCGGTATTTCACTCTGTTGCGAACCGGGTGTCGCTGCGTATATTCCAGTCGCACATCATTACCAGGACGTACCGCAGCAATTATCGCGTGAGCTCGTATTGGAAAAAATGAAGCCTTGGCTGGAAGATGCGAGCAAGGCCAAGGTCGGGCAAAACCTGAAATACGATAGCCATATTTTTGCCAATCACGGCGTCAATCTGCGCGGCATCGTGCACGACACCTTGCTCGAATCCTATGTCTTCGAATCACACCGTAGCCATGATATGGATAGCCTGGCCCTGCGTCATCTGAATCGTAAGACGATTACCTTCCAGGAAGTCTGCGGCAAGGGTGCATCGCAAATCGGTTTCGAACAGGTTGAGATCGGCCGTGCCACCGAATACGCGGCAGAAGATGCTGACATCACCCTGCAACTGCATCATCGTATGTGGCCGAATGTGGCGGAAGATAATGGCCTGACTTTTGTCTATGAAAAGATTGAGTTGCCGACAGCGGTAGTGCTGCAAAAGATAGAGCGCAACGGCGTGCTGATTGATCCGGATTTATTGGCCAAGCAATCGAATGAGCTGGGCAAGCGCATGCTGGAGATCGAACAGAATGCCTACGAACTGGCTGAGCAGCCCTTCAATTTGAATTCGCCGAAACAGATAGGCGAAATTTTCTTTGAAAAATTGAAGCTGCCGGTCGTCAAAAAAACGCCATCGGGTTCGCCATCGACAGATGAAGAAGTGTTGCAAAAACTGGCGGAGGATTATCCACTGCCGAAAGTCTTGCTCGAATATCGTGGTTTGTCGAAACTGAAGTCGACTTACACCGATAAATTGCCGAAGATGATAGATCCGACTACCGGCCGCGTGCATACCAATTATGCGCAAGCGGTGGCGGTGACCGGTCGCCTGGCATCGAACGATCCCAATCTGCAAAACATCCCTATCCGCAATGCCGAAGGCCGGCGTATACGCGAAGCCTTTATTGCGGCGCCGGGGAATGTCATTGTCTCAGCCGATTATTCGCAAATTGAATTGCGCATCATGGCGCATATTTCCGGTGACGAAAATATGCTGCAAGCCTTTGCCGATGGCGAGGATATCCACCGTGCAACAGCGGCAGAAATTTTCGGTGTCGAGCGCAGCGCGGTTGACAGTGAGCAGCGTCGTTATGCGAAGGTGATTAACTTCGGCCTGATCTATGGCATGAGTGCGTTCGGCCTGGCCGGCAACCTCGGCATAGAACGCTCGGCTGCGCAAAGCTATATCGAGCGATACTTCCATCGTTTCGCCGGCGTGAAGCGCTATATGGATGAAACCCGCCTCGAAGCCAAGGCGCGCGGTTATGTGCAAACAGTTTTTGGCCGTCGCCTGTGGCTGCCGGAAATCAATTCGCCTAACGGTCCGCGTCGCCAGGGTGCCGAACGGGCGGCGATCAATGCGCCTATGCAGGGTACTGCGGCTGACCTGATCAAGCTGGCGATGATCGCGGTACAGGGCTGGCTGGAGACAGAAAACCTGCAGTCGAAAATGATCATGCAGGTACACGATGAATTGGTGCTGGAAGTGCCGGAAAGCGAGTTGCCGCTGGTCCGTGAGAAACTGCCGGAACTGATGCGTCATGTCGCGCAACTGAAAGTGCCTTTGATCGCCGAAGTGGGCGTCGGCAATAACTGGGATAAAGCGCACTAAGAATTTGGAGTGCATGCCGTATTGATTTCGCCGTTTGCTGTCGCGGTGCGGGCAGCAAGTATTTTTTCAATTGAGATGCAAGAACTATCTACTGGAGGATTGCAATGGATAATTTGAAAGAGGACTTCGATAGCCTGGTCGCCAAAACACCGATCTCCGATGGCGTTGATCGGCGCGGCTTTTTGAAGACGGCTTTGGGTAGCGGATTTGCCGCAGCAGTGTTGCCGATTGCCGCGCACAGTGCGGTGACAACGGATAGCAAAGGCCTGACGGTGGGCGAAATCACGGTTAATGTGAATGGCCAGGCGGTACCGGTCTATCGTGCACAACCGGCGGGCAAAACCAATTTGCCGGTGGTGCTGGTGATTTCCGAAATCTTTGGCGTGCATGAATACATCGCCGACGTCGCACGTCGTTTCGCCAAGCTTGGTTATCTGGCGCTGGCCCCTGAGTTATTCGTGCGCCAGGGTGATCCCGGTTCTTACGGCACGATCGCCGAATTGCAAAAAGAAATCATCTCCAAAGTACCGGATGCACAGGTCATGACCGACCTCGATGCGGTGGTGGCCTGGGCCAAGGCGAATGGCGGCAATACCGACAAGCTGGGCATTACCGGTTTCTGCTGGGGTGGTCGTGTGACCTGGCTGTATTCCGCGCACAATCCGAAGGTCAAGGCCGGTGTCGCCTGGTACGGCCGCCTGGTGGGCAACAACAATGAAATGACGCCGAGCAATCCGGTCGATATCGCCGCCAAGCTGAAGACCCCGGTGCTGGGTTTGTACGGTGCGCAGGATGGCGGTATTCCGGTCACGACCGTGGTGCAAATGCAGGATGCGCTGTCCAAGGGCAAGAGCAAGTCCGAGTTCGTGCTGTTCAAGAATTCCGGCCATGCCTTCCACGCCGACTATCGCTCCAGCTATGTAGAGGCGGATGCGAAAGAAGGCTGGCAGCGTTGTGTCGACTGGTTTAAAACCCATGGCGTAAGCTAAACGCAAGACCCGCAAGCAGCGGGGCAGGGACGCGACGCTGTGGCATATCCGCACCGTCGCGTTTTTATTTGCTGAAATAGCCGGGATATGTTTTAATTTGCAACCTTGTTGCATTAAGCCCGGAGCCAAAAATTAATTCCACGCTCGTTTCCATTCTGTTGACCACCGCCATTTCCGGTGTCTTCAGCATTTCTGCCGCGGCTTTGTTTTCGTTTTCGCTGCTGTCCAAGCTGGTAGACCGCATGGTCAGCCTGTCGGTCGGTATCCTGCTGGCGACTTCACTCTTGCATGCCTTGCCGGAAGCATTTGAGTCGGGGGCCGATACGCATGCATTGTTTGCGCTGCTGCTGGCAGGTTTGCTCGGCTTCTTCCTGCTGGAGAAGTTCGCGATCCTGCGCCACTCACATCATCATGAAGACGACGGTCACGGCCACGAACACGGGCATGATGCCAAAGAAGCGGGCGCCGCCGGCTGGATGATCCTGGTTGGTGACAGCCTGCACAATTTCACCGATGGCATCCTGATCGCGGCTGCTTTCCTGGCCGATCCCCATCTTGGCATCTTGACCGGTCTGGCCATTATTGCGCATGAAATCCCGCAGGAAATCGGCGACTTCATCGTGTTGTTGAACGCTGGTTTCAGCCGTAAGCGTGCTTATGCCTACAACATTATTTCCGGTTTGACTGCAGTGGTCGGCGGTATCGTCGGTTACCTGATGCTGGACCAGTCGCAAGAGTGGATTCCGTATGTGCTGGTATTTGCCTCATCCGGATTTATCTATATCGCAGTCAGCGACCTGATGCCGCAGATGCAGCGTCGTGCATCGATGCGCGAGACTATCCCGCAAATCGTACTGATCGCACTCGGTGTGGCTATCGTCTTATTCCTGACAGGACATGCGCACGCCCATTGAGCGTGTACATTAGTCCCTGAAAGCCCGGTTCGCTTCAGGCAACCGGGCGTGCCGGATCGGCACACCATTCACTCCATGATCCCGGATACAGTGCAGCGCCTTGCATGCCTGCAATTTCGAGTGCCAGCAGGTTGTGACAGGCAGTCACGCCGGAGCCGCATTGCATGACGGCCTTCGTCGGATCTGCCACTACGGCACTGAATTCCTGACGCAATTGTTCAGGGGATTTGAAGTTGCCATCGGCTTGCAGGTTCTCTTTGAAGAAGCGATTTTTCGCGCCGGGTATATGCCCGCCGACCGGATCTATCGTTTCATTTTCACCGCGGAAGCGATCTGCTGCGCGTGCATCGACAACTGTTAGTTTTTCATTCGACAGATTGGCCAGCAAGTCATTTGCTGTAACGGTAGTGACCAGGCTGGCGCGGTCCGTTAAGGTGCCCAGCACACGTGGCGACTCTTCAGTCGACAGCCACATGCCGCTGGCCAGCCACGCAGGCAAGCCACCATCCAGTACCGCGACCGCTTCATGCCCGACCCAGCGCAGCATCCACCACAGACGGGCAGCAAACATGCCGCCTTGTGCATCGTAGACGACTACCTGCGTATTGTTGTTGATGCCCCAGCGTTGCAGGGTGGCGATGAAGGCGGCGCGATCCGGCAACGGATGACGACCGCGGAAGACGCCATCGGCGCCGACTTTCTCACCAGCCAGGTCTTGATCCAGATGGGCGAATTGCGCATTCGGCAAATGACCTTCGGCATACGCGCGTGCGCCTGCTTCCGGATTCGCCAGATCGTGGCGCGTATCGAGTATGACCCAGCCCGGCTCAAAGATATGTTTGGATAAATCAGCTGCTGAAATGAGGGTGCTATAGGTCATGTCTTTTTCCTGTCGCTGCTGGTTTAGAGTTCAGTCGAAATTGGATCGGCTGGCGTCACCGTTTTTACGGTAGCCGAATTACGGATATTGTAGAACGTTGCGACGATGCCGCTGACCAGTATGATCGCGATGCCGAGCCAACTAAAGAAACCAAGGATATCGCTCCAGATCAATACACCCCAGATACTGGAAAACACGATGCCTGTGTATTGCAGGTTGGCCGTCACCAGCGTGTTGCCGAGGCGGTAGGCACGGGTCATTGCCATTTGCGCAATCGCAGCAAATACACCTATGCTCAGTAGCAGGAACATCCCATACGTCGAGTGTGAGCGTAACAGGCTAATCGATTCTCCGTGCAAGCCCGGACCGAACAGGCAGCCGGCCAGGCCTGCGATAAAGCCGGTGGCGGAGAAATAAAATACGACGCGGGATTCCGGCTCACCCAATTGTCCGAGGTGTCGTACCTGCAGATAAGCGAGTGCCGACAGCGCGCCTGAGCAGAGGCCGAGGAAACCGCCCAGCCATTGGTCTGCATGTATTGATGGACGCAGCAACAGGGTCACGCCAACGAAGCTGGCCGTAATCGCCAGCACCAGTCCCCATTCGAAGCGGCGTTTGCCGGCGCGCCAGGCGGCCACGAACAGGATGCCCGAGATCCAGATTGGCGCCATGTAGTTGAGCGTCATCGCTGTCGCCAGCGGCAGCAGGCCGATCGCACAAAACCAGAGCCACAGGGCAGTCACGCCGACCACACAACGCCACAAGTGTTGCCAGATCAGATGCGTCCTGAGGCTGCCGCCTTGTTGCAGGATGAGGATGTAAATAAAGATCACGCCGATGAAGCCGCGATACATGATGATTTCCGCGACCGAATAGGTTTCGGATGCGAGCTTGACGCACACGCCCATGATGGAAAACATCAGCGTTGCGACAAGCATCCAGAGTGATTGCATGAGAAGTGAAGAGTGTTACTGCGGGTTGATGCTGCGCGATATTACTAAACTGAGACGAACAAACTGTGACTACGAAACTGATACTGCTGAGACTGCATGCCGGGACTGCAGCTGCGCAGCCCCGGCTAGTGACACTTGTTAAACGTCCAGCTGACGGCGATACCATTCATGGAAGTGCTGCATGCCATCTTCCATCGGCGACTGGTAAGGCCCCACTTCATTTTCGCCGCGGTCCAGCAGGATCTTGCGGCCGGCATCCATGCGCAAGGCGATTTCATCGTCTTCTTCGCAGGTTTCCATATAGGCAGCACGTTCGGCAGCAACGAAGTCGCGTTCGAACAGGACGATTTCTTCCGGGTAATAGAACTCGACCACATTCCGTGTTTTTTGCGGACCGTTAGGCCATACCGTCGATACCACCAGTACGTGCGGATACCATTCGACCATGATGTTCGGATACAGCGTCAGCCAGATCGCGCCGTAAGGCGGCGTCTCGCCATTGCGGAATTGCAGGATCTGCTCTTGCCACTTTTGATATTTTTCCGAGCCGGATTTCGCCAGCGCATGATGCACGCCTACGGTTTGCACGCTGTACTCATCACCGAATTCCCACTTCAGGTCATCGCAGCTGACAAAGCTGCCAAGGCCGGGATGGAAGGGCTCGACGTGGTAATCCTCCAGATAGACTTCAATGAAAGTCTTCCAGTTGTAATCGCATTCGTGGACTTCGACGTGGTCCAGCATATAGCCGCTGAAATCCAGGTCCTTGGTGACACCGAGCTTGCCCAGGATTTTTGCAACGTTCACGCCGTTTTGTTCAAACAGCAAACCGTTCCAGCTTTGCAATGGCGTGTTCGACAGGTTCAGGCAAGGCGTTTCGCCGAAATGCGGCGCGCCTATCAATTCGCCCTTGAGGTCATAGGTCCAGCGATGCAGCGGGCAGACGATATTCTTCGCATGGCCGCGACCATTGAACATTTTCGCCTGGCGATGACGGCAGACGTTAGAAAGCAACTCTATTCCCTGCTGACTGCGGACCAGCATGCGGCCTTCGTTTTCCCACGCGAGCGTGGCAAAGTCGCCGACATTCGGCACCATCAGTTCATGCCCTGCATAACGTGGGCCTGCACGGAATAGTTGCTGGATTTCCTGCTTCAACAGTGCTTCGTCAAAATAGACGTTGACTGGAAGCTGCGCGTTAGAACGCGCGAGTTTGGCGAGATTAGCCAGATCGGACATCCCCACCCCCAAATTAATTTGCACCCCCTGTGTCCCTATAGGGAGGGAGCATCCGCTGGCAGGCGGATGCTGTTACGCAGGCTATGAGCTTTGCTCATCGCATTCCCTGCTGCACCCTAAGAGGAAAGAATCCGCAAAAACCTAAATCAAACGAGATAAAGAGGCAATTTTGGACAGAACCGAGGATTATACCCCAGAGTTTTATACTCCGACGAGCCTGCAGACCAAGGATCTGCGCCATATTTCCCTGAATTAATAAAAAGAAAATATTTCTGCCCGCTATGGGCTCGACAGTAGCAAAAATCAGCAGGGCGGGGACTATTTGCCCCGTTTTTGCCAAAAAACCAGATTTTCCGTATTGGAAACCAGCGTATATGCAGCGTTTATCCACCGGGCAGGGTGGTTTGCTCTAAAATAACGGGCTAAACCTTTTTCCTGCATTTATGTCAAAAAAATCTACCTCTGCCGCCTTGCCTTCATCGTTTGAAGAAGCGATGGCAGAACTCGAACAGCTGGTCGCGCGCATGGAAGCGGGCGAACTGCCGCTGGAAGCATCGGTGGCGGCCTACAAGCGTGGCTCCGAACTGGTGAAGTACTGCGCCGCGCAACTCGAAAAAGTCGACAATCAGGTCAAGGTGCTGGAAGGCGATATGCTCAAACCATTCAACGCGGATCGTGCGATCGAGGCGGATGAATGACGACTATGCAATCGTTTGACGGCTGGATGAAATCAACACAGGCGGAAATGGAATTGGCACTGCTGCAGCATTTGCCGCCGGTAGCGCAAACACCTGCCCGCCTGCACGAAGCCATGCATTACGCAGTGCTGGATGGTGGCAAGCGTGTGCGTCCCTTGCTGGTCTATGCAGCCGGCGCCCTGTTCGACGCTGATGCGGCGGAACTGGCACGCGCGGCGGCAGCGGTCGAAATGATTCACGCCTATTCGCTGGTGCACGACGATATGCCGTGCATGGATGACGACGCCTTGCGGCGCGGCAAGCCGACCGTGCATGTGAAGTACGACGAAGCATGCGCATTATTGGTAGGCGACGCCTTGCAATCGCAGGCATTTGACGCATTGGCGGATGGTGGCCTCGATCCGGTACGGCAACTGGCGATGGTGCGCTTGCTGGCAAAAGCATCCGGTTCGCTGGGCATGTGCGGCGGACAGGCGATTGATTTGGCGAGCGTGGGTTTGAGCTTGTCGCTGCAAGAACTGGAGCAGATGCACCGTTTGAAAACCGGTGCACTGTTGCGCGTTTCGGTTTTGCTCGGCGCACTCGCCGGCAAGGCGTTGAGCGCGGAAGAAACACAGGCGCTGGATAGTTATGCGGCCGCTATCGGGCTTGCATTCCAGGTCGTCGATGATGTGCTGGATGCGACTGCGGATTCGGCCACGCTGGGTAAAACCGCGGGCAAGGATGCTGCCGACAACAAGCCGACCTATGTATCAATACTCGGCCTTGAACAATCGCAGGCCCTGGCAGAAAAATTGCGCAACGATGCTCATCGTGCGCTGGAGCAGTTTGGAGAAAAAGCACGACGCTTGCGAGAGCTCGCGGATTTGATCGTGCAGCGGAAGGCTTAGTATGAATTTGCTTGAAACTATCAATGACCCGGCCGATGTACGGCAACTGACACGTCCGCAGCTCAAGCAGCTGGCGGATGAGTTGCGTGCCTTCGTGCTGGAATCCGTATCGGCGACCGGTGGTCACCTGTCGTCCAACCTGGGTACGGTGGAGCTGACGATCGCGCTGCACAATGTGTTCAATACGCCGGAAGACCGCATCATCTGGGACGTCGGTCACCAGACTTATCCGCACAAGATATTGACCGGTCGTCGTGACCAGATGCATAGCTTGCGCCAGATCGATGGCATTTCAGGTTTCCCGCGTCGTGATGAAAGTCCTTACGATACCTTCGGCACCGCGCATTCATCGACTTCGATTTCTGCTGCATTGGGTATGGCACTGGCTGCCAAAACCAAAGGTGAAGACCGTCATGCGATCGCCGTGATTGGCGACGGTGCGATGACGGCCGGCATGGCGTTTGAAGCAATGAATAATGCCGGCATCCATGACGACATCAATTTGCTGGTGGTGCTGAACGATAACGATATGTCGATTTCGCCGCCGGTCGGTGCATTGAATCGCTATCTGGCGCGCCTGATGTCCGGACAGTTTTATGCGGCGGCGAAAAATGTCGGCAAGACCGTTTTGCCTGCGCCTATGCGCGAACTGGCGAAACGTTTTGAAGAGCACGCGAAGGGCATGATCGTGCCGGCGACGATGTTTGAAGAATTCGGTTTCAACTACATCGGTCCTATCGATGGCCATGACCTCGACTCGCTGATCCCGACGCTGCAAAACCTGAAGAACCTGAAAGGCCCGCAATTCCTGCACGTGGTGACACGCAAGGGTCAGGGCTATAAATTGGCCGAGGCTGACCCTGTGCTGTATCACGGTCCGGGTAAGTTTGATCCGGCCGAAGGCATCAAGCCGAGCAGTGCCAAAAAAGTCACTTACACCAGCGTGTTCGGCGACTGGTTGTGCGATATGGCTGCGGCCGATAAACGCCTGGTCGGCATCACGCCGGCGATGCGTGAAGGTTCCGGCATGGTTGAATTCGAACGTCGCTTCCCGGATCGCTATTACGATGTCGGCATCGCGGAACAGCATGCGGTGACCTTTGCCGCCGGTATGGCATGCGAAGGCTTGAAACCGGTGGTCGCAATTTATTCGACCTTCCTGCAACGTGGTTACGATCAGTTGATCCACGACGTTGCCTTGCAAAACCTGGATGTGACTTTTGCGCTGGATCGTTCCGGCCTGGTCGGTGCCGATGGCGCGACCCATGCCGGTAACTACGACATCGCCTATCTGCGCTGCATCCCGAATATGGTGGTGATGGCGGCATCGGATGAAAACGAATGCCGCCAGATGTTATCGACCGGCTTCCAGTATCAGGGACCCGCTGCCGTACGTTATCCGCGTGGTGGTGGCATTGGTGCGAAGGTTAGCACCGACCTCGCGACGATTCCACTTGGTACCGGCGAAATCAAACGCGAAGGTAAAGGTATCGCCATCCTTGCTTTCGGCACCATGGTTGCACCTAGCCTGAGCGCCGCTGAAGAGCTGGATGCGACGGTTGCGAATATGCGTTTCGTCAAACCGCTGGATGTGGAATTGCTCAAGCGCCTGGCAGCGACACATGACGCACTGGTCACGGTGGAAGAAGGCTCCATCATGGGTGGTGCCGGGGCGGCAGTGGCGGAAGCCATGGCGGCCGCAGGTATCGTCAAGCCATTATTGAATCTGGGTTTGCCGGATCAATTTATCGATCACGGCGATGCAGGCAAACTGCTCGCCCTGTGCGGACTGGATGCCGCCGGTATCGCCGCTTCGATCCGCAAGCGTTTCGGCAAAGACCAGCCACGCCTGGTGGTCAATCAGTAAGCAATGCTTCTGTGCGGCGCCGCAATGGCGCCGCCTATTTAAAGGTTCAGCAATGAATACTCGCGATTCCGGCCTGGCGGCCATCCCCGATGTACAAGCCACTCCTGACACCCGCCGCATTGCGATCCAGCGGGTCGGCGTCAAAGGCGTGCGTTATCCGTTGACGGTGAAAACCCTGTCCGGCGTGCAGCCTTCTGTTGGTACCTGGAATATGTATGTGCATCTGGCGGAAGAGCAAAAGGGCACGCATATGTCGCGCTTCATCGCTCTGCTGGAAGAGAATACGCAGGCGCTGGATATCAATGTGTTCGGTGCGATGATACGCAAGATGCTTGCCTTGCTGGAAGCCGATGCCGGTCGCATTGAAGTGTCTTTCCCTTACTTCATCAATAAAATCGCACCCGTATCCGGCGTGCAAAGCCTGATGGATTATGAAGTCGGTTTTATCGGTGAGGTAAAAAACGGCAAGCTGGAAATCACCCTGAAAGTATTGGTACCGGTCACCAGCCTGTGCCCTTGCTCGAAAAAGATTTCTGCCTACGGTGCACACAACCAGCGTTCACACATCACCGTGCAGGCTTTGCTGGCGGATGATCTGGTGGTAGAAGAGTTGATCGCGAATATTGAAGCGCAGGCTTCGTGCGAGTTGTATGGCTTGCTGAAGCGTCCTGATGAAAAGTATGTGACCGAACGCGCTTACGACAATCCGAAGTTCGTTGAAGACCTGGTGCGTGATGTGGCGGTGATGCTGAACAATGAAGAACGCGTGCTGGCTTATACGCTGGAAGCGGAGAACTTTGAGTCTATCCATAATCACTCGGCGTATGCCTTGATTGAATCGGATAAACGCCAGGCTTGAGCTTTTCCCTGTTTGAAAAAATGCCGTTCAGTGTTTGCACTGAGCGGCATTTTTTATTGGCCGGTGTACATCAGGATGCAATATCCCTGACCCTGTCCTTTTCCCACAATACGTCGCCGCCACCTGCATAGCGATTCAACACGCGCGACAAGACAAACATCAAATCCGACAAGCGATTCATATACTGGCGCGGATTGTCGTTGAGTTTTTCCGCTTTGCCGAGGCTGACGATAGTACGTTCCGCGCGGCGACAGACGGTGCGGCAAATATGCGCTTGCGCTGCTGCACGTGAACCTGCGGGCAGGATGAATTCCTTGAGCGCAGGCAGGGTGCTGTTGTACTTCTCCAGCAAACCGTCCAGGCGCGCGACTTGTTCATCATGGATCAGCGTGTAGCCGGGTATGCACAGCTCGCCACCGAGATCGAACAAGTCGTGCTGGATCGAGATCAATTCTTCACGCAAGGCGGCAGGCAGGTCTTCGCACAGCAACAAGCCTATGTGTGAATTCAATTCATCCACGTCGCCCATCGCATGTACACGCAAGGCATCTTTATCGACGCGGCTGCCATCGCCCAATCCGGTTGTGCCTTTGTCGCCGGTACGTGTTGCGATTTTTGAAAGTCGGTTGCCCATGGAATAAGAATCGAAAGTGGAGGGAAGCTGTGAGGATACGGTAAAACGGCGGGTGCGAAGTTGGATCGTGAGCGCGCATAGCCCCGTTTTGCACTGCAAAAGAGTGTAATGTTGTGAAAGTATTACTTTTGTCGGGATTCAACTGCCTTAAAACAAGTACTTGCTCGATAAGAAGCCGGTGAAACCGGTAAAATCATGCCTTGATAACCGAAGATTGATTGACGTAATGGCAATAAGACTTCCACCAGTGCATGCACTGTCCGCTTTTGAAGCCGCAGCACGCCATGGCTCGTTTGCGATTGCAGCAGAAGAGCTGTGTATTACGCCCTCGGCGTTTTCCCATCGTATCCGCCTGCTGGAAGAATTTGTTGGCGAGCGCCTGTTTTTGCGTGATGGCCGCAGCGTCAGCCTGACCGAATTTGGGCGCCGTTATCTGGACGTCGTGCGCGATGCCTTGCGTTCGCTGGCCGATTTCCCCTTGCCGCATCGTCATCCACTGGCCCAGCCGCGCGTCAAGATCACGGTCCCGCCCACCTTCGCCCGTTACCTCTTCCTGCCACACCTGGCCGATTTCACCGCGCTGTATCCGGATATCACGATAGAGGTTTTCCTCTCGGTACCCTTGTACGACATGGCTTTGTCGGAGACCGACCTGGAGATACGTTTCGGAGCCGGCAAGTATCCGGATACCACCACCGAGAAGTTGTTTGAAGAACCGGTATTCCCGGTAGTCAGCCCGGCTTACCTGGAAAAAATCGGCGGCCTGAAAACACCTGCCGACCTGCAAAAAGCACAATTGCTGCGCTCTGCGCTGGAACCGTGGCAGGCGTGGTTCGAAGTGGCCGGCCTGGATTGGCCGGAGCCGGCGACCGGCTTGCGTATCGATGATCTGGGCCTGTTGCTGGAAGCGGTGCGCCATGGTTACGGCGTGGCCCTGACACGCAAGCATTTTGCCGAGGAAATGATTGCCAACGGTGAAGTGGTGCCGCTGTTCGACATACAGTTGACGACGCCACAACATGCCTATTACATGGTCTATGAACAAAGTGTGCGCGAGCGCCCGGAAGTTGTATTGTTCATGAACTGGATGATGGAACGGTTTAATATGCAAAGCATGACGTAGTGGGCTAATTCAGCGCCTTACTGCGTTTTTTCACATCACTTGAATAATTTTCACCCTGGCGGCTAAAGCTTTCAGTCCAGCCGGGGCGTGCTTTCGTTACACTCTGATCGGACCTTATGCGTCTCTCATTTTGCTAACAGACGCGAAAATTGCAATCAGGATTGATGATGAATACAACTTCGGCACCTCCATTTACAGCGGCGTACCAACGCACGGTAGTGGACGCATTGCGTGCCGTACTCCCGGAACGTTGCGTACTCTTCAATGAAGAAGACACGCGGCCTTACGAGTGCGACGGCCTGGCAGCCTATGCCCAATTGCCCATGGTGGTGGTCTTGCCCGACACCGAAGAACAAGTCATTGCCGCCCTCAAGGTGTGTAATGCACTCAAGGTACCTATCGTGCCACGCGGTGCCGGTACCGGTTTATCCGGCGGCGCCTTGCCGATCGCCGATGGCATCGTCCTCTCGACGGCCCGTCTCAACAAAATTGTTAAAGTCGATGCCTATGCCCGTACTGCCGTGGTGCAGCCGGGTGTGCGCAATCTGGCTATCTCCGAAGCGGTAGCACCGCTCGGCCTGTACTACGCTCCCGATCCTTCTTCGCAAATCGCCTGCACCATAGGCGGCAACGTCGCGGAAAACTCCGGCGGCGTGCACTGCCTCAAATACGGCCTGACCGTACACAACGTGATGCGCGTGCGCGTCGTCACGATAGAAGGCGATGTGGTCGAACTGGGTAATGCTGCACTCGATGCACCGGGACTGGATTTGCTGTCGGTTTTCGTTGGTTCGGAAGGCATGCTCGGCATGGTGACAGAAGTCACCGTCAAGCTGATTCCTAAACCTAAACTTGCGCGCGTGATCCTGGCGTCCTTCGATGACGTGGTGAAAGGCGGCAATGCCGTCGCCAGCGTGATTGCCGCCGGCATCATTCCAGCTGGGCTGGAGATGATGGACAAGACTTCATCGCGTATGGTCGAACCCTTCGTCAAGGCAGGTTACGACATCGATGCCGAAGCGATCCTGCTGTGCGAATCGGATGGCATACCGGAAGAAGTCGACGAAGAAATCGCCCGTATGACCGAAGTGCTCAAGCATTCGGGTGCGACCGCGATTGCGGTGTCGCAAAACGAAGCCGAGCGCCTGCGCTTCTGGTCGGGCCGCAAGAATGCCTTCCCCGCGGCCGGACGTATCTCGCCCGATTACTACTGCATCGACGGCACCATCCCGCGTCGCAGCCTGGCAGATGTATTGCTCGGCATCGCGCAAATGGAAGTCAAATACGGCCTGCGCTGTGCCAATGTATTCCATGCCGGCGACGGTAATTTGCATCCGCTGATTTTGTTCGATGCCAACCAGGAAGGTGAATTCCACCGCGCCGAATTGTTTGGCGCGGAAATCCTCGAGATGTGCGTTGCGGTCGGTGGCACCATCACCGGCGAGCATGGTGTCGGCCTGGAAAAAATCAACCAGATGTGCGTGCAGTTTTCGCGTGCCGAGATCGATGCCTTCCTGGCTGTCAAACGTGCTTTCGATCCGGTCTCTTTGCTGAATCCGACCAAGGCTATCCCGACGCTACAGCGCTGTGCCGAGTACGGCAAGATGCACGTCAAACGTGGCATGCTGAAGTTTCCCGATTTGCCGCGTTTCTAATTATTTCAAGGCCAGAATGGAACAGGTAATCGAACAATTTAAAGAGCGCATCCTTGCGGCTGCTGCCAACAAGCAGCCTTTGCGCATACGTGGCGGCGGTACCAAGGACTGGTATGGCCAGACGCCGGTAGGCGAGTTGCTGGATACGCGTGCCTATAGTGGTGTGGTCGCTTACGATCCGACCGAGCTGGTGATTACTGTGCGTAGCGGTACGCCATTGGCCGAAGTCGAAGCCATCCTCGCTGAACAAAACCAGATGCTGGCTTTCGAGCCGCCGCATTTCGGTCCCGGCGCGACTATTGGCGGCATGGTTGCCAGCGGCCTGTCCGGTCCTGGCCGCGTTGCGGTTGGCGCGACACGCGACTTCGTATTAGGCGTCGTGCTGATGGATGGCAAGGGTGAGTCGCTGCATTTCGGTGGTCAGGTGATGAAGAACGTCGCCGGCTACGATGTATCGCGCATGCTGGCCGGTTCCCTCGGCACCCTGGGTTTGTTGCTGGAAGTATCGGTCAAGGTATTGCCGAAGCCGTATGCGCAAACTAGCTTGCGTCTCGAAATGGATGAAAAGGATGCGATTCGCCGTTTGAATGAATGGGGTGGCCAGCCTTTGCCTATCTCTGCCAGTGCCTGGTGTGACGGCGCGCTGATGCTGCGTTTGTCCGGTGCCAAAGCGGCACTGGCGGCGGCGCAGCAAACCATAGGCGGCGCAGAAGTCGATGGCGATGATTTCTGGATCGCGATGCGTGAGCAAAGCAATGAATTCTTTACACAATCGGATGTGCTGTGGCGTTTGTCCGTACCGTCGACGACTGCGCCTATCGCGCTGAATGGACAGCAACTGATCGAATGGGGTGGCGCACAGCGCTGGCTGCGTACCACTGAAAGTGCCGAGACCATCCGTGCCGCGGCTGCACTGGCTGGCGGTCATGCGACCTTGTTCCGTGGCGGCGACAAAGAGGTGGGTGTATTCCATCCGCTGCCACCGGCACTGGGTCGTATCCATCAAAACATGAAAAATAATTTTGACCCGGACGGTATTTTCAATCCGGGTCGTATGTACGCGCAGTATTAATTGCCGCTACCGTAGCAAGACTTTCAGAAGATTGTAGGAATCAATGCAAACCAACTTAGCCGATTTCATCAAAGATACCCGCGAAGGCCATGAGGCTGACGCGATTCTGCGCAGCTGTGTGCATTGCGGATTTTGTACCGCCACTTGCCCGACCTATCAGTTGCTGGGCGATGAATTGGACGGCCCGCGTGGTCGTATCTATCTGATCAAGCAAGTACTGGAAGGCAAGAAGCCGACTGCGAAAACACAGTTGCATCTGGATCGCTGCCTGACTTGCCGCAATTGCGAAACCACTTGTCCATCCGGCGTGAAGTATGGTCGCCTGATTGATATCGGTCGCAAGGTGGTGGAAGACCAGGTTCCGTATTCGTTCTCGCAAAAACTGAAACGTACTGCATTGAAGGAATTGTTACCGCGCAAATGGTTGTTCACACCGGCGATGAAAACCGGCCAGCTGTTCCGTCCGCTATTGCCGCAAGCCCTGCAAAACAAAGTGCCGCGCCGCGAAAACGCCGGCAGCTGGCCGACCCGTGCCCATGCACGCAAAATGCTCTTGCTCGACGGTTGCGTGCAACCTGCCATGTCGCCCAATATCAATGCCGCGACTGCGCGCGTACTCGATGCGCTCGGTGTGCAATTGGTAGTGGCACCGAAAGCCGGTTGCTGTGGCGCGATCCGGCATCACCTGAATGATCACGACGGCGCCCTGGATGATATGCGTCGCAATATCGATGCATGGTGGCCACTGGTGCAAGCCGGCGCTGAAGCGATAGTCATGACCGCTTCCGGTTGCGGTGCGACCGTCAAGGATTACGGTCATTTGCTGGAGGCCGACCCTGCCTATGCAGAAAAAGCCGCCGTGATCTCGGGTTTGACGAAAGATCTGAGTGAAATCATGCCGGCCTTTGAAGCTGAACTGGAAGGCAAATTGAACGGCAAGATTTCGAAACGCGTGGCCTACCATCCGCCTTGCACCCTGCAACACGGCCAGCAAATCCGTGGCAAGGTTGAAGGCGTATTGCGTGCGGTCGGCGTGGATGTGCAGTTATGTGGCGATAGCCATCTGTGCTGTGGTTCTGCAGGTACTTACTCGGTTATGCAGCCGGAGCTGTCGTATCAACTGCGTGACAACAAACTGGCCAAGCTGGCAGAGACCAAGGCAGAGATGATAGTTTCGGCCAATATCGGTTGCCTGACGCACCTGCAATCCGGTACCGATACACCGGTCAAACACTGGATAGAGTTGATTGATAGCGCGCTGACAGCAACGCACTAAGCAATGCTCCTGCAATAAAAAACGCTGGCTTACCTCACGGTATTGCCAGCGTTTTTATTTGCAGCGAAAGTTTATTCCGCCAGCAGTTTATTAATGTCGTCTACCAATTCTTCCGGTTTGGTTTGCGGCGCATAGCGCTTGAATACCGTGCCATCCTTGCGCACCAGGAATTTGGTGAAATTCCATTTGATCGCTTCACTGCCGAGCAAGCCTGGTGCTGCGTGCTTCAGGTATTTGAATAAAGGATCGGCGTCGTCGCCATTCACATTGATCTTGGCAAAGAGCGGAAAATTCACGCCGTAATTTTTTTCACAGAATGCGCCTATGGTTTCGGCATCGCCGGGTTCCTGGCCGCCGAACTGATTGCACGGGAAGCCCAGTACTTCCACGCCTTTATCGCGAAACTGCTGGTACACCGCTTCCAGACCCTGGTACTGTGGCGTGAAGCCGCATTTGCTGGCGGTATTGACGATCAGCAGCACCTTGCCGCGATATTGCGCCAGGTCGACCGATGCACCGGCCAGGCTGTCAGCCTTGAAGTCATAGACATTGCTCATACTATCCCCAGGTGTTCGGTACCTTTGCTCAAATCGCGATTCTGCGCTTCCTTGCCATTGAGTTTGATGGACAGGCGCAAATCGTTGACCGAATCTGCGTTGCGCAAAGCATCTTCATAAGAAATCTTGCCGGCTTCATACAAATCGAACAAGGCTTGATCGAAAGTCTGCATGCCGAGTTCGCGCGACTTCTTCATGATTTCCTTGATTTCATGTACATCGCCCTTGAAGATCAAATCAGAAACCAGTGGCGAGTTCAGCATGATCTCGACAGCGACACAGCGGCCCTTGGTATCTTTCAGCGGGATCAGGCGTTGTGAAATCATGGCCTTCAAATTCAGCGACAAATCCATCAACAACTGTTGGCGACGTTCTTCCGGGAAGAAGTTGACGATGCGATCCAGTGCCTGGTTCGAGCTGTTTGCATGCATGGTGGCGAGGCAGAGGTGGCCGGTTTCGGCAAAGGCGATCGCATAGTCCATGGTTTCACGATCACGAATCTCGCCGATGAAAATAACATCGGGTGCCTGGCGCAGCGTGTTCTTCAGTGCCACGCCCCAGCCATCGGTATCGACGCCGATTTCACGTTGTGTGATGACGCAGTTTTTATGCGGATGGACATATTCGACCGGATCTTCGATCGTGATGATGTGGCCGAAGCTGTGTTCATTGCGGTGGCCTATCATCGCCGCCAGCGTAGTTGATTTGCCGGAACCGGTAGCGCCGACCATGATCACCAGGCCGCGCTTGGTCATCACGATATCTTTCAGGGTCTCCGGCACGCCCAGTGCTTCTATGCTGGGGATGGCGGTGGTGATGGTACGTACCACCATGCCGACCCGGCCCTGCTGTACAAAGGCAGAAACACGGAAACGACCGATGCCGCCGGGACTGATCGCGAAATTGCATTCCTTGGTCGCTTCGAACTCGGCTGCCTGCTTGTCGCTCATGATGGCACGTGCCAATTCAATCGTATGGGCGGCGGTCAGCGGCTGGTTGGAGACTTGCGTCATCTTGCCGTCGATCTTGAATGCAGGCGGGAAGTCGGCGGTGATAAAAAGATCGGAGCCGTTCTTGCTCAGCATCAGGCGCAGCAAGTCGTACATGAATTTAGTGGCTTGATCGCGTTCCATAGTGACTCTCTTTTAGTCTATTTTTTACACCGGCGTAAGCTGTGCTGCATTTCCACCCCGCAGCTTGCAAGCTGCTCCGATTCAGGCGGCGCAAAGCATGCTTTGCGCAACCTCGCCTTCATCCTGGGAAGTTATCCGGCGTCTTGGCTGCGGCACGTGCAGCCGCATTGGAAATCACATTGCGTTTCACCAGTTCGGTCAGGTTGCTGTCCAGCGTCTGCATGCCGACATTTGATCCGGTCTGGATGGCCGAATACATCTGTGCGATTTTTGCTTCGCGGATCAGGTTACGGATGGCCGGTGTACCCAGCATGATCTCATGCGCGGCAATACGGCCGCTGCCATCCTTGGTTTTGAGCAGGGTTTGCGAAATGACGGCTTGCAACGATTCGGACAGCATCGCACGGACCATTTCCTTTTCATCGCCGGGGAAGACATCGATGATACGGTCTATGGTCTTGGCAGCGGACGAGGTATGCAGGGTGCCGAATACCAGGTGGCCGGTTTCAGCGGCAGACAGTGCCAGGCGTATGGTTTCCAGGTCGCGCAATTCGCCGACCAGTACCACGTCCGGATCTTCCCGCAGCGCCGAGCGCAAGGCGTTTTCGAAGGAGTGGGTATGTGGGCCGACTTCGCGCTGGTTGATCAGGCATTTTTTTGAATCGTGCACGAATTCAATCGGGTCTTCGATGGTCAGGATGTGCGCGTATTCGTTTTCATTGACGTGGTTGACCATCGCCGCCAGTGTGGTCGACTTACCGGAGCCGGTCGGACCGGTAACGAGGACCAGGCCGCGTGGTTTCAATGCCAGCTCGGCGAAAATCTTCGGCGCATTCAAATCTTCCAGGCTCAGGATCTTGGATGGGATGGTACGCAGTACGGCGGCAGCGCCCCTATCCTGGTTGAAGGCGTTGACGCGGAAGCGGGCCAGGCCGGGGATGGCGAAGGAAAAGTCGATTTCCAGCCGTTCTTCATACACTTTGCGCTGGCCATCGTTCATGATGTCATAAATCATGCCGTGCACATCCTTGTGCTCCAGCGGCGGCAAATTGATACGGCGGACATCGCCGTGGACGCGGATCATCGGCGGCAGGCCGGCTGATAAATGCAGATCGGATGCTTTATTCTTGACGGAGAACGCGAGTAGTTCTGAAATGTCCATTTATAATCCCTGAGCCTGCTACAAAAATGCGAAAGCAAGAGGCGAAACACAGTGTGACCGCCCGGTACGCGTACCGATGTTATGGTGACGCTTAACTAATGCTTTAAAGAACTTTGATTATGTCTGTAATACGCCAAAACTTGCAAGCTGTGCGTCAGCGGATCACCGACGCCGCGAACAGCGCCCGACGCGATGTACACGGCGTGGAATTGCTGGCGGTATCCAAGACCTTTGGCGCGGATGCGGTGATTGCCGCGGCCGAGGCCGGACAGGGTGCTTTTGGTGAAAACTACCTGCAGGAAGCACTGGAAAAGATCGCCGAAGTAAAGGCTGCACGCCCGGATTTGCAGCTGGAATGGCACTTCATCGGCCCTATCCAGAGTAACAAGACCCGCCCCATCGCCGAACACTTCGACTGGGTGCATTCGGTCGACCGGGAAAAAATCGCCCAGCGCCTGTCGGAACAAAGGCCGGCGCATCTGCCGCCACTGAATATTTGTTTGCAAGTGAATATCAGTGGCGAGGCCAGTAAAAGCGGGGTTTTACCATCCGAAACGCTGGCTGTGGCGCAGGCGATTTCAGCCTTGCCCCGACTATACCTGCGCGGCTTGATGGCGATTCCGGAAGCGGTCGGTGATGCAGAACAACAACGTGCACCGTTCAGGCAAATGCATGCTTTGCTTGATCAGTTGCGTGCGGAAGGATTAAAACTGGATACATTATCCATGGGGATGTCCGGCGATATGGATGCAGCGATCGCCGAAGGTGCAACGATAGTGCGGATAGGTTCCGCAATTTTTGGTACAAGGGAATATGCAAAATAATTTGAAAATCAGTTTCATTGGCGGCGGCAATATGGCTGCCGCTTTAATCGGCGGCCTCGCCGGAAAATTGACTGCGGCAGGCAATATCCATGTGGTCGATATCAATGCCGATTCGCTGGCGAAATTGCAACAGCAGTTCGGTATCAAGACCTCATCCGAGATCGATGCGACGCTGGCTGCCAGCGATGTCGTCGTGCTGGCGGTCAAGCCGCAGCAGATGAAAGGTGTGGTGGCGCAACTGGTGCCGCATATCAAGGGGCAACTGGTGCTGTCGATTGCCGCGGGTATACGCGCGGTTGATTTGTCGCGCTGGCTGAAAGGACACAACGCGATTGTGCGTACGATGCCGAATACGCCGGCACTGATCGGCAAGGGCATTACCGGTATGGTTGCCACCGAAGGTGTGAGCAAGGAGCAGCGTGCAGCGGCCGATGCCATCATGCGGGCAGTGGGTGAAACGGTTTGGCTGGATGACGAGAAACTGATAGATCCGGTGACCGCTGTATCCGGTAGCGGACCAGCCTACGTGTTTTACTTTATCGAAGCGATGCAGCAGGCCGCGCAGGAAATGGGCCTGACCGCAGAGCAGGGTAATGCACTCGCTATTTCGACTTTTGTCGGCGCCGCCCAACTGGCGGCACAAGCCAGTGATCCGGTCGCGGTATTGCGTGAACGCGTGACGTCCAAGGGCGGCACTACTTATGCGGCTTTGAGCAGCATGGAAGCCAGTGGCGTCAAACAATCGATCATCAATGCAATGAAAGCAGCGGCGGCACGTGGGCAGGCGCTGGGTGAGGAATTCGGCCAGGACTAAGTAAGGGGTTCAGATGTGAAGAGGCCGGATGTTTTTGCAAACATCCGGCCTCTTTTCATATCAGCAGCGTTAAACGCGACAGCTGGAATTAATTGCCGAGGATGATTTGTGCGATGACGCCGGTGGCAATTGCGATCAGCACATAATCACCGCCGGTTTGTACCCAGTTATAACCACGCGGTGGAGCCGACAGGTGATGACCGCGCCAGTCGTTGACTACGTATTGGTGGCCACGGTATTCACGTGGCAGATGGCCGCCTTTGTAGTAATTGTGGTTTGGTCCGGCACCACGGCCGTCATGATGCACGGAGCGACGGTTATCGTGCCTGCCGTCGTGCTTGTTTCCATGTTTATCGCCGTATTTATTATTGCCGGGCTTGCCGTGGTCGTTCCCCGGGCCGCCTCTTTGCATTTGTTCGTTGTGACCGCGATCACCGCCGCCGTTATAGCCTTGCGCGAATGCGGCGCTGCTGGCCAACAGAGTCACCGTCATGATCGACGAAATAATTATTTTACTGTTCATCTCTGCTCCTTGTAGTGGCGAATGTGCCTGGCAATATCCACTGCTGTATCAGCGTTGGCATGCCGCACATTGATTACACATGAAAACGACGTTTGCATCCAGCATGCTTTGGTAAGGCGTGTTACCAGATGTTTCCGTCTGTTATCGCCAGCGGCATTTTTATGCCTGGGCGGAGAATGCCGGATGGTAGCTGACTGTTCCGCTCGGCAATTCAGCCTGAAACGGCAAAGCCATAAAATATTCAGCCGGCAAGCCAGGGTAGGACAGTGTTTCATGAGATCTGAAGCCAAAGCGCTGGTAATAGGCGGGATCACCTGCCACGACGCAGCCCCGGGCTTTATCTGCGCGCAATAGAGCCAGGCCGTTTTCTATCAGTGCCTTGCCTATCCCCTGATTTTGACATCCTGGCAGTACCGATGCCGGTCCCAGGCCATACCAGTTTTGACTGCCATCCGAGATATCGACCGGTGAAAATGCGACGTGGCCGACGACTTCACCTTCAACCTCTGCCACCAGCGATATCGGGAGTGCGCCTGCTGCACGTAAAGCGGCAATGATGAAGTGTTCGCATTGATCGCTATGCGGATGGTCGGCGAATGCAGCGCGTGTCAATGCTTCGATGGCAGTGGCGTCAGTAGCTTGTTCAGGGCGTATGAGCATGAATCAGATTGCTTTATGTTGTGGGTAGCAACGGAACACGCCGGACCGACGATTCAGGGAATGGATATTCCATATGGCGTGCAGTCGCGCGCGCTACCTCTTCACCGCAGTAACGTTGCACCACGATCAAAGCCATATCGATACCGGCCGAGATGCCGGCAGAAGTCAGCACCTTGCCTTGTTCGACCACCTGCGACACGGAATCCACCGTGACCTTCGGGAACAGCTCCTGCATCCAGTCCAGTGAACGCCAGTGCGTCGTGGCGCGCAAACCATCCAGCAAGCCGGCATTGCCCAGCACCAGTGCACCGGTGCAAACTGAAGTCAGGGTTTCCACCTGTGCGGCGCGTTCGGTGACAAAGGACAGCAGCGCCGGATTGTGCATTTCCTTGCGTGTGCCCCAACCGCCAGGCACCAGCAGGATATCCAGTGGCGGACACTGTGCGAAGGTCGTGTCCGGCAATACACGCATGCCGCCGGTAGTAACGATGGTCTTGTCATGTTCGGCCACCAGTACCACTTCGAACGGCGAAGGTTCTTCGCGGCGACGCTCGGTGTTGATGCGTGTGACGGAAAAGACTTCAAACGGGCCGCAAAAATCCAGGACTTCCACATCATCAAAAATAACGATGCCTACACGCTTGCGTTCCATAGTCTGCTCCTGAGTTAATCGTTGAATGAAATTTTCGGTTTAGCTTGTCGTGTGTGCCTTGCTGACACTCTCGCCATCGTTGGGCCGCAGGGTCCAGAACGACAACGATGAAATGATGGTTAATCCACCTAATGTCAGGAATGCATGGTGCAGGGCATTGCCGACGGCGGCGCGGTCGGATTGCGGCAAATCACCCAGGTACCAGGCCGCGATAATCGAACCGAAGGCGAGGCCGAAACTCATCGACATTTGCTGCATCGAACTGGCGATTGTACTGGCCATGCTGGAGTCTTCCGGATTGATATCCGAGTAAGCCATCGAATTCATGCTGGAGAATTGCAGCGAATTGAAGAAGCCTTGGGCCAGCCCCAGTAATAGGATCACGGCGACAGGCGTGTTCGGTGTGATGATGGAAAACAGGGAAATCGTGATGCCTATCATCACGGTATTGACGATCAAAACCTTGCGATAACCGAAGTGACCGAGCACCCGCACTGAAATCAGTTTCATCGCCATCGCGGCGGCGGCGGTCGGCATCATCATCAGCCCTGACTGCCACGCGGGCAGGCCGAGCCCGAGCTGGTACAGCAGCGGCAACAGGAACGGCAGGCCGCCTACACCGAGGCGCGTGATAAAACCGCCGACCACGGAGACGCGGAAGGTGCGCGTTTTGAACAATGCCAGTTGCAATAGCGGATGCAGCGTGCGCCGTGCGTGCAAAACATAGGTACCCAGCAGGGCCAGCGAAATGATGAACAGGATGGTGGTGGACGTTGCATCCAGATAGTGTTCGCCAAAGATTTCCAGGATCCACGACAGCAGGGCAACGCCGGAGCCGAACAGCACGAGGCCGATGACATCCAGCGGGCGTGGCGAATCCGAACGGTAGTCCGGCATATGGCGATGGATCATCCACTGCGCTGCCAGGCCTATCGGTACATTGACGAAGAAGATCGCCTGCCACGGCAGCCAGTGCACGATCAAACCGCCTACTGTCGGTCCCAGCAAGGGGCCGATCAAAGCCGGGATGATGACAAAATTCATCGCCGCCAGCAGTTCGGATTTCGGGAAGGTGCGGATCACGGTCAGGCGTCCGACCGGCATCATCATCGCGGCGCTGAAGCCCTGCAGGATACGCGCTGCTACCAGCATGGGGACGTTCACCGACAAACCGCACAGGATGGAAGAAAAGGTAAACAGGCCGACTGCGACGCTGAAGACGCGGCGCGTACCGAAGCGATCCGCCATCCAGCCGCTGATAGGAATGGAGACCGCCAGTGCCAGGATGTAGGAACTGACGACTGCCTTCAGGCTGAGTGGCGTGACATGCAGGCTGGCCGCCATCGACGGTACGGCGGTATTGATAATGGTTGAATCGAGCTGCTCCATGAACAGTGCAATTGCTACCACCCAGGGCAAATAGCGTTTGACTTTGGCTTCGTCGGTCGCGTTTGCATTGGGTGGGATGGTCGACATGGTGTGGGCTTGTAATCAGCGCAGCAGATAGTCGAGTGCGACACCGCCAAAGATGGCGCCGCCCAGCCAATTGTTGTGGTTGAAAGCGGCAAAGCAGCCGGCACGTTCGCGGCTGCGTATCAGTGTGTAGTGATACACCGCACATACCGCCGCCAACAGCAGGCCGGCGACGAACCAGATACGCAAACCGAATTGCCAGCCGACGACACCAATGATGCCCAGCGTCATCGCATAGCAAAACATGATGATGGCCACATCGTAACGGCCGAAGGTGATGGCTGAGGTTTTCATGCCCAGTTTCAGGTCATCCTCACGATCGACCATCGCATACTCAGTATCGTAGGCCACCGACCAAAAGACATTCGCCACCAGCAGCCACCACGCAGCGGCCGGCACTGTATTTTGCACGGCGGCGAAACCCATCGGGATGCCGAAGCCGAAAGCAATGCCAAGGTAAGCCTGCGGGATGGCAAAGAAGCGTTTGAAATACGGATAGGTGGCAGCAATGATGACAGCTGCTATCGACAATTGCTTGGTCAGCGTATTGAGCGGCCAGATCAGCGCAAAGGCGAGCAGGGTCAATACCAGCGCGACCAGCAACGCTTCATACGGTTTGATTTTGCCGCTGGTGATCGGCCGGTCCACCGTGCGTTGTACATGTTTGTCGAAATCGCGATCCGCGTAGTCGTTGACAGCACAACCGGCGGAACGCATCAGGACCGTACCCAGCGTAAAGATGGCGACCAGCGTCCAGTCCGGCTTGCCGTCCGAGGCCATCCACAACGCCCACAGGGTGGGCCATAGCAGCAGCAAAATGCCGATAGGTTTATGCAGGCGGATCAGGCGGAAGTACAGTTGGAGGCGATTCATCTAACAGTGTTTCTTATACAGGAGAAGGAAAACCAGCCGATGCAAATGCATCAGGCTTCGGATAGTGGTTCATCGGGCAGCATGGTGACACCATGCAGGTCGCAAGACAGCAAGGCTTGTCGCACGGCTTCGATCGCGGCACCACGGGTAAAGCTTTTGCGCCAGACCAGCACGACGCGGCGTGAAGGACCGGGTTGTGTAAACGGGATGTAGCGCAGCATGCCGTCCTTGGCTTGCATATCGGGGATCGATGCTTGTGGCAAGACCGTGATGCCGATGCCGGACGCCACCATATGGCGTATGGTTTCCAGCGAAGAGCCTTCGAAGGTGCGGGCGATGCCGTCGCCGGAAGTCGAGAAGCGCGACATTTCCGGACAGACTTCCAATACCTGGTCGCGGAAGCAGTGGCCGTTGCCGAGCAGGAGCATGGTTTCCGATTTCAGGTCATCGGTGCTGACGCTGTCACGATTGGCCCACTTGTGGTGCTTGGGTACGGCAACGACAAAGGGTTCGTCATACACCGGTTGCACCAGCAAGCCCTGATCCGGGAATGGCAGCGCAACGATGGCCGCATCCAGTTCACCCTGGCGCAATAGTTCCAGTAATTTGACGGTGAAATTTTCTTGCAACACCAGCGGCATTTGCGGCACGCGTTCTATGATGGTCTTGACCAGCGGCGGCAACAGGTAGGGCGCGATCGTGTAAATAATGCCGAGGCGGAACGGGCCGACCAGCGGGTCCTTGTTTTGTTTCGCGATTTCCTTGATGGCGGCGGTCTGTTCCAGTACGCGTTCAGCCTGCGCCACGATTTGCGCACCCAGGGGCGTCATCGAAATTTCGCTGCCACCGCGTTCGAACAGGGTGACGCCCAACTCATCTTCCAGTTTCTTGATGGCGACGGATAAGGTCGGTTGTGCGACGAAGCAGGCTTCTGCCGCGTGGCCGAAATGCTTTTCGCGTGCGACGGCAACTATGTATTTGAGTTCGGTAAGCGTCATGATGGAGTCTTTGCCTTCGGGTCGATACCTGAGTTTATGCTGAGCCTAAGGGCTTATTCTATACCTTCAGGTAGTCCTCACGTGCGCCCAGCCAGCGCGCCAGATGTGCATCGACTGTCGCCATGTCGTCGCGCAGCAGGGTTTGCGCCAGGTCGCGGGCGCGATCAAGCAGCCATTGATCGGTTTCCAGGTCGGCAAAACGCAGCATGGCCTGGCCCGATTGACGCGCCCCGAGGAATTCACCGGGACCGCGTATTTCCAGGTCCTTGCGCGCAATTTCAAAGCCATCGGTCGATTCGCGCATGATGCGCAAGCGTTGCTTGGCAATCATTCCGAGCGGTCCCTGGTAGAGCAGCAGGCAGACACTGGCGGCCGAACCACGTCCGACGCGGCCGCGCAATTGATGCAATTGCGAGAGGCCGAAACGTTCTGCATGCTCGATCACCATCAGCGAAGCATTCGGTACGTCGACGCCGACTTCAATCACGGTAGTGGCAACCAGCAAGTGAATCTCGCCGCGTGTGAAGGCATCCATCACTTGCTGTTTCTCGGCCGGCTTCATGCGTCCATGCACCAGCCCGACCTGCAAATCCGGCAAGGCTTCAACCAGGGTTTGATGCGTATCGGTCGCGGTTTGCAATTGCAATGCTTCGGATTCTTCGATCAGCGGGCAGACCCAGTACACCTGGCGCCCTTCCAGTGCGGCGGCATGCACGCGTTCGATTACTTCATCGCGACGGTTCTGGTCGATGACGCGTGTCACGATGGGTGTGCGTCCCGGCGGCAGTTCATCAATGACCGAGACTTCGAGGTCGGCGTAATAGGTCATTGCCAGCGTGCGCGGGATAGGCGTGGCGGACATCATCAATTGGTGCGGGATGGTTTGCTGCTGCGCGCTCGCATTAATATCCACGCCCTTGTTGCGCAGTACCAGGCGCTGACCGACGCCGAAGCGATGTTGTTCATCGACGATGACCAGTCCGAGTTTGGCAAACTGCACATCTTCCTGGATCAGCGCATGCGTGCCTATGATCAGTTGTGCGGTGCCGGCTTCGATACGTTCCTTGGCTTCCAGCTTTTCTTTTTTCTTCAGGCTGCCGGTCAGCCAGGCGACGTTCACACCCAGCGGTTCCATCCAGCCGGCGATTTTGCGGAAGTGCTGGTCGGCCAGGATTTCGGTCGGCGCCATCAATACTGCCTGGAAGCCACTGTCTATCGCTTGTGCTGCAGCCAATGCGGCGACTACGGTTTTGCCGCTGCCTACATCACCTTGCAACAGGCGCTGCATCGGGAAGGATTGCTTGAGGTCGGCGCGGATTTCTTCCAGTACGCGTTGTTGTGCGCCGGTCAGTGAAAACGGTAATTGCTTGAGGAAGGCTTTCGACAGCTTGCCTATGGTCGGCAGCACGGCTGCACCTTTGGCGCGACGTGCCATTTGCGCGCGCTTCATCGATAACTGCTGTGCCAGCAATTCGTCGAATTTCATCCGCACCCAGGCCGCATGTGAACGATCCGCCAATGCGCTTTCATCGATATCGGGCGGCGGATTGTGCAACAGGCGTACCGCCGGTTCGAAAGACATCAAATCGAGTTCGCCACGCAGCTTGTCGTTCAGCGTATCGCGCCATTCGATGCGCGTCATCGCGTCCATGATGGTCTTGCGCAGTATGGTTTGCGACAGGCCTTCACCAGCCGGATAAACCGGTGTCAGCGCGGCGGGCAACGGCGCACCTTCGAGCACCATCTTGTAGCTGGGGTGCACCATTTCCGCACCGAAGAAGCCATGTCGCACTTCACCGCGGGCGCGCACCCGATTGCCTTCGGCCATTTGCTTGACCTGGCTGCCGTAAAAATTCAGGAAGCGCATCACCAGCTGGCCGGTGTCGTCGGAGATGGTCACGACCAGCTGGCGGCGTGGCCGGAAGGCGACTTCACAGGAAGTCACGACGCCTTCGACTTGTACCGAACGGCCGAAAATGAAACCGGCTTCGCCGATGCTCTTGATCTCGGTTTCGTCTTCGTAGCGCATCGGCAAATGCAAGACCTTATCCATGTCGGAGCGCAGGCCGAGCTTGATCAGTTTGTCGTCGATTTTCTCCGCGCGTGTGGGTGCCGCCGACTTGGTCGTTTTGCTAGTCTTTTTGGCAACAGTGGCGGGCTTTTTCTTCAGTACAGGCATATCGGGCCGAAAATGGGCGGCAGGGCGTAAAATAGCAGGTTTTGCGATGACTTCATGTGTCTTGCGTGTGGCAACACATGTAAGGCCGAGACTGCAAGCATTGCAACCATAGCAGTTCTGCCGCGCGATTGCTGCAAACAAATTTGTCTGCGTCACACCTCGGACAGTAAAACCGAAGCCGTCATGCGATATGCATGGCATTTTTAACGACGTTTTCAAACCTCAATAGCTGTATGTATTCACTTTCCGATTTCGATTTCGATTTGCCGCAAGAATTAATTGCGCAAACACCCCTGGCCGAACGTAGTGCTTCGCGCTTGCTGCAAGTACTTCCCGAACAAATGACGGATCGCAATTTTTCCGACATCGTCGACTTGCTGTCACCCGGCGATTTGTTGGTATTCAATGACACGCGCGTGTTGAAGGCACGTTTCTTTGGCGTCAAGGAAACCGGCGGCAAGGTTGAAGTACTGGTTGAGCGCGTGATAGACCAGCGCAATGTACATGCGCAGATACGTGCCTCCAAGTCCCCCACGGTTGGCATGCGTATCCGCCTGGCCGATGCTTTCGATGTCATCGTCGGTGAGCGCGCCGGTGAGTTTTATGAATTGCAATTCCCCGACGATGTCTTCGAGCTGATCGAGGCACATGGCCGTCTGCCTTTGCCGCCGTATATCGAACATGCGGCTGATGCCTACGATGAAACGCGTTACCAGACTGTCTACGCAAAGACGCCGGGTGCGGTCGCGGCACCGACTGCCGGTTTGCACTTCGACCAGGCCTTGCTGGATGCACTGACCGCGAAAGGCGTAAAGCTCGCTTACATAACCTTGCACGTGGGTGCTGGCACTTTCCAGCCGGTACGCAATGAAAACCTGGCCGAGCACAATATGCATAGCGAGTGGTACACCATCTCGCAGCAAACCGTGGACTTGGTCAAAGCCACACAGGCTGCAGGTGGCAATATCGTGGCGGTAGGTACTACCAGCATGCGCGCGCTGGAATCGGCTTCACAAAGCGGTGTGCTGCAGGCAGGCAGCGCCGATACGCGCTTGTTTATTACGCCAGGCTATACCTTTAAAACGGTCACGCGCCTGATTACCAATTTCCATTTGCCGAAGTCGACACTGCTGATGCTGGTGTCGGCCTTTGCCGGTTATGACACCATACGTGCTGCTTACCAACACGCCATTTCCCAACGTTATCGTTTCTTCAGCTACGGCGATGCGATGTTTTTGACCAGAATGCCCACATGTTAAATTTCAAATTACTTAAAACCGACGGCAATGCGCGTCGCGGCCAACTGACGCTGAACCATGGCGTGATAGAAACGCCTATCTTCATGCCGGTCGGTACCTATGGCTCGGTGAAGGCGATGTCACCGCTGGAATTGAATGAGATCGATGCGCAAATCATCCTCGGCAATACCTTCCACCTGTGGCTGCGCCCGGGCAATGACATCATCGCCAAGTTCGGCGGCCTGCATGAATTCATGGGTTGGAACAAACCTATCCTGACTGATTCCGGTGGTTTCCAGGTGTTTTCGCTGGGTGAGATGCGCAAGATCACCGAAGAAGGCGTGCATTTTTCGTCGCCTATCAACGGCGATAAATTATTCCTGTCGCCGGAAGTGTCGATGCAGATCCAGCGCGTGCTGAATTCCGACATCGTGATGCAGTTCGACGAATGCACACCATACGAAATCGACGGCCGTCCGGCCACCACCGAAGAAGCAGCCAAGTCGATGCGCATGTCGCTGCGCTGGGCGAAACGCTCGATGGATGAGTTCAAGCGCGAAGAAAACCCGAATGCCTTGTTCGGTATCGTGCAGGGCGGCATGTTTGAAAACCTGCGGGATGAATCGCTGGCCGGCCTGGAAGAATTGAATTTCCACGGTGTGGCGATCGGCGGCCTGTCGGTCGGTGAACCGAAGGAAGACATGATGCGCGTGCTGGAACACGTCGGTCCGCGCCTGCCGGCGAACAAGCCGCATTACCTGATGGGTGTCGGAACGCCGGAAGACCTGGTGGCAGGTGTGGCGAGCGGGATAGATATGTTCGATTGCGTGATGCCTACGCGCAATGCTCGTAACGGCTGGTTGTTTACCCGCTTTGGCGATATCAAGATCAAGAATGCGCGTTACAAGGATGACAAGAAACCGCTGGATGAAAGCTGTTCCTGCTATGCCTGCCGCAATTTTTCCCGTGCTTACTTGCATCATTTGCATCGTACCGGCGAAATTCTGGGTGCCAGACTGAATACGATACATAACTTGCACTACTATCTGGACCTGATGCGCGAGATGCGGGAAGCGATCAGCGAAGGGCGATTCCAGCTCTTTGTGGTCCAATTCCATGCGGATCGTGCACGCGGAAGCTGATCTTTCTTTAATGAAAATCAGTCAGCACCGGAAAAGCGATTTTCCAGTGCTAAAATAACCGACCCATATTTATTCAACCATTATTACAACCTGGAGCATACCCGTGTTTATTTCCAACGCTTACGCTGCAACTGCCGCTGGCGGCGTCCTGGGCAACCTGACCCAATTCGTGCCTATCATCCTGATGTTCGTTGTGCTGTACTTCCTGATGATACGTCCACAGATGAAACGTCAAAAAGAACACAAGGCGATGATTGAAGCCGTAACACGTGGCGATGAAGTCGTAACAGCAGGCGGTGTACTGGGCAAGATCACCAAGGTTTCCGATGTCTACCTGTCGCTGGAAGTGCAAGACGGTACCGAGATCGTGATTCAAAAAAGCGCAGTGACTACCTTGTTGCCTAAGGGTACGATCAAATCGCTGTAATGGGTTAAACACCCCACCTCCGCTGGTCGGACGTGGGGTTGATTTTTGTCTGACGTTCCACCCCGAACCCTGAATCAATATGAATCGCTATCCCCTCTGGAAGTACATTATTATCGCTGTCGCACTGCTGTTGGGTGTGTTGTATACCCTGCCGAACTTCTTCGGCGAGTCGCCAGCGGTACAAATCAGCAGTGCCAAAGCCACCGTCAAGGTGGACAGCTCCCTGATGAGTCAGGTCGAGCAGGCCCTGAAAAAAGACGGTATCCAATACGACGGGATAGTCTATGAAACGATAGGTACGCAAGGTACCGTCCGTGTTCGTTTCCCTAATACCGATATCCAGTTCAAGGCCAAGGGCATACTGGAAAAAGATTTGAACACCGATCCGGAAGATCCGACCTATCTGGTGGCTTTCAATCTGTTGCCGAATACGCCAGGCTGGTTGCAAAGCCTGAATGCGGCACCTATGTATCTCGGCCTTGATTTGCGCGGTGGTGTGCACTTCCTGATGCAAGTTGATACCAAAGCGGTGATGAACAAGCGCGTGCTCGGTTTGCAAGCCAGCGCCCGCAGCATCCTGCGCGACAAAAATATCCGCCATGCCGGTATTGCGCGTAGTGGTGACAATGTGGAAATCCTGTTCCGTGATGCAGATACCCGTAACAAGGCGCGTACCGTACTGAGCAATGAATTGCGCGAACTGGTACTGACCGATGCCGGTAGCGGTGAAGACCTGAAGCTGGTGGGTGCATTGAACCCGACAGCATTGAAACAAACGGTAGAAGACGCAGTCCAGCAAAACATCACTACCCTGTCCAAGCGTGTGAATGAACTGGGTGTGACCGAGCCGCTGATCCAGCGCCAGGGTGCGGATCGTATCGTAGTACAAATGCCGGGTGTGCAAGACGTATCGCGCGCCAAGGACATCATCGGTAAAACAGCAACGCTGGAAGTTCGCCTGGTGGATGAAACAGTCACCCGCGGTACCGAAGAAACTGCCGCGATTCCATTCGGTTCAGAACTGTTCAAAGTCGGCAAGAACGCACCTGTCGTCCTGTACAAGGATCCGATCATTACCGGTGAATACATTTCCAGCGCTTCGGCCAGCTTCGATCAAAACCACCAGCCTTCGGTCAGCATCGACCTGAACGGCGACGGTGGTCGTCGCATGCGTGAAGCAACCCGTACCCGGGTCGGCAAGGCAATGGCGATTGTGCTGTTTGAAAAGAACAAGGGTGAAGTCCTGACCGTTGCGACTATTCGCGACGAACTGGGCGCACGCTTCCAGATCACCGGCATGGGTTCGGCCGAAGCAGCCAGCGACCTCGCTCTGCTGTTGCGTGCTGGCTCGCTGGCGGCACCGATGGAAATCATCGAAGAACGTACGATCGGACCGCAACTTGGTGCTGAAAACATTACCAAGGGCTTTGATGCCACGCTGTACGGTTTCATCGCCATCGGCATCTTCATGATCATTTACTACCGTGCATTCGGTTTCTTCAGCGTGTTTGCGCTGGCGGTCAACCTGATGTTGCTGATTGCCTTGTTGTCCTTGTTGCAGGCAACCTTGACACTGCCGGGTATCGCCGCGATTGCGCTGACACTGGGTATGGCGATTGATGCCAACGTGCTGATTAATGAGCGGATACGCGAAGAGTTGCGTGCCGGGCATTCACCGCAAACAGCGATTTCGATGGGCTTTGAACGTGCATGGGCGACCATTCTTGATTCCAACGTCACCACCATGATTGCCGGCCTGGCGCTGCTGATCTTCGGTTCCGGTGCGGTGCGTGGCTTCGCCGTGGTGCACTGCCTGGGGATTTTGACTTCGATTTTCTCCGCCGTGTTTGTGTCACGTGGCGTGGTTAATCTCTGGTACGGCCGCAAGAAGAAACTGACAACAGTATCCATCGGCCAGGTCTGGAAACCTGCAGACTGATATTGAAATGCGAAGCGCCGGAGCGGCGTTTCGGATGTAGCTAAGTTGCAGCTATTTGAATTGTATTTAGACAGACCGCCTGATGACTTAAGCGACAGGCGGTCGCACTGAGAGGGAAGTGATGGAGTTTTTCCGCATCAAAAAAGATATCCCGTTCATGCGCCATGCGTTGATCTTCAACGTTATTTCCGCGCTGACGTTTGTCGCTGCCGTATTCTTCTTGTTGCACCGGGGTTTGCATCTGTCGATTGAATTTACCGGTGGTACGGTAATGGAAGTCACCTACTCGCAGCCGGCCGACATCGAAGGCGTGCGCGGCAAGTTGACCGACCTTGGCTATGTCGATATGCAAGTGCAAAGCTTCGGTACTGCACAAGACGTATTGATCCGTTTGCCGGTACAGAAAAACGCCGATTCGGCGCAAATCAGCGAACGTGTGATTGGCGCCCTGAAAGCGCAGGACAGCACGGTGGAGCTGAAGCGTGTCGAGTTCGTCGGACCGCAGGTCGGGGACGAGTTGACGCATGATGGCCTGATGGCGCTGGGCATGCTGGTGATCGGCATCATGATCTATCTCGCGATTCGCTTCGAATGGAAGTATGCGGTATCGGCGATCCTGGCTAACTTGCATGACGTGGTGATCATTCTCGGCTTCTTTGCTTTCTTCCAGTGGGAATTCTCGCTGACAGTGTTGGCGGCGGTGCTGGCGGTACTCGGTTATTCGGTCAATGAATCGGTGGTGGTATTTGACCGCGTGCGTGAAACCTTCCGTGATCGCCGCTTCGGAAAAATGGCAACTGCCGACGTACTGAACCATGCGATTACCAGTACGATTTCCCGTACCGTGATTACCCACGGCTCGACCCAGTTAATGGTCTTGTCCATGCTGTTCTTCGGCGGTCCTACCCTGCATTACTTTGCACTGGCACTGACCATCGGTATCTGCTTCGGTATTTACTCTTCGGTCTTCGTTGCTGCTGCGCTGGCGATGTGGCTGGGTGTGAAGCGTGAAGACTTGCTGAAGCCGGTCAAGGAAAAAGACGAACATGATGGTGCTGTGGTTTAAGCACTGCGCATAATAAAAAAGCCGGCATCTGCCGGCTTTTTTTATGTCCATGAGTAAGTACTCAATATTTTTGTTTTGGTTCTTTCCCGGTCAGGTTGGCATGCAGCTTGGTCAATTCCTTGTCCAATGCATCGAAGTCCTGTGCGTCGTAATTGACGAATGATTGCTTGCCGAAGGCGATTTGCTGGCTGAATACGCGCTTGAATTCAGCGTCGCCGGCAGCGGTCAGCTTGACCAGGGTGCTGCGTCTGTCTTCGATCTGGGTGACGCGTGCTACCAGGCCTTTTTCTTCCAGCCGGTCTATCACGCCGGTCAGCGTACCCTTGGTGATCAGGGTTCTTTCACCCAACTCTTTGAAGCTCATGCCACAGGTATTGCCCAGGGTGGCGATGATATCGAATTGGGATGGCGTCAGCCCGGTGCGGCAACGGATATTGGCGCCCGACTGGCGTTCGAATGCATGAAAGCACTCGGCCAGAAGACGAATGCTGCGTAAATATCGTTCAGCCATAAAGCCAGTCGCTACCCATCAAAATAAAAAGCCGACGCAGTATAACGCCGGCTTTTGTGATTGCACAATCGCTTGACTTAATCAGTCTGCTTTGACGGCTTCAACCTGGATCGCCAGTTTGACGTCAGGCGAGAAGCCGTAGTTCAAAGCGTAGTTCAGGCCGAAATCGCTACGTTTGAATTCAGCAGATGCATCGGCGCCACACACTTCACGCTTCAGCATAGGGTGCTGGATACATTTGAATTTGTTGATGTTCAGGGTGACTGGTTTGGTCACGCCCAACAGGGTCAGCTCGCCATCAACCGAAACCGGCTTGTCACCATCGAACTTGATCGATTTGCTTTTGTAGGTGGCGGTAGGGAATTTTTCGACGTTGAAGATATCTTTGCTTTTCGCATGTTCATTCATCTTCGCATGGCCGAAGTCGATCGAGTTGGTATCGATCACGATTTCCAGCGAACCGGTTTTTGCCGCACGGTCCAGTACCACGGTACCGCTGGTTTTTTCGAACTTGCCACGCCATACCGAAATGCCCATGTGGTCAGCTTCAAAGCTAGGATAGGTGTGGCTAGGATCGATTGTATAAGTTTGTGCAAATGCAGAGCTCGCGCCAGCGGCCAGCAAACAGATCAGTGCAAGTTTGGATTTCATTCAAATAACTCCTGGGTTGTGTGGGCTAATTAATTACTTCTTATTTGGGGTGCTACGGGAACTGCTATTGCGCCGTGACGACACGGAATTTAATCGTGACTTCATCAGCCACCATGCTGGTGTCTTTCCATTCACCTTCACCGATGTTGTAGGTCAGGCGTTTGATCGGTAATACACCTTCAAAGACTTGGTTGCTGCCTTCTTTTTTGACGGTGAGCGGGAAGCTGACATCGCTGGTTTTACCCTTGATGGTGAGCTTGCCGGTGACATCAAGTTTGCCTGCTGCACCAGGTTTGATCTGGCTGGAAACAAAGGTCGCTTTCGGGAATTGGGCGGCGTTAAACCATTCTTTTTTCAATACTTCACGGTTGTATTCCGGATCGCCGAGATCGAAGCCGTTGACGTCGATATCGACGTTGGCTTTGGAGGTTTCTGGTTTGGCCGCGTCATAAGTGATTTGCGCGTTGAATTTCTTGAAGGTCGCCTCAACCGGCACATTCAATTGTTTGAAAACGATAGTGACTTTGCTTTTGGCCGGGTCTGTTTTAAGTGCGGTGGCGGCAAGCGCAGGAAGTGCCAGGAAAATGCCGGCAATGGCGAGCCAGCGTGTGGTTTTGCCGGAGATGGAGCGAACGAACATGGGTAATCCTTTCGGTAAAAATGAATTCACGGCAGCATGCGTTGCAGCGTGCGGTCGCGGTCTATGAGTTGATGCTTGATGACTGCCAGTATATGCAGGAAAAAAACGATAAGCAGGGTGACATTGCAGGCGTAATGCACTTGCTTGAGCAAGGCCTTCAATTCCTGGTCAGGGCCGATAAAGACAGGCAACGGTACTATGCCCAGGTAGACCACCGGCACACCTGCTGCCAGGCTGTAAAAATAACCCGATAGCGGTACCGCGAAGATGAGGACATACATCAGGCCGTGCGAAACGCGCGCAGCCTTCTTTTGCCAGTCCGCCATGCTGGGCGGGTGTGCCGGTGCCGGATGGCTCAGGGCCCACAGCAAACGTAAGCAAGCAAGGCCAAAGACGGTCACGCCCAGCCATTTATGCCAGGAAAAGTATTTGAGTTTGGTGGGGGTAAGCCCGGGAATGTCGACCATGGTCAGGCCGAGCAGGAAGGCGGCGATGATCAGGATCGCCATGAGCCAGTGCAGCGCGATTGCAGTCAGGGTGTAGCGGCGCATAGATAGTGTTTTGCTTATTAGTTCAAATTAGAACTAATATAGCAAAATAATTCCCAGCGTGCTGAAGCCTGTTTTAATAGGCTCCAGTGGCTGGGACACTAGTCAGATCTCTTTGGCGAGTTTGGTGGCGTAGCCGATGTAGTTTGCCGGTGTCATCGCCAGCAAGTGATCCTTGGCTTCTTGCGGAATCGCCAGGGTGGCGATGAATTCCTGCAGCGCTTCCTTCGAAATACCCTTGCCGCGGGTCAAATCCTTCAATTGCTCGTATGGATTTTCGATGCCATAACGGCGCATCACGGTTTGCACCGGTTCCGCCAGTACTTCCCATGTTTCATCCAGGTCTTGTGCAATACGGACCGGATTGACTTCCAGCTTGTTCAGGCCGCGCAGGCAGCTGTCATAAGCGAGCAGTGCATAACCGAAGCCGACACCGATATTGCGCAAGACGGTGGAGTCGGTCAGGTCACGCTGCCAGCGCGACACCGGCAGCTTCTCTGCCATGTGTTTCAGTACGGCATTGGCCATGCCCAGGTTGCCTTCGGAGTTTTCGAAGTCGATCGGGTTGACCTTGTGCGGCATGGTCGAAGAACCGATTTCGCCGGCTTTGGTCGATTGCTTGAAGTAACCGAGGGAAATGTAGCCCCAGATGTCGCGGTTCAAATCCAGCAGGATGGTGTTGGTGCGTGCGATCGCATCAAACAATTCCGCCATATAGTCATGCGGTTCGATCTGGATCGTGTATGGATTGAAAGTCAGGCCCAGGCGCTTCTCGATCACTTCTTTCGAGAACGCTTGCCAGTCTGTATTCGGGTAAGCCGACAAGTGCGCATTGAAGTTGCCGACGGCACCATTCATTTTGCCGAGGATTTCAACTGCAGCTATGCGCTCAACTGCGCGCTTCAGGCGTGCCACCACGTTTGCCATTTCCTTGCCGAGCGTAGTCGGGCTGGCCGGCTGGCCGTGGGTGCGCGACATCATCGGCAGCGCAGCGTTGTCATGTGCCAGTTGTGTCAGTTTGCTGATCAGGCCCTGCAGTGCTGGTACCAGCACCGTATCGCGTGCGGCCTTGAGCATCATGCCGTGCGAGGTATTGTTGATGTCTTCGGAAGTGCAGGCGAAGTGGATGAATTCCGTTGCCGCGACCAGTTCCGGTACGTCCTTGACCTGTTCCTTCAGCCAGTACTCGACAGCTTTCACGTCATGGTTGGTAACGGCTTCGATATCCTTGATGCGTTGTGCATCGGCTTCGGTGAAATCGGTGGTCAGCTTGTTCAGCAAGGCATTGGCGCTGGCCGAAAACGGTTTGATTTCAGCAAAACCGGCAGCAGACAATGCTTGCAGCCATGCAATTTCCACTTTTACCCGATGGTGCATGAAGCCTGATTCGGACAGGATAGGGCGCAATTTATCGGTTTTGCTGGCGTAACGGCCATCGAGTGGAGACAGGGCTGAGAGCGTGGAAAGAGGCATGATGAGGGGCGACAAGCGCTATGACGTGATTGAAAAAGCTGCCGAAAATACAAAAAACGGCATAAATTGAGGAAGACGACATTCTACCACTTCAGCGCCCCTATAGCCCGAAAGCGCCATCTATGTGAGGTGGGAGATGGCGGGTTTTCGCCTGGGGCCGATGTTATAATCGCCTTCCGATTTTAGAAGTAAAGCATCTATGAAACTGATTGGTTCTCTCGCCAGCCCTTACGTACGTAAAGTACGTGTTGTCATGTTGGAAAAAAAGATCGATTATGATTTCGTTCTTGAAAACGTGTGGGGTGCCGAAACCACGATACAAGAATCCAATCCGCTCGGCAAAGTGCCGTGCCTGGTGATGGAAGATGGCGGCGCGATGTTTGATTCACGCGTGATCGTCGAATACCTGGATACGCTGACGCCGGTTGGCAAGCTGATTCCACCAAATGGTCGCGAACGCGCCGAAGTCAAATGCTGGGAAGCGCTGGCCGATGGTGTGGCCGATGCCGCGATGCTATTGCGCCTTGAGCACACCTTGCGCCCTGCAGAACAACGTAGCCAAGCCTGGATAGACCGCCAAAGCAAGAAGGTACACGATGGCTTGAAGGCGATGTCGGTAGGCTTGAAGGACACCGCCTTTTGCGCCGGGAACCAGTACACGCTGGCTGACGTGGCGGTAGGTTGCGTATTGGAATGGCTGTCTTTCCGCTTCCCTGAGATCACATGGCGTACCGACTATCCAAACCTGGAAAAGCTGCTGGAAAAACTGTCGGAACGTCCTTCCTTCAAGGAAACGGTACCGACCAAGTAAGCACGCTGCACATTGGAAAAGGGACGCATAGGCGTCCCTTTTTTCTTTAAGTAGTCGAATATCTACCTATTCGTCGCTAATCATTTGCGCTTGCAAATAATTCTGCAGGCCTATCGTCTCGATCAGCGAGAGCTGGGTTTCCAGCCAGTCGATGTGTTCTTCCGTATCGTCGAGGATGTAGTGAAACAGTTCGCGCGATACATAATCACCATTGGTTTCCGAGGCGGCTATGCCTTCCTTGACGGTTGCTTGCGCCAGCCTTTCCAATTGCAAATCACTTTCCAGCATTTCCTGGATGTTTTCACCGATCAGCAGCTTATGCAGTGCTTGCAAATTCGGCAGGCCATCCAGCATCAGGATGCGGTCGATTAATTTGTCGGCATGTTTCATTTCGCCGATCGATTCTTCCAACTCCTTTTTCGCGATCTTCTCGAAGCCCCAGTGCCTGTACATGCGTGCATGCAGGAAGTATTGGTTGATCGCAGTCAGTTCGTTGGTGAGCTGCGCATTCAGCAGCCGGATGATATTGCTGTCACCTTTCATTCAAACCTCAAAAAATAATGTAAGAGCAGCTTGATCGACATTCGCTATTGCCATGTCGAACTAGCTAGTTTGCAGGGGCGTCGATAATAGCGCGGGAAGGAGGCCTTGCGATCAGGAAGGAGCTGGGATGATTCTTGAAATGAAAAAAGGACGCAGCGAACGTCCTTTTCTGATGTCGATATCGCTATCGACAGTATTACCTGAACGGCGAATTACTCGCTGATCATTTGTGCTTGCAGATAGTTCTGGATACCGACTTTTTCGATCAGGTCGAGTTGGGTTTCCAGCCAGTCGATATGTTCTTCGGTATCGTCCAGGATGTATTGGAACAGTTCGCGCGATACATAGTCACCGCTGGCTTCGCATGCTGCGATGCCTTCTTTGACGGTTTTTTGCGCCAGCTTTTCCAGTTTCAAATCGCAGCCCAGCATTTCCGGCGTGTTTTCACCGATCATCAGCTTGTGCAGTGCTTGCAGGTTAGGCAAGCCATCCAGCATCAGGATGCGATCGATCAATTTGTCGGCATGTTTCATTTCGCCGATGGACTCTTCGTATTCTTTCTTTGCAATTTTTTCAAAACCCCAGTGCTTGTACATGCGTGCATGCAGGAAGTATTGGTTGATTGCGGTCAGTTCGTTTGTAAGCTGTGCATTGAGCAGCTTGATGATATTGCTGTCACCTTTCATGGCGGCCTCGAAAGTGATGTGGAAGACGGGCTGTTGCGCATCTGACGATCAATTGTCAAAGCGCCGGTCAGCAAAGAACGCACATGATAGCCCAGGATGTCCAATTTATGGTCATTTTGCCTTCATTTTGCTAACTGGAATCATTCGTGTTTCGATTGCGAAAGCGAAGCTGGGCGCGGCTTTGCGGGGAGTTGCCTGATTTGTTTGCGGTGCGGAACGGGGCAAGAAAAAACGCGCTGCAGCGAGATGCTGAGCGCGTTCTTTTTCGGTCTGTAAAGGCAGGATTGGGACTGCCCGCAAACCGGTACTGCTTACTTCGGTGCTTCGGTGACGAAGCCCATCTTGGTCAGTCCGCCTGACTGTGCTGCTGCCATGACTTGCGCGACTTTCTCGTAAGGCGTGAGACGGTCGGCGCGCAAATGCAATTCTGGTTGTGGTGTTACTTTGGCCGCATCTGCAATGCGTGACAGCATTTGCGATTGATCCAGTATTTCATTGTTCCAGTAAACCTGGCCTGCCGCATCAATCGATACATTGATGGTTTCCGGTTTGACGTCGTTAGGCTGGTTTGCTGCGTGTGGCAGATCGAGCTTCACTGCGTGATTCATCACCGGGATGGTCATGATGAAGATGATCAGCAATACCAGCATCACGTCGACTAGCGGCGTGGTGTTGATCTCTGGATTGAAGTCGTCTTCATCCGACAAGGATCCCATTGCCATCATGCACCTCCGACGGCAACCAGTTTGGCGCCGCTTGCACCTGGTGTATTGGTGTCATTGGCGCGGGAGCCGGTGACGAACAATGCATGCAGGTCGAAGCCGAATTTATTCATTTTGGCGATGACCGATTTATTGCCGCGAACCAGTGCGTTGTAGCCGAAGGTTGCAGGAATCGCGACAGCCAGACCGAGTGCGGTCATGATCAGCGCTTCACCGACCGGGCCGGCAACTTTATCGATACTGGCTTGACCCGAAGTACCGATGGCAACCAGCGCGTGATAGATACCCCAAACGGTACCGAACAGGCCGACGAACGGCGCGGTGGAACCGACCGATGCCAGCACTGCCATGCCGCTTTGCAATTTGGCCGATGTTTCATCAATCGCTTGACGCAGGGACAGCGTGATCCAGTCGCTGACCGACAATTGATCGTGCAAGTGGCCTTTGTGCGCTTCATGGTGACGCATGGCGGTAACGCCTGCTTCAGCGATGTCGGCAAATGGATTGCCGTTACCCAGGGTGGCTGTGCCTTCTGTCAGGCTGGTGGCATCCCAGAACTCGTGGCCGGCAGCACGTGCAGCGCGGCGATACTGCATCAATTGCAGTGCTTTGGTGGCGATGACGTACCACGACGCGATCGACATAGCGACCAGCAATACTGCGACGCCTTTGGTGACAAAGTCACCTTGCGACCACAGACTTTCTAAACCGTACGGGCTGACTTCCATGATGATTCCTTCTTATCTATTTAGCGTGAAATTAATTGGTACGATAGCGAAGGCAGGAGCTGGTCTCCCGTCTTCCAAATAAGGCTTGAATAATGCGCGCATCACGGCATCCCGTGCTGCATCGTCCATGCGCAATGAGCCTGAAGATTTTTGAACTTCTACTTTTTCGGCGCGACCTTTTTCATTGATCAGCACACGTAATGTGACGGTGCCTTCATTACCCATGCGTGCATCCAGCGGTGGGTAAACCGGGCGCGGTGCATTGATGTAGGAAACGCCGGAAATCAATTTTGGTGTCGCTGGTACCGATGGCGCAGACGGTGCGGCAGGTGCAGGCGGCGACGGTGGCTCATTCGATGGTGGTGACGGCGCGACGTTTTCGGTAATGGCTTGTGGCGATGGTGCTTCAGTCACGACCGGCTTGGGTGTCGGGCGGGTTAACTGTTTCTTCACGACCGGCACTGTTTTTGGCTCTGCTGGTTTTGGTGCAGGTGCAGGTGCTGGCTGTTCAGTGATGAAATCGGCAAAAATTTCACGCGGCAATACCTTGGCGACCTGGTGGACCAGACCACTACGTAGCGCGTAGAACAAAGCGATGTGGATCGCAATGATAGCGATCAGAGGCCCGAATCGTCTGAGTTGCTGTGATATGTGAGGCGGTAAAAGCGGAGCTGACGACTGGGTTGTTATTGCGTTCATAAAGAAAATGCTTATGCGGCCAATGCGTTAGGGTGAAACATTATAGTTTGAGTTGGGCGAGCGTCGGCAAGGCATTCGCGCAGCACGCGTTTGGCACAGGAGTGGCATTTGCCACAACAGGTGCCTAAATCCAGATCATTGCGCAATTGCGACATCGAAGTTGTGCCGTTATCAACTGCCTGACGAATTTTCCTTTCGGAAATATTGCTGCAAACACAAACAATCATCGATGCCTCGTGTGACTTTCTTTGTAGGTTAAAAATACAAAAAACGACAGTTCTTAATGTGTTCAACGCCGGTTGCCCGGCGTTTTGTTCTTAATTCACACGCGCTCCAGCAACAAGACGCGTAAACAACTTGAATTTCTCCGGCGGCGGCATCGCTCGCTCCACCACCATTGCCCATTGTTCTGATAACTGCTGGCAGGTCGCTCGTAACACTGGCGCCAGATCGGGCAAATCGGCCAGTGCCTTCAAGTGTCGCTCTATAACCGAGGCCAGCTTGATGCACGAACTGCTTTCTTGATTATTCGCGGTGTAATGCGACATCAAATGTAAAACTGCTGAAACGAGTAACTCCGGTTGTGCCGGTGCTGCGTTAGGCTCCTGTAAGGCCTGCTGCGCTTTTTCGATTGCCATCAAACTCTCCTTTTGGGTTGGTTTGGCTGGCTGGTGCAATGTTGCGCACGGGCTGGCTCAGTTGCAAATCGATGCTGCTAGTTATGCCGTCAAAATCAATTTATTCAACTGCGTTAAACGGAGGCGGTAAATTCGCCCTTCGTGTGCTATTTCCACTTCACGCATTTGCCGGAACAAATCGCGACTATTAATGCGAGTTATTGGCTGTTCCATTGCAGCGTTATTACGTAGAGCAGGATTGTTTTCCAGTGCTTCACGTGGTGCCGAGATCGCCATGTTCAACCTTTTCATGTAAATGAGAACAATTCGTGTTTAGATTATTGGACATTTGGCGAGAGATTGCAAGTTTTTTCGCTCGGCTTTGACTGACCGGGGTCAAGATAGATGGAATTTGTGGCGATCCGGGCGAGGAAAGTTGCCTGCTGGATATCGCGCAGGCGGAATTAAACGGATTCTTAACAGGGGGGAATCCTGCGGCAATGCTCTTGATTGCCGCAGATAAAGGAAGGGGATTAGTGTATCGGGCTGAAGGACTCAGCTTGCGCGATAGGCCAGTACTTGCCGAACACTTCCGGCAACTCACGTTCCGGATTTGCTTCGCTCAGCAACTGGCCGGATTCTAGATAAGGCAGCAGTGCAGAGGCGAGTTTGACTTGATTGGCCGATACACGGCGCACCAGGTGATGTGGTTTGAGTTCTGACGGATGATGCAGGCCAGCTGCAGCAATTAATTCCGCCAGTGCTTTCAATGTATTGCGATGGAAATTGGCGACACGCTCGGCCTTGTCCGGCACGACCAATGCGCGCTGCCGCAGATTGTCCTGGGTTGCGATGCCGGTCGGGCAGCGATCGGTATGGCAGCTTTGTGATTGTATGCAGCCGAGTGCAAACATAAAGCCGCGTGCCGAATTGCACCAGTCCGCGCCCAGTGCCAGGGTACGCACGATATCGAAGGCGCTGACGATCTTGCCGGATGCGCCTATCTTGACCTTGTCGCGCAGTTTGGCACCCACCAGTGTGTTATGCGCCAGCAGCAGCGCTTCCTGCAGCGGTACGCCGACATGATCGGTGAACTCAACCGGTGCCGCACCGGTGCCACCCTCGCCGCCATCGATCACGATGAAATCGGGCGTAATGCCGGTCGCCAGCATCGCTTTCACGATGCCGAAGAATTCCCATGGATGGCCGACCGCCAGTTTGAAGCCGGTTGGTTTGCCGCCGGAGAGATTACGCAGTTGTTCTATGAATTGCAGCAGGCCGATAGGCGAGTCGAAGGCCGAATGGGACGACGGTGACACGCAATCGATGCCCAGCGGTATGCCGCGTGCGGCGGCAATCTCTACCGAGACCTTGGCACCGGGTAAAACTCCGCCATGACCTGGCTTGGCACCTTGCGATAACTTCACTTCTATCATCTTCACTTGCGGCAGTTGCGCATTGAGTGCGAATTTCTCTGCTGAAAAACTGCCATCGTCATTGCGGCAGCCGAAGTAACCCGAGCCTATCTCCCACACCAGGTCGCCGCCGGCATCGTTTGGATTCTCCGGCTTGTGATAGCGGCTGATGCTGCCTTCGCCGGTGTCATGCATGAAGCCACCTTTTTGCGCACCTTGATTGAGGGCGCGTATCGCATTCGCCGATAGTGCACCAAAGCTCATTGCAGAGATGTTGAAGATACTCGCCGAGTATGGCTGCGCACGCTCTGCGCCGATCGTGATGCGAAAATCGTGCGATCCGACTTTGGCTGGTGCAATCGAATGATTGATCCATTCGTAGTCGCTTTGGTAGACATCCATCTGCGTACCGAACGGGCGCTTATCGATCGCCTGTTTGGCGCGCTGATACACCAGCGAACGCTGGTTGCGCGAAAAAGGATTTGGCGCGGCATCGTCTTCCAGGAAGTACTGGCGTATTTCGGGACGTACTGATTCAAGCATATAGCGAAAGTGCCCGAGGATAGGGTAGTTGCGCAGTACCGCGCGTTTGGCTTGCAGTACATCGCTGATGCCGACCACGGTCAGGAAGCCAAAGAGCGCGACCAGCCACCAGGCGTTATCGTGTTGCGGTGTAAAGAGCAGTGAGAGGATGAAAAGGAGTCCGGAGACTACGAGGGCGAGATAGCCGATCGGGAACAAACGCATTTTTTCTCCAGACAGAATGCCTGCCGCGTGGCAGATCAATTGCGGGACAGTGTACAACGCTCCCACATATTTATCAGGGGTGTTGCCACGGCAATCGTCGGCAACGGAGTAGAACGCTTGCCCTGGATGAGTTGTTATCCAGGGAAGGCTCGTAACTAAGCAGGAACTGCAGAAGTATTGATGATGCCGCCGCCCAGGCAGACATCCCCCTGGTAAAGCACGGCCGATTGACCCGGTGTGACGGCCCATTGTGGCGTGGCGAATGCGAGTGAGAAACCATCTGCATCGCTATGCTGGCTGCAGGCGACGTCGGCCTGGCGGTACCGTGTTTTGGCAGATACCAGTTCTTCGTTCGGCGGGCTGCCGGCAACCCAGCTCATCTGGCCGGCGCTTAATTCTGATGACAGCAGCCAGGGGTGATCGTGTCCTTGCACTATATATAGCGTGTTGGTCGCGACATCCTTGCGCGCCACATACCAGGGTTCACTATTGCCGTCGGTGTTTTTGTGCGACTTCATGCCGCCCAAGCCTATGCCTTTGCGCTGCCCCAGCGTGTAGAAACTCAAACCTACATGTTCGCCAACGATGACGCCTTCCGGTGTTTTCATCGGTCCCGGTTGATAAGACAGGTAGCGATTCAGGAATTCACGGAACGGACGTTCACCGATGAAGCAAATACCGGTGGAGTCTTTCTTGGTCGCGTTCGGCAACTGTAACTGTTCTGCAATCTTGCGCACTTCCGTCTTGCGGATTTCGCCGAGCGGGAACAGGGTCTTGGCCAGCTGGGCTTGATTCAGGCGGTGCAGGAAGTAGCTTTGATCCTTGCTGGCGTCGACCGCTTTCAATAATTCGACGCGTCCGGCATCCGGGCCGGACGTCACTTCACGTACGCGCGCATAGTGGCCGGTGGCGATCATATCGGCGCCGAGCAGCATGGCGTGATCGAGGAAGGCCTTGAATTTGATTTCGGCATTGCACAGTACATCCGGATTCGGCGTACGGCCGGCCTGGTATTCGCGCAGGAATTCGGCAAAGACACGGTCTTTGTACTCGGAAGCGAAATTGACTGCTTCGATGTCGACGCCGACCACGTCAGCCACGCTGGCTGCATCTATCCAGTCCTGGCGTGTCGAGCAGTATTCAGAATCGTCATCGTCTTCCCAGTTCTTCATGAAGAGGCCGATGACTTCGTAACCTTGTTCTTTCAGGAGCCAGGCTGAAACAGACGAGTCAACACCGCCGGACATGCCGATGACGACGCGTTTTTTAGCCATTTTCAATTACCTCATAGACGGATGGATGCGTGATCAGCAGCGACAGCGGGGCGCGCTTGCCGGCCAGATAGTCATCGACTCGTTGCAATACCGAGGGGCTACGATGTTTTTCCCGGCTTGCGACCAGCTCGTCATAGCTCATCCAGACCGCGCGCAGGATGCCGACATCCAGCGGCTGGTCGTGTTTTGCGCCGACTTCGCCGCAAAAAGTGAAGCTTAAATAAGTGACATCATGCCCGGTGCGCGCAGAAACATAGCGCGACATATACATGCCGACCAGGGCGGTAGGGGTGAAGTCGTGTGCGGTTTCTTCCAGGGTTTCGCGTACAACTGCTTCTTCCAGCGATTCGTGCGGGTCCAGGTGGCCGGCCGGCTGGTTGAAACGAACGCCCTCACTGGTTTCTTCTTCTACCAGCAGGAAGTGCCCATCACGCTCGATGATGGCAGCAACAGTAACAGATGGTTTCCAGATATCAGGCATATGGTCCCTCGGAATAACCCGCTATTTTAGCGCGCACCCGGGAAAGTTGCCCGCAATGTTTCCCCGGCAGAAAATATTGTAATAAAATGAGTCAGGTCAAGATTGCTCAATTTTTGTCTTTGCTATGCTGGGCATTTGGCCTTATGCTTATCAGTTCGCTTCCTTGTAAAACCCCTACGGAAGTTGGCAGGCGCTAGCCCGACCCGGGTAAATACCCTGCCGCTGAGCGGGAATTCCGCTGCAGGAACATATGGTTTACTGCCTCACATACCGTGGAAGCGCAGTGCCAGGAACTACACATTAATAGATTTGCCTTCGCCGGGCTTTGGCGTCGAGGCAAAGTTTTAAGTAACGAAACGGAATAAAAATGCAACGTATCATGCTCAGGTCAAAAATCCACCGTGTAACGGTGACTCAGGCTGACCTGCATTACGAGGGTTCGTGCGGTATTGACGAAGACCTGCTGACTGCCGCTGACATTCGTGTCGGCGAAAAAATTGAGCTGTACAACATTAATAACGGCAAGCGTTTCTCCACCTACGCCATCAAGGGCGCCAAAGGTAGCGGCGAAATCTCGCTCAACGGTGCTGCCGCACGCTGCGCGCAATTGGGTGATTTGCTGATTATTTGCACTTACGGTTCGATGACAGACGAAGAAGTCGAGACTTATGTACCGAAGATTGTCTTCGTTGATGAAAAGAATAAATTCGCCGGACTGAAGAAATAGCGATTAGTAGTCGTAACAATTTAGAAACCCGGTCGCGCCGTTCAGGGCAGCTAGAACCGGGTTTTTATCCATTTGCTGATCGCGGCGATACAGAATTTAAACAAACTATGAGAGATGTTATATGTCTTTAGTTATAGGGGTGCCACGGGAGTCATTCCCCGGGGAAAAACGGGTGGCGACTGTGCCAGAAGTCGTCGAAAAGCTAATCAAACTTGGCTTTTCCGTCAGTGTGGAATCTGGTGCTGGTGACGACGCCAACTTCAGCGACGATACCTACCGCGCCGCCGGTGCACAGATCGTGCAAGGCGCTGCCAACTTGTGGTCCACGTCCGATATCGTCTTTAAGGTGCGCGCTCCAAGTGCCGAAGAAGTCGGTCTGATTCGCGAAGGCAGCACCCTGATCGGCTTCATCTGGCCGGCACAGAATCCTGAATTGATGCAGCAGCTTGCCGCCAAGCGTGTCACCGTGTTGGCTATGGACTCGCTGCCACGCACGCTGTCGCGCGCGCAGAAGATGGATGCTTTGACCTCCACCGCCGGTGTCAGTGGCTATCGCGCCGTCATCGAGGCTGCGAATGCCTTCGGTCGTTTCTTCAACGGCCAGATCACGGCTGCAGGCAAGGTTCCTCCTGCAAAAGTATTTATCGCAGGTGCTGGCGTGGCCGGTTTGGCTGCGATCGGTACGGCTGCCAGCCTGGGCGCCATCGTGCGCGCCAACGATACCCGTGCCGAAGTGGCCGATCAAGTGGTATCGCTGGGCGGCGAATTCGTTAAGGTCGATTATGACGAAGAAGGTTCGGGCGGCGGCGGCTATGCCAAGGTCATGTCCGAAGGTTTCCAGGCTGCGCAGCGTGAGATGTATGCCCAGCAGGCCAAGGAATGCGACATTATCATCACCACCGCGCTGATCCCTGGCAAACCGGCTCCGAAACTGATAACCGCCGAAATGGTTCAGTCGATGAAACCCGGCAGCGTGATCGTCGATATGGCGGCCGAGCAGGGTGGTAACTGCGAACTGACAGAACCCGGCAAGGTTGTAGTAAAACATGGCGTGACCATCGTTGGTTACACAGACTTGCCGAGCCGTTTGCCTAAGCAGGCCAGTACGCTGTACTCAACTAACCTGCTGCGCCTGACCGAAGAGCTGTGCAAGGACGCTGAAGGTAAAAAGACGACTGACGGCATCATCAACGTCAATATGGAAGACGAAGCCATTCGTGGACTGACCGTCATCAAGGACGGCAATATCACCTGGCCGCCGCCACCGCCGAAGCCAGTGGCTGCTCCGGTTGCCAAGCCAGTGCAGGCACCTGCTCCTGCGCACGGTCATGGCCCAAGCACCACTGTTTCCTCACCTAAGCGGGTGGTCACAATGTTTGTCTTCGCAACGCTGTTGTTTGCGTTGATAGGCATGGGTGCGCCTACCGCTTTCCTCGGTCACTTGACCGTGTTCGTACTGGGTTGCTTCATTGGTTACATGGTGGTCTGGAATGTTACCCCGGCATTGCACACGCCTCTGATGAGCGTTACCAACTCCATCTCGTCGATCATCGTGATCGGTGCGCTGGTACAGGTGGCTCCTCCGTTGGCTGATGGCATGGCGCGTCCCGAGTTGCTGATTAAGTGCCTCGCCGCTGCTGGCATCGCTTTGACCGCAATCAACATGTTCGGTGGCTTTGCTGTCACCCGTCGCATGCTTGATATGTTCCGTAAGAATTAAGGAGACCCCTATGTCTGCAAATCTGGCTACTGTCTCCTACATCGGAGCAACCATTCTCTTCATCCTCAGCCTGGGTGGCTTGTCGCATCCGGAAACATCGCGCCGCGGTAACTTGTACGGCATGATCGGTATGGGCATCGCGGTGCTCGCTACCATCTTTGGCCCACGCGTTACTGCAGACGGCTATGCATGGATCATCCTGGCGCTGCTGGTCGGCGGTGTGATCGGTCTGTACGCTGCCAAGAAGGTCAAAATGACCGAAATGCCGGAGCTGGTTGCATTGATGCACAGCTTCGTCGGTCTGGCCGCTGCACTGGTTGGTTTTGCCAGCTACATCGATCCGTCCATCCATCTGGAAGGCGCTGAGAAGGCTATCCATCAAGTTGAAATCTACGTTGGTATCTTCATCGGTGCGGTAACGTTCTCGGGTTCCCTGATCGCGTTCGGCAAACTGAACGGCAAAATCGGCGGCAAGCCATTGCTGTTGCCGGCACGTCACTTCATCAACCTGATCGGCTTGTTGCTGGTGATCTGGTTTGGTCGTGAGTTCGTGAATGCCCCTGACGTTGCCAGCGGCATGACACCATTGATCATCATGACCGTGATTGCCTTGCTGTTTGGCGTACACATGGTGATGGCAATTGGTGGTGCTGATATGCCGGTCGTGGTCTCGATGCTCAACAGCTACTCTGGCTGGGCTGCTTCGGCTACCGGTTTCATGCTCGGCAACGATTTGCTGATCGTGACTGGTGCGCTGGTCGGTTCTTCCGGTGCGATTCTGTCGTACATCATGTGCCAGGCGATGAACCGTAACTTCTTCAGCGTGATCGCCGGTGGTTTCGGTGGCGGTGCTCCGAAGGCTGGCGGCGCTGTGAAAGAGCAGGTTGGTGAAGCGACCCCTGTTTCGGCACAAGAAACGGCAGAACTGCTGCGTGAAGCAAAAAGCGTGGTCATCGTGCCTGGTTACGGCATGGCAGTGGCGCAAGCACAGCACACCGTGAACGAAATCACCAAGCTGTTGCGCGCTAAAGGCACCAAGGTACGTTTTGCGATCCACCCGGTTGCAGGTCGTATGCCTGGTCACATGAACGTGTTGCTGGCTGAAGCTAAAGTGCCTTACGACATCGTGCTGGAAATGGATGAAATCAACGAAGATTTCCCTGATACAGACGTCGTGATGGTGATTGGTGCGAATGACATCGTGAACCCGGATGCGCAGGAAGATCCGGACAGCCCGATCGCTGGTATGCCAGTGCTCGAGGTCTGGAAAGCAGAAACTTCGATCGTCATGAAGCGTTCGATGGCTTCCGGTTATGCTGGTGTTGATAACCCATTGTTCTACAAAGAAAACAACCGCATGTTGTTTGGTGATGCGAAGAAGATGCTGGACGACGTCCTGACAACTTTGAAAGCTGCTGCCTGATAGCAAGCTGATGTTGATGAAAAAGCCCGCTGATGCGGGCTTTTTTTATGGGTGCTGCAAGGAGGCGTAAGTCAGTGTGTGCTTACCTGCTCCAATAACCCGGCTGGCTATACATGGCCTTCAGATGTGAGATGAAGAGGCGCACCTTGGCCGGTACATTCCGCTGCTGCGGATAGACCGCCATGATGTCGTACTCAGGGATCGCGTAATCGTCGAGCACTGTTTCCAGCATGCCGCTCTCCAGCTGGCTCTGGATTTCCCATACGGAGCGCCAGGCGATGCCCAGGCCTTCCGTCATCCAGCGATGCAGCAATTCACCGTCGTTGCAGTCCAGGCTGCCCTGGGTGCGCACTGAGACGGTTTTGCCGCGGTAATTGAAATACCAGCCGCGTTGCTGTCCACCTTGAAGATTGAAGGACAGGCAATTATGATTAGCAAGATCGTCCAGTGTCTTGGGTTTGCCGTGTTTTTTGAAGTATTCCCGCGTGCCGCACACCACACGTTTATTGGCGGCAAGTTTGATGGCCACGAAGTTGGGGTCGATATTGCCGCCGATCCGTATACCCATGTCGTAACCCTCTTGCACCAGATCAACGACGCGATCGGTCAGGTTGAATGACATTTTGAGGCCGGGATGCGCTTCCAGGAATTCCTGGGCGTAAGGTGCGACGTGTTGGCGGCCAAAGGAGGCCGGGGCGGAAACGATCAAATGCCCGGTAACCTTGTTATGGCCGGCGGACAGCGCGCTTTCCGCGTGTTCCAGTTCGCTCAGCATCTTGCGGCAGTGCTCGAGGTATACTGAGCCTTCTTCCGTCAGGGCCAGGCGCCGGGTGGAGCGATGCAGCAGGCGGACGCCGAGGCGTTTCTCCAGGGTATCAATGCGGCGCCCGACCATCACAGGCGTGACCTGCAAGGCTAAAGCCGCCGCGGCAAAGCTGTTATGCTCGACCGCCATCACAAATGCTTCGATCTGTTTGAGCTTGTCCATTCGATACCTGAAGTATTTAATTGGTTAATTAATAGTCCTATTCTAAAAGTAATCCACATGAATTACTATGCAGCTTAGGAAAATTTCATTTCAATGGAGATTATGTAATGGCAAAGATGACAGCAGCCCAAGCAGCAGTTTGGGTAATGCAAAAAGAGGGTATTGATCAAGCCTTCGGCGTTCCAGGCGCAGCGATCAATCCGTTTTACTCCGCCATGCAAAAGCAAGGCACCATCAAACACATTCTGGCGCGTCACGTAGAAGGCGCGACCCACATGGCTGAGGGTTACACCCGTGCCAAGTCCGGCAATATCGGTGTTGCTCTGGCTACTTCGGGTCCAGGCGGCACAGACATGGTTACCGGTCTGTACTCGGCTATCGCTGACTCGATTCCTATCCTGTGCGTTACTGGTCAAGCGCCACGTGCACGTTTGCACAAAGAAGACTTCCAGGCTGTTGATATCGAATCGATCTCGAAACCAGTGACCAAATGGTCGGTTATGGTTCGTGAACCAGCATTGGTTCCACAAGTATTCCAACAAGCATTCCACATCATGCGCTCCGGCCGTCCAGGTCCTGTGCTGATCGATTTGCCATTCGACGTACAAGTTGCTGAAATCGAATTCGATCCAGATCTGTACGAACCATTGCCAGTGTACAAACCACAAGCAACTCGCAAGCAAATCGAAGCTGCAATCGCAATGTTGAACGCTGCAGAGCGCCCATTGCTGATCTCCGGCGGCGGCGTTATCAATGCAAACGCAACCCCGTTGATGCTCGAATTCGCTGAGCTGGTCAATGTTCCTGTCGTTCCTACCCTGATGGGCTGGGGCACAGTACCTGACGATCACCCGCTGATGGTTGGTATGGTTGGCCTGCAAACATCGCACCGCTACGGTAACGCGACCATGTTGGCTTCGGACTTCGCATTCGGTATCGGTAACCGTTGGGCTAACCGTTTCACCGGTTCGATCGACGTTTTCACCAAAGACCGTAAATTCGTACACATCGACATCGAACCGACACAAATCGGTCGCGTGTTTGGTCCAGACCTCGGCATCACTTCTGACGCTGGCGCAGCACTGAAACTGATGATCGAAGTAGCGAAAGAATTGAAAGCTGCCGGCAAACTGAAAAACCGTGATGCATGGTTGGCTGAGTGCCAAGAACGCAAACGCACCATGTTGCGTAAAACGGATTTCGACGTAACACCGATCAAACCACAACGTGTTTACCAAGAAATGAACGCAGTGTTCGGCAAAACCGCACGCTACATTTCGAACATCGGTCTGTCGCAAATCGCTGCGGGTCAATTCCTGCACGTGTACAAAGAACGTAACTGGATCAACTGCGGTCAAGCAGGTCCATTGGGCTGGACTATCCCAGCTGCCCTGGGTGTCCGGGCTGCTGATCCAACCAGCGAAATCGTTGCTATCACAGGCGATTACGACTTCCAGTTCCTGATCGAAGAATTGGCTGCAGGCGCGCAATTCAACCTGCCATACATCCACGTTCTGGTGAACAACTCCTACCTGGGCCTGATCCGTCAAGCACAACGTATGTTCACAATGGACTACTGCGTATCGCTGGCATTCGACAACATCAACTCGACCGAAAACGCTTCGTACGGTGTTGATCACGTTAAAGTTACCGAAGGTCTGGGCTGCAAAGCAATTCGCGTCTACAACCCTGACGACATCGCTCCTGCACTGAAAAAAGCGCAAGAGTGGATCAAAGAATTCAAGGTACCAGTCGTTGTTGAAATCATCCTCGAACGCGTAACCAATATCGCGATGGGTACCGAGATCAACGCGATCAACGAATTCGAAGAAATCCTCGACGTTAAGGGTGCTTAAGATGACGAAACTTGCTGCTAATCTGACGATGCTGTTCAATGAGGTTCCATTCATGGACCGCTTTGAACAAGCTGCAAAGAATGGCTTCAAAGGCGTTGAATTCTTGTTTCCATACGATTTCCCTGCGGCTGATGTCGCAGCGAAATTGAAAGAAAACAACCTGGAAATGGTGTTGCATAACCTGCCAGCCGGTAACTGGGCTGGTGGTGAGCGTGGTATCGCTTGCCATCCGGATCGCGTAGAAGAATTCAAAGCCGGCGTGGACAAAGCAATTGAATACGTCAAAGTGCTCGGTACCAAACAGGTCAACATCCTGTCCGGTATCGTGCCTACAGGCGTAACGCATGAACAAGCAGAAGCAACCCTGGTTGCGAACTTGAAATATGCGGCTGCTAAATTGAAAGCTGAAGGTATCCCACTGTTGATCGAAGCGATCAACACATTCGATATCCCGGGTTTCTTCCTGACCGGTACGAAACAGACTCTGGACATCATTGCCAAAGTCGGTTCCGACAACCTGTTTTTCCAATACGACATCTATCACATGCAACGCATGGAAGGTGAGTTGGCCAACACGATGAAGAACAACCTCGCGGTTATTCCTCATCTGCAACTGGCAGACAATCCAGGTCGTTTTGAACCAGGTACAGGCGAAATCAATTACACCTTCCTGTTCAAGTTCCTGGACGAAATTGGTTACAAGGGCTGGATCGGTTGTGAGTACAAGCCTAAAGCTGGTACGGTAGAAGGATTGGGCTGGCGCGCAGCGCACGGCCTATAATGTAGCGTCTCTAAGCATACTGAGCGGTCCGACATCGGGCCGCTTAGTATTTTTACTGAGTACGTAGTTCACACTTAAATATAATCAGGAGTCAGTCATGGCAAAAGTTGGATTTATTGGTTTGGGTATCATGGGCGCACCAATGGCGCTGAACCTGCAAAAGGGTGGTCACCAACTGTTTTTGCATGATCAAAAAGCACCAGCACAAGAATTGATCGACGGCGGCGCAACAGTTTGCAAATCGGGCGCTGAAGTTGCCAAGAGCGCAGACATCATCATCACCATGGTGCCGGATACCCCGCACGTGGACGCAGTTCTGTTCGCAGAAAACGGTGTTGCGGCTGGTCTGGCTAAAGGCAAAATCGTGGTCGACATGAGCTCGATCTCGCCTATCGCTACCAAAGAATTCGCGAAAAAAGTAAATGCACTGGGTTGCGAATACCTGGATGCACCAGTATCCGGCGGTGAAGTCGGTGCTAAAGCAGCTTCACTGACCATCATGGTCGGCGGTTCGGAAGCAGCGTTCAACACAGTCAAACCTTTGTTTGAACTGATGGGTAAAAACATCACCCTAGTTGGCGGCAACGGCGACGGTCAAACCACCAAAGTAGCAAACCAAATCATCGTTGCATTGAACATCCAGGCTGTTTCCGAAGCCCTGTTGTTCGCATCGAAAGCAGGCGCAGATCCAGCAAAAGTCCGTCAGGCTCTGATGGGCGGTTTTGCTAACTCGCGTATTCTGGAAGTACACGGTGAACGTATGGTTAAACGTACATTCAACCCAGGCTTCCGTATCGAACTGCATCAAAAAGATTTGAACCTGGCATTGCAAGGTGCAAAAGCAATGGGCGTATCGTTGCCTAACACTGCAAACACCCAGGAATTGATGAACGCATGCGCAGCAAATGGCATGAGCGGTCTGGATCACTCGGCACTGTGCCGCGCGATCGAAATCATGTCGAACCACGAAATCGCCAAGGCGTAATTCGTTCGACTGATTTGAGTACTGCTGCCGGCATTGCATTCAGGTGCAATGCCGGTTTGATTCAAAATTTTTAAAAGTAGCTTGCCCCATGTCGATTGATCCACGTCAGTTTTTGAATGACCTGTATGCCACCGCAGTTGAGGCCGTGAGCGCACAGAAGTGCATGCCTGCCTATCTGCCTAAACAATCTGCCAAGGGTCGTACCCTGGTGATTGGCGCCGGTAAAGGTGCTGCAGCAATGGCCAAGGTAGTTGAAGATACGTGGCCAGGCAAAGTAGAAGGCTTGATCGTGACGCGTTATGGTCACGGCGCTGACTGCAAACAAATTGAAGTAGTAGAAGCGGCACATCCGGTCCCGGATGAAGCTGGCCGTCAGGCAGCTGGCCGTATGCTGGAACTGGTCAAGGGTTTGACCGAAGATGATCTGGTTTTGTGCCTGATCACTGGCGGCGGTTCCGCCTTGCTGAGCTTGCCGGGTGAAGGCATTACGCTTGAGCAAAAGCAAGCATTGAATAAAGCCCTGCTGAAAAGCGGCGCAACGATTTCCGAAATGAACTGTGTGCGCAAGCACCTGTCCGCCATCAAAGGTGGTCGCCTGGCGTTGGCATGTGCCCCGGCACGTGTCGTGACGCTGCTGATCTCCGATGTGCCGGGCGATGATCCTGGTGTGATCGCCAGCGGTCCTACCCTGCCTGATCCGACGACTTGTGCGGAATCCCTGGCGATCCTGAAAAAATACGGCATCGAAATTCCGGACAATATCCTGAAGCATCTCGAATCCGGCGCTGGTGAAACACCGAAGCCGGGTGATCCGCGTTTCGCACGCAATGAACACCATGTGATGGCAACCGCACAGCATGCACTGGAAGCCGCTGCGGCCAAAGCGCGCGCTGCCGGTATCACGCCTTACATCCTGTCCAATGACCTTGAAGGTGAGTCGCGCGACGTCGGTATGGTGCATGCAGCGTTGGCCAAGCAGGTTGCGAAATATGGCCAGCCGTTTGCCAAGCCGTGCGTCATCCTGTCCGGCGGTGAAACGACTGTCACCGTACGCGGCAAAGGTCGTGGCGGCCGCAATGCAGAATTCCTGTTGAGCCTGGCAGTGTCCCTGCAAGGTACTGCCGGTATACATGCGTTGGCATGCGACACCGATGGTATCGATGGTTCGGAAGACAACGCCGGTGCCATCTATCAACCAGATTCATGGACCCGTGCCGCTGAGCAAGGCCTGAATGCCAAAGCCATGTTGGAGAACAACGATGGTTATGGTTTCTTCAGTGCACTCGGTGACCTGATCGTCAGTGGTCCGACACGTACCAACGTGAATGACTTCCGGGCCATCCTGATTTTGTAATTTATTTTCCCGCTGTGTCTGTGATCCAGTCATAGCGGTATTCATTTTTCATTTTTCATTTAAGAAGAAGATCTGTCATGAGACGTAATCGTAAAGCAAAAATCGTTGCTACCCTGGGCCCAGCAAGTGGCGATCTGGAAACCATCAGCGCATTGTTTGAAGCTGGAGTGGACATGTTCCGCTTCAACTTCAGCCATGGTTCGCACGAAGATCACCGCGCACGTCACGAAATCGTGCGTAGCCTGGAAACCAAATACGGCCGTCCGGTTGCCATCCTCTGCGATCTGCAAGGTCCGAAGATTCGTCTGGGTACCTTCAATGGCGATTCCGCTGTGTTGGCTGAAGGTTCGCAATTCGTGCTCGACCGCGATCAGACTCCAGGTGATGCAACACGCGTTTACCTGCCACATCCTGAACTGTTCGAAGTTGTCAAAGCTGGTCAAAACCTGTTGTTCGATGACGGCAAAATTCGTGTTTCGATCGAAAGCAACTCGGGTGACCGCATCGTCACACGTGTGACTACCGGCGGTAAGATTTCGAACCGCAAAGGCGTCAACGTGCCAGACGCAATTCTGCCTATCCCTGCAATGACACCGAAAGATCTGGTTGATCTGGAATTCGCATTGTCGTTGGGCGTGGACTGGGTAGCTCTGTCGTTCGTGCAACAAGTTTCCGATATCGAAGATGCACGCAAGATCATCGGCGACCGCGCTCTGATTCAATCGAAGATCGAAAAACCAGCAGCAATGCTCGACATCGATGCGATCTGCAAAGCTTCTGACTCCGTCATGGTTGCTCGTGGTGATTTGGGTGTTGAACTGCCGATCTCGCAAGTGCCGCGCGCTCAGAAAGAAATCATCCGTGTATCGCGTAAATACGGCCGTCCAACTATCGTTGCAACACACATGTTGGAATCGATGACCGAATCGCCTATGCCAACCCGTGCAGAAGCATCGGACGTAGCCAACGCCATTTATGAAGGCGCAGATGCCGTGATGTTGTCTGCGGAATCGGCCAGCGGCAAGAACCCTGTTCGTGCCGTTCAAATGATGGACAGCATCATCAAGGAAGTGGAAAGCGATCCGGTCTACCGCACACTGCTGGATGCACAGCAAGTGACACCACGTCCAACCGCGGAAGATGCAATTTGCAACGCCTTGCGTGACACCACGGCTGCGATCAAAGCTGTCGCTACTGTGACATACACAAAATCCGGCAGCACCAGCATGAGCGCTGCGCGTGTACGTCCGACCACGTCGATCCTGAGCATCACTCCAGAACTGAAGACCGCACGTCGTCTGGCATGGGTTTGGGGTATCCACTCGATCGTTGGTGGCCAGGATGTTAAGTCTGTTGATGATATGGTCAGCGAAGCAGTGGCGGCCGCTGTGCATGAAGGTTTTGCCAAGAAGGGTGATTACATCGCTATCTCGGCTGGCTTGCCATTCGGTGAATCGGGTACAACCAACTTGTTGCACATCGCAACAGTTAAGTAATAGCTGAGTTGTAACAGTTTCTGGAAAACAGCATCCTTGCCGTTTTCCAGAACTGACATGAATGGTTTGTTTTCCGGTAGGCAAGCAAGCCATTCATGTCAGATGTAAAAGTTTGACCCGGGTCAATTGACGTAGTCGTTTTATTGCATAGACTCGCGTTGTAGTTTGTTGCACCCGTTGTAGAAGTAAAAAGCTAGGGGTCCTAGGCAGATGCATACCGCATCCCGCCGGGTGAGAAAAACCCTTGAACCTGATCTGGATAATGCCAGCGAAGGGAAGCTAACGAGAACGATGTCGCATCAGGAATCCGCATTGCATCGCCCCACGATGCCCTCCTTGAAACGATAGCTGTCCTCGAAACCTCCTGAGCTGGCTCCAAGCCACTGTAGTTAGCCAAGGAGCCAAAATGAATGCCAATCCCAAATTCCTGTCCGCCACTGCGACAGTAGACGAAGCAGCAATCCAGCCGCTGCCGAATTCCCGCAAAATTTATATCGAAGGTTCGCGTCCCGACATCCGCGTGCCTATGCGTGAGATTACGCAGTCCGATACGCCAGCTTCGTTCGGTTTTGAAAAGAACCCACCCATCTATGTGTATGACACCTCGGGTCCTTACACCGACCCTGCGGCGAAGATAGATATACGTTCCGGCCTGGATACGCCGCGCCTGCCGTGGATACTCGAACGCAATGACACGGAAGAACTACCAGGCCCGACGTCGGAATACGGGATAGAACGCCTGAACGATCCGAAGCTGGCCGAGTTGCGTTTCAACCTGCATCGCAAACCACGTCGTGCATTGGCTGGTAAAAACGTCTCGCAAATGCACTACGCACGTCAGGGCATCATCACGCCGGAAATGGAATTCGTTGCGATCCGTGAAAACATGAATCGTCGCGCCTACCTGGAAGAACTGAAAAAATCCGGTCCTAAAGGTGAGAAGCTGGCCGAGTTGATGGGACGTCAGCACCCGGGGCAATCGTTCGGTGCTGCGATTCCACAAGAGATCACTGCAGAATTTGTGCGCAGTGAAATCGCGCGCGGCCGCGCCATCATTCCAGCCAACATCAATCACCCGGAAATCGAACCTATGATCATAGGGCGTAACTTCCTGGTCAAAATCAACGCGAATATCGGTAACTCGGCGGTCACTTCTTCGATCGGTGAAGAAGTCGAAAAAATGACTTGGGCGATACGTTGGGGCGGCGACAATGTAATGGATCTGTCGACCGGCAAACACATCCATGAAACACGCGAATGGATTATCCGCAACTCGCCCGTGCCTATCGGTACCGTGCCGATTTACCAGGCGCTGGAAAAGGTAAATGGCAAGGCCGAAGACCTGACCTGGGAAATTTTCCGCGACACGCTGATCGAACAGGCAGAGCAGGGCGTCGATTACTTCACCATCCATGCCGGTGTCTTGCTGCGCTATGTGCCACTGACGGCGAAGCGCATGACCGGCATCGTGTCGCGTGGCGGTTCCATCATGGCGAAGTGGTGTCTCGCACATCACAAGGAATCTTTCCTGTACGAACACTTCGAAGACATCTGCGAAATCATGAAAGCCTATGACGTGTCCTTCAGCCTGGGCGATGGCTTGCGTCCGGGTTCCATCTATGACGCGAATGATGAAGCGCAACTGGGTGAATTGAAAACGCTGGGAGAGCTGACGCAGATCGCATGGAAGCATGATGTGCAAGTGATGATCGAAGGTCCTGGTCATGTCCCTATGCACCTGATCAAAGAAAACATGGACCTGCAACTGGAACAATGCCATGAAGCGCCGTTCTATACGCTGGGGCCGTTGACGACCGATATTGCACCGGGCTATGACCACATTACTTCCGGTATCGGTGCGGCGCAGATCGGTTGGTATGGTACGGCGATGCTTTGCTATGTCACGCCGAAAGAGCATCTCGGTTTGCCGAACAAGGTCGACGTCAAGGACGGCATCATCACTTACAAAATCGCTGCACATGCCGCCGATCTGGCGAAAGGTCATATCGGTGCGCAGATTCGTGACAATGCCTTGTCGAAAGCGCGTTTCGAATTCCGTTGGGAGGACCAGTTCAACATCGGTCTGGATCCGGACAAGGCGCGCGAATTCCATGATGAAACTTTGCCCAAGGATTCAGCCAAGGTCGCGCATTTCTGCTCGATGTGCGGCCCGCATTTCTGTTCGATGAAAATCACTCAGGAAGTGCGTGACTATGCAGCGAAGCAGGGCATCACGGAAATCCAGGCTTTGAAAGCGGGCATGGAAGTGAAGGCAATCGAGTTCGTGAAGAGTGGTGCCGAGATTTATCAAAAGCAATGATGATCACGCTACAGCTGAATGGCAGCGCATATCAGGTCGAGGACGGCTCCACCGTGAGCGACCTGGTGGCATCCTTGTCCTTGACCGGCAAGGCCATAGCCGTCGCCATCAATCGCGAAGTCCTGTCGGATAGCGATTGGCCGCAACGTCGTTTGCTGGCGACGGACTCCATTGATATCGTGCGCGCCATAGGTGGCGGTTAATGAATGAAGCAAATAGAAGGCAAGCGCGAGCTTGCCTTTTATTTGCTGTTTAGGTATTCCAGAGGAGTTACACCATGAGTAGTCCACATTTCGCCGACGAGCAACTGACGATCGCCGGCACCACTTATCGCTCCCGCCTCTTGGTAGGCAGCGGTAAATACAAAGACCTCGAACAGACCCGCGCTGCCAGCGAAGCCAGCGGCGCACAAATCGTCACCGTCGCGATTCGCCGCGTCAATATCGGGCAAGACCCGAATGCACCGAGCCTGCTCGATGTGCTGCCGCCATCCGAATACACCTTGTTGCCGAACTCGGCCGGTTGCTACAACGCCGCTGATGCGGTTTACACCTTGCAACTGGGCCGTGAAATCCTCGGCGGCCACAAGCTCTGCAAGCTCGAAGTACTGGGCGATGAAAAGACCCTGTTCCCGAATATGCCGGAAACCCTGAAAGCAGCAGAAACGCTGGTCAAGGATGGCTTTGATGTGATGGTCTATTGCAGCGATGATCCGATCCAGGCGCGCATGCTGGAAGATATCGGTTGTGCCGCCATCATGCCGCTGGCGTCCTTGATCGGTTCCGGCATGGGCATCCTCAACCCGTGGAATTTGTCGCTCATCATCGAACAAAGCAAAGTCCCGGTCATCGTCGATGCGGGTGTCGGTACCGCTTCGGATGCCGCGATTGCGATGGAACTGGGTTGCGATGGCGTGCTGATGAACACCGCGATTGCCGGTGCGCAAGATCCGGTACGCATGGCGCATGCAATGAAACTGGGTATAGAAGCCGGACGCAATGCTTACCTGGCAGGTCGTATCGCCCGTAAATTCGCCGCTTCCCCATCGTCACCGATGGCCGGACGCGTGGTTTAACGAGGTTGCAGCGATTTGCGCATGGGATTGGCAGATAAATCGATTATCGAATATCCTTGCTGCCTTCAACGTCTACACAATTAAAGGATTTACCATGCGCGCGATCGAGATTACTCAGCCAGGCCCACCAGATGTCTTGAAGCTTTGCGAGCGTCCCATGCCTGAGCCCAAGGCTGGCGAAGTGTTGATCAAAGTACATGCCGCTGGTATTAACCGTCCTGACGTCCTGCAACGCACGGGTAATTACCCTGTGCCTAAGGGCGCGTCGGATTTGCCAGGCCTGGAAGTGGCCGGTGAAATCGTCGGCGGTGACCTGGCGGGTAGTGGTTTCAAAATCGGCGACATGATTTGCGCGCTGGCACAGGGTGGTGGTTACGCCGAGTACTGCACGGCGCCGGTCGAGCAATGCCTGCCTATTCCTAAAGGCCTGGATGCAGTCGAAGCCGCTTCACTGCCAGAAACATTCTTTACAGTCTGGAGCAATGTGTTTGACCGCGTCGGTCTGAGCGGTGATGAAACCTTGCTGGTGCAAGGTGGTACCTCCGGTATCGGCGTCACGGCGATACAGATCGCCAAGGCGCTTGGTCATCGCGTGTTTGCAACCGCTGGCAGCGATGACAAGGCCCGCGCTTGCGAAGTGATGGGGGCCGAACGCGGCATCAATTACAAGACTGAAGACTTTGTCGAAGTAGTCAAAGCTGCGACCGGTGGCAAAGGTGTCGATGTGATTCTCGATATGGTCGGTGGTGATTACGTGTCGCGTGAAATCCGCTGCCTCGCGGATGACGGCCGTCTCGTTTTCATCGCGCTGCTGGGTGGCAACAAGGCAGAAGTCAGCCTGGGTCAAATCCTGTTGCGTCGCCTGACGATTACGGGTTCGACTTTGCGTCCGCGTCCGGTGGCATTCAAGGCTGCGATTGCGAAACAATTGCGTGAACGTGTGTGGCCGCTGATCGAAGCAGGCAAGATCAAACCGGTCATCTACCAAACCTTCCCATTGGAAGAAGCAGCACAAGCGCATGCGCTGATGGAAACCAGCACACACATCGGCAAAATTATTTTGAAGGTATAAACAGCGCTATACGCGATAAAAAAGCCCGCCAGTCTGCAGAGACTAGCGGGCTTTTTTCATGGGCGATGAAAGGAATTACTTTTTGTTCTTGCCCAATGCTTTCGGCGGCAGGTTGCTCAACTGCTTGCCAGGTTTCGGGTTGTAACGGATCAGGCGTTCGATCAGTTCCGGTCCTTCGGTCAGCAGGAAGTTTTTAAAGGCTTGTGCGACCGGCGGCAGGCGCTTGTTTTTCCGGTGCACGATATACCAGTTCAACATGACCGGGAAGCCTTCTACGTCCAGCACGGCCAGGCTACCGGCTTGCAATTCCAGGCTGATGGTATGGGCGGACAGGAAGCTCACGCCCATGCCGGCAATCACCGCTTGTTTGATGGTCTCGGTACTGCGGATTTCCATCGCGACGTTGATGTCGTTGATACGTTCGCCGAAGCCGTCCTCCATTGAATGCCAGGTATCCGAACCTTTTTCACGTACTACGAACGGTTCCTGCATCAGCCTGCTCATTGGAATGTTTTTCTGCGATACCAGGGGGTGATCCGGTGCTGCCACGATCACGTAAGGATGCGGTGCAAAGGCTTCATTGATGGTGTCCATATCGGTCGGCGGACGCACCATAATCGCAATATCGGTCAGGTTGCTGCTCATCTGGTTCAGCAAACCTTCACGGTTATGTACCGACAGGTTCAGCGTCACACCCTGATGGCTGCGCGCAAACTCCACCAGCAGGCGCGGGAAGAAGTAATCGCCGGCGCTGATAACGGCCACGTTCAGCTTGCCGCCGGTGATGCCCTTGAACTGGGTCATCGCATCTTCCGCTTCCTGGAACTGCTGGATGATGGTGCGGCTGTAATGCAGCAGCTCCGAGCCGCCGGGCGTCAGGTAGATTTTCTTGCCGAGTTGCTCGAACAGGGCGAGGCCGGCGTGTTCTTCCAGCTTCTTGACCTGGGTGGAAACGGCCGGTTGCGTCAGGTGCAGCTCTTCCGCAGCGCGCGAAAAGCTCAGATGGCGGGCAACCGTCTCAAAAACCTTCAATTGCCGGAGTGTCGCGTTCTTCATGGCAGGAATAGTCGATGTATAAGCTAAAAGGAATCATTATGATTAAATACTTTAACTATGCCTAATCATTTTTTGCCCCTAAGATGCATTTAAGTTTAGAAAACAACGCTAAATGAGTACCAAAATTTAGACAGGAGACTTACTATGTTCACAGCCGCGTTGGATCAATATTCTGCAGATGATGCAGCGGATCTACATCGTAACGCTTATAACGCAGCGTTTTACGAACTCGGCTTGAGCTGGTATTGGGATGCGAACACCGACGATGATCTTGCCGTCGCCGCAGGTGGTCGCAAGCGTCTTCAACATTATCTGGAAACTTGCCAAGCGCATCTCCTGAAAGTGTATGAAGCCGATTTCCTGGTCGAAGCAATTCAAGCCGCCAAAGCACGCTGCTATGAAACCATGACTGCCTCTGGAACCCGCGTAACACGCTCGGTGAACTGGGCTGAGTTTCAACGGGGCGAAGTAGGCGTTTGAGCACGGTATCCTTGTGGATTGTGTCATGACCTGACGCAATCGCAGTGGATGCAAGGCAATTTGACTGTGTACATCAATCTATCGGTTCGATGTTGCGCCGCGTCAAATTTGCAGCTCACTCCATTTGTTGTAACTGATAGCGAATTAATCTTCGCGCGATCGCCGTTTTCTTAATCGATTTTTGCATAAGTATGGTCGATTATGGTGCGGCAAGTATCGAATCTTAACCGTGGTCAAGGATAACGGGATACTCTTCTCGGACAATCCACGTCACCGTTAATTTCGATATAGCAGCAGTTAAAATAGCAGCTTTTTTGCTGGGAGCATCGACGGTTTTTGCGTGGATTCAAGCAAAAGAAAATTTATCGCAGCGTAAAGCTGCCAAAAATTGATTATCAACAAGGACGATCATGAATATCCACGAGTATCAAGGAAAAGAAATACTGCGTAAGTACGGTGTTACGACACCAAAAGGTTTCCCCTGTTTTTCCGTAGATGAAGCTGTTCAGGCTGCAGAAAAACTCGGCGGTAAAGTTTGGGTTGTGAAGGCACAGATTCACGCAGGTGGCCGTGGCAAAGGCGGTGGTGTCAAGGTCGCAAAATCGCTGGATGAAGTGCGTAAATACGCAAACGACATCCTCGGCATGACGCTGGTAACACACCAAACCGGTCCTGAAGGCCGTCTGGTTAAGCGTTTGCTGATCGAAGAAGGCGCAGACATCAAAAAAGAACTGTACGTCGGTATGGTTGTTGACCGTGGTAGCCAACGCGTTGCCCTGATGGCATCCAGCGAAGGTGGCATGGACATCGAGCACGTCGCTGAACACACTCCTGAGAAAATCCACAAGGTATTCATCGATCCAGTCAAAGGTTTGCTCGATAGCGAGGCTGATGACATCGCCCGCAAAATCGGCGTACCGGAAGGTTCGATCGGCCAGGCACGTGCATTCATGCAAGGCCTGTACAAAGCATTCGACGAAACCGATGCATCGCTGGCTGAGATCAATCCGTTGATCGTAACCGGCGACGACCGTATCGTTGCACTCGACGCGAAATTCAACTTCGATTCGAACGCCATGTACCGTCATCCTGAAATCCAGGAAATGCGCGATCTGGACGAAGAAGATCCAGCTGAAATCGAAGCATCGAAATTCGACCTGACCTACATCTCGCTCGACGGCAATATCGGCTGCCTGGTGAACGGCGCTGGTCTGGCTATGGCAACCATGGACGTCATCAAGCTGTACGGCGGTTCGCCAGCCAACTTCCTCGACGTAGGCGGTGGTGCTACGACTGAGAAAGTAACTGAAGCATTCAAGATCATGTTGAAGAACCCGGACATCAAGGCGATCCTGGTTAACATCTTCGGCGGCATCATGAAGTGCGACGTGATTGCGCAAGGCGTGATCGCTGCAGCAAAACAAGTTGATCTGACAGTTCCACTGGTCGTTCGTATGGCTGGTACCAATGAAGAACTGGGCAAGAAGATCCTGGCTGAATCGGGTCTTCCTATCATCACGGCAAACAACATGGCTGAAGCGGCTGAAAAAGTCGTCAACGCAGCACAGGGGAAATAAGCATGTCAATCCTGATCAATAAAGACACTAAAGTTATCACCCAAGGTATCACTGGTAAAACCGGTCAGTTCCATACCAAGATGTGTATCGAATACGCAAACGGTAAAAACTGTTTCGTAGCAGGTGTGAACCCTAAAAAAGCAGGCGAATCGTTCGAAGGCGTGCCTATCTACGGTTCCGTCGCTGAAGCGAAAGCTGAAACAGGTGCAACCGTTTCGGTTATCTATGTTCCGCCTCCGTTTGCTGCCGCTGCAATCGACGAAGCTGTTGATGCCGGCGTTGATCTGGTTATCTGCATTACCGAAGGTATCCCGGTACGCGACATGATCCGCACCAAGCAACGCATGGAAGGCAAGAAAACCCTGTTGCTCGGACCTAACTGCCCAGGCTTGATTACACCTGATGAAATCAAGATCGGCATCATGCCAGGTCACATCCACAAGAAAGGCCGTATCGGCGTGGTTTCGCGTTCCGGCACATTGACCTACGAAGCAGCTGGTCAACTGGCTGAATTCGGCCTGGGTCAATCGACCGTGGTTGGTATCGGCGGCGATCCAGTCAGCGGTTTGAAGCACATCGACGTGCTGCGCATGTTCAATGACGATCCTGACACCGACGCAGTCATCATGGTTGGTGAAATCGGTGGCGACGCAGAAGAAACCTGCGCACGCTGGATCAAAGACAACATGAAAAAACCGGTTGTCGGCTTCATCGCTGGTGTTACCGCTCCTGCAGGCAAACGTATGGGCCATGCTGGTGCGATCATCTCCGGCGGCAAAGGTACAGCGCAAGAGAAACTGGCTGTGATGGAAGCGTGCGGCATCAAAGTCACGCGCAATCCAGCTGAAATGGGCCGTTTGTTGAAATCGGTTCTGTAATAAGTAGTACTGACACTCCCCATGCATGGGGAGTGTTATCCCTACAGCAAATACCCGGTGTTTGCTTTAGAGATAGTTGGCAAATGCAAATGAAGTAAATGCAGCAAGTGCGCTATGCGCACCGGAATGTGATCGCGCCATGGCGCTGGTCTGCCTCTGCTGCTTGCCTTTGCTGACAGTACAAGTTTCGAAATCTTAAGAAAGCAAAAAATGTCAAAACGTTGGGTACGGTTTAGTCACGCAGGTAACACTCAGTTCGGTACGCTTGAAGGCGACAACATTCAGGTTCATACCGGCGACATGTACGCTAACCCGGTTAAAACAGACACCGTGTTGAATATCAATGACGTTAAAGTCCTGATGCCGGCACAACCTACCAAAATCATCGCCATGTGGAACAACTTCCACGAACTGGCGAAGAAATTGAACCTGGCAGATCCAGCAGAGCCGCTGTACCTGATCAAGGCACCTAACTCCTACCTGAACCCGGGTGAAACCATCCAGAAGCCGCCTACAGACGACAAAGTCGTGTTCGAAGGCGAGCTTGGTATCGTTATCGGCAAAACTGCTAAAGCAGTGTCGGAAGCGGACGCGATGGATTATGTATTTGGTTATACCGTTGCCAACGACGTTACCGTTGCAACTATCCTGAATCGTGATGAATCGTTTGCACAATGGGTGCGCGCAAAAGGTCTGGATACCTTCTGCCCATTCGGCCCAACGATTGCCACCGACCTGGATCCGACCACACTGGTTGTTAAAACTGTCCTCAACGGCGATGTTCGTCAAAACTATCCAATTAGCGATATGCGTTTCTCCACGCAGCAATTGGTCAGCATGATTTCCGCCGATATGACGCTGTTCCCGGGCGACATCATCTTGTGCGGCACCTCGGTAGGTGTCGGCTCGATGAAGCCAGGTAGCGTCGTGGAAGTTGAGATTGCCGGCATTGGCAAGCTCACAAATGATTTTAAATAATAGTGGCGAGGTATTGATATGAAAATTGCAATTATTGGGGCAGGTGCTATTGGTGGTTACGTTGGCGTGAAGCTGGCGTTGGCAGGTGAAGATGTTACTTTCATCGTTCGTGGCGCGAATCTGGAAGCCATCCGCAAAAACGGCGCCAAGCTGATCATGCACGATGGTTCCGAACACATCGCATCCAACGTCAAGGCAACCAACAACTACGACGAAGCCGGTCATCAAGACGTTATCGTTTTGGCTATGAAGGCGCATCAACTCGAAGCCATCGCTGACGACCTGCCAAAACTGATCGGACCAGAGACTGTCATCGTGACGATGCAGAACGGTATTCCATTCTGGTACTTCCACAAGCACGGTGGCAAGCTGGCTGGTACACGCGTAGAAAGCGTAGACCCAACCGGCAAGATCACTGCCAAGATTCCTGCGGATCGCGTGCTTGGCTGCGTCGTGTACCCGGCATCGGAATTGATCGCGCCAGGCGTCATCAAGCACATCGAAGGTGATCGTTTCCCTATCGGCGAACTCGACGGTTCGACCAGCGAACGCGCAACCCGCGTATCGGAATGCTTTACCAACGCTGGCTTCAAATCGCCAGTATTGGACAACATCCGTTCGGAAATCTGGTTGAAATTGTGGGGCAACCTGACATTCAACCCGATCAGCGCGCTGTCGCACTCGACACTGCAAGACATTTGCCAATATCCGCTGTCGCGTGAACTGGCTGCTGCAATGATGACCGAAGCGCAAACCATCGCGCACAAACTCGGCATCGAATTCCGCGTCACGCTCGAGAAGCGTATCGCCGGTGCAGAAAAAGTCGGCAAACACAAAACATCGATGTTGCAAGACGTAGAAGCCGGCCGCGATCCAGAGATCGATGCATTGGTAGGTTCAGTTGCAGAGCTGGGTCGTTTGACTGAAACCCCTACACCGCACATTGATACGGTATATGCCTTGGTCAAATTGCTGGCGAAGACCATGAATGAAGAGACCGGGCAGGTCAAACTGCAAAAAGTCGCTTAATTCAACGTTTGCGCCATCGATAAGATGATGAAGCCCATGAAGATATATTGATCTTCATGGGCTTTTTTCTTGTGTACAAGCGGTTTTGACGGGTGTAACGGGCGGGATGTGCGGCAAGATAGGTCTTAATGCATTAAAAATGTTAATTCTTAACCGGCATCAAGGAAAGCTGGGCCGAGTTCTCGCAAACTCAAGAAAATGAAAAGAAATACGTATAAATACGTATATAAATTTTTCACCAACTTACGCCCTAAGGATGGCACACTGATGCAAAGCGATGAATTGATGTCGCAATGCAATCAAAAATGCAGTGTTTGGATCAGAGCAAAGAAATATCGTTCACTGATAGCCGTAAATAAGACAGGCACGTTGAAAGATGTTCGTTGTGATGCAGGTATGGTTAAAGGAGGCCGTATATGTATCTCATTAACTCGCGAGAGTGGCTCGGATAGCAAACAAGTGACGCGATCAAAGGAGGTCGCGGTCCGGAAACTTGACCTAGGTCAAGAAGTTTTTGGAGGAATGGTCACACTATCCTCGGAAAACGAAAGTAACTTCAAGTTACGTAGAAGGCATCGTTGGCCGCACGGTGCTAGTGCTCACAAGGCACCCTGACGCGGCAAGTAGTACCGTAGGTAAAATTATTATTAACAGGAGACAAGCAATGATCAAGGATTTCATTTCGCATTCGAAAAGCGGCATGGCAATGGCAACAGCCGGTGCATTTGCCGCAGTAGCTCTCGCTGCAACTCCAGCATTCGCCGCTTGGGAACCAACCAAGCCAGTCGAATTCGTAGTTCCAGCAGGTACAGGCGGTGGCGCTGACCAAATGGCTCGTCTGATCCAAGGCGTGATCATCAAAAACAAATTGATGAAAGAACCGCTGATCGTCGTCAATAAATCGGGTGGTGCCGGTGCTGAGGGCTTCCTTGGCATTAAAAATGACAAAGGCGATCCGCACAAAATCATTATCACCTTGTCGAACCTGTTCACCACGCCTATGGCTACCGGTGTTCCGTTCAACTGGCGTGACATGACTCCAGTAGCGATGTTGGCACTGGATCAATTCGTTCTGTGGACCAATGCAGAACAGCCATACAAATCCGCAAAAGAGTACATCGATGCGGTAAAAGCAGCCGGCCCTAATAAATTCAAAATGGGCGGTACAGGTTCCAAACAGGAAGATCAAATCATTACTGTTGGCCTGGAAAAAGCAACCGGCACCAAATTCATCTACATCCCATTCAAAGGCGGTGGTGAAGTTGCAGTGCAGTTGGTTGGTAACCACTTGCAATCAACGGTTAACAATCCTATCGAAGCAGTTTCGCAATGGCGTGCAGGTAAGTTGAAAGCGCAATGCGTATTCGATCATGAGCGTATGCCGTACAAAACCAAGGTTACCGAAACTCAATCGTGGAACGACATCCCAACATGTAAAGAAGCCGGTATCCCTACCGACTACACCATGTTGCGCGGTATCTTTATGCCAGCAGGTGTAACACCTGATCAACTGGCATTCTATGTGGACCTGTTCAAGAAGGTGCGTGAAACACCTGAATGGAAAGACTACATGGAAAAAGGCGCGTTCAACACGACCTTCAAAACTGGTAACGACTTCAAAGTCTGGCTGGAAGCAGCAGAGAAGCAGCACGCTACTCTGATGCAAGAAGCCGGCTTCATGGCGAAGAAGTAATCAACATCGGGATATAGGCAGTAAGAGGCAGCAAGCAGCGCTACCGGCTAACGGTAGTGCTGGCTTCTGCTCGCCTGTCCCAACTACATTGTAAAAATTTTCAGGAGCATTCCTCATGGATCAGAATTCAGAATCCAGCGGTGGCGTTCGCACTGGCGTTGCCACTTATGTTGTCGAGGCAGTTGTAGCTGCTCTGCTGCTGTTGCTGGGTATTACAGTTGTTGTTTCAAGCTGGGGCCTAGGTGCAGAGTGGACCACAGACGGTCCTGGTTCGGGTTACTTCCCGTTCTATATCGGCCTCGTTATTTGTATCTCGGGACTGGGCACACTTTTTCAATCCCTCTTTGGTAAAGAAAAAAACACGGAAGTATTTGTCGATAGCGAGCAGCTGAAGCGCGTACTGCAAGTCTTGATCCCAGCAATCATTTATGTTGGCGCGATCCAGGTTTTCGGTATCTATGTTTCCTCCGCCGTCTACATCGCACTGTTCATGGTTCTTCTCGGTAAGTTCTCGCCAGTCAAGGCGATTATTGCTGCACTGGCCGTCAATACAGTCTTCTTCTTGATGTTTGAAGTGTGGTTCAAAGTGCCCCTGTACAAAGGGTCTATCGATCTTTTGAGCTTCCTCGGTTACTAGAGCTTGTGCATGTCGATTGCATCGATGTGCTAGCTAACGAGTTAGATTGGAATTCAAGGAGTTTTAAGTAAAATGGAAGAAATTAATTCATTATTTCACGGGTTCGCGGTCATCATGACCCCAATGAATTTCTTGCTGATGGTTATCGGCATTGTATTGGGTGTTTTGATCGGCGTATTACCTGGCCTGGGTGGCGCAAACGGTGTAGCGATTCTGCTGCCGCTTACGTTCTCGATGTCTCCGACATCTGCAATTATCATGTTGTCCTGTATCTACTGGGGTGCGTTGTTCGGCGGTGCGATTACATCCGTCCTCTTCAACATTCCCGGGGAGCCGTGGTCTGTTGCGACGACCTTCGACGGCTATCCGATGGCGCAAAAAGGGAATGCTGGTGAAGCTCTGACCGGCGCATTCACTTCTTCATTCATCGGTGCGTTCGTTGCTGTTGTCATGATCACCTTCATGGCTCCACTGGTTGCTAAATTCGCGCTGCGTTTCGGTCCTCCGGAATTCTTCTCGGTTTATCTGCTGACCTTCTGTAGCTTCGTTGGTATGGGTAAGGGTTCGCCGTTCAAGATCCTGGCTTCGATGGCACTCGGCTTCGCGCTGGCTGCAGTCGGCATGGATACTGTGACCGGTCAGTTGCGTTTGACCTTCGGCTTCGAAGAATTCATGCGCGGCTTCGACTTCCTGATCGCTGTTATCGGTTTGTTCGGTATCGGTGAGATCCTGTTGTCGATGGAAGAAGGCCTGGCGTTCTCCGGCAAGTCCGCGAAGATCGATCCAAAAGTCGTATTCCAAACCTGGAAAAAACTGCCGGCATACTGGGTTACTTCGGTACGCAGCTCGCTGGTTGGTATCTGGATGGGTGTTACACCAGGTGGCGCGACTCCTGCATCGTTCATGGCTTACGGTCTGGCCAAGAAAATGTCGAAGAACGGTTCCAAGTTCGGTACCGGTGAGCTCGAAGGCGTGGTTGCTCCTGAAACTGCAGCGCATGCTGCCGGTACAGCTGCATTGCTGCCGATGCTGGCACTGGGTATCCCAGGTTCGCCAACAGCAGCGGTTCTGCTCGGCGGCTTGCTGATCTGGGGTCTGCAACCTGGTCCATTGCTCTTCGTTGAGCAAAAAGACTTCGTGTGGGGCCTGATCGCCAGTATGTATCTGGGTAACCTGGTTGGTCTGCTGGTTGTGTTGACCACAGTGCCACTGTTTGCTTCGATCCTGCGTATTCCATTCTCGATCATCGCTCCAGTGATTATCGTGATTTGCGCGATCGGTGCTTACACCGTCCACAACGCGATGTTCGATATCTGGTTGATGATCGTATTCGGTGTCATTGGTTATCTGTTCAAGAAACTTGATTACCCACTGGCTCCGTTGGTCCTGGCTCTGGTCCTGGGCGACAAGGCTGAAGATTCCTTCCGTCAAGCGATGTTGACATCGCAAGGCGAAGTATCGGTCATGTTCTCCAACCCACTGGTAGGCACCATCACCGGCCTGGCATTGATCATGTTGTTCTGGCCACTGATCTCGCGCCTGATCGCAAAAGTTCGTCCACCAAAAGTTGACGAGTTCGCTGATGAGCGTCCAGTAGATTGATAGGCCTGTGTAATATCTTTGATCCGGCGTCCCGCACAACGGGATGTCGAATGATCAGGCTCTCATGCTGATCTGATCTTGTATGCCCCACGCGGTGAATAGCCTCGTGGGGCATCGTTGTTTTTGGGCCGCGGTTTTGATGGTATGGTTACCCTGCCAGATCAGGTAGTCGGCCTGAAGCGAAGTATTTATTGATAGACCGAGCATGTAGTCCTCACCATAACCAAGGAGACAGCTATGCCAGTGATCGCAATGACGCAGGAAATGGGTTCGCTTGCCAAGGATGTAGCAGTGCATCTTGCGCAGACACAAAACCTCGCAGTGATGCGCCATGAAGTGATAGAGCATCTTGCCGAAAAGATGGATATGAGCAAAAGCGTGATTCGCCGCTTGCGCGAAGGCAAGGCCGGCTTTGTCGATCGCCTGACGGCAGATGAAGAGGGCATGGCGATTTATACCGCGGAAGAAGTGTTCGAATTGGCGAACAAGGGCAATGTGGTGTTGCGCGGTTGGGGGGCAACCTGTTTGCTGCGTTCGGTGCCGCATGTGGTGACGGTGCGCATTACGCGTTCGATGAAGAAGCGCGTCGAATGGTTGATGGGCCACCTGGAAACCGATGATGCGGATTTTGCCGAAGCAGAAATCCGCCGTAGCGATGCGGCGCATGCTGCGCGTATGCATCAGCAATTCGGCGTCACCTGGGGCGATCCTGTGCTCTACGACCTAGTGTTGAATACTGATCGCCTGTCGATCGAGAGTTGCGTATCGCAAATCCTGAATTTGACTACGCGGCCGGAGTTCAAGGAAACCAAGGCGTCACAAGCGGCGCTGCAAAACATGACGCTTGAAGCCCATGTACGGGCGGCTTTGCGCAGTGCGGTTGCAACCAGTGATGTCAGAGTGACTATTGAGGCGGATGCAGGTCGTGTTGTATTAAGCGGGATCGTGCTGCATGCAGACGAGCACGTTGCGGCAGAGAAAGTGGCGACAGCAGTGCCGGGGGTGAAGAGTGTGGATAACCAGTTGCGCCTGATGGCTAATTCGAAACTGTATTCTTCCGGCAAGTATTGATTTTATGGTTTTGTAGTATAGATTTACTGCAGCCCTGACCTCATTTGACTATGGGGTCAGATTTTCCCTTGATGTTTGAGTCGACTCAGGGTTTCCGGCGAAAGATTCAGGTAAGACGCCAACTCTTTCTTCGGGATGCGATCAAACAGCTCCGGATGCTTGCGTACGAAGCGCTGTACGCGGCCAGGAGCGTCGAGTAAGTGCAGGGTGATGGTGTGCGCCATGATTTCGCTCATCAGCAGCATGACGTCATGTTCGAACGCCTGCTTGATGTGTTCATGCTTGTCGATGAAGGCGATCCATTGTAGTAAAGGCAACTTCACTACGCGTGCTTTTGTCACACAGATAATACTGTAAGGAGTCGGGGTTTTGAGTCGCCACGCCGCATAACTTGTCTCCATGCTACGTTCATCAGCAAAACGCAGAATCATTTCCTTTGCTTGCTGATTGGTAACAACGCGCTTCAGGATGCCGTCCAGAATGAAATACTGTTCCATTTCATGGACGCCCTGGTGCAGCAAGAAGTCGCCTTTAGGGCAATCTACAACGAGCAAATGCGGTTCCAGCTCCGCCCATTCGCTCTCAGTCATGTCTTTTAAGACAAGATTTTGCTTGAGCTGAACACGAATGACATTTCGTTCCGGGTGGTTATCTACGGTCGGCATTTACAAGATATATAGATATAAAAGACAGAAGGGTGGGCGGGGTCGATATCATGCGATGAAAATTGACCGGGGTCAATGATCGAAGCGCAGGCAGATCGATATGATACGCCCACTTGGATGGTCTATGCATAAAAGCGTTGACTGAAGGGTATCTCTAAAAACCAACCGGTCTGGTTTTTAGAGGTGCCTTACAAGTGTAACAACTAGCCGCGGCAAGAGCACGGCAACCACGGTATTGGGCAAGACTGCTCAACCTTTATTGAAATTAACGAAGAGAACATTTCATTATGAAAAACGACATTCAAGAAGTAGCAGAAGGCGTAGAGCTGACAGACGGCTTCCATCTGCTGATGGAAGCGCTGGAAATGAACGGCATCACCAACATCTATGGTCTGCTCGGCATCCCAGTTACCGAAATCGGTCGTATGTGGCAAGCCCGTGGTAACAAGTTCTTCAGCTTCCGTAACGAACAAAATGCAGGTTATGCAGCTTCGGTAGCTGGTTACCTGACCAAAAAACCAGGCGTTTGCGTGACTGTTTCCGCACCTGGCTTCCTGAACGGTTTGACCGCACTGGCTAACGCGACCACCAACTGCTTCCCAATGATTCTGATTTCCGGTTCTTCGGAACGTGAAATCGTCGACCTGCAACAAGGCGACTACGAAGAAATGGATCAGTTGAACATCGCTCGTCCACATTGCAAAGCTTCGTTCCGTATCAACCGTACCGAAGACATCGGCGTTGCAGTTGTTCGTGCAATCCGTACCGCATTGTCGGGTCGTCCAGGCGGCGTATATCTGGACATCCCAGCACGTCTGTTCAGCACCACCATGAGCGCTGAAGAAGGCCAAAAATCGTTGTTCGTTCCAGTTGACCCAGCTCCAGCACAACTGCCGGCACCATCGGCTGTTTCGCGCGCTGTTGAACTGATCAAAGGCGCTAAAAAGCCATTGATCCTGCTCGGCAAAGGTGCTGCTTACGCTCAATGCGACGCAGACATCAAAGCACTGATCGAAGAAACCGGTATCCCATTCACACCTATGTCGATGGCAAAAGGTCTGGTATCCGATACTCACCCACAATGCGCAGCTGCTGCTCGTTCGATGGTTCTGCAAGAGTCCGACGTTGTTGTCCTGATCGGCGCGCGTCTGAACTGGTTGCTGGCACACGGCAAAGGCAAAACATGGGGCGGTGCGAAGAAATTCGTACAAATCGATATCCAAGCTAACGAAATCGACAGCAACGTACCTATCGCTGCACCACTGATCGGTGACATCGAGTCTTGCGTCAACGCATTGCGCGCTGGCCTGAAAGGCATGACCAAACCAGCAGAATGGATGGGCGCTATTGCTGAACGTGCTACCGGCACCAAAGCTAAACTGGCTACCAAACTGAGCACAGCTACTCCAGTCATGAACTACTTCAACTCGCTCGGCGCAATCCGTGACGTGTTGAAAAACTACCCAGACATCACCCTGGTTAACGAAGGTGCAAACACCCTCGACAACGCACGTATGGTCATCGACCAATACCTGCCACGCAAACGTGTGGATACAGGTACATGGGGCGTAATGGGTATCGGTATGGGTTCGGCTGTTGCAGCTGCAGTAGAAACCGGCAAACCAGTCGTTGCAATTTGCGGCGACAGCGCATTCGGTTTCAGCGCAATGGAATACGAAACAATCACCCGTTACAACCTGCCAGTAACCGTCATCATCATGAACAACGGCGGTATCTACCGCGGTGACGAAGCGAACCCAGAACACCAAGTATCGTGCATGATTTTCAATCCGAAAACCAAGTACGACCAATTCAGTATCGCCCTGGGCGGCGAAGGTGTTCGTGCTGAAACTCCAGAAGAGTTGACCAAAGCACTGGAAGCTTCGCTGAAATCGGGCAAGCCAACCATCATCGATGCGATTATCGATCCAGCAGCTGGTGTTGAATCCGGCCGTATCGGTAACCTGAACATCGTCAGCACGATCGGTAAGAAGAAGTAATACTGGAATAGGCCAAGGCGCAAGTCATGGCTTTGTGTGGCACGGTCAGAGTAGTGCGACCGTGCCATGCACTTGACACTGCTTGTGCTGCGGCACTAGACTAGAACGTTAAAGAACTCCAAGTAGTATTGGATTAAAGCCATGTAAATGGCGCGATTCCACTCAGAACTCTCTGAGTGGTTTTTCACTTCCTGAAAGTATTCTGATTTCAGGAGTCAAGTTAAACGATTGATAAGGAAATCTACCAATCATGAGTCAAACATTACCATTAGCAGGCGTTAAGATCATCGATTTCACCCACGTACAAGCTGGTCCTGCATGTACGCAGCTGTTGGCTTGGTTCGGTGCTGACGTTATCAAAGTTGAGCGTCCAGGTTCTGGCGACGTTACCCGTTCGCAATTGCGCGACATCCCAGGTAAAGATGCTCTGTACTTCACGATGCTGAACAGCAACAAGCGTTCGCTGACACTGGATACCAAAACTCAAGAAGGTAAAGAAGTTTTGGAAAAGCTGATCAAAGAATCCGACGTAATGGTTGAGAACTTTGGTCCAGGCGCTTTGGATCGTATGGGCTTCTCTTGGGCACGTGTTCAAGAATTGAACCCAGGCATGATCATGGCGTCGGTTAAAGGCTTCAGCGATGGCCACCACTACGAAGACTTGAAAGTCTACGAAAACGTTGCCCAATGTGCTGGCGGCGCTGCTTCGACCACTGGTTTCTGGGACGGCCCACCAACTGTTTCGGCAGCTGCTTTGGGTGACTCCAACACCGGTATGCACCTGGCAATCGGTATCTTGACAGCTCTGATGGGTCGTCAAAAAACCGGTAAAGGCCAAAAAGTTGCAGTGTCGATGCAAGATGCTGTTCTGAACCTGTGCCGCGTTAAACTGCGCGATCAACAACGTCTGGACAAAATCGGTTACCTGGAAGAGTATCCACAGTACCCACACGGCAAATTCACTGACGTAGTACCACGCGGCGGTAACGCTGGCGGTGGCGGTCAGCCAGGCTGGGTTCTGAAATGTAAAGGTTGGGAAACCGATCCTAACGCATACATCTACTTCACCATCCAAGGTCACGCTTGGGCGCCAATCTGTAAAGCATTGGGTAAAGAAGAATGGGTTGATGATCCTGCATACAAAACTGCAGAAGCTCGTCAAGACAAGATTTTCGACATCTTCGCAACTATCGAAGAATGGCTCAAAGACAAAACCAAATTTGAAGCTGTCGACATTCTGCGTAAGTACGACATCCCATGCGCACCAGTTCTGTCGATGAAAGAATTGGCTGCAGACAAATCGTTGCGCGAAAGCGGTTCGATCGTTGAAGTTGAGCACAAAGACCGTGGTGAAAAATACCTCACCGTTGGTAGCCCAATCAAATTCTCCGATATGAAACCAGAAATCACTGGTTCGCCATTGTTGGGTGAGCACACTGATGAAGTTCTGGCTCAACTGGGTTACTCCAAAGAGCAGATCGCTGCATTGCACGCTGCTAAAGCAGTTTAAGAATTCCTTAAACTCGTTTTAGTAAGTAAAAACGGCGTCCTTATGGACGCCGTTTTTTTTCGTCTGCGCATATGACGTAATGGCGATGTCGACAACTGTTGCTGCAGCTCATGTTGCGCTGCGGTATGCGAGTGCCGGGGGTGTACAGATTTGCGCTTAACAGCAGCGCAGGGATGATGTGTTTGGAGCGGCGATAAACGGGCAGGAAGATGCTGAAAATGATGCACTACATGCTTGGAAGCGGCCGCAACAAATCAGTCGGGCAGGGAAGCTTGGATGGCGCGCATATCATGCTGTGAAAATTGACCGGGGTCAATGATGGAAGCGCGAGCGGGTCGATATGATACGGCCACTTGTATTAGCTATAGCTAATGCGGAGTTGGCAGGGTATCTCTAAAAGCCTATAGCAAGGGTTTTCAAAGATACCTTACAGAAGAAGGTTGCAGTGGCCAGGTCGCCGGGGCTCATGCCGTATCCGGAATGATTGGTGACAGCGCCTGGGCAGGATTTGCAAAAAATAGTCCGGATAGGGCTGGACTATCGTACAGCAGAGAAAAACGCGGGGGCAATTTGGACTGCTGGCCGGTCCGGATGCTATCCTTGCGGATTGTGCTGCAAGCGATATCGGGCCCTGGCTACAGATAGGCGCAAGCAAAACGTAAAACATGGGTGCCAGCCTTGCCGACGGTTAAAGCAATGGCCGCGGTAGCTTGATGCGGCTGTTCAGACTGAGCCGCTCCCCGCTGTATCTGTGTTGCGTATGTAATGAATGAATTCCCCGGCAAAGACACTATCTACATCGGTGATGGTGGTGATGTCGTGACGATATCGGCACAAGCGGTTCGTCCACGTAATCCGGGAAAAGGAAATGGCGTGTTATCAGATGATGACGAGGAGTCCTCGATCCATCGCACATTGCAGGCGCGTTACAGCGCGCGCATGAGGCAATGCAGACAACACGTAAGTCCGCAGTCATCTCTATCCGGGTAGATCCTGGTGTGTATGCCCCGGATATGATGACTCAAACGATGTGCAAATAAATTTTTATTGTCTAGGTACTGCGCGAGTCGGCATGACTTGCTCGCGTTTTTTTGTAAAAGATAGGAGTAGTTGATGAGTAAGGCATTAAGCGGCTATCGCATTCTTGATTTCACACACGTGCAATCAGGCCCGACATGTACCCAGTTGCTGGCATGGTTTGGCGCGGATGTTATCAAGGTTGAACGTGCAGGTGAAGGCGATGCTACACGCGGTCAATTGCGTGACATCCCTGAGGCAGACAGCCTCTATTTCACGATGCTCAACCACAACAAGCGTTCGATCACACTCGATACAAAAAACCCGAAAGGGAAAGCAGTCCTCGAGACACTGATCAAGGAATGCGACGTACTGGTGGAGAACTTCGCACCTGGCGCATTGGATCGCATGGGCTTCACCTGGGAACGTATTAACGAACTCAATCCAAAAATGATCGTTGCCTCGGTCAAGGGTTTTGGTCCTGGCCCATACGAGCACTGCAAAGTGTACGAAAACGTCGCGCAATGCGCCGGCGGTTCGGCTTCCACCACCGGTTTTGATGACGGTCCACCAATGGTGACCGGCGCGCAAATCGGCGACAGCGGTACCGGCCTGCATCTGGCGCTGGGTATCCTGGCAGCTTTGTTGCAACGTCATGCAAGCGGTCGCGGCCAAAAAGTTTTGGCGCCTATGCAAGATGCAGTGTTGAACCTGTGCCGCGTCAAGCTGCGCGATCAACAGCGTCTGGAACGCACCGGCGTCATGAAAGAGTACCCACAATATCCGGATACTCCGTTTGGTGATTCCGTGCCACGCGCCGGTAATGCATCGGGTGGCGGCCAACCAGGTTCGATCCTGAAATGTAAAGGTTGGGAAACCGATCCTAACGCCTACATCTACTTCATCGCGCAAGGTGCAGTATGGGCACCGATCTGCAAAGTGATCGGTAAAGAGGAATGGCTGACAGATCCAGAATACGCAACACCAGCATCGCGCTTGCCACACTTGAAAAACATCTTCGCAACGGTCGAAGAGTGGACCAAGACCATGACCAAGTTCGAGGCCATGGATATCCTCAACAAGTTCGATATCCCTTGCGGTCCGATCCTGTCGATGAAAGAAATCGCTGAAGAGCCGTCGCTGCGTGAAACCGGCACCATCGTTGAAGTGGATCATCCAGTACGCGGCAAATACCTGACAGTCGGTAACCCGATCAAACTGTCGGACAGCCCTACCGATGTGACACGTTCGCCATTGCTGGGTGAGCATACAGAAGAAGTTCTGGGTCAGCTCGGCTACAGCGCTGAAGACATCGCAGCTTTGCGTGCAGAAAAAGTCATCTCGTAATTCAAATCTAAAGCGCAAATCTAAAACGGTCTACGAAGACCGTTTTGCAAAAAGCCTCTCCCTCACGGGAGGGGCTTTTTTTATTGCCTGGCGCTTTTGTGTCGTTCAGAGCATATCTGTTTGCCTTGCAAGGATGGTGGCGCGACTTACTATATGTTTATTTCAGCCGATGATGTGGTCTTAAAGAGGGCGAGGTATAATTTTGCTCTGGCGGCTCGGAAATGAGCAAAAAAGGCCTCATTCAGATGAGAATGATTCCTTTTACGGTGAAAATAAAGGAAGAAGAAGGATTTTTCCCTGGGTTTTGTGGCCGGTGAGTGCATATGTACTCTAGATCATGTGAAAAATTGACCTTGGTCAATGCCGGAGGTGGGGGCGCGTCGATAAGATACGCCCATCTGAAAAGTGCTTAGTTATGCTAAAAAAAGCATATATGTGCTTCTTCAGGAGTAAATGAATAGGCAAACCTGAGCATAAGCATCGTTGGTAAGTACGTTTCCAATGAAGGCGGAGGCCATGGTTTGCTGCTCGCGTTCTTTCGATGCGCAGGAATTTGATTCGGACGGAATGCGTGCAACAACGATTGCTTGAATTGAAGCGATCGCGGCGGGCAGAAATAGGTAGTGAATTAGATGGCGGAAGTCGAGCGGTCTGAAGCAGAAAGACGGGCCTTCGCGATGCGGTAAAGCGTAGCAAAGAACGACACGATGAGAAGACCCTGATAACTGTCAGGGTATTTAAGCTGATTAGGAACAATCATGAACCACAAAGTCATTCCAATTGCAGTGCAAGAAGTAGTCAATACGAAGGAACGCAAGCGTCAAGCGCCTAAAGGCCGTCGGGTCGACCCTGCTGCATTGGCTGAAGTACGCGAACTGCTGGGCGACGAGTCGCGCCAGGCTGACCTGCTGATTGAACATCTGCACAAAATCCAGGATAAATTCGGTCATCTGGCTTCCAGCCACCTGGCTGCGCTGGCGCAAGAAATGCGTCTGGCCCAAACCGAAGTGTATGAAGTAGCGAGCTTCTACCATCACTTCGATATCGTTAAAGAAGGCGACATTGCACCGCAGGCATTGACCGTTCGCGTATGCGACGGCTTGTCATGTGAAATGGCTGGTGCAAAAGACCTGTTGGCGAAATTGCCTAAGATCCTGGGCAAGGAAGTACGCGTCATTGCCGCACCTTGCGTCGGTCGTTGTGAACAGGCTCCGGTTGCAGTGGTTGGGCAGAATCCGATCATCAACGCAAGTTGCGAAGCGGTACAAGCAGCCGTAGAGAAAAAAGAAATCGTGCAGGCAGAGGGCAGCATCACTGACTTCTCCGCATATCAAAATGAAGGCGGCTATGCGCTGCTGAAAAAATGTGTTTCCGGTGAGCGTGATGTTGAGTCCGTTATCAAAACCATGGAAGATTCGGGCCTGCGTGGTCTGGGTGGCGCAGGTTTCCCATCCGGTCGCAAATGGCGCATCGTGCGTGGCGAAAAAGGTCCACGCCTGATGGCAGTCAACATCGATGAAGGCGAACCAGGTACATTCAAGGATCGCGTCTATCTGGAAAAAGATCCGCATCGTTTCCTCGAAGGCATGCTGATCGCTGCATGGGCAGTCGACATTCAGACTATCTATATTTACCTGCGTGACGAATACCACGGTTGCCGCACCATGCTGGAAGCGGAACTGGAAAAACTGAAAGCCAATCCGCCTATCGCCAACATGCCGGAAATCTTCCTGCGTCGTGGCGCCGGTGCTTACATCTGCGGTGAAGAATCCGCGATGATCGAATCGATTGAAGGCAAGCGCGGTATGCCGCGCCTGCGTCCACCTTATGTGGCGCAAGTCGGTTTGTTTGGTCGTCCAACACTGGAACACAACTTTGAAACCCTGTACTGGGTGCGCGACATCCTGGAAAAAGGCGGCGAGTGGTTCACTTCGCATGGCCGTAACGGTCGTAAAGGTTTGCGTTCGTACTCGGTTTCCGGCCGTGTGAAAAACCCGGGCGTCAAACTGGCTCCGGCCGGTATCACGATCCAGGAATTGATCGACGAACACTGCGGCGGCATGCTGGAAGGTCAAACCTTCTACGGCTACCTGCCAGGTGGTGCATCGGGCGGTATCCTGCCGGCGTCGATGAACACGATTCCACTCGATTTCGATACCTTGCAACCATACGGCTGTTTCATCGGTTCGGCTGCGGTTATCGTCCTGTCGGATAAAGATACTGCAGTACAGGCAGCACGCAACATGATGGACTTCTTCAAACATGAATCCTGCGGCCAGTGCACACCATGCCGCGTCGGTACCGCCAAGGCAGCCGAGTTGATCAAGAAGCCGAAGTGGGACGTCGGTTTGCTGGAAGATCTGTCGCAAGTGATGCGTGATTCGTCGATCTGCGGTTTGGGTCAGGCTGCGCCTAATCCTATCGACTGTGTCGTCAAGTACTTCCCGCATGAGTTGGCTTAAGCAAGTAGCCCCGGATTAAGGTGAATAGATAATGAACGCAATTACCCGAAGCGAATTGGCACAACTCGAAGTGCCTACAGTTACGTTTGAGTTGAATGGTCGTGAAGTAACCGGCCGTGCAACCGATACGATCTTGACCGTCGCCAAGCGCGAAGGCATTGAAATCCCGCACCTTTGCTTTAAAGAAGGTATGGACACAGCAGGTAACTGCCGCGCATGCGTCGTTGAAATCAATGGCGAACGCGTATTGGCACCTTCCTGCTGCCGTAACCCGACTAACGGTATGAAAGTAAATACCGAAAGCGAACGTGCAGTGAAATCGCAAAAATTGGTATTGGAGCTGTTGCAGTCCGATATGCCGGAAGCCGACTATACGCGCCACAATGAAGTGGACGAATGGGCTGCGAAAATGGGCGTCGGCAAACCACGTTTCGAAGCACGTGCAAAAGTCGCTTATGACTACTCGCATCCTGCTATCGCCGTTAACCTGGACGCATGTATCCAATGTACCCGTTGCGTGCGCGCTTGCCGTGACGAACAGGAAAACGACGTGATCGGCCTCGCATTCCGTGGTGACCATGCGAAGATCGTATTCGATATGGATGACCCGATGGGCGCGTCCACTTGCGTCGCTTGCGGCGAATGCGTACAGGCATGCCCGACCGGCGCACTGATGCCGGCCCGTGATGTCGCGTTGAACGTCCCTGATAAACAGATTGACTCCGTCTGCCCATACTGCGGCGTCGGTTGCCAACTGACTTACAACATCAAAGACAACAAGATCCTCTACGTAGAAGGCCGCGATGGTCCTGCCAACCGTGAGCGCCTGTGCGTCAAAGGTCGTTACGGTTTCGATTATGCAAACCATCCACACCGCCTGACCAAACCGCTGATCCGTCGTGCTGATGCGCCTAAGAGTGGCGACTTCATCATGGATCCGGATCGCGTCATGGAAGTATTCCGCGAAGCGACATGGGAAGAGGCGCTGGAAGTGGCTGGTGGCAACTTCGCAAAAATCCGCGACACCCACGGCAAGAAATCGCTGGCTGGTTTCGGCTCGGCCAAAGGTAGTAACGAAGAAGCTTACCTGTTCCAGAAATTGGTACGTACCGGCTTCGGCAGCAATAACGTCGATCACTGCACACGCTTGTGCCATGCATCTTCAGTTGTTGCTTTGCTCGAAGGTATCGGTTCGGGCGCGGTATCGAATCCAGTGATGGACGTGACCAAGGCCGAAGTGGTCATCATCATTGGTGCGAACCCGACCGTGAACCATCCTGTCGCTGCTACCTGGATCAAGAATGCAGTCAGCAACGGCACCAAGCTGATCGTCTGCGACCCACGTCGTACCGAGATGTCGCGTATCGCGCATCGCTTCATGCAATTCAAGGCGGATACCGACGTCGCCATGCTGAACGCGATGATGAACGTCATCGTGACTGAAGGCCTGGTCGATAAAGAATTTATCGAAAGCCGTACCATCGGTTACGAAGAACTGCGCAAAAACGTTGAAGGCTACACACCTGAATTGATGGCGCCTATCTGCGGTATCGATGCAGAAACCCTGCGTTATGTTGCACGTCTGTACGCAACATCGAAAGGTTCGATGATCTTGTGGGGCATGGGCGTATCGCAGCATATCCACGGTACCGACAATGCACGCTGCCTGATCGCATTGGCACTGATGACCGGTCAAATCGGTCGTCCAGGTACAGGTCTGCATCCATTGCGCGGTCAAAACAACGTGCAAGGTGCTTCCGACGCCGGCCTGATTCCTATGGTGTATCCGGATTACCAAAGCGTGAGCGATCCGAAGATCCGTGCGAACTTCGCAAAAGCATGGAATATGTCGGTTGATTTACTGGATCCGGAACCAGGCCTGACCGTGGTTGAGATCATGCATGCGATCACCGACGGCAAAATCCGCGGCCTGTACGTGCAAGGTGAAAACCCTGCGATGTCGGATCCGGATGCAAACCACGCACGTGAAGCATTGGCAGCGCTGGACCACCTGGTCGTACAGGATATCTTCCTGACCGAAACCGCGTATCTGGCTGACGTCATCTTGCCTGCAAGTGCGTTCCCGGAAAAAACCGGTACCTTCACGAATACCGACCGTACCGTGCAGATGGGCCGTCAAGCCTTGAACCCACCAGGTGAAGCCAAGCAGGATCTGTGGATCATCCAGCAAATGGCAAATCGCCTGGGCCTGGATTGGCAGTACAAGCATGTGTCGGAAGTGTTCGACGAAATGCGCCACACCATGCCTAGCATTGCCGGTATCACATGGGATCGTCTGGAGCGTGAAGACTCCGTGACCTATCCATGCGAAAAAGAAGGCGATCCAGGCGAGCCGGTTGTGTTCGTGGACAGCTTCCCACGTGAATCCGGTCGTGCACGTTTCGTCCCTGCAGATATCATTCCTGCGGCTGAACGTCCTGATCCGGAATATCCAATGGTCCTGATCACAGGTCGCCAACTGGAACACTGGCATACCGGCAGTATGACCCGTCGTGCCACCGTGCTGGATTCGATCGAACCTGATCCAATCGCGCTGATCCACCCATTGGATCTGGCAAACATGGGCGGCAAGCCAGGCGACATCATCACGCTGCAATCGCGTCGCGGTGAAGTTTCCCTGTATGCCCGTGCTGATGATGGTTCGCCACGTGGTGCGGTATTCGTACCGTTCTGCTACTACGAAGCGGCGATTAACCGTCTGACGAATGCTGCGCTGGATCCGTTCGGCAAGATTCCAGAGTTTAAATACTGCGCAATCCGCATTACCCTCGGTGGTGCTGCTCCGGTGCAAACCAGCTACGGTGGTGGTCAGGCTTTGGTTAATCTGACGAATAGCCTGGCAGTCAACTAAGACTGTTACGCCAACTGGCTTGGCGTAAAAATAAACCGGCACTTGCTCTTGCAGCAAGTGCCGGTTTTTATTTGGCTAACGAGGTTTACAGGTGCAAGCCCAATATGATGGCGCCGACGGTAATAAGCAGGCAGGACAATATCCGGCGCATGCTTAGTTTCTCGCCGAGGAAGAGCCAGCCGATCAGTGCTGCAAACAAAACCGAGGTTTCACGCAGTGCAGATACGGTACCCATAGGTGCCAGTGTTACGGCCCAGATCACAATGCCGTAGGCGAGTAAGGACATGAGGCCACCGCCCAATGCCACCCAGGTTTCCTTGCTGCCGAATGCCATCGGCAGGCGTTTGTGCAGGCGCAGGTAGATCAGGAGCAGCGGTATGCTGTCGAGTACGAACAGCCAGCCGCAATACGACAAGGCGTTACCCGCCGCACGAGCGCCCAGGCCGTCGGTAATGGTGTAGGCGGCGATGAAAGCGCCAGTCGTAAACGCGGCGACAGGCCCGGCAAGATGGAGCCGGTTCCTGATGTGCGCGAGGCTGATGATGCCGACTGAAATCAGGATCACACCAAGCAGTGTCATCCAGCTCATTTGTTCGCCGACCAACAGTGCGGCACCGAGCGTGACCAGCAATGGTGATGAGCCGCGTGCGATAGGGTAGGACTGGCTGAAGTCGCCGATACGGTAGGCGCGTATCAGGAACAGGTTATAAGCCGTATGCAGTACGGCGGACAAGGCGATGTAGGGCCAGCTTTCCGGCAAGGGTAGCGGCAGATAGAGTATCAGGGGCAGGGCTGCCAGCCCGGAGCCTATGGTCATGACCGCCAGCGCACCCAGTGGATCGGCGCTGCTCTTCAATAATGCGTTCCAGGACGCGTGCAGCAACGCGGCAAACAGCACCAGGCTCAGTACAAATATGCTCATGCGGAATGAGGGTGGGCAGGATGCGTCATGCGAGGGCAGGTAAGTAAACTTGCCTTCATGATACCTGTACTGCCGGATGCTTGCGCTCATCGGGTGCTATAAGCGCACGGGAGTCACCCAGTGATGAGATAATCCGGGTAATCGTTTTATGTTTTTCACCAGTGTATTTGTCCTATGAGTGCTCGTCCAGTTTTATCCAATGCCGTCCGCAAGCTGACCCATGAAGTGGAAGTCATGGATGAGCGTGGTCGCGCGTCGACTATTGCGATACCGGCCGAACAGCCGTTGACTATCTATGTGGATAAGCGCGAGCTGGTGACATTGATGACCCTGGGCGGAGCGCCGGAAGCACTGACACTGGGCTATCTGCGCAATCAGCGCTTTATCAAGAATATCGAAGATATCCTCTCGGTGCAGGTCGATTGGGATGTCGATGCAGCGGCAGTCGTTACGCGCAATGGCATAGACAATATCGAAGAGCGTACCGCCAAATATACGGTCACGACCGGGAGCGGCGAAGGCACCGTATTCGGTGGCTTGATGGATGAAATTGATTCGATCACGCTGCCTGCCGATGCGCGCCTGATGCAATCCACCCTGTACAAAATCATAGAGACGATACGTGTACATCGCTCCGTGTATAAACAAGCCGGCTCGGTACACAGCTGCGCATTGTTTTCCGCCAGCGGCGAATTGATTCATTTTGTTGAGGATGTAGGCCGCCATAACGCGGTCGATGCCATTGCCGGCAAGATGTGGTTCGATGATGTGTCCGGCGCTGACAAAATCTTCTATACCACCGGTCGCCTGACGTCAGAGATGGTGATGAAGGGGGCGCAAATGGGGATACCGTTTTTGCTGTCACGCTCGGGTGCTACCCAGATGGGACATATGGTCGCAGAGCGCCTGAATATGTCTTTGCTCGCACGCTGCAGCGGCAAGCATTTCCTGCTGCTGAGCGGTGCGGACAGAATCATTTTTGATGATCTGGCGGTTGCGGAAAACGCCTGATGAAGTGGCAGTGGGTTTGCTCAGGCGGCTTGCTGATCCTGTTCTGTCACCGCTAGCCCTTGAGCATGCGACTTGCGTGCTGCCATCCCGGTAAACGCAAAATTCACTTCAGGCTGGACGCCGGAGATAATGTCGGCGATGGCTCTTCCGGAGCCACAACCCATGGTCCAGCCAAGTGAACCATGGCCGGTGTTCAAATACAGGTTGCTGAATTTGGTCTTGCCTATATACGGCACATTCGACGGCGTTAACGGCCGCAAACCAGCCCAGTAAGCCGGGTTTGAATAGTCACAGGCGTCCGGAAACAGTTCGCGCGTCCTGCGCGTAATCGCCTCACAACGGGTCGCATTCAGTTCACGTGAGTAACCGTTGAATTCACAGGTGCCTGCCACGCGCAGTTTATCGCCGAGACGCGACAGTACCAGTTTGTAGCCATCATCTATCAGTGACACCGTAGGGGCCAGGTCCGGATTCACAATCGGGTAGGTCGCCGAATATCCTTTGCCCGGATAGATCATCAGATTGATACCCAAAGGCTTGAGCATGGGTACCGAAAAACTTCCCATCGCCATCACGAATGCATCTGCATGCAAGGTCAGGTGACGCCCTTCCGGATTGATAACTTCAACCCCGGTCACGCGTGCTGCAGCGCCTGTGCCTTCGGTAATCAGGCGTGTCACCGTCGTGTTGAATTCGAAGTGGACGCCGCGCTCCTGTGCCTTGCGTGCCAGGCCGGTGGTGAATTTATAGATGTCACCGGATTCATCGGTTTCGGTAAAGTCGGCACCGACGATCTGCTTGCGGATATGTGCCAATGCCGGTTCCAGTTGCACCGCCTGTTCCGCCGTCAGCGGTTCGCGCGGGCAACCGAGTTCGCGCATCACGCTGGCCGATGCCAGTGATTCATCGAAGTCTTTTTGCTGGGTGTAGAAGTGCAGGATGCCGCGTGTCAGGCAATCGTAATCAATATCAACTTCTTTGCGGACGGCTTGCAGTGTCTGGCGGCTGTACTCGGCAATCGCAACAATCTGGTGGATGTTACGCACGGTGCGTTGCGGTGTGCATTCGCGCAGGAAATTCATGCCCCACTTCCACTGCAGCCATTCGGCACGAAAGCGATATAACAGCGGCGCGTCTTCCTTGCCCAGTGCTTTGAGTATGGTCAGCGGCGCACCTTTGTTCGCCCATGGAGTGGCATGCGAGACCGAGATCTGGCAGCCGTTGGCAAAACTGGTTTCCTGTGCGGCGCCGGGCTGGCGTTCGATGACGGTGACTTCGTGTCCGGCTTTATTCAAAAACCAGGCAGAGGCCGTCCCTATGATGCCCGAACCCAAAACGATGACTTTCATGTCGCGATCAATCCCGAGATATTGCTGTTGTATGCCTGCGAGCGTGACTGCGACTGAGCGCTGCGGATTGCAGACCAGGCCGGTATTGGGCCAAGGCGTAACGATATCCTGCCGGCGCGGAATTTGCCTATGACTACTGTCAAGAATCGCCATAAAGCTGGAAATAGCTGATTTCCCCGGAATCAATCCATAAACAATAAGTAATGATTGTTATTAAATACTTTAACTATCACTAATCGTTTTTAGCCTTTACGATACGTTCGAAGTCTGCGAAAAGGTCGTCAGACTGGATTCCGCAGTGACGTGCACATACAGAAGGAGAAGTGCAATGATCAGTTCCGTACTTGAACAATGTCCGATTGGTGCAGCAGTTGAATGCCATCTTGCCGCTTACAATGCAGCTTTCTATGAGCTCGGCCTGAGCTGGCACTGGGATGATGAAACATTCCATGCGTTGCAGCGTATGTCGTGTGAACGGGATCGCATCAAGAAGTATATGGAAACGCACCAATCGCATTTGCTCAAGGTATATGACGCGGACTTCCTGATCGATGCAATTCAGGCGACTAAAGAACGTTGCTATGAAACCATGACCAATGGTGGTGCAAAAAAAGCATCCAGCGTCAACTGGGCTGAATTCCAGCGTGCCGAAGTAGGCGTCTGATTCAGTTTAGCTATACCCGATATTGCTGTCTTAGCTTAGGCTGAACTGCGTAAAAAAGCCCGCATATGCGGGCTTTTTTATTTCGTCATTGCAATTCACTGTTGCAAGTTCAACTCTCTGGCTGCCAGATGTAATCGAACTGATCTATCGTATTCATCCAGACGATGCCGTCACCGATATGTTTGGTGGATGCTGCACTTTTAATCGTTGCGTATACCGCGTCCGCGTATTGGTCATCAATCACAATATCAATACGAACCTTAGGTGAATAGTCGAGCAGTTCTTCCTTAAAGTTTTGCGGTTGATGCCGTGCCGGTGAACTGCAACCCTCCACCTGAGTGATCGTCATGCCGGGAAATCCCGTGACCTGTCCCAGCGCTTGACGCACATCGTCCAGACGTACCGGACGGATGATGGCTTTGATTTCTTTCATAGTCTGACTCCTAGTATTCGGTTGGGAATCCTGGCTTTGCCTGCAGCGGCAAGGCCAGCTCCGGATGGTCTATCAGGCCTCTCGTTCTTCCTCATCAAACCAGCGATACAGAGTCGGCAGTACCAGCAGAGTCAGCAGGGTACATGTGATCAAACCACCGATCACCACCACTGCCAACGGACGCTGTACTTCCGAACCCGGACCGGTTGCGAACAGGAAGGGCACCAGTCCCAACATCGCCACGGTCGCCGTCATCATGACTGGACGGAAACGCTGGGTCGCACCTTCTACTACGGCCTCGGCTATGCTCAAGCCTTCAGTGCGCAGCTTTTTGATGTACGACACCATCACCACCCCGTTCAACACCGCAATACCCCACAAGGCGATAAAGCCGACCGAGGCTGGTACCGACAAATACTCGCCGGTCACAAAGAGGCCAACAATGCCGCCGATCGAAGCGAAAGGCAGAACGGTGATGATGAGCGTCGCGTAACGCACCGATTTAAACAGCAGGAATAGCAGGAAGAAAATCGCCGCTACTGTAGCCGGTACGATGAATGCCAAGTGACCCAATGCGCGTTCCATATTCTGGAACTGACCACCCCATTCGAGGTAATAGCCAGGCGGCAGTTGGATCTTGCCTTGCACTACCTGTTGCAGCTCGGCTACGAAGCCACCCAAATCACGATCCTGTACGTTGATCGCCACCACCACCCGACGTTTACCGCCTTCGCGGCTGATTTGCGCCGGGCCATCACGCACTTCGATCTTGGCCAGACTATCGAGTGGAACACGTGCGCCATTTGGTGTGGTCAACATGATTTGCTTGATCGCTTGCACGTTGCCGCGGAAGCTTGCAGGCAAACGGACTGCTGCCGAGAAGCGACGTTCGCCTTCGTAGATGTCGGTCGCCGTTTTGCCAGCGATGGCTACTTCGATGACATCGTGGATATCGGAGACGTTCAAGCCGTAACGTGCAATGGCTTGGCGGTCGATATTGATGGACAGATACTGCTGTCCACTCACACGATCGACCCGGATGTCGCGCGCACCTTTTACTGTTTCAGCCACACGTGCAATTTCATGGGCTTTTGCCAGCAAGCGATCCAGGTCTTCGCCGAACACTTTGACTGCGACGTCGGAACGCACGCCGGTCACCATTTCATCGACCCGATCAGAGATAGGCTGAGCCATGATGATTTGCGCACTTGGTATAACTTCCAGTCGTTTCTTAATTTCTGCCGCGATCGTGTCTTGATTCCAGCCATCCGGCCATTCATCTTGTGGCTTCAGGCTGACAATCGGCGTCGACTCATTTTGCGCTTGCGGATCAGCCGGGCTTTCACCACGACCAACACCAGAAATCGCCGACTTCACACCGGGTACTTTCATGATGATGCCCATCGCCTGTTTCTCCAGCGCGATGGATTCTTCCAGCGAAATATTCGGCACACGATTGATACCCGGTACCAGTGATCCCTCTTTCATCTCAGGAATGAAAGCTGTCCCCAGCAGCGGCAACATGGCAACTGCTGCAGCAAATGCCAGCACCGAAAACAGCACGGTTTTCTTGGCATTCGCCAGTACCCAGTCGAGCATGCGCAGATAGTGCTTCTTGAGGAAGCCGACCAGACGCGTATCATGCTCGGCACCACCCTTGAGCAGATAAGAAGTCAGCACCGGCGTCAGTGTCAGCGACAGCAAGAGCGAAATTGCCAGCGCGATCGCAATGGTGAAGGCTAGTGGCGCAAACATCTTGCCCTCCATCCCCTTCAAGGTCATCAAGGGCAGGAACACCAGGATGATGATGCCGATACCGAATACTACCGGTGTCGCCACTTCAACCACTGCCTTCAGGATAATGTGTACCTTGCGCTTACCGTACTTATTGGGTCGACCCAGATGGCCGAAGGCATTCTCGACCACCACCACCGAGCCATCCACCATGAGCCCGATCGCGACAGCAAGCCCCCCCAGCGACATCAGATTCGCCGAGATACCGAACTGGTTCATGACGAAGAAGGTGAGTAATGGCGTCAGTATCAAGGTAGCGACCACGATCACCGACGAGCGTATATCACCGAGGAACACCAGCAGGATCACAACCACCAGCGCGACACCTTCCAGCAGCACTTTGGCGACGGTCCACAAAGCGGCATCCACCAGTTCGCTACGATCGTAATACGGCACGATCTGCAAGCCATCTGGCAACATGCCTGCCTTGTTGATTTCTGCAACCCGGTCCTTGATGCGTGATACCACTTCCTTCGCATTACCACCACGCATCATCATCACGATACCGCCGACGGATTCAGTGACCCCGTTCTTGACCAGCGCACCATAACGCACATCGTGCCCCAGGGTGACTTGTGCCAGATCGCGGATATACACCGGTGTGCCGTTGGATTCACTCAAGACGATGTTGCTAATGTCATCCAGATTCTCGATCAGGCCCACACCTCGGATCAGGTATTGCTCCGCATAGTGCGGCAAGATGCCACCGCCTGAGTTGGCGTTGTTGCGTGCCAGCCCCTCATACACTTGCTTGAGCGAGATGCCGTAGTGGGCCATGCGATCAGGATTGACCAGCACCTGATACTGCTTGACGTAGCCACCTTGCGAGTTGATTTCGGCGACTTGCGGAATCGAACGCAGCAGTGGTCGCACCATCCAGTCCTGCACGATACGTCTTTCGGTCAACTCCTTCTGCGTCAATTCACGATCACCATCATCGGGTTTGTCGAGCGTGTACTGGTAGACCTCGCCGAGACCGGTAGAGACCGGACCCAATACAGGTGTCACGCCGGTCGGCATACGTGCGCTGATCTCGATCAGACGTTCCATCACCAGTTGCCGCGCGAAGTACACATCGGTGGCATCGGTGAAGACCAGCGTGATCAGCGACAAACCAGGTTTGTTGAGCGAACGCATTTCTTCTATGCCGGGCAAGCCGGTCATAGCAATTTCAATCGGAACGGTCACAAAGCGTTCGACCTCTTCAGGCGAACGACCAGTGGCGTCGGTAGCAATCTGTACCTGAACGTTGGTAACGTCAGGGAAAGCGTCGACCGATAACTTACGCATGGCATCGATACCCACTATCAGGGCAATCACAGCCAGGACGACAATAATCAGTCGCTGTGCCAGGGCACCGCGAACTATCTTCTCTAACATGGCATTACTCCTGTGCGATACCGGTACGCTGGTTGTTGAGGTGGAACGCGCCATCTACGGCAATGCGATCACCTGCTTTCAGCCCGGACGCCACCACGAGTGTGTCGTTGTTTGACTGCCCCAGTTTTACCTTGGTAGCGCGGAAATGGCCCGGTTGGGTTTCAACATAGACCAGGTCTACATTTTCGAAACGTACGACCGCGGCAGCCGGGATCACCAGTTGCTCGGTCGGGCGGCTCGCAATCAACATCGTGGCCAGCATTGCAGGTTTCAGTCGGCCATCCTTGTTGTCGATCGCGGTGCGTACATGTACGGTCCGTGTCGCCGGATCGACGATTTGTCCGACGTAAATCAGCTTGCCCGACAACTTGAGATTGCCCAGTGCAGGTACTTCAATATCGACCGTCTGGCCAACTGCAACCATATCCGCCTGTTGTTCAGGAACTTCCGCAACTGCCCATACGTGTGACAAGTCAGCAACCGTGAACAAGGCATCGGCTGGCTGTACCACCTGGCCAGGCGAGACCTTGAGTTCCACCACGGAACCATTCAAGGTTGACGCAACGGGTGCATACGAACTGATCTCGCCACTTTGCGCCATACGTGCGATAGCAGAGGAGGACATGCCGAGTACTTTCAGTTGTTCGGCGGCGGCACGCGACTCTGCTGCAGCGACTGCAGATTCGTTTTCACGTCGTTGCAATTCAGCTTTACCGATGACATCAGCGGCAAACAATTGGCGTGCACGCGTCTGATTGTTTTGTTGCAGCTCGGCTTGCGCGCGGGCTTTCAGATATGCCAGTTGCGCGCTGCCCAGTTCAGTACTGTGCAGGCGTGCCAGTACGTCACCCGGTTTCACGCTTTGACCGAGGTTGGCACTGATGTCGGTGATGCGGCCTGTGACCGGTGCGCCTATGCGTGCCATACGCTGGCGATCAAAATCGATGAGGCCGGGGACACGCAGTACGTCACTGAAAGGTGCGACGCCAACGGTGCCGATCTTGACGCGTTCACGTAGCGCTTCCGGCGCTATAACGACGTTGGGATCAACTTTTTTTGCAGGTTCTTCGGCTTGTGGTTTGGCCTTGTCACCACAGGCGGCCAGGGTCAGGCACAGCGCGATCAGTGTGGCGGTGGAAGAGATTCGGGGCATCATGGTTTGTTACCTGTAGAAGAATTGGCTAACAGCCGCTCGATTTCGATAGCGGCTACTTGCAGATCAAATTGGGCGGCGATAAGGTCATTGCGCGCGGTACGTAATGCACGCTGTGCATCGAGGTAATCGATGATGCCGCGTTCGCCATAACGGTAAGCAGCTTCCGCTACACGCAAAGCGCTTTCGGCCTGGCGTACGATGCCGGACTCAAGTGCTTCGACTTGTGAGGCGGCAATCTGCGATTGTTGATACGCGGAGTCGAGCTGTTGGGTCAGTTCGAATTCACGTGCTTCCAGCAGGTAGCGCACGCGCATCGCACTGGCGCTGGCTTCATTGATCGGGCCGCGATTCTGGTCCCACAAGGGAATGCTCATGACCACGCCGAATTGCGTGTCACGCACTTCGGGATCGCGATTGGAGATCGCTTTCAATGCGATTGAAGGCAGGCGCAGGGAGCGCTGGTAATCGACCGCCACTGACGCGCGTTGCAGTTCCATCCGGTACTGTGCCAGTTCCGGATTATTGCTCAGCATGGTTTGGCGCAGGGTGTTCAGCGGTGCCATATGCGGGACGTTGCCCATGGAGCCGGCGATGGCAAAACTGGCCGGCAAAATGTCGCCCACGTGTTGACGTAACGAGGACTTGGCCTGGTTCGCCCGCAGCAGGGAGCTGTGGCTATTCTTTTGTGCATTCAGCAGTTCGGTCGAGACCCGGATGGCTTCATAGCGCGGCGCTTCGCCGACATCGACCCGGACTTGGGCGCGGTCATATAACTGTTGCGTCAGCGCCAGGTCTTCCTGTGCTGCTTCAAATTCAGCCTGGCGCCGTAGTGTTTCGTAGTAGCCGAGCTTGACCTTGGCCACCAGTTCGGCCGCATATACATCTTGACCGGCGATCGTTGCGCTCACTGTTTTGCGCGCGACTTCCTGGCGCAGGAAGCGTTGGCTCGGCAAATCGAGGCGCTGCGTGATGGAGACCGTTTGGCCGTTACCGGTAGCGGCGCCAGGGACGCGTGCGGATACGCGGCCGCTGGTGTATTCGACTTCGGGATTTGGGAATGCGCCAGCCGTAGTGACGCCGGCACGCGCAGCTTCGACGCCGGCGGCGGCGGCTTGCACCCCTTTGTTGCCCTGGGAGGCCAAGGACAATAATTGTTCCAGTGTATAGGGCTGGGCGGCGATCGCGGGCGACCACATGCCAGCCAGCCACACTGACGTAATAAGTAGTGTGATAGGTTTCATGATTTTAGTTAAAGCGAGTACATGCCGCGGACGAAATGCCGCACGACATGCGGACGGCCAAAGCAGCCGTCCCGGAAAGATTAACTTGTCAGATCGCCTGGATAGGCGGACGCTCGGTGCGGACGATAGGCACCGGGAGAGGAGGGTGTTGTTGCGCTACGAAAATAGTGTCGCCCAATGTCAGGCAGGCTAATGACAGCGGCAGGGGAAGATCCGCTTCATACGGATCTGCGGTTTGTGCTGCCGAGTTGAAATTGTGGCCAGGAGGGCGGCAAGACAGGTTATCCGCTGTGTCGCCCCAATCAGGTGCAAGCATTTGTGCTGCACTGCCAAATTCTCCCTCTACTTCGAACTCCCAGCGCGCCATTTCACTTTCGACGGTGGGTTCTTCAATAAAGATAGATTGAGGCAATGGTGGGCTTTGCTGGTCGTGGCCCAGTGCTTGCGCTTGCTCTGAACTGATTTTGTGCAGCGCAGTACCCATTTGCGGCTTGGTGCTGGTGCTCGAATATGCTGAAGACGACTGTGCCTCGGTTCGACAAGCGACCGAATTTGCCCACACCCATTGGAGTGGCAAAGATACTAAGAGTAAAAGCACATAAATATGACGCATTTCCAGCATTTTAAGGAGAGATCGCACTTTTTGCAATTCGACTCGCATTTTGGATATGTCCGCCTATGACTATGACGATATCAACAATGCAAATTGTATGCCCGGCGGAAATCTAAATATCTATTTTGTGTATTAATTGACAATAAAACGTATTGTCTTTCTGCTCATATGTGCTTATTCGGCCTTGCTCGACTCAGGGGCGACGACCAAACATCATTTGCTCCGCGAGGAATTTCTTGGCCGGCCGGATCGCATCCACCAGGCCCAAAGTCACTCCAAGTGCCGTTTGCGACACGATGCCACGCGCATTGTCGGCAAAGATGCGGGCCATGAGGTCGGTCAAATGTATGGTGGCGTTGCGATCCGTGCGCCGTTTTTCCGCAAATTTGCTTAATGCTTCCGGCAGCGTATGCGTGCCCAGCAGTTGGGCCAGTACCGCTGCATCGCGCAAGCCGAGGTTCAATCCCTGGCCGGCGACCGGATGCAAGGTTTGCGCGGCGTTGCCGATGGCGATCAGTCGTTCCGAGGTCTCTGGTTTTGCATTCAGGCCGAGCGGAAAGGCATTGCGTTTGCTGCAAGCCGTGAAATTCCCCAGGCGTGTACCGAAGGCAGGTCCCAGTTCTTGCAGGAATGCAGTGTCCGATAAAGTCAGCAGGTAATCGGCGGTTTTCGGCCGCACACACCACACCAGGGCGTAGCCATCTTCCTGTGGCAACAGCGCCAGCGGCCCTTCATCCGTGAAACGTTCAAAGGCGCGATGCGGTATCGCTGCATCGGTACTGACGTGGGCGACGATGGCAGTTTGCTGGTAGTCGCGATGCAGGGTCTTTTTGCTTTGTTCGTTATAGATGCCACCTTCAGCCTGCACCACGAGCTGTGCGGAGAGCGGGGCATGGTCGGTGAAATTCAGCAGCACCATGCCATCGTCTTCCGTGAGGCTGGTCACCGTATGCGGACGGATCATGTTGACGCCTGTTGCAAGGACTTGAGCATGCAAGGCAGAAACGATAGCGCCATAACGCGTGACGTGTCCTAGCGCAGGCAGATTGTATTCAGCCTTGTCTATCAGGGTGCGGCCGAAATGACCGCGTCGCGACACATGGATCTGATGGATGGCGGTGGCTGCAATCGGCCATGCGCCTATACGTTCCAGTAATTGCTGACTGCCATAGGACAACGCAATCGAACGCGGGTCTTGCGCGCTTTGTTCTATGGTTTTTGCATCTATCAATGCGATGCGTTCGGCTTGCCTGCCCTGTTGGACCAGCAGCGCTGCAAGCGCCAGCCCTACCGGCCCGGCACCGCAAATGGCAATGTCGAAATCAGTCTGCATGGCAATCGCATCAATGCTTCATCAAGGCTTCAATATCGGCCACGGTTTTTGGTGCGGCTGCGCTCAGGATGTGTGAACCATTTGCCGTTACCAGCGCATCATCTTCTATGCGTATGCCGATGTTCCAGTATTTTTCCGGTACGCCTTCTGCCGGGCGTACGTAGATGCCCGGTTCAACCGTCAACACCATACCCTCTTGCAAGGTGCGCCATGGTTTGTCCGCACCTGCAGTTGCAGCATCGCGGTACTCGCCGACGTCATGTACATCCATGCCCAGCCAGTGGCCGGTTCTATGCATATAGAACTGGCTATAAGCGCGATTTGCGATCACATCATCGAGCGAACCGACCTTGTTGCGATCGAGCAGGCCGGTGTCCAGCATGCCTTGCGCCAGCACTTTGACGGCTGCATCGTGGCCATCCATGAAGCGTTTGCCCGGACGTGTTTCTGCAAACGCAGCGTCTTGCGATGCGAGCACGATTTCATACAATTCTTTTTGCGGACTGCTGAATTTGCCGTTGGCCGGAAAGGTACGCGTGATATCCGAAGCGTAGCTATCCAGTTCACAACCGGCATCGATCAGGACCAGGTCGCCATCCTTCAGTTCAGCATCGCTGGCGCGATAGTGCAGTACGCAGGCATTGGCACCGGTGGCGACGATGGAACCGTAAGCCGGAAACTGCGAACCGTTGTTGCGGAACTCGTGCAGGATTTCCGCTTCCAGGTGATATTCACGCAAGCCCGGACGCGAAATGCGCATAGCACGCCTGTGTGCAGCAGCGGCGATATCCGCTGAACGTTGCATGATGGCGATTTCATTTGCATCCTTGATCAGGCGCATTTCATCCAGCAATACGTGTATATCGTAGGCAGCATTCGGCGGTGTGACGCCGGCACGCGCCTGTGCACGAACGCTTTGCAACCAGCCCTGTACCTGTGTATCGAGTTTGCTGTCGCTACCGAGTGCGTAAAACAGGGCGGGAGCATTCGCCATCAGCTTGGGTAGTTCGGTATCCAGCGCTTCTATCGGATAGGCTGCATCGAAACCGAAAGTGCTGCGTGCGACATCGGGACCATAACGAAAACCATCCCAGATTTCACGTTCCATATTTTTTTCGCGGCAGAACAGGATCGCCTGATTCTTTGTGCCGGCGACCAGCACGATGACGGCTTCCGGTTCAGTAAAGCCGGATAAATAATAGAAGTAGCTATCGTGTCGATACGGATAGTCTGCATCGCGATTGCGCATGACTTCGGGGGCGGTCGGGATGATGGCAATGCCACCGCCCTTGGTCTGCATTTGTGCAATCAGTGACGCGCGTCTATCGCTATAGGGTTTCATTTGTAATGTCCTGTCAAAGGTGCATTCAGTTCTGCCAATCGTTCCGCCGTACCTACGTCAGTCCAGTCACCATGATACAGCTCGCCACCAACCTGGCCGCGGGCTGCGTACTCGCGCAGCAAGGTGACCAGTTTGGCGGATTCACCGGCGGCAATTGCATCGAACATCGACGGGCGATATACGCCTATGCCGGAAAAAGTCAGTTTCGGCTCGCCTTCATTGGCAACGGAAAAGCTGTTTAAGGCAAAGTCGCCTTGCGGGTGATGCGCCGGATTTTTTACCAGGTACAGCCAGGCCACATCGCGCTGGTCGACCGGATAGGGATTACCCCAGACATCGGCGTCTTCCAGTACGGTTTTTACTTGCTCAAAATTAAAGTGGGGGCAGTAGATGTCGGCTGCAAGGGCAAGGAAGGGTTCGTCGCCGAGCAGATGGCGTGCCTTGGCAACGCCGCCGGCGGTTTCCAGTGCAGTGCCTTCGGCTGAGTAACTGATGCGGGCACCGAATTGGGTGCCATCACCGAGCGTTTCTTCTATCAAATTGCCGAGGTGTGCGTGATTGATCACGATATCGGTGATGCCTGCACGCACCAGGTTCAGGATATGCCAGACGATCAAAGGACGTCCACGCACCGTGAGCAGGGGTTTGGGGCAGGTATCTGTGAGCGGGCGCATTCTTTCGCCACGCCCGGCTGCGAATATCATCGCTTTCATGGTGTTCGCATTTCGCTAATAGTTCCAGGAGTGGCCTGCGTAGCCAGGGGCTGCCTGCAGGCCGGGGAGTACGGGGCTGATGTTGCTGACAGCTGTTTAAAAGGTATAGCCGACTTGCGGTGCTTTGTCTTCCAGCTCATCCAGCAGTTTCACCAAAGGTGCCAGCTCTTTGTATCGATAGGCCACTTTGCGCGTGTATTCCATCACCAGTGGCAGGTCTTTCAGGTACGCATCCTTGCCGTCGCGGTGATACAGGCGGGCGAAGATGCCGAGTATTTTCAGGTGGCGCTGCAAGCCCATGAATTCGAAATCGCGATAGAAGGCGTCGATATCCGGATTGACCGGCAGGCCGGCGCGTTTCGCACGTTCCCAGTAACGGATGGCCCAGTCCAGCACGATTTCTTCGTCCCACTGGATATAGGCGTCACGTAGCAGTGAAGCCAGATCGTAGGTGATAGGACCGAACACCGCATCCTGGAAATCCAGGATGCCGGGATTGCCCTGCGTCAGGACCATCAGGTTGCGTGAATGGTAGTCGCGGTGGACATAGACTTGCGCCTGCGCCAGGTTATTCGCCAGCAGCAGCTCGAACACCTGATTCAGTGAGGCGGTTTGCTTTTCCGTCATGGTCAGGCCGAGATGCTTGCCGACATACCATTCCGGAAACAGCATCAGCTCGCGCAACAGGAGGCTGCGGTCATATTCGGGTAAAACGGCTGGTTTACTATGGATTTGCAGGTGTACCAGCGCATCAATGGCGTCGATATACAACTTATGAGCATTATCCGGATTTAACAATTGCAGATAGGTGGTGGAGCCGAGGTCGCTCAGCAACAGGAAACCCTGCTCTATATCCTGTGCCAGAATGGCCGGCACTGATACGCCGGTTTCGCCAAAAACCCCGGCAACATGGATAAAAGGCCGTACATCTTCCTGTGGCGGCGGGGCGTCCATCACGATAAAAGTCGCGCCGTCGGGGCTATCTATGCGGAAATAGCGGCGAAAACTTGCATCCGAGGAAGCCGGGCGTAGCGTATCCAGTTTGAGGGCGGGGGCTGGTAAGGAGGCGAGCCATTTGTTCAGTTCCGGCAGACGCAAGTCGTCAGCGGAAGCAGGTGTTGTATGTAAAGACATGAAGCAAGCCTAGGTAATCCGGTTGATGGGCGGTGAGTTCCCATATAATAAGGGATTAAATTCGAAAAATCGCCAGCGATGGTACTCAAAACTATATTTTCATGACCTGGCCTTTCCCTTTACGCCGCCCTCAGCGCTTGTTCTCAACCGTGGTCGCAGTGATAACGACGGCTTCCGTGCCGTCCTTTGCTGTGGCACAAACCAACGATAAGCCAGCCAAAGCGGGAGACCGTGCGGAGGAAACACGGATCAGCTCGGAGCAAATGACCGGGCGTCCGGATCGGGAGCTGGTACTGGAGCGGGATGTTGAAATTATCCGCGGCGAGACCATCGTCAATTCCGACCATGCTACTTACTGGGCTGCGGATGACGAAGTTGAGTTAAGCGGAAATATCCGGATGAAGCGTTTTGGTGACCGTTATACCGGCGACAAGATGCGGCTGAAGATGGATTCGGGCGTCGGTTATGTCACGAATCCAACTTACCATATGCTGGAAAGCAATGGACAGGGCAAGGCGGAACGGATTGATTTCGAATCGGAAGACCGGGCATTGATTACGGACGGGACTTATAGCACGTGCGAAGGCCCGAATCCTGACTGGTACCTGAAGGCAAATACTTTGCGACTGGATACCGGACGTGAAGTTGGTGATGCGGAAGCACCGATTATTTATTTCAAGGGTGTACCTATTATCGGTGCACCATCGATGTCCTTCCCTTTGTCCGGCGCGCGCAAATCCGGTTTCCTGGCGCCGACACAAGGCACCACCAGCACGGGTGGTTTTGAGGTGGCGGTACCATACTATTTCAATATCGCACCGAATCGCGATTTGACATTGACGCCAAGGTATATCGCTCGTCGCGGCATGATGCTGGGCGCGGATGCGCGCTATATGGATCGCATGTATGCGGGCGAGACCAAAGCGGAATTCCTGCCGAATGATAGCCAGACCAATACGAACCGCTGGTCGATAGCATCGAAACATACGCAAAATATCAATGACCAGGCTGCCTTTGCCTGGAATATCAATTCTGCATCAGACAATAATTACCCCAGCGATTTTTCGCGAAATCTGGCTATCAGTACACAGCGGCTTTTATTGCGCGATCTGTACTTTAACTATTCCCAGACCTTTTGGAATGCGACGGCACGTGCATCGAATTATCAGGTCTTGCAAGACCCGGCTTCGCCTATTACCCGTCCTTATGACAGATTGCCGCAATTCACTTTGAATGCGGCGCGACAGGATGTGAACGGCTTCGATTGGAAAGCAACCCTGGAGGCCACGCGTTTCTGGCATCCGGATATGGTGCGTGGCGAACGTTACGTCGTCAATCCGAGTATTTCTTACCCGATAGTTCGTCCTAGTTATTTTATTACGCCGAAGGTGTCGTTGAATGCTGCTGCATATAATGTGCAGGATCCGCTTACCAATATCAATTCCAAATACAGCCGCGCATTGCCAACTTTTTCGTTGGATAGTGGCTTGGTATTTGAACGTGAGACTGATCTTTTCGGCAAAGCAGCAACCCAAACGCTGGAACCACGCTTGTTCTATGTGAAAACCCCTTACCGCGATCAAAGCCAGTTCCCGGTCTTTGATACCGCAGAAGCGGATTTGAGTTTCGCGCAGATTTTTAGTGAAAATCGTTTTATCGGTAATGACCGGATCAGTGATGCGAACCAGTTGACTGCCGCGATGGTCTCACGTTACATCGAGGACAGCGGTGCTGAGCGTTTACGTGTGGCATTGGCGCAAAGGTATTATTTTGAAGATCAAAGAGTCACGTTGACTACTCCGCCGGGCAAGAGCAAGCCTGATTTGCTGGCTTCCGGCAGCTTCCAAATTTCCGATACCTTGAAAACGGAAGGTAATTTGCAATACAGCGCCAATCAAAAAACCGTTAGTCGCGGCAATGCGGGTATGAGTTGGCGGCCGGAACCAAAGAAGGTATTGAACCTGACCTACCGTGTCGACGTGCCGAATGCCTTGCGCCAGGTTGACGTATCCGGGCAATGGCCGATAGCTGACCGTTGGTATGGCGTAGGCCGCTTGAATTATTCTTTGCCTAACGATTATGCTAACCGTCCTGGTTTTGCTCCATTGACTGCCCCACCGGCGCGTGGTCTGTCCGAGGGCTTGCTGGGTCTTGAATACAAAGCAGATTGCTGGATCTTCCGCGTGGTCGCACAACGTTTGCCTACCGCTACCGGCAAATCAAATTCCACGCTCTTTTTCCAGCTTGAGTTAAGCGGTTTGACCAGGTTGGGCTCCGATCCTATGGAAGCTTTGCGTACCAGTATTCCTGGTTATCAGACATTGGGAAATACTCCCAACCCTAGTAGTTACTAAGAAGCGAAATACTAAGTTAAATCATGAGTCATATCCGTCCTATGTTTACTATTCAAAAATCGTTTCAATATGCGAAGCATGCGTTGATTTTATTGGGTCTGACTGGCGGCGTGATGGCCACTGCGCAGGCACAAGGCCAGGCTGCCGCGCAGCCGCGCCTGGCCGATGCCATCATCGTCGTGGTAAATAATGAAGTGATCACACGCTACGATTTCCTTGAGCGTTACAAGATGATCGAGGGTCGCTTGCAAAGCCAGGGCGGCAATTTGCCACCACGCGAACAATTGCAGCGTCAACTGCTGGAACGGATGATTGTTGAGCGCGCGCAATTGCAACAAGCGAAAGAAACCGGCATCAAGATCGATGACACCATGCTGGATCGTGCGATGGGACGTATTGCCGAGCAAAATAAATTGAGCATGCCGGAATTCCGCAAGCGCCTGGAAGAAGATGGCCTGGTGTATTCGAAATTCCGCAATGAAATTCGCGATGAGATGGCGATCCAGCGCTTGCGCGAACGTGAAGTAGATAACAAGGTACAGATATCGGATGCAGAGATCGACGCCTATATGGCTGCGCACAATGCACCTGCGGCAACTGCACCACAGGAATTACACATTGCGCAAATCCTGATCCGCGTGCCGGAAAATGCCACGCAGAAGCAATTGGCTGATAGCAAGCGTCGTGCGGATGAAGTGGTTGCGCAATTGGCGGCAGGTGCTGATTTCGCCAAGCTGGCGACTGCTTATTCCGATGGCACCGATGGTTTGACCGGCGGCGAATTGGGTTGGCGCAGTGCAGAGCGTCTGCCGCAGTTGTTTGTTGATGCGACAGCGAATCTACAGGATGGCCAGATTGCACCCATCGTAAAAAGCGGCAATGGCTTCCATATCCTGAAGTTGCTCGGTCGCCGTACACAGAGTGTATTGCGTGCCGATGGAAGTGGCGGACCTGCTGCGCCTGCTCCGGCCGCAGTAAAACAAACGCACGCCAGCCATATCCTGATCAAGGTGAATCAGGTTGTATCGGCAGCGGAAGCGCGTCGTAAGCTGCTTGAATTGAAGCAGCGCCTGGACAACAAGGCCGCCACTTTCGAAGAATTGGCGAAGTTGTATTCGAATGATTTTTCGGCAGCAAAAGGTGGTGACCTGGGCTGGATTTATCCTGGTGATACCGTGCCGGAATTTGAGCGTGCGATGGACGCATTGCCGATCGGCCAGGTCAGCGAGCCGATAGAATCGCCGTTTGGTTACCATTTGATTCTGGTCACCGAGCGCAAGAGCGATGATGTGTCACAAGAGCGTCAACGCATGATTGCACGCCAGGCGATACGTGAACAAAAAGTGGAAGAAGCGACGCAGGATTGGTTGCGCCAGGTGCGTGATCGCGCTTATGTCGAATACCGTATGGATGATCAATAACAATGACAGCTTCGCTGTTCCCATGCCGTGAGTAAGCGACCGACCATCGCCATCACAAGTGGCGAGCCTGCCGGTATAGGCCCTGAAATTTCAATCAGGGCTGCATGGGAATTGCGTGCCGATGTAAAAAGCATCCTAATAGGTGATGCCGCATTTCTGGCGATGACAGCGGCCGCTATCAATCCTGCGATACGTTTGTCTGCGCTGTCGCTGCAGGCTGTACGCAATAGCGGTGTGCCGGATTTTTCCCGCGACCAGATCGCCGTCATCGATTGTCCGCTCGCGGCACATGTGGTGCCCGGCAAGCTGGATGCGCAAAACGGCCGCTATGTATTGCAGACACTGGATATCGGCATTGAAGGTGCACAGCAGCGCTGGTTTGATGCAATCGTTACCGCTCCATTGCAAAAAAGTACGATCAACGACGCCGGTGTGCCATTTACCGGCCATACCGAATACCTGGCCGATAAAACCAATACCGCGCAAGTGGTGATGATGCTTGCTACGAATGCGACGCCGCAGCCTTTGCGTGTCGCGCTGGCAACGACGCATCTGGCTTTGAAGGATGTTGCTGCGGCCATCACCATCGATAGCCTGGCCGGCATCCTCGATATCCTGCACGCAGATTTGCAAAATAAGTTTGGTATCGCTCAACCGCGCATCCTAGTTGCCGGCCTCAATCCGCATGCGGGCGAAGGCGGTTATCTGGGACGCGAAGAAATCGAAGTTATCACACCGGTACTGCAAGCTGCACAAGCCAAAGGTTTTGATGTGCGCGGTCCGTATCCGGCGGATACGCTGTTCCAGCAAAAATATCTGGAAGATGCGGATTGCGTGCTGGCGATGTACCACGACCAGGGTTTGCCGGTACTGAAATACGCGAGCTTCGGCCTCGGCGTGAATATTACTTTGGGCTTGCCACTGATACGCACTTCCGTGGATCACGGCACTGCACTTGACCTGGCAGCTGCCGGCTTGGGACAGGCCGACCACGGCAGCATGCTGGAAGCGATGCGGATTGCCGCCCAGATGGCGGCAGCGTCACATTCGAACCTGCGTTCGTCCTCCTGATAGAAATAACCGGCCGTCCCGATACGGCCAGAAGCGTTTAATTCATGAAACATATTCCGCGCAAGCGCTTTGGCCAGAACTTCCTGACCGACGACACCGTCCTCTACAACATCATTCGCGCGATAGATCCGCAGCCGCAGGACACCATGGTTGAAATCGGCCCGGGCCTGGCAGCGATGACGCGCTTGTTGCTGGAAGGTGTGCAGCAAATGCATGTGGTGGAACTGGATCGCGACCTGGTGGAACGGCTGAAGAAAAGCTTCGATCCGAAACGCCTGATCATCCATTCGGCTGATGCCCTGCAATTCGATTTTTCGACGATCCCGGTACCGGCCGGCAGCAAGTTGCGCGTAGTCGGTAATCTGCCCTACAACATTTCGAGTCCTTTGTTATTCTATCTCGCCGAGATGGCGCCGCATGTGCAGGACCAGCATTTCATGCTGCAAAAGGAAGTGGTGGAGCGCATGGTGGCGGAGCCTGGCAGCAAGGTCTATGGCCGCCTGTCGGTCATGCTGCAATGGCGTTATCACATGGAGTTAATGTTCGTGGTACCGCCGACCGCATTCGATCCGCCGCCACGCGTGGAGTCCGCCATCGTGCGCATGATTCCATTGGCGCAACCATTGCCTTGCGACCAGGCCAAGCTGGAACAGGTGGTATTGAAAGCTTTTTCCCAACGCCGCAAAGTCATACGCAACTGCCTGGCGGGAATGTTTACCGAAAGCGATTTGCTGGAAGTGGGCATCGATCCGCAATTGCGCCCGGAAACAATTCCACTGGCGCAATACGTCGCACTGGCCAATCGCCTGTAAACAAAATCGGGTCTTTGCTGCCGCGGGCAAACTATGCCTGATAGGCATAAAATTGCTACTTTACTTTATTCATCCACGAGGAACTACATGCGCCTTCTTCATACCATGTTGCGCGTCGGCGATCTGCAACGTTCGATCGATTTTTATACCAAGCTGCTGGGCATGAAATTGCTGCGCCAGGTGGAAAACACCGAATACAAATACACGTTGGCCTACCTCGGTTACGGCAGCAATCCGGAACATGCGGAGCTGGAGTTGACCTATAACCACGGCCAGCATGAATATGAAATGGGCACCGCTTACGGTCATATCGCGATAGGTGTGGCGGATGCCTACCAGGCTTGCGCCGAAGTCAAAGCCGGTGGCGGGAATGTGACGCGCGAAGCAGGTCCGGTGAAGGGCGGTAGTACCGTGATTGCTTTTGTGACCGATCCGGACGGCTATAAGGTCGAACTGATCGAACGCAAGGAATGGGCAAGCACCGACAAGTTTTAAGGCAGTGACAGCGCATGCATGCGCCTGCATGCATGAGTCAAAACCTATCAGAAAATCGGCAGGGTCTCGGGGGCGTGGTCGCGCAAGGCTTTCTTCGCCGCGACAAATTCGGGGAAGACCGATTGCACCGTGGCCCAGAAGCGCGGGCTATGGTTCATCTCGCGCAAGTGCGACAGTTCATGCGCGATCACATAATCGATCAGTGGCAGCGCGAAGTGGATCAGGCGCCAGTTCAGGCGTATCTTGCCATCCGCAGTACAAGAACCCCATTGCGTCATCGCTGATGACAGCGCAAAGGATTGATAACTGACGTTCAGCTTTTCTGCATAGACTGGCAGGCGCTCGGCAAAAATCCGCTTGGCTTCCAGTTGCAGCCAACCTTGTACCCGGTCTTTCAATTGTCGTTCGGCGGCCGCACCGGGCAGGCAGACCGTCAGCTCTTTGGTGTCGGCATTGTAGGCAATCCCGGCCGCCTGCGTGCCGAGGATGCGCAAGGTAATGTCATGTCCCAGGTACGGCAGGGTGGCGCCATCGCGCCATTCCATTTGCGGTTGCAAACGACGTGCGGAATGTTCGCGCCGCTCGTTGAGTTTGGTAAAAATCCAGCGCTGCTTTTCGCAAATCGCATTTTCAATTTCGGTCAGCGTCACCCATTTAGGTGCGGTGATACGCAAACCATCGTCATCGATCATGAAGCCGATCGAGCGGCGCTTGGAGCGAACCAGTGTGTAATCCAGGATGTGCTCGCCGACATGCACGCGGCGCTTGCCATGCGGTATCGGTGCGTTCGCGTCACCATTCGACAGCGGCAGGCTCGGTAGCAGCGAGCCAGGGGTACGCTCGGGTGCAGGATGATCTACTTTCGGTTGCGATGAAAAATCGGACGAAAAGAAATCAAGTTGCAGCGCGAGCTGTTGTGGATCCGGCGATGATTGACGTAGCAGCTTCAAGGATAGTCGGCCGTTATTGTATGGATTCGGTTTTTTGCGTGCTGGTAGCAGGATAGTCGGCTGGCGAAATCACCCGCATTTCAGATTCTATCCAATTTTCGACTTGCTGCATCAAATCGACTGCAGTTAATCCTTCCGGCGACATGGGCTTGCCGATGGAAACCGTGACCAGGCCCGGTTTTTTGATGAAGGAATTCTTCGGCCAGCAATGACCGGGATTGAGTGCAATAGGCACGACCACCGTATTGGTTTCCACCGCCAGGCGCGCGCCGCCGCCTTTGTAGCGGCCGCGTTCGCCGACCGGGATGCGTGTGCCTTCCGGGAACATGATGATCCATTGACCATCAGCCAGGCGTTTGCGGCCCTGCACCACGACTTGCGCAAAGGCATCCTTGCCGTTGTTGCGGTCGATGGGGATCATGCGCAGCAAGCCCAGTGCCCAGCCAAAGAAGGGGACGTAAAGCAATTCTTTCTTGAAAACGAATACCAGCGGGCGCGACATATTGCACAACAGGAAAATCGTTTCCCATGCCGATTGATGTTTGGACAGCAGGATCACAGGCTGGTCCGGCAGGTTTTCGAAGCCCTTGATTTCATAGCGGATACCGCACAGGACTTTAGCCAGCCAGATGATGAAGACATTCCAGCGTGACGTGATGTAGTAACGTCGGTTATACGATAGCGGTGCAGCCAGGAAGCAGATGGGCGCCCAGATCAGCGTAGCGACCAACATAATCAGTGCAAACAACAGGGAACGCAAAAACAAAATGGCGCGTGACATCAAGTCTCCAGATTTTTATAACAGCAATAGTTTAAACGGCGTAACTGAGCGCAGGCGCTTTCAGTAAATGATCGACCACAGCGGCAAGGCTGGGATAACTCGTGGTGCCGGGTGGCAGGCCACCTTTTTCGCGAGTCTTTTCACCTTTGCCGGTGAGCACCAGGTAAGGCGCACAGCCAACGACAAAGCCTGCTTGCAGGTCGCGTAATGAGTCACCTATGAGTGGTAAGCCCTTGAGGCTGACATCGTAACGTTTGGCAATGGTGTGCAGCATGCCGGGTTTGGGTTTGCGGCAATCGCAGTGATCGTCTTGTGCATGCGGGCAAAAGAACACTGCATCGATTTCAGCGCCGACCGACTGTGCGGCGGAATGCATCTTTTGATGGATCGCATTCAGCGCCATGATGTTGAAGACGCCGCGCGCAATGCCAGACTGATTGGTTGCCACCACCACGCGATAATCGGCTTGGTTCAGGCGTGCAATCGCTTCCAGCGAACCGGGAATGGGTATCCATTCATCCGGTGTTTTGATAAAGGTGTCCGAGTCCTGGTTAATGACACCGTCACGATCGAGGATAACCAGTTTCATCGGATCACCTTTCAGAGTGGCTGGCATACAGCATCTCCGATACGATGCTGCAATTTGGCGAAGCAGGCAAGTGGTTTCAATCAGGACGCCAGTTTGGAAATATCGGCAACCTGGTTCATCGCCTGATGCAGCGTAGCGAGCAAGCCCTGGCGATTATTCCGCAGTGCGACATCTTCCGCATTCACCATGACGCCGTCAAAGAAGGCGTCGACCGGATTTCTCAAGGCGGCCAGTGCCTGCAATGAAGCGGTATAGTCGCCGCGCGCAAACGCTGCTTCCGCTTGCGGTTTGACCGTAGTCAAAGTTTGGTTCAAGGCGATTTCAGCAGGCTCTTTCAGCAAGGCGGTATCGACTTGTGCGGCTACCGTGCCTTCCACTTTTTTCAGGATATTGCCGACGCGCTTGTTGGCTGCGGCCAGGCTGGCCGCTTCCGGCAATGCGGCAAACGCGCGTACTGCGGCCAGGCGCTCGGCCACATCGGCCAGGCGCTGCGGTTGCAAGGCGAGCACGGCATCGATTTCCTGCGCGCTGTAACCCTGTTCACGCAAGGCGTTGGCAAGGCGATCGAAAATAAAGTTCAGCAGCGCGCTGCGATGTTCTGCGCTCAAACCATTGAATGGCTTTTCGGCAGCAGCGATCAAATCATTGATGCCGATATCCAGCTTGCCTTCGATCAGCATGCGGATGATACCGAGCGCATGGCGACGCAAGGCAAACGGATCCTTGTCGCCGGTCGGGACTTGTCCGATGCTGAACAGGCCGACCAGGGTTTCGAGCTTGTCCGCCAGTGCGACCACCATACCGACCGGATTGCGCGGCAATTCATCACCGGCAAAGCGTGGCTTGTAGTGGTCTTCAATGGCGTCTGCGACTGCTGTAGGCAAGCCGTCATGCAATGCATAGTAGCGGCCCATGATGCCTTGCAGTTCCGGGAATTCACCGACCATATCGGTCAGCAAATCAGCCTTGGCCAATTGTGCAGCGGTATCCGCCTGTTGCGCATCAACGCCCAACTTGCCGGCGATTGCCTGTGCAATGGCGCGTACGCGGGCAATGCGTTCGCCCTGTGTACCCAGCTTGTTGTGATAAACGACTTTATCCAGGCCGGCAACGCGTGAGGTCAGGGTCTTCTTACGATCCTGGTCGAAGAAGAATTTTGCATCGGCCAGGCGTGGACGCACGACGCGTTCATTACCGCCGATCACGGTGCTGGCATCGGCCGGACGGATGTTGGAGACGATCAGGAATTTATTGCTGAGGCCGCCTGTGCTGTCGAGCAGCGGGAAGTATTTCTGGTTTGCCTTCATGGTCAGGATCAGGCATTCCTGCGGTACTTCGAGGAAGGCTTCTTCAAACTGGCCTATTAATACATTCGGACGTTCGACCAAACCGGTCACTTCATCCAGCAATGCTTCATCTTCAATCGGGGTCAGATTACTGCCGGCTTCGGCTGCCGCAGTGGCGAGCTGGCGTACGATTTCTGCGCGCCGTTCGGCAAAGCTGGCAATGACCGCACCTTCGGCGGCGATTTGCGTTGCATAGCTATCTGCATCACGGATGTAGACCGGATCGATACCTGCTTCAAAACGATGGCCGTGGGTCGTGTTGCCGGCGCGCAGGCCGAGTACGGAGATATTCAGGACATCGGCGCCATACAGTGCAACCAGGCCATGCGCCGGGCGAACGAAGTTGACGGTTTCCCAGCCATCGGCCAATTGATAAGCCATGACTTTGGGGATAGGCAGCTTGCCCAGGGTTTCTTCCAGTGCTTTTTGCAAACCATCCGACAACATGACACCGGTCACGACGCTGTTGAAGAACAGGACTTCAGCCTTGCCATCGGATTCGCGTTTGAGGCCTGCAACTGCGGATTCATCCGCGCCCAATGCCGCTAATTTTTTCAGCAGTGCCGGGGTGGCCTTGCCATCTGCGCCGATGCCGACTGCAGCCGGCATCAGTTTTTGCATGACGGTTTTGTCGTCGGCTTGTTCCAGTACCTTGCTCAGGTGCACACCCAAGCGACGTGGCGAAGCGAAGGCGGTCAGTACGCTGTCAGCGGATAACAAGCCTTGTGCCTGCAATGATGCCTGCAGCGTTTGCGCAAATGCCTCGCCGATTTTCTTCAATGCTTTTGGCGGCAGTTCTTCGACGAAGAGTTCGAGTAATAAATTTTTGGTGCTCATACTTATGCCGCTTCCTTCTCAATCTGGGCCAGCACTTCGGCGGCATGTTCCGGTTTTGCCATCGGGAAGCCGAGACGTGCGCGGCTGTCCAGGTAGCTGCGCGCGACACTGCGCGCCAGGTTACGGATGCGACCGATATAGGCGGCACGTTCCGTGACGGAAATGGCACCGCGTGCATCCAGCAAGTTGAAGGTATGTGCCGCCTTCAATACTTGTTCGTAAGCAGGCAAGGCCAGTTTGTTGTCGATCAGGTTCAGTGCCTGCTTTTCGTGCGCACCGAAAGCGGTGAACAGGAAGTCGGCATCGCTGTGTTCGAAGTTGTATGTCGATTGCTCGATTTCATTTTGCTTGTAGACATCGCCATAGGACAGCTTGTCGGTCCAGCGCAAGTCGTACACATTATCGACGCCTTGCAAATACATCGCGAGACGTTCCAGGCCGTAAGTGATTTCACCTGTAATCGGTTTGCAGTTGATGCCGCCGACTTGCTGGAAGTAAGTGAATTGCGTGACTTCCATACCGTTGAGCCAGACTTCCCAGCCCAGGCCCCAGGCGCCCAGCGTCGGGTTTTCCCAGTCGTCTTCGACAAAGCGGATATCGTTGGCCTTGAGGTCAAAGCCGAGTGCTTCGAGCGAACCGAGGTAGAGCTCAAGGATATTGGCCGGTGCCGGTTTCAATACCACCTGATATTGATAGTAGTGTTGCAGGCGGTTCGGGTTTTCGCCGTAACGGCCGTCTTTCGGGCGACGTGACGGTTGCACATAGGCGGCACGCCAGGGCTCAGGTCCGATAGCGCGCAGGAAAGTGGCGGTGTGGGAGGTGCCGGCACCGACTTCCATATCGTATGGTTGTAACAGTGCGCAGCCTTGCGCATCCCAGTACTTCTGGAGCGTCAGAATGATTTGTTGAAATGTGAGCATCTTGTTTGAATTTTTGCATCACCCGGGGCGGGCGAGGGCAGCGTTGCCAAAACCCTAGATTTTACCGGGTTTTAGCGGCTACTAGGGGTTCTGCGCGCAAGATACCAGGCGGCCAGCAGCAGGGCCAGCGCGAGCAAGACGATGAAAGCATTGCCCACGGCGACATACGGGGTAATGCCACGATAGCCTTGCACCGAGGCCGTCAGCACATTGCGCTCGAAGGGTTTGAGCTGTGCCTGCACCTTGCCGTCCGGGCCGATGATGGCGGTGGCACCGGTATTGGTGGAGCGCAGCATCGGGCGACCGGTCTCCAGCGCGCGCATTTGCGAAATTTGCAAGTGTTGCGGCAAGGCGATCGAATCGCCGAACCAGGCGATATTCGAAACATTCAGCAACAGCGATGCGACCGGGCTACCTGCCGCGTCGCTGGCGCGTAACTGGCCGGCAATTTCTTCACCAAACAAATCTTCATAGCAAATATTCGGCAATACCCATTGATCCTTGACCGAAAACGGGGCCTGCAAGGCATCGCCACGGCTGAAATCGCCAAGCGGGATATGCATCATGTCGACGAACCAGCGAAAGCCGAAAGGCACGAATTCGCCAAAGGGCACCAGATGGTGCTTGTCGTAGCGATATAGCTTGGGCGTGGCACGATTGGCCGGCGTCGGCGAGATCCCGATCACGCTGTTGGCATATTGTTGCGGGCCATCGCTGATCGGGATGCCGATGGCGAGATGGCTATTCGAAGCGGTGGCGAATTCGGCCAGGCGCGGCAGGTAATCCACCGGCAATTGATGCGCCAGCAGCGGCAGCGCGGTTTCCGGGGTTGCGATCAGGTCGGCCGGCGCGGCGCGGATCAAGTCTTCGTACAGCGTCAGTGTTAAATTGGTTTGTTCAGCATCGAATTTGATTTCCTGCGGGACATTGCCTTGCAGCAGGCGCACTGAAATGGCCTGGCCGTTCGGCGTGGTCCAGCTGACGGATTTCAAGCCCAGGCCGAGCAGCAGGATGGCGAGGAACAGGGCGGCAGCGGCTTTTTTGCCCGGCAGCAGCGCCAGGCAAGCCGCCAGCACCGCCGCCAGCCAGCCCAGTCCATACACACCGATCAGCGGCGCATAACCGGTCAGCGGGCTATCGGTGTGCGCATAGCCGGAAATCGCCCACGGGAAACCGGTCAGCACCCAGCCGCGCAACCATTCGGAAAACATCCACAGGGCCGGCAATACCAGCAAGAGCATGATCCATGCGGGGACCGTGTGGCCCAGTCGGAAGCGTGTCGCGAGGCCGGTCGCCAATGCCGGGAAGGCGCCCAGCAGCAGCGCCAGCAAGGCTACTGCCAGTGCGGCAAGCGGTGCCGGCATGCCGCCATATTGATGCATGCTGATGTACAGCCAGTAGACGCACACGGCCGACCAACCGAAGCCATACAGCCAACCCAAGAGCACGCCGGCTTTGACCGACTGTGCCTGCAATAGCAGGTGGAACAAGAGCGCCAGCGCGAGGATTTGCAATGGCCAGAACCCGAAGGGTGCAAAGGCAAATACATTGCAGGCCCCTGCGAGCAGGGCAGCGATGGCAGCTTGGGTGGGTTTCAGGCGGAAGGAAGTCAATTGCGGCACACGGAGGGGCGGTGCTGCATTGGATGGGCGTGATACGGAGCGAAATCAGCTAGCAAGCTCATCCTCACTCACGGCAGGCGGCAGTTTTTCCACCAGCACGACATGGATATGACGCGCATCGGCGCGCAGGATTTCGAAACGCAGATCGTCTATGTCCAGGACTTCACCCTTATGCGGCATGCGTCCCAGATGATCGGCGATGTAGCCGCCTATGGTATCGACATCCGGATTAAACAACGAAGCACCGATTTCTTCATTGAATTGCGCGATCTCGGTCAGCGCCTTGACGCGCCAGCGCGGGCCGTGTTCACCCGCCTTGATCGACAATATATTGTCTTCGTCATCGTCGAAGTCATATTCATCTTCGATATCGCCGACGATTTGTTCGAGTACATCTTCAATCGTGATCAGGCCGGCGACGCCGCCATATTCATCGACTACGATCGCCATATGGTTGTGTTTGGCGCGGAAATCGCCGAGCAGGACATTCAGGCGTTTTGATTCGGGAATAAAGACTGCTGTGCGCAGCATGCGGCGGATGTCGAAGGATTCTTCCGCGTAATAACGCAGCAAATCCTTGGCCATCAGGATGCCGACCACCTTGTCACGTTCACCATCCACTGCCGGGAAGCGCGAGTGGGCGGTGCTCAAAACCATAGGCAGCCATTCTTCTATTGGTTTGGTGATATCAACTACATCCATCTGGGCGCGCGGCACCATGATGTCGCGTGCCGACAATTCCGACACCTGGAATACGCCTTCTATCATCGCCAGCGCGTCTGCATCGATCAGGTTGCGCTCATGCGCATCGTGCAATATGGTCAGTAACTCGGAGCGACTTTCGGGTTCGGGGGCGATCAGTGCGGTCAGGCGTTCAAATATGGAGCGATGCGGTTTGGCATCGCCGGATTTGCCGCTAGTGGGAATGTCTTGCATATGGCGAAAAGCCGTTGCGGGGGTAGTTGCGATGGATATTAGGATACAACAAATGCCGCGCACCGCCAAAAATGCGCCGGAAGGCGCGTGGAAGCGAGTGCTTGCCTACGCGCAAGGCCAATAAAATCAAAGGTTGATGTAAGGATTGCGGAAACCCAGCTCGGCCAGGATTTCAATTTCCAGCGCTTCCATTTCTTCCGCTTCTTCATCCGATTCGTGGTCGTAGCCCTGCGCATGCAGGACGCCGTGCACCACCAGATGGGCGGCATGCTCTTCCACGCTCTTTTCCTGCTCGGCCGCTTCCAGTTGCAGGACATCGGTGCACAGGATGATATCGGCTTGCGTGGTTTCGCTGTCTTCGTCCTCGGTATAAGCAAAGGTCAGGACATTGGTGGCGTAATCCTTGCCGCGATAATTGCGGTTCAGGTCCTTGCCTTCCGCCGCATCGACGAAGCGCAGCGTGATTTGTGCCGGTGCCAGCAAAGCCGCTTTCACCCAGCTACGCAATTTGGGGCGGGTGATGATGTCTTGCAGGCGTTTATCCGGATATTGGACGGACAGGGAAAGCTTATTTTTTTGCAGCATGTTTGGTTGTGGTTTTAGTGGCTACAGTTTTCTTTGCAGCGGGTTTGGCAAGTTGACTGGCGCCGTCATAGGCATCGACGATGCGTGCCACCAGCGGATGACGCACCACGTCGGCACTGGAGAAACGGGTAAAGGCCAGGCCGCGCACATCTTTCAGTACGTCTATGGCTTCCACCAGTCCACTCTTTTGATTGTGTTGCAAATCGATTTGCGTGATGTCGCCGGTGATCACGGCCTTGCTGCCGAAACCTATGCGCGTCAGGAACATTTTCATTTGCTCCGGCGTGGTGTTTTGCGCTTCATCCAGGATCACAAACGCGTGGTTCAGCGTGCGGCCGCGCATATAGGCCAGCGGCGCAATTTCAATCGCCTGCTTTTCGAACATTTTTTGCGTGCGATCGAAGCCCAGCAAATCATATAAGGCGTCGTATAGCGGGCGCAGATAGGGATCGATTTTTTGTGACAGGTCGCCGGGCAGGAAGCCCAGGCGTTCGCCGGCTTCCACTGCAGGGCGGGTCAGCACGATACGTTTGACTGCATCGCGTTCCAGTGCATCGACCGCGCAAGCGACGGCCAGATAGGTTTTGCCGGTACCGGCCGGACCGACACCGAAGGTGATGTCGTGCTCCATGATGGCCTTGATGTACTGGATCTGATGCGGCGTGCGTCCGCGCAAATCATGGCGGCGGGTTTTCAAAACCGGTGCATCCGTCACCGACTCCACCGCTTTTTTCTTCGATGGTTTGGCGGCAGCCGGCAACACCAGTTCCGGTTCGGCCAGTGCGGCGCGCTGCTCTACCAGTGCCAGCTGTACTTCTTCCAGCGACACGATCTTGTCGGCCTGCTGGTAAAACTGTTCCAGGATTTCCAGCGCCCGCGCACCATTGCCGCCGCCCACGATGAATTTTTCACCGCGCCGGAAGATGGTGACGTCGAGTGCGGCGGAAATCTGCCGCAGGTTTTCATCCATGGGGCCGCACAGATGCGCGAGGCGCTTGTTATCCAGCGGTTCGGGGATGAAATACAGTGGTTGGACGGCAGTTTTTGTTTTCAATTGGCTGAGTGGTTTGAGTAAGCGTTAAGTTAAGTAAGGGCGCGATAAGGTCGGGTTTGGATTATTGCTTGACGATGATTTCGCCGCGCAAGGTATAGGCGAAGGATTGCACGATATTGACATCGACCATCTGGCCGATCAGGCGTGCCGCATTGGCACCTGCGGCAAAGTTGACGACGCGGTTGTTCTCGGTACGGCCTTGCAGTTCATCCGGATCCTTTTTCGATGGACCTTCCACCAGGATGCGCTGCACGGTACCGACCATTTCATCGCTATAGCGACGCGTGTTTTGGTCAATCACTGCCTGCAGGCGTTGCAGGCGCTGCAGTTTGACTTCATGCGGGGTGTCGTCTTCGAGGTTGGCGGCAGGTGTGCCCGGACGCGGACTGAAGATAAAGCTGAAGCTATTGTCGTAACCGATATCGTTGATCAGTTTCATCATTGCTTCGAAGTCGGCATCGGTTTCACCCGGGAAGCCGACGATGAAATCGGATGAAATCGAAATATTCGGTCGCACTTCACGCAGGCGACGCAGGATGGATTTGTATTCCAGCGAAGTGTAGCCACGCTTCATCGCTGCCAGGATGCGATCCGAGCCATGCTGCGCCGGCAGGTAGAGATGATTCACCAGCTTCGGCACCTTGGCGTAGGCATCGATCAGGCGTTGCGTGAATTCCTTCGGATGGCTGGTGACGAAGCGGATGCGTTCTATGCCTTCCAGCTCCGCGATATATTCGATCAGCAATGCGAAGTCGGCGATCTCGCCATCCGCCATTTCGCCGCGGTAGGCATTCACGTTTTGGCCGAGCAGGGTGATTTCCTTCACGCCTTGCGCTTCGAGGCCGGCAACTTCAGCCAGTACATCTTCGAAACGGCGCGAGACTTCTTCACCACGGGTATAAGGCACGACGCAGTAACTGCAATACTTGCTGCAACCTTCCATGATGGAGACGAAGGCCGTTGCACCTTCGACCTTGGCCGGCGGCATGTGGTCGAATTTTTCGATTTCCGGGAAGCTGATATCGACTTGCGAGCGGCCGGTCGAACGTCTTTGCTTGAGCATTTCCGGCAATCGATGCAGGGTTTGCGGGCCGAAGACCAGGTCGACATATGGCGCACGCTTGACGATGGCATCGCCTTCCTGTGAAGCCACGCAACCGCCGACACCGATCACGAGATCGGGATTGGCGAATTTCAGTTCACGCAGGCGACCGAGGTCGGAGAATACTTTTTCCTGTGCTTTTTCGCGCACCGAGCAAGTGTTCAGCAAGATCACATCGGCATCTTCCGGTGTGTCGGTTTTAATCAAGCCTTCGGCGGCATTGAGGACGTCGACCATCTTGTCCGAGTCATACTCGTTCATCTGGCAACCGAAAGTCTTGATGTATATCTTCTTCTGCATGGTGTGGCTGATTTGCTGGTTTAATTATTTAGTTGCGGTTACAGGTGTCGGCAGTGGCGCCGGCTTGGTCACAGGCGGCTTCAACGGCACCAGCGGCAAAGTCCGTTTCGCTTCATCTGCTGTGAGTATCCAGACGCGGTCAATATCACCGCTATCACTTTCTGTGTAATTCACGGCGAATTCGCTGCCGCGCAAGGCCGACGGCATCTCTATCATATTGTCCTGGTTCCAGATGCGCGCTCCGGCCGATAAGGTGCGGGTCTTTTCATCGATGATGATGGCCGGATAGTTCGCAGGTGTCATCACGCCGCGTTTGACCGTGTCCGGGAAGGGCCGGTCGAATGCCTGTGCCGTTAATGTCACAAGAGCAAGGGCGCAGCTGAGCAGGAAAGTTTGTATCCGCATGGCTAATTCCGTTCTGGGCTAGATGACGACGATCAGGGTGAAAAAGGTGAGATGCGATCTGGCTGGCAGAGGTGGATACGCCTGTATCCTGTGCATTTTTTCGAAGCGCAATGATACCACGGGGACAAAATCAGCCGGGTCGCCAGTTGCGACCGGAAACAGCAGGGGCGACGAGTGTCGCCCCGCAGGGGTGGTGCGAGCTGTGCTTTAGCGCAGGACCAGTACCGGCAGGCTGGTGTGGGCGAGCACTTTTTGCGTTTCACTACCGATAAAAAGTTTGTTCAGGCCTTTGCGGCCATGCGAGGCCATGAAGATGGCATCACATTTTTGCTCTTCTGCAACGCGTACGATTTCTTCATATGGGCTGAGGCCGACGGAAACCACGGTTTTGCAGCTGACGCCCTTGTTGCGCGTAGCGGCTTCGACCTTGTCCAGGTGCTTTTGCGCCATTTCCTTGACCTTGTCGTCATACATCACCGGATCGGTCGGGAATACACCGGCACCCTCCATCAGGCCCATATACACATAAGGTTCGGCGACCGACAGTACCAGCAGTTCGCTGCCCATTTTTTGCGCAAACTCGATGGCTGCATCGACGGCCTTGTCTGAAAGTGGTGAGCCGTCAGTAGGGATGAGGATTTTTTTGAACATGATGTACTCCTTCGCTGGGTAGGGGACGCTGCTCTTTCTGATTCTAGGATGACAGTAAAGCGCTTGCTTGATCCATGTCAAAAGCCCTGAAATATCTTGCTTGCTTACATTTGTCGGAGTTGCAAGAGGAGGATTGGTTCCGGATATATCCGGTTTTCTTATCAGCCTGACATGAAAAAAGCCTGTCCGGAAGCCGGGCAGGCTTTTTGTTGACGGCTGTGTAGAGACTTACTGGATGCGCAAGGAGTCTGCCAGCACGCGGGCGACGTGCATGGCGTTTTCCTGTGTCCCGTCGGCAATTTGATGACGGCAACTGGTGCCGTCGGCGACGAACAATGTGTTTTCTTCCGCTGCGCGTATCGCCGGGAAGAGTTTCAGCTCACCCATCGCTTGCGATGCCTCGTAATGCTCCGCTTCGTAGCCGAAGCTGCCGGCCATGCCGCAACAGGATGATTCGATCAGCGCGACATCCAGCTGCGGTATCCATTGCAACACGGTTTGTACCGGACGTACTGCATTGAAAGCCTTTTGATGGCAGTGACCATGCACCATGGCCTTGTTGACCGGCAGCGGCTTCAGGTCCAGTTGCAAGCGTCCTGCCGTTTTTTCATTGACGAGGAATTCTTCAAACAGCCAGGCCATGCTTGCGAGCTTCTTCGCTTCTTCACCATAGCCATAGCTGAGGAATTCATCGCGCAATGACAGCAGGCAGGATGGTTCCAGGCCGACGATGGCGACGCCGCGATTGATGTAGGGCATCAAGGCATCGAGTGTGCGTCGTGCTTCCTGCTTTGCTTCATCGACCAGGCCGGCGGACAGATAAGTGCGACCACAGCACAGCGGGCGTTCGCCTTCCTTCACATTGAAATGCACGGTGTAGCCGGCCGCTTCCAGCACTGCTTGTGCCGCGCGCGCGTTTTCCGGTTCCATGTAGTTGTTGAAGGTATCGACAAACAACAGCACTTCCTTGTTGCCGCTTGTTGACTTGCTGCCTGTGCCAAGTTGCGACAGGAAGGAAGTACGGAAACGCGGGAAAGCACGTTGCGGTGCGAGTCCCAGGCTCTTTTTCAGCCAGCCGGAGACAAATGGCAGTTTGTCTCCGATCGCCAGCAAGCCACCGATGCGGCTGGCATAAGGTGCGTAGCGCGGCATGAAGGCCACCATTTTTTCACGTAGCGTGCTGCCATGACGATTGGCCCATGCGGCGCGTGCCTCGATTTTGACCTTGGCCATATCGACACCGGTCGGGCAATCGCGTTTGCAGCCTTTGCAAGACACGCACAGGTCGAGGACTTCTTTCACTTCGGCACTGGCCAGGCCGTCGTCGCCGAGCTGGCCCGAAATTGCGAGGCGCAGGGTGTTGGCACGACCACGCGTGACGTGACGCTCATCCTTGGTAATGCGATAGCTGGGGCACATGGTGTCTGCATCGAATTTGCGGCAGTGACCATTGTTGTTGCACATCTCCACCGCTTTGGCCAAACCACCGGTGCGGTCATCACCGGTGCCGGGTGCAGTTTCCACACCGCTGGCCGGATCGCGTGTGACGTCCCAGGCTGACCAGTCCATCTGTGTTTTAAGTGGCAGTTCGCGATAGCCGGGAGCAAAGCGGAAATTGCTTTTTTCATCCATTTTCGGTGGGCGCACGATCTTGTCCGGATTGAAGCGATTGTCGGGATCGAACAAGTCCTTGATTTCGCTGAAGGCCTGATTGATCTTCGGACCGTATTGCCATGACACCCATTCACCACGACACAAACCATCGCCATGTTCACCTGAATACGCGCCCTTGTATTCGCGCACCAGTGCCGATGCCTCTTCGGCGATCTGGCGCATATCGGCCGCGCCGTTGCGGCGCATGTCGAGGATAGGGCGTACGTGCAGGGTGCCGACGCTGGCGTGTGCGTACCAGGTGCCTTCGGTATGGTATTTGTGGAACACTTCAGTCAGGCGGCTGGTGTATTCAGCCAGGTGCACCAGCGGCACTGCGCAGTCTTCGATGAAAGAAACCGGTTTGCCGTCGCCTTTCATGCTCATCATGATATTCAAGCCGGCCTTGCGCACATCCCACAAGGATTTTTGTTCGTTTGCATCGACCATATCGACCACCGAACCCGGCAAGCTGAGATCACTCATCAGGTCGGACAAGGCGGACAGGCGTTCCACCAATGCTGCCTTGTCATCACCTGAAAATTCCACCAACAGGATGGCTTCCGGCGTACCGACCAATGCTTTTTCTATCACCGGGCGGAAGGCTGGATTGTTCAGCGATAACTTGATCATCGTGCTGTCGACCAGCTCAACTGCAGTCGGCAGCAACTTCACGATATGTTGCGCCGAATCCATCGCCTGGTAAAAGGTCGGGAAGTTGATGACGCCGAGTACCTTGTGTTTGGGCAGCGGCGACAGTTTGAGTTTCAGTTGGCGGCTGAAGGCCAGTGTGCCTTCCGAGCCGACCAGGATATGTGCCAGGTTGGCACTGCCGTCATCAGTGTAGGCGCGCGGATTCTGGCAATCGAACAGATCGATGTTGTAACCACCGACGCGGCGCAATACTTTCGGTACGCGTTCGATGATCTCATCCTGTTCCCGGGTCGCGATGCGACGCAAGCCTTGCGTAATTTCCTGCAGGCGCGCATTGCCCGCCATCTTTTCCAGTGTTTCGAAACGAGCTTGCGTGCCATCGGCGAGTACCGCATCGATGGCCAGCACGTTGTGCACCATATTGCCGTATTCAATCGAACGCGAGCCGCATGAGTTATTGCCTGCCATACCGCCTATCGTGCATTGAGCAGCGGTAGAAACATCGACCGGGAACCACAAGCCATGTGGCTTGAGCCATGCATTCAAATGGTCGAGCACGATGCCCGGTTCAACTGTAATCGTGCGCTCTATCGGATCGAATTCGATGACATTATTAAGCCATTTACTGTTGTCGATCACCAGTGCTTCACCCACCGTCTGGCCGCACTGGCTGGTGCCGCCGCCACGCGCGAGGATAGGGGTTTTTTCCGAACGTGCGATGTCGAGGCACAGCAGGAGGTCATCCTGGTCGCGCGGTACCACCACGCCTATCGGCATGATTTGATAGATGGATGCATCGGTGGCATAGCGGCCGCGATCTGCCTTGCTGAACAATACGTCGCCTCGCAATTCCTTGCGCAAACGGCTGGCCAGCGGACTCGGACTACTGCCGCTTACAGGAACGAAGTGGATAGGCTTGACGAGCATGTTCGTGGTGTCCTTTTCTGGAACAAATAAGTATTCAGGTGATGCTGCACAGTTGGTGCTGTGTCATATCTTTGATGCCTGCCATCGGAGAATTCCATGGCGAAAGGGGTGATACAGGCATACCCGCCCGGGTACACCTGTATCCGTCATGCTGCCTGCTAACGATCTTGTGTTGCGCAAGCATGGAGCTGACCTCGGTAATTAATGACGAGTAATGAATCAGGCTGCGATTTTCAGCGGCGGGATTTTTTGTTCAGCCAGGAAATCCATAGCCGCGCCTACACCGCTGCCCGCCAGTTTGACGCCGGCGATTTTCAGGCCCATTTCACAACCGGCGAGGGTCGCCATCAGGCTCAGGTCATTTGCTTCACCGAGGTGGCCGATGCGGAACATGCGGCCTTTCATTTTGCCCAGTCCGGTACCCAGCGACATATTGAATCGCTCGTAAATAATCTTGCGTATCGCATCCGCATCGAAACCTTCCGGTGTCATGACGCCGGTCAGAATAGGCGAATAGACAGTCGGATCCGCACATTGCACTTCCAGGCCCCAGGCCTGGACTGCCAGGCGGCAAGCGGCTGAAAGACGGTCGTGACGGGCGAAAACATTGTCCAGGCCTTCTTCCAGGATCATGTCCAGCGCTTCATTCAAACCGTACAAGAGGTTGGTGTTTGGTGTGTATGGCCAGTAACCGGTCTTGTTCATTTCGATGATTTCAGTCCAGCCCCAGAATGCGCGCGGCAGTTTGGCGGTTTTGCTGGCTTCGATCGCTTTTTTGGAGACTGCGTTGAAGCTGATGCCTGGTGGCAGCATCAAGCCTTTTTGCGAACCGGAAACGGTGACGTCGACGCCCCATTCATCGTGACGATAGTCGGCCGCAGCGAGGCCGGAGATGGTATCGACCAGCAGCAGTGCAGGGTGGCCCGCTGCATCAATTGCTTTACGTACCGCAGCGATGTTCGAGGTCACGCCGGTCGAGGTTTCGTTGTGCACGACGCAAACTGCTTTGATGACATGGCCGGTATCGGCACGCAGGCGTGCTTCGATGGCATCAGCCTGAACGCCGCGACGCCAGCCTTCGATGCCTGGCAAACCGATGAATTCAGGTTTGAGGCCGAGTGCTTCGGCCATTTTTTTCCACAGCGTAGCGAAGTGGCCGGTTTCATACATCAGAACGGTGTCGCCAGGGCTGAGGGTATTGGTCAGCGCTGCTTCCCATGCACCGGTACCGGATGCAGGGTAAATCACGACAGGCTGGGTGGTTTTGAAAATCTTTTGAATGCCGGACAGAACTTGCAATCCCAGCGCGCCGAATTCAGGGCCGCGGTGGTCGATGGTTGGGAGGCTCATCGCACGCAGAATGCGGTCTGGCACCGGGCTAGGGCCTGGAATTTGCAAGAAATGGCGGCCTGCTGGGTGGAAGTCTAACTTCAACATTTCATTCTCCTAAGGAAACTACGCATTAATTGAATATTGCATACAAAATACTTTAGCAGAGGGTTTTTGATTAGTAAAGCCTTTTGCAGTTAAACGTGACGAATTTGCTGAAGATGAAATTTATGTTGCCGGAATAGCTATGCGGAATCGCTCGCACCATGGCGTGCCAGCCTTTTCTGGTATTGGCTTTGGGCTGTGCTTGCAGAGATGTTGCTTTTATTGCCTGGCTGTATGGCGCACTGCGTCACCAGAGACACAATTAGATTAAAATAGAGTTAAATTAATTTGGACTTCGTATGCAAAATACATTGATGGATAGTGATACCCCGATGACTAGTCCTGACTTGCCAAGGATGGAACGTCAGCGCCTGCATGATGCGGTGGTAGAGCATTTGCAGCGCCTGATCATTGAAGGTGTGCTGACGCCGGGCATGAAGCTGAATGAGCGCGAAGTGTGTGAACGCCTCGGTATCTCGCGTACGCCTTTGCGCGAAGCGATGAAGGTGCTCGCGTCCGAAGGCTTGATCGATATCGTGCCGAATCGCGGTGCTTTCGTCTCTAAGATGAACGACACCGAGATCTGGGAAGCATTTGAAATGATGAGCGGCCTCGAAGCCTTGTCAGGCGAGTTGGCTGCCGAACGTATCTCGCCGGCCGAGATCGCCGACATCAAGGTCTTGCATCAGGCGATGCTGGTCTGCCGCGCACAAAATGATTTGCCCGGTTATTACAGCCGCAACCAGACTATCCATAACAAGATCAATGAAGCAGCACGCAATTCGATGCTGCGCCAAATTTATCTGTCGGTGAATCGTCGCTTGCTGGCGTTGCGCTTCAAGTCGAACTTCAAGGAAGAGAAGTGGGATCGAGCAATCCATGAGCATGACGAAATGATTCAGGCACTGGAAGCGCGCGATGGCAAACGCCTGGCGGGTATCCTGCGCCAGCATTTGCTGGACAAGCGTGACTCGGTGATGGCGGATCTGCGCGATGCGAGCGCACGTGCTGCGAATGGCAAGGCTGCCTGATAACAGCTGATACTTAAAAGGCCTGACAAGAAAAAAGCCTGGAGATCACTCTCCAGGCTTTTTTGTTTGTTGGAAGGGAGCGGTAGCTCCCTATCCATTAAACCAATCAGGCAGGCTTTTGGCGTGTCTGACGCAGGTTGCTGATAATGCTGCTGATGACAGGCCAGACCAGGGCGATGACTGCCAGGGTCATGACGGTACCGACCAGGCCGCTACCCCAGAACACGCCGAGCGCGCCTTTGGAGCCAACCATGGTTTGACGGAACGCATCTTCTGCGCGATCGCCAAGTACCAGTGCCAACACCAGTGGTGCCAACGGATACTGCAGCTTCTTGAAGATGTAGCCGATCACACCAAAGATCACCATCAGCCAGATATCAAATTCGGCACCGTGCACCGTATAAGCACCGATTGCACAAATCACCATGATGGCCGGCGCAATGATGGAAAACGGAATGCGCAGGATGGCAGCGAACAGCGGTACTGTACTCAACACCACCAGCAGGCCGACGATATTGCCGAGATACATACTGGCGATCAGGCTCCAGACGAAGTCCTTCTGTTCAACGAACAGCATAGGGCCCGGTTGCAAGCCCCAGATCATCAGGCCGCCGAGCAGGACCGCGGCCGTTGCAGAACCCGGGATGCCGAGTGCCAGCATAGGCAGCAGTGCGCTGGTGCCGGCAGCGTGGGCTGCGGTTTCTGGTGCCAGTACGCCTTCAATATTGCCTTTGCCGAAGGATGCCGAATCGCGCGACAGCTTCTTCGCCATGCCGTAACCCATGAAGGATGCAGCGACGGCGCCACCCGGTGTAATGCCGAGCCAGCAACCGATGACCGACGAACGCAGCAGGGTCATCCAGTAGCGCGGCATTTGTGCCCATGTCTTGAAGACGACCTTGAGGTCGATGGAGGCTTTCTTGCCCTTGAATGCCAGGCCTTCTTCCATCGTGATCAGGATTTCACTGACGCCAAACAAACCGATCACCGCAACCAGGAAGTCGAAGCCGCGCAGCAAATCAGGGATGTCATACGTCATGCGCAACTGTCCGGAGACGGTATCCATACCGACTGCCGCCAGCATGAAGCCGACGCACATCGAAATGATGATCTTTGCTTTCGGTTCCTTGCCCATGCCGATGAAGCTGCAGAAGGTCAGGAAGTAGACGGCAAAGAATTCCGGCGGACCGAAGCGCAAGGCAAACTTGGCGACGACCGGTGCCAGGAAGGTGATGACGATAACGCCGAACAATGCACCGATGCAGGAGCCGGTGAAAGCGGATGTTAACGCCTGTCCGGCCTTGCCTTGTTGTGCCAGCGGATAACCATCGAAGGTAGTGGCCACCGACCACGCCTCCCCGGGGATATTGAAGAGGATGGAGGTAATCGCGCCACCGAATAATGCACCCCAGTAAATACAGGACAGCAGGATGATGGCGGAGGTCGGGTTCATCGAAAAAGTCAGCGGCAGCAGGATGGCAACGCCATTCGGACCGCCGAGACCAGGGAGTACGCCGACCACGATACCAAGCAGGATGCCGATGAACATCAATGCAATATTGTGCCAGCTGAGGACGTGGCCGAAGCCCGTCATGAGTGAGTTAAGTTCTTCCATGTTTTTTCCTCAGAAGCCTAGCCAGTTTTCAATCGGACCCTTGGGCAGCGGCACCTTGAATTGAATCTCGAAAACAAAAAAGAACACCAGCATCAGGATGATCGAGACGCTGGCCGCTTTCCACCACGGGAATTTGCCGAGGAAGAGCATGAAGGCAGCGATGAAGATGATGGATGCTACGTAGATGCCGAGATAGGCGATGGCAAAAACAAAAATGACCAGCGGTACCAGGATGACCGCAACCAGGCGTGCCTGCGCGATTTCGAGGAAAGGGGTCTGGTCGTTGTCGCGTATTGCATGTACCAGGACGACGATGCTGGCGAGCAGGATGACTACACCGAGGCGCAGCGGGAAGTAACCGGCGTCAGGGCCGTAAGAACTCCAGCCTGCGCCGAGTTGATAGTTACTCCAGATTGTGACCAGGGATACAACAGCGAGCGTAATCGCAACCAGGATCTCTGCGTTACGGATGGTAATGACAGTGGGAGAGGACTCTCTCTCTGCTTCTGCGGGAGTGTCTGAAGGATTCATATTCGTTAGTCCGTGATGAGGCCCAACGACGACGGCAGGATATGCCGGTCATTGGGCCAGGGTGATGACGGTGAATTACTTGGTGAGCAGGAAGCCCGCGTCTTTCATGATTTCGCGATGCAACTGCTCATCCTTGGTCAGGAAGGCATTGAGCTGGGCACCAGTCACGAACTCCGGTTTGAGTGCGTTCTTTTCCAGATAGGTTTTCCACTCCGGGGTCGCAACGACTTTTTGCAGCAGGTCAACGTAGAACTGAGTTTGTTCCGGTTTGACGCCGCCCGGCATCATGAAAATACGCAGCATTTCATAGCTGACGTTCAAACCTTGTTCCTTGCAGGTAGGAATGTCGGACCAGCCCTGGGTTGCCGTGACTTTGGCGGTGTAGCTGATGCGTTTGTCCGAGAACACGCACAGTGCCTGGTGTTCACCCGCGCGCCATTGCGAAACGGATTCGGAAGGATTGTTGGTGTCGGAATTGATGTGGTTGCCGGACAACTGGGTTGCCGCTTCGCCGCCGCCTTTATATGGGATGTAAAGGAATTTCGCACCGGTCTGCTTTTCTATCATCATGGTAATCATGTGATCTTCGCGTTTGGAGCTGGTGCCGCCCATCTTGAAGGTTTCCGGCTTTTTCTTTACATCGTCGATGTAAGCCATAGGCGTTTTATAGCCGGCCTGGGTATTGGTCCACAGTACGAATGCATCCTGCGCGATCATCGCGATCGGTGTCAGGTCCTTCCAATTGAATGGCAGGTTGGTAGCGAGTGGGGTGGTGTAAATCGACGAGGATGCGACGATGATTTTGTTCGGGTCGCCTTTGGAGGCTTTCAGGTCCAGCAAGCCTTCCGCGCCGCTGGCGCCGGCCTTGTTTTGCACGATGATGGGTTGCTTCATCAGGTTGTGCTTGGTGATGATGCCCTGGATCGAGCGCGCCATCTGGTCGGAAGCACCGCCGGCACTGAAAGGTACGACCAGTTCGACCGGTTTGGTCGGTTCCCAGGCCGAGGCGCTGAGGGCACAGCACATCGTGGTGAGGAAGAGGCCGACTTTCATAGGCTGGCGAATGATATTTTTCTGCATGATGTTGTCTCCTGTATGTGGGTTGATGCCCATTTTTTGACTATCTACTGCATCAGTAGCGCACAACGATGCCCGCATCTGAATTCGTTTTTCAGCTGAAATGCCATGCGTCTGGCGCGCCTTTCTCATTTCAGCCGTACTAATTTGTCCCGAAAACATGGAAGCGCAAATTTTGCGATCTATGCATTTAGAATATTGAATACAATATACATTTGAGAAAAAATGTCAATTACTGGATGCCGGATCGCGGAAATTTTTTTGATTTTTTTGCGCAAGGCTGCAAAAACGGCATTTTGAGTACAAAACCCGGCTATCTCATGGAAGTGTTGATAGACGGAAATTTCATCGATGAAAAAGCCTTACTTATTAATCAGGAGCACCCATGAAAGACGTTTCAGCATTGAAGCCACCCCCCTTTGCCCGTATCGGCGATCCTGTTTCTTCAGTCAGTACACCGGCGCTGGTGCTGGACCTGGATGCCTTTGATGCCAATACCCAGCGCATGGCTGAACTGGCGCGACGCCACGGTGTGGCGCTGCGGCCGCATGCGAAGGCGCATAAATCGACGGCGATTGCATTGCGCCAACTGGAACTGGGTGCGGTCGGCGTGTGCTGCCAAAAAATGAGCGAGGCTTATCCTTTCGCGGCCAAGGGTGTGTTGAGCATCCATATCAGTAATGAATTCGTCGGCGCCGACAAGGTGGCGATGGCGATCGAGCTGGCCAATTACGTACGCCTGAGCGTTTGCGTCGATCATGTGGCACAGGTGGAAGCGCTGGGGCTGGCCGCGACGCAGGCGGGTGTCTCGATTACCGTATTACCGGAAGTGGATATCGGGCAGGGGCGTTGCGGCGTCAAGGGCAATGATGCGCTGGCGGCACTGGTGGATCGTATCGTCGCGCATAAAGGTTTGCGTTTTGGCGGCTTGCAGGCGTATCACGGTGGTATCCAGCATCTGGCAAGTTGGGAGCAGCGCAGGCAGGCGGCAGAAACGGCGGCACAGGCAACAGCACAGTATGTACAGTTCCTCGCCGCACGCGGTATTGCTTGCGATGTCATCACCGGCGGCGGTACCGGCACTGCGGAATTCGATGTGAGCAGCGGCGTATATACGGAAATCCAGCCCGGCTCTTATGTCTTCATGGATGGTGATTACGGTTCCAAGGATTGGCAGGGCGGCTGGAAACCGGCGCATAGCCTGTTTATCGCGAGTACCGTCATGAGTACCGGCAAGCCCGGCATGGCGGTGTGCGATGTCGGCCTCAAGGGAGTGGCGGTGGATTCGGGTTTGCCCGTGCTGCGGCCGGGTGATCATGGTGGCCAATTGCAATATAAGGCGGCCAATGATGAGCATGGGATACTGCAGATTGCGGCTGGTGACACGCGTGATTACTTGGGCGAACGCCTGTTCCTGATTCCGGGACATTGTGATCCGACTGCCAATTTGTATCAGCAATATGTCGGCTACCGGCGCGATGTAGTGGAGTGCATTTGGGAGATAGATGCACGCGGCCTGAGTCAGTAAGCCGGTAGCTTCCTGAAGGATTTGCAATTCGTCGCTGTGCGCGGCGTGCTGCATTTCCTGATAGGGAATGGCCGCCAGGCGCGGTATAGTACGGCTGCTGAAGCGAAATGCAGCACAGACTGCCGCGCCAGCCTTTCAATAAGTCAGATTCGCAAGTCAGATTAGCCGTAATGAAAATAAGTCACTGGATCAAGCTACTGTCACTCTCCGCCATACTCGCCAGCTTGACTGCGTGCGGTACGCTGCGCGCTATCCATAATACGGAAGACGGCTCCGGTGCCGAAGCGATGAGCGTCTGGAGCCGCTGGGTCGACTCGGAAGGTGATATCGCCGCCGCGACTACCTGGGAACGCAAGGTCAAGGATGGCGTGACCATAGCCGAAGTGGAGCAGGCTTTCACCAGTGTCGCCGCAGAAGACAATATCAAGGCAGTCGGTGAATTCTATTTGTCGAAAGAATTGTCGCTGCGCTCGGGCAAGCCGGAAAAATTCCTCAAGGTGTATTCCTACTGCAGCCCGATGATTGCGCGCCAGATGGTCGATTTCAGCCCGCACATGGCGGCTTATATGCCATGCCGCCTGACGGTGGTGGAAAAGGATGACGGGCTGTGGATCTATGCCTTGAATATGGACATGCTGATCAAAATGGGGCGCAAGCTGCCGCCCGATTTACGCAAATCCGTGATGCAGGTGCGCGATACCATGTGGAAAATGATGGAACGGGGCGCGCAGGGCGAGTTTTAAACAAGGCTGGGCGAAGTCCGTTTGCTTTGGTAGTATTTGCGTATATAACTATATAATTAAATTGAGCGCGATTGCTTCCAGTCGACGCCGAGGAGACGATATGCAGGGTTACCGGCAGAGTTACCACAAGGTTTGCGGCTTGCTATTGCTGGCCTTGGCGCTATTCGGTGCCGGTACAGCGCTCGCAGCCGACGACATCACATTGCGTCCGATCAAGGTTTCCCCGCACGTGTACTACTTCCAGGGGACGGCCGGCATGGCCAGTGCCGCCAACAAGGGTTTCATGTCGAATGCCGGTTTCGTCGTAACGAAAGACGGTGTTGTTGTATTTGATGCATTGGCGACGCCGGTCCTGGGCGGCGCAATGTTGAAGGCAATCAAGAGAATTACGCCTTTGCCGGTCAAGCGCGTCATCATCAGTCATTACCATGCTGACCATTTCTACGGCTTGCAGGCTTTCAAGGCACAAGGTGCGGAAGTGTGGGCGCATGAAAACGGCCGCGCCGCACTGGGCTCCGACCTGACGCAAGAAAGGCTGCAGCAGCGCCGCAAGGACCTGGCGCCGTGGGTGAATGAGAATACGCAGCTGGTACCGGCGGATCGTTGGCTGAGTTTCAAGGATGGCAAAGTGATGCCTTTCGAAATGGGCGGTATGCATTTCCGCATCATTGATTCCAGTGGTGCACATTCGCCGGAAGACATCATGTTGTATGTAGAAGAAGACAAGGTACTGTTTGCCGGTGATTTGTTCTTTACCGGGCGGATTCCATTTGTCGGTGAAGCCAACAGCAAGGTCTGGCTGGAAGCGCTGGACCGGATGCTGGAAGTAAAGCCGGCGCTGGTCATACCCGGACATGGCAAAATGTCCAGCCAGCCGATGCAGGATATGCAGTTGACGCGTGATTACCTGATTTTCCTGCGCAAGCAAATGGGTGAGGCCGTGGCTGACATGGTGCCGTTTGATGCAGCGTATGCAAAAGTGGACTGGTCCGGGTTTGCGAAGTATCCTGCATTTGAGCAGGCCAATCGCCTGAATGCCTACGGCACCTACATACTGATGGAAAAAGAAAGCCTGGATAAGCGTTAAAACGCACCGGACTGAGAGCGGTATATAAAAGGAGACGATGATGAAACTGATACGTACAGCATTCCTGTTGCTTTTTTGCGCCACAGTCGGCCTGGCCGTTGCCGCTGATCGTGAAGAAAAAGTGGTATATCACATCACCGATAGCGCAGTAGCGACGCAGGCCCTGAACAATATCCGCAATCACCTCAATGCCAGCCCGAAAGCCAAGATCGTGGTGGTCGCGCATGGTGCCGGCATTGATTTCCTGCTGGAAGGCGCAAAGAACAAGAACGGCAATCCGTATGATATTGCAGTGCAAGAGCTGACCGATCGCGATCACGTGGAATTCCGCATTTGCAATAACACGCTGGAAACGCGCAAGATAGACAAGAAGCAAGTCATACCGGAAGCCAAGATTGTTCCATCCGGCGTAGCTGAAGTGGCGCGCCTGCAGATACAAGAAGGTTATGCCTACATCAAACCATAATGCCTGATCCGGCTTTAAACGATGCCGGATTTGGGTAAGCCAATATTTAACTAAATTAGTGGACGTGTGTTGTGGATAAAAATTTCAACAAAGAAGATATGAGTGAGCTATTCGAAGAAGTGGCGAATTACTTCTCTTTGCTGTGCGAGCCCACACGTCTGAAAATCCTCTACGCGGTGTGCAACGGTGAACGCTCGGTAGGCGACATCGTCAATGAAGTTGAATCGACACAGGCAAATGTGTCACGCCAGATCAATATGCTGTACCGGGCAAAAATCCTTGCACGTCGCAAGGAGGGTACACAGGTTTACTATCGCGTTGACGATGAGAAGACGGTAGATTTGTGCAAAGCAGTATGTGGGCGTGTGGCTGCGCAGATAGGCATGCCATCGCCGGTAGTGCAACTGCCAGTCGTGGCGCGTAAGCGACGCGTCGCAGCCTAATAAAAAAATAAAAACAAAAAATAGTTCATATCATCCTTATATGCGCATATAGTTATATAGGCACATAATTAAACAAACTGCCGTAGGAGACGACGGATGACAAAGGATGCAATCAAGGCGGGCCGCTTAATACGCGCGCCTGAAAATTTCCTGGACCCAGTAGTGGCACAGGAAATTACAGCAAATGGTTTGAGTGAAGAGCGCAGGGGCTTCCTGCGCAAAAGTTTTCTGGCAGCGAGCGCTGCAATGGCAAGTGGTGTCAGCTTTGCACAAGGCGGCGCGGCCGCCATTGGTGACGGCGATCCGAATATACTGAATCTCCCCGAGCATTCCACCACCCTGGGTCAGGCGGTAGCGACCAATGGTTACGGCGTGCCGTCCAAATACGAAACCAATCTTTTGCGTCGTGAGTCGCCGGGACTGACACGTGTATCGGCGGCTTCGGTTTCATTCGCACCGCTGCAGGGCCTGTTCGGCATCATCACACCCAGCGGCTTGCATTTCGAACGGCATCATCAAGGCTGGCACGATATAGATCCGAGCAAGCATCGCTTCATGATCAACGGTCTGGTAAAGAATCCCAAGGTTTATACGATGGATGACTTGATGCGCCTGCCTTCGGTCTCTCGTATGCATTTCATCGAATGCGGTGCCAATACCGCGATGGAGTGGGGCAATGTGGCCGTGCCTACCGTGCAGTATTCGCATGGCATGCTGAGCTGCTGCGAATTCACCGGTGTGCCGCTGTCGGTATTGCTGGAAGACTGTGGTTACGACAAAAAGAATGGCAAATTCATCCTCGCCGAAGGCGCGGATGGTTCCAGCATGACGCGCACCATCAGCATGGACCGCGCGCTTGATGATGTGATCGTGGCGTGGGGCATGAACGGCGAAATGCTGCGTCCGGAAAACGGTTATCCATTGCGCCTGGTTGTGCCGGGCGTGCAAGGCGTGTCCTGGGTCAAATGGCTGCGTCGCATCGAAGTCGGCGACAAGGAATACGGCACCAAGGATGAAGCCATCCACTACATCGATTCGATGCCGGATGGCATGTACCGCCAGTACACCTCGATCCAGGAATGCAAATCGGTCATTACCACGCCGTCCGCCGGCCAGATGCTGCTGGACAAAGGCTTTTACAACATCACCGGCCTTGCGTGGTCGGGGCGCGGCAAGATCAAGCGCGTCGATGTCTCGGTCGACGGTGGCCGCAACTGGCGCACCGCAAGGCTGGAAGGTCCGGTCAATACCAAGTGCCTGACGCGTTTCAATATCAACTGGGTGTGGGATGGTTCACCGGTGGTACTGCAATCGCGTGCGATTGATGACACCGGTTACGTACAGCCGAAGATCAATGAATTGCGCGCAGTGCGTGGTACGCGTTCCATTTATCACAACAACGCAATCCAATCGTGGAAAGTGTCGGAATCAGGCGAGGTGTCGAATGTACAGGTTTACTAAAACTGTCGTCGCGCTGTTGCTGGCGACCAGCAGCACGATGGTATTGGCGCAGGCGGCATATACGAATATCGGACGTCCAGCGACGACGAAGGAAATTGCTGCGTGGGATATTGATGTGCGTCCCGACTTCAAAGGCTTGCCACCAGGCTCCGGTACCGTAGCCAAAGGCATGGCGGTGTGGGAAGGCAAGTGCGCATCCTGCCACGGTACCTTCGGTGAATCGAACGAAGTATTCACACCTATCGTCGGTGGCACCACCAAGGAAGATATCAAAAGCGGTCATGTAGCTGCCTTGTCGAACAACAAGCAACCGCAACGCACCACCATCATGAAAGTGCCGACGGTATCGACGCTGTGGGACTACATCAATCGTGCGATGCCATGGACTGCACCGAAATCGCTGACGACGGAAGAAGTCTATGCGGTCACGGCTTACATCCTGAACATGGCAGAAATCCTGCCCGACGACTTCACCTTGTCGGACAAGAATATCGCCGAAGTGCAGCAGCTGATGCCGAACCGGAATGGCATGACGCGTAATCATGGCATGTGGGATATCAAGGGCAAGCCTGATGTGAAAAGCGTGGCTTGCATGAAGGATTGCAAAACCAGTACGGATTTGCGTTCGACCCTGCCTGAGCCATCGCGGAATGCACACGGCAATATCCAGCTGCAAAACCGTACCTTCGGTGAAGTACGCGGCGTCGATACCACCAAGCCTGCATCGACCAAACCGATCTCGGCAATTTCCGCTGACCAGAAGCTGGCCATGGCTGCACCGGCCAAGCCTGCGGCTCCGGCCAAAGTGGATGGTCTGGCATTGGCCAAGCAATATGCATGTGTGGCTTGCCATGGCGTCAGCAACAAAATCATCGGTCCCGGCTTTAATGAAATCGCTGCCAAGTACAAGGGCGATGCAGCAGCACCGGCAGCACTGACAGCGAAGATCAAAAACGGCAGCACCGGCGCGTGGGGTCCTATCCCTATGCCGGCACAGGCACATGTCAAGGATGAAGACATCAAGACGCTGGTCGGCTGGATCATCGGCGGCGCGAAATAAAGCCGGCGAAGAATAAGTAGTAAAGCAATTTGCAAAACAAGCAGTAATGCGTATGTGTATCAACCAAAACTAAAACGAGGAGATGTAAATGTACAAACTGGTAAGCGCTATGACCCTGGCATTGTTTTCATTGAGCGTGTCGGCTGCCGAGCATCAGGTGAAGATGGTAAATAACGGCAAAGACGGCATGATGTCATTCGAGCCTACCTTCCTGAAAGCTGAAAAAGGTGACACTGTTAAATTCATCAAAACTGATGCAGCGCACAACAGCGCATCCGTCCTGGTACCTGCCGGTGCGAAGGAATGGAAAGGCAAGATGGATGAAGAAATTGTTGTGTCGCTCACGCAAGATGGCGTGTATGTTTATGTCTGCGATCCACATAAAACCATGGGCATGGCAGGCGTGATCCAGGTCGGCAAACCGACTAATCTGGATGCAGCCAAAGCCGAAGCCGACAAGCTGTCGAAGAGCTTTGTCATGAACAAGGATCGTTTGACCAAAGCACTGGCGCAAGTGAAGTAAGTGGCAGGCGTGCCATCTCGCGATGGCATCAATTTTTCAAGAGGAGAATCTAATGAATCAGAAACGACGTGACGCGTTGCGTATTGCAACGGTACTCGGATTGGCTATTTCAGCCGGTATATTGAAGCCTACGGATGTACTCGCAGCTGATTGGAAATCCAGCGGCTTCGATGCGAAATCGCTGCAGGAAGCATTGGCGGCGCTGGGCGCGGACAAAGCGGCAATCAGCACCGATATCGCCGTCAACGGTCCTGATATCGCGGAAAACGGTGCAGTCGTTCCAGTCTCGGTATCGAGCAATGTGCCGAACACCGAATTCATGGCCATCCTGGTGGAGAAAAACCCGACACCACTGTCCGCCACCATGACCCTGCCTGCCGGCACGGAAGCCAATGTCAGTACCCGCGTCAAGATGGGCGGTACCTCGAACGTGCATGCACTGGTCAAGGCAAACGGCAAGTGGCTGATCGCCAGTAAAGAGATCAAGGTCACTCTCGGCGGCTGCGGCGGTTAATCACGCCTGCTAGTTATCCACACCAATTTTTGAGGGAAATATCATGGGAAATCCGATGCGCATACGCGCCAATGCAACTGGCGACGTCGTAGAAGTCAAAGTCCTGATGCGTCACGATATGGAAACCGGCCAGCGCAAAGACGCTTCCGGCAAAGCTGTACCGGCGCACTTCATCCAGACACTGACCGCCAAATGCAATGACAAGGTCGTGCTCGATATGTTGATGGGTACGTCGATTTCGAAAGATCCGTTCTTGTCGTTCAAGTTCAAGGGTGGTGCCAAAGGCGACAAGATCGCCATTACCTGGACCGACAACACCGGTGACAGCCGTACCGATGAAGCAGCAGTTTCCTGAAGCCGAGTGTAGTTAAGAAATATACGCAAGCAAACGGGAGTAGCAGTACCCGAGTGATACGAATGTGGCACCAGACCGCATCCACTTAAATTTGAGGAGGGCGTAATGAGACAGAGAAGCTTGTATCTATTTGCAGCGGTCGCGATCAGCGCAACTGCATCTGTAATGGCGCAATCGACTACAGATGAGATTGCCAAGTATCGCCAGCTGCTGGCTGACGGTAATCCCGCTGAATTATGGGAAATGCGCGGTGAAGAATTATGGCGCACCAAAGCCGGACCGAAAAATGTCAGCCTGGAACAATGCGATCTGGGCAAGGGTGCCGGCGTGGTGAAAGGCGCTTATGCCGAATTGCCGCGTTACTTCAAGGACGTCAACAAGGTCATGGACCTGGAGCAGCGGCTGATCTATTGCCGTATGAACCTGCAGGGCCTGACGCGCGAGCAGGCGGTGAAAATGCCGTTTGGTTCCGCCGGCAAGCCATCCGATATCGAACCGATGGTAGCCTACATCACGTCCGAATCGCGCGGCATGAAGATGTCGGTGTCGACTGCGCATCCGGAAGAAAAGCGTGCCTACGAAATCGGCAAGAAGATTTTCTTCTATCGCGCCGGTTCGCATGACTTTGCCTGTGCTACCTGCCATGCAGTCGATAACCAGCGTATCCGCCTGCAGGACCTCCCCAACTTGCTGAACAAGAGCAATGCCCAGGCCGCTTATGGCACCTGGCCTGCTTATCGCGTCTCGCAAGGCGAAGTGCGCACCATGCAGCATCGCCTCAACGATTGCTTCCGTCAGCAACGCTTCCCGGAACCGCTGTACGGTTCTGACGTGATCACGGCCGTGACGATGTTCCTGGCCAAGAGCGCGGACGGTGGTGTCTATAACGGCCCAGCGCTGAAACGATAGGGAGGCGATATGAAAAAAATAGGCATCATGATAGCGACGGTCGCAACCATCGCAGGTTGCGCCACAGTGGCAGCGGATACCGACTATGGCAAGGAAACCATTGCCATGCTGAAGGCTGACTTCAAGTCCAAAGGTCCGGCTACGATGGAACGTATGCTGAACCAGGACGAAGCACAGCAATTGTGCAGCGAGTATCCGAGCGACGCGCCGAAAGACAAGGCGGCTGCACTGGAAGCTTCGCAACTGAAGCAGGTCAAGTATCCGGCGGACGGCAAGTACCTGGGCGATTGGAAAGAAGGTGAAAAAATCGCACAGAACGGTCGCGGCATGCAGTCGTCGGACGCAGTTGGCAGCGTCAATGGCGGTAACTGCTACGCCTGTCACCAGATCAGCAAGGCGGAAATTTCCTTTGGCAATATTGGTCCTTCCCTTTATCAATACGGGAAAATCCGCGGCCAGAGCGAAGACATGCTGAAGTACACCTGGGCCAAGATTTATAACGCACAGGCTTTCACCGCATGTTCGAACATGCCGCGCTTCGGCCATAACGGCATCCTGCAAGAGAAGCAAATCAAGGATGTGATGGCCTTGCTGCTGGATCCGGCTTCGCCCGTCAATAAGTAAGCAATCCGAAGTTCGAAGCGCAGTGCTGCCTGCTGCGCTTCGTCCTTCATCGCCTTGTCGCGTGACTTGCCTATGCAAGGATGGCGAGGTCGTCTACCGAACAATCAGAGGAAAAAATGGGTTTGAATCGTCGTGAGTTCATTCAGGTCATGGGTATCGCAGCTGCAGGCGGTATGTTGCTGGATTCCAAGGGCGCGCTGGCTGCACCTTCGGCCGCCAAACTGTACGACGTGCCGCGATTCGGCAATGTCCACTTTTTGCACTTCACCGATTGCCATGCGCAATTGAAACCGATTTATTTCCGCGAACCGAATGTCAACCTTGGCATCGGCGACGCGGTAGGGCGCATGCCGCATCTGGTCGGCGAAAAATTACTGAAGGAAATCGGCGTCAAACCGAATACGCCGGAAGCCTATGCCTTTACTTACCTGAACTTTGAAAAAGCCGCGCAAACCTATGGCAAGGTCGGCGGCTTTGCGCATTTGTCGACACTCGTCAAACGCATGAAGGCCGGTCGTCCCGGTGCCTTGCTGCTGGATGGCGGCGATACCTGGCAGGGTTCGGCCACCGCCTTATGGACTAACGGCCAGGATATGGTCGACGCCTGCCTGGAGCTGGGTGTCGATGTCATGACTGCGCACTGGGAAATGACGCTGGGCGATAAGCGCGTCAAGGAAATCGTTGAAAAAGATTTCAAGGGCAAGGTCGATTTTGTTGCGCAAAACATCAAGACCACCGATTTTGGCGATCCGGTATTCCCGCCGTATGTGCTGAAGGAAATGAACGGCGTACAGATCGCCATCATCGGCCAGGCTTTCCCGTATACGCCGATTGCGAATCCACGCTACCTGGTACCGGAATGGAGTTTCGGTATCCAGGAAGAGAATATGCAAAAGATGGTCGACGAAGCACGCAGCAAGGGTGCCAAAGTTGTCGTCGTGCTCTCGCATAACGGCATGGACGTGGACCTGAAAATGGCATCGCGCGTACGTGGTATCGACGCCATCATGGGCGGCCATACGCATGACGGTATGCCGGCACCGGTCATCGTCAGCAATCCGGGCGGCAAGACCCTGGTCACGAATGCCGGCAGCAATAGCAAATTCCTCGGTGTGCTCGACTTCGATGTGCGCGGTGGCAAAGTCCAGGGTTATAAATATCGTCTGTTGCCGGTGTTTTCCAACTTCCTGCCGGCCGACAAGAATATGGATGCATTGATCAACAAGATCCGAGCACCTTATGAATCCAAACTGAATGAACGCCTCGCGATGACTGAAGGTACCTTGTACCGTCGTGGCAATTTCAACGGCACCTTCGATCAACTGATCGTCGACGCGCTGATGGACGTCAAAGGTGCGGACATCGCATTCTCGCCGGGCTTCCGCTGGGGTACGTCCTTGTTGCCGGACAGTCCTATCCTGATGGAACACCTGATGGACCAGACCGCGACCACCTATTCATACAGCACGCTGACGGATATGAGCGGCTCTACCATCAAAACGATTCTGGAAGATGTGGCAGACAATCTGTTCAATCCGGATCCTTATTATCAGCAAGGTGGAGATATGGTGCGTGTCGGTGGCATGAGTTACACGATTGCACCAAAAGAAAAAATGGGTGCGCGCATCCAGGACATGCGCCTGGACGGCAAGCTGATCGATGCAAGCAAGACTTACAAGGTCGCAGGCTGGGCCCCGGTCGCCGAAGGTGCATCCGGCGAACCAGTATGGGATGTCGTCGCGCAATGGTTGCGTACCAACAAGGTGGTGACACCGCGCAAACTGAATACACCGCGTATCGTCGGCATGGATGGCAATCCCGGCATCGCGAATTGAGGTAACTGGATATGAAGAAATGGATGGCGGTATTGCTGCTGGGTGCGACTTGTTTCTCGGCATTTGCTTTTGATGCGGCACAAGTGCCGGATATCAAGCAGACCAAGGCAGCGCTTTACCTCGATGCGAAAGAAGCCTACGCACTTAAGCAAAAGATGGCGGACAAGGCTTACTTCGTCGATGTACGTACGCGTGGTGAAATCTCGTATGTCGGTATGCCGACTATTGTTGATGCCAGCATCCCGTACGTCGAACATCCGGATGATGCGCCCTGGGATGACAAGAATGGTCGCTTCAAGCTGGACGTCAATAGTGATTTCGGACCGGAACTGGCGCGTCGTATGACGGCTGCCGGCCTCGGTAAAAACGATACTGTAATCCTGATCTGTCGTTCCGGTGATCGCAGTTCGCGCGCCGCCAATTTATTGACGGACCTCGGTTACACCAAAGTGTATACGGTGGTTGACGGTTTCGAAGGCGACCTGGCGAAGACCGGGCCGCAAGCGGGGCGACGCGTGGTGAATGGCTGGAAGAATGCCGGTTTGCCATGGAGTTACAAGCTGGATAAGAGTAAATTGTATTTCCCCAAGTACTGAAGCTGGCGTCGCGTCATTGCGCGACCTTAGGCTGACATCACTTCTAGGTGCGCAGCATGTGTAACCGCCTGATCCTGTTTGTATCGCGCTGCCTGCTATTGGCCAGTATGGTCGTGGGCGGTTGGGTATATGCAGCCGATGCCAGGCCGGGCGATATGCCGGTACTGCCAACATTAACTACACTGGATGGCAAGACCATCAATCCTGCCAGCCTGCGCGGCAAGCTCGTGGTCATCAGCTACTTCGCTTCCTATTGTCCGTTCTGTGCGAATGAAGCTCCGAAATTGCAAAAGCTGTATAGCAAGAATGCCGACAAGCTGATCGTCATCGGCGTCAACATCGAAACCAAAGATCCGCAACAAAAAGACAAAGCCTTGAAATGGGTGCAGAAGTATCAATTGACGCATCCGGTTACCTTGGATTACCTGGCGCTGGAACGTGTACTGGGCAAACGCCAGGGTTTGCCGGTCAACTATGTATTCGATAAACGCGGCATGTTGCGGCGCGTTGATGTAGGCGAAATCTTCGATGAAGACTTTGACGATATAGCCAAGTTCGCGCAGCAGGATTAATGCATATGAGATTAGGTGTCCTATGGCTCTTGTGCCTGCTGCTGACTGGCAACGTTGCTGCCGATAGCAAACCGATTACTGTCCCTATGCTCAGTGACCTGGCCGCCGACGCGGTGCAGGCGCAACGCGAAGACAAGCCCATCATCCTGTTTTTTTCGCTACCGGGCTGCCCCTTCTGCCACGTGGTGCGGAATAATTATTTACAGCCTTTATTGCGCGATAGCACGCCGAAGCAACGTCCTGTCATCCGTGAAGTCGATATCAGCAGTACGCAAAGCCTGCGGAATTTCGATCGTACAACCGGCAGTCCGCGCAGCATTGCGCAAAGGTATAAGGTGATCGCCGCGCCTACCGTGATCTTCGTAGACGCTGCCGGTTGCATGCTGGCACCGTCTATTGTCGGCGGCGATATCGCGGGTGTCTATGGTGGTTACCTGGATAACGCTTTTGATATGTCCGCGCGAAAAATTGCCGCTGCAAAGAAGCTGGGTGGGGCGGTCAAAGGTGCAGTGAAAGAATGTCCGCCACCATGACATGCGACGCTTTCAGCAAGGGCAGCCACAGGGATGGCTGCTTTATTTTTCTTTAATAATATACATAAATATATATTAAAATATTGCATATTGTTTTGTGTTGAACAGGATTGAAGGAGTGGGTGCCGGCGTGAGTACGACTGACAGTGTGGACCTGGAAGCCTTGCAGAATGCGGCTTCCAAGGCATGTGGCTTGCTGAAGACCCTATCCAATCGGGATAGATTGCTCTTGCTGTGCCAGTTGTGTGAGGGTGAATATTGCGTCAGCGAACTGGAAGCGATGACTGAAATACGGCAACCGACTTTATCGCAGCAGTTGACGGTATTGCGCGAAGAACAGTTGGTACATACGCGACGCGATGGCAAACAGATTTATTACAGCATGGCGAGCAAAGAGGCGATGGCAGTGATAGCAGTGCTGTACCAACAATTCTGCGCCCCGGGCAAAAGGAAAAAATCATGACAATCGACTGGATCCACTTTACGCCCTGGCATGCGCTGGCCGGCGGCTTGCTGATCGGGCTGGCAGCGGCATTGTTCATTTTATTCAACGGCAAGATTGCCGGCATCAGCGGCATCCTCGGTGGCTTGTTGCGACCGGTAAAGGGTGACCTGTTGTGGCGTGTCGCCTTCCTGCTGGGATTGATGGCGGCGCCGCTGGTGTTTGCATTGTTCCAGCCTTTGCCGGATGCCACGATAGATGCAAGCAATGTGACGCTGGTGGTCGCCGGCCTGCTGGTAGGACTGGGCACGCGCTACGGTGCTGGTTGCACCAGCGGTCATGGCGTGTGCGGTTTATCGCGGCTGTCCTTGCGTTCACTGGTGGCGACACTGGCCTTCATGGCGGCAGGGTTCCTGACCGTGTACATCGTGCGTCACTTGATCGCCTAGGAGAAAGCTCATGCAAATTCTTATGGCATTACTCGCGGGACTGGTTTTCGGGATCGGGCTGATCATTTCTGGCATGGCCAATCCGGCCAAGGTCATCGGCTTCCTGGACCTGGCCGGTAAATGGGATCCGTCGCTGGCCTTCGTGATGGGTGGGGCAATCTTGGTCGGCTTGTTTGCATTCCGCATTGCCGCCAAGCGCAGTACGACTTTACTTGGTGATCCTCTGCGTTTGCCGCAGGCGAAGCAGATAGACCGCCGTCTGGTTCTTGGTGGGCTGGCATTCGGTGTAGGTTGGGGGCTGGCCGGTTATTGCCCGGGTCCGGCGCTGGCTTCACTGGTGATAGGGCATAGCAAAACAGTTATCTTCGTGACGGCGATGGTGCTCGGTATGGCGATATTTGAATTGCTGGAAACTTATACGCGCAAGCCGCAGGTGCAGGCGAAGTAAGGAAACATTCGCAAGCAACAAAAAACCCGCTTCGGCCTAAGCTGAGAGCGGGTTTTTGTATGTTCCGGGTTGCCCCGAAAACATGTTCTTGGTGGTGATAGGTGGATTTGAACCACCGACCCCAGCATTATGAGTGCTGTGCTCTAACCAACTGAGCTATATCACCAGATAGCCGAAAATTATCGCGTTTTTGGCTCTTCCTGTCAATATCCAAATCCTATTAGTTCTCAGATATTCGAAGAAATCGGTGCAGGAAGCGGGTTTCCACTGCCGGGAAAAGCTTGTGGAATTTGCAATCACGCGCGATTTTGCGCGATTTCTATTTGTTGCAGGATGGCGCCGCTTGCGTCAGGAGCCAGGCAATCAATGATGTGCCGGTCATCCATGGAGCGCAGCCAGGTCAGCTGCCGTTTTGCCAGTTGCCGGGTGGCGGCGATGCCGCGCTCCCGCAGTTCGGCCAGGCTGTAAGCGCCGTCCAGGTATTCCCAGCTCTGGCGATAACCGACGCAACGCATCGATGGCAAGCCCAGGTGCAGGTCGCCGCGGGCGCGCAAGGCTTTGACTTCATCCAGCAAGGCACCGCCTTTCAGCATGGCATCGAAGCGTGTCGCGATGCGTGCATGCAAGACGCTGCGGTCCGACGGTTCCAGCGCGATTGGCAATAGCGTGAAAGGCAATTCGGTCTTCGGTGCCTGTGCCAGCAAGGCCGACATCGGCTGGCCGGTGAGGGCGATGATTTCCAGTGCGCGCTGTATGCGTTGTGAGTCGTTTGGTTTCAGGCGCTCTGCAGTAATCGGATCGAGTGCCGCCAGCTTCGCGTGCATGGCTGGATAGCCTATCGCTGCCGCTTCCGCATCCAGTTCTGCGCGCAAGGCGGCATCCGCCTGCGGCAGTGCATCCAGTCCATCCTTCAAGCCTTTGAAGTACAACATGGTGCCGCCGACCAGCAGTGGCAACTTGCCGCGTGCGCTGATTTCTGTCGCCAGGCGTATCGCATCCTGACGGAATTGCATGACGGAATACGAATCGAGCGGGTCGAGGATGTCGATCAGGTGATGCGGTACTTGCGCCAGTTCTTCCGCGCTGGGCTTGGCGGTGCCTATATCCATTTCGCGATAGACGAGGGCGGAATCGACCGAAATGATTTCGGCAGGAATCTTTTCCGCGACGGCGAGTGCCGCCGCAGTTTTGCCGGACGCGGTCGGTCCCATGATGGAAACGACCAGTGGTTTTACGGACATCTTAACGTCCGCGCTCGAAGAGTTTGTCGAGGTCGGACAAGCCCAGCTGGACCCAGGTCGGACGGCCATGATTGCATTGGTCGGCGCGTTCGGTGGCTTCCATCTGGCGCAGCAGCGCATTCATTTCCGGGCCGGTCAACATGCGATTGGCGCGCACTGCAGTGTGGCAGGCGAGCGTGCCGAGCAACTCATTGCGTCGTTCCACCAATACACGCGAACCACCGTATTCACGTACATCGCGCAAGACATCGCGTGCCAGTGATTGCGCATCGGCATTCTTGAGCAGCGTCGGTACTGCACGTATTGCCAGCGTGGTCGGCGACATCACGGCGATATCGAAACCGAGCGAGAGCAGGGTGTCCTTGCTGTCTTCGGCGGTGCCGACTTCAACGTCATCGGCATAGAAGGTGATCGGGATTAGCAATGGCTGCACCTGCATCGCATTGTCATCCAATGCATTCTTCAATTGCTCGTAGAGTATGCGTTCATGCGCTGCATGCATGTCGACCAGGGCCAGGCCCTTGGTGTTTTGCGCGAGGATGAAGATGCCGTGCAATTGCGCCAAGGCAAAGCCGAGCGGGAATTCATCGTCAGACATGGTCTGCGCAGGGCTGTTGGTGAAGGCTGCGTATGCAGGTGCCGGTTCGGTACCGGCAGGCGTCGTTGCACTATCCGTATTAAACAAGGCACCATAATTCGCCGTCGTTTGCGCGACGCCATACTGCTGCTGGAATTGTGGTGCAAATGTAGTCTGTTGTTGTTCGCGCAGCCATGGCAAGGCACCGGACGGAGCCGGCGTTGGCGACGGTACGGCACCGAAGGCGGTAGCCGATGTCTGCGCCAGTGCGCGACTGACTGCATGGAATACGAATTGATGGACCGCGCGGCTGTCGCGGAAACGTACTTCGATTTTCGATGGATGCACATTGACGTCCACCAGCGCCGGATCGAGATCCAGGCTGATGACATAAGACGGGTAGCGATCACCGTGCAAGACGTCCTGATATGCGGAACGTACTGCATGCATCAGCAATTTGTCGCGGACAAAGCGGCCGTTGACGTAAAAGTATTGCGCATCGCCGCGTGCCTTGGATGCAGTCGGCAAGCCGATGTAGCCGTGCAGGTGCAAAGGCCCTGCGGTTTCTTCCAAAGGCAGGCGCGCACCGGAAAATTCGCTGCCAAGGATATGTGCACTGCGCTTGGCGATATCGTTGACGGCCCAGTGATCGACGGTCTTGCCGTTATGTGACAGCGAGAAGGCCACATCCGGACGCGACAGCGCGATGCGGCGTACCACTTCGGCGCAATGGCCAAATTCGGTTTGATCTGTTTTCAGAAACTTCCGTCGCGCTGGCGTATTGAAATACAGGTCTTGCACATCGACTGTGGTGCCAGGAGCGCCGGATGACGGTGCAACGGTGTTCTTTTGATCGCTGCCTTGTACGCCGCTGATTTCCCAGGCGTGCTGTGCATCTGCGGTGCGCGAAGTAAGTGTCAGCTGTGCGACCGAAGCGATCGAAGCCAGTGCTTCACCACGGAAGCCCAGTGTCCCGACGTTTTCCAGTTCGTTCAGCGAATTGATCTTGGAGGTGGCGTGACGTGCCAGCGCCAGTGGTAATTGTTCCGGGGCAATGCCGCGCCCGTTATCGGTAATCGCGATGCGTTTCACGCCGCCTTGTTCCAGACGTATGCTGATTTGCGTGGCGCCGGCATCCAATGCATTTTCCAGCAATTCCTTGACGACGGCGGATGGGCGTTCGACTACCTCACCGGCGGCGATTTGCGAAATGAGTTGGTCGGAGAGCGGCTGGATCGGCCGGAAAGGTTGGGTGGTTGCGTACATAGGGAGATTATAACTTCTGATTGCATGGCCGCACGGTGCAGTGAACTGTCGGAGCTGCCAGCAGTCTTTCTACGGTGCCTGTCGGCAGTGCCGCTGGTGTATCATTCTGCCGCTACCAAGGAAAATTATGGATTTCATGCAGTTCTTCGACATGATTTTGCATGTCGACAAGTATCTAGGCACTTTTATCGCGCAATACGGCATGCTGATTTATGTCGTGCTGTTTGCGATTATCTTCAGCGAAACAGGGCTGGTGGTATTTCCCTTCCTGCCTGGCGATACCCTGCTGTTCATTGCCGGTGCATTTTGCGCTTCCGGCAGCATGAACCTGTGGCTGTTACTGGGTTTGCTGATGGCGGCTGCGATCCTCGGCAATACCGTGAATTACTGGATAGGGCATGCGATAGGCGAAAAAGTGTTTACCCATGATTACCGCTGGCTGGATCGCGACGCTTTGCGCAAAACCCATACTTTCTATGAAAAACACGGTGGCAAGACCCTGATCCTCGCCCGTTTCATCCCGATTGCACGTACTTTTGCGCCGTTTATCGCCGGTGTCTCGGAAATGACTTTCTTCCGCTTCCAGTTATTCAACTGTATCGGTGCCGTGTTGTGGGTGGGTTTGCTGGTGGTTGGTGGTTACCTGTTCGGCAACATTCCTATCATCCGCGATCACTTGAATACTATCGTGCTGATTGGTGTTGGTGCGGCGGCAGTGCCGGTGGCGCTCGGCGCCTTGTGGAAAGTATTACAACGCTTCAAAAATAAATGAAATAAAAAAGGCGCTTCGGTCATACCTAAGCGCCTTTTTATTTACATCATCCGGCCCTTCGCCAGCGGTGGATTTTTCGCAAAGTATTTCCTGATACCTTGCGCCACTGCATCCGCCATCCGGTCCTGGTAGGCATCATCATTCAGCTTGGCTTCTTCTTCCGGATTGGAAATGAAGGCGGTTTCAATCAGGATGCTCGGGATATCCGGTGCCTTCAATACCGCAAAACCCGCCTGTTCCACCGCATTCTTGTGCAGGCGATTGACGCCGCCGATTTCATTCAACACCGCCTTGCCGAGGCGCAGGCTGTCATTGATCTGTGCGGTGGTCGACAGGTCGAGCAGCACGCTGGCGAGTTGCTTGTCATGGTTCTTGATATTCGTACCGCCGATCAGATCGGCCGCATTTTCCTTGTTCGCGAGCCAGCGCGCAGCGGTTGAGCTGGCACCTTTTTCCGACAGGGCAAAGACCGATGAGCCGTTCGCCGTCGGTTGCACGAAGGCATCCGCGTGTATCGACACGAATAAATCGGCTTGTACCTTGCGTGCTTTTTGTACGCGCACATGCAATGGCACGAAGTAATCGCCGTCACGCGTGAGCATCACGCGCATATTCGGATGCTGTTCCAGCTTGGCCTTGAGGCGTTTGGCGATGGATAGCACGATGTGTTTTTCATAGCTGCCGCCACGTCCGACCGCGCCCGGATCTTCGCCACCATGGCCGGGATCGAGTGCGATGGTCAGCATGCGGCTGACTTGCGGTGCGCGGTCTGTCTTGGGCTCGGCAAACGGTGGTTTGACTTCAGCCACCGGCGGCGGCATCGTCGGCTCGTTTGGTTTGTCGAGTGACCACTGGCCTTTTTCTATCAGGGCGGCGATCGGGTCCGGCGGATTGACCGGGTACAGATCGAATACCAGGCGGTGCTGGTATTTGTCGACCGGTGCCAGCGTAAACACCTGTGGATTCACTTCTTCCTTCAGGTCGAATACCAGGCGTACCACGCCCGGCCGGTTCTGGCCGACGCGCACTTGCTTGATATAGGGGTCGTTCGGCTGGATCTTGGCGATCAGGCTTTTCAGCGTCGGGTTCAGGTCGATGCCTTCGACATCCACCACCAGCCGTTCCGGATCCTTGATGATGAAGTGATTGGTCTTCAGGTTCGCATCGTTTTCCAGCGTGACGCGGGTGTAATCCTCGGACGGCCAGACGCGTACGGCAAGGATTTGCGAAGCGAAGGCCGGCAAGGGCGAAAACAGGGAGATCAGCAAAGTGCCGCCTGCCTTCAAGACAGTGCGACGGACTTTTGCTTTCACAGGTTTGGAGCGAATTTCAGTCGATTCAGACATTCAACACCTTGATCGGACAACGCTTGCAATTCTACATCACGCCCTTCGCCTGCAACTGTAAGCGAAATGCTGATATCGGGAGGCGGCAATACCGTTTCAGCCTTTTCCGGCCATTCGATAATGCAGATCGTTTGCTGATTGAAGTATTCACGGAAGCCGGCATCGAGGAATTCTTCCGCACTTCCCATCCGATATAAATCGAAATGGATCACATTGACGGCCACGCCCCCGATGTGGACGGTATACGGTTCTGCCAATGTATAAGTCGGGCTTTTCACATGGCCGACATGGCCCAGCGCATGCAGCATGGCGCGTGTCAACGCGGTTTTGCCGGCACCGAGGTCGCCATGCAGGTAAATGGTCAGGCCCGGCTGCAGCGCATGCGCGAGCGATGCACCCAGTGCGAGGGTGCCGGCTTCTTCATGCAGATGGGCGGTGAAATTTTGCATTGAGTAAGGATATCCCAGGGGTTCTTTGCCGGATGCTGCGCTTCGCCTGTGGACTCAGCCTGCAGCTACGATGCAATTATGTGTCCTGAGTTCAATCTTTTTTCAGGCGAGCGTATTTTATCGCGCACTGCGATCCTGCATTACGCTCAATTGTGCATTGCGAGAAAAAAGTGTCGCTTACTGTAACAGTGCCAGCCAGAGTGGCAGGGTGGCCATCGAAATCAGTGTGCCGGCAGAAATCAGGAAGGCGACAAAAGGACCGTTGCCACCCATGCGCACCGCCAGCACATAGGCGCTGGAAGCAGTCGGCAATGCGGCAAACATCACTACCATCTGCAGATGTGAACTCGACAGGCCGAGCCAGAGGCCGAGACCGTAGGTGACCAGGGGGACGATCAGCAGCTTGACGATGATGAAGTAGGCTGCGATGCCTTTTGATGCGTGCAAGCCGGTCAGGCGCAGGCCGGCACCGACCATGATCAGGCCCAGTGCAATCGATGCATTGCCGAGGCGCGACAGGAAGGCGCTGGCCAATTCAGGTACCTGGAAGCCGAGCAAATTGAAGATTACACCGCCGACGGTTGCCATCAACAACGGGTTCTTCAGTAATTCAAATACCAGGCCGCCCTTGTTTTTAACCAGTGCATGGACTGCCGCCATATTGCACAGGGGGACGGCAAAGCCGATCACCAGGCCCATCAGTGAAGTACCTTCCGCGCCGCCGAGACGGCTGGCAATCGCCAATGCAATATAGGAATTGAAGCGGAATGCGGTTTGCACACCGGATTCAAAGATCATCGGCTCGGATTTGAACAGCGGCTTGGCGAGCCAGCCGAACACGATGCCGGTGACACAGGCGGCTATCGCCACTTGCAGGAACTGACCGGTGGCGGCGAAGTTGATCGGCGAGCGTGCGCAGGAATAGAACAAGAGTGCCGGGAACAGCACGTAGTAAATCAGTTTCTCCATGCCTATCCAGAATTCCGCATGCCATTTGGTGACGCGGAACAAGACCGCACCGAACAGGATCAGCATGAAGTCGGGCAGCAGGAGATTGACGATATGCATGGCAATCAGCGTAGTACGCTGGAATGGAAAAGCAGTTTAGGAAAGTGCACGGAGCGCAAGGAGCCGATCAGCCGGCCCTTGCGTCTTTTGATTTTACTGTTGATTTTACTTTAAGAGGCGGGCCAGTTCGACCGCGGTCTTTACATTCATCTTGTCGAAGATATGTGCGCGATGGACTTCGACCGTGCGCATGCTGATGCCCAGCTTGTCGGCGATGACCTTGTTCATTTTGCCTTCGAGGATCAGGTCCAGCACTTCGCGTTCACGTCCCGACAACGCGGCCAGGCGGGTATGGATGGCGACGCTGGCCGATGCATGTTCGGAAGAGGCAAGCGCTTCCTGGATGCGATCCATCAGCTTGTTGTCGTTGAATGGTTTTTCAAAGAAGTCGAAAGCGCCGCGCTTCAATGTATCCACCGCCATCGGTACATCACCGTGGCCGGTCAGGAAAATCACCGGGAAAGTCTGGGTCAGGCCGCGCGAAGTCAGCAAATCGAACAAGGCGACGCCGCTGACTTCCGGCATACGCACGTCCAGCAAGATGCATTGTCCTTGCGGGCTGGTGGCGCGTGGCATGGTGTCGAGCGTGGTGAGGAAGGCCTTGCCGCTGTCATATGCGGTGGCCGGGATGCCTCGCGATTTGGCCAGCCACATGAGCGAGTCGCGGATTACTTCTTCGTCATCAATAATGTGCAGCATTAAATATCCTGTCGGTCTGCCGTGTGTTGCGGTGTATCTGATCAGTTCGGGGAACTGATAAAAGTATCAAAAATATATCAAAAGGATTTTTTTTATCTTCGGTTTGCACGCATTGTCGTGTCGATCAATCTATTTTGCAATGTCGGAAGTGAAAAACGGAAAATAGTGCCGCCCCCCGGATTGTCCGCATGCGTGAGTGTACCGCCATGGAATTCTATTGCAGTACGGCAAATGCTGAGGCCCATGCCCATGCCGTCGGCCTTGGTCGAAAAGAAGGGCGAATACAGGCGTTCCGCGACTTCCGGTGGAATACCGTGGCCCTGGTCGCTGATCGAGACTACTACATTCGGCGGGTCGGATTCATCAACCGCGGCGGCGATACGCAGTACGCGTTTTTCCGGTGCGATGTTTTGCATAGCTTCGATGGCATTGCGTGTCAGGTTCAGCAGCACCTGTTCCAGCAAGACATGATCGGCCAGCACTGCCGGCAGATTATCCGGGATATCGATCTTGATGAAGACGAAGTATTTTTGCGCCTGCAGTTCGACCAGCGGTGCGACGTTATCGATCAGTTCTTCTATCGTCACCGCAGTACGCATGGGTTCGCGCTTTTTCACGAAGGTATGCACGCTGCGGATAATCTGCCCGGCACGTTGCGCCTGTGCCTGGGCTTTTTCCAGCGCATGCGTGAGCATATCTATATTGACTTCGGCCGCCTTCGATTTGTCGCGCTCCAGCATATTCAGTGCGCCGGTGGTGTAGCTGGAGATGGCGGCCAGCGGCTGGTTCAGCTCATGCGCGAGCGTCGATGCGATTTCACCCATGGTGGCGAGGCGGGCGCTGGCCTGCAGTTTTTCTTCCTGCTGGCGGTTCAGGTCTTCGACCCGTTTGCGATCTGAAATGTCAAGGATGGAGCCCATCCAGCCGGTTTGCGCACCGGTGTTATCCACCAGCGGTGATTCAAAAATCAGGACCGGTATGCGGCGGCCATCCGAATGCTGGAATACGGTTTCAAAGCCTTGCGGATTGGCAGTGCCCGCTGCCACTTGCGAAAAGTGCCGGTGATATTCGGTACGTGCTTCCGGTGCCCAGTACGGCATAGGTGGCAGGTGACCGACAATTTCTTCGGCCGGCATCCCGACCATTTGCGAGAAAGCCGGATTCACATAGGTCACGCGACCTTCGAGGTCGCGCGCACGCAAGCCGGTGATCAGCGAGTTTTCCATCGCGGTACGGAAGGCGATCTGTTCGCGCAATGCGGTTTCCGCTGCCAGCCGTCGATTGATATCGCGCCATAGTGCAATCAGGCTCCACGCGAGGCCGAGCGAAAGCAGGATGACGGTATCGACCAGCAGGCTGGGCAAGAGTTTCGGTGCGCTCTTGATGCTGTTGGTGCTGAGCTTGAGCGAGAGGCCGGCCAGGTTGAGCGCGCGTCTGTGTGTATAGACGCCACGGCCGGCACCGCCGGATGCACGTTTGTGGATGATGACATCGTTGATATCGGTCAGCGCAATTTCATTGTCCTGCGCAAACCACCACGGCACCATATCATCGAGTATGCTCGACGCAAGGTAGCTGGCGATGATACTGCCTATATATTTATTACCGACAAAAAGCGGCACGTGATAGTCGATCATCACCGGACCGCTGATGTCGGTGGCCGGTTGGCTATAGAGTGGGGTACGGGTGGTGCGGGCGCGTTCGTTGGCACGTTTGGACGGTGCCGATAATTCGTTGAAGGTGATCAGTGTTTCATCGGTCGAGGTCAGCAATTTGCCGTCCGCATCGAGCTGGATGATGCGATGGATTTCGTGATTATTGCGAATCAGGCCTTCCATGCGGTCCAGCAGGCGCTTGCCGACCAAATAGCCGGATACAATCTCGGAACCCATCAGGCCCAGGCTCTCTTCATTGCGCTGTAACTGGAAGCGGATGGTTTGCTCAACCCACAGGGAGTCGGCAATCAGTTGTTCCTGGCGCTCGGCGGCTTCCTGCTGCTTTTCATGCAGCGGCAGCCAGATCAGTGTGGTCAGGAAGAGCAGCGCGAGGAACAGTGGAGCAAGCCAACGCCACGCTTGTTTGCGACTTGGAAAACCGAAGCTTGGTGAGCGCGTTTGATTTGGTATCATAAATAGCTAAATAAAAAACCGGCTATAAAGCAGTAGTACAGCAGTGGATGTGCCGATTTTTTTGCTGTTGTATTCACAGCATTACATTCAAATTAAAAAATGCTGGTGTATTTCGAGAGCGCGCATAGCTCATTTACCGAGGCGCAGCATGTGGTTAACCACAGTTGTGACGCCTATAGTGACTGCGCATAGTATCAACCCGAATTTGAAATTTCCTGGTCGTGCGATGAAATTAGCAACAAAACTGCATCTGTTTATGCTTGGTTTGGCATTATCGCTGACCAGCGTAATTGTATCCGCGCAAACGACCACTGTAATTAAATTCAGCCACGTTTCTCCGGCTGACAGCCCGAAAGGCAAGGCCGCGCTGCGTTTCAAGGAATTGGTGGAACGCAATAGCCAGCGTCGTATCCGCGTTGATGTATACCCGAATAACCTGCTCTATAAAGAAAGCGACGAGCTGGAAGCGCTGCAATTGGGCGCGGTGCAGATGCTCGCGCCATCGCTGGCCAAGCTGGCGCAGTTCGGTTTGCAGGATTTCGAGGTATTTGATTTACCGTTTGCATTTACTGAGAAGGAATCGGTGGCACGTGTCACCGAAGGCCCGATCGGCAAAACCCTGCTGCGCAAGCTGGAATCCAAGGGCATGGTTGGCCTGGCATACTGGGATAACGGTTTCAAGATCATGTCCGGCAACAAACGCTTGCGCGTACCATCCGATTTCGCCGGCTTGGCGATGCGCATCCATTCCTCCAAAGTACTGTCGTGGCAAATGGAGGCACTCGGCGCAATTCCATTGATATTGGATGCATATGAAGTGTATCCGGCCTTGCAGGGCGGTGTGGTCGATGGTGCGGAAACCTCACCTGTTAATTTTTACGCAAGAAAATGGTATGAAGTCCAGAGCAATGTGACCATCTCCAATCATGGCTATCTCGGCAGTGCGGTGGTGGTGAACAAGAAATTCTGGGATGGTTTGCCGTCCGATTTGCGCAATACGATAGACCTCGCCATGCGTGAAGCCACTTCATATGGCAATAATCTGGCGGAAGAAGAAAATGCCGCTGCACTGCAATGGATCAAAAAATCAAAGAAGGTGAAGGTCTATACCTTGACTGCAGAAGAAACCGAGGCCTGGCGCCAGGCACTGTTGCCGGTGCATAAGGAACTGGAAGCACGGATCGGCAAGGCACTCGTGTATGGCGTGACGCGTGACGCGGATATGCGCCGCGGCAGTGCACGTTAAATATTCGTTAGTAATAGATATGTAATAGATATGTGTTAATGCTTAATGCATGCGATATGCTTGTTGTGCCTTCGAAAATGACACGGCAATGTTAATTCTTGTTTCCCTGCGTATGTATATTACTAATATGTGCAATTACGGGTGTAAATTGCCAAGAATCTTTCTTGCAGGCGATCTATAAAATCGTTTAGTCTTGTCCCCGCAAGTTTGGTGAAAGGTTCGGTCAGTATGATCAGCCCCCTAGATTAAAGTCGGGAGCTTTTTTGCCCGGTAGAACTTGAACGATTTTCTCACTTCAAAGCGCTGCTTTTATCTGGAACACTAATCCTCGTATCGCTTTATTTGCGATTTTGATAGGATAAAGAAGCAATAGTAGCCAGCAGGCTCAGTTGTAGCTTTTCCAATAATTATTAAATCAGGAGACACGTCACATGAAACATAAATTTCTGAAATCGGTTGCCGGCCTGGCCATGTTCGCAAGTGCATTTGCCTTTGCCCAAACACCATACCCAACCAAGCCGATCACCATGATCGTGCCGTTTGCTGCGGGTGGTCCGACCGATACAGTGGCGCGTCTGGTTGCGCAATCGATGACCAACACCCTGAAGCAGACAGTATTGGTTGAAAACGTCGGCGGCGCCGGCGGCACTATCGGTGCAGCACGCGTTGCGAAATCCGCACCGGACGGCTACACCCTGTTCCTGCATCACATCGGTCAATCGACAGCACCTTCGCTGTATCGCAAACTGAGCTACAACGCAGTTGACGATTTCGAGCCTATCGGCCTGATCACCGACGTGCCTATGACTTTCATCGCACGCGGCGACTTCCCTGCGAAAGACCTGAAAGAATTGCTGGCTTACGTTAAAGCCAACAAAACCAAAGTTACTTACGCCAATGCCGGTATCGGTTCGGCTTCCCATCTGTGCGGTATGTTGTTCATGACAGCAATCGACACCGAACTGACCACCGTGCCTTACAAAGGTACCGGTCCTGCAATGAATGATTTGCTCGGCGGCCAGGTTGATTTCATGTGCGATCAAACCACCAACACCACCAGCCAGATCAAAGGCGGCAAAATCAAGGCTTACGCTGTAACCACAAAAACACGCGTACCTTCGTTGCCTAACCTGCCAACCATGAACGAAGCCGGCTTGCCTGGTTTTGAAGTCGCTGTCTGGCACGGTCTGTATGCTCCTAAGGGCACACCAAAACCTATCATCGACAAACTGGAACACGCTCTGCAAGTCGCACTGAAAGATCCAACAGTCAAACAACGTTTTGCTGACCTGGGTACAGAGCCGGTTGCAGAAAACCGCGCGACGCCAGAAGCACTGCGCGCACACCTGAAGGCAGAAATCGCCAAGTGGGCGCCTATCATCAAGAAGGCTGGCGTTTACGCTGACTGATAAAAGCATGCAGTAAATTTAAAAATGACGAGATACGCGCAGGTGTATCTCGTCATTTCAGTAAGTGGCTCGGTAAATATGCACCCACCGATCCATTGCAGGACAGAATGTTTATTGTTCGACGTTTGATGTTTGATATTCAACGTTGAGCCATCTGGTTTTTAGAGAAGGGGAGCAACTTGTTATCATTCATTCGACATCCCAAGGACTTTTGGACTGGGGTTATTTTTATTGTGATCGGCCTGGCTGCTGTCATCATCGGCCGCGATTACAACATGGGTACCGCAGGCAAAATGGGCCCGGCCTATTTCCCTACCATTCTTGGCGGCTTGCTGTCACTGATCGGCCTGGCCGCAATGGTGCGGGCTTTCTTCCGTGATGGCGAGCCTATCGGCAAATTTGCCGTCAAGGAAACCATCCTGATCCTGACCGGCGTCTTGCTGTTCGGCTTCCTGGTACGTGGTGCCGGCCTGGTGGTCGCTGTGTTCGCGATCATCATGTTCAGTGCATACGCAAGTGCAAAATTCAAATGGATACCGGCGATTGCGCTGGCCATAGGGGCTGCCGTGTTTGCGGTAGTGGTGTTTGTCGAAGCGCTCGGTTTGCCGATCGCAATATTTGGCCCATGGTTCGGCGGTTAAAAAGGTACTCAAATGGAATTATTCGCTAATTTGGCGCTAGGTTTTGATACTGCAATGTCCTTGCAGAATCTGGCGTACTGTCTGGCCGGGGTCTTCCTCGGTACCGCTGTCGGCGTGTTGCCTGGTCTGGGCCCTGTGGCCACGATCGCAATGTTGTTGCCGGCAACTTTTGCCTTGCCTCCGATTTCCGCTCTGATCATGCTGGCCGGTATTTATTACGGTGCACAGTACGGCGGTTCAACCACTGCGATCCTGGTCAACCTGCCCGGGGAGTCATCCTCGGTGGTGACTGCGATTGACGGTTACCAGATGGCACGACAGGGACGAGCGGGCAAGGCGCTGGCAACAGCGGCTATCGGCTCCTTCTTTGCCGGTACCGTTGCTACCATCCTGCTGGCATTGTTTGCCCCACCACTGGCTGACCTGGCATTGAAATTCGGCCCTGCTGAATACTTCTCGCTGATGGTGCTGGGCCTGGTTGCTTCCGTGGTTCTGGCCAGCGGTTCGCTGCTCAATGCCATCGGTATGGTGATCCTGGGCCTGTTGCTGGGCCTGGTCGGTTCCGACGTCAACTCCGGCGCGGCACGTTATACCTTCGATTTGCCGGAACTGGCAGACGGTATCAACTTCGTGATCGTGGCGATGGGTATGTTCGGTATCGGTGAAATCATTCGTAACCTCGAGCATGAAGAAACCCGCTCGCTGGTGATGAAGAAGGTTTCCGGCCTGATGCTGACGAAGGACGACTTCAAGCGCATCATCGCTCCTATCCTGCGTGGTACGGCACTCGGTTCGGCGCTGGGTATCCTGCCGGGTGGCGGTGCGATGCTGGCGTCTTTTGCTGCGTATTCGATCGAGAAAAAAGTATCGAAAAACTCGGCAGAATTTGGCAAGGGCGCAATCGAAGGCGTGGCTGCACCGGAATCCGCTAACAATGCGGGTGCACAGACTTCGTTCATCCCGATGCTGACTTTGGGTATTCCTTCGAATCCGGTGATGGCGCTGATGATCGGCGCGATGATTATTCAAGGTATCCAGCCAGGTCCTGCGGTGATGGTGGAACAGCCAACGCTGTTCTGGGGTTTGATTGCTTCGATGTGGATCGGTAACTTCTTCCTCATCGTGCTGAACCTGCCTATGATCGGTTTGTGGGTGCGCATGATTACCGTGCCTTACCACCACCTGTTCCCGGCTATCCTGCTGTTCTGCGCGATCGGCGTGTTCAGCTTGAATAACAGTGACTTCGATATTTACCTGATGGCCTTGTTTGGCTTGTTTGGTTATATTTGCGCGAAGCTGGATGCAGAACCTGCACCTATGCTGCTGGGCTTCATCATCGGACCGATGATGGAAGAATACCTGCGTCGTGCGCTGCTGTTGTCGCGTAGCGATCCGATGGTGTTCCTGAACCGTCCGATCAGCGCAACCATGCTGGCAGTTGCAGTATTGGCGATGGCAGTGGTGCTGATGCCGGCCCTGCGCAAGAAACGCGAAGAAGCATTCAAGGAAGACTAAAGACACGGCCGCTGCCTGCGTTTGCAGGCGGCAGGCCGGTGGGTCGAGGAGGCCTGCGTTTTACGATGCTGTTGAAGTTTGTCAGTAGCCGGGAACGTGGAGCAAGATTCAGGGGCGCATCGTCAGATGCGCCCTTTTTATTTGCTCGGCCGTTCGACCAAGTGCATACATCGCTGTTGCGCGCTTGTCAAAAATTTTATTACAAGCATGTTTAAAGCGTTGTTAAAAATGCATAGCCCCCGGGCTTTTCCTCGGCTATGATCCGTTTCAGATGAGTGCTTGATTTCTTCCGGATTGATTTTTATAATCAGCCCACTTTGGTGCAAGGGCCTGGCCCGGGACCGGCGCAAGACAGGATAGTTAGCAGGGGGCATATACACACACGGCATCGATGCCGGATAGCAGAGGAGACCTGTATCAATAAAAGCGGCGATAGCTGATGCTATACGCGGCGAGGGTACAGTAGAGGTATTTGAGGGCGCATCGCGAGATGCGCCTTTTTTGTTTTATGCTTAGCCTATTCTCCAATTAAATCCTGTTGCCATGAAACAGAATGCCGCCCATTCCCTGTTTACCGCCATCGTCGAAGCTTCCTTCGGAGCAATCGGCATACGCAGTGAAGACGGGCATATACGCGAGCTGGTCTACCTGCCGGCCAGCTTCGATGAAAAAGCTGCGGTCGATGCCGTGTCGGAACGTGCGGCGCTGCAGGTAGAACGTTACCTGGGCGATCCGGACTTCCGCTTTGACTTGCCGCTGGCACCGATAGGGACAGACTTCCAGAACAAGGTATGGCAAGCGATTGCTGAAATCCCGCGCGGCGAGGTGCTGACCTATGGCGATATTGCGCGCCGTGTGAAATCGGCACCGCGCGCAGTCGGCCAGGCTTGCGGTGCGAACTGGTATCCATTGGTGATTCCCTGTCATCGCGTGACCGCTGCGAACGGCCTTGGCGGCTTTTCGCATTACGACGATGAAACCAGTTTCCACGTCGGCGTAAAGCGCTGGCTGCTGGCACATGAAAAGGTAGAAGGTTACCGATGAGCGCTGAGGCCTTGCTCAGTCAATCCGAGATTGATGAATTTTGCGACACCTTGTGGCTGGAAGATGGCCTCGCCAAAAATTCGCTGGAAGCGTATCGCCGTGATCTGCGCCTGTTTGCCGTCTGGCTGCAACAGGAGCGCGGCAAGTCCCTGCTGGCTGCGCATACCGAAGACCTCAACGGCTATTTTTTCGCCAAGCATGCAACGACCAAGGCCACTTCATCAAACCGGCGCCTGGCGGTGCTCAAGCGCTTCTATCAGCTCGCATTGCGGCAAAACAAAATCAAGGATGATCCCTGCCTGCGCCTGCGTTCAGCCAAGCAGCCGCCGCGCATGCCCAAGACCCTGTCGGAAGCGCAGGTCGAAGCCTTGCTGGCAGCACCTGATGTGCATACGCCTTTGGGTTTGCGTGACCGCACCATGCTGGAACTGATGTATGCCAGCGGTTTGCGGGTAACCGAGCTGGTCTTGCTGAAGTCGATTGAAGTCGGCATGAATGAAGGTGTTTTGCGCGTCACCGGCAAGGGTGGTAAAACCCGCCTGATCCCGTTTGGAGAAGAAGCGCGTGCGTGGATAGAGCGCTACCTGAAGGAAGCGCGTGGCGTGATCCTGAACGGGCAGATGGACGATGCCCTGTTTGTGACGGCACGTGGTGGCGCGATGACGCGCCAGATGTTCTGGACCCTGATCAAGAAACATGCAGCCGCGGCCGACATCAACGCGCCGCTATCGCCGCATACGCTGCGCCACGCCTTTGCCACGCACTTGCTGAACCATGGCGCAGATTTACGCGTGGTCCAGCTTTTGCTCGGGCACTCTGATATTTCCACCACGCAAATTTATACCCACGTCGCACGTGAACGCCTGAAACGCCTGCATCAAATGCACCATCCGCGCGGCTAGGCTGCAGTCCCTCGTATTTGGCTGAATTTATATTGGGATGCAAAGAAAGGGCATTGTGCCGGCTTGCCCGTAATTGCCGGATGTTGGCAGATGTTTCATTTTGGCAATATGGTTCCCGGGCCGCAGTTCCATGACGTAAAGGGTGGCGGCATGCTAGCATTCGTCCCATTGATGGGTGCGATGGCAGTAGCGTTGCGCCCAGCTGCCCACCTTAAACAGAACATCCACTCAAAGAGCGACCACTTGGCTAAACCTAATTTCCAGTACGAAAAGCGTCAAAAAGAGTTGGAAAAGAAAAGAAAAAAAGAAGAGAAGCTGAAGCGCAAACAGGAAAAGGGCAATACTCCTGACGATGGCGTGGAAGCCGGCGATGCAGATGATGCCGAGACCGATGCTACTGATGGTGGCGACGACGCTGCCGCAGCAGACAAGTAATTCCCGCTGCGTCTTTAATCAGGCAGCGACTCTGCCTTGTCATGCAGCAGGATGCGCGCCAGGACCAGGCCGTGGTCCGACGCATAAGCCTGCCTGAACGTCATATGGTCATTCAGGTACATCACTTCGATGACCTCACCCAGTGCTACCGGCGAGCCCGGATTGAATTCTTCTGATACCAGGATGTGATCGATAGTCTCGTAGCTATTGTCGTGGATATGCGTATATCCGACATCGCGCAAGACATCGCGTCGTGACTGGATGCGGTAACTTTCAAACAGTCGGTCGTCGACCCCGTTCAATGGATATTTGCCCAGCCCCATGACCATCTGGGTCGGGATCGCATCGGCGACGTCGTTGAAGTCACCCATGACGACGATGGGTTTGCGTTGCACCTGTTTTATATCGGACAGCAAATGGCGCAAGCCGAGCGCATCGGTACCGCGTCGTATCAGTGAGCGCAGCATCGCGATGCCGGTCTGGTCCGGCAATTCATCTTCGAGGTCGTTGCGGTAGTCCGGCAGTTTGGATTTCAGGTGGCAGACAAAAACATCCACCGCCAGGCCGTTCGCGGCCTGGATTTGCGCATGCAGGATAGGGCGGGTGAACTGCGTGACCGGATGGGCGACACCGGGCAGCGTGATCGATAAATGATGCGGCAATTCGCGGAAAACCGTGGCACCGGTCAGCACCGGCAAGCGTGAAATCAGCGCCACGCTGGGCGTCAGGTGGTCGGCGGCAGGGTCGGGATCGTAGCCCAGTTGTTGCGCATCCCGGTATTTCTCTGTTTTCGCCAGTACATCCTTCAAGGCCTGTTGCGAAAAGATCTCCTGCAAGCCGATGACGTCGGCATCCAGCCTATCCAGTTGTTGCGCAATCCAGCTAATCTTGGCATCGTATTCCTCGGCGGAATACGGAATCTGGTCTTCATAGTATTTCATGCCCGGCAATGCCAGATTGCAGACATTGAAGGTGGCAAAGCGGAGTTCTTGTTGCATAATGTGCTCCAAATTTTATAGATGAGCGTAACACGCATGGCCAAAAAAGAGCATATTTCCGAAACGCCGGCGACCCAATGGTTGCGTCGTAACGGGATAGGTTTTTCTGAACACCCTTACGATTATGAAGAACATGGCGGAACCACGGTTTCGGCACAAAAACTGGGGGTCGATGAACACCATGTGGTGAAAACGCTGGTGATGCAGGATGAGGCGGCCAAGCCGTTGATCGTGCTGATGCACGGGGACCGCAAGGTTTCGACCAAAAACCTGGCGCGCCAGATCGGTTGCAAATCGGTAGAGCCGTGCAAGCCGGAAGTGGCGAACCGGCATTCCGGTTTCCTGATCGGCGGTACTTCACCTTTCGGCACGCGTAAACAAATGCCGGTTTATGTCGAGCAGAGTATCCTTGCGCTGGAACAGATTTATATCAATGGTGGTCGGCGCGGTTACCTGATCGGTATCGCACCGCAGGTGTTGACAGACAGCCTGGCGGCCAAGCCGGTGCAGTGTGCGCTCGAAGAATAATGATTGCTATCGCGCAGGCGATGCGGAAATACCAGAACTCATTTCATAAATATCCGTGAGATGCGTTCTTACCAAAAGCGGTGCTGGCAAGGCGTGCGACGCGTCGCATAGTGGCCTATGCGCAAGGAGCACAACGCGGCCAGCGCCGCTTTTGGTAAGAACCCGGAGGGAACGGGCTATTTGGGCGTATTGCTGCGTTGTGCCGCTTGCCAAGGGGACCACCCTTGGCGGCGCGACACGCCTTGCACTACCTCCCAAATAGCCGCGTTCGCACTCGCGGATATTTGTGAAATGAGTTCTAGAAAGGTTGGTATGAATACAGTTTTATTTGCCCTGGGTGCTTATCTGATAGGCTCGATTTCATTTGCCGTCGTGGTCAGCAAATGCTTTCGCCTGGCTGATCCGCGCAGCTACGGCTCGAAGAATCCGGGCGCGACCAATGTGCTGCGCAGCGGGAACAAGAAAGCCGCGATCCTGACTTTGCTCGGCGATGGTGCCAAAGGCTTTCTCGCCGTGTGGCTGGTCAAGCACTTCGGCCCGGCCTACGGTGTGCATGAAAACGGCGTGGCGCTGGTGGCAATTGCAGTCTTCCTTGGTCACCTGTGGCCGGTTTTCTTCCGCTTTGTTGGTGGCAAGGGTGTTGCGACCGCACTCGGCGTATTGCTGGCATTGAATGGCTGGCTGGGCCTGGCGACCCTGGTCACCTGGCTGGTGATTGCCTATGCTTTCCGCTATTCGTCACTGGCAGCCTTGATTGCGGCCATCTTTGCGCCTTTTTATTACGGCTTGTTGTTCGGACCGGATGTGATTTTGCTGGCGGTGCTGGCGATGAGCATCCTGCTGGTCTACAGACACAGCAAGAATATCGGTAATCTGTTAGCAGGAAAAGAAAGCCGCCTCGGCAGCAAGAAGAAATAAGCTTGCCGGTACCCCGTGCGGGATACCGGCCAGCATCCGTTCAGATTTCGCGGATGCTATCCAGCGGCCAGCGTGGCTTCACATTGAAAGCGTAATCGCGCTTGGCTGCAGCGGGATTCAGTTGCAAACGCATCGCTCCGGCGAATGCAATCATCGCACCATTGTCGGTGCAAAATTCCAGTTCCGGATAAAACACCTTGAAGTGTTTCTTCGCCGCCGCGGCATTCAGCGAGGCGCGCAATTGCTGGTTGGCGCCGACGCCGCCGGCTATCACCAGGCGTTTCAGGCCGGTGTGTTTCAGCGCGGTCACGCATTTGGCCGTCAATACTTCAACGATGGCATCGACGAAGGCACGGGCGATATTGGCCTTGTCCTGTTCGCAGATATTCGTCGTGTGATTTTTGACGACCGTCAACACTGCGGTCTTCAAGCCGGAGAAGCTGAAATCCAGGTTCTTCGAATGCAGCATCGGACGCGGCAGCTTGTAGGCCGTCGGATCACCGAATTCAGCCATGCGTGAAATCGCCGGGCCGCCCGGATACCCCAGGCCCAACAGCTTGGCCGATTTATCAAAGGCTTCACCGGCCGCGTCATCCAGTGTTTCACCCAGCATCGTGTATAGACCGACGCCGTCAACCCGCATCAATTGTGTATGACCGCCGGACACCAGCAGGGCGATGAAAGGAAATTCCGGTGGTTCGCTCGCCAGCAGGGGCGACAGCAAATGGCCTTCCAGGTGATGGATGCCCAATACCGGTTTATCCAGTGCCAGGCCGAGGCCGCAGGCGACGGATGCACCGACCAGCAGCGCACCGGCGAGGCCGGGACCTTGTGTATACGCAATCGCGTCTATCGCATCATGCCGGATGCCGCTTTCGCTGAATACCTGGTCCAGCAATGGCAGGGCGCGGCGGATATGGTCGCGCGACGCCAGTTCAGGCACCACGCCACCGTATTCCTCATGCATTTTCACTTGTGAATAAAGGGCGTGCGCAAGCAAGCCGCGTTGTGTGTCATACAACGCCAGACCCGTTTCATCACAGGAGGATTCGATACCGAGAACAAGCATGGGGATAAAGTTGCAAAAAATATGCAACATGTGGTGTGATTCTTGCGTGGATTGTAGCTTATTCTGATGCAAGACCCCATCCACGATTTTTATAGATTGCCGAATGACTAAGATTTCCCAGCCAGATTTGCACTCATTGCGCATCGTAGTCGTCAATCCGGTCGCACCGGAAGGCGAACTCGATGAGCAGGCGCTGGCGCAGGATGAGCGCACGCGTGCCTTGCGCATCGGTTTGCTGGAAGCCGGCTATAACATCATCGCGTCGTTCCCGGCCGACCTGCATTTGCCGGAGCGGGTCGCGCAATTGCAGCCGGACATGATCATCATCGATGCCGAATCCGATGCACGTGACGTGCTTGAGCATGTGGTGATGGCAACGCGCAATGCGCGCCGTCCCATCGTCCTGTTTACCGAAGACAAGGCCAAATCCAGCATGGAGGCGGCGATGGCGGCCGGTGTCTCGGCCTACATCGTGGCCGGCCTGCAATCTGAACGGATCAAGCCAGTGCTGGATGTAGCGCTGGCGCGCTTCAACGCCGAACAAAAATTGCTGACCGAGTTATCGGATACCAAACTCAAGCTGGCCGAGCGTAAAACCATAGAACGCGCCAAGGGTTTGCTGATGGAGCGGCACAAGATTTCCGAAGACGAAGCCTATATAAAACTGCGTCGCATGGCGATGGACAAGAACCTGAAATTGTCCGAGCTGGCGCAACGCGTACTGGATATTGCCGACCTGCTGGGCTGACACGTCAGCTGAAGTGCTGCACCAGTAAGTCATTACTCCTCTGCACTGAAGTAATGCGCCGCACAAAAAGAGAGCGTTTTAAGTGCTCGGTTTGCATCGCAAACATCTGAAAACAGCCTGATCGCGCTGGCACACCAATTGCTAAACAGTAGCTAGTACCAACGAAGGTGCTACGAACAAATCATTACTCATACCAATGGCGGTAAGAGTAATAAGGACAAAGACGTCCGTGTCGCATGAGCTTTGCTTGTGCCGGCCCGGGCGTCTTTTTTTTGTGCTTATCAGAACCGCTCTTCGAGGAAATCATGACAACGAACGACAGGAAAACCAATATGACACGACGCACAATCTTGAAAGCGGGAGCAACCATTACTGCGACCGCCTTTAGTGGTTTGGCTACGCAAGGCGTGTGGGCGGCGGGTTCTGATAAGCCTGAAAAGGAAGAAGTAAAGATTGGTTTCATTCCACTGACCGATTGTGCTTCGGTGGTCATGGCTTCGGTCATGGGCTTCGATAAAAAATACGGCATCAAGATCGTGCCGACCAAGGAAGCATCGTGGGCCGGCGTGCGCGACAAGCTGGTCAATGGCGAGCTGGATGCGGCACATGTCTTGTATGGCCTGGTGTACGGCGTGCATGAAGGCATAGGCGGCGCGAAGAAGGACATGGCTGTCCTGATGGGCCTGAACAATAACGGGCAGGCGATTACCCTGTCGAAAAAGCTGGCCGAAGGCGGAGCGATTGACGGTCCCGGCCTCGCCAAGCTGATGCAAATGGAAAAGCGCGAATACACCTTCGCACAAACTTTCCCGACCGGCACCCATGCGATGTGGCTGTATTACTGGCTGGCGACCTACGGCATCAATCCATTGAAGGATGCAAAAGTCATCACCGTGCCGCCACCGCAAATGGTGGCGAATATGCGTGTCGGCAATATGGATGGCTATTGTGTCGGCGAACCATGGAACCACCGCGCCATCGTTGACGGCATCGGCATCACCGCCGCGACCACGCAAGACATCTGGAAAGACCATCCGGAAAAAGTACTGGGCACTACTTCGGACTGGGTCGCAAAAAATCCGAACACTGCGCGCGCCTTGACGGCTGCGGTGCTGGAAGCCGGTCGCTGGATCGATTCCTCGCTGTCGAACAAAAACAAAATGGCAGAAGTCATCGCCGCCAAGTCCTATGTCAACACTTCAGTTGATGTCATTAACCAGCGCATCCTCGGCCGTTATCAAAACGGTTTGGGCAAAACCTGGGATGACCCTAACTACATGAAGTTCTATAACGACGGCCAGGCGAATTTCCCTTACCTGTCGGACGGCATGTGGTTCATGACGCAGCACAAGCGTTGGGGTTTGGCTAAAGGTGAACCGGATTACGCCGGCACGGCCAAGTCGGTCAACCGTATCGATTTGTACAAGGAAGCGGCAACGCTGGCGAATGTGCCTGTGCCTAAGAGTCCTATGCGTTCCTCCAAGCTGATCGACGGCGTGGTGTGGGATGGCAAGAACCCGAAAGCGTACGCCGAATCATTCAAGATCAAGGCTTAAGGAGTCACCATGAGTGCAATCATGCGCCCCGCAGAAAACGCGCCCATCTGCGCTACGACAGAAACGGAAGTCAGTATGAAATCAGAATCCGCAGATGCGGCCGTAGCTGCCCGCGCCGGCGTGGTGGTGGAAGCGGCCAAGCCAAAGGTGAAGTGGTCGTCCAAGCCGCTGTTGCTGGCGGTACTGCCACCGATACTCGGCATGGTCTTCCTGGTGCTGGTATGGGAAATCATCTCAGCCAAAAGCAGCGGTATTCCATCGCCGCTGGTGACTTTCCAGTCTGCGCAGGCGCTGTTTGCCGATCCTTTCTATAGCAATGGTCCGAACGACCAGGGCATAGGCTGGAACATCCTGGCTTCGCTCAAACGTGTCGGCATGGGTTTCGGTATGGCGGCACTGGTGGGCATTCCGCTGGGCTTCATGATCGGCCGTTTCAAATTCCTGTCCGGCATGTTCAATCCCATCATCAGCCTGTTGAAACCAGTATCGCCACTGGCCTGGTTGCCGATCGGCCTGCTGGTATTCAAGGCTGCTGATCCAGCCGCGATCTGGTCCATCTTCATTTGCTCGATCTGGCCCATGATCATCAATACCGCAGTCGGTGTACAACGCGTGCCGCAAGACTATATGAATGTCGCCAAGGTATTGAAGCTGTCGGAATGGAAGATCGTGACCAAGATCCTGTTCCCGTCAGTACTGCCTTATATGTTGACAGGTGTACGCCTGGCGATCGGTACCGCATGGCTGGTGATCGTGGCGGCGGAAATGTTGACCGGCGGCGTCGGTATCGGCTTCTGGGTATGGGATGAGTGGAACAACCTGAACGTACCGCACATCATCATCGCCATCGTCGTTATCGGTGTCGTGGGTTTGATCCTCGAACAAATCCTGGTCGGTATCGCCCGTGCCTTTACCTATGAAGATGTAAAGAGCTGATCAATTCGTCGCAATGCAACAGTGCCATACAAATACAGGAACCATCATGGATAGCATCAACAGCAAGTTCATCGATATTCAACATGCGGAAATGTCTTTCAGCACCAAGAAGGGGATCTTCAATGCGCTGACCAACGTCAACCTCACCGTCAGCAAAGGCGAATTCATTACGCTGATCGGTCACTCCGGTTGCGGCAAATCGACCTTGCTCAACCTGATCGCCGGATTGACGCAAGCCACCGGCGGCATGTTGTTGTGCGGGAACCGGGAGATAGCCGGGCCGTCGCCGGAACGTGCTGTGGTGTTCCAGAACCATTCCCTGCTGCCATGGCTGACCTGCTATGAAAACGTCTACCTCGCGGTCGAACGTGTTTTCAGTGCGACTGAAAGCAAGGCGGAGCTGAAGGCACGCACCCGCGCCGCACTGGCGCTGGTCGGCCTCAGCCATGCCGAGCAAAAGCGTCCGAATGAAATCTCCGGTGGCATGAAGCAACGCGTTGGTATCGCCCGCGCCTTGTCGATGGAGCCGAAAGTGCTTTTGATGGATGAACCATTCGGTGCGCTGGATGCGTTGACACGTGCCCACTTGCAGGATGAATTGCTGAAGATCGTGGCCGCCACCGGTTCCACCGTCGTGATGGTGACGCACGATGTGGATGAAGCGGTCTTGCTGTCGGATCGTATCGTCATGCTGACGAATGGCCCGTCCGCCACCATCGGCGAAATCCTCGAAGTGAAACTGGCGCGTCCGCGCGAGCGCGTGATGCTGGCGCAGGATCCCTTGTATTCGCAATACCGTACGGCAGTGCTGGAGTTCCTGTATCACCGTCAATCGCATCCGGCTGCGGCGTAAGCACCACAAGAAAAATATCCGGAAGAATTCAGGAGAAGCATGATGAAAAAAATGAAGCTCGTAATGATAGGCAATGGCATGGCCGGTGTGCGCACCCTGGAAGAGTTGCGCAAGATTGCACCGGATGTGTACGAAATCACTGTATTCGGTGCGGAAGCCTATGCCAACTACAACCGCATCCTCTTGTCGCCGGTACTGGCCGGTGAGCAAACCATCAAGGACATCATGCTCAATGATGTGGATTGGTATGCGGAAAATGACATCACCCTGCATTTGGGTAAAAAAATCGTCGAAATCGATCGTATCAAGCGCGTGGTGATTGCCGACGACGGCACGATTGCGCCATACGACCGGCTGTTGATGGCAACCGGCTCGAATCCTTTCATGCTGCCGATCCCGGGCAAGGACCTGGAAGGCGTGATCTCGTATCGCGATATCCAGGATACCAACGCGATGATAGAAGCGGCCAGGGTACACAAACAAGCCATCGTGATCGGCGGCGGTTTGCTGGGCCTGGAAGCCGCCAATGGTTTGAAACTGCGCGGCATGGATGTCACGGTCGTGCATTTGCCGGCAACCCTGATGGAGCGCCAGCTGGATGAAGCGGCCGGCAAGATGCTGCAAAAATCGCTGGAAGACCGCGGCCTGAATTTCCTGTTGGGCAAGAATTCGCAAGAAATCATCAGTGATGCCAACGGGCGTGTACAAGCGCTGCGCTTTACCGATGGCAGCGAAGTGCCGGCACAACTGATCGTGATGGCAGTCGGCATCCGCCCGAACACCACGCTGGCTGAATCCGCCGGCCTGTATTGCAACCGCGGCATTGTCGTCAACGACACAATGCAAACCTATGATCCGCGCGTCTATGCAGTCGGTGAATGCGTGAATCATCGCGGCACGGCGTATGGCCTGGTGGCGCCATTGTTTGAGATGGCCAAGGTTTGTGCGAATCACCTGGCGAACTACGGTATCGGTCGTTACCAGGGTTCGGTCACATCGACCAAGCTGAAGGTAACCGGCATCGACCTGTTCTCCGCCGGTGAATTCCTCGGTGGTGAAGGTACCGAAGAAATCCTGCTGTCCGATCCTATCGGCGGCGTCTACAAGAAACTGGTATTGAAAGACGACAAGCTGATCGGTGCCTGCCTGTATGGCGATACGGTAGACGGTAGCTGGTATTTCAACCTGCTGCGCGAAGGCAAGGACATCAGCGAGATACGCGACACCCTGATGTTCGGCGAAGCTAATACCGGCCGTCCCGGCGATGTCGGCCACGAAGGCTTCAGCAAGGCTGCGGCGATGCCGGACACTGCCGAAGTCTGCGGCTGCAACGGCGTGTGCAAAGGCACCATCGTGAAAGCCATCAAGGAAAAAGGTTTGTTCACGATAGAAGACGTGCGCAAACATACGAAGGCGTCGGCATCCTGCGGTTCATGCACCGGCCTGGTCGAACAAATCATCATGGCAACCGCCGGCGGTGATTACTCGGCATCGAACAAAGCCAAGCCTATGTGCGGCTGTACCGACCATACGCACCAGGAAGTACGCGATGCGATCAAGGCCGAGAAATTGCTGACGGTTGCAGGTGTCATGGCGCACATGAACTGGCGCACCCCCAACGGTTGCTCCAGCTGCCGTCCCGGCATCAACTATTACCTGATCTCCACCTGGCCACATGAAGCCAAGGATGATCCGCAATCGCGTTATATCAATGAACGGGCACACGCGAATATCCAGAAGGACGGCACCTTCTCGGTCATCCCGCGCATGTGGGGCGGTGAAACCAATTCATCGGAACTGCGCCGTATCGCCGATGTGGTCGACAAGTTCAAGATTCCTACCGTCAAGGTCACCGGCGGCCAGCGTATCGATTTGCTGGGTGTGAAGAAAGAAGACTTGCGCGCAGTGTGGCAAGACCTCGGCATGCCATCCGGCCTCGGCTATGCGAAGGGTTTGCGTACGGTCAAAACCTGCGTCGGTTCGGAATGGTGCCGTTTCGGTACCCAGGACTCGACCAGGATGGGACAGCAACTCGAACATCAACTGGCACGCATGTATGCACCGCACAAGGTCAAGCTCGCAGTCTCCGGCTGCCCGCGTAACTGTGCTGAAGCCGGCATCAAGGACGTCGGTGTGATCGGCGTCGATTCGGGTTGGGAAATCTATGTCGGCGGCAATGGCGGTATCAAGACCGAGGTGGCGGAATTCTTCGTCAAGCTCAAAACACACGAAGAAGTACTTGAGTACGCTGGTGCCTTCCTGCAGTTGTATCGCGAAGAAGGCTGGTACCTGGAACGCACCGTGCATTACCTCGCACGCGTCGGCCTGGAGTATGCGAAACAGAAAGTGGTCGAGGATGCGGAAAACCGCAAGGCACTGTATGAACGCCTGCTGTTCTCACTCGACGGTGAGCCGGACCCATGGCATGAGCCGGAAAAGGCGATGGTCGACACGCGTCAATTCGAACCATTGTCGGTTTAATCCACCCAACTTTTATATCAAGGCCATTTATGTCTCAGCAATGGAAAGCAATTTGCAAGGTGACGGATATCCCGGTGCTCGGCTCACGCGTCGTACATCGTGCCAACCAGCCGAATGTCGCCATATTCCGTAATAGCGAAGACAAGGTATTTGCCTTGCTCGATCGCTGCCCGCACAAGGGCGGTCCCTTGTCGCAGGGTATCGTGTTCGGCGAGCGCGTCGCCTGTCCTTTGCATAACTGGAATATCCAGCTCGACTCCGGCTGTGCAGTTGCACCGGACGAAGGCTGTACGCAAAAATTCAGCGTCAAGCTGGAAGACGGGCAAGTCTACCTGGATGCGGCCGAACTAAATGTCATCATGCTCAGCGAGGCCGCCGCCGCATGAATGCACCCATGCCATCCGCTGCCGGCCTGGCAGTGGAGCAGTTAGTTGCTGCTCCACTGACTGAAACCAAAGCCACCTGCTGTTATTGCGGGGTGGGCTGCGGCGTGCTGATACAAAGCGATGGTGAAAAGGTGGTGGCGGTACGTGGTGATCCGGATCATCCGGCCAACTACGGCCGCCTGTGCACCAAGGGCAGTACCTTGCATTTAAGCGCGCGTCCGGCGCTGCAACAGCAGGCGCGCGCCTTATATCCCGAATTAAGACTGGCGCGTACCGACCAGCGGGAACGTGCATCGTGGGCGACCACGCTGGATTTCCTGGCGAATAAATTCGCCGCGACGATACGCGACCACGGACCGGACAGCGTGGGTTTTTATTTGTCCGGTCAATTGCTGACCGAGGATTACTACGTCTTTAATAAACTGGCGAAAGGCCTCATCGGCACCAATAATGTCGATACCAATTCGCGCCTCTGCATGTCGAGCGCGGTGGCTGGTTACAAACAGACGCTGGGCGCGGATGCGCCACCACCTTGCTATGAAGATATCGATCAGGCCGATGTCATTTTCCTGGTTGGCTCCAACACCGCCTATGCGCATCCGATTGTTTATCGCCGCATCGAAGATGCGCGCAAAGCCAATCCCGCACTGAAAGTCATCGTCGCCGATCCACGCCGCACCGATACGGCGCGTGAAGCGGATTTATTCCTGCCTATCTTGCCCGGTACCGACGTTGCACTGTTCAATGGCATGTTGCACATCTGCCTGTGGGAAGACCTGGTTGATCTTGATTACATCGTTGCACACACCGAAGGTTTTGCCGAGCTGAAGCAAACCGTGCGTGAATACACACCAAAAATGGTGGCCGAGATATGCGGCATCAATGAAGCAGACCTGATGCAGGCCGCGCGCTGGTTCGGCCAGGCCAAGGCTGCGCTCTCCATGTATTGCCAGGGTTTGAATCAATCGTCGTCCGGCACTGCAAAGAATGCGGCGCTGATAAACCTGCACCTGGCGACACACCAGATCGGCAAACCGGGTGCCGGTCCGTTTTCGCTGACCGGACAACCTAATGCAATGGGTGGCCGTGAAGTCGGCGGGTTGGCAACCATGTTGTCCGGCCATCGTGATCTGGGCAATCCGCAGCACAGGGCGGAAATCGCCGCTCTGTGGGGAATCGATGCCGTACCGGAAAAACCCGGCAAGAGTGCAGTGGAAATGTTTGAAGCGGTGCGTACCGGCGAGATCAAACTGATCTGGATCGTTTGTACCAACCCGGCGCAATCGATGCCGGAGCAGGCGATGATACGGGAAGCATTGAGCAATGCGGAGCTGGTGGTCGTGCAGGAAGCCTACCGTACTACAGCCAGTTGCGATTACGCGGATGTGTTGTTGCCGGCTTCGACCTGGAGCGAGAAGGAAGGCACGGTGACCAATTCGGAACGCCGTATCACGCGCTTCAAATCGGTGCTGCCGAAGCTCGCGGAATCCAGACACGATTGGGAAATCGCGGTCGAGTTTGCACGCAAGCTGGAAGCCGTGATGGGCAAGGACAAATCCCTGTTCCCGTTTGCAGGAACCGAAGAAATCTGGAATGAGCATCGTGAATCGACCCGCGGTCGCGACCTCGACATCACCGGCCTGAGCTTCAAGATACTGGAAGAGCAGGGCCCACAGCAATGGCCGTATCCGGAAGGTGCGACTACAGGCAAGAAGCGTCTGTATGAAGATGGCATCTTCCCGACCGCATCCGGTCGCGCCAGATTCGTCAATACGGTTTACCAGCCGGTCGCCGATCGCGTTGACGCACGTTATCCCTTCCACCTGACCACCGGCCGCCTGCGTGATCAATGGCATGGCATGAGCCGTACCGGTACCGTGGCGCAATTGTTTGCACATGCGGCGGAACCCGCGGTGGCGATGTCGAAAACCGATATGGAGCGACGCCAGCTCCACAACGGTGACCTGGTGCACGTCACCAGTAAACACGGTTCGCAAATATTCCCGGTGGCACTGGGAGAAGATATGCGTGCCGGGCAAGTCTTCGTCGGCATGCACTGGGGCGAAGAGTATGTGTCCGGTCGCGGCCGCGATGGCGATGGCAGCCACGGTGTGAATGCGCTGACTTCACCGGCTTATGATCCCAGCTCCAAGCAGCCGGAGCTCAAGCATGCAGCGGTCAAGATATTGAAGGCCGAATTCCCGTGGCGCTTTATCGCTTTCGGCTGGATAGATGAAGCGCGCCTGCTGACGCTGCAGTCAGACTTGCGTCCATTCATGCGCAAGTTTGCCTATGCATCTTGCACCCTGTTTGGGCGCGACAAGGTAGGTGTCCTGTTCCGTGCTGCCGACGACTACAGTGCAGCTCCTGAATTGATTGCGCAGATAGAACAGATGTTTGGTATCGCCGGCGCACAGGTATTGCGTTACGACGACAGCAAGCGCGGCAATTCGCGACGCATCCTGATCCACGACGGCAAGCTGCAGGCAGTGGCACTGGCCGGTGATATCTCGGCGGAAGCATGGCTGAAAGAATACCTGGAAAGCGAACAGGCGGTCGCTACGCTGGGTCGCCTCTTGCTGATGCCATCCAACAAGCCACCACAGAATTTCAAATCGCGCGGCCGCATCGTCTGTAATTGCCTCAATGTATCCGAGACTGAAATCAATGATGCCTTGATGACTATGCCCGGCACGCCGGATGCACGTTTGCAGGCTCTGCAGCAAAAACTGAAATGCGGCAGCAACTGTGGCTCCTGTGTGCCGGAGCTCAAGAAAATTATTGCCAGCCACGCCTTGCCCGCTCAAGCCGCATAAGCAGGCGCTGCATTTGCTGCTTAACTCTTTCGTCCATCCCTCCTTCGTAGTACCCTCTGCGGATGCAAAATCCTTCTTCTCATTCTCCAGCTGATACCGGGCCATTCGCCGCCGGTCGTTTCATCAAGGAAATCGGCCGCGGCGTCAAAGGCGCACGCAGCCTGTCGCGTGAAGACGCTTATCAACTGTATGCAGCGATGCTGAATGGGCGCGTCTCCGACCTGGAGATGGGCGGCATCATGCTGGCGATGCGCATCAAGGGTGAATCGGTGGATGAAATCGCCGGCTTCCTCGATGCGGCGGAACAGTCATTTGAACAATTACCCGCGCCGCAAAGTGAGTACGCGCCGATTGTGCTGCCCAGCTATAACGGTTCGCGCCAGATGCCCAACCTGACACCGCTGCTGGCCTTGTTGCTGGCACAGGCAGGGGCACCAGTCTTGATCCACGGCGTGACCAGCGATCCGGGACGCGTGACGACCGCCGAGATATTGCAGGAAATGGGCTATCCGGTATCGCATACCGTGGAACAGGCAATGCAAGAGTTCGCACGCCACGCGCCGGTGCTGATGCCGATCGAAGACCTGGCACCGCGCCTGTCGCGCCTGCTGGCGATGCGCCGCATCCTTGGCGTGCGCAATTCCACACATACGCTGGTCAAGCTGATGCAACCGTTCGCGACCGCGGCCTTGCGCCTGACTTCGTACACGCATCCGGAATACCTGACGATGCTGACCGGCTACTTCACGACGGCGGCCCCGGCGGCACGTGGCGAAGCCTTCCTGATGCGCGGTACCGAAGGGGAAACCGTGGCAAACGCCAAACGTGCGCAGCAAATCAACTGGATACACGATGGCGAGTGCACGATTCTGGTGCAGAAGCAGGAACCGGTCGATGATATGCCGCCTTTGCCTGCCGAACGTGATGCCGTAACGACCGCCAGATGGATAGAAGCGGCGCTGCGCGGCGAGGAACCGATCCCGGTTTCGATTGCGGAGCAGGTGGAACATTGTTTGCTTGTAACGAAGAACCTACAAAGCAAACAAGGTGTGCGAGATGGAGCAGCAATCAAAGCTTAAAAGCGAGCAGGCAGCCAGGGTTTTACTGGTCGGTGCAGGTCCCGGTGATCCGGACTTGCTCACGATCAAGGCAGTCAAAGCCATCGGATGTGCGGATGTCATCCTGATCGACGACCTGGTCAATCCGGAAGTATTGCAATATGCGCCGGCTACTGCGCGCATCGTCAACGTCGGTAAACGCGGCGGTTGCCAGCAAACTCCACAAGAATTCATAGAACGCCTGATGTTGTCCGAAGCGCAAGCCGGGCATTGTGTGGTGCGCCTGAAGGGCGGCGATCCTTTTATTTTCGGCCGCGGTGGCGAAGAGCGCGAGCATTTGCAGGCAGCAGGGATAGTTGTTGAAGTAATCAACGGTATCAGCAGTGGCCTGGCGGCACCGGCGTCGATAGGCGTGCCGCTCACGCACCGGGACTGGAGCCAGGGTGCGATCTTTATCACCGGCCATGGCAAGAATGCGGAATCGAATCCGGATTGGGAAACGCTGGCCAAACTGAAGCTGACGCTGGTGATTTACATGGGGATTGCACGCTGTGCGGAAATCCAGGCTGCGCTGCTGGCAGGCGGCAAGGATGGCACAACCCCGGTCGCAGTCATCCAGTCGGCGACCGGCATGGCACAAGCGCAACTGATCACCACTCTGTCGGACTTGCCGCAAGCCCTGGCTGAATCCGGCATAGGCAGCCCGGCCATCATTGTCATTGGCGATGTCGTCCGTTGTGTCACACGAGTTGAAACACAGACCCTGCGCGATACGGTTCTTGCACAACTGACAGCATAGAAATGCAAACAGCCGGCTGGCCCGGGCCAGCTGCGCTTACAATCACGGCTTATTTCTATTTGTAGTAAGCCATGACTAAACAGTTTGATGTTGCCGTAATCGGCGCCGGTGCCGCCGGCATGATGTGCGCATCCGTTGCAGGCCAGCGCGGCAAAAGCGTGGTACTGATCGATCACGCCGCCAAACTCGCGGAAAAAATCCGCATCTCCGGCGGTGGTCGCTGCAATTTCACCAATATCGACGCGACCCCGCAAAACTTCCTGTCGCAAAATCCGCACTTCTGCAAAAGCGCCTTGTCGCGCTATACGCCGCAAGACTTCCTGGCGCTGATGAAGCGTTACCGCATCGCCTACCACGAGAAGCACAAGGGCCAGCTGTTTTGCGATAACTCGGCGGAAGACATCATCAGTATGCTGAAAGCGGAATGCGCACTCGGCAATGTCTCGTGGCGCATGCCGTGCACGGTGGTGTCGATTGCCAAAAGCGGCGAGCAATTCAGGATAGAAACGAATACCGGTGACATCCTCGCCAACAGCCTGGTGATTGCGACCGGTGGTTTGTCGATACCCAAAATAGGCGCGACTGACTTTGCCTATCGCATTGCGAAACAATTCGATTTGAAAATGGTCGAGCCGCGTCCGGGGCTGGTGCCGCTGACATTCGATGCAAATGCCTGGCAACCCTTCGTACCCTTGTCCGGCATTGCCTTGCCGGTCGAAGTGGAAACCGGCACAAAGAAAGCCCGCGGCTACTTCAAGGAAGATTTGCTCTTCACACACCGTGGCTTGTCCGGCCCGGCCATCCTGCAGATATCCAGCTTTTGGCAGCCCGGTACACCGCTGACCATCAACCTGGTGCCGGAGACTGACATCGCCGAAGCCTTGATAGAAGGCAAGGCCAGCAGCAAGAAAAACCTCGGCAACCAGTTGGCACAATGGCTGCCGTCGCGCCTCGCGGATGAATGGCTGGCGGTCAACGGTTTCAAGGCCGATGCCCGTGTGGCGGACATGCAGGACAAGCAATTGCGCGCACTGGGTGTTTCGCTCAACCAGTGGAACATCATCCCGAATGGCTCGGAAGGCTATCGCAAGGCGGAAGTGACGCTGGGTGGTGTCGACACGCGTGAACTGTCGCAGCAAAGCATGATGGTGAACAAGGTGCCGGGTTTGCACTTCATCGGCGAGTCGGTAGATGTGACCGGTTGGCTCGGCGGTTATAACTTCCAGTGGGCCTGGGCCTCCGGTGTTGCTGCCGGGCAAGCGGTTTAAGCACCGAAATTGCAGGACTCCTGACATCTATTGTCAGTAGGGCAAGCTATGCTGACGGCTGTTTACTATTAACAAGCTAACAGGAGAGTGGTATGAGCAACGAGAATCCCAGCATCATTTCCCATGTTTCGATAGGCACCAACCAGTACGAGAAGGCGCGGGCATTTTACGATGTCGTGCTGGCTGCGCTGGATATCAAGGTCATCATGGAGCATCCGGGCGCGGTCGCCTATGGGCGCCAGTACCCGGAATTCTGGGTGCAGACACCGCATAACGGTAAGCCGGCGGAGATAGGCAATGGTTTCCATATGGGCTTTATCGCCACCAGCAAGGAGCAGGTGCATGCGTTTTATGACGCCGCACTGGCGGCTGGCGCTAGCGATGATGGCGCGCCTGGCCCGCGCCCGCTGTATGGCGACCCGTATTACGGTTGCTTCGTGCGGGATCCGGAAGGGCACAAGCTGGAAGCCGCGTACTGGGATGCCGACCTCAGCCTGAAACTGTACGGCCACTAAGCTAATCTGCGCGGGGACTAGCGCCGCAGGTGTGGCGTTTTGTCCCGTATCTGCTTGTGGGTCAATAAAGAGCCTTCCCTTTGTGGAACAAGGCTGCTATAATCTTCGACTCACTACCCAACATTGGTTTACATTTAAATGACCACTATCCGCCTTAAAGAAAACGAGCCGTTCGAAGTCGCTATGCGTCGCTTCAAGCGCACCATTGAAAAAACTGGTTTGCTGACCGATTTGCGTGCGCGCGAGTTTTACGAGAAGCCAACTGCTGAACGCAAGCGCAAGCTCGCTGCAGCTGTGAAACGCCACTACAAGCGTATCCGCAGCCAGCAATTGCCTAAGAAACTGTACTAATTCCAATGGCTGCGCGCCCTTGTGAGCGTGCGGTACTCAGAATTAGTCGCAAACCCGCTCCGGTGTTGGTCCGCAGCGGGTTTTGGCGTTTTTAAAGATCGCTTGATTAATCAGATATCGGAGTGCGTATGAGCCTGAAAGAACAGATCACGGAAGATATGAAAGCGGCGATGCGCGCCAAGGAAGCGGGCAAGCTGGGCACGATTCGCCTGATTACCGCTGCCATCAAGCAAAAAGAAGTCGATGAGCGCATCGAGCTTGATGACGCGCAAGTGCAGGCCATCATTGAAAAAATGATCAAGCAGCGCAAGGATTCGATTTCGCAATTCCAGGCCGGCGGTCGCCAGGACCTGGTTGATATCGAGCAAGCCGAGCTGGCCGTATTGACGACCTATATGCCGAGTGCATTGTCGGATGGCGAAGTGCAGGCTGAAGTTGCTGCTGCAGTCGCTGCTTCCGGTGCCGCCGGGCCGCAGGACATGGGCAAGGTCATGGCCATCCTCAAGCCGAAACTCGCTGGTCGTGCCGACATGACCGCCGTGTCCGGTTTGGTAAAAGCAGCGCTGACCAAAGCCTGATCGTCATCCGCAGTCAGCTGCCGGCGTGATACCACAGTCGTTTATCCAGGATCTCCTCAACCGCGTCGATATCGTCGACGTGGTGGGGCGTTACGTGCAGCTGAAAAAAGGCGGTGCGAACTTCATGGGACTGTGTCCCTTCCATAACGAAAAATCCCCCAGTTTTACCGTCAGTCCGACCAAGCAGTTTTATCACTGCTTTGGCTGCGGTGCGCATGGCACTGCAATCGGTTTCCTGATCGAGTATTCGGGTATGGGTTTTGTGGAAGCGGTGAAGGACCTGGCGCAAAACGTCGGCATGGTCGTACCGGAAGCGGAAGACCGTTTGCCGCCGGCCCAACGTGCCGAGCATCAGGCCAAGAGCATGGCCTTGTCGGAAGCGATGACGCAGGCTTGCGATTATTACCGCCAGCAATTGCGCCATGCCGAACGGGCAAAGAATTACCTGATAGGCCGCGGCTTGACCGGTGAAATTGCCGCACGTTACGGCATGGGCTATGCGCCTGACGGCTGGGATGGTTTGCGTTCGGTATTCCCTGATTATGAAGTCGAGGCGCTGGTCGAATCCGGCCTGGTCATCGACAAGGCGGAAGAAGAAGGCGCAAACCGCAAACGCTATGACCGTTTCCGTGACCGCATCATGTTCCCGATCCGCAATACCAAGGGGCAAGTGATCGGTTTTGGTGGTCGCGTACTGGACAATGGTGAGCCTAAATACTTGAATTCGCCCGAGACGCCCTTATTTCAAAAGGGTAGCGAACTCTATGGTTTGTTTGAGGCACGCCAGGCTATCCGCGAGGCCGGCTATGCGCTGGTGACCGAAGGTTATATGGACGTGGTTGCGCTGGCGCAGCTGGGTTTCCCGCAAGCTGTGGCGACCCTGGGTACGGCATGTACGCCTATCCATGTGCAAAAGCTATTGCGCCAGACCGACCAGGTCATTTTCAGTTTTGATGGTGACAAGGCCGGACGCCGTGCCGCCCGTCGTGCGCTGGAAGCCAGTTTGCCGCATGCAGGTGACAACAAGGTGATCAAATTCCTGTTCCTGCCGACTGAGCATGATCCGGATAGTTACATCCGTGAACTGGGTACCGAAGCATTCGAAAAGCAGGTGCAGGATGCCATGCCTTTGTCGCAGTTTTTGCTGAAAGAGGCGGTCGGCGACAACGACCTTGGTACGCCGGAAGGCCGCGCCCGCGCGCAGTTCGACGCCAAGCCGCTGTTGCAGGCATTGCCGCCGTCATCCTTGCGCTTGCAGATAGTGCGCAGCCTGGCACAAATAACGGAAAGCACGCCGGCCGAAATCGAAGCGCTGTTTGAATTGGCGCAGCCGATTTCGCATGTGCGTGCGCCGCCGCCGCGTACCAAGCGCGCTGCACCGCAGGGATTGGAACGCCAGATCATGCGTTTGCTGGTATCGCATCCGGTGCTGGCGGCTGAAATGGACCAGGCGGCACTCGATATCGCCGCGCATTTGGCGCCTGAGCGTGCGGAAATGCTGATCCAGTTGGTGACCATGAGTCGTGAAATGGGGGCGCAGGCGAATTTTGCGATCCTGGCGGAAATGTTGCGTTCTACCGGCTCGGATTTCGATCCGCTGATTGCAGAAATTGCCGCGGAACCGGAGTCCGACGTGGCACTGGCGCGGCTGGAGCTGGCCGGGGCGATCCGGCAGACCAAAATGCAGGCATTACGTGATGAATTGCAGCATTTGGTGGCCGGTGGACTGGTTGGAGAAGAGGCGCAGGCGCGCTTCCGCGAATTGACCTTGCAGCAAGACCAGTTGCGTCGCCAGGCACAGGCGGAAATGATGCAAAGAGGCTAATTTTGCTCTCGTAGCGAGGGGAAATGTTCGCTCCTATGTTATAATTAAAGGCTTTCGATTCAAGCTCTTAGACATGGTGGTAATAAAGTAATCGGAAAGAAAATCAATAAACTTGCGCGGGCGTAAGCCGGATTTGAATGCGCAACTCAGCTCGTCGAGCGCAAGCTTAACCGCGCTTCAAGAGCATAACCTTGGTAGTTGATCCAATGGCGAATGCAATGAAGAAACCCGCGAAAACCCAAACGCTCACCGCGAGCAAAGCCAAATCGGCCGCTGCGGTGAAGTCGAGTAAAACTGTTGAAAAGAAAGTAGTCGCTGCAAAGTCGGCCGGTCAGGCAAAAGCCGTGGCTGCCAAGACCAAAGTAACAAGCTCGCCGAGCAAAGCGGCGGCGAAAACGCCTGCAGCAAAACTTTCACCTAAAGTTGCTGCAAAGCCGGTATCAGTGCAATCGAAAGCCCCTGTGACAAATAAGAAATCTGAAGTTAAGCCTGCTAGCAAGTCAGCAAAAGTCGAGCCAAAAGTCGAGTCGCGTCCTGGCGTAAACGTCATGATCACGGCGACCGTCAGCCAGACTACCGACGCCGCCACCCTGGCTGCGATCGACACGTCGGGTTACATCCTGCCGTCGATCAAGGTTCCGGGTCGTCGCGGCCGTAAGCCAAAAGAATTCCAGCCTGAGAACGATGAAATCGCGGCATTGAATGCGGTCGAACGCGCAGAACTGAAAGCCGTCGACAAAGCGAAAGCCAAAGATCGCAAGGCCAAAGAAAAAGCATTGTTGAAAGACGCCTTCTCGTCCGATACGGAAGCCAGTGAAGAAGAACTCGAAGCACGTCGCCAGAAACTCAAGACGCTGATCAAGTTCGGTAAGGAGCGCGGCTTCCTGACTTACGCAGAGATCAACGATCACCTGCCGGAAAACATCATCGATCCGGAAGCGATCGAAGGCATCATCGGTACCTTCAATGACATGGGTATCGCTGTCTACGAACAGGCACCGGATGCGGAAACCCTGCTCCTGTCCGACAACGTGGCAACCGTTGCCAGCGACGATGAAGCCGAAGCTGCTGCAGAAGCGGCACTGTCGACCGTCGACTCCGATTTCGGCCGTACCACTGATCCTGTGCGTATGTACATGCGCGAAATGGGTTCGGTTGAACTGCTGACACGCGAAGGCGAGATCGACATCGCAAAACGTATCGAAGACGGCCTGCGTGACATGATCCAGGCGATCTCCGCATGCCCGACCACGATTGCAGAAATCATTGCTGCTTCCGAACGTATCTCGAAAGACGAAGCCAAGATCGACGAAATCGTCGACGGCCTGGTCGACATGGATGCGGCCGAACCTGTAGTCGCTCCTCCTGCTCCTGCCGCTGCTTCAGATGATGAAGAAGACGAAGAAGAGGAAGAGGAAGAAGAAGAGGAAGAAGAAGAAACCACAGCCGCTTCCGGCGCTGCGGGCTTCTCGAGCGAACAGCTGGAACAGCTGAAGCGTGATTCGCTCGCCAAATTCGCGACCATCGCCCAGCAATTCGACAAGATGCGCAAAGCGTTCGAGAAAGAAGGCTACAACTCGAAACCATACGTCAAGGCACAAGAGATCATTTCGAATGAGCTGCTGAGCATCCGCTTTACCGCGAAAGTCGTCGAGAAGTTGTGCGACACCCTGCGCGGCCAGGTGGATGAAGTACGCCACATCGAAAAACAAATCCTTGATGTTGCAGTGAATCGTTGCGGCATGCCACGCGGCCACTTCATCAAAGTCTTCCCGGGCAATGAAACCAATCTGGACTGGGTAGACGGCGAAGTGAACGGCAAACATGCATACAGCGTCGTGTTGGCACGTAACGTCCCGACCGTCAAAGAACTGCAGCAAAAACTGATCGACCTGCAAGCACGTGTTGTCTTGCCATTGCCTGACCTGCGCGCCATCAACAAAAAGATGGCTGCCGGTGAAATGAAAGCACGCAAGGCAAAACGCGAAATGACAGAAGCCAACTTGCGTCTGGTTATTTCGATTGCGAAAAAGTATACTAACCGCGGTTTGCAATTCCTCGATTTGATCCAGGAAGGCAATATCGGTTTGATGAAGGCAGTCGACAAGTTCGAATATCGTCGCGGCTTCAAATTCTCGACTTATGCAACCTGGTGGATCCGTCAGGCCATCACCCGTTCGATCGCCGATCAGGCCCGCACCATCCGTATTCCGGTGCACATGATCGAAACGATCAACAAGATGAATCGCATCTCGCGTCAGATCCTGCAGGAAACCGGTGCAGAACCGGATCCGGCAACCCTGGCGATCAAGATGGAAATGCCGGAAGACAAAATCCGCAAGATCATGAAGATCGCGAAAGAGCCTATTTCGATGGAAACACCGATAGGCGACGACGACGATTCGCATCTGGGCGACTTCATCGAAGACAACAATACATTGGCCCCGGCCGATGCAGCGTTACACGCTTCGATGCGCGGTGTAGTCAAGGACGTACTCGATTCCCTGACACCACGCGAAGCAAAAGTCTTGCGTATGCGTTTTGGTATCGAAATGTCGACCGATCACACGCTGGAAGAAGTGGGTAAGCAATTCGACGTTACACGTGAGCGTATTCGCCAAATAGAAGCAAAGGCGTTGCGCAAACTGCGTCACCCATCGCGGTCAGATAAATTGAAGAGCTTCCTGGAAGGTAATTAAGCTCTCATCAAGTTGTCGGGCCTCTAGCTCATGCTTGGTTAGAGCAGCGGACTCATAATCCGTTGGTGCCGTGTTCGACTCACGGGAGGCCCACCATAAAACAGAAGGGGTTACGATTATTCGTAACCCCTTTTCTACTTCTGAATCTGGTTTCTATGCGACCGTACCTTATCCGGCTATGATTTGGCATTAATCATAAGCAATATATTGATTGTGCTTTGCTCGGTATGCCGTAGGCGAATTTTTAAGAGATACAAGCAATCCTGAGTGGTAAGGGACTAGGATTTTAATTATAGAAGGAGAGGGTGATGAGGGCGTTTTTTCTTGTGGTGATTAGTGCGTTGGCATTATCTGGGTGTGCCGTTAGTTATACTCCCGCCAAACAAAGTACGAATGCATTTGATGAGCCGGCAATTGGTACTATCACAACCGCTCAAATCGGAGATCATCTCTTGCGTAAGGGGCTGATTGTTGAGGGAGAGGTCCTTTCTCTGAAAAGTAAGGCAAGTGGCTTCGCCTATGACATCTTGCCAGGAGAATATCCCCAGCTTGGCTACACGGATACGGAAAAATTCTTCCTACCTGCAGGAATTATCAAAAACCCGCTGGCTGATCCGTATCAGGGTATGTCTGTAAAAAATGAGGATCTTACGAAAGTTTGCGTCATCACGGTATTCGGTGTCAGGGCGTGCTACGACGCCAAATTTGAGATCGTAAAACGTGCCACGGAAAGAGATGCCAGCTTCCAGCAAACACTTATCTACAGTGGTCGGGTAGGTAGCAAAATAAACATTGGCTATCGAGAATTCAGTAATAGCTCAGCAAGGCCTGCGTTTAACAATGATGTGGAGTACGATCTCTCTGCATCTAAAGTTATCGGTTACAAAGGCGCGCAGATTGAAGTTATCGACGCCAACAATTCAGAAATTACATACAAAGTGATCAAGAGTTTTAAGTGAGCCTAGTAGAACGTGACAATGTTGATGATTCTGAGCAAGCGGTAACGAGTGATGATGGGGTAACGTGTGTATAAATCAGTGGATATGCTACTTCATAATCCGTTGGTGCTGCGTTAGACCCGAGGGAGGTCCAACATACACAGAGGGGGTACGATTACTCGTATCCCTTTTTTAGTTAACTCCCGCTACGCTGAACAATTTCTGAAAGCCAATAAGCCTGACATTTATACAAGTCCCCGGTGAATACCTACCATTCATCCAACAATGATTTGTACGCCTCCGTACAAGATTCCAGTACCTCCTCGCCCATATGATCTCTGCTAACCACAATCAGGTGGTGTGTCAAAGAGATCAGGAGATGTATGCGAGACCATATTTGCAGTACCGGATGTAATCACTTTTCCCATCTGAACGATGCCGATTTGCAGGGTGAGTTCAAGGAAGCGCGCCAGAGCTTGCGCGCCGCCATCGGTGGCAAGCCAACCGCAGGAACCGCAGGCCTGGCCGGTGTTACCGAGCGTGCGCTGCCTTCGAAGCAGGCTGGGGAACAGGTTAGTCATTACTACGTTCCGGCCAACAACAAGACTATCCACTGGGGTTACTTCAGCAAGACCATGGAGCCGCTGCTGAAGCTGGAATCCGGTGATTACGCGACGATCGAAACAATCACGCATCACTCAAACGACGATATCGAACGCATGGTCAAAGGTGATCCAGGCGCGGAAAGCATTTTCCAGTGGGATGCGAATAGCAAGGCAGTTGATCGCCGTGGCGCGGGTGCTATGGATGATCCATTGGGCGCGGGCGGCGGATTGGGTGTGCATGTCTGCACGGGTCCTATTTATGTCAATGGCGCAGAGCCGGGCGATGTACTGGAAGTACGCATCGTCGACACCATGCAACGCCCATCGGGCAATCCTGATTACCGCGGCAAGACCTTTGGTTCCAATGTCGCCAGCAACTGGGGCTTCCACTACAACAACCTGATCACCGAGCCTAAAGGCCGTGAAGTCATCACGATTTATGAAGTCGATGCGCAAGGTGAACAGACCTGGGCCAAGGCTGTTTATAACTATCGCTGGACACCACAAACCGATCCTTTCGGCACCGTGCATCCAATCATCGATTACCCAGGCGTGCCGGTCGACAAGAGCAGCATCAAGCCTAACTACGACGTCCTGAAGGGTTATGAAATCCCTGTGCGTCCACACTTCGGCATGATCGGTGTGGCACCGGTCGAAGCGGATATGGTGTCTTCCATCATCCCTAGCTACAGCGGCGGTAACTTCGATAACTGGCGTATGGGCAAGGGTGCGACTGCATTCTTCCCGGTCGTGGTGCCAGGCGCGATGTTCTCGGTTGGTGATCCGCATGCATCGCAAGGTGATGCTGAGCTTTGCGGTACCGCTATCGAATGTTCGCTGACCGGTTTGTTCCAGTTCATCGTGCACAAGAAAGCAGACCTGCCAGGCACCAAGCTGTACGGCCTCGACTATCCATTGCTGGAAACCGAAAGCGAATTGATCGTGCACGGCTTCAGCAGCCCGAATTACCTGAAGGAATTCGGTGTGGATGGCACGTCGGAACTGTTCAAGAAATCGTCGCTGGACAGTGCAATGACGGATGCCTTCAACAAGACCCGTCGCTTCTTCATGGATACACGCAACCTGACCGAGGATGAAGCGATCTCGCTGATCTCGGTATCGGTCGACTTCGGTATTACCCAAGTCGTCGATGGCAACTGGGGTGTCCACGCAGTCATCAAGAAGGCTGTGTTCCCTAAGTAATGTGAAGTATCTGGTGCTGGCGGAGTGTATCCGCCGGCACTGTGTCGTGTAGCGATTAGTACCTGGCATTAAAAAAGTAGTGAGGCAGGACGGTAAAACGGAAGTACATAAAAAAATAAGCAGTGCCGTGAGTAAAAGAAAACAGATTTCTTTACACGTATAAAAACGAGGAGACAAAAATGGGTGCAAGAAAAAATACACTGCGCAAGCTGCAGTGCGTTGCGGTCTTGGGCGCAGCATGTGCATTGCCGGCAATGGCGCAGACATCGGTCCAGGTGACAGGCCTGGTCGATAACTTTGTAGGTTCGGTCAAGTACAGCGGCGACGCGGGACGCAGCAGCGTCGTCAATAGTGGCGGCATGACGACATCGTGGTTTGGCTTCAAGGGAACCGAAGATCTTGGCGGTGGACTCAAGGCCAAATTCAACCTGACCTCCTTCTTCCGTGCGGATACCGGCGGTGCCGGGCGCTTCGACGGCAATGAAACCTTTTTCTCGCGCGATGCGAATGTCGGCCTGATCGGTAAATTCGGTGAGGTTTCCCTTGGTCGCGATCTCGCACCGCATTTCCTGCCTTCGATCCTGTTCAATCCATTTGGTGATTCATTCCAGTTGTCACCTTTGATGCTGCACGCAGACGTGCCCTTATTCAATGGTTCGCGCTGGAGCAATTCGGTTGCAGCGGATACCGGCTGGAGCAATGAGATTGTCTATACCACGCCTGACATGGCGGGTTTGAAAGCCAATATCCATTATCAGTTCGGAGAAGTGGCAGGGCAGAACGGCAAGAATAACGTCGGTATGAACTTGCTGTATTCGAATGGCCCATTGGGACTGGCCGCGTACTACCAAAAGATAAGGGTGAACAATCCGCTCGAACAGACGCCGGGCAATGTGTTGCCGGCAGCGGCTTTGGCCGGTGGTTTGACGCCGGCGCGCCAAACCGGATGGTTTGTCGGTGGTTCGTATGATTTTGCGGTGGCGAAGTTATTCGCAACCTATAACCAGACCAGTCACGATATCGATCTGCAAGACCGGACCGTGCAGCTCGGTACCAGCATTCCACTGGGGCAGGGCGCTATCCTCGCATCATGGGCGAATACCAAACGTGATGGCGCTGCGGTAGGACAGGATTTGAAACGCAATACAGCGTCGTTTGGCTATGACTACAACATCTCCAAACGCACTGACCTGTATGCGGTTTATATGTACGACAAGATTACCCAGCAAAACACCGGCAATACCGTTGCGCTGGGTATCCGTCATCGCTTTTAATCAACATTGCTGAGCGGGGTATCCGCCCAGCCACACAACCTCTCCGATGCTCAAGAAGTTGAGTGCGATTCGGCGAGCATGGAAACATGCTCGCTTTTTTTATTGCTCCACCAGACGATGCCGGAAGTCAGGAGCAGCAGGAAGGTCGCGGTTGCAATGACGGCGGTGAACGCGACATCAAATGATGCTTTGGCCGCATCACCGACGATTTGCGCCGCAGCCGGCGCCAGGTCATGACCCACGATGAGGGCTTCGTCCAGGCTATCCCACACAATAGCAGGCAGGTTCATATCGCCGGGCAGGCTCAGTGTGCCTGCATATGCCAGCGACAGGATGCTACCCATCAGCGTTACGCCGAAGACGCTACCCAGTTCGTAAGAAACTTCCTCGACCGAGGCCGCCATACCTGCGCGGTCGACCGGAGCGCTTTGCATGATGGTGCCGGATGCGGCAGTCATGGCCGCACCGATACCGACACCGAGCACCAGCAGGCAAATGACTTGTGTCCACACTGCTGCGTCATGCAGGAACAGGTAGGCACCCATGCCGAGTGCGGAAATGAGCAAGGACAGCGACAATACAAAAGCACTCCCCAGGCGTGGCAATACGCGTCCCGTCAACGGGCCGGCGACAAAAGCAGCCAGCGACAAAGGCAGGATGAAAACACCAGCCTGTAACGGTGTCATATCCAGCACTAATTGCAAACGCTGTGTGAGTACCAGTTCCATGCCCAGGAGTGCGGCAGCGGCGACCACGGCGGCGGCAACGGATGAAGAAAAAATCGTGTTTTTAAACAGCGAAAAATCGATCATCGGATGCGCGCTATGTTGCTGGCGACGCGCAAACATGGCAAGGAAAAAGAGTCCAAGCAGCAGTACCAGGAAGGCAATGCCCCATGCCGGGTCACGCTTGCCTGCTTCCTTCAGCGCGTAGGTAACGCCGACCAGGCCCGCCATGATTTGCAAGGAGCCGATCAAATCCCATGGACGGGTTTTGTTGGCTTTACCTTTTGGTATATATGCGAGCGCGATGGGCAAAGCCAGCAGCACGATAGGTACGTTGATCAGGAACACCGAACCCCACCAAAAGTATTCGAGCAAGAGGCCGCCGACCACCGGTCCCAGCGCCGCGCCGCCAAAGGCGACAGAGGCCCAGATACCGATCGCGACTGCGCGTTCGTTTTCATCTGCAAAGGCGAGACGGATGATGGAAAGTGTTGCCGGCATCATCATGGCCGCACCTACCGCCAGCAAGGCACGCGATGCAATCAACATGGCCGAGGTCGGCGAATACGCGGCGCATAGCGACGCGATACCAAAGACGATCAATCCGGCAATGAACAGGGATTTATGTCCCAGCCTGTCACCCAGCGTACCCATGCCGAGCAAGAGCCCGGACACGATCAACGCATAGATGTTGACGATCCACAGCTTGGCAGACGCCGATGCTGCCAGGTCTGCGGTCAGGCGCGGTAATGCCGCATACAGCACCGTCATATCGACGACGATGAGCAACAGTGCAACCGAGACGATGGCCAGTACCAGCCAGCGACTGGATGCCGGCAGTGTCGACGGTTGTTTCAGGATTTGCTTATTCATGGCTCAGCTCCTTCATCATCACGACCGATACCGGCTGAAAGCCCTGTGCTTCGAAGAAACGATGCGCATCATGGTTGCCTACACCGCTTTCGAGGAAGAGGCGTTTGACGCCGCGCTTGAGCATTTGCTGCTCCAGCCATGTAGTTAACTGGCGGCCGATACCCGCGCTGCGGTAGTCCGGATGCACGATCAGGTCATCCAGCGAAGCATAGGGCGTAGCGACATCCTGCTTGGTGCCAATGGAAATGAGCGCCATGCCGGCGATGGCACCGTCTATGTCGGCGAGTGCGATCAAATGATCTGCACTGGCCGGATCTTGCGCCAGCGTGGTTTTTAATTCTTCATGCAAGGTGGTGGCAAGATCGCTGCGCCAGCGCGCAGGAGTTTCTGCGCGTGATCCTTGCAGCTCGGAGTGGGAAATATATTGGGTGTGCGCATGCATCACGAAGAACTGGGTAAGTGCTTCGCTTAGTGCGACGTCTGTGCACCAGTTTATGGCGACAGTTTTTTGGGTAATGGATTTTTGATTCATGACTTTTTTGGCTCTAAAGAGCCGATTTGTTGTGTAACTTTGCCTATCATCCATCAATATTAGATTTGGACAAAGTTAAGTACCATCTATAAAATAGATGAATGGAATGGACTATTGATCGCATGAAGCAGTTTGTCGTGACCGCAGAGGCAGGTTCTATCTCTGCGGCCGCACGTCGCCTGGGCAAGGCGCAGTCTGCTGTCAGTACGGCAATTGCCTTGCTGGAGGCCGACCTGGGCTTCGATTTATTTGACCGTTCGCGACGCAGTGTGCAATTGACGCCGGCGGGTGAAGTGATGTTGCTGGAAGCGCGGGAATTGTTGCGCCAGGCAGAAGGATTGGACCAACGCGCGCAGTCATTTGCAGCAGGGCAACAACCCAAGCTGACGCTGGCCCTGGATGAGGCTTTGCCTTATCTGGCGGTAGGTGCCCTGGTGAAGGAAATATCAGAGCGCTTCCCATCGCTGGAACTCACCCAGTTCAACGGTACCGCTACCGAGGTTGCCGAGTATGTGGAAAACCAGCGCGCCAGCGTGGCTTTCCATTTCGACCGCGGACCATGCTCGCTGTCATTTGCACAAAAGCATATCGGCAGCGTTGCGCAGGGTATCTTTGTCGCACGTGGACACCCATTAACAAAAATCAAAAAGGTCACGCAACGGGATCTCGCCAAGCACCGGCAATTGCTGATGCATATGGAAGATTTTGCCGATCCGGCACTTAGCCCGTCGGTCTGGCGTTCCGATAGTTTTTACAGTATTGCCGCGATGGTGGCTGACGGCATAGGATGGGCGATACTGCCGCTGAATATTGCCGAGTACGAAGAGTACCGTTTGCATTTGCAGGAATTGCCATGCGACGAATTCACCTTGCCGGTGTTGTCGGTACGTATGTTGTGGCTACAGGGGCATCAGCCCGATGCGACTACACAATGGGTGCAGAAGCGTCTGGCAGAACTGCTGCACACCATTCCCTGGAGTCTGTGAGAGGCGGGCAGCTATTGCCGGATAGCCGCCCGGTCGTGATAAATCAAATCCACGCCGTGCGTTGGTGTACGCGTGCACCAGCCGAGTAGGTGGCGGTGATAACGCGATCATCACCCAGTAGTGCCAACGCAAACAGTTGTTCTTCGAGGCTGTCGGTAGTTGCACTACGACGCGAAAGCAAAGGCGTCGCTTGCGGATCGAGCACGATGAAGTCAGCATCGCAGCCGGCCGCAAAATTACCGATCGTTCCTTCCAGCTGCAATGCACGCGCACCACCAAGTGTTGCCATGTAAAACATGCGGTGTGCATCCAGGTGCATGCCGCTCATGCGCCCGACCTTGTGCAACTCATTCATGGTTTGCAGCATCGAAAAGCTGGTACCACCGCCGACATCGGTTGCCAGCGACATCGGCATGCGCAATTTATCGGCATTGGCAAAATCAAACAAACCACTGCCGAGGAAGAGATTGGAAGTAGGGCAGACTGTCGCCACCGATTCGGTAGCCGCCATGCGCGCACGATCATTGTCATCCAGCCAGATGCAGTGTGCGTACAAGGCGCGCTTGCGCATCAGGCCACGCTGCTCATAGACATCCAGGTAGCTGCGGGCATCGGGGAACAATTCCTTCACCCATTTCACTTCATCGGTATTTTCAGCGACATGGGTTTGTATATAGGTATCCGGGTATTGCGCCGCCAGTTCTCCGGCCAGCCTTAATTGCTGGTCGGTAGAAGTAGGCGCAAAACGTGGCGTGATGGCGTAGTGCTGGCGGCCTTTTTTATGCCAGCGTTTGATCAGGGCTTCGCTGTCCCTTGCACTGCTTTCTGCCGTATCGAGCAAGAAGTCGGGAGCATTCCTGTCCATCATGACTTTGCCTGCGATCATACGCAAATTGAGTGCATGGCTGCGCTCAAAGAATGCATCGACCGATTGCGGATGTACGGTGCAATACACTGCAGCGGTTGTGGTGCCGTTGCGCAGTAATTCCGCGAGGAAGAATTCAGCGACTTCGGCGGCATGTGCTGCATCGCCGAAGCGTCCTTCGGTAGGAAAGGTGTAGGTATTCAGCCAGGGCAGCAGGCCGGGTGCCGGTGAGCCGATGATATCGGTTTGCGGATAGTGCACATGGGTGTCGATAAAGCCGGGCGTGATGATCTTGCCGCGCCAGTCATTGACCATGGTGTCAGCCGGAAGGCTGGCGTGCAGGCTGTCGTAATCACCGGCAGCAACGACCTTGCCATCGGCGATGACCAGCAAGCCATCGCTATGCCATAGCGTGGCATGTTCATCGAAGGCCGGGTCGTTGCGGAAGTGGAGCAGGCTGGCGCGGTACGCTTGTACGTTAGAAATCATGAGTGGCAGTAAAAAAATGAATAGTGAAGCAAGCCTGTGCCCAGGCTTGGGTTAGGCTTGGGGATTGAGTGCTACAAGCGGACTATCTTTACGATTGTGTGCGCGTAATTCCCATAGCTGCATCAGTTGTGCGACGACAGCGACTGCGATACTGGCGGGTTCCTTGCCATAAATGCCGGGAATGCCGATAGGGCAGGTCATCTTGTTTAATTGTTCGACTGTGATGCCGCGATCCTGCAAGCGATGTTCGAACTGCTTGCGCTTGGTCATGGAACCGATCAGGCCGAACCAGGCGACGTCGTCGCGCCGCAAAATTTGTTCCGTCAATTGCTGGTCCAGTGAATGACTGTGTGTCATGACCAGGAAGTAGGCACCCGGCTCCGCTTTGGCGACTACGGCATTTGGCACATCTGTCGCATCGATAGTGACTTGCGCCGGTAAATCAGTCGGGAACATGTCTTCGCGTTCATCGACCCACAGGATGCGGCAGGGCAGCATGCTCAACATGCGGACCAGTGCAGTGCCGACATGCCCGGCACCGAACAGCACCACTTGCGGTAAGCGGGCGCTGCATAAATCGAGCATCCAGCGCTGCCCATGCGTGTCACGTGCAATATGCGTCTTGCTCGCGACGCGGAACATGCCGGCATGCAAGCCATGGTCGGCGGCATTTGCTTCACAGCAGACGCCGTCGCTTTCATACAGCAGCGAAGGAGCTGAGGACTCGAATGGCACGGCACGCCAGAGATTCACACCATCCTTGCGCCCACGTGCGAGTCCTTCCAGCATAGCGGCGGCTTGCTGGTCAACGATTTCAAAAGCGAGGAACACGACGCCACCACAACACTGACCCAGGCTGGGTCCAAGGGCAATGCGTTCCAGGTAGGTCGGCCGTCGATTGCTATCACTGTCCGCCAGCATCTTGCGTGCGGTTTCGGCGGCACGCCATTCCAGGTGGCCGCCACCGATCGTGTCGAATTGCCGGGTGGCGGTAAATACCATGCGCGCACCTTCTTCGCGCGGTGTTGAACCCTGGATACCGGCAACCGTCACCAGGACACAGGTTTCATTGCGGCTTGCCGCCGCTTGCAAAGCTTCCAGCCAGCTAGACATGAGATGCTCCTTCGCTAGTTGATGGCGGCACGAACTGCATCGACCGCATCGAGGATGGCTTCGCTGGTGGCCGGTGCACGCAAAGGCGGATTGACGCGATTGTTGCCTACCGCAGCGACCGCATCGCGAATTGCGAGGAAGACCGAGAACGGCAATAGCAGCGGTGGTTCGCCGACCGCCTTCGAGCGGTGGATACTATCCTGCACATTGCTGTTCTTGAAGAGCTTGACGCGGAAGTCCGGCGGGCAATCGGAGATGGCCGGAATCTTGTAGGTGGATGGCGCATGCGTCATCAGCTTGCCATCTTTGTTCCACCACAATTCTTCTGTCGTGAGCCAACCCATGCCCTGGATAAAGCCGCCTTCAACTTGCCCGGCATCGATCGCCGGATTGAGCGCTTCGCCGGCATCGTACAGTGCGTCTGCGCGCAACAACTTCCATTCGCCGGTCAGCGTATCGATGACTACTTCCGCCACCGCTGCGCCATAAGCGTAGTAGTAGAAAGGATGGCCGTTCATGGTCTTGGCATTCCAATGTACGCGGGGCGTGGAATAGAAACCATCGGACCAGAGCTGGACGCGTGCGAGGTAACCCTGCATCACCAGATCCTTGAAATCGATAGACTGCTCGCCCGAGCTCACCTTGCCATCGGCGAAAATGATGGTGGCGACATCGACGCTGAAACGTTGTGCTGCCAGGTTGGCCAGCCGGTCGCGCACTTGCAGGGCCGCGTGTTGCGCCGCCTTACCATTCAGGTCGGTACCGGTCGATGCCGCAGTAGCGGAAGTATTCGCTATTTTGCTGGTATCGGTGGCGGTACAGCGTACTTTGTCGAGTGGCAGGCCGAAGGCGTTGGCGACGACCTGGGCGACCTTGGTGTTCAGGCCCTGTCCCATTTCGGTACCACCGTGGTTAACCAGGATGGAACCATCGGTGTAGATATGTACCAGCGCACCGGCCTGGTTCAGGTGCGGGACGTTGAAGGATATCCCGAATTTGACAGGTGTCAGCGCCAGGCCTTTTTTCAGGATGGGGCTGGTGGCGTTGAATGCATTGATGGCTGCACGGCGGGCCTGGTACTCGCTGGTTGCTTCCAGTTCGTCGACCAGCGCATGGATAATGTTGTCTTCTACCTTTTGTCCGTAATGGGTCACATTGCGGGCGTCCGGGCCATCTGCATCGCTGCTGCCGTAGAAGTTGATGCGACGGACTTCCAGTGCATCCTTGCCCAGGTTGCGTGCAATTTCATCGACGATGTATTCAATTGCAATCGCACCTTGCGGGCCGCCGAAGCCGCGGAATGCGGTATTGGACTGAGTATTGGTCTTGCCGCACATCGCATGGATTTCGACATCCGACAGATAGTAGGCATTGTCGAAGTGACAGACGGCGCGGGTGGCAACCGGTCCGGACAGATCGGCGGAAAAACCTGCGCGCGAAATCATGTCTATCCTGGCCGCCAGGATGCGTCCATTGTTGTCATAGCCCACTTCGTAATCGTAGGCGAAACAGTGGCGTTTGCCGGTCACTATCATGTCGTCGTCGCGGTCGGCCCGCAGCTTGACCGGACGGCGCAGGCGTGCGGCGGCGAAAGCTGCGACGCAAGCCCAGAGTGCGGATTGTGATTCCTTGCCGCCAAAACCACCACCCATGCGACGGCATTCGACCAGTACATCGTGTGAAGCCACATTCAATACGTGTGCAATGTGGTGTTGCATTTCACTCGGGTGCTGGGTCGAGCAATGCACGTGCATGCCGCCGCCTTCTTTCGGAATGGCGTAGGAAATCTGGCCTTCCAGATAAAATTGTTCCTGTCCGCCGACATCGAATTTACCCTGCAGTTTATTCGGCGCAGCCGCGAATGCAGCGACGGCGTCGCCGCGTTTCAGGTGCATCGGCGGCAAGACATAGGATTCAGCGGCATGCGCTGCACGCGGTGTCAGTATCGGTGGCAGCTCCGTGTATTCAATGACGCCCAGGCGTGCCGCACGTCGTGCTGCATCGTGGCTATTGGCGATGACGACAAAGACCGGTTGTCCTATGTATTGCACCAAGTCCTCGGCCAGTACCGGGTCGTCATGGATAATTGCGCCGCATTCGTTTTCGCCGGGAATGTCAGCGGCTGTGAATACAGCGACTACGCCCGGTGCAGCTTTGACTTTGCTGAGGTCGATCGAATTGATGCGCGCATGGGCTTTTTGCGACAGGCCGAGCGCTGCGTGCAAAGTGCCGTGCAATTCAAGGATGTCATCGGTATAAGTTGCTTCGCCGGTGACATGCAGGTAAGCGGATTCGTGCGGATACGGTGTGCCGACTGCCTTGACGCCGCGCAATGCGGCGTCGGACATAAATACTTCAGTTTGTTTGTTCATCATCTTCTCCGGTACATCCTCAAGCGGTCTGGGCCGTGGCGGTATTCACCACAAAGGCGCGTAAGGAACTCGGCGGCATAGGTGCATCAGCACGTGTTTCCAGCCAATAGCGATACAACAGGTTTTGTGCGGTCTTCATGCGGTAAGCCGACGATGCGCGCATGTCCGACAGCGGTGCGTAGTCTTGCGCCAGGAGGGCAATCGCGGCGCGCACGTTTTCTTCACTCCATGCCTTGCCGTTAAGTGCCGCTTCGGCCAGAGGAGCGCGCTTCGGTGTGGCAGCCATGCCACCATAGACAATGCGGGCATCGCGCACCTGGCCATCGACCAGTTCAAAGGCGAAGGACGCGCAGACGGCCGAGATATCCTGATCGAAGCGCTTCGATAATTTGTAGACACGGAATACGATATCCGGGCGTGGCAATGGAATGCGTACGGCCTGTACAAATTCGTTCGGCTGCAAGGCTGATTTTTGGTAAGCCAGATAAAAATCTTCCAGCGGCATCTCGCGTTCACCGGCCACGCTGCGCAAGACGATATGTGTGCCGAGTGCGATCAGCCACGGCATGGAATCGCCGATAGGCGAACCGTTGGCGACGTTGCCGCCCAGCGTACCGGCATTGCGTACCGGCAGCGAAGCGAAGCGTTGCCACAGTTCCGATAGTTCTTGCGGATAATGCTTGTTGGCTGCGGCATAAGCTTTTTCCAGCGTGACGCCGGCGCCGATTTCCAGCCAACCGCTTTTTTCCTTGATGCTTTTCAGCGCTTCGACCTGGCCGATGTAGATGATGTCGCCCAGGTCACGCATATGTTTGGTGACCCACAAGCCGACATCGGTAGAGCCTGCCAGGATGCGGGCCTTTGGCAGGTCAGCGCGTAGTGCCGCCAGTTGCGCGATGGTACGTGGCGCATGGAAAGTCTGGCCGGCATAGCTGATACTCAGTGCTTCATGCCGCTGTATTTCACGCAGGGCATCGATTACCGGGGCGTGGTCAAACTGTACTGCCGGCAACTCACCCATGCGATGCGCGGCGTCGATGATAGGACGATAGCCGGTGCAGCGGCACAGGTTGCCGGACAGCGCATCGTCGATTTGTCGTGTGCTCAGCGCGGCATCGGAACCTTCATCGCGCTGGTATAAATTCCATAAGGACATGACGAAGCCGGGCGTACAGAAACCGCATTGTGAGCCGTGGCATTCGACCATCGCCTGTTGTACCGGATGCAGGCAGCCATCGCTTTGTTTCAGGTCTTCCACCGTGAATAAGGCCTTGCCATCCAGTGTCGGTAAAAACTGGATGCAGGAGTTGACGGTATTCAGTTCCAGATGATCGCCGTGCAGTTCTCCGACGACCACGGTGCAGGCGCCGCAGTCACCTTCGGCACAACCTTCTTTGGTGCCGGTGCAATGCATGTCTTCGCGCAAATGCTGCAAGACAGTACGGGTATTGGAAAGACCACTCACTTCGTGAGTGGTGCCGCGGAAGTAAAAGCGTATCGGTTCTGACATGATATGTACTCTGTAGTAAGACTAAGTAGTGCTGTGCTACTTACGAAATCAAATTCACTTTTTTTGCCAGATGTTGCGCACCAGTGCGCAACATCTGTCCTGCTTTATTCGCTTAACCCAAATAAACCAGCTTGAACGTGAACAAGCCTGCAATGATCCAGATCATGATCGACACTTCCTTGGCGCGACCGGTCAACAACTTCAGCGCGGCATAGGTGATAAAGCCGAGTGCCATACCGTTCGCAACCGAATAAGTGAAAGGCATGATGATGGTGGTAATCACTGCCGGTACGCATTCGGTGGTGTCTTCCCAATCGATGTCACGCAGTTCACGCAACATCAGGCAGGCCACAAAGAACAAAGCCGGTGCTGTTGCGTATGCCGGAACCACGCCAGCCAGTGGTGCAATAAACAAGGCCAGCAGGAACAGGATGGCGATGGTGACTGCGGTCAGGCCGGTGCGACCACCTGCTTGCACACCAGCGGCACTTTCAATATAGGCGGTGGTACTCGAAGTGCCAAGCATGGAACCGGCAATGATGGCGCCGCTATCTGCCAGCAAGGCCTTGTTCAGGCGTTCGATCTTGCCGTTTTTGACCAGGCCGGCACGTTGCGCCACACCCATCAGGGTGCCGGTCGCATCGAATAGTTCAACCAGGAAAAAGACCAGCACGACGTTGATCAGGCCCATGCCCAATGCACCTGGAATATCCAGTTGGAACAAGGTAGGCGAGACCGAAGGCGGAGTCGAAAATACGCCGGCGAACTTATTGCCCGCAAAGAAGAAGCTCAATACGGTCACGGCCAGGATGCCGATCAACATCGCACCACGGACTTTCAGGCGATCCAGCGCGACGATCACGATGAAGCCTATGATGGCCAGTACGGCTGGCGGGCTATGCAAATCACCCAATGTGACCAGCGTATTTGGATTGCCGACGACAATGCCGGCATTCTTCAGTGCGATCAGTCCGAGGAAGAGGCCGATACCCGCGGGGATCGCCGTTCGTAAGGAAACCGGGATGCTGTTGATAATCAACTCGCGGATCTTGAACAGGCTCACCACCATGAACAGGCAGCCGGAAATAAAGACGGCGCCCAGCGCTGCCTGCCACGAATATCCCATACCGATAACAACTGCGTACGAGAAGTAGGCATTCAGGCCCATGCCGGGAGCCAGCCCGATAGGGTAGTTGGCATACAGGCCCATGATCAGGGTTCCGATGGCGGCGGCCACGCAAGTGGCGACGAATACGGAATCCTTGGGCATCCCCGCGTCCCCCAGAATTGCCGGGTTGACGAAGATGATGTAGGCCATCGTGAGGAAGGTGGTCAGCCCTGCCAGTAGCTCTGTGCGGACGGTTGTGCCGTGCTCATTGAGCTTGAAAAACTTTTCCAAAAAAGTCATCTGCTTGTCTCCGAATTATTATGTTTTATGCTTGAACGCTTGCCATCTGATGTGGATACGTTCAGCGCATCTAATGTCGTCTAATTTTGCTTATGCGATGTAACGCAGATGGAATATCAGTTATAAGGCTGCAGCTATAAAGTTCTCCTTGTATCCGGGCCGATTTATGCGTTCAGGCGGTGTCGCAAGCGACGTCACTAGCGCGCCGCCTCGGCCAGGGCAAATGCCAGTGTGTTGTGGCGTTCAATTACTTGCCCAAGATCAATGGTGGTGAGACGCCCGTCGCGGATCACGACGCGGCCGTTAATGATGCTGCAGGCGACATTCGGCGGCGTGCAAAATACCAGCGCCGCGACCGGATCGTGCAAGGCACCGGCGAAGCCGATTTGCCGCACATCAAACATGACGATATCGGCCGACATACCGGGTTTGAGCGCGCCTATGTCATCACGATTCAAGACCTTGGCACCGCCCAGCGTGGCGACTTCCAGCGCTTGTCTGGCGGTCATTGCATCCGGGCCGAAGCCGACCCGTTGCAGCAGCATCGCTTGCCTGACTTCAGCCATCATGTGGCCGGAATCATTGGAGGCACAACCGTCGACGCCCAGGCCTACGGAAACACCTGCATCCAGCATCTTGCGTATCGGTGCGATACCGGACGCCAGTCGCATATTGGAACAAGGACAGTGCGCAATACCGGTATGGGTGTGAGCGAATAAATTGATACCGGCATCGTCCAGTTGCACACAGTGTGCGTGCCAGACATCGTGCCCGACCCAGCCGCAGTCTTCTGCGTATTCGGCTGGCGTCATATTGAATTTTTCACGACTGTAAGCGATATCGTTGACGTTTTCCGCCAGGTGCGTATGCAGTGATACACCGAAACTGCGCGCCATGCTGGCCGATTCGCGCATCAGGTCGCGCGATACCGAGAATGGCGAGCAGGGTGCCACCACGATACGCTGCATCGCATGACGCTCAGCATCATGGTAAGTCTCGATCAGGCGCTGCGTATCGCGCAGGATGTCGGCTTCCTGTTCCACTACGCGATCCGGCGGTAAACCGCCTTTGGACTGGCCTACGCTCATCGAACCGCGCGCCGCATGGAAGCGCATGCCTATCTCTTGTGCCGCTTCCAGGCTGTCGTCGAGGCGGCAGCCGTTCGGATAGATGTAGAGGTGATCGCTGCTGGTGGTGCAGCCGGACAGCATCAGTTCCGCCATCGCGGTCTGCGTCGACACCTGGATCATTTCCGGCGTCAGGTTGGCCCAGATCGGGTACAGGTTGGTGAGCCAGTTGAACAATTCGCCATTCTGCGCGGCAGGAACCGCCCGCGTCAGGCTTTGATACATGTGGTGGTGGGTATTGATCAGGCCGGGCAGCACGACGTGATGGCTGGCGTCTATGACTTCATCGGCGGTCTGCGGCAGCGTAGCGCTGGGGCCGACCTGTTCGATCACGTTGTCGCGGATAAAGACCGCGCCGTTGCTGATTTCTTCGCGCTGCTCGTTCATGGTGACGAGCACGTTGGCATTCTTGATGAGAAGTGTTTTTGACATGAGGGTACCTGTCTGTTTAAGACTCAATTTGGACGGTGGCCATCGTCAGATAGCCCCGCCGACATTGCCGGTGGTGGACCGGTTGCCAGTTACCTTTTTTGTGTCGCCAAAAAAAGGTAACCCAAAAAGGGTTTAAGACAGGTGCAACGCGCTGCTGGCGGCAGCGTCGATACGATGCTGGACAGATTGTAAAGTTGTCGGCATCGCATCGAAAAACATGCATGTATAGATTAAGGCATGTCAGCCGGTTTTTTCAACGATTTTTATCGAATATCTGATTATCGTTGTTTGTTTCGATTCTGCATTTCAATTCGATATAAGGCTGGCGATCCTGCCGCTTTTCTGTAGCGGTACCAGGGGTGTCGATGCAGCCACCAGGCGCAGCTTTTCCGGTGCAGCCGGGCTGGCGGCAGTCGCCGCCGTATTGCGCTCCAGTTTGAAGATGCTGACCAGCTGCATTAGCTGCTCGGCCTGGTCCCGCAGCGATTGGGCGGTGGCGGCGGATTGCTCTACCAGCGCGGCATTTTGCTGCGTGCCTTCATCTATCAGCACGACTGCCTGCCCGACCTGTTCTATGCCTGCACTCTGTTCCTGGCTGGCATTGTTGATGGCAGCAATGATGCCGCTGACGCGCTCTACGCTGGTGACGACTTGATCCATGGTCAGGCCGGCCTGCTGCACCAGTTTGCTGCCGTTATCCACTTTTTCGACCGAATCGTCTATCAGTGCCTTGATTTCCCGCGCGGCCGTGGCGCTGCGTTGTGCCAGGTTGCGCACTTCGGATGCGACTACGGCAAAACCACGCCCTTGTTCGCCGGCACGTGCTGCTTCGACTGCTGCATTGAGTGCCAGGATATTGGTCTGGAAGGCGATGCTGTCGATCACGCCGGTAATGTCCATGATCTTCTTCGACGAGGTATTGATCGCCGCCATCGTATCTATCACCTGATGCACTACGCTGCCACCTTGTCGTGCGATATCCGAGGCAGAGGCTGCCAGCTGATTGGCTTCCTGTGCATGGTCGGCGTTTTCCTTCACGGTCGAGGTCAGCTCTTCCATCGCCGATGCCGTCTCTTCCAGCGAACTGGCCTGCTGTTCCGTGCGGGATGAAAGATCCATATTGCCGCGTGCGATTTCGCCTGAAGCGCTGGCGATGGTGTCGGTGCCGTTGCGTACCTGGCTGACGATGTGGTGCAAGTTGTCATTCATGGCTTTCAGTGCAGCCATCAACTGCCCGACTTCATTGGTCGTTTTAACAAAAATGGGGCCGCCCAGATCACCCTGTGCCACGCGGCGGGCGGCGGTGATAGCGATATTCAGCGGGCGTGTGATGCTACGGCTTACCCACCAGCCGACGACGATGGCCATCAGTAAAGTAATGCCGGCCAGGATATTGATGATCCAGCGCGCCTGCTCGGAATTGGCACTGGCAGTCTCGCCGGCTGTGCTCATCAGGCTGCCCTGGTAATCGAACATGGCATCCAGCGCGATAAAGTACTTAACCTGTAGCGGCATGAATACCTGTTCCAGGTAGGCTTTGGCCTCATTCGTCCTGCCGTCTTGTGCCAGTTGCAGCAGGGCGTCGCGCGCCGGTACATATTGATCGCGTGCGCTGACGGCGGCGTTGATGTAGTGCCGGTCTTCTTCTGTTTGCGCGATGGACTTGAGCTGATCCAGTCCTTGCTTCATTTTTTTGTCGGAAGCGACGGCGTCGTTCAACAAGCTTTTAATCCTGGCAGGATCACTGCTCAACATCATGTCGCGCAAGTTCAGCGCGATCTTGTTGACTTCTATCTGTACCGAGTTCGCCAATATCGTCTTCGGATAGCGGTCTTTGCTGATGAGGTTGATACTGTCGTTCAGTTGTATCAACTTGATGTTGCTGAGTACGGTAATGGCGACGAGTAATGCAAACACGATGCCGAAACTGAGTGTCAGCTTCTGTCTGATTTTGAAGTTGGCTATCATTTTCATGGCTATACCTTCAGGGAGGGGGCGCAGTCGACAAAAGAAGGCGGATCAAAAAGATTTGATCCGCCCAGACTATCCAGACTTACTGTTTTAGTTATTTTTCTCTGAAATTGCGCAAGAAATCCAACAGGATTTGAGCCGATACTTCGGTGTCATCGGCTGTCATCGTTTCCAATGGATTGTGGCTGATACCGCCATTGCCGCAGCGGGTGAAGAGCATGGCTACATCGGTCATCTTGGCGATGGTCATGGCATCATGACCGGCACCCGAAGCCAGTTCGAACGGCCGTACCCCGGCGCGTTCGGTGGCAGCGGATAATTGTTGCATCAGCCATGGCGCACAAGGCGCGGCCGGTGCGGATACGCTGAGCTCTGCCTTGTACTCGATGTTGCGCCTGGCGCTGACATTGGCAATGTGTTGCAGGATGTCGGCGACTGCCGCTTCACGTACCGTATCCACCGCCGCGCGGATATCCAGTGAAAATACGCAACGTCCGGGAATCACGTTGGTGGAACCGTTCGGTACCTGTAGCTGGCCGACCGTGCCTACCAGTGATGCGTGCTGGTCTTGCGCACAACGTTGCTCCACGTAGAGGATGATTTCTGCCGCTGCAGCGGCGGCATCCTTGCGCATCGACATTGGCGTGGTACCGGAGTGACTGGCGACGCCACGCAACTCAACCTGGTAGCGTGAGCTACCGGCGATTGATGTGACGATGCCGACCGGCAGGTCGTGCTGCAACAAGACCGGCCCCTGTTCGATATGCACTTCGACATAGCCGAGGATATCGGCCGGGTTACGTGCTATTTGCGGAATGGCATTGACGTCATGGCCGGCTTGCGTGATGGCTTCGCGCATGCTGATGCCATCTTTGTCGGTGATGTCCAGCAAGTCCATATTGAATTGACCGATGACGGCGTTACTGCCGAGGAAGGTGCTTTTGAAGCGGACGCCTTCTTCTTCTGAAAAGGCGATGACTTCAAAATGGAAGGGCAGCGTCTCGCCGCGCTCATGCAGGTGTTTGACGACCGCAATCGCCAGCAATATGCCTTCGCGTCCATCATATTTGCCGCCATTGCGCACAGTGTCATAGTGCGAACCGGTGATCAGGGTTTTGGCCCGTGGATCGGTCGACAGGTAGCGGCCGACGACGTTGCCGACGGCATCGATATGAGCGTGCATACCTGCCGCGCGCATCCAGTCGGAAATTTGGTTGGCAGTGCGGCGATGGGCGTCGCTCATGTAGGTACAGGTCAGTGCGCCTTCATCTTCGCTCCAGGTTGCGATTTCTTCCGCCCACTCCATCACCGTGGCACCTATCGCCGGTGTATAGCCGAGCAGGTCATTGATGCGCATTTCGGCGATACGCCCGATTTGTCGCAAGGCTTCACGCAATTCGTCTTCGACCTGGTTGCGCAGGCGACGACTAAAGGTGGCAATAATTTGCTGGCGTGTCAGCCCTTTGCCGCTTGCCCCTTTCACCGCGAGGATGAAAGGGAAGCCGAACTTATTGTTGTAATCGTTGTTGAGGCTTTGTAGCGTCGCGAATTCTTCCGGCGTGCACAGATTCAGACCGGCCTTGGCTTGCTCACCGGTAGACTCTACCGTCAACTCGCCGGCAATGGCTGCCTTGCCGGCGAGCTCCGGGTGGGCCCGGATGAGTTGCAATTGTTCGGCGCGATCGGCCGCAGATACCACCCCTTGCATCGCCTGCTTAAGCGCGGTGATCGTGGTGAAAGGGCCAAGTTTCGCCGCCCGTGCGGGGATCCATGGCGAATGCTCATAGATTCCGCGCAGGGTGTCGACAAAAGCCGGCACATCCTGTGCGGCCAAACGGTTCAATTGTTCTAGTGTGCTCATGCTGTTACCTGTCATCTGCGGTTGCCGCCGGATGGTCCCGCCATCCGGCTTGCCTGTTGCATCTATTCCTGGTGAACGGGACTCACCTTGTTGCGGTATTCCTAGTGTTCCGAACTCTGCGCTGCCGCCAGTGCAAATGCCGCGATTTCCTTATCGCTGCCGCGACCGTTGAAGTAGAGGTTCAGTACTACAGCGGTGGTGGTGGCCAGCAAGATGCCGCTATGCAGGATGGTGGACAGGAAGTCCGGCAACTGGTTAAAGAAAGTCGGTGCCACGGTAGGGATCATGCCGGCACCGACGCTGATGGCGACGATGAAGACATTGTGGCGATTGCCGTTGAAGTCCACCTTGCCGAGGATCTTGATACCGGTCGCCGCCACGATGCCGAACATCACGATACCGGCACCGCCCAATACGAATTGCGGGATGGATGCGGCGACGTGTGCCATCTTGGGGAACAGGCCGAAGGCTACCAGGATGACACCTGCCGCCACGCAGACATAGCGGCTGCGGATGCCGGTGATGCCGACCAGGCCGACGTTTTGCGAAAAGGAGGTGTACGGGAAGGTATTGAAGATCCCGCCGATCAGGGTGCCCAGGCCGTCGACCCGCAGGCCGCGCCGCAGGGTTTTGTCATCGACGTCTTTTTCGATGATGTCGCCGAGCGCGATGAACATGCCGGTTGATTCGATCATCGACACTATCATCACCAGGCACATGCTGATGATGGAGCTCAGGTCGAATTGCGGCCAGCCATAGTGGAAGGGCAGGATCAAGGCAAACCAGTCCGAGTCGCCGAGGCCGTCAAAGCTGACCTTGCCGAGCGCGAGTGCGATGACGAAACCGATGATCAGGCCCATCAACACTGAAATATTGGCGATGAAGCCTTTCATGTATTTGGTGATGAGCAAAATGGAGACGAGGACGATGGCGGCAATCGTGAGATTGAGCGGGGAACCGTAATCGGGATTGGGCATGCTGACCAGTGCGCCATCAACCATGCTGTGGATCACAGGTTGACCACCGGCGGCCCAGTTGACACCCACGCCCATCAGTGACAGGCCGATGACCGTGATCACGGTGCCGGTCACGACTGGCGGGAAGTAGCGTATGAGTTTGCACATATAGTTCGCCACCAACATGCAGAAAATCCCCGAGACGATGACCGCCCCATAGATGTGGAGTATGGTCAGCGAAGGATTGCCGGCCATTGCGACCATCGGTCCGACGGCAGCGAAAGTGACGCCCATCATGACCGGCATGCGGATACCGAATTTCCAGATACCCAGGCTTTGAATGATGGTGATCAGGCCGCAGCAAAACAGATCGGCACTGATCAGGAAAGCGATATCAGACTTGGGAAGATTGAGTGCGCCGCCGACGATGAGTGGTACGGCGATGGCGCCTGCATACATTACGAGTACATGTTGTATGCCGAGCGCGGCGAGCTTTGGTACAGGTAGAACTTCATCTACCGGATGGCTACTGGTTGTCATGGCTGTCTCCGTTTTTTTATATGGAGGCCGCTGCAAGATGAATGTATTTTTCGCCTGCCAGCTTTATGTTGCAACGGCCCCTGAACGAGTCCTTGTGCAGAAGGGGCCGATGCTAAGCAACATCTTCTGTACAGGCTCGATGGCCGATACTAAAGTAAATAAACCAGTCCAATATACGGGCCAGCCTATACCCGGTCTAGCTATGCGGATATAAGTGCTCTGCCATAAATATGTATGTCAATTATTAGTCGGCAAGTACTTTTGCCGCAGCGCTCACCTGTGCGCGCAACCACTTGTGTTCAGTCGCCTGGTGCACCCGTTCATGCCATAACTGATAGAACCGCAAGGGCGGGAATTTGATCGGTACGCTATAGCTTTTCAACGATAAAGTCTTTTCGTAGAAGCTGGTGAATTGCTGGCCTGCGGTCAATACCAGATCAGTTTTTTCCACCATATACGGCAGCATGCGGAAATGCGCCGACTCGACCACGATATTGCGTCGCAGGTTTTGTTTTTCGAGGAAGGTATCGATAGTGCCGTGGTAGCCGGGCAGGATTTGCGACGGCGCTGCATGTGGCAGGCTCAGATAATCCTCTATCGTCATCGCATCCTTTGCAGTGCGCTTGGCATACGCACAGTCGGAACGCATCAGGCAGACGATGGGGTCGTCGAATAGCTTGGACATATGGAGATGCTCAGGCATTTCATCCCAGTTCGCGATCACCAAGTCCAGCTCGCCGTCTGACAAGAGGCGTACGTAATCAGTATCCGGCCCCAGTGCATGGATGACGATGTGGCTCTTCGGCGATTCGCGTCGCAAACGGGCGATCACTTCCGTGAAGAATTGCGTATTCATGTAATCCGGTGCGGCGATGTGGAAGGTGCGCGCTTCATCCTGTGGCACAAAGGCCGTTTTCGGGATGAATAAATGTTCTGCCTCATCGAGGATGCGTTTGGCTGACTTCATCAGGCTCTCGCCATGCTGGGTCGGTACCATGCCGCGCGCGCCGCGCACCAATAGCGGATCGCCGGTCAGCTCGCGCAGTTTGCGCAAGGACGCGGAAATCGATGGTTGCGGACGATTCAGTTTCAATGCCACGCGCGAAACATTTTTTTCGCACAACAGCAGGTAAAGAATCCGTATCAGATGGATATCAAGGTGATCGGGCAGCCTGGACATAATTTGTCTCCGTTATTTTTTGCTTATCTCAGGCAAGCATTCGGAATAGCAATGTTATATACCGAATGTCTCATATAACGAGTTCATTGTTGTATATCAAATTTGATATGTCAAATATAAGGGACGCGCAATGTTTTAAATGGCCCGGGCGTTTATCGTTCCACCAATCTGGTCACCAGCATGGGCAAAACCTGCGACAAAAGCGGTAAGCCAGTTGCGTGGTCGGGTGGAATGAAAATCATAAGGTCGGAGCGGCATGTCCGGTTGCAGGACGGGTATTTTTACCCACCCTGGAACCGACAATTACGGCCAAAAAACGGGACGCACAGTCCTGCTCATCTGCAGAGCGCGCAGTGGCGGATGAGGATCAAACGTGGGGAAGACATGGAAGCATTATTCGGATCGTACGGCGTTGAGTGGCTCAACCTGCTGGTGCGCTGGCTGCATTTAATTACCGGGATCGCCTGGATCGGCGCATCCTTTTATTTCGTCTGGCTCGATAATTCGATCCGTCCACCGAAGCCGGGTAGTGAACTGGCCGAGAAAGGTGTTTCGGGGGAGTTGTGGGCGGTCCATGGCGGCGGTTTCTATAATCCGCAAAAATACCTGGTAGCTCCGAAAGAATTGCCACCCGAACTGCACTGGTTCAAATGGGAAGCGTATGCCACCTGGCTGAGCGGTTTTGCCATGTTGTTCATCGTCTATTACTTCAATGCATCAGCCATGATGATAGATAAATCAGTCGCTGATTTATCGTCATGGGAAGCAATCGGCGTGGGCCTCGGTACGTTGGTGGTTGGCTGGATCGTGTATGACTTGCTATGTCGGTCGCCATTAGGCAAGCGCGAAGGTTTGCTGGGTATCATCATGTTTGTATTCATTGTGGCGGCGACTTATGCACTGACGCATTTGCTCAGTGGCCGTGCAGCCTATATCCACGTCGGTGCCATGATAGGAACGATCATGGTGGGTAATGTGTTGATGGTGATCATTCCAGGTCAGCGCAAGCTGGTGGAAGCGATGAAGGTGGGTAAATCGCCTGATCCTATCTACGGCAAACGTGCGAAGCAACGCAGCGTACACAATAACTATTTCACCTTGCCGGTGCTGTTCATCATGATCAGCAACCACTATGCGATGACTTACACGCATACGTATAGCTGGCTGGTACTGGCGGCGATCATGGCGGCCGGTGTATTGATCCGTCACTTTTTCAATCTGCGCCATGCGGGAAAAGTATCTGTTGCCTATCCGATTGCCGGCGTTGCCTTGCTGGTGGCGGTCGCGATTGCTATCGCACCGCGTCCATTACCGAAGCCGGTGGCGACTACTGCACCGGGCGTTGATACCGCAACTATTTCCGCTGTCGATTTTGCCAAGGTACAAGAAGTGATTACGCAACGTTGCGTCAGCTGCCATGCTGCGCAGCCGACGCATGAAGGCTTTGCTACTGCACCGGCCGGCATGATGTTGCAGACGCCGGAGTTGATACGCCAACATGCGGCGCGGGTGTATCAACGCACGGTGCAAACCAAGGATATGCCCTTGGGTAACCTGACCCATATGACGGATGAAGAACGGAAGCTGGTAGGTGCCTGGTTTGAGGCTGGCGCGAAGTAAGCCGTATTGTTGTTGGATATTGAATAAAAATATAAAGAGGAAACGCAATGAACAAGATTACCATCGATGGCTTCACCCTGACGGCGCAGCAGGTAATCGCCGTGGCGCGGGCGCCTCATTCCCCTGTTGTCCTGGCCGACTCTTCCCGTGCCGCGCTGAAAGAAAGCCGCGATTACATCGAAGCCACCTGGATGCACGATGAAGCACCGATGATGTATAGCTTCAACACCGGTGTAGGTTTGCTGAAAGACACCCGCATCAAGGTCGAGAATATCGAACTGTTCCAGACGCAAATGATCAAGGCACATTGCGCCGGCATGGGTGAGCCATTCTCGGAAGAAGTCAGCCGCGCAACCATGTTGTTACGTGCGAATGCCTTTGCCAGCAATTACTCGGCACCGCGGGTGGAAGTAGTGGATCGCCTGCTGGCTTTCCTGAATGCAGGGATACATCCGATCATGCCGCAAAAGGGTTCGGTCGGTGCTTCCGGTGACCTCGCGCCGCTGTCTTACCTGGCAGCGGCGATTGCCGGCTTTGATGAAGCGGAAGTAATGTATCAGGGCCAGCGCATGAGTGCGCCACAAGCGATTACCAAAGCCGGTATCGGCCCGGTCAAATTCGACCTGAAGGCGAAGGATGCGTCAGCGCTGATCAATGGCTGTACCGCATCGCTGGCGGTCGCGGTACTGGTCGCGCATGATGCGCGCAACCTGCTGAGTGATGCCTGCCTGTCGCTGGGACTGACGCTGGAAGCGATGCGCGCCGAAATGGCAGCTTTCGATGCCCGTATCCAGCAAGCCCGTCCGCATGCCGGCCAGATCAAGACCGCAGCCGTCATTCGCAAGCTGTTGTCCGGATCGACACGTACAACGCATGAGGCACGCGCGGTACAGTTTCCCGAAGAATTACGCCGTACCGATATCCCTTATAGCGCGCGTATCCAGGATGTGTATTCGTTGCGTTGTTCGCCACAAGTCTATGGCCCGGTATTCGACGCCTTGGACTATATCGATAACATCGTCGACAAAGAGATCAACTCGGCTACCGACAATCCACTGATTTTCGACAAACAAGGTGGCGGTTTCGAAATTATCTCCGGTGGTAACTTCCACGGCCAGTATTTGGCACAAGCGATGGATTTGCTGGCGATGGCGATTACCGACCTGGGCAGCATTTGCGAGCGCCGGGTTGCACGCCTGATTGATCCGACCTTGTCCTGGGGTTTGCCGCGTAACCTGATGAGCGGTGTACGTGGTGTGAATACCGGTTATCCTGTGGTGCAATGTTCGCTGAGTTCACTGGTGATGGAAAACCGCACGCTGTGCATGCCGGGCAGTGTGGACAGTATCCCGGCCAAAGGGAATAGTGAAGACCACGTATCCAATTCGACCTGGTGTGCGCGCAAGGCGGCAACCGTGGTGGCGAATACGCAGTACATCATCGGTGTCGAAATGCTGCTGGCAGCGCAGGCATTGACCATGACGGAAGACCTGTTGCCCGGCTTCGTACTGGGACAAGGTACACAGGCGGCATACCAGGAAATTCGTCGTCAAATTCCGGCTTGCCTGGAAGGTGATCGCTGGTTCCATAACGATATCGCGGTGGCACAATCGTTTGTTGTTAGCGGCTCGGTACGCGATGCAGTCGTCAAGCAGATAGGTGATTTCGTTTAAATAAGATCAGGAATCAGGGTGCGTAATTTACGCTCCCTGTCGTAATGCAAAAAAGAGTCACGTTACTGTGACTCTTTTTTATTGGGCATCACTCTTGCGTCAGCAAGTTAGGCCGGCATCAGAAGCGATGGCGGATACCAACTGCAACACTATTCCCGGCTGATTGCTGGGTGATCTTGTCGTACATATAGATCGAGTAAATATCGGTACGTTTGGACAGATTGTAGTCATAGCCAAACGATGCGGTATTGCGTTTTAACTCCGTGCCAATTGCCACACCATCACGTTTGGTATTGGCCCAGGATGCCAGGATGGCGCCCTGTCCCAGCGGGATACTGGTACCGAGCTGGAAGGTCTTGTCCTTCAGGTCGATATCGTGCGTCGACTGGTTATAGCTGGCAAACAGTTTGGCGACGGAAAAGTCGTAGGCACCGCCGACAAACCATGCCGTCTGACGCGCAGCGCTGATGCCGCTGGCGAATGGAATGTTGCCGCCTGGTTGTACATTGCCTACCGGTACGTTCATCGGGTTATTGATTTGTACCTTTTGATAATAGGCGGTCAGTGCCAGCGGGCCATTGAAGTAGAGCAGGTTACCGCCGACATTGTTTTTGCCGTTTTTACCCGCCACTTCGCCGAACTGGTAATTGATACTCGCTTTCAGGCCACCGATATCAGGCGTGGTGTACATGATTTCATTACTCCAGCCGGTATCGCCTGCGACCGAGTTGGTCCAGCCTGATGCATTGAACAAGGGAACATCCTTGTGCAGGATCAAAGGCGAGAACTGGAAGGAATCGCCGAATGGATTGGAAATGATCGATGGCAGGAAATTGGGTGACAGATCGCGGCCCAGTGAGATCGCACCAAAATTTCCACGTAATCCAACATTCGCATCGCGCGAGAAGAAGGTTTCATTGCCATTGAAACGGCCATTTGCACCGGTATCGGTACGGATGTATGAGGTCAGGTTGAAGGTCGCTTTCAATCCGCCACCGAGATCTTCGGTGCCCTTGAAACCAAACCACGAGGTAGTCATGCCGCCGCCGTTGACGGAACTGGTGCGTCCTGCGTCACCGCTTTGTTTCATCGAACCGAGGTAAGTATCGACTACACCTGTGACCTGAACCGATGTTTGTGCCATGGCTGGCAGAGCGAATGCCGAACCTAGTGCCATAACGAGTTGTAGCTTTTTTAATTTTAGCTTGTACATCTTTGTCTCCCGATTTTTTATATGTATGAGAAAAACGAACTACCTACTCCTTTCATCCGACAAGACAGGGTTCCGCGTCTTGTCGGTTTTCCGTGGAGCCGCCACGGCCGGTAATGCCTGTGAATTCAGTTTGAGAATGGGTGCGTGGCGCGCCAGTGATTGGCGATGTCTATGCGACGGGTAATCCAGACCTGCTCATGGTTTTGTACATAATCAAGGAAGCGCGCCAGGGCGGCGACACGGCCGGGACGACCTATCAGGCGGCAATGCAAGCCGACAGAGAGCATCTTCGGCTGGTTCAATCCTTGCGGATCACCTTCGCGATACAAGACATCGAAAGCGTCTTTCAGATAATCGAAAAATTGTGTGCCGGAGTTAAAACCTTGCGGCGCGGCGAAGCGCATGTCGTTGCTATCGAGGGTGTAAGGTACGATCAGCTGTGGTGTCGTCACCTGTTTGCCATTCGCATCGCGGTGCGCAACAGGCTCCCAGTACGGTAAGTCATCGGCATAGCTGTCGGCATCGTAGGCGAAGCCGCCGTGCTCCATTACCAGGCGGCGTGTATTGGGGGAGTCGCGACCGGTGTACCAGCCCAGCGGCGCGCTGCCGGTCAGGTCACGGATGATGCTGACTGCTTCTGCCATGTGTTTACGTTCGGTAGCTTCATCCATGTTTTGATAGCTGATCCAGCGCAGGCCATGGCAGGCAATTTCATGCCCGAGTTCGGTGAATGCGGCGACTGCGTCAGGATTGCGCTGCATGGCGCGCGCGACGCCGAAAATAGTGAGTGGCAACTTGCGTTCTTCAAACATGCGCAACAGGCGCCACAGGCCGGCGCGTGAGCCATACTCGTAAATGGATTCCATGCTCATGTGGCGCGCAGGGAAACTTTGTGCGCCTATGATTTCGGAGAGAAAGGTTTCGGAGCCAGCATCGCCGTCAAGTACGCAGTTTTCCGCGCCTTCTTCGTAATTCAACACGAATTGCAAAGCGATACGTGCCCGCCCAGGCCATTGCGCGTGCGGTGGCGTGCGCCCGTAACCGGTCATATTACGAGGGTAGTTTTGCTTGCTCATGTCTCCAGCCTCTTTTAGTGAAGATTTGTTATTCGGCTTTACCTGTGTCGGCACTGAATTATGTCCGCTGAATGCATGGCTGATATAAGGTGAGGCGTATATGGATTAGAGGCTGGCGGTATATGATTTGAAGCAATGAACGGAGTAAATTTCGTACTCAATAAACAAGGTAAATAAACGGGGGGATTATGGGAAAACTGAGTACACACGTGCTGGATATCACGAAGGGAAAGCCGGGCGCAGGAGTGAAATTGGCGCTGTACGCGGTCGATGCTGCGGGAAATAGGAAAATTCTTAAAAATGAGATAACCAACGACGATGGGCGTTGTGATGCACCTTTGTTGCAGGGTGCGGAAATGCTGGTGGGAAAGTATGAACTGGTGTTTGCCGCCGGCGATTATTTTGCCGGCCAAGGGGTGGACTTGCCTTCGCCGCGCTTTGTCGATGAAGTGGTGCTGGCTTTCGGTATTGCCGATGCCAGCCAGAATTATCATGTGCCGCTGGTAGTGTCACCGTGGGCATACTCAACTTATCGCGGCAGCTGAGTACTTATTGCAGGAAAGTATGCATTCCGTTTGGCTGTCGCTGGCACTTATTGCCGCGCCAGCGGCAGCCACAACACGAACCTCGTGCCGTTTTTACCTGATTCCCAACTGACCTTGCCATTTACCGCCATTGCGCGCCGTTGCTGGTTATGCAAACCACGACCGGCGACGCTGGCCAGCGCTTTCTCGATATCGAAACCCTGACCATTGTCTTCGATGCTCACGCTCACACCATTTTCATCACGCGAGGTACTGACGCGGATTTCATTGGCCCGGGTGTGACGCAGGATATTCGCCACACTTTCCTGCACGATGCGCAGGATATGCAACGCGCTGGAAGGATCCAGCCAAGCCAGTGTCGGCAAGTCTTGTACCTCCCATAACAAGGTAATGCCGGTGCCTTCCAGTCGCGGTTCCAGGCGGAAGCGCAAGGTGGCGAGCAGCAGCACCAGGTCCGCTTCTATCGGTTCCATCGAGTCGATGGTCAGCTTCAGGTCGTCCAGGCAATCCTTCAGGATTTGTGAAATCTTGAAATCGCTGACGCCGCCATGTTCCACCGAGCGGATCGCGCTGATCAGCGATGAACCAAGGCCATCGTGCATATCCTGCATCAGGCGCTGCCGTTCATCGCTGATGGTTTGTCGCAGTGCCGCCTCACGCAGTTGCCGGTGGCTGATTTCCAGTTCCGCTTCCCGTATTTGCAAGCGCTGCGCCAGGTTGGCATTGGCTTGTTCGACTTCATCGATGGCGCTGACATAGCGACGGTACATCAAGGTGCCGAACATGGCGAAGGTGACCGCATTGGTATAAGCGCCGAGGAACCAGCCTTCCGGATTGATGAAGTTGGAATACAAGAGCCAATCGGACATGCCCAGCAAGGTTGCGATGGCGGTGCCGATTGCCACCAAAACACCATCGCGCGAACGCTTCCATGAATAGATTGCGCCGGTGACCGAGACCACCACGCCGAGAATGACGGCTACGCCATAAATGACGGGAACGAGTATCGACGTGCTCGGATAAAACGGCAGGATATGGGCCAGGGTCAGCGCACTGATGCCGGTTACTAGTGCGAAGATAAAACGCGTCAGCCATACCAGTGGGCGGCCGTGTAGTTGGCAGAGGAACAGGTGCACGATGGCAATCAGCCAAAACAGTGCATTGCTGGTAAGCCAGGCAAACCAGTCATTGGTGATCGGCAAATCAACGTAGTAATGCAAATGCCCGACAAACGAAATGGCGGCGAGATTGAAGAATAGCAGGTAAGCGATTTCCTGCCCGCGCCGGAACCATACAAACAAGGCAAATATCCCTACCGCCAAAAATGCCGCGCTCAGGGTTGCAGGTAATTCACGCTGCAACCATTGGCGTTCGTAATAACGACCCTTCAAGGCCCCGGCTGTACCCAGCCATAAGGATGACATGCCGACGCGCGTTTCCGCCGGGTGCTGGATGCGCAACAAAATCTCGCGCAAAGGACCATCAATATTGCTTTGATCCAGTGTCACGAGCAGCGGCGTGAACAGGCTGTTCCACAGCGGGCCCTGTGCCTGCGCACGATGGATGAGCCGGCCATTGGCATACAGCGCTATCGTGCCTTCGGTTTTAATGCGCACGCCATACAGCATCAGCGCCTCGGACGGCAGCGATAGCTTATCGAGCGGGAAACGTATCCAGGTCGTGTGGATACCTTGTCCTGTCACCGTCGCGTCAGTGGCAGGTCGGTCGGTCAACGGTAATGAAAGCGGCAGTGTGAGCTGTTGCCAGGCAGCGGGCAGGCTTTTGCTCTCCATGCGGGGAGGTGGTGCCTCCAGGGCTGGCGCGTCTGTCACCTGCCAGTCGGCCTGCGTCAAGTGCACGCTGGCTTGCGGTGTGGAATTGCCATCCGCGGTGAGGTACCAGACCCCGACCGCGATCAACAGGGTCAGGGAAAAGACGAATATTGCGTTGGCAAAGAGTCGTGCGGACGGGTATCTCATGCGGCAATGTCGGATGTGTGTTGGTAGCCGCCACGAGTGGCCTTGCCGACGCCGCCCCCTACCTGGGCCCCAATTAGTGTGTCGGCCGCAAAAATGGCTGGCGCCTATTGTACGCCCGGCCACGGATATTGCTTGTAGAACATTTGTTCTACATACAAGGCTGGCCGGTCTGCCTATAGTTTTCCCGTTTTTACAATACTTTTAGCGCATTTTGGCTACTTCCAGGCCTGCGTTTTTGCCGTGACCGTAAGTCCGACCGCTGCCTACCACCAGGGAAAACAAGAATGAAAACCACTCGACCGCAACGTACGGTCATCAGTCTCGCCATCGCCACTGCACTGAGCACCATGTTGCCGACAGTGGCTCTTGGGCAAACCGTGATTTCGGTGAATACAAGCGCAACACAGTTTTGGAGCGACAACGATTTCACGGTTAATAGCGGTGTCACGCTCAACTCTGATCCGGGTGATGCTGCGATTTATGCAAGTAGCGCCTCCACCCAGGGGGATTTTCTCAATAACGGCACGATTAACGGCGCTTTCGCTGGTCTGTTTAGTAGCGCTGCTATCAATCAGTTACAGAACAACGGTGTGATACGAGGCGAAACCTACTACGGAGTAGTCAGCACCCAGGGGGCCGAAATCAATGCCTTCATCAATAATGGTTCCATCAGTGGCGCTCCGGCAGGCATGCTCAACGAGGGCGTGATCAACAGCTTTACCAATCAGCAGACTGGCAACATCTATGGCCTGGTAAATGCCGGCACCGGCACGATCGCTGATCTGGCGAATCAGGGCTTCATCAGCCAGTTGGATAATGGCGGCACGATAGTGGGTCTATCCAACACTGGCTCGATAAGCAATCTGGTAAACGCCAGTAGCGGCACCATCTTTGATCTGGTGAATGAGGGCACGATCACTAAGGTGGAAAACAGCGGCATTCTCGTCGGCTCCGCCGGGTTTGGCAGTGGTTTGATCAATACGGGGACGATTACCCTGGTGGAGAATAAAACCGGCGGATACATACAATCCCTGGGCAATAGCGGCTCGATAGCCACTCTGAATAACGCAGGTACGCTAAACGGCATATTTGGCTTGCTCAACATGCGCAACATGAATCCCGATGGTGCGAATATAGGTACGCTGAATAATAGTGGCACCATTACAGGCGGTTACTACGGCGGCATCAGCAATAGCGCCGGCACGATAGACATCTTGCGCAACAGCGGGACTATCACCAGCACGGATACTTACGGAATATTCAACGGCGCTAGTAGTGAAATTACAGCGTTGACCAATACCGCAACTGGTGCCATCAGTGGGTTCACGACAGGTATTTTCAATGCGGGCCTGATCACCAGCATCACTAATAACGGTGATATCTATGGTCCGACGGCCATCAGCAATGGTGGCCAAATCACCAGCATGGGGCCGTCCCCTACGACGATGCACTACGCCGGCACGATAGCTACCTTAAGCAATACCGGCACCATCTGGGGCATCGGCAGTGCTGGCGACGGCGTCGCACTCTCGAATGCAACAAACAGCCAGATAGGCTTGCTGAGTAATACCGGCAGCATCAGCGGTGATGCGGTCGCGATCATTAATCGCGGAACCATAGGCAAGCTGGACAATGGCACGCTTGGAATCGTGAGCGGTGCAATGGCTATCTGGAATCTTGGCACTATTACCGAACTGAGCAATAGCGGAAAAATTTTTGTATCCGGTCCGGCAGTTGCAGGAAGCAGCTATAGCATCTCCAACCAAGGCCTCATTACCTCCCTGGTCAATAATCAAGGCGGTGTTATTTCAGATGCAGACTATGCGATTGACAACGCGGGCAGCGGGACGATCACTACATTGCTTAACAACGGTCTGATCAAAGGTCGTTATACCGGCTTCAAAAATGATGGCGGCAACATAGGCAGCATCGTCAACAATGGTGCAATAGAGGGCGACAATTTTGGTATAGAGAATCGCGAAAATATAGGCGTACTCAACAATAACGGCCGCATCTTTGGTGGGATAGCTGGCATCTTGATTTACAACGTCGGCGTGTTTACTGAGTTGAATAACAGTGGCACGATTGCTGGCGATACTTTCGCAGGCGTCGTTAATTACAGCAAGATCACTAGCCTGAACAATAAGCCGGGCGGCTTGATACAGAACGGCGTCTACAATGATTCCTTTGGCACTATCGATACCCTGAATAACCAGGGGACGATCGCCGGTTCCAGCAGCAGTACCACCGCATATGCCTTATCTAATGATGGCCATATAGGAACCCTGAATAACAGCGGCTTACTGACTTCTCCGGTTGATGCAATCTATCTCGGTGGCACTGGCACCATAGGTAACTTTATCAACAGCGGCAAGGTGGCCGGCAACATCAGGAACTACAGCGTAGGCTACGACCTGGTCATACAGGGCGGCAGCGGCACGACCTTTGGTGTGCTGACCGGCTCCAGCGGTGGCACCGGCGCCGCAGACATAGGCCTGATTGATAATCCATATGGGCAGCTCGTGTTCGGCGCGGGCAATCAATTATTGAATGACCACATCAATGTCGGTACGGCTGGCAACTCGGTCGTCAATCTGGATGGCGTACTGCAAGTCAATAATTACATCAACATCACCGGCGATTATGCGCAGCGCGCAGCGGCAACCCTGAATATCGGTGTGGCGCGTAACGCAATTGCAAATGGCGACAGCGCCGACCTTGGCTACGGTCGCCTGATCGTCTCCGGTAGTGCCGTCATCGATGCCGGTTCCAGCGTCATGCTTAAGAAAACCGGCGCCTACCGCTTTGCCAACGGCCAGCGCTATGTGGTGGTGCAAGCCAATGGCAGCGGCACCAACTATAACGAAACGGCCTTGAATTACGGTGCCACCGGTTACAGCGGCACCATCACCGGCAGCACCATAGCCAGCGGTGGCAATCTGTCCCTGCTGCTGACCCTGGATGGCGCCGCCGACAATCAGGCTACCAATAGCAACGGACAAAATACGCTGAATGCTTTGTTCAACTACAGCGGCACGGATGCAGGCCTGATGAATCTGTTCAATGCAGCGGCAGCGTCTGGTTCCAGCGACGAAGGTAATCGTGCCGGTGCGCAATTGAACCCGGCAGCTGGCAAAGCAGGTGTGGCGGGTGCCAGTACTGCGGTATCGCAGCAAGTTACGGGTATTGCATTCGACCGTTTGAGCAATACCTCTGCTGTTGCCGGTCTGGCTGGCAATGGCTTGTCTGCCGGTGACGGCATGCGCGACCAGGCGGTATGGGGCCAGGCGTTTGGCGGTAAGGCATCGGCTGACGCACGCGATGGCGTATCCGGTTATCACGCCAGCTATGCAGGCTTGTTGCTGGGTGCGGATACCGCGTGGAACGATCAGTGGCGCGTCGGTGGCTTGTTCAATTACGCAAGCACTTCGGTTTCCAACGATGACTACAACGCCGGTAGCTATTCCCGTATTAATTCCTATGGCTTGAGCGCATATGCCGGTTACACCGGTGAACCGTGGTACCTGAATATCTCAGTCGGTGCGATGCGCAGTGATGTGAAAGCGCATCGTGTGGTCGACCTCACCGGTTTCCATGGCGTTGCTGACAGCAACTACAACGGCATGCAGTACATCGCGGCGGCGCAGCTCGGTTATCCGATCAAGGTTGACCAGGTCTTGCCGGGTGCGGTGCTGACGCCACTCGCAGGGCTGGTCTATAGCAGCCTGCGTCAGGATGGGTATACCGAAACTGGCGGTAACGGTGCTGCCTTGCAGGTCGGCAGTTCCAGCACGCATTCGGTAAAAAGTGATCTTGGCTTCAAGTTGGAGCGCGCTTATAAAACCACCTACGGCTTGTTGAAACCATCGGTGCAATTGCTGTGGCGTCATGAGTACAGTGACACGCGTTTGCAATCGATCGCCAACTTTGCGGCCGATACCACGGGTGTGACTTCGTTCACGTCGCAGGGTGCCAAACCGGTGAAAGACACCGGCGTGCTGTCGCTGGGGGCGACCTTGCTGCGCAGTGACAAGCTCACACTCTCGGCCAACTACACGCTGGAACAAGGTGGCGGCTATAGCTCGCAAACCGGCAGCTTGCTGGCGCGCTGGCGTTTTTGAGTTACTTGCACAGACAGGGAGAGCCATGCGCCAGATCCAAGTTAAAGCGGGTATAGCCTGCAAGCCGGTGGCAGGCCTTGCCGCCAGTGCGAGACTCAGCACTCTGAGTCTCGCGGTGTCAGCAGCCTTGTCGCTGATGGCCGCATCCCCGGCGCAGGCAGATGCGCCGATTACAGGGGTCGTGCTTGTGCCTGGGTCTGGTGCATACAACTGGAGCAATGGCGACCTGACGGTAGAAAGCAGTGGTCGTTTGAGTGGCGGCAGCTCGGGCGTGTACACCGATGGCAGTACGCTAGGCACACTCAGCAATAGTGGCTACATCGGCGGGACATTCGCTGGTATCTATAACGACAAGACTCTAACCGCGATCAATAATGCCAGCGGTGCATCTATCAATGGTGGTGACCACGGACTCTTTAACGATACGGGTAGCCGGGTAGGTAGTATCGTCAATAACGGAACGATACAAGCAGCGCCGAATGGCTTTAACGGTATCAGCAACTGGGGAACGATCACAAATCTCAGTAATAGCAGGAGTGGCGTGATCGCTGGTGCCGAAATGGCTGCCGGGATACAGAATTGGCGTGGGCAAATAGCTACGCTGACCAACAACGGCACGATACGCGGTGGCGACAGCAATCTGGGCAGTTATAGCTACGGCATCGATAACAATAATCGCAGCACGATAGGCACGCTCAACAACAACAGCGGTGCCACCATCTACGGTGCGCGCAGCGGCATCTACAACTACAGTAGTTCCGGTACTTCTCTCATTACCGAACTGAACAATAGCGGCCTGATCACCGGCACGGTAGCCGGGATATATAACGATGACGGCGGACGGATTACGACACTGAATAATCTGAGCGGTGGCATCATCAACGGCGGCATCATCAACGGCGATGTGAGAAGTACCGCCACGATTACCACCTTCAACAATGCCGGCCTGGTGACTGATGATATGACTGCCATCCATGTTGTGCGCGGAACGATAGGCAGCCTGAACAATAGCGGCGTAATTACAGCAAGCAATGCGATCGTCATAGAATCAAACGCGACGATTACCACATTGAGCAACGCGGGAACCATCTCCGGCAACATCATCAACAACTCGAACCGGGTACAAACCATATTCGGTGGTTCCGGTAATACGTTTGGCACACTGACCGGGCAAAACGGCAGCATAGGCCTGATTACGAATACGTCCTCCAACTGGGTATTCGGTGGCGGCAACCAGCTGCTCAACAGCAATATCAATGTCGGCAGCAACAGCGTCATCAACTCCGCCGGCGTGCTGCAAGTCAATAATCAAATCAGCGTAACGGGTAATTACCAGCAAAGCGCGGCTGCGACCCTGAATGTCGGTGTTGCCAGCGGCGCGATCGCCAATGGCGAGAGCGCTGATAGCGGCTATGGTCGTTTGCTAGTTTCCGGTAGTGCGGTGATCGATGCCGGTTCCAGTGTGGCGCTGAAAAAGAATGGCAGTTATCGTTTCGCCAACGGCCAGCGTTATCTGGTGCTGCAGGCGTCGAGCGCAGGCAGCAACTATAACGAGGCGACACTGCGTTATCTGGCTGATGGCTATCGTGGTGACATTACAGGCAGCACCATCATCGATGGCAGCAAGCTGGGCTTGTTACTGACGCTGGATGGAGAAATCGTGAATCCGGCAAACCAGGCAAACGCGCGCAACACACTGGATGGCTTGTACCAGTACACCGGTACCGATGCAGCACTGATGAATCTGTTCAACGCCGCCGCAGCACTGGGCACAGCCGCGGATGCAAATCGCGCGGGCGCACAATTGAGCATATCGTCCAGTACCTTCGGCATAGCCGGTGCTACGGATGCAATCGGCAAGCATGTGAATGGCATGGTATTCAATCGGCTGGACGCTAGTGTTCCAACTGGTGGATCTGTCGGCAGTGGTTTATCCGGCGGTGATGGGTTAAGCGATAAGGCCGTCTGGGGCCAGGCCTTTGGTGGTCGCGCGTCGGCCGACGAGCGCGACGGTGTTTCCGGCTACCACGCCAGCTACAACGGCTTGCTGCTGGGTGCGGATGCCGCGCTGAATGAACGCTGGCGTGTCGGTGCTGTGTTTAGTTATGCCAGCACTTCGGTTTCCAACGACGGCAACAATTCCGGTAGCCATGCACGTGTTGATTCCTATGGCTTGACGGCTTATGCAGGCTATCGTGGCGATCCCTGGTACCTGAATGCTTCCCTCGGTGCGATGCGCAGCAATATTGATGCGCATCGCTTGCTGGATTTCACTGGCTTTTCCGGTACTGCGAATAGCAGTTACCAAGGCATGCAATATACCGCTGCTGCGCTGGCCGGCTATCCGATCGCTGCAAACGGGACGGTCGTGACGCCGCTGGCCGGTTTGACGTATAGCAGCTTGCGCCTTGATGCCTATACGGAAACGGGTGGCAATGGTGCGGCATTGAATGTCGCAGCGGCAGATACCCATTCGCTCAAGAGTGACCTGGGTTTCAAGCTGGAGCGTGATTACCAGACTGGCTACGGCTTGCTCAAACCCATGGTGCAAATACTGTGGCGGCACGAGTTTAGCGACACGCGTTTGCAATCAGTTGCCAACTTTGCTGCCGATTTATCAGGTGCCACTACTTTCGTGACTCTGGGCCCGACGGCCGTTCGCGATACCGGCGTCCTGTCGCTGGGAGCCACGCTGCTGCGTAGCGACAAGTTGACACTATCGGCCGGATACACGCTGGAAAAAGGCAGTGCTTACACCTCGCAAACCGGCAGCCTGCTGGCACGCTGGCGTTTTTGACGGAGCGCAGTGCAATATGAACGATCTGCAGGAGAACTTTCCGCGAGCGCAGCAACTCACCGTACCTGAAGCCTTGCAGCGTGCTTACGCATACTGGAATGCCGGTAAGGCGGTACAGGCTGAAGAGTTATGTCGACATGTGTTGTTGGCATGGCCTTATCAATCGGATGCGATGCATCTGTTGGGTTTGATTGCGCATGCATACGGACGCCTGGATATGGCCGTGAGCCATATTCGGCAGGCTTGCCAGGCGGCCAATGCCCCGGCAATTTACTTTAGCAACCTGGCCGAGATGTGTCGTCAAAAGGGTTTGCTGGTTGAGGCGGAGCAGGCTGCCCAGCGTGCAGTACGTATGGCACCGCAGTTGGTTGATGCATGGAATAATCTTGGCATTATCTTGCAGGAAAGCGGCAAACTGGAAGCCAGCCTCGATTGCCTGCAGCGCGTGCTGGTGCTGCAGCCGAACGATGCGCGCGGACATAACAATCTGGCGAACACCTGGCGTCGTATGAGTCGCCTGGAACAGGCCGAACAACATTACAAAAAGGCCCTGGAACTTGATCCCAACTATGCCGAGGCGCATAGCAATCTCGCTTTCCTGTTGAATACCCATGGCAAATTTGATGAAGCTGCGGCGGCCGCACGGCATGCGATCGATCTCAATCCAAAGCTGGTCGATGCCTATCTGAATCTGGCCGATGTTGAAGTCGCGCGCTTGCGCTACGCGGATGCCTTGCACAGCCTGGATATGCTGTATTCATTTGCGCCGCAGCACATAGCTGGTTTGACGGCACGTGCGCAGATTTTGAAAAAAATGGAGCGCAATGAAGAAGCGCTGGCCTGGGCCAATCGCGCTGTCCTTTCAGCACCGGACCATGCGAATGCACACCATACCCTGGGGCAGGTGTTACAAGCACTCGGACGGCATGATGAAGCCCTGCACGCATTTGACCAGGCCGTGCTGTTGCCGGGCAATGTGGCGGAAGAAGCACTGCTGGCGCGTGCCGCATTATTCATGGAGAGCGGTCGCAGCGAAGACGCAATCATCGCCTTCGATCAGGTATTGCAGCAATTCCCGGCTTCGATCCGCGCCCTGACTGCACGCAACGATACCAAGGTGTATCAGGCGGATGATCCGGATATAAACATGCTGGAAGCGGCGCTGGTACAAGCTGGCAGTCTGCCATTGCTGGACCGCACGGCAGCGCATTTTGCACTCGGCAAGGCTTATCTCGATACCGGCAATTCGGCACGCGCATTTCATCACTTGCATGCGGCAAACGGACTGAAGCGCGCTACGTTTACATACGATAGCGTAGCGACAAGACAGTGGATGGAGCGCATAGCCACCACCTTTACTACTGATTTGAAGAATTTGGATGACGTTGGTGGTGCGCCATCCGATTTGCCGGTATTCATCGTCGGTATGCCGCGTTCGGGCACTACCCTGGTGGAGCAAATCCTGGCTTCGCATCCGCAAGTGCATGGTGCCGGCGAATTGAGTGCCTTGCGCCTGGCGATTGAAGCCGCGGGCGCATTCCCGCCAGACCTCGCGACCATGCCGGCTGATCGACTACGTGCGATCGGACAGGATTACCTGAGACGGGTAGCGCCATTCGCACACGGGAAGGATAGATTGGTCGATAAAATGCCGGCCAATTTCCTTTATGCGGGATTGATACCAATGATCCTGTCCGGTGCGCGCATCATTCATTGTCGGCGCGACCCGGTGGATACCTGCCTGTCTTGCTATAGCAAACACTTCGTCGGCGAACAGCTGTTTACGTATGATTTGACCGAGTTGGGTGAATTCCATCGCGCTTATCAAATATTGATGAGTCAATTGCGTCAGGTCTTGCCGGCGGATCGCTTCATAGAAGTTGACTATGAAGCGGTGGTGGACAATCTCGAAGCCGAGGCGCAGCGCCTGGTCGCATTTATCGGCCTGCCGTGGGACGAGGCTTGCCTGCAATTCCATAAAACGCGGCGCGTCGTGCGTACCGCCAGTGTGAACCAGGTGCGCCAGCCCATCTATAAAACGTCGAAAGGACGCTGGCAAAAACATGCGGCATATCTCGGCCCCTTGTTGGCGGCGTTGGGAATTGGTGCTGCATGAAGCATGCCCCGGGCCAGCATGCATTGCCGCAGAACCTGACGGCGGTACCACATGCCATCGCTGCCGATGAGCGGTACCGGCATTATGGACATCGGGGTGCGGTGCTGTGGCTGACCGGTTTATCAGCCTCCGGTAAATCATCGCTGGCGATGGCGCTGGAACAGGCGCTGACTGCTGCCGGTTACTCTTGTTATGTGCTGGATGGCGATAATGTACGCAAGGGTTTGAATCGGGACCTTGGTTTTAGTCCGCAAGACCGTAGTGAAAATATACGCCGTGTCGGCGAAGCGGCAGCATTATTCGCCGATGCCGGCCTGATTTGCATTACCGCTTTCATTTCACCTTACAAGGCTGACCGCGAACTGGCGCGCATGGCTTGTCCGCAAGGTTTCCATGAAATTCATATTGCTGCGGACCTCGCGACTTGCGAGGCACGCGATCCGAAAGGTTTGTATAAAAAAGCGCGGCGTGGTGAGTTAAGTGAATTTACGGGCGTCGACGCGCCCTATGAAACGCCGCTGCAAGCGGAATTGACTTTGCATACTGCACAAGAAGATATGGCAAGCAGTTTGAAGAAACTTATCACCTATGTATTGGACGCGATTCCATTGCAGTCATCACCTCGATAAGTGGCTTAATGCTGTTGGGAGATAAAACAGGGGCTGACGCGTAAACGTCAGCCCTTGTTTGTTTCAGCGCGCAGCAGGTGGCTGGTGCAAGCTATCCAGCTCAGATGCGGCTGTAGATGCTGTTGCTATCACTCAGCTTGAAGGTGCCGTCGCTTTGCGGCTGCGCGATGCGGTCGGTGTACTTGACGCGATAACCCTGGAAATCGCGTGGCAAGTGCGTCATGCCGAAATCCAGGTAGCTGATTCCCGTCGTGAGGTTTTGCAGGATAACGGTATGACCGGATGCATCTTTAACCTTGAATTCTTCTTTGACTACCATGATAAAACCTCCTGTTTGAATAAAACAACTTGAAAGGCCGGGGGAGAACTGCATCCTCAGGCCCAACGATGACCGGCATTGCAGCTGGTCGATACATCAAAAAACCGTAGACGCTCTTCTTTCAAAACGGCCGGATAAGTTGGCAAGCATCCGGCGCACAAGTTTTTAAAGGATTGGATACTTGGCGTTAAAATATGTATAAATTATGCATATTTAATCCGTGCATTAAAAATGAAATTTAATGCGATTTATTATCAAAAATATTGCAGTAAAGGCCGGTCATGGACATAGAACTCGCGCGCACCTTCCTCTATATCGTGCGTTCCGGCAGCTTTATCGCCGCTGCCACCCGCCTGCATGTGACGCAGACCACGGTCACGGCCCGGGTGCAAAACCTGGAGTCACAACTTGGCTGTTCACTGTTCATACGCAATCGCGCCGGGGCCCGGCTGACGGATGATGGCGAGCGTTTCGTCGGTTATGCCAGCCAGCTGGTGCAAACCTGGGATGCCGCACGCCGTGATTTGCCTTTGCCCGACGGGTACGGCGATTCACTGGCGCTGGGCAGCGAAGTGAGCCTGTGCAATCCGCTGATGTTGCAATGGACGCTGCAATTGCGGCGCGAATTGCCTTCGCATGCAATACGGGTCGAAGTGGGCGACGGCGCCATCCTGCAATCGAAGCTGGAGCGCGGCTTGCTCGATGCGGCGCTGGTGTACCGACCGGAGTACTGGACCGGCATGCAAGTCGAGCAATTGCTGGAGGAAAAGCTGGTACAAGTCTCGTCGACGAAGAATCCCGAGCCCTATGTCTATGTCGACTGGGGACCGGATTTCCGCAAGCAGCATGATGCAGCCTTGCCGGACAAGGCGAAGAATGTGCTGTCTTTCAACCTCGGGCCACTGGCCTTGCAATACCTGCTGCAATGCGGTGGCACCGGCTATTTCCGGACGCGCGTTGTGCGGCGCGCCCTCGCGCAAAATTCCCTGCAACTGGTAAAAAGCGCGCCGGAGTTCTCCTACCCTGTCTATTTGGTCTATACGCGGGAGAAGCAGACAGAAGTGATGCAAAAGGCCTTCGATATGCTCCGTAGCGTGGTGAAAGAAGAGGCGGACTGGTCCGGGCACTGGGATTTTGTTCCCTGAATTTGCACTGAATTGATGCAAAATTTGATCTAACGCAAGAAAAATATTCCCTACGGGAATATAGTTGCTTCGAAGTATTATTCTTATTTCATTCTTGTGGCTGGTGTTTGCTGCCGGTCACCGCTACGTTCCATTCATTCCAAGCCGGAGATGTACTATGCGCACCAATTTGCCTGTCACGAGTACCGAATACTTCCTCCAGGATGGAAGCTCGCTGGTCTCGAAGACGGATACCAAAGGCCGTATTACCTATGTGAATCCGGCTTTCATGGAAGCCAGTGGTTTCCAGGAAGAAGAATTGATCGGCAAGCCGCATAACCTGATTCGCCATCCGGATATGCCGGAAGAGGCTTTCGGCGATATGTGGCAGACCCTGAAACAAGGTTTGCCATGGACCGGCTTGGTGAAGAACCGTCGCAAGAATGGTGACTTTTACTGGGTGAATGCGAACGTTACGCCGGTACGTGAAAACAATGAAATCGTCGCTTTCATGTCGGTGCGCAGCAAACCTAACCGTGAACAGGTCGAAGGGGCGGGCGCCATTTATGCGCGCTTCAAGGCCGACCAGGCCAAAGGCCTGGCGATCAGGCGCGGCGCGGTGGTAAGGACCGGCATCTTCAGCAAGCTGGCCGCACTGCGTGATATCGGCCTCGGCAGCAAAATCGCTGTGGGCATGGTGACGTTGATAGGTTTGCTTGCAGCTTTGGGTTTTGTCGCCGCGACCGCAGCGGAGAGTGCGGCACAGCGGGGTTGGTATGCCGGGGCGACGATCGCGGGTGTCAGCGTCGCGCTGTTGTTATGGGCCAGCCTGCATGCGTCCGTGGTGCGGCCTTTGCGTACCCTGATCGCTGAAACACGCGTGATTGCCGGTGGCGACCTGACCTTCGACTTCGCCGTGGATCGGCATGACGATATGGGCCAATTGCAGCAGGCACTGCAGCAAATGAATGTGAACCTGCGTTCGGTCATGGGCGACATCCGTACCAATGTGGATTCGATCACCATCGCCACCCGCGAAATCGCTGCCGGCAATATGGATTTGTCGGGTCGCACTGAATCGCAGGCTTCCAGCCTTGAAGAAACCGCTTCCAGCATGGAGCAGTTTGCGTCGACCGTGAAGCAAAATGCAGACAGTGCAAGCCAGGCCAATGAGCTGGTGCAATCGGCGTCGGAAGTGGCCGGCAAAGGCGGTGCGGTGGTCGAGAAGGTAGGCGCGACGATGGATGAAATCAGCGCTTCCGCGAAAAAGATTGTAGACATCATCAGCCTGATTGATGGCATCGCATTCCAGACCAATATCCTGGCCTTGAATGCGGCGGTCGAGGCGGCGCGTGCCGGTGAGCAGGGCAAGGGCTTTGCCGTGGTGGCGTCGGAAGTACGCAGCCTGGCGCAACGCTCGGCCAGCGCTGCGAAAGAAATCAAAGGCTTGATCGATGATTCGGTCGAAAAAGTCGATGCCGGTAATCGCCTCGTGAGTGACGCGATGACGACCATGGACGATATCGTGAACTCGGTCCAGCGCGTAACCGGCATCATGAATGAAATTACCGTTGCCAGCCGTGAACAAAGCAATGGTATTGATCAAGTCAATCTGGCAATTTCGCAAATGGATGAGGTGACGCAGCAAAATGCCGCGCTGGTGGAAGAGGCCGCTGCCGCTGCTGCCAGCCTGGAAGAGCAAACCTTCCATTTGACCCAATCCATTGCGGTCTTCCGTACCGGACGCAGTGTCAGCCCGCATTCGACAGGTACCGTCTCGCACTCACAACAGCTTTCCCAGCAGCGTTTGCCGGCGAATCACGAGGCTTTGCGCCTGACTGCATAAGGCATATAGGGTCTTCCCAGACGAGGAATTGCTGTTTTGCAATTCCTTGTTGCCGTTTCCGGACGGTTTGCCGGACTGTCGGAATGCGTGGTTTTAGCGCCAACATCTTGATAAATCACGGGATATTCGCGTCAGGCGTATAATGCACGCTGTCCTGTCGAGGTAATGATGGCGGTCGAGTTGGTCCCGATTTTCAAGAGCGGCCTGCGTCCGCACGCACACCTCGGTTCATCACCACAGAAATAATTTCAAATTTATCGAAAGAGCCAGGTCTTTTTCGGATTCGTTGTGCGGTTTTATTATCCACATCGACATCGATCATGGCGCCTCACAAGAGGCAAGACCTGCTAAAAAACATGTCTGATAGTCAGCCAGTAATCCAGCCTACTACTTCGCCCGCCGCTGCGGCCGATGCGCATCCTGCTGTTCGTTTTGAAGATTTCGGCCTGGCGCCGGAAATCCTGCGTGCCCTGAGCGATCAGGGTTATGTGCACCCGACACCGATCCAGGCGGAAGCCATCCCGGTCGTGCTGCAAGGCATAGACGTCATGGGTGCGGCGCAAACCGGTACCGGTAAAACTGCCGGTTTCTCCTTGCCGATCATTCAATTGCTGATGGCGCATGCCAATAGCAGCGCATCTCCGGCGCGCCATCCGGTGCGGGCGCTGATCCTGACGCCTACGCGCGAGCTGGCAGACCAGGTGGCGGATAACGTCAAAGCCTATTCGCGCCACACGCCCTTGCGTTCGGTCGTGGTGTTTGGTGGTGTCGATATGGCACCGCAAACCGCTGCCCTGCGTTCCGGTGTTGAAATCGTGATCGCAACCCCGGGTCGCCTGCTCGATCATATCCAGCAAAAGACGCTGAACTTGTCGCAGACGCAAATCCTCGTCATGGATGAAGCTGATCGCATGCTGGATATGGGTTTTTTGCCTGACCTGCAACGCATCATCAATCTCTTGCCGAAGCAACGCCAGAACCTGATGTTTTCCGCGACCTTCTCGCCGGAAATCAAAAAGCTGGCCGCCACCTTCCTGAAGGATCCGGTCACCATTGAAGTGGCGCGCAGCAATGCAACTGCAGAGAATGTGACGCAAATTGTCTACAAGGTGGAAGAAGGCGACAAGGGTGATGCAGTGTCTTACATCATTCGTGAGCGTGGCCTCAAGCAAGTCATCGTTTTTTCAAATACCAAGATAGGTGCATCGCGCCTGGCGCGCCAACTGGAAAACGAGGGCGTGAAAGCGTCGGCCATCCATGGCGACAAATCGCAAGCCGAGCGTATGGCGGCACTGGAAGCATTCAAGAACGGCACGATAGAAGTGCTGGTTGCGACTGACGTTGCGGCACGTGGTTTGGATATTGCGGAACTACCGTGCGTGATCAATTACGACTTGCCGTATAACGCGGAAGATTATGTGCATCGTATTGGTCGTACCGGTCGTGCCGGTGCTTCCGGCGATGCGATTTCCTTGTATTCGGATAAGGATGCGCGCCTGCTGGTTGATATCGAAAAGATGATCAAGCATAAGTTCGTGCCGGCACAACTTGCCGGTTTCGTGCCTGCCGGTAATCGTGCCAGCGAACGCAAGGAACGCAGCCCGCGTCGCGATGATTCGGAATCGCGTGGTCGTGGTTCGGAGCGTCGTGAATCGGCTCCGCGTGAAGCATCGGGTGGCCGTGATCCGGGTAGCCGCAGCGCATATGCGGCACCACGTAAAGAAAAGATCGATCCTTTCTTTACCAAGCCATATGAGCCGGCGCCATCGACCATCAGCGAAGCCAAACCGGCAGAGCAGGCACCGGCCAAACCGCCGAAGCACAAGATGGCGGCCTTATTGGGTGGCGCACCGAAGCGTTAATTTATTTTGCTTCATCAAAAAAGGGCGCAAGATTGCGCCCTTTTTTATCGCCTGCCTCAACTACTCTTGCGCGTAGCGTCGTGCCCATGCAGCGATCGCAACTCGCCAGAATTCCGCTATTGAATTCACGGGTGGCAGCGATAAATCGAGAAACTGAGCCGCCTTCATCAATTCATCCATTGGATGTTCCAGGTCCAACGCCAGTGCCCCGGTTTGCTTCGATAACTTTTCACCGACATCATTCAGCACCACCGGCACATGCATATAGTGCGGCGTTGGAAAACCCAGCATGCGTTGCAGATAAATTTGTCGCCCGGTAGATTCAAGCAAATCGGTACCGCGCACGATGTGGGTAACCCTCTGGTCTGCATCATCCACCACAACCGCCAGCTGGTAGGCCCAGAAACCATCGGCGCGTTTCAAAACAAAATCACCCACCTCTGTCGCAAGATGTTGCGTCAATGGACCCAGCCAGCGATCATCGAAGTTGATGGTTTCATTGCCTTGACTGGCATCCGGCACGCGCACGCGCCAGGTACGCGCAGTTTTGCCGGGCGCGACGCCGTGCCTGCAAGTGCCGGGATAAATCGCAGCACCATCTGCCGCCACGCCGAGGCGTGAATCGGCAATTTCGCGTCGTGTGCAGCCACAGGGATAGACCAGGTTGTCCAGGCGTTCGAATGCCGCCTGATACAAATCCTTGCGCTGGCTTTGCACGACAACTTCGCCATCATGCTGCATGCCGAATGCCGTCAACGCATCCATGATGGCAGTGGTGGCATCGGCGACGGTGCGGGTTTCATCGATGTCTTCTATGCGTAGGAGCCACTGTCCGTGGTGTGCCTTGGCATCCAGGTAGCTGGCCATCGCGGCGACCAGCGAGCCGGCATGCAAGGGGCCGCTGGGGGATGGCGCAAAGCGCCCTATATATTTATTCGTCATGTCTTACTCCGCCAGCAGTGCGCGTTGCACGTCAGGATCTGCCAGTTTGTTGAGGAACCACTTCAGGCATTTGCCGCGCGATGAGGTGCGCCAGGCGTATTGCGGCAATCCTGTGGGTTTGATTTCTATCGTTTGCTTTTCTATCAGTTCACCGGATGCCAGATAGGGGGCGGCCCATTTGCGTGGCAGATGGCCGCAGCCGAGTCCGGCCAACTGCGCTTTCAGTTTTTCGTGTATATCCGGAACCGTCAGCGTGGCCTGGCCGGTCAGCAGGCCGGCGCTGACGCTGGGCAGGAAGCGACCGCTATCACCGGCGGCGACGGCGCGATACTGTTGTACCAGTTGCGGCGCCAGCGGATCCGGCATGCCAGCCAGCGGATGACCTGGTGCCACGGCAAAGACCCAGTCCACTTCGCCCAAAGGACGCACGCGGAAGTCACCGCTACCGCGCACGATTTCCGGGCCGTCGGATGAAACGCCAATAGCAAGGTCAGCCGCACCGCTGGTCAGGGTTTCCCACACGCCGGACAATACCTCGGTTGAAAAGCGCAGTTGCGTACCCGAACCCTGTTCATCGAACTCGCGTATCAGCGGCAGCATTTTTTTAAACGGGATAATGCTGTCGAGCACGATGCGCAATTCGACTTCCCAGCCACTGGCAGTGCGCTTGACCCTTTGTTCCAGTTCATCGGCGGCGCGCAACAGGTGGCGTCCTTCCGTCAACAATTCCTGTCCGGCCGTGGTCAGCTTGGCACGATGGCCGCGCCGGTCGAACAGCAGCACGTCGAGATCTTCTTCCAGCTTGCGCACGCTATAGGTCAGCGCCGACGGCACGCGGTCGAGCGCTACCGCAGCCGCGGCAAAGCTGCCTTTGCGGTCTATGGTATCGAGTATGCGTATGGCTTCCAGCGTCAGGTTCATATGGATTTTCTATTATTCAAAATAATTGAATGACTTATCCTGAATTATGCCCTTATTTAATCCATTTTGAACGTCTATAGTGACACTCATAGATTAAAACTTAAGTCATACAATAAAACTCACCGAAAGGAATATATCATGCTTGAAATTCGCAAAAGTGAAGACCGGGGCCACGCAAATCACGGTTGGCTGGATTCGCACCATACCTTCTCCTTCGCTGATTACTATGACGAAAAACATATGGGTTTCGGTCCGCTGCGCGTGATCAATGAAGATCGCGTGCATGCAGGGCAGGGCTTCGGCACCCATGGTCATCGCGATATGGAAATTATCAGCTACGTGCTGGAAGGCGAACTGGCGCACAAAGACAGCATGGGTACCGGCAGTGTCATTCGTCCGGGTGACGTGCAACGCATGAGTGCAGGCAGCGGCGTACGCCATTCGGAATTCAACCATTCCAAAGAGCAGACCACGCACTTCCTGCAAATCTGGATCCAGCCGAATGTGAATGGCATTCCTCCGAGCTATGAAGAAAAGCATTTCGCGGCAGAAGAAAAACGCGGTCGTTTACGCCTGATCGCCAGCCCTGACGGTGCCGACGGTTCGGTGCTGATCCATCAGGATGCAAAGCTGTATGCGGGTTTGTTCGATGGAACTGAAACGGCAGAGCTCACGCTGGCAAAAGGACGTCGCGCCTTTGTCCATATTGCCCGCGGTTCGGTCACGGTCAACGGTGTCGCACTGAAAACCGGCGATGCACTGAAAGTGAATGATGAGCAAAGCCTGAAAATCAGTGACGGCCAGCAGGCTGAAGTATTGGTATTCGACCTGGGTAACTAAAAAACCCGCGCCATGCCGGAGCTTGGCATGGCGCGGGTTTTTTCGTGATCAGAATTGATCGCATCTCTTATTTGAAATCACCTAGACGCAAAATCGTCTGTGTTTCGAGAAACTGGGCAACCATTTCAATCGATGCAAATTGCATCTCATCAATTGCCATAAGTTCAGATGATTCGTATCTGCTTATACATACGGCATACACATCGTCTTTCAGGTCTATCGTCGCCTTTACGAGGGTTTTACCCTCATCTATAACGGCGCTGGCCTTCAATGTGTTGTGAGTGGAAAGAGTTTTTTGCGCGTCGTCTTTCGTTCTGTTGATTCTGGCACTCAGCTCTTTCGTGCCTAGCCAACTTAAAAGGCTTATGCCACCGATAGCCATGTAGACCCATCCTGGCATTGCTCTGCTCCCAGACCCGACATCTTTAGACAGGAATGGTCCGATCAGGCTGATTAGATAATCCATATCTATGACACCCGGTCAAAGCGGAGCATCAGACAGCCTGCAGATAATTGTGACGGGACTATTTGTACTATCCCTCAATGTCCAGCGGTTCAAACGATTTCACCAGGTCATCCAACGCTTTCAATTGCGTGAGGAAGGGTTCCAGCTTGTCCAGCGGCAGTGCACTCGGGCCATCGCATTTCGCCACTTTCGGATCAGGGTGCGCTTCGAGGAACAGGCCTGCAAGGCCTACACCCATGCCGGCACGCGCCAGGTCAGCTACCTGTTCACGGCGTCCGCCGGATGCGGTTCCCAGGGAATCACGTTGTTGCAATGCATGCGTGACGTCAAAGATGATCGGCAGGTTGCCCGTGACTTTTTTCATCACGCCGAAGCCCAGCATGTCGACCACCAGGTTGTCGTAACCGAAGCAGGTGCCGCGATCACACAGAATCAATTTATCGTTGCCGGCTTCGCGGAATTTTTCGACGATGTTTAGCATTTGCGGCGGGCTGAGGAATTGCGGCTTCTTGATATTGATGACGCGGCCGGTTTGCGCCAGTGCGACCACCAGGTCGGTCTGGCGTGCGAGGAAGGCGGGCAGTTGCAAGACATCGATGACTTCGGCTGCAATCTTGGCTTGATACGGCTCATGCACATCGGTAATCAGCGGCACGCCGAAGGTTTTCTTCACCTCTTCGAAAATGCGCAAGCCTTCTTCCAGGCCCGGTCCGCGATAGGAGTGTATCGATGAGCGATTGGCCTTATCGAACGAGGCCTTGAAGACATAAGGGATGCCGAGCTTGCCGGTGACGCGCACATATTCTTCACAGGAACGCATGGCGAGGTCGCGCGATTCGAGCACATTGATGCCGCCGAACAGGACGAAGGGTGCTGCGTTGTCGACCTTGATTTCACCGTTGATATTGATCATTTTATTTGGCAGCTTAAAAGTACATTAAGTTAAACAGCATGGTCCCGTGGCAGGTGGCTACAGGTTCCTGGAAAATTATTTTGTGCAGTGCGGGCAGGTGCTGCCCTCGACAAACTCTGGTGCCAGTTGCTCGCGTGGTGTGACGGTCGCGTTGCAGCTGGGGCAGGTCGTTGCCAGGCTCGGTTCGAGGCGCGGGTTCAGCGCGGTGCGATGATCGAAGACGAAGCAGTCTCCAGTGTAGTGTGCGCCGCCGACTTCCTCGAAGTATTTGAGGATGCCGCCGTCGAGCTGGTACACGCTGTCGTAGCCAACGTTCTTCATATGGATGGCTGCTTTTTCACAGCGTATGCCGCCGGTGCAGAAGGTGACCACGGTTTTATCCGCCAGTTCGTCCTTATGCTGTGCCACTACATCAGGGAAGTCACTGAATTTTTCGATGCGGTAATCGAGGGTGTTGTCGAAGGTACCGACATCGACTTCGAAAGCATTGCGGGTTTCCATCATGACGACCGGTTTACCGTCATCATCATGACCCTGGTCCAGCCAGCGCTTGAGCGTGGTCGGCGTAACAACTGGTGCACGGCCTTCTTCCGGCTTGATCAGCGGGTGCTTCATCGTAATGATTTCGCGCTTGAGCTTGACCAGCATGTATTTGAAAGGCTGGTCGTCGGAAAAGCTTTCCTTTACTTCCAGATCGGCAAAGCGTGCATCGGCGCGTACCCAGGCCAGGAAGCTGTCGATGTCGGCACGGGTGCCGGCCAAAAACATATTGATGCCTTCCGGGGTGAGCAGGATGGTGCCTTTTAGCGACAGTTCATTACACTTGGCGAGGAATTCTGGGCGTTTCTCGGCCGTATCGTCAAAAGTGATGAATTTGTAGGCGGCGATGTTTACGAAGCTGGATGTGGCTTGCATGCTGATGTACTTCTTTACGGTGATTGCTTGTGATAAACACAATAATTCGGCAATATTTTGCGGCTGCTGCCTTGTACGCTGCACCAGGTCTGGCGCTGACTAATCAGGGCTGACGGGATGTGCGCAGGCAGGAACAAGCCGACATTATAAACTTCCGCTTTGGGAATGATGAAATGTCTGATCAAGGGGGTGGTCGCGGTAGAATACGGCCATGATTTCTCCGCAATTTATTCATCTCCGCCTCCATTCCGAATATTCGATCGTTGACGGCCTGATCCGCATCGATGATGTGATCCAGGCCGCCGCCGCCGATATGCAGCCGGCGCTCGCGATTTCCGACCTGGCCAACCTGTTCGGCATGGTCAAATTCTACAAAGAAGCCCGTTCCAACGGTATCAAGCCCATCGTCGGCTGTGATGTCTGGATCAGTAATGACAATGACCGCGACAAGCCGTCGCGCCTGTTGCTATTGGTTAAGAACAAGGATGGTTACCTGCAACTGTGCGAATTGTTGTCGAAAGCCTGGCTGACCAATTTGCACCGCGGTCGCGCCGAAATCCGCCCCGAGTGGCTGGAAGAAGTCGCGGCGGACGGCAAGAATGGTTTGATCGTCTTGTCCGGCGCGCATTTTGGCGATGTCGGGATCGCCATCGATAACGGTAACCTGGGCGCAGCCGAGCGTTGCGCCCAGCGCTGGGCGGAATTATTTCCCGGTCATTTTTATATCGAGGTACAGCGCGCCGGCCAGCCGAATATGGATGGCCATGTGCGCCAGGCTTCGGTGCTGGCTGCCAAACTGAACCTGCCACTGGTTGCGACCCATCCGGTGCAATTCCTGGGGCTGGAAGAATTTACCGCACATGAAGCGCGCACCTGTATTTCCGAAGGTGAGATCCTCGCGAATCCACGCCGCATCAAACGCTTTAATGAGCAGCAGCGTTTCAAAACGCAGGCAGAAATGGCGGAACTCTTCGCCGACATGCCGAACGCCCTGCAAAACTCGGTCGAAATTGCCAAACGCTGCAACCTGGTACTGGAGCTTGGCAAACCTAAACTGCCTAATTTCCCGACACCGGACGGCTCATCGATAGATGAATTCCTGGTCAAGGAAGCGCAGCGCGGGCTGGATCAGCGCATGGAGCATTTGTATCCGGACCCTGCCGTTCGTGAAAAGCACCGGGAGCGTTACCAGGCGCGGCTGAAGTTCGAGACCGACACCATTATCAAAATGGGTTTCCCCGGTTACTTCCTGATCGTGGCCGACTTTATCAAATGGGCGAAGAATAACGGCGTGCCGGTCGGGCCGGGCCGGGGTTCCGGTGCCGGTTCGCTGGTTGCGTATTCATTGCTGATTACCGATCTTGATCCCTTGCAATACAACTTGCTGTTCGAACGCTTCCTGAATCCTGAGCGGGTTTCGATGCCCGATTTCGATATCGACTTTTGCCAGGAAGGGCGCGATCGCGTCATCCAGTACGTGAAAGATCAGTACGGCAAGGATGCGGTATCGCAGATTGCGACCTTCGGTACCATGGCCGCCAAAGGCGCGGTGCGTGACGTTGGTCGTGTGCTGGATTTTGGTTATAACTTTTGCGATGGCATTTCCAAGCTGATTCCTTTCAAGCCCGGCAAGCTGGTCACGATTTCCGATGCGATCAAGGAAGAACCGTTGCTGGCAGAACGCCTGGAAAATGAAGAAGAGGTCAAGCAGTTGCTGGACCTGGCGCAACAGGTGGAAGGTATCGCCCGTAACATCGGTATGCATGCCGGTGGCGTATTGATTGCACCCGGCAAGCTGACCGATTTCTGCCCGCTCTATACGCAGGGTGGCGATGCCGGCGTGGTCTCGCAATACGATAAGGATGACGTGGAGGCGGTCGGCCTGGTGAAGTTCGACTTTTTGGGTTTGACCACGCTGACTATCCTCGATCGTGCGGTGCGCTACATCAAGGACCTCGATCCGGCGATGGCGGATTTTGCGCTGGAGAAGCTGCCGCTCAATGACCGGCCTTCATATGAGTTACTGACCAAGGCGAAAACCGTCGCTGTGTTCCAGCTGGAAAGCCGCGGCATGCAAGGCATGCTCAAGGATGCGCGGCCGGATCGCTTTGAAGACATTATTGCGCTGGTGGCTTTGTACCGTCCGGGTCCGATGGACCTGATCCCGGATTTCTGCCGACGCAAGCATGGTGAACGTTTCGAATACCCTGATCCGCGTACCGAATCCATCCTGTCCGAAACCTACGGCATCATGGTGTATCAGGAACAGGTTATGCAGATGGCGCAGGTCATCGGCGGCTACTCGCTGGGCGGCGCTGACTTGCTGCGTCGTGCGATGGGTAAGAAAAAAGCCGAAGAGATGGCCGAGCATCGTGAGTTGTTCCGTGCCGGTGCGTCAAAGAATGATTTGTCTGCTGAAAAAGCCGATGAAATCTTCGATTTGATGGAAAAGTTCGCCGGCTACGGCTTCAACAAATCGCATGCCGCCGCATACGCCTTGCTGTCGTATCACACCGCCTACCTGAAGGCACATCACCCCGCCGCGTTCATGGCAGCCAACTTGTCGCTGGCGATGGATGATACCGACAAGATCAAAATCCTGGTTGAAGACGCAATCGATATATGCGGGCTGACCTTATTGCCGCCGGATATCAATCAATCCGATTATCGTTTCACGCCGGTCGGTGTACCGGGCAAGAAAGCGACGCAAATACGTTACGGTTTGGGTGCGGTCAAAGGTTCCGGTAAAGGTGCTATCGATGCCGTGATTGAAGCGCGCAAGGAAAGGCCTTTCACCGATTTGTTCGACTTCACCAAGCGGGTCGATAAACGCCAGATCAATCGTCGGACGATAGATTCCTTGATCCGTGCCGGTGCCTTCGACTGCTTCAATGTGGATCGCGCGATCCTGTTGGCATCGGTTGCTTTCGCGATGGAATGCGCGGAGCAGGCGGAAGCGGCTGCGAATCAGGTCAGCCTGTTCGGCGGTGATGACAGCGATCTGGAAACACCACCGGAATACGTGAAAGTAGCGCCGTGGAGTGATAAACAAAGATTGACTGAAGAAAAAGGCGCACTCGGCTTTTATCTATCCGGTCATTTATTCAATGCCTATGCGGATGAGGCGCGACGCTTTGCACGCGCCAAGCTGAGCAGCATCGAGCCGTCGCGCGAACCACGCACGATTGCCGGTGTGATTTCCGGTTTGCGTACGCAAATGACACAGCGTGGCCGTATTACGATTGTGACGCTGGATGATGGCAGTGCCACGGTGGATGTGACGGTCTATAACGAGTTGTATGACGCCAACCGCCATATGTTCAAGGAAGATGAATTCCTTGCAGTGACCGGGAAGGTATCGGAAGACCGCTTCTCCGGCGGCTTGCGCATCAGCGCCGAGAAGGTCATGGATATCGCTGGGGTGCGCATACAGTATGCAAATTGCGTACGCCTGTCACTGCCGGCATCGACTGATATCAATGTACTGAAAGCGACACTGCAACCGGCGGCACGCGCGGATGGCAGTCCGGTCGTGATCCAGTACCAGAATCCCAAGGGTGTATCGGAATTATGCTTTGCCGAGCAATGGCGTATCAATCCGGACGACAACATAAAACAAAAACTAATCGATTTATATTCGGACAAAAATGTACAGATCGCCTATGACTGATTTTTCTATCCATTCCCCTGCATCCAGGCCTGGAGAAATGAAATGATTATTTCTCCACACTTGAAACGTTTGTACGGGATGTTGGGGCCGTACAAGAAGCGACTGGCAATTGCCTTTTTAGGGATGATCATGACCGCGCTGACGGAACCCATGTTCCCTGCGGTCATGCGCGTACTGCTGGATAAGGGGTTTGGCGGAAAACCGACATTCTCGCTTTGGCTGGTGCCGATTGCGATAGTCGGTATTTTTGTATTGCGGGGTATCTCTACATTTACGACGACTTACATGATGACCTGGGTTTCGTCGCGTCTGCTCACTGCATTGCGGAAGCAGATGTTCGAACGCATGCTGGATGTACCTTTGGGCTTTTATGCGACGCATTCAGTTGGTCGGGTCATCAATTCAATGATGTTTGAAGTCCAGCAAATCGTGGAAATGATCACCAAGGTGTATACCTCCATCATTCGCGATTCACTGACTGTGATCGTCCTCTTGTCTTTCCTGTTTTGGTTGAACTGGCGCTTAACCCTGGTTGCCCTGATATTGTTGCCGCTGATCGCCATCGTGGTACGGGCCACGGGGCGGCGCTTGCGCAGGTTGACGCGTGAGTACCAGACGGTCAATGGCGAGATGACGCAAGTCATAGAAGAAACCACGCGGGCTAATCAAGTCATCAAGATTTTTGGTGGTCATCGGTATGAGGAAGAGCGATTCGAGCTACGTGCTGATAAATTGCGTGGCTACACGATGCGCATGGCCACTGCGATGGCGGCAACGACACCGGTGACCCAGGTCATGGCTTCCACTGCTGTGGCAATTGTGATTGTGATTGCCTTGATCCAGTCAGGGCAAAACCAGACGACGGTAGGCGGCTTCGTATCCTTTATTACTGCGATGCTGATGTTGCTGGCCCCTTTGAAGAGTATCGCCGAAGTGAACGGCCCCTTGCAACGTGGCCTGACTGCGGCGGAAGCGGTGTTCAAACTGATAGATGCGGAACCTGAGCGTACTAACGGTAAGGACCTGGCTGCACGTGCAGCGGGTCGGCTCGACTTCGTGCAGTTGGGCTTTGCTTATCCCGGCCAGCAAACCATGGCTTTGCAGGACATAAATCTGAGCGTGCAGCCGGGCGAGACCATCGCTTTCGTCGGCATGTCAGGTGGAGGTAAGTCAACACTTGTTAATTTGGTGCCGGGCTTTTATTCCGCCACTGCGGGTGAAATCCAGCTGGATGGCGTGTCGATAGAAGAAATTTCGTTGAGCAGTTTGCGCAAGCAAATCGCGATGGTGAGCCAGCATGTGGTTTTGTTTGATGACACGATTGCGGCGAATATCGCTTATGGCGATGCCAATCCGGACCGGGCGCGCATCCTGTCTGCGGCACATGCTGCGCATCTGGATGAAGTGATCGCCGGCTTGCCGCAAGGCCTGGAAACAATGATAGGCGATAATGGCTCGCGCCTGTCCGGCGGGCAGCGTCAGCGCCTGGCGATCGCACGTGCGATATACAAGGATGCGCCTATCCTGATCCTGGATGAAGCGACTTCGGCACTGGACTCGGAATCCGAGCGTGCGGTGCAGGCCGCCCTCGATGAATTGATGAAAGGTCGTACCACATTGGTGATTGCGCATCGCCTGTCGACCATTGAGCGCGCGGACCGTATTGCAGTATTGGCCGAAGGCCATATTGTTGAACTAGGTTCGCATCAGGAGTTGCTGGCCAAGAATGGCGTGTACGCGAATCTGTATCACCTGCAATTTGCCAAGGATGTATTTTAAAATGTTGTCCGGCCTGGCTTCAGAGGCCGGCCGGCCCCTGTTGCTAAACCTATTGCCCATACGTAGATGAACGCATCCGTCATTTTAAGTACTTACAATGCCGTTGAATGGCTGGAAAAGGTACTGTGGGGTTATAGCGCCCAGACTTATACCGATTTTGAGATCGTCATCGCCGATGACGGTTCAAGGGACGAGACGCGCCAGCGTATCGAAGAGTTGAAGGCTTTGATTGCGATTCCTATCGTGCACGTCTGGCATCCGGATGATGGATTTCAAAAGACGAAGATTTTGAACAAGGCGATATTGGCTGCACGTTCTGACTATCTGATCTTTACCGATGGTGATTGCGTACCGCGTAAGGATTTCGTTGCGACGCATATCCAATACCGTGAACCAGGCTACTTCTTGTCTGGTGGGTACTTTAAATTGCCCATGGATATTTCGCAGGCGATTACAAAAGAAGATATCCTGCAGCAAAATTGCTTTGACCTGGAATGGCTGAAGGCGCGTGGATTCAAATCGAATATCAAGAGCCTGAAACTGACTGCAAAAGGTTTCGGGGCAAAACTCCTTAACGCGCTGACGCCGACGAAGGCGACCTGGAACGGTGCAAATGCATCCGGCTGGAAAGCCGATCTGTTGGCCAGCAATGGTTTTAATGAAGAAATGCAGTATGGTGGCGAAGATCGTGAGTTGGGCGAGCGCCTGATGAATATGGGTCTGTCGTCCAAGCAGATCCGGTATAGCGCAATCTGCGTACACCTTGATCATGCGCGCGGGTATGTGTCGGAAGAAGCGTGGAGAAAAAATGATGCAATCCGTGCTTATACCAAGGCAAATAAACTGACTAAGACACCGGACGGAATAAAGTCCGTTTAGTTTGAATGGAATTCCTAATGCAGTACGCTGGAGAAAACGTATGACAGAGAAGGCCAATATCGGCAATGCAGCAGCGGGTGATGAGCGCGTCATCCTGTGCATGAAGTGGGGTACCAAGTACGGTCCTGAATATGTGAATCGCCTGTATGCGATGGTACGTCGCAACCTGACGGGTGATTTCCGTTTCGTTTGCCTGACCGATGACGGCAGCGGGATTCGGTCTGAAGTCGAGTGTTTCCCTATTCCGGATTTGAAACTGCCGGATGGTTTGCCGGAACGTGGCTGGAAGAAATTGACGACCTTTGAGGCCGACCTGCACGGCTTGACCGGCACCGCCTTATTCCTCGATGTCGACGTTGTGATCACTGACAAAATCGATGCCTTCTTTGAACAGCCGGGCGAGTTCCTGATCATCCATGACTGGAAGCGACCTTGGCGCGTGACTGGTAATTCATCAGTCTATCGTTTCAAGCTGGGCGCACATGCTGATGTGTTGGAACAATTCCGTACCACGCAGGCGGATGCACGCAGTGCCTTTCGCAATGAGCAGGCTTTCCTGTCGGATGTATTGCACAAGCAGGGCAAGCTGAGTTATTGGCCTGCTTCGTGGTGCTGCAGCTATAAATACCATTGCATCCCGGCATGGCCGACCAATTACTGGCGCGAGCCTTTTGTGCCCGACGGAACCAAGATCGTGATCTTCCATGGGGAAGTGAATCCGCCGGATGCACTGGAAGGTCGACGCAACCGTGCCCTGCGCTTTGTGCGTAAGGCACCATGGATTGCAGACTACTGGAAAGAATAAAGCGTCGGTCAATACAAATAAAAACGGAGTCATGCATGACTCCGTTTTTTTATGCCCGTAAACTAAAGGGGGTTACATCAGGATAACGTCGTACTGTTCCTGGTGGTACACGGTTTCCACTTGCAATGAAATCGGCTTGCCGAGGAAGTCGCCCAGCATAGCAAGATGCTGTGATTCTTCTTCGAGGAACATATCGATTACGACTTGCGAAGCCAGGATACGGAATTCACGCGGGTTGAACTGTTTCGCTTCACGCGTCAGTTCGCGCAGGATTTCATAGCAAATGGTGCGTGCGGTTTTTACCTGCCCCTTGCCGCTGCATGCCGGGCAGGGTTCGCACAATATATGTGCGAGTGATTCACGCGTACGCTTGCGTGTCATTTCGACCAGGCCCAGCGCGGAAAATCCGGAAACCGATACCTTGGTCCGGTCACGCGAGAGGGCGCGGTTCAATTCATTCAGCACCGCGCTCTTGTGCTCAGGATTTTCCATATCGATGAAATCGAGGATCATGATGCCACCGAGGTTACGCAGGCGCAGCTGGCGTGCGATCGCGTGTGACGCTTCCAGATTGGTTTTGAAAATTGTATCGTCGAAATTACGACCGTTGACGAAGCTGCCGGTATTCACATCGATGGTCGTCATCGCTTCGGTCTGGTCGACGATCAGGTAACCACCGGATTTCAAATCGACACGCCGACCGAGTGCGCGCTGGATTTCTTCTTCCACACCATACAAATCGAAGAGTGGACGTTCGCCCGGATAGTGCGCGAGTTTTGATAATACCGACGGTGTATAGAGTTCACCGAACTGCAGCAGCTTTTGATAGTTTTCGCGCGAGTCGACCTGGATGCTGGCGGTTTCATCATTGACGAAGTCGCGCATCACGCGCTGTGCCAGATCAAGATCCTGGTACAGCAGGGTAGGAGCGGGTTTGGTTTTTGCCTGCTGGGTGATATTCGCCCAGGTTTTGCGCAGGTACTCTACGTCAGCCTGCAGGTCACCGTCCGATGCATCTTCCGCCATGGTACGGATGATGAAGCCGCCTTTTTCTTCCGGCAGGATCAGCTTCTGTACTTTTTCGCGCAGGATTTCGCGTTCGACTTCGTTTTCTATGCGTTGCGAAATGCCGATGTGCGATTCCTGCGGCAGGTAGACCAGCATGCGACCGGCAATCGAAATCTGTGTCGACAGGCGCGCACCCTTGGTGCCTATCGGGTCCTTGATGACTTGTACCGTGACGGCCTGGCCGTCGTACAGTACGCGTTCAATCGGCGTCGGCGAGCTGGGTGGCCCCTCATGCGAGCGCGCATCCCAGATATCGGCGACATGCAGGAAGGCGGCACGTTCGAGGCCGATATCGACAAAGGCGGATTGCATGCCGGGTAGTACCCGTACGACTTTGCCGAGGTAAATATTGCCGGCCATGCCGCGTGACAGCGTACGTTCGACATGCAGCTCTTGCACCGCACCTTGCAACACCAGGGCGACGCGGGTTTCCTGCGGCGTCACGTTGACGAGAATATCTTCACTCATAGAATGTGGATCCCTGCCTGTTCCAATAATTTTCCGGTTTCAAAGATGGGCAGACCCATAATGCCTGAATAACTGCCGGCTATGTCTTGAATGAAGAGTGCGGCCTGGCCCTGGATGCCATAACCGCCTGCCTTGTCGTACGGCTCACTGGTCGCGCAGTAAGCGCGTATGACCTGGTCCGGCAAGGCGGCAAACGCAACGTCGGAACGCTGTGTCAATTGAAAGGTTTTATCGTCGAGCAGGACCGCGACATGCGTCAACACCTGGTGCGTGCGCCCGGACAGCGAGCGTAGCATGTCGATTGCTTCCGCTTCATCGGCAGGTTTGCCAAGGATGCGACCATCCAGCACCACCGTGGTATCGGCGGCAAGTATCGGCCGCATCGGCAACTTGCGCCACCACATGGTTTTTTGCGCGAAGGCCGCTTTTTCCAGGGTGACACGGGCCACGTAATCTTCGGCACGTTCATTCGGCAAGACGATTTCGCTGACTTCGGGGCCACGCGGGGTTTGGTCGCGCAGCAAGAGCAATTCGAACTCTATGCCCATTTGCCGCAACAATTCGCGGCGGCGCGGACTCTTGGATGCAAGGTAGATTTTCTTAGGCAGGGGTTTCATACGGCCTTACACCCGGTGATATGGATGGTTTTGCGTGATCGACCAGGCCCGGTATAACTGCTCGGCCAGCAACACACGCACCATGCCGTGCGGCAGCGTCATGCTGGAAATGCGGATCAGCATGTCGGCATTTTTCTTGAATTCGGCATCCAGGCCATCGGCACCGCCGATGATAAAGGCAACGTCGCGGCCATCCTGCTGCCATTGCGTCAGCAATTGCGCCAGTTGCACCGAAGTCAGGTCCTTGCCGTGTTCATCCAGTGCAATGATACGTGCGCCTTTTGGCAGTGCGGCTTCAATCTTGGCACGTTCGAGTGCCATCGCCGTCTCGGCGGTTTTACTGCCGGAGCGTTCTACCGGTTTGATTTCTTTGAGGTGAACGCGGCAATCGGAGGGCATGCGTTTCGCATACTCGCCGAAGCCGCTTTCTATCCAGGCGGGCATCTTGTGCCCAACCGCAGCGATGACGAGCTGCATAGGCGGGTCCGCTTACTCGGCTGTTTTGGCTTTAGGCTTGGCCGGTGCGCGAGTTTTGGCGGCTGCTTTGCTCGCTACCTTTTTTGCCGGCGCTTTCTTGGCTGGTGCCTTTTTATAGGCTTCGGCAGTTTTGGTGGCCTTGACCTTGATGGTTTTGCCTACCGCCTTTTTAGCTGGAGCCTTTTTCGCCGCAGTTTTGGCTGCGGTGGTTTTGCCGGCTGCAGTTTTACGTGCCGGTTTTTTCGGTTCGTCATCATCCAGCGTCGTCTGGCTGGCGCTCAGGTGGCGGCCGACGGCTTTCTTCGGTGCTTCGTCATCTTCTGCAGTGCGCTTCGATGTACGTTTGGCGGCGCCGAATTTGACTTCCTTTTCGCCCCAGATTTCTTCCAGGCGGTAGTAAGCGCGGATTGCCGGTTGCATGATGTGGACGATCATATCGCCCAGATCGACCAGTACCCATTCGCCGGTGTCTTCGCCTTCGATGCTGACGATGTTGCCGCCGGCGGCCTTGACCTTGTCGCGCACCGAAGCTGCCAGCGCCTTGGTTTGGCGGTTGGAGGTACCGGATGCAACGGCGATGCGGTCAAACAGGCTGGTCAGGTGTACGGTATCGAACACCTTGATATCCTGTGCTTTGACGTCTTCCAGTGCGTCGATTACCAGGGCTTGCAGTTTTTTGATGTCCATTAGCTTTTATATAGGTGATGTTGTTCAATATAGTCTAGCACCCCGGGAGGCACCAGCGAAATCGGGCGTTCACCGCGTTGCAATGCTGCGCGGATCCCAGTGGCAGAAATATCGACTGCCAAATTCGGTGCAAGATAGGCCAGGCCTTGCGGGGTAGTGCGTATTTGTTCCGGTGTCGCGGCGCGTTGCGTGAATTCCTGCGCCACTGCAGCCGGTATGTGTGCGGCATCCATCGCAAAACCCGGGCGCGAAGCAGCACATATATGCGCATAGTCAAACATGTGTTGCCATTCCTGCCATGTATTCAGGTGTTGCAATTGGTCGGCGCCCATCAGGAAAATGATGGAAACCTGTGGCCCCAATTCCGCCCGCAATGCACGCAGGGTATCTATCGTATAGGTTGCGCTGTCACGCAGGATTTCTTGCTGATCGATACAAAGCGCGGTTTTTTGTGCGCTGAAGGCGCTACGCACCATTGCCACCCGGTCTTTGCCTGACGCCTGCAAACCGTGCTTTTGCCACGGATTACCGGCGGGAATGACACGCAATTCATCCGGTTTCAGCAAATCGACGAAATAATTCGCCAGGGCAACATGGCCGTTATGCACCGGATCGAAGCTGCCGCCGAGTATGGCTACGCAACGCGTAGCGGCTAGGGCCGTGGTCTTCACTTCAGACCCAATCGCGGTGAATCAGGAAGTCGGAATACAGCCTGGCTTCCGGGCTGCCTGCTTCCGGTTGCCAATTGTAGCGCCATGTTACCACTGGTGGCATCGACATCAGGATAGATTCGGTGCGTCCGCCCGATTGCAGGCCAAATAAGGTACCTCGATCGAACACCAGGTTGAATTCGACATAGCGTCCGCGGCGATAGGTCTGGAAGTCGCGTTCGCGTTCGCCATAGGGCGTATCCATGCGCTTTTGCAGGATAGGCAGGTAGGCGGCGATGAAATGGTCGCCCACGCTTTGTTGCAGGGCAAAGCACTGCGCAAAATCAGGCGTATTCAAATCATCGAAGAAGATCCCGCCGATCCCGCGCGGCTCTTGTCGGTGCTTCAGGTAAAAATAGTCGTCGCACCACTTCTTGTAGCGCGGATGCACATCGTCACCGAATGCCTGCAAGGCATCGCGGCAGCTTTGATGGAAATGCCGCGCATCTTCTTCAAAACCGTAATAAGGCGTGAGGTCCATGCCGCCGCCAAACCACCAGATGGCTTCCTGGCCTTCCGCAGTCGCGGTAAAGAAGCGCACATTCATGTGCACGGTCGGTGCGTAGGGATTGCGCGGATGCAGTACCAGCGAAACGCCCATGGCTTCCCAATTACGTCCTGCGAGTTCCGGGCGATTCGCTGCAGCTGATGGCGGCAGGTTCTTGCCCATCACATGCGAAAAGCCTACCCCGCCACGCTCGAACACATTGCCGTTTTCGATAATGCGCGAAATGCCACCACCGCCTTCCGGCCTTTGCCAGCTATCGGTACCGAAGGCTTGGCCGTCGACAGATTCCAGCGCTGCGACGATGCGCGCTTGCAGGCCCAGCAGGTATTCTTTGACGGCGGCGGGTGTAGGGAGGGATGGAGTCACTATATAAAGGCTAAAAAGGTTTAGGGCGGATTGTACCTTGTGCACGGCGCTTGCCGGAATACACCGCCCTGAATGCAGCAAGGTCATTCCAGCCTGCGCCGGAATGACCTTGCTTGGACTGCTTCAGTTTCAGGAACGCTTCAGTGCGCGCCAGCCGATATCGCGGCGGAATTGGGCACCATCGAAATGGATCTGGTCGAGGACCTGGTAAGCCTGTTTCTGCGCAACCTTGACGCTGTCGCCGAGGCCGACCACGCACAGGACACGGCCACCGGTTGTGGTCAACTGGTCGTTGTTCAGCGCGGTACCGGCGTGGAAGGTCACGCTGTCTGCGTTTTCTGCCGGGATGCCGCTGATGACATCGCCTTTGCGTGGTGCATCCGGATAACCGGCGGCCGCCATCACTACGCCGAGCGCGGTACGACGGTCCCATTCCAGTTCGATCGTATCCAGCGTGCCGTTGACTGCATGTTCCATTACGCCGACCAGGTCGGTTTTCAGGCGTGCCATGATAGGTTGGGTTTCCGGATCGCCCATGCGGCAGTTGAATTCCAGGGTTTTCGGATTGCCTTTGTCGTCGATCATCAGGCCCGCATACAGGAAGCCGGAGAATGGAATGCCATCCTTGGCCATGCCTTGCACGGTCGGCTGGATGATTTCACGCATCACGCGTGCATGCAGCGCCGGGGTGACGATAGGGGCAGGGGAGTAGGCACCCATGCCGCCAGTGTTTGGACCTTCATCATTGTCTTGCAGGCGTTTGTGATCCTGGCTGGTGGCCAGCGGCAAAATGTTTTTGCCATCGACCATAACGATGAAGCTGGCCTCTTCGCCGGCGAGGAATTCTTCAATCACGACACGGGCGCCGGCATCGCCGAGTTTGTTATCGGACAGCATCATGTCGACTGCCTGATGCGCTTCATCCAGCGACATCGCGACGACCACGCCTTTACCGGCGGCCAGGCCATCGGCCTTGATGACGATAGGTGCACCTTTTTGATTGATGTAATCGTGCGCCGCGTTCACTTCGGAAAAAGTCTGGTATTCCGCAGTCGGGATCGCATGGCGTTGCATGAAGGACTTGGCAAAGTCTTTCGAGCTTTCGAGTTGTGCGGCTTCTTTGGTCGGGCCAAAGATTTTCAAACCCTGGTTGCGGAAAATATTCACGATGCCGGCCGCCAGCGGGGTTTCAGGGCCGACGACGGTCAGCGCGATATGCTCGTCTGCTGCAAATTGCGCGAGTTCCTGCGGATCCGTGATCGCAATATTCTTCAGTCTGTCATCCAGCGCGGTACCACCGTTGCCGGGTGCGACGTAAACGGTTTGGATGCGTTCGGATTGGGCCAACTTCCAAGCCAGTGCGTGTTCGCGGCCGCCTGAGCCGACTACCAGAATTTTCATGTGATTACTTTTTAAAATTGCGGCATCGCCGTGTTGCGCTGCCGCTGGTTACCTTGGTACTGCTTATACATTCGTCGCCTCATTAAAAAAAGCGGAGTGGGTCCGCTTTTTTCAACATGTGGCTTAGCCTTCGATCACTGCGTTGGTATAAATCTCTTGTACATCGTCGAGGTTTTCCAATGCATCCAGCAATTTTTGCATCTTGATCGCGTCATCGCCCTGGAACACGGTTTCGGTAGCCGGTTTCATTACGACTTCGGCCAGTTCGGCTTTGAAGCCGGCTGCTGCCAGTGCATCCTTGACGGCGGAAAAATCATGCGGCGGGCAAATTACTTCGATGCCGCCTTCGTCATCGGTGGTGACGTCATCCGCACCGGCTTCCAATGCCGCTTCCATCAATTTGTCTTCATCGGTGCCGGGCGCAAAGAAAAACTGGCCGCAGTGCTTGAACATGAAGGCAACCGAACCTTCGGCACCCATATTGCCGCCGAATTTGGCAAAGGCATGGCGTACTTCAGCCACCGTGCGAACGCGGTTGTCGGTCATGCAGTCGACCAGCACAGCGGCACCGTTGATGCCATAACCTTCGTAACGGATTTCTTCGTAGTTGACGCCTTCCAGCCCACCGCTGCCGCGCTGGATGGCGCGCGTGACATTGTCCTTCGGCATATTCGCATCGGCCGCCTTGTCGACTGCCAGGCGTAAACGCGGGTTAGCAGCGACATCGCCGCCGCCCATACGTGCCGCAACCGTGATCTCCTTGATCAGGCGGGTCCAGATTTTGCCTCGTCTTTCGTCTTGACGGCCCTTGCGATGCTGAATATTGGCCCATTTACTATGTCCTGCCATGACGAATCTTTCCCGATGAGTTAGCTATAATGAAGCGCGGATTTTACCATATCGCCCCCGCTGCAAGCCCACCCACCTTTGGACCAGAACATGCCAAATCCTCTGCTGATTGCTAAAAACAAAGAACATGAATTAAGTTTGCTGCCTGAGCTTGCCAATCGGCATGGTTGCATCACGGGTGCAACCGGTACCGGCAAGACGGTAACCCTGCAGACGCTGGCGCAGGCCTTGTCGGATATAGGCGTGCCGGTTTTCATGGCGGACGTGAAGGGTGATTTGTCGGGCATCGCCAAGGCGGGTACGGCCAGCGGCAAGGTCAAGGAACGCTTTGACATGCTGGGGCTGGAGCAACCGGCGTGGGCCGGCGTGCCGGTTACTTTCTGGGATGTGTATGGCGAAAAAGGCCATCCGGTACGCGCCACGATTTCCGATCTGGGACCGCTGTTGCTGGCGCGCATGCTGAACCTGAACGACACGCAGCAAGGCGTGCTGCAACTGGTATTCAAGATCGCCGACGATAACGGCTTATTGCTGCTGGATACCAAGGATTTGCGGGCGATGCTGCAATATGTCGGCGACAATGCGGCGACCTTCCAGACTGAATACGGCAATATTTCCAGTGCCAGCATAGGTGCGATCCAGCGTGGTTTGATTAGCGTTGATGAACAGGGTGGTGACACATTCTTTGGCGAACCCATGCTGAACATCGAGGATTTGATGCAAACCGATGCCAAGGGCAAAGGTGTGGTCAACATCCTGGCGGCCGACAAATTGATGAATTCACCGCTGCTGTATTCGACTTTCCTGCTGTGGATGCTGTCGGAACTGTTCGAACATTTGCCCGAAGTCGGCGATATGGACAAGCCTAAGCTGGCTTTCTTCTTCGATGAAGCGCATTTGCTGTTCAGCGAAGCACCGAAGCCATTGCTGCAAAAGATAGAACAAGTGGTGCGCCTGATCCGCTCCAAAGGTGTAGGCGTTTACTTCGTCACGCAAAATCCATTGGATATCCCGGATACCGTACTCGGCCAGCTCGGCAATCGCGTGCAACATGCCTTGCGTGCCTATACGCCACGCGATCAGAAAGCGGTGCAGGCGGCGGCACAAACCTTCCGCCCGAACCCGGCACTCGATGTGGTGCAAGTGATTACCGAGCTGGGCGTGGGTGAAGCACTGGTGTCCTTCCTCGATGAAAAAGGCCGTCCGACCATAGTCGAGCGTGGCTTCGTATTGCCGCCGGCATCGCAAATCGGTCCGATCACGGAAGCTGAGCGTACTGCGCTGATCGCTTCTTCGGTGGTTGCAGGTGTCTACGAGAAAGCGGTAGACCGTGAATCCGCTTACGAAAAGCTCAAGGAACGGGCAACACAGGGCAAGGAAGCGGCGGCCAAGGAAGAGGAAGACGAAGGCGGCCTGGGCGGTATGCTGGGTGGCATATTCGGCGGCGGCTCAAGTGGTGGCAAGAAAACCGGCGGACGTCGCAGTGATACGGTTGTGGAAGCGATGTTGAAATCCGCGGTACGCACCATGGGGTCTACTGCGGGGCGTGAAATCATCCGCGGCGTGCTCGGTTCACTGCTGAAGAAAAAGTAAAACGTTTGCACCTGTCGTCATTACGGCAAGCGCTGCAATGACGCGATCTTGTCATTCCTTATTGCTCTGCTTCGGGCGGATGATCGACGAAGTACTGCATCAGCCAGCGTCCGGCTACGCCGGGCGCTTCATCGACGCGGTTAATCATATGCAGCGAATACTGGCCACTCACCATGTGCGCCAGTTGCAGGTGCTTGAGGCGTCCGCTTTCCAGGTCGGCCCGGATCATTTCTTCCGGCATTGAACCCCAGCCCAATCCATTGAGCAGCAGCATATGCTTGGCGCCAAGGTCGCCGAGGCGCCAGTCACGCAATGCAATCACGCCGAAATTCTGTCCGGCGGTCAGTTGACTGCGGTCCGTTAACACCAGTTGGATGTGGTCGCGTGCCACTTCTGTCGGGATAATGCCTGTCATTTTTCCCAATGGATGATCCGGTGAGGCCACCGGCACCATCGTGATATGCCCGAGTTGCTGGTGCTGGAAAGTATCCGAGAAATCCAGCATCGGACCGGTAATGCCGATCTGGCAGACGCGTTCGCCGACCAGGTGCATCACTGCACCTAGCGCCTCAATACGCAGGCGCAGGCCGACCGTCGGGAATTCCTGCTGAAAGGCTTTCAATGCCTGTACCAGGCGGCAATTCGGGAACATCACATCGACCGCCAGCGAGACTTCTGCTTCCAGCCCTTGTGCCAGGGTCTTGGCGCGTGCCCGCATCGCATCCACTTTCATGCCGACGGTACGTGCATCCGCCAACAAGGCTCTACCTGCTTCGGTCAAGGTTGGTTTGCGCTTACTACGGTCGAACAGCTCTACATTCAACTGTGCTTCCAGATTGGCGATGGTGTAACTGACTACCGACTGGGTACGATGCAGTTCTCGTGCGGCACGGGAAAAACTGCCGCAATCAATGACTGCGACAAAGACGCGCAATTGGTCCAGGGTGGGGAGGCCGGGTTCTCTCATATCGAAAATATCGATTCTAATCAGTTAAACAATGTGGGTTTTCTTGATGCTAATCCTGTTCTACGATGGTTGCAAGAAATCAGTCATCACTGATTTGGCAAAAAACACGTCGAAAAGCTGCCCGGATATGAGCGCTCACGACTTAACCTGACTAGAAAGCGAGTTTTATCATGACCAAGATCCTGAACATTAACAGCAGCGTACGTAACGGCGATTCGATTTCCCGCAAGGCAACCGCCGAATTCATCAGCAAATGGAAAGCCAAGGAGCCAAATGCAGTCGTCGTCGAACGCGACGTCGCCGCCCAGCCTTTGCCGCATATCGACGGTCTAACCCTGGGTGCTTTCTTCACACCGGCGGAAAACCGCACGGCAGAGCAGGCGCAAATCGCCAAACTGTCGGAAACCTTGGTGCAAGAGCTGTTTGATGCAGACGTGATCGTCATCGGCGCTCCCATGTACAATTTCTCCATTACATCGGGCCTGAAAGCCTGGATAGACCACGTTGCACGTGCCGGCGTGACCTTCAAATATACAGAGAAAGGTCCGGTTGGCCTGCTGACTGGTAAAAAAGTCTATATATTTACTGCCAGCGGTGGTGTCTACAGCGAAGGTCCGGCGCAAGCCATGGACTTCACCAGCACTTATTTGCGTGCGGTCCTGGGCTTTATCGGCCTGACCGATGTGACCTTTATTCAGAGCGAAGGAATCGCGATGGGCGCGGAAGGCGTGCAAAAAGCACAAGCCAAAACCAGCGATGCAATAAACGAATTGCTCGCAGCCTGATATCCTTCGTCTTCTGAGCATTTAATGCGGTAAATGCCGATGGTCGGTATTTACCGCATTTGCTGGTTGATTGAATCCCTTACTCATGAATACAAGTCTCACCCCCAATGCCGCAATCGAAGCGGCGGTTTCGTCTGAAGTTGAACTGGATTACGCTGCCTCGTGCGAATTGCCGACGCCGTGGGCGACCTTTCGCCTGCACGCCTTTGTTGAACCTGCCACCGGCAAGGAACATGTCGCCATTACGTTGGGCGATGTCACCGATGGCGAGCCGGTACTGGCACGCATCCATTCCGAATGCCTGACCGGCGACGGTTTGTTCAGCCTGCGTTGCGACTGCGGTCCGCAACTGGAAGCCGCCTTGCAGAAAATTGCCGAAGAGGGACGGGGAGCCTTGTTTTACCTGCGACAGGAAGGACGTGGTATCGGCCTCGTCAATAAAATCCGTGCCTACCAGTTGCAGGATGCCGGTGCCGATACGGTGGAAGCGAATGAAGCCCTGGGTTTCAAACCGGACCAGCGCAATTACAAGCTGTGCCAGCCCATGCTGCGCCACCTGAAGATTTCGACACTGCGCCTGATGACGAATAATCCGCGCAAGATCAAGGCGATGGAACAACTCGGCGTCAAAGTGGTGGAACGTGTACCGCTGGTCATTACGCGTAATCCTTTCAATGAACGCTACCTGACCACCAAGGCTGCCAAGCTCGGTCATTTGTTTTAAGCCGGAATGTCCCGGGTCGCGCCGTTTTAGCGGGGCGACCACGTGGAATTCGCTAAGCCTTTACAATCATGGCATGGCAGATTCCGCATCCACCGAACGCAAGCAATTCCTGATTGGTCTGACGATCGCGCTGCTGGGCGCGATTTTGTTTTCGACCAAGGCAATTGTGGCCAAGCTGATTTATCGCTATGGCGTGGATGCCGTCACGCTGATTGCTTTCCGCATGATGTTTTCGCTGCCTTTCTTTATCGCCATCGGCGTGTGGCAGGCACGCACCGCCGTTCCGCTGACACGCTCGGAAAAAGGGCAGATCGTCATCCTCGGTTTGCTCGGCTACTATCTTTCCAGTTTCCTCGACTTCCTCGGCCTGCAATATATTTCGGTCGGGCTGGAACGTTTGATTCTCTTTTTGACCCCATCTTTCGTACTACTGATTTCCATCTTCGTCATGAAGCGCAAAATCACGTTGCTGGAGTGGGCGGCGCTGGGCATTTCCTATCTCGGTACGGTGCTGGTATTCGTGCATGACGCCCGCATCGGCGGTTCCAATGTCGCACTCGGCAGCCTGCTGGTATTGGGCAGTGCAATTTCCTACGCGATTTATCTGCTTGGTTCGGGCGAATTGGTGAAACGCGTTGGTGCCCTGCGCCTGGTGGCATACGCGATGTGTGTTTCCAGCGTCGCCTGTATCGTGCAATTCTTTGTTTTGCGGCCGGCTTCAATGTTGCTGCAACCGATGGCGGTGTATGGCTTGTCGATGATCAATGGATTCTTCTGTACAGTCATGCCGGTATTCCTGACCATGATAGCGGTTGATCGCATAGGTGCGGCCACGGCATCGCAGGCGGGCATGATAGGGCCGGTCTCGATTCTGTTCCTGGCTGCCTTGATACTCGATGAACCGATTACCGCCATACAGCTGGCTGGCACCGCGCTGGTATTGTGCGGTATATATCTCTTATCTAAAAAGCGGGTTTAGGGTGTAACTATGGATTTAGGCATACGGGGAAAATCAGCATTGGTATGTGGTGCCAGTCGCGGCCTGGGCCGTGGTTGTGCGGAAGCGCTGGCGGCGGAAGGTGTGAATGTCACGCTGGTCGCGCGCAAGCTGGAAGTCTTGCAGGCCAGTGCCAGCGAGATACGTGCGGTGTCGGACAGCATGATCACCATCGTCGCTTGCGATATCACGACCGCCGAAGGGCGCGAACAGGCGCTGGCAGTATGCCCGCAGCCCGACATACTGGTGACCAACGCGAGTGGCCCGCCTACCGGTGACTTTCGCGACTGGAGTCGTGACGACTGGATCGCGGCGCTGGATGCCAATATGCTGACGCCGATAGAACTGATCAAGGCAACCGTCGATGGCATGATGGCGCGTGGCTTCGGCCGCATCATCAACATCACCTCGAGTGCAGTCAAGGCTCCGATAGACAGCCTGGGTCTGTCCAATGGCGCGCGTTCCGGCCTGACCGGATTCGTCGCCGGCCTGGCGCGCAAGACCGTGGCACGCAATGTGACGATCAATAATTTATTGCCGGGACCGTTCGAGACGGATCGCCTGGCGGCAATCTTTTCCGCCGCGGCAGAAGCCAGCGGTCGCACGGTGGAAGAAGTCAGTGCGGCACGCCGTGCCGCCAATCCGGCCAGGCGCTTTGGTACGCGCCAGGAATTTGGTGCGACTTGCGCATTCTTATGCAGTGAACATGCGGGTTACATCAACGGGCAAAATATCCTGCTCGATGGTGGCGGCTATCCCGGCACGTTTTAATATCATCCATACTTAACCTTAAAGCGAGTTGCGCATGACAAAAGCGATCAGAATTTCTTCCGTCGGTGGTCCCGAAGTCATGGAGTACGTCGAGGTCGACCTGCCAGCACCGGGGCCGGGTGAAGCCCTGATCCGACAGCATGCTTGCGGTTTGAATTACATCGATGTGTATTTCCGCATGGGGACTTATCCGCAGCAATTGCCCGCCGGCCTCGGCATGGAAGGTGCCGGCGTGGTGGAAGCGGTGGGTGCAGGCGTCACGCATATCAGGCCGGGTGACCGCGTCGCTTATGCCGGTCGTCCGCCGGGTGCGTATGCTGAGGCGCGTGTGCTGCCGGCGGATGTCCTGGTCAAATTGCCGGAAGCAATCAGTTTTGAAACGGCGGCGGCGATGATGTTGCAGGGTTTGACCGTGCAGTATTTATTCCGTCGTACCTTCCGTTTGCAGGGTGGCGAAACCATCCTGTTCCACGCAGCGGCGGGCGGCGTCGGCCTGATCGCCTGCCAATGGGCACGCGCGCTTGGCGTGACGATGATAGGTACGGTCGGGTCGGATGAGAAAGCGGAGCTGGCGAAAGCGCACGGCTGCGTTCATACAATTAACTACAACAAGGAAAATTTCGTTGAACGTGTCAAGGAAATCACCGGCGGCAAGGGTGTGCCGGTAGTCTATGATTCGATCGGCAAAGATACTTTTACCGGTTCCCTCGATTGCCTGGCGCCACTCGGCATGCTGGTCAGCTTCGGTGGGGCATCCGGCCCGGTGCCGCCATTCAGCCTGAATGAATTGGCGTCGCGCGGTTCACTGTTTGTGACACGGCCTTCGCTGTTTAACTATATTGCCAAGCGTGATGACCTGGAAACCATGGCGGCCGAACTATTCGGCATGGTCGAAAGCGGCAAGATCAAGATAGGCATTAACCAGCGCTATGCACTCAAGGATGTCGCGCAAGCGCATCGTGACCTGGAATCCCGGAAAACCACCGGCTCTACCATTTTGCTTCCTTAAGGATTTGGCAATGCAAGAATCAGACAACAATCCGATGCAGCATCCGGAAGAGCCACCGACCGGCGCGGATGGCAATCCAAAGTTTGGCCGCTTATTGATTGTGCTGGCCTTGGGTGTATTGATCGTGGTGGGGCTGACCTTCGGCTCGCTGGCGTATTACACCTCCTAAGTACTTGTATCTACAAACAAAAATGGCGACTTGATCAAGTCGCCATTTTTTATTGAGCCGTAACCTTTTATTCCTTGATTTCCAGGTCTATGCGTCTAGGTACGCCATTCTTGCCGGGGAAATCGGTGAAGGCGGCGCGCACCATATACGGCATCGCAAACGCCAGTGAACCGTTGCCGCCGCTGCTGTGCACGGTGACATCGTAAAGTTTCTTGCCATCCTTGATGGTCGTAATCAAGACATTCAACTGGCGCTGGAAGACCTGATACTGCACTTCACGATACTGGGTGACCGGGCCTGGATACCAGAATGGATCGTAGTAAGGGCCATAGCGCCAGCCCGGACCGTAGTAAGGGCCGTACCAGTATGGGTCGACGACATAAGGTTGCACGGTGCGAACATCACGTGCATCGATTTTATAATTCAGTGCGACTTTAAGATTGGCTGCGGAAGGGGCGGCGGCTTCGGTAAAGCCGAGGCGGGTCAGCTCATTCTTGACCAGGCTCTCGTAGCTTTTCTCTTCCAGGTTGTTGTCTTGTCCAGCTTTGCGCTCGAATACATAAGTCTTATTCTGCAAATCCGCCGGCCACTCATGGAAGGCAATCACATCCGTCCTGATGACTGATGCACAGCCACTTAACAGCAGGCTCGACAATGCGATACCCATCAATAACCAGCGTTTCATTTTTATTCTCCTTAAGCAGATACGTATAGCATAGCGATAATAGGCAAAACAGCCGTTACATTTTGTAACCGGGCAATGCTTCTTATGCGCAATACAGATAAGGATTGTTATCCATAATTGAAATTGGCGTACGACCCGGCCGTCATGCGCTTACACTCAGACACGCAGATTCCATTTTCAATCCCATGATTGGTAAAATGGTATTTTGCTTTACTCCCACCTATACCGACTCCTATGCGCACCGACACTTCTCCCGCGATTTATCGCAAAGACTACACTCCACCGAGCTACTGGGTTCGTACCGTCGAGATGGGTTTCGATCTCGATCCGTCGGCGACCCGTGTCGCAACCCGCATGACGCTCGCGCGTAATCCGGCGAGTGCGGAACAAGCGATCGTGCTGCATGGCGAAGAGCTGGAACTGGTGCAAATCCGCCTGAACGGCAAAAACCTGGCCAAGCGGGATTACAAACTGGTGGATGGCTTGCTGCGTATCCCAACCAAGGCTGAAGAAATCACGCTGGAAATCGAAACTTTGATTCGTCCGGACAAAAATACTTCATTGATGGGTTTGTACGTCTCCAACGGTAATTTCTTCACGCAATGCGAAGCGGAAGGCTTCCGCAAAATCACCTATTTCCCGGATCGTCCGGACGTGATGGCGCAATACACCGTCATGTTGCGCGGCGATAAAAAGAAATACCCGGTCTTGCTGTCGAATGGCAACCTGATCGAACAGGGCGACCTTGGTGACGGCCGTCACTATGCCTTGTGGGAAGACCCGTTCAAGAAACCGTCCTACCTGTTTGCGCTGGTGGCCGGCCAATTGGTTTGCCAGGAACAGACCGAAAAACTCAAATCCGGACGGGAAGCGCTGCTACAGGTCTGGGTGGAAGAAGGCAATCTGGACAAGACCCAGCACGCGATGGATTCGCTGGTAAACAGTATCCACTGGGACGAAGAACGCTACGGCCTGGAACTGGACCTGGATCGCTTCATGATCGTTGCGGTTGGCGACTTCAATATGGGCGCGATGGAAAACAAGGGTTTGAATATATTCAATACCAAATTCGTGCTGGCCAATCCACGCATTGCTACCGATACCGACTACGCGAATATCGAAGCGGTAGTCGGTCATGAGTACTTCCACAACTGGACCGGCAACCGCGTGACTTGCCGCGACTGGTTCCAGCTGTCGCTGAAAGAAGGCCTGACAGTATTCCGCGACCAGGAGTTTTCCGCCGACATGATAGGCACCGACAGCGGTCGTGCGGTCAAGCGCATCGATGACGTGCGTGTACTGCGCCAGGCGCAGTTCCCGGAAGATGCTGGTCCGATGGCGCATCCGGTGCGTCCTGATTCTTTCGTTGAAATCAGTAACTTCTATACGGTCACTATTTATGAGAAGGGCGCAGAAGTCGTGCGCATGTATCAAACCTTGCTGGGCCGCGACGGTTTCTGCAAAGGGATGGACCTGTATTTTGAGCGTCATGACGGCCGTGCGGTGGAGTGTGATGACTTCCGCGCCGCGATGATGGATGCGAATGGCCGTGACCTGACGCAATTCGAGCGCTGGTACAGCCAGGCCGGTACGCCACGCGTAAAGGTCACGACTTCTTATGACGCAGACAAGCAGACTTACGACATCACACTGGCACAATCCTGCCCGCCAACCCCGGGCCAGGCCAAGAAACAGCCTTTCCATATTCCGGTAGCAATTGGTTTGCTGGATGGCAAAGGCCGGGATATGCCTTTGTCCCTGAAAGGGCATAGCGACCAGCCGACCACGCTGGTGCTGGAATTGACCGCGACCCAGCAAACCTTCCACTTCACGAATGTGACGGAACAGCCGGTGCCATCCCTGTTGCGTAATTTTTCCGCGCCGGTGGTGCTGGATTATGACTACAGTGACGCTGACCTGGCGTTCCTGATGGCGCATGACAGCGATGCCTTCAATCGTTGGGAAGCTGGTCAACGCCTGGCAACACGTCGTTTGCTGGCGTTGACAGAGGCAGCCCAGCAAGCCGACAGCCCATTGAGTGTCGATGTTGCGTTGAGCGCCAGCCTGCGCGCCAGCCTGAATGACGTGGCGCTGGATCCGGCTTTCCGTGAAACCGTGCTGACCTTGCCGGCAGAAACCGTGATCGCCGAGCAAATGGAAGTGATAGATCCGCAAGCCATCCATACTGCGCGTCGTTTCCTGCGCCTGTCGCTGGCAAAAGACCTGCGTCAAGATTTCAGTCGTGTCTATGCGGCGAACCAGACCGACGGTCCATACAGCCCGGACGCCGCTTCGTCCGGCAAGCGCGCACTGAAAAACCTCGCGCTGTCCTATCTGGCGGAGCTCGACGATGCCGACGCGCATACCTTGGCGCAAGCGCAATACGACTCGGCAAACAATATGACGGATAGAATGGCGGCTTTGGCAGCCTTGGCAAATAGCCAGGCGCCGGGACGTGCGGCAGCCCTGGCCAAGTTCTACAGTGATTTCGAACAGGAACCGCTGGTCATCGATAAATGGTTCAGCCTGCAGGCGATGGCGCGCACCACGGATGTGGCGGCAGTGCAGACCCTGATGAAGCATCCTGCATTCTCGATCAAGAATCCGAATCGGGCGCGCAGCCTGATCTTCAGCTTCTGCAATGGCAATCCATCGCGCTTCCATGCGGCAGATGGCAGCGGCTATGCATTCTGGGCGGAACAAGTGATCGCACTCGATGCGATCAACCCGCAAGTCGCGGCCCGCCTGGCACGCAGCCTGGATCGCTGGCGCAAATATGCACCTGCCCTGCAGGAAAAAATGCGCGCCGCATTGCAGCAGGTTGCGGATACGGCCAAGCTGTCGAAAGACACGCGCGAAGTGGTAGGCAAGTCGCTGGCTGCCAACTGACCGATAATAGAGCGCTATATATAAAGCTTGCCGGTTTGGCATGACAGAACCGGCAATTACAGAATTAACCAGAGAGTAAAAGGACCACATGAAACGTATCAGTCTCACGCAATACCTGATTGAAGAGCAGCGTCTGCACAACAACATCCCGGCAGAATTACGTTTGCTGCTCGAGGTTGTTGCCCGTGCCTGCAAAACGATCAGCCATGCGGTCGGCAAGGGCGCGCTCGGCGAAGTGCTGGGTACCGCGCAAAGCGAAAACGTCCAGGGTGAAGTGCAGAAGAAGCTGGACATCATCTCCAATGACATCTTGCTGGAAGCCAATGAATGGGGCGGCCACCTGGCGGCCATGGCGTCGGAAGAGATGGAAACCATCCATCCGATCCCGAATCGCTACCCTATGGGCGAATACCTGTTGCTGTTCGATCCACTCGACGGTTCCAGCAATATTGATGTCAATGTATCTATAGGTACCATTTTCTCGGTGCTGAAAGCAGCTGACGGCATGCAAGCGCCGACCGAAGCCGACTTTCTGCAACCGGGCAGCAAGCAGGTAGTGGCCGGTTACGCGGTCTATGGTCCGCAGACAGTATTGGTACTGACGACCGGTAACGGTGTGCAGTGCTTTACGCTGGATCGTGAAATGGGTTCCTGGGTCATGACCCAGCGCGACATGCAAATCCCGGCCGACACCAAGGAATTTGCCATTAATGCATCGAATGCGCGCCACTGGCATCCGCCGGTCAAGCGCTATGTCGATGAAATGCTGGCCGGCACCACCGGTCCGCGCGCGAAAGACTTCAATATGCGCTGGATCGCCTCGATGGTGGCGGATGTACATCGCATCCTGAACCGTGGCGGCATCTTCATGTATCCGGCCGATGCGCGTGAGCCGGACAAGCCAGGCAAGCTGCGCCTGATGTATGAAGCCAATCCTATGGCCTTCATCGTCGAGCAGGCCGGCGGCGCAGCGACGGATGGTCAGCAGCGCATCCTCGATATCCAGCCGGAAAAGCTGCACCAGCGCGTACCGGTCTTCCTCGGATCGAAGAATGAAGTAGAGCTGGTCACCAGTTATCACAAGGCAAAATAAGCTTCCCTATATATAGGGAAGTCCTCCCGGAAAAGCGCTTTTAAAAAAGATTTAAAGTAATTTCTCAAAAGCGCTTGCCAACTTCAAAGAAGCTTTGCTATAGTTCGGCTCCCGTCGCAGAA
>NZ_JBHTBU010000004.1:0-5802 GCF_042664955.1 Herminiimonas glaciei
GCGCAAAAGCAAAAACCCTCCAGTATTTCTACTGAAGGGTTTTCTAAATAAAAGCCTGACGATGACCTACTTTCACACTGGTTGCAGCACTATCATCGGCGCAAAGTCGTTTCACGGTCCTGTTCGGGATGGGAAGGGGTGGTACCAACTCGCTATGGTCATCAGGCATAACTTGTAAAGTTACCTGCTAAGTCGTTGAATCTGACTTGAGCAAATAACCCAATCTGGAAGAAGTAAATTTTGTATTACTGGTTGTGATTTCATGTATCAAATCACACACGTTACTTGCATGCCTACACCTGCTAAGGTTATAGGGACAAGCCGTACGGGCAATTAGTATCAGTTAGCTTAATGCATTACTGCACTTCCACACCTGACCTATCAACGTCCTGGTCTCGAACGACCCTTCAAAGAGCTCAAGGCTCTGGGAAATCTCATCTTAAGGCAAGTTTCCCGCTTAGATGCTTTCAGCGGTTATCTCTTCCGAACTTAGCTACCCGGCAATGCCACTGGCGTGACAACCGGTACACCAGAGGTTCGTCCACTCCGGTCCTCTCGTACTAGGAGCAGCCCCCTTCAAATTTCCAACGCCCACGGCAGATAGGGACCAAACTGTCTCACGACGTTTTAAACCCAGCTCACGTACCACTTTAAATGGCGAACAGCCATACCCTTGGGACCGGCTACAGCCCCAGGATGTGATGAGCCGACATCGAGGTGCCAAACTCCCCCGTCGATATGAACTCTTGGGAGGAATCAGCCTGTTATCCCCAGAGTACCTTTTATCCGTTGAGCGATGGCCCTTCCATACAGAACCACCGGATCACTATGTCCTACTTTCGTACCTGCTCGACTTGTCAGTCTCGCAGTTAAGCACGCTTATGCCATTGCACTATTAGCACGATGTCCGACCGTACCTAGCGTACCTTCGAACTCCTCCGTTACACTTTGGGAGGAGACCGCCCCAGTCAAACTGCCTACCATGCACTGTCCCCGATCCGGATAACGGACCAAGGTTAGAACCTCAAACAAACCAGGGTGGTATTTCAAGGTTGGCTCCACGAGAACTAGCGTCCCCGCTTCAAAGCCTCCCACCTATCCTACACAGATTGGTTCAAAGTCCAATGCAAAGCTACAGTAAAGGTTCATGGGGTCTTTCCGTCTAGCCGCGGGTAGATTGCATCATCACAAACATTTCAACTTCGCTGAGTCTCGGGAGGAGACAGTGTGGCCATCGTTACTCCATTCGTGCAGGTCGGAACTTACCCGACAAGGAATTTCGCTACCTTAGGACCGTTATAGTTACGGCCGCCGTTTACTGGGACTTCAATCAAGAGCTTGCACCCCATCATTTAATCTTCCAGCACCGGGCAGGAGTCACACCATATACGTCCACTTTCGTGTTTGCATAGTGCTGTGTTTTTATTAAACAGTCGCAGCCACCAGTTTATTGCAACCCCTTCGTCCTTCTACAGTAAAGTAGTCAAACTACAAGGGCGTACCTTATCCCGAAGTTACGGTACCAATTTGCCGAGTTCCTTCTCCCGAGTTCTCTCAAGCGCCTTAGAATACTCATCTCGCCCACCTGTGTCGGTTTGCGGTACGGTCTCGTTAGACTGAAGCTTAGAGGCTTTTCTTGGAACCACTTCCGATTGCTTCACGAATAAATTCGTTGGTCCCATGCCCTTGAATTACGCTGCCGGATTTGCCTAACAGCCTTCTATGACACAGGAACCGGGACATCCAACACCCGGACAACCTTCCGCGATCCGTCCCCCCATCGCATCTAACGACGGTGCAGGAATATTAACCTGCTTCCCATCAGCTACGCATCTCTGCCTCGCCTTAGGGGCCGACTCACCCTGCTCCGATGAACGTTGAACAGGAAACCTTGGGCTTACGGCGTGGAGGCTTTTCACCCCCATTATCGCTACTCATGTCAGCATTCGCACTTCTGATACCTCCAGCATCCTTTACAAGACACCTTCGCAGGCTTACAGAACGCTCTCCTACCATATGCTTACGCATATCCGCAGCTTCGGTGACTGGCTTAGCCCCGTTACATCTTCCGCGCAGGACGACTCGATCAGTGAGCTATTACGCTTTCTTTAAAGGATGGCTGCTTCTAAGCCAACCTCCTGACTGTTTTAGCCTTCCCACTTCGTTTTCCACTTAGCCAATCTTTGGGACCTTAGCTGGCGGTCTGGGTTGTTTCCCTCTTGACGCCGGACGTTAGCACCCGACGTCTGTCTCCCAAGCTCGCACTCATCGGTATTCGGAGTTTGCAATGGTTTGGTAAGTCGCGATGACCCCCTAGCCATAACAGTGCTCTACCCCCGATGGTGATACTTGAGGCACTACCTAAATAGTTTTCGGAGAGAACCAGCTATTTCCAAGTTTGTTTAGCCTTTCACCCCTACCCACAGCTCATCCCCTAATTTTTCAACATTAGTGGGTTCGGTCCTCCAGTGCGTGTTACCGCACCTTCAACCTGGCCATGAGTAGATCACTTGGTTTCGGGTCTACACCCAGCGACTGAACGCCCTATTCGGACTCGATTTCTCTACGGCTTCCCTATACGGTTAACCTTGCCACTGAATGTAAGTCGCTGACCCATTATACAAAAGGTACGCAGTCACGGAACAAGTCCGCTCCTACTGTTTGTATGCACACGGTTTCAGGATCTATTTCACTCCCCTTCCGGGGTTCTTTTCGCCTTTCCCTCACGGTACTGGTTCACTATCGGTCGATATCGAGTATTTAGCCTTGGAGGATGGTCCCCCCATGTTCAGACAGGATTTCTCGTGTCCCGCCCTACTTGTTGCAAGCTTAGTTCCACACCACATATTTCGTGTAAGGGGCTATCACCCTCTATGGCTGCACTTTCCAGAGCATTCCACTATATCTGATGCTAAAACTTGCGGCTGTTCCCATTTCGCTCGCCACTACTTTGGGAATCTCGGTTGATTTCTTTTCCTGCAGCTACTTAGATGTTTCAGTTCGCCGCGTTCGCTTCACACACCTATGTATTCAGTGAGTGATGACCCAGAGGGCCGGGTTTCCCCATTCGGAAATCTGCGGATCAAAGCTTGTTTGCTAGCTCCCCGCAGCTTATCGCAAGCTACTACGTCCTTCATCGCCTGATATCGCCAAGGCATCCACCATGTGCACTTATTCGCTTGTCCCTATAACTTTAGCCTCTCAGTTGCAAGCAACTGAAAGACGGCTATAAGGCAAACAAGTACTACGTGTTTGCTGTATTGACACTGGACTGCCCTTGCGAGCAGCTGATCGTCAATACTATTTGATTTGATACAATCACAACCCATCAGCGCAAACTAACAATGCTTCCGCATCATTGGTTCGCACCAATAAATCTTTACTTCTTCCAAATTGTTAAAGAACAAAAACAGCCAATGATCTATCTAAAAGATCAAACCTAAATCACGTCTGCACTTGCATGCAGATCAACTTAGGTTTGACATCTTGGTGGAGGTTGACGGGATCGAACCGACGACCCCCTGCTTGCAAAGCAGGTGCTCTCCCAGCTGAGCTAAACCCCCGAAACCGGTACTACGTATTTCTTGGTGGGTCTGGTTGGGCTCGAACCAACGACCCCCGCGTTATCAACACGGTGCTCTAACCAACTGAGCTACAGACCCGTTTGGATCAGTACCAACCAACACCGCACAAGCATTACTGCCTGCGCACTGCCGACATTCACTGTTCTTTTCTTACTAACAGCCCGATAAGTGTGGACGCTTAACTTTCACGCAAACTCTAGAAAGGAGGTGATCCAGCCGCACCTTCCGATACGGCTACCTTGTTACGACTTCACCCCAGTCACGAATCCCACCGTGGTAAGCGCCCTCCTTGCGGTTAGGCTACCTACTTCTGGTGAAACCCGCTCCCATGGTGTGACGGGCGGTGTGTACAAGACCCGGGAACGTATTCACCGCGACATGCTGATCCGCGATTACTAGCGATTCCAACTTCATGTAGTCGAGTTGCAGACTACAATCCGGACTACGATACACTTTCTGGGATTAGCTCCCCCTCGCGGGTTGGCGGCCCTCTGTATGTACCATTGTATGACGTGTGAAGCCCTACCCATAAGGGCCATGAGGACTTGACGTCATCCCCACCTTCCTCCGGTTTGTCACCGGCAGTCTCATTAGAGTGCCCTTTCGTAGCAACTAATGACAAGGGTTGCGCTCGTTGCGGGACTTAACCCAACATCTCACGACACGAGCTGACGACAGCCATGCAGCACCTGTGTTACGGCTCTCTTTCGAGCACCCTCTAATCTCTCAGAGGTTCCGTACATGTCAAGGGTAGGTAAGGTTTTTCGCGTTGCATCGAATTAATCCACATCATCCACCGCTTGTGCGGGTCCCCGTCAATTCCTTTGAGTTTTAATCTTGCGACCGTACTCCCCAGGCGGTCTACTTCACGCGTTAGCTGCGTTACCAAGACAATTAAGTCCCGACAACTAGTAGACATCGTTTAGGGCGTGGACTACCAGGGTATCTAATCCTGTTTGCTCCCCACGCTTTCGTGCATGAGCGTCAGTGTTATCCCAGGGGGCTGCCTTCGCCATCGGTATTCCTCCACATCTCTACGCATTTCACTGCTACACGTGGAATTCTACCCCCCTCTGACACACTCTAGCCATGCAGTCTCAAATGCCATTCCCAGGTTGAGCCCGGGGATTTCACATCTGACTTACATAACCGCCTGCGCACGCTTTACGCCCAGTAATTCCGATTAACGCTTGCACCCTACGTATTACCGCGGCTGCTGGCACGTAGTTAGCCGGTGCTTATTCTTCAGGTACCGTCATTAGCAAAGGATATTAGCCCTCACCGTTTCTTCCCTGACAAAAGAGCTTTACAACCCGAAGGCCTTCTTCACTCACGCGGCATTGCTGGATCAGGCTTGCGCCCATTGTCCAAAATTCCCCACTGCTGCCTCCCGTAGGAGTCTGGACCGTGTCTCAGTTCCAGTGTGGCTGGTCGTCCTCTCAGACCAGCTACTGATCGATGCCTTGGTAGGCTTTTACCCCACCAACTAGCTAATCAGATATCGGCCGCTCCATGAGCATGAGGTCTTGCGATCCCCCACTTTCATCCGTAGATCGTATGCGGTATTAGCGCAACTTTCGCTGCGTTATCCCCCACTCTAGGGTACGTTCCGATATATTACTCACCCGTTCGCCACTCGCCACCAGGTGCAAGCACCCGTGCTGCCGTTCGACTTGCATGTGTAAGGCATGCCGCCAGCGTTCAATCTGAGCCAGGATCAAACTCTTCAGTTCAATCTCTGTTTTTGGCATTGCTGCCAGGTTCTTTCGAACCGGTCGCTCACTCAAAATACTGACAGGTACTTTCATTTAACTGAAAGTATCTATATTTCTTTGTGAGCATTTAATGTTTAAAGTTATGACAGCGAATAAATTCACTGCCGCGCTTCCATTAAACGCCCACACTTATCGGCTGTTAATTTTTAAAGAACCTTGCCTGCTTCGCATTCAACCTTAGCTGTTTGCAGCGCCGCGAATCGTTTTGTTCGTCAGCAGCAGAGAGATGAGATTATGTGGCATGTTTCAGTTTTCGTCAACATCTTTTTAAGAAACTTTTTAAAAAGATTCGTTTTAAATTTCTTCAAAACGACGTAACCAAAACCACCACTTCTACACCCCCATCACACTCACATTTCAGCTCGCTTACTTCGCGTTTCGCTGCGTGTTCTGCGACGGGAGCCGAACTATAGCAAAGCTTCTTTGAAGTTGGCAAGCGCTTT
>NZ_JBHTBU010000005.1:0-4610 GCF_042664955.1 Herminiimonas glaciei
TCATCGTAGCCTCGTCTTCGTCCCCTTTGGTCCTGTATTGGTTCTTAATCGTCCAAATATTTGGATGATTGATTCGGGAGTATTTTTTCGAAGGATTACGCAGTTTGGAATGGGGGGGGGCGTCCAAAAATAAGCTGGTCTTGCAGACGTATGTTCGCATATCGGACCGAGCTGGCGTTTGAGGTCCAAGCTTCCTGCAGTCCCTATTACATTTAACTAAAATTCGTAGAAAGCACCATGTCGTTTACGTACATATCTAGATTGATCTTTCATCCGCCCGGAATCATCGACTTAAAGACCTCGTCGCGCAGATAAAAGTGATGGAAAAGAGCTGCGGCAGCATGCGCGCCGGCGATCCAGAGTATGGCTTCGCCGAGGATGATGTGTATTTTCATGATCAGTTGTCCCAGACTATGAGCTTCCTCAATCTGAGGGCAGATATCGAATCCAATAAGGGTGATAGGAATCCCTTCAAGCCAAGTACCGACTATCGCCGTGGCCGGAATCGAGATGAGAAGCGCATAAAGTACGAGGCGGACGAATTTCGCGGTCTCGGTCATCCATCGCCGCTTTTGTTGCTTATCAGGCGTATCGTCGATCAGTCCCCATAGCAATCTCAGCACGACAACAATGACGACAAGTACACCAAGCGTTTCATGAATCCTGCGGATTCCGTCAGCTTCAGCAGAATAGAGCGAATAGCGGTCACCCTTGCTCAGTGCATAGCTGGCAAGAATCAATATGGCAGTGAGCCAGTGAAAGGACTGCGTGACGACACCGTAGCAAAAGGAGGTGCTGCGCAAGGCGATCATTTGATTTCGAGCTTAAGTAGCGGTTGATGAAAGGCGACAGCATGTCACCAAATATCTGGCGTAGCCTATTGAATCAACGTTTTCGATGAATATTTAACAGAGATGACCTTATTGACATTGAGAACGACGCTGTCCGGCATAGCTTGCTCTTCTTCAGGTTGGTAGAGCAGCCATCGTAGCTTTACTTAGGTATTGCATGGTCTCGAAATGGTTCTAATTCATCTAAATGTTCGATCTAATTCTGCAGCCATTTCTGGTTTTTTGTTTGATCCCATCGGTGCCCCAATGTCCGATATTTGCATCCATTTTTTATGGAAAAATGTGGCTGGAAATCGGTATACCTCTTGCATCAGGGCTGGCACAATAGCTTCGTCTTATTTTCGCTTTTTTCAAATTACCGTCGAGGTATCCAGATGTCCGAGTTCTCTTCCTCTCCGTATATTGTTTTAGACCACCTGTTGGCTGCGCTTGATATTGGCGTAACCCACTTCACGGTCTGCGATATTCGTGATGGTTGGGGAATGCGTCTCGACTCTTGTCAGTCGGCAAGCCTGCATTATTGCTTGGAAGGCGCCGGCACGCTCACTGTCCATGGTTCGCCACCTATTCAACTTGAACCACACACTTTCGTGCTCTTACCGTCGGGGATTGCATATCGTATCGAGAGCGCCTCGCAGGAACCTGCGCAGCTCGAACATCGTGTGAGCTTATGTGGAGCTTCGTCGCGCGAATCCGTGCCGACACTTGTCGTTGGTGAAGGTCAGCAAGGTATCGTTACGGTATGTGGTGAAATCCGTGTGGAATTGGTGGGTGGATCAGACCTTTTCACCTCGCTGGACATGCCCTTGGTGGCACGCTTTGGAGGGGGGGACGGATTGCGTGACCAGTTTGTGATGCTGTTGGCAGAGTCAGCCCGACCGGGAATAGGATCTCGTGTACTGACTGAAGCATTGCTCAAACAGTGTTTGGTTCTTGCATTGCGGCGTTGGATTGAGCTTGATACCTTGCCCTTACCTTGGTTGGCGGCCGTACGAGACACGCGACTCAGACGCGCGTTGCACGCTATTTTCGAACAACCTGCTGTTGCCTATACGGTCGACAGTCTGGCAATGATTGCCGGTATGAGCCGTTCAGCATTTGCGGCCGCGTTCCAGCGCGCCTTTGGCCAATCACCGATGAGTTTGGTCAAGCTAGTGCGACTACGTCGAGCCAGTGAACTGTTAATTACGACAGCACTCCCTATAGCTGAGGTCGCAAAACGAGTAGGATTTTCTAGCAGAAGCAACTTTTCTCTCGCGTTCAGTCAGCTGCATGGCGTAGATCCGAGTCGCTTTCGACGCTCGTTCACTGTGACTGGGAAAAGATGTCACGTCGCAAGGACAGTAGAGGATTCATCGATACTTCAAGCAGAAAATAGTCAAACGAAATAATTTAACAGGAACGGTTGTACTACTCAATACTGGACTATCAGTCTCACCGTCGTTGCTGTAATTTTAGTCAAAGGAGGGCTTGCCGCTGCTTTGACTCTGCTGCGCGTTGATGAAAAAAGTAGGCGACTAGGAAGTAACGTAAAGATTGATTTTACGATGTCATTCGGGGCTTGATACAAGTGGATTGCATGCTTGGTAAACGTGTCTCGATTCTTTTCAGATTTGAATAGTTGTGCTCAACACGATGTATTTTTCAAGCCTAGAATGGCGTACGCTTGTTGTTCATCGGTCCAAACATTGGTGAGCGACCAATTATTCTCGAAGGTGATTGATTCCAACTGCTGTAACGTATATTTTCGCGAACTTTCAGTATGAATCGTTTCACCTTTCTCAAAGTGAAAAGAATGATCTTTTAAACGAACGATTTGGTCAGTCATGCTGACTAAATGCATCTCAATCGCAGATTCCTCTTCATTCCAACGAGCTGAGTGTTCAAACTGACTCAAAGAAAAATCCATACCAACCTCACGATTAAGTCGAGCCAAGATATTCTTGTTGAATTTGGCTGTTACACCTGCAGCATCAGCGTAGGCTGCAATAAGAGTTCGAGTGTCTTTACGTAAATCGATGCCAATGATCGCTTTGCCGTTTTTTTGTACATGGTGGCGCATCTGCTCGAGAAATCTGTCTATTTCTTTCCGATTCAGATTGCCAATCGTGGACCCGGGGAAAAATGCGACTCTTGAATCAGATTCGAGATCGTCTGGAAGTGCAAAATTATCCAAAAAATTAGCGACCAGAGGATAGACATTCAAAAAAGGGAATTTCAGTCGAATTCGCATAAATGTCTGGGCTAAAAAATCTCCAGCAATATCTATCGGAACATAAGCTCGAGGCTGATGGCACGCGTCTAGCAATGCTTCGGTTTTTACTGCGGCACCGGCGCCATATTCTACGATGGTCGCATTCGGCCCGATGAAATATGAAATTTCCTTGTCATAATTACGTAGAATGGCAATTTCTGTACGGGTTGGATAGTATTCAGGAAGTTGTGTTATTTCCTCGAACAACTGCGAACCAACATCGTCATAAAGCCATTGGCTGGGCAAACTTTTTTGCTTGAGTGATAAGCCGGCTATCGTATCGTCAGTTAACCGTTGAATTTGTTTATCAATCGTGGACATTGAGTCGTACATCTTTTTCCTTTATCAGTGAAGTGTTGCTAGTTCGTTCAAGATTATCGGAATCGAATCAATCAACCATGAAATACTTAATAATCACCGACGTAATTGATTATTCGATCTTTATTATTCTTTCCCGGTTGCGGAGAAGGTGCGTCGAAAGCGACTCGGATCTACGCCATGCAGCTGACTGAACGCGAGAGAAAAGTTGCTTCTGCTAGAAAATCCTACTCGTTTTGCGACCTCAGCTATAGGGAGTGCTGTCGTAATTAACAGTTCACTGGCTCGACGTAGTCGCACTAGCTTGACCAAACTCATCGGTGATTGGCCAAAGGCGCGCTGGAACGCGGCCGCAAATGCTGAACGGCTCATACCGGCAATCATTGCCAGACTGTCGACCGTATAGGCAACAGCAGGTTGTTCGAAAATAGCGTGCAACGCGCGATTGAGTCGTGCATCACGTACGGCCGCTAGCCAAGGTAGTGATGAAGGCTCGCTTTCGACCCAGCGTCGTAACGCTAGCACCAAACACTGTTTGAGCAATGCTTCAGTCAGCACCCGAGATCCTATTCCGGGTCGAGCCGACTCTGCTAGCAGCATTGCGAACTGGTCCTGTAGTCCGTTAGCCCCATTAAATCGTGCAACCAACAGTTTGCTCAATGGAGTAAAAAGGTCTGATCCCCCGGGCAATTTGACACGAATTTCACCACACACAGTAACGATGCCTTGTACGCCTTCCCCGACGATTAGCGTTGGAGTGGAGTGGTGTGATGATACCGGGTGCAAGAGAGTACGATACTCAAGCCGCGGTTGCCTTTGGGATGCGCTTTCGATTCGATAGGGGACACCCGGCGGCAGGAGTATAAAAGTGTGCGACTCAAGTCGAATGGGAGCGGTGCCATGAACGGTGAGGGTGCCAATCCCCTCCAGGCAGTAATGCAGACTTGCCGTCTTACAGGCATCGAAATGCATCCCCCAACCGTCACGTATGTCGCAGAGCGCAAAGTAAGTAACACCGATGTCAAGGGCGGTCAGCAAATGATCTAAGGCCATCTATGCGAATTGAGGGTAAGTGAAAGTGCGGGCGATTATGACGTGATTCAAACAAATTTATGCACGCAATTCGAATATGTGGACGATTAAGAACCAATACAGGACCAAAGGGGACGAAGACGAGGCTACGATGA
>NZ_JBHTBU010000006.1:0-879 GCF_042664955.1 Herminiimonas glaciei
CGGTTCCAATACGGTGAGCTATGCGTCGTCAACTGCTGGTGTGACAGTCAACCTGTCATCGCAAACAGTGGGTGGCGTGGCATCCAATACCGGTAGCGGCAGCTATGCGGAAGGCGATACCTACACCAATATCCAGAACGTTATCGGCAGTACGGGTAACGATACTTTTATTGGCGGTGCGGCGGTCAATACCTTCACCGGTAACGGCGGCAGCGATACGGTCAGTTATGCGGCATCGACGGCCGGCGTTAAGGTCAATTTGTCCGGTACTACACTGGAAACGGTGGGTGCCGGTCGTGGCGTGGGTGGCGATGCAGACAATGATACGTATGTAGGCATCAACAATGTGACCGGTACTTTGTTTGATGACGTGTTCTTTGCCAATAACTCGGTCAATACCTTTGATGGTGGCGGCGGAACACTGCATAACCGTGTCAGCTATGCGGCATCGAGCACCGGCATTATTGTCAACCTTTCCGACAAGACGATATTGGGTGTGAACGCAGGCCGCGGTTCGCTGGGCGACGCTGCTGGTGATACCTATATCAATATCCAGGACATCACCGGTACTTCGGGGAATGACACGTTTATCGCCAGTGCTGCGGAGAATATTTTTGATGGTGGCGGTGGCATCAACACGGTGAACTACGGCGCTTCGGATGTGGGTGTGATTGTCAACCTGAGTGCGGTGACGCAAAACGGTGTGGCGAGTTTGCGTGGCAGCGGCGGTTATGCGAATAACGATGCCTATACGAACATCCAGAATGTCACGGGTAGCCTGTTCGACGATTTGTTCTATGGCAGCAGTGCAGTGAATGCCTTTGATGGTGGCCTTGGCACGCTGCATAACCGCGTCAGCTATGCCGGCGATACGGCTAA
>NZ_JBHTBU010000007.1:0-683 GCF_042664955.1 Herminiimonas glaciei
TGGACGATTAAGAACCAATACAGGACCAAAGGGGACGAAGACGAGGCTACGATGAAACCTCATCTAGTCTTGGAGAGAAGGAGAAAAATTATGCGCACTTCCTTACCAGTCATCAGCGTGATTTTTAGCGCGATTGTTGTGACAACTGCTTTTGCCCAGCCGGGATCTGGTAACGACGGCTCACAGGCGAGAAAACGCTATCTTCCCGAATATACGAAATCGGGTGATTTGATTTTGCCTAAGAATTACCATGAGTGGGTGTACGTCGGCTCACCCCTTACTCCTAACGCCCTCAACGGCGGCAAGGCCAATTTCCCTGAATTTCATAACGTATATATCGAGCCAGGTTCGTACGCGATTTACAAGAAGACGGGCAAATTCCCAGAAGGAACAATCTTCTTCAAAGAACTGCAACTCACTCTTCCAGGGCAAAATCCAGATGGATCGCGCACTGAAGCCTCTGGACGTGGTTACTTCCCCGGGAAATTCAACGGTGCCGACGTAACTGTCAAAGATTCCAAACGATATGCAGACACTGGAGGCTGGGGTTATTTCAACTTCAATCACCACGAGCCGAAAGCACCAACGGCAAAGGCGAAACCTAACGGCGAATGTGCGTTCTGCCACATTGCGAGTGCCAAGAAAGACGACGTCTGGACTCAGTTCTACCCACTCCTGGATGA